>NZ_JBVHKD010000003.1:0-620330 GCF_055559695.1 Micromonospora sp. NPDC023869
CCACACCGATCAGACCGACCCCACCCCGATCGCCGCATAACATCAAACCGGATCCCGCGATGGCCGTCTCTTACACCACTCGCGCGGACGCGACCCGGCGCTGCCGACGGGACGGGCCGGGACGGGCGGCGGTGAGGGCCTAGGGTGGTGCGGGTGGCGACACTTCTGCTCCTGCGACACGGACGCACCACGGCCAACGCCGACGGCGGTCTGGCCGGTCGGCAACCGGTCGAACTGGACGACACCGGGCGTACCCAGGCTCGGGCCGTCGGCGAGCGACTGGCGAACCTGCCGCTGGCCGCCGTGGTGACCAGCCCGCTCATCCGCTGTCGGCAGACTCTCGAACTCGCCCTCCCGCAGGCCGCGCCGGTCGTCGAGGACGGGCTCATCGAGTGCGGGTACGGCACCTGGGAGGGCCAGCCGTTGAAGAAGCTGGCCAAGGAGCCCCTCTGGGCGGTGGTGCAGCAACACCCGAGCGCGGCGGTCTTTCCCGAGGGGGAGTCGATGGCGCAGATGGCGGCCCGTGCCGTCGCGGCGGTACGCGCGTGGGACGCCCGGATCACCGCCGAGCACGGCCCGGAGGCGGTCTGGCTGGCCTGTGGCCACGGCGACGTGATCAAGGCGATCGTCGCCGACGCGCTCGGCGTACACCTGGATCTCTTCCAGCGGATCGTGGTCGACCCGGCGTCGGTGACCGCGATCCGCTACACGCCGCTGCGTCCCTTCCTGGTACGCCTCAACGACGTCGGCGGCGACCTGACCGGGTTGGTGCCGCCGGTCGGCAAGCGACGTCGCCGGACCACCCGGCCGGCGGACTCGGACGCCGCCGTCGGTGGTGGTGCGGGCGGCGTGCGGTGACTCGGGTCGGTGGGGTGCGCGGCGTGTCGGGCCGCCGGATAGGGTCGTGGGTATGACGCACCAGGTGCACGCCTTCGAGCCGCCTGAGCGGTTCGTCGCCGGGACCGTCGGGCCGCCGGGGGAGCGTACGTTCTTCCTCCAGGCCCGCGGCGACGGCCGGGTGGTCAGCGTCGCGCTGGAGAAGGTCCAGGTCTCGTTGCTCGCCGAGAAGTTGGAGGAACTGCTCACCGAGGCGCAGCGTCGCTTCGGCGTCGACCTGCCCGAGGCGCCCGCCTCGCTGGGTGACAACGAGCCGCTGGAGACGCCGGTCGACGAGGAGTTCCGGGTCGGCACCCTGGGGTTGGCCTTCGACGCGGACACCGCGACCGTGGTCATCGAGGCGATCGCCGTCGGCGAGGCCGAGAGCGAACTGGAACTGGGGGAGTCGGAGGAGGACGAGGCCGACGACGTCGAGCCGGACGAGGACCTCGACCGGCTCCGGGTCCGGCTGACGCCCGAGGCGACCCGCGAGTTCATCGAGCGGGCGCGGCGCGTGGTCAACGCCGGCCGTCCTCCCTGTCCGCTGTGCGGCCAGCCGCTCGACCCGGCCGGTCACCTCTGCCCCCGGAACAACGGCTACCACCGGTGACCTCGTCCGGCCTGGCACCCCGGCAGGACGGTGGCGCGGCGTTGCGGCTGCTGCGCGACGGTGATCTGAGCATCGAGGGTCGGCTGGTCGACGCCTCCAACACCACCCTGCGCGGCATCCTCACCCTGGACGGCGCGACCGCCCGCTGCGTCTACAAGCCGGTACGCGGTGAGCGCCCGCTCTGGGACTTCCCGGACGGGACCCTGGCCGGTCGGGAGGTGGCCGCCTACCTGGTCTCCGCCGCCAGTGGCTGGGACCTGGTGCCGCTCACGGTGCTGCGGGACGGCCCGTTCGGCCCGGGCTCCTGCCAACTGTGGATCGACGAGCCGGACGACGCCGAGCCGCTCGTCGGGTTCGTGCCGGCCGACGCCGTACCGCCCCGCTGGTTCCCGGTGGCGGCGGCCCGCGACGACGACGGCACCGCGTACGCGCTGGCCCACGCCGACGACCCGCGACTGGCGCGACTCGCGGTGCTCGACGCGGTGATCAACAACGCCGACCGCAAGGGCGGCCACGTCCTGGTCGGGCCGGACGACCGGCTGTACGGCGTCGACCACGGCGTCAGCTTCCACGTCGAGGACAAGCTACGGACGGTGCTCTGGGGCTGGGCCGGTCGTCAGTTGCCGCCCGACGCCGTCGAGACGCTGGACCGGCTCGCCGTCCAGGTCGCCGGTCCGCTCGGCGACGACCTCGCCGACCACCTCACCATCGGTGAGATCACCGAACTGGCCGCTCGGATCGGCCGGCTCCGCGAGGAGTGCCGTTTCCCGCAGCCGTCCCACGACTGGCCGGCCGTGCCGTGGCCGCCGGTGTGACCATGTCGGCTTGATCACTGGAGAGCCCGGCGTGACGCCCACGGTCGGCTGGCTAGGCTGACGGTCATGGAGTCTTGGGTGGGGCACGAGGTGCCGCGGCTGCCGGGCAGGGGTGGGCCGCTGAGGTTGTACGACTCGGCGCGGCAGGGTGTGCACCCGACCGACGGACCGACCTCCATGTACGTCTGCGGCATCACCCCGTACGACGCCACCCACCTGGGGCACGCCGCCACCATGATCACCTTTGATCTGGTGCAGCGGATGTGGCGCGACGCGGGCCACGAGGTGCGGTACGTGCAGAACGTCACCGACATCGACGACCCGCTGCTGGAACGCGCCGAACGCGACGGCGAGGACTGGAAGGTCCTGGCGATGCGGGAGACGGCGCTGTTCCGGGAGGACATGGAGACGCTGCGGATCATCCCG
Source organism: Micromonospora sp. NPDC023869 (assembly GCF_055559695.1). Classification (NCBI taxonomy): domain Bacteria; kingdom Bacillati; phylum Actinomycetota; class Actinomycetes; order Micromonosporales; family Micromonosporaceae; genus Micromonospora; species Micromonospora sp. NPDC023869. The sequence continues at coordinate 2,728 of NZ_JBVHKD010000003.1, forward strand.
CCGGCACACTACGTGGGTGCGGTCGAGTCGATCCCGGACATCGCCGAGAAGGTGCTGCTGCTGCTCAAGGACGGCGCCGCGTACCGCCTCGAGGACGGCACCGGCGACGTCTACTTCGACGTCTCCACCGCACCGCGCTTCGGCTACGAGTCCAACCTGTCCCGCGACGAGATGCTGGAGATCTTCCCCGAGCGCGGCGGCGACCCGGACCGGGTCGGCAAACGCGACCCGCTGGACCCGCTGCTGTGGCGCGGCGCCCGCGAGGGCGAACCCTCCTGGCCCGGCGGCGATCTCGGCCCCGGCCGTCCCGGCTGGCACATCGAGTGCACCGTCATCGCGCTGAACCTGCTCGGCGCCACCATCGGCGTCCAGGGCGGCGGCAACGACCTGGTCTATCCGCACCACGAGTGCTCCGCCGCGCACGCCGAGCGGCTGACCGGCACGCTGCCCTTCGCCGAGCACTACGTGCACGCCGGCATGATCGGCCTGGACGGCGAGAAGATGTCCAAGTCCCGCGGCAACCTGGTCTTCGTCTCCCGGCTGCGCGCCGACCGGGTCGACCCGATGGCCGTGCGGTTGGCCCTGCTCACCGGCCACTACCGCGCCGACCGCTCCTGGACCGACGATCTGCTGACCACCGCCCAGGACCGGCTAGCCCGCTGGCGTCGGGCCGCCGCCGCCCCCGCCGGGCCGTCCGGCGAGACCTTCCTCTCGGGCGTACGCGACCGCCTCACCGACGACCTCGACTCCCCGGGTGCGGTACGCCTGGCCGACGAGTGGGCCGACCGCACCCTCGCCGGTGCGGCCGACGATCCCACTGCCCCGGCCCTGTTCGCCACCACCCTGGACGCCCTCCTCGGCATCCGCCTCTGACCTCCCACCCCGCGCCACCCCTGCGCCCGCCCCGCCCCGCCCGTGTGCTGTGCCTGCGCCGGGCGTCGATCATGGAATTGTGGCAGTCGTTTCGCTGGTTTATGGGACGATACGACTCCGCCACAAGTCCATGATCGGCGACGCCTGGGCCTGCCAGTGACGCGTGGGCCCGCCACGAGTCCATGATCGACGGGCGTGTCCCGCCGGCGGCGTGTCCCAGCGGGGCGTATCCGGTCGACGGCGAGTGGCCCGACGCGCGGACTGGGGAGCGGAGTCAGCCGAGGACCAGGCCGGGGTCGGGGTCGGGGGCGCTGGTGGGGGCGGGGATCGGGTACTCCTCGGTCAGCGTGGTGACCGGGCCGGGCCAGGTGGCCTGGGCGACCTCGATCGGCTTTCGGTGCGCGTCGTACGCCACGTGCAGCAGGTGCAGGACCGGGGTGTCCGGCCGGATCTGGAGGGTCTCGGCCTCCTCGCGGCTGGGCTGGCGCGCGGTGATCGTGTCGGTGGCGGTCGCGTACCGGCGTCCGGTGGCCTCCTCGGCCTCCTGGTAGAGCGGGCGGCCGAACGCCTCGGCGCGTTCCAGTGTGGTGCCGGCGGTGTCGGCGGGCAGGAACCAGGAGGCGCCCACCTCGACCGGTGAGTCCTCGGTGCGGACCAGGTGGCGGCGGCAGAGCAGTTCGGTGCCGTCGGCTACGCCGAACGCGTCGGCGACCTCGGGCGGTGCGGGGGAGCGGCCGACGGCGACGAGTTGCTGGCGGTATCGGGCGGCCAGATCGGTGTGGTAGCCCCGGAAGCCGCCGTAGCGGCCTCGGGAGAGCCGGTTGAGCCGCCGCCGGGTGCCGCGGACGTACGTACCGGAGCCGGGCTTGGTGATCAAGATGCCTTCGACGCGGAGCTGGTCGACGGCGCGTTGCACGGTTTGCTTGGCCACGCCGAACATCTCGGCGATCGCCGGGATCGACGGCAGGCGCTCGCCCGGCCCCCAGTCGCCCCGGCGGATCTGCGTCTTGAGCTGCGCGGCGATCTGCCGGTGCGGGAACTCTGCGGCACCCGGGTTGATCTGCATTCCCGACCTCCTATCAGCTAGGTTCCTAGGATGCCCCACGCGGTGCGTGCCGCGCCACCCCGACACGAGGCGCCACCGATAGAACGACGCCCCGGACACGTGGACCGTGTCCGGGGCGTCGCGAAGAAGCGGAAAGGGCTACCAGGAACCGGCGGTCGGGCCGGCGGATCCGCCCCGGCGGCGCAGGTACTTCTCGAACTCCTGCGCGATCTCGTCCCCGGTCAACGGGGTGATGCCCGCGTCGCCGACGCGTTCCTCCAGCTCACGGACGTACTCGCCGAGTTCGGCGTCCTGCTCGGCGGCGCTGCGGACCCGCTGCTCCCACTCGGCGGCTTCCTCGGCCAGGTCGGCCATCGGCACCGGCAGGTCGAGGACCTCCTCGACCCGGTGTAGCAGGGCGAGCGTGGCCTTGGGGCAGGGCGGGTTGTTGGCGTAGTGCGGCACGTGCACCCAGAACGAGACGGCGTCCACCTCGGCGCGGGTGCAGGCGTCGTGCAGCACGCCGACGATGCCGGTCGGCCCGTCGTAACGGGTGGGGGTGAGCTGGTAGCGGCGGGCGGCGTCGGCGTCAGAGGCGCTGCCGCTGATCGGCAGCGGCCGGGTGTACGGCACGTCGGCCAGCAGCGCGCCGAGCAGGACCACCCGCTCGACCTCCAGGCTGTGGCAGATCTCCAGCACCTGCTCGCAGAAGGTGCGCCAGCGCATGCTCGGCTCGATGCCCCGGATCAGCACCACGTCCCGTTCGGTGCCGGACGGGCTGGCCACGGTGAACCGGGTGGTCGGCCATTCCACCCGCCGGGTGGCGCCCTCGGCCATCGTGATGGTGGGCCGGCTGACCTGGAAGTCGTAGAAGTCCTCCGGGTCCAGCTCGGTGATCGGCCGTGCCTCCCACACCTGTTCCAGATGTTCCACGGCGGCGGTCGAGGCGTCGGCGGCGTCGTTCCACCCCTCGAAGGCGGCGATGGCCACCGGGGATCGCAGCACCGGCAACCCGTCGAACTCGGTCACGCCGTCACCTCACCCTGCTCGTCGCCGGCGGCCCCGGTCGGCCGCCCGCCGTGCGTGGTGGTGTCGCTGATGTCCCTCACATCAGTCAGCCTACGTGCCGCGCCCGTACCCGGCCCGTCGGCCGCGCCGGATCCCCGGCCCGCCACCACGGCCGGTGGCGGCCGGAAGGGCCGGGTGTAGCGCACATAGTAGGCGAAAGCGGACGGGTGATCCCGGCGACACAATGTGGGAACGGGTCGCACGTGGGGATGCGAGGCCGGTACGTCGCACTAACCTGAGAGCGTGCGGACTTCGTTGCTCGATGCGCTGACAGACCGGATCCTCGTCACCGACGGGGCGATGGGCACGATGCTGCAGGCCGCGGACCTGACCCTCGACGACTTCGACGGTCTGGAGGGGTGCAACGAGATCCTCAACGTCACCCGTCCGGACGTGGTGCGCGGGGTGCACGAGGCGTACCTGGCCGCGGGCGCGGACTGTGTGGAGACGAACACCTTCGGTGCCAACCTGCCGAACCTCGCGGAGTACGACATCCCCGAGCGGATCTGGGAGCTGTCCGAGGTGGGGGCGCGGCTGGCCCGGGAGGCCGCCGACGCGTACTCGACGCCGGAACGGCCCCGCTGGGTGCTCGGCTCGATCGGCCCCGGAACCAAGCTGCCCACGCTCGGGCACGCCGCGTACGCCACGCTGCGCGACGCGTACCAGCAGAACGCCGGTGGTCTGATCGCCGGTGGCGCGGACGCGCTGATCATCGAGACCTGCCAGGACCTGCTCCAGGTCAAGGCCGCGGTGACCGGGTCGAAGCGGGCGATGGCCGAGGCGGGCGTCCAGGTGCCGATCATCTGTCACGTCGCCGTCGAGACCACCGGCACCATGCTGCTGGGCAGTGAGATCGGCGCGGCGCTGACCGCGATCGAGCCGCTCGGGGTGGACCTGATCGGGCTGAACTGCTCGACCGGCCCGGCCGAGATGGGCGAGCACCTGCGCTACCTGGCCCAGCACTCCCGCATCCCGGTGTCGGTGATGCCCAACGCCGGCCTGCCGGTGCTCACCGCCGACGGCGCGTACTTCCCGCTCGGCCCGGAGGACATGGCCGACGCCCTGGAGCGGTTCGTCGTCGAGTACGGCGTCGCGCTGGTCGGTGGCTGTTGCGGCACCACGCCGGAGCACATCCGGGTGCTCTCCGAGCGGATGCGCGACGTGCGGCCGGTGGCCCGCGAACCGCGGGCCGACGCCGGTGTCTCCTCGATCTACCACCACGTGCCGTTCGCCCAGGACGCCAGCGTGCTGATGGTGGGGGAGCGGACCAACGCCAACGGTTCCAAGGCGTTCCGGGAGGCGATGCTCGCCGCCGACTGGCAGGCCTGTGTGGAGATCGCCCGGAGCCAGGCCCGGGACGGCTCGCACCTGCTGGACCTCTGCATCGACTACGTGGGCCGGGACGGCACCACCGACATGCGGGAGCTGGCCGGGCGTTTCGCCACCGCCTCCACCCTGCCGATCATGTTGGACTCGACCGAGCCGGCGGTGATCGAGGCCGGGCTGGAGATGCTCGGCGGCCGGTGCGTGGTCAACTCGGTGAACTTCGAGGACGGCGACGGTCCCGACTCCCGCTACGCGCGGGTCATGCCGGTGGTCGCCGAGCATGGCGCCGCCGTGGTCGCGCTGCTCATCGACGAGGAGGGCCAGGCCCGCACGGCGGAGTGGAAGGTACGCGTCGCCGGCCGGCTCATCGAGGACCTGACCAGCCGGTGGGGGCTGCGCCGCGCCGACATCCTGATCGACGCGCTGACCTTCCCGATCGCCACCGGCCAGGAGGAGACCCGCCGCGACGGCATCGAGACCATCGAGGCGATCCGGGAGATCGCCCGCCGCTGGCCGGGCGTGAACTTCACGCTGGGCATCTCGAACGTCTCGTTCGGCCTCAACCCGGCGGCCCGCCAGGTGCTCAACTCGGTCTTCCTGCACGAGTGCGTGCAGGCCGGGCTGACCTCGGCCATCGTGCACGCCAGCAAGATCCTGCCGATGGCCAAGATCCCCGACGAGCAGCGCGAGATCGCCCTGGACCTGGTCTACGACCGCCGCCGCGAGGGCTACGACCCGGTGCAGCGGTTCATCGAGGTCTTCGAGGGCGTCGACGCCGCCTCGGCGCGCGCCACCCGGGCCGAGGAGTTGGCCGCGCTGCCGCTCAACGAGCGGCTCAAGCGGCGGATCATCGACGGCGAGCGCAACGGCCTGGAGGCCGACCTGGACGCCGCGATGGCCGCCGGCACCGCGCCGCTGCTGATCATCAACGACATTCTGCTGGACGGCATGAAGGTCGTCGGTGAGCTGTTCGGCTCCGGCCAGATGCAGTTGCCGTTCGTGCTTCAGTCCGCCGAGGTGATGAAGACCGCGGTGGCGTACCTGGAACCGCACATGGAGAAGGCCGACGACGGCGGCAAGGGCCGCATCGTGCTCGCCACCGTCAAGGGCGACGTGCACGACATCGGCAAGAACCTGGTCGACATCATTCTGTCCAACAACGGCTACGAGGTGGTGAACATCGGCATCAAGCAGCCGATCTCCGCCATCCTGGACGCCGCCGAGCAGCACCGCGCCGACGCCATCGGCATGTCCGGCCTGCTGGTCAAGAGCACGGTCATCATGAAGGAGAACCTGGCCGAGATGGCCACGCGCGGGGTCGCCGAGCGCTGGCCGGTCCTGCTCGGCGGCGCGGCACTGACCCGGGCGTACGTCGAGGACGACCTGCGGTCGATGTTCCCCGGCCAGGTGCACTACGCGCGCGACGCCTTCGAGGGACTCTCCCTGATGGACCGGGTGATGACGGCCAAGCGCGGCGGGGCCCCCGTGGTCGACGCCGACCGGGAGGCCGCCCTGGCAGCCCGGCGGGCCCGCCGCGAGCGGCAGCGCGCCGTGGTCGCCGAGTCGTTGCCGGAGCTGAGCGACACCTCGGTGCGCTCCGACGTGGCCGCCGACGTGCCGGTGCCGCGCGCACCGTTCTTCGGCACCCGGGTGGTCAAGGGCGTGCCGTTGGCCGACTACGCGGCGCTGCTGGACGAGCGGGCCACCTTCATGGGGCAGTGGGGCCTGCGGGGCGCGCGTGGCGGCAAGGGTCCGTCCTATGAGGAGTTGGTGGAGACCGAGGGTCGGCCCCGGCTGCGCTACTGGCTGGACCGCCTGATTGCCGACAAGGTGTTGGAGGCGGCCGTGGTCTACGGCTACTTCCCGGCGTACTCCGAGGGCAACGACCTGGTGCTGCTGGACGAGAACGGCCACGCCGAGCGGGCCCGGTTCACCTTCCCCCGGCAGCGCCAGGAACGACGCCTCTGCCTGGCTGACTTCTTCCGTCCGCGCGGCGACGACCTGGACGTGGTCGCCCTGCAACTGGTCACCGTCGGCCAGCCGGTCAGCGAGTACGCGGCCAAGCTCTTCGCCCGCAACGAGTACCGCGACTACCTGGAGGTGCACGGACTGTCCGTGCAGCTCACCGAGGCGCTGGCCGAGTACTGGCACAAGCGGGTCCGGGCCGAGCTGACCCTGCCCGACGGCCGTACCGTCGCCGCCGACGATCCCACGGACCTCGCCGGACTGCTGCGCACCGACTACCGGGGCTGCCGGTACGCGTTCGGCTACCCGGCCTGCCCCGACCTTGAGGACCGGGCGAAGATCGTGGAGCTGCTCGGCGCGGAGCGGATCGGCGTGCAGTTGTCCGAGGAGTTCCAGCTCATGCCCGAGCAGGCCACCGACGCCATCGTGGTCCACCACCCGGAGGCCAGCTACTTCAACGCCAAGTGACGACCGCAGGTGCCGTGACCTGCACTTCCGGCACCTGCGATAGGCGTTGAACCATGATCATTCGGCTCGTAGGCCGGAGTTGCCCAGGGCAAGGAGACCGCTATCAGCGGGTACGCCCGCGCCCAGGTCGATGCTGAGATGTCGGCCGACGCGGGCGGCGAGTGGGCCGTACTTGCGTGTGCGCCATTGGTAAAGCGTCTGCACGGGGAACCGCAGGTAGGCGGATACGTCGTCGATTCTCCAAAGTGGTTCCGGAGTGGTGGGCGGGGCCATCAGATCTCCTTCCGTGAGACGGTGAACTCGTACGTATGGTCGGCTTCATGACCACGGACGAAGATCGGCATGGCCTGGCAGAACAGCTCGCAGCGCTGCCCGTTCGTGAACTCGTCGATGTTGTGCGGCAGGTTCTGCCGCGCTACACCGAGGGCGGGCACGGGTTGCGAACGACCTTGCTCTTGGCGACGGCGATGACCGACGAGGTCAGTGTGCGCGCACGGTCCGCGGAGAGGGTCACGCTCGATCCGGGATCGAGGGGTTATCGCCGCGCGACGAGACCACTCGATCCTGGATCGAGCGCGATCTTGCGGTGGGTGCGACAGCACGGGCCTGAGCAGGCCGGATCTCATGCCTGCTTCTGCGGCGGACAAGGCGCGGGTGTCGTGCCGGCGTTGCCGTCGATTCGGCCCAGCGTCCTCAGCACTGGGACGATGATCTTCCTTTCTTCGCGCTGCTGTCGCACACGCTGGTCGACGGCGCGGGTCTCGCGCTCATCGCCGTTGCGCAGGAGTTGGCCAGCGGCGACGAGGCGTTGGGGGCCGGTGAGGGCAGCGCCGCCTGGTTCGCCGAGGCGGCCTTCGCGGTGCGGTCGTTTCCGCGAAGGAGACTTTCGGCGGTGAGGTCGTTTTCGCCGAGGTGACCGTCGGCGGTGAGGTCGCGTTCGCTGGGGCGATGTTCGGTGGCACCGGAAAGGGCCGCCCCCTCGACGGCCGGACAGCCGTCGAGGGAACGGCAAGAGGTCACCAGGGGATGGTGCCGTCGTCGTTGGAGAAGGTGCCGGTCGGGCCGTCGTCGGGCAGGGTGGCGAGCCGGATCGGGGTGGCGGCGGCCTCCTCGGCGGGGCGTCCGAGGCCGCCGGTGAAGTCGGTGGCGACCAGACCGGGGCAGGCGGCGTTGATCAGGATGCTGGTGCCGGCGAGTTGTCGGGCGTAGTGCACGGTGACGGCGTTCAGGTACGACTTCGTGGGCGAGTAGGCGGCCATGATCGGGCCGACCTCGATGGTGGGGTCGGTCTGCCAGGCGAGGGAGCCGACGCTGCTGGAGACGTTGACGATGCGAGGTGCGGGGGAGCGGCGCAGCAGCGGCAGCATCGCGTTGGTCACCCGGATCACGCCGTAGACGTTGGTGTCCACGACGGCCCGTACGACGTCCAGGTCGAGCGTGGTGGGGTCCTGCGCCCAGCCCGGCCCGGTCGGTCCGGAGATGCCGGCGTTGTTGACCAGGACGTCCAGGCGTCCGCCCTGGTGGGAGATCAGTTCTGCCGCCTCGGTGACGCTGCGGTCGCTGGTGACGTCCAGGGGCACGGTGAACGCGTCCACCCCGGCGGCGTGCAGCGTCTTCACGGCCGCCTCGCCCCGGGCCTCGTCGCGGGCGCCCACCGCGATGCGGTAGCCGCGTACGCCCAGACCGGCCGCGATCTGGTAGCCGAGTCCCTTGTTCGCGCCGGTGATCAGCGCGGTCTTCGTGTCGCTCATGACGCCGATGGTGGCGCGGCGGACGGCGTTCTCCTTACACCGCTTCGGTACGTGCTGATACCCCGCCGGTATCAGCACAGTACCGTCGAGGGGTGGACACGCTGGAGACCCGCGAGCTGCGGTACTTCGTAGCCGTCGCGGAGGAGCTGCACTTCACTCGGGCGGCCGAACGCCTCGGCATCGCCCAGCCGCCGCTGTCGCGGGCGATCCGGCAGCTCGAACGGCGTCTCGGGGTGACGCTGTTCGACCGTGACCGGCGCGGCGTCACGCTCACCGGTGCGGGGCGGGTACTGCTCGACGAGGCCCGCGCGATCCTGGACGCCACCTCGGCCGCCGCCCGCCGCACCCGCCGGGCGGCGACCGCCCCGCACCGACTGACGCTGGCGACCAAGGCGGGTACGAATCACGAACTGTTGCGGAAACTCCTGGAGGCGTACGCGGCGGAGCCCGGCGCGGCCGAGGTCGAGGTGCTGTTGTGCGGGATCGGGGACCAGGCGCGGATGCTGCGCGACGGTCGCGCCGACGTGGCGCTGATGCAGCGGCCCTTCGACGACCTGGCCGGCTTCGACACCGAGGACCTGCTGACCGAGCAGCAGGTGGCGATCCTGCCGGCCGGGCATCCGCTCGCCGCGCGCACCTCGCTGAGCATGGCGGAGATCAGTGACCTGCCGGATCTGCCGGTGGCCCGGTGGCCGGGTCAGGACGGCAGCTACGAACCGGGCCCGGGGCCGGAGATCCACGACCAGTCGCAGTTGGCCCAGTTGATCGCCCTCGGGCACACCATGGCGGTCCTCTGTGCCTCGTCCCGGTCCTGGCTGTGGAGCGCGCACACCGCCATACCGTTGACCGACGCCCCGTACGTCTCGACCGTGCTCGCCTGGCCCGCGCACAGTCGTTCCCGGACGGTGGCCGGGCTGGTCCGGGTCGCGGCCGGACGGTAGACGGTCGGGTGCCGGGCGGGCGGGCCCGGCACCCGGTGGTCGGCCTACGGGTAGGTGGTCAGGTAGGCGACCTGGTTGGCGCTGTTGACGGTGTTCCCGGTGTTGTTGATCATCCGGTTGATGGTGCCGACGCCGCCGAGCGAGACGGTCACCATGTTGGTGAAGCGTACGTTCGGGTTGTTCGGCACCTCGAAGGAGCGGTCGGCGACCACCGACGGGTCGACGTTGAAGTAGGCGTAGCTGCCCAGCCCCCACGCCTGATGGCTGGTCACCGAGTCGGCCACCTTGTACGCGGCGTAACCCCGGGTCGCGCCGTTCATCCAGGCGGCCTGGTTCGGCGGGTCGTACGGCAGTTCGTTCTGGTAGAAGTACGTGCGCCCGCGGTTGCCGTTCCAGATGGTCTGGTACTTCTGGTAGTGCTCGACGAAGAGGCCGTACATGGTGACGTCGTCGCCGTTGACGACCAGCCCAGTGTCGGCGGTGTTGACGGTCCAGCCGACGCCGTCGCCGTGGTCGGCTCGCCACAGCCACATGTGGTCGCCGATCACGTCGTCGCTGTTGACGATCAGGCTGGTGGTGGCGCGGCCGACGCCCGGCCCGCCGATGCGGAAGAAGACGTCGTGCAGCGAGGTGGGGTTGGCGGCGTGGTCGGCCGACGAGCCGGACGGGCCGACCTCCATCAGGACGGGAGAGGTGGTGGTGCCGGCCTCGAACATGATGCCGGCGACCTTGACGCCGTTCACGTCGGCGACGCGCATGCCGACGGTGCCGTTGTCGGTCTGGATGGTGGCCAGGCCGAGGCCGAGGATCACCGTGTCGGCCCGGTTCACCTGGATCGGTTCGGTGACCCGGTGCACGCCGGGGGTGAACAGCAGGTGCTTGCCCTGGGCGAGGGCGGCGTTGATGGTGGCCGCCGAGGTGCCGGGCCGCACGACGAAGAAGTCGGCCAGCGAGATCGACGACCCGGCGGGGGTCTTGTTGTACCAGGTGGTGCCGGTCGAGTTGGTGCGCAGGGCGGGCACGAAGACGCGGTACTCGCCGGTGCCGTCGACGTAGAGGAACGGCTTCTCGCGGACCACCGGGGTGGTCGGGACGACGGTGTGCGACGGATTGGGGAAGTGTGGGGCCGGTGCGCCGGTCACGCCCTGGAAGACCATGTTCCACACCGAGCCGGTCCAGCCGTTGCCGAACTCGCTGTTGCGCGAGTACCACTGCTGTTGCGAGCCGGAGACGACCAGGCCGTCGATGCGGGTGTCGGCCATCAGGCCACCGCTGGACCAGCCGTCGTGGCCGTTCCAGAGCTGGATCTGGTTCTGCGCGCCGCGCAGGTGCATCCGCCGGTACGGCGCGGCCTGCGACACCGCCCAGCGTTCCACCTGCACCCCGGCAGGCAGGGTCACCGACAGGTTCTCGGCGGCTCGCCAGAAGTTCTGAGTGGCGTTGCCGTTGAACCAGTGCGCCTCGACCCGGACGTGCCCGTTGAGGTTCACGTCGTCAGGTGACATGCCGAGACCGGCGACCTGGGTGAAGAAGCCGAGGTTGACGTCGGCGGTGTAGGTGCCGGGCTTGAACAGCACCGCGTAGCGCTGCGGGCCGAACTGGTTGGTCTCCTGCTGGCTGAAGAGGGTGTTCAGTCGGCTCTGGATGGTGGCGGTGGGGGTGGACGGATCGAAGACGAACGTGTTCGGGCCGAGGTTCGGGTTGCGCGGATCGGTCGGCTCGACCGGGGTGCCGGTGCCGCCGGTCTCGCCCCAGACCTGGAACTCCCACAGCGAGTAGCCGTATCCGGTGGCCCGCTGGGTGCCGTACATCCGCACGTAGCGTCCGGCGCCGCTGACGGCGACGGTCTGGGTGCCGCCGGTGGCGGTGCTGGTGCTGTGCACGGTGGTCCAGGTGGTGCCGTCGTCGGAGACCTGGATCTGGAAGGCACGGGCGTGCGCGGCCTCCCAGGCCAGGGTGACCTGGGTGAGGGCGGCCCGGACGCCGAGGTCGACGCGCAGCCACTGCGGGTCGCTGAACGCGCTGGACCAGCGGGTGCCGGAGTCGCCGTCGACGGCGGCCGAGGCGGGGTAGGCACCACCCTCGGTGGAGGAGGCGGTGGCCGGGCGGCCCTGGGACAGCAGGGTGGGTGCGGCCTGGGCGGGTGCCGCGCCGACGGTCGGGACGAGGGCGGCGACCAGGCTCACCGCGAGCCCGGCGAGCAGGCGCCGGGTGGTGGCTCGTCGGCGGAGGTGCGGTGGGGGTACGTGGGGTGCGCGTGCGGTCATGACGTCGCCTGTCGGTCGTGGGGGAGCGGACGTCGGGCGCGACGGGGTGCGGGACGGGCTGCTGGTGAGGCCGGGTGTGAGGAGGGACCCCGCTACTACCGCAGGCGTTGGCAGGGGCCCTTCCTTGCACCGAGGGTGGTGCCGCCGGGAGGGCACCGTGGACGCTGGAGCGTCTGCCGCAGAGTGTTGCCGGAGCCCCGCGGTGGCGTCAAGACATCGATCTATAACTTCGTTATTTATCCCGAAGGTTCGCTTTGTTCAGCGGCGGACGCCGCCGGTGGCGAGCAGTCGGGCGATCGGCAGGGTGGCTGCGCCGAGCGCCACCGCGTCCACGCCGAGTTCGCCCAGCTCGATCGAGACCTGCGCGTACGGCAGGCGCAGCGCCTGGCGGCCGGCGGCGGCCCGGACGGCGGGCAGCAGTTCGGCCAGCGCCATGACGGCCCAGCCGCCCAGCACCACCCGCTCCGGGTTGAACAGGTTGATCAGATTGGCCACCCCGGCACCCAGGTAGTCGGCCGTCTCGTCGAGCACCCGGCGGGCGGTCGGCGAGGTCTCGGCCGCCGTCATCAGCGCGGCGATCTGCGACTCCTCGTCGACTCCGGGCACCGCCCGCCCGCGCCGGGCCTCGCGGTACCGGTCGATGATCGCCTCGGCCCCGACGTACGCCTCCAGGCAGCCCCGGGCGCCGCAGCGGCAGGGGCGGCCGCCGTAGACGAGGGTGGTGTGCCCCCACTCGCCGGCGCTGCTGGACGCGCCCCGATAGGTGACGCCGTTGGTCACCACGGACGCGCCGACACCGGAGCCCACCAGGGCGAACACCGCGTGCCGGGCGCCCCGGCCGGCACCGAACCACATCTCGGCCTGGCCGAGGGTCTTCGCGCCGTTGTCGATGTGCAGCGGCAGGTCGGTGCCCTCGGCGATCAGGCGTTCCAGCGGTACGTGATCCCAGCCGAGGGTCTGCGCGTCCACCACGGCCCGGTCGCCCTGCTCGACCACCCCGGAGACGCCGATGCCGACGCCGAGGACCTCGTCGTGGCGCGCGTCGGCCTCGGCGAGCACCCGGTCGATGCCGGTCAGCACGTGCCCGGCCACCGTGGCCGGTTCGGTGCCGCCGTCCTCCAGCGGGTACTCGGCGCTGGCCAGCAGGATCATCGCCAGGTCGAACAGCTCGACCCGGACCCGGGTCTCGCCCACGTCCACCCCGACGACCACGGCGTACCGGGGCACGATCCGCAGCATCATGCTCGGCCGGCCGCCGTCGGACTCGGCGGCGCCGGCCTCCATCACCAGGCCCTCGTCGATCAGGTCGCCGACCACGTTGCTGACCGCCGGCTGGCTCAGGCCGGTGCTGCGCACCAGATCCTGCCGGGTCAGCGGGCCGTCCAGGAAGATCCGGGACAGCAGGGCCGACCGGTTGCGCACCCGGACGCTGCGGTTCGTCGCCCGCGCCAGCTCCACGTGTCACCTCGTTTTGATCGGCCCGCCCCGGGGCGACTGTACGGCCCGTGCTTGACGGCCCCCCGCCGAGCCATTTTAATGACGACATTAATTAAGCCGTGATGTAACTCGGCGGGGCCTCCTCCGCCTCCACCCCACCGCCCGGTCCCGCCCACCCTGCCCCGTCCTCGCGGGCCCGACCGGCGTCCCCACCACCCCCGTCGAAAGGGCAGACCGTGTCGAGACGACACCTCGCGATCCTCACCGCGACCGTGCTGGCCGCCGCGTCGCTCACCGCCTGCGGCTCCGGCGAGTCCTCCGGCGAAGCCGGCAAGACCCTCACCTACTGGGCCAGCAACCAGGGCGCCAGCCTGGAGGCCGACAAGGCGATCCTCCAGCCCGAGCTGGACAGGTTCACCCAGCAGACCGGCATCACGGTCAACGTCGAGGTGGTCCCCTGGTCGGATCTGCTCAACCGGCTGCTCGCCGCGGCCACCACCGGGCAGGGCCCGGACGTGGTCAACATCGGCAACACCTGGTCGGCCTCGTTGCAGGCCACCGGCGCGCTGGTCGAGTTCGACGACGCCACGCTCGACAAGATCGGCGGCAAGGACCGGTTCGTCCCCGCCGCGTTGGCCGCCGCCGGTGCCGCCGACAAGCCGCCGGCCGCCGTCCCGCTCTACAGCCTCGCCTACGCGTTGTACTACAACAAGAAGTCATTCGCCGACGCCGGCATCACCGCCCCGCCGACCACCTGGGAGGAGGTGGCCGAGGTCGGCAGGAAGCTCACCGGCGACGGCAGGTGGGGCCTGGCCGTGGAGGGCGCCAACCCGTCGGAGAACGCGCACCACGCCTTCACCTTCGGCCAGCAGTACGGCGGCGACTGGTTCGACGCGGCCGGCAAGCCCAGCTTCGACACCCCGCAGAACGTCGCCGCCGTCAAGCGCTACGTCGACCTGATGGCCGTCGACAAGATCGTCAACCCGAGCAACGCCGAGTACGCGCAGAACCAGTCCGTCTCCGACTTCGCCGGTGGCAAGGCCGCCATGCTGCTCTGGCAGGCCGCCGGAGCCAACCTGCGGTCACAGAACATGGCCCCGGACGACTACGGGGTGGCCCCGGTGCCGTTCCTGTCCACCCCGCCGGCCGGCGGCAAGCAGGTCAACAGCATGGTCGCCGGCATCAACATCGCCGTGTTCAAGCACACCGAGAACCTCGACGGCGCGCTGGAGTTCGTCAAGTTCATGACCAGCGACACCGAGCAGGTGACGCTGAACAAGACGTACGGCTCGCTGCCGGCGGTCAACACCGTCGCCGCCGACCCGGCGTTCGCCGCCGACGAGCAGAAGGTCCTCGCCCAGACGCTGGCCACCAGCGCGGCCCCGCTGCCGCAGGTGCCCGAGGAGAGCACCTTCGAGACCCTGGTCGGCACCGCCATCAAGGAACTCTTCGCCGACGCGGCCAGTGGCAGGCCGGTCACCGAGGACAGCGTCCGGGAGAAGTTGACCCGGGCCCAGCAGCAGATGCGCTGACCACGGACCGCTGGCCGTGGGAGGTGCCCGCCGACCCTCCCACGGCCAGCCTGCGGAAGGACCCTGATGGCCGTCACCACCTCGCCGCCCGCCCGCACCCCCACCGACACCGGGCCACCCGCGCGGCCACGATCCCGCCGGCCCCGCCGGTCGCTGCTGCCATACCTCCTGCTCGCCCCGGCCATCGTGCTGGAGTTGGCGATCCACGTCGTGCCGATGCTCGTCGGCGCATGGATGAGCCTGCTGGAACTCACCCAGTTCCACATCCGCGACTGGTCCGGCGCGCCCTTCGTCGGGCTGGACAACTACCGCGTCGTGCTGGACGTCGACTCCGCCGCCGGAGCCGACCTGCTGCGCTCGTTCCGGGTCACCGTCGTCTACACGGTGCTCTCCGTCGGGCTGTCCTGGGTGCTCGGCACCACCGCCGCGGTCCTGCTGCAACGACCCTTCCGGGGCCGGGCGATCCTGCGTGCGCTCTTCCTCACCCCGTACGCGCTGCCGGTCTACACCGCCGTGATCACCTGGACCTTCCTGTTCCAGCGCGACACCGGCCTGGTCAACCACGTGCTGGTGGACCAGTTGGGGCTGGTCGACGAGCCACCGTTCTGGCTGATCGGCGACAACAGCTTCGTCGCGCTGCTGATCGTGTCGATCTGGCGTACCTGGCCCTTCGCCTTCCTCTGCATCATGGCCGGGCTGCAGAACATCCCCGACGAGCTGTACGAGGCCGCCGCCATGGACGGCGCCGGATTCTGGCGTCGGCTGCGCTCGGTGACCCTGCCGATGCTGCGCCCGGTCAACCTGGTGCTGCTGCTGGTGCTCTTCCTCTGGACGTTCAACGACTTCAACACCCCGTACGTGCTCTTCGGCGGCTCGGCACCGGCCGAGGCCGACCTGATCTCGCTGCACATCTACCGCAGCTCCTTCCAGACCTGGGACTTCGGCACCGGCTCGGCCATGTCGGTGGTGCTGCTGCTGTTCCTGCTGCTGGTCACCGCCGGATACCTGCTGCTGACCAACCGACGGAGGAACGATGCGTGAGACCGCCGCCGAACGCTGGTCCCGTCGGATCGTGCTGACCCTGCTCGCCGGGTTCGTGCTCGTTCCGCTCTACGTGATGGTCAGCTCGGCGCTCAAACCGTTGTCCGACGTCCAGGCCGCCTTCACCTGGTGGCCCCGACGCCCGACCGTGCAGGCGTTCGTGGACATGTGGTCGACCGTCCCGCTCGGCCGGTACCTGCTCAACAGCCTGCTGGTGGCCAGCGTGGCGGCGATCTTCTCGGTGACCGTGGCGGTCTTCGCCGCGTACGCGGTCAGCCGCTACCGGTTCCGGGGCCGGCAGGTCTTCTCGGTGACCGTGCTCTCCACCCAGATGTTCCCCGGCATCCTGTTCCTGCTGCCGCTGTTCCTGATCTACGTCAACCTGGGCAACGCCACCGGCATTGCGCTCTACGCCAGCCGCACCGGCCTGATCATCACGTACCTCACCTTCTCGCTGCCGTTCTCGATCTGGATGCTGGTCGGCTACTTCGACTCGATCCCGCGCGGGCTCGACGAGGCCGCCCAGGTCGACGGCGCCGGCCCGCTGCGCACCCTGTTCCAGGTGGTGCTGCCGGCGGCGGTGCCCGGTGTGGTCGCGGTGACCGTGTACGCGTTCATGACCGCGTGGGGCGAGGTGCTGTTCGCCTCGGTGCTGACCAACGAGAGCAGCCGCACCCTCGCCGTCGGCCTGCAGGGCTACTCCACCCAGTTCAACGTCTACTGGAACCAGGTGATGGCCGCCTCGCTCGTGGTCAGCGTGCCGGTGGTCGCCGGCTTCCTGGCGTTGCAGCGCTACTTCGTCGCCGGCCTCACCGCCGGCGCGGTCAAGTGAGCCCGTCCACCGTGAGAACCGAGGAGAACCCGCCCGTGCCGGACCTGTCCCCGCTGCCGCCCGACTTCCTCTGGGGTGTCGCCACCTCGGCCTACCAGATCGAGGGCGCCGTCCACGCCGACGGCCGCGGACCCTCCATCTGGGACACCTTCTGCACCCGGCCGGGCGCCATCGACAACGGCGACACCGGCGAGATCGCCTGCGACCACTACCGCCGGTGGCCGCAGGACGTGGCGCTGATCCGCGAACTCGGCGTCGAGGCGTACCGCTTCTCGGTGGCCTGGCCCCGGGTCCGACCCGACGGCGTCGGCCCGGTCAACGCCGCCGGCCTGGACTTCTACGACCGGCTGACCGACGCGCTGCTGGGCGCCGGCATCCGGCCCTACGTCACGCTCTATCACTGGGACCTGCCGCAGGCGATGCAGGACCGGGGCGGCTGGCCGCAACGGGACACCGCCGAGGCGTTCGCCGACTACGCCGCCGTGGTCGCGGCCCGCCTCGGTGACCGGGTCACCGACTGGTGCACCGTCAACGAGCCGCTCTGCGTCGCCTGGATCGGCCACCTCGAAGGGCGGATGGCTCCCGGCGACCGGGACCTGGGCCGCGCTGTGCGGACCGCCCACCACGTGCTGCTCGGACACGGTCTGGCCACCAGGGCGATCCGGGCGCACGCCGCCGCCCCGGCGTCGATCGGGCCGGTGCTCAACCTCAGCCCGATCGACCCGGCCAGCGACCGGCCCGCCGACCTGGCCGCCGCCCGCCGACTCGACGGGCACGTCAACCGCTGGTGGCTGGACCCGCTGCACGGCCGGGGCTACCCGGCCGACATGGTCGCCACCTACGGCGTCGAGCCGCCGGTACGCGGCGACGACCTCGCGGTCATCGCCACCCCGACCGACTTCCTCGGCGTCAACTACTACTTCCGGCAGGTGGCCGCCGACGACCCCGACGGCCCGGCACCGTACGCCCGGCAGGTGCCGGTGCCCGACGCGCCGCACACCGCGATGGACTGGGAGGTGCACCCGGCCGGCCTGGAACGCCTGCTGGCCGAGGTGAGCCAGGAGTACGCCCCGCCCCGCATCCTGGTCACCGAGAGCGGCTCGGCCTGGCCGGACGTGGTCGCCGCCGACGGCACCGTCACCGACCCGGAACGCACCGACCACCTGGAACGACACCTGGCCGCGTGCGCCGCGGCGGTGCGCCGGGGCGCCCCGGTGGCCGGCTACTTCGCCTGGTCCCTGCTGGACAACTTCGAGTGGGCGTACGGCTACGACAAGCGCTTCGGTCTGGTGCACGTCGACTACGCCACCCAGCGGCGCACGCTCAAGGCCAGCGGCGCCCGCTACGCCGACCTGATCCGCACCCACCAGCGGCGTACCGCGACGGGCGATCCCGTCGCGGTACGCGGATGACGGGCCGACGGGGCCCGGGACGCCCCGGGTGCCGCGCCGGGCGGCATCCGGGGCACCCACCGCACTCGGCTCAGTCCGTCGGGTACGACACCGACGTGAACTCCTCGGAGACCCGCCAGACGCGCTGCGCCTCGGCGGCGTCACCCAGCCGGGAGTAGAGCTTCTGCTCGGCCGGAGCACCCCCCAGGTTCCCGATGCCGCTCGGCCCGTAGAACCGGCCACCGACGGCGGCGGGGGAGGTGGCGGCGTACAGGGCGGGAAGCTGCGCGGTCCGGACCGTGCCCACGACGATGCCGAGCCGGGACATGGTCTGGATCATGTGTCGGCCCATGGTGTCCCGCTGGCGACCCACCTCGGGACGCGCGGCGAGCAGGCTGGTCGGGGCGACCCCCGGGTGGGACAGGTTGCTGGTGATGCCCCAGCCGTGGGCCCGACTGCGGCGGTCCAGTTCGAGCCCGAACAACCCGAACGCGATCTTGGACTGGCTGTACGCGCGCATCCCGTCGTACGACCGCTCCCAGTTCAGGTCGTCCCAGTTGATGGCGTTGCGGTTCGCCGCGATGCTGACCTGCGACGTCACCCGCGCCCGACCGTCGCGCAGCAGCGGCAACAGGTGACCCACGAGGGCGAAGTGCCCCAGGTGGTTGGTGCCGAACTGCAGCTCGAACCCGTCGGGGGTGCGTTGCAACTGCGGCGGGGTCATCACGCCCGCGTTGTTGACGAGGAGATGAATCGGCCGACCCTCCGCACGCAGCGTCTCGCCGAGCGTGGCGACGGAGGCGAGCGAGGAGAGGTCGAGCGCCCGCAGCGACACGCTCGCCCTCGGGTGCTGACGGCGGATGGCCGCGACCGCCGCCTCGCCCTTGCCCGGATTACGCACCGGCAGGATCACGTCGGCGCCGGCGGCGGCGAGCCGGGTGGCGATGCCGAGCCCGATGCCGTCGCTGGCTCCGGTGACGACCGCCCGCTGTCCGGACAGGTCGGGAACACTGATGTCGATCGGCTTACCTGGCATGTTCGTACTCCTGGGATCGTGTCGGTGTCTCCACCCTCGGCGATCACGGCGGCGTTATTCAGGGACCGTCGATCCCCGGATCGCGCGGCCGTGCCACCGCGAGGAAGGGGGGATCGGCGGGCCGTGGCTACCGGCCGGCGCGGGCGGTAGAAACGAGGCGGCACCGAAGGAGGCACCCATGGCGATCGACCGGACCGGACTGGCGCAGTTCCTGCGGCGGCGTCGCGAGTCGCTGCAACCCGCCGACGTCGGCCTGCCGCGCGGGCAACGCCGCCGCACGAGCGGGCTCCGGCGCGAGGAGGTCGCCGCGCTCTGCCACATGTCGACCGACTACTACTCGCGGCTGGAACGCGAACGCGGCCCGCAGCCCTCCGAGCAGATGATCGCCTCCATCGCCCAGGGCCTACACCTCTCCCTCGACGAGCGCGACCACCTGTTCCGGCTCGCCGGGCACAACCCGCCCGCACCCAGCGCCGCCGGCACCCACATCAGCCCGGGGCTGCTGCGTATCCTCGACCGCCTGCACGACACCCCCGCGGAGGTCGTCACCGAACTCGGCGAGACGCTCCGACAGACCCCGCTCGGCGTCGCGCTCACCGGCGACCTGACCCGCTATCAGGGCCCGGCCCGCAGCATCGGCTACCGCTGGTTCACCGACCCGGAGACCCGCGCCCGCTACGACCCCCGCGACCATCCGCACCTCACCCGGATGTTCGCCTCCGGGCTACGCGAGATGGTCACGCTGCGCGGCCCCGGCTCCCGCGCCGCGCATCTCGCCGACCTGCTCCTGGCGCGCAGCGACGAGTTCCGGCGGGTCTGGGAGGACCACGAGGTCGGCGTCCGCCCGCACGAGGTGAAGCACTTCGTCCACCCCGAGCTGGGCATGTTGGAGCTGACCTGCCAGGCGCTCGTCGACCCGACGCAGGGCCACTCGCTGCTCGTCTACACCGCCGTGCCCGGAAGCGAGAGCTACGAGAAGCTGCAACTGCTGGCCGTCATCGGCACCCAGGCGATGCACTGACCGCGCGACCGTCACCCGGTCACGGGGTGCTCGTCTGCTCCACGCCGAGACCGGCCAGCACCGCCCCCCGGTAGACGACGACCGGTTCGCCGGAGCCGTCGCGCCGCGCGATCACCACGGCGTCGAGATCGCCCGGCTGTCCCCGGGGACGGGTGGGACGCAGCGAGATCAGCAGGTGGCCACCGTCCGGGGTGAGGATCACCCGGTCGACACGCTGGTCGTCGCCGGCACCGGTGGGCACCTCGGCCGCACCGCCGGACCCGTCGGTCACCAACACCCGGTCGGCCCGTTCCTCGCCGTCGGAGTCGACCATCGTGTGCAGCACCGTACCGCCACCGAGGCTCGCGGTGGGCGTGGCGCCCGGCGGGGCGGCGGTCACCGTACCGTCGGGACTGAGGGTGAGCGTCTCGCCGCCCGGCTGGAACATCACCGCCGACACCGCCGACGCGACGGCCGGCGGGGTGTCGATCTTGCGGACCAGGACCGCCGCTGCGGCGGGCGGGTTCGGCTGCGGCGTCGCGGTGGCCTCGGAGAGCCGCACCGACCAGGCGCGCGTGGGGCGCGGCGTCGGCTCGCCGGATTCCGGCCCGAACGGCACGTCCACCACCAGGGCGGTGTCCCCGGACACGGTCGCGGTTACCGACCCCGTCATCGGCGGCAGGTCCGCCACCGGCGTGACCGCACCCGACGAGAGATCGAGCACGGAGAGCCGCTTACTGTCGGAGCGGGTGTCCACCACCACGGCACGACTCCCGTCCGGGGCGAAGGCGACCTCCCCGACCGGGCTGAGCAGCGTCCGCACGTCACCGTCCGGGGCGACCACGCTGACCGCCCGCCGCCGGTCGACCATGTGCAGCACCGCGAAGCCGCCGCCGGTCATCGCCCCCTGCACCGTCCCGCTGCCGAGCTCGATGGTGGGCCGGGACCGCCCGTTCGAGGTGTCCGCCATCACCAGCCGCCGGGGCCGATCCTTGCTGAGCGCGGCCAGGTAGCGGCCGTCCGCGCCGACAGCGATCGGGTACGACGGCAACGTCACGGGCGGACTCGCCGCCCCGGTCTTCAGGTCGATCCCGCCGTACCCGGTGCGCGGCCGGTCCTGCCACATCACCCCACCCAGCTCGGCGGCCGTGCAGGCCGCCTCCACCGACGGCTGCGCGATCGCACCCTCGCCGGTCACCGTGAGGCACCGGAATCCCGTGATCGACAACCCGGCACCGAGGCCGGTCACCTCCCGGGCGGCCGTGTGCTCGGGCAACGTGACGTCGCGCAGTCGACCGTCGACGAGCAGCGCGTCGCGCCGATCCTCCGCCAGCCCCCGCGCGACGGTCGGGAACCGGGGATCGCCCAGGGCGAGGTCGACGTGCCGCCGGACCGGCGTCAGCCCCGCCACGTCGTCACCGAACCGGTCCACCGCCAGCAACCCGACCAGGTCGCTGCGCCGCTCGTCCGCCACCGGCACCATCAGCACCGCCGCACCGAGTCCCCGTACCTCGACCGGCAGCGGCGCGGCGCGCACCGGTAACTCCGACTCCGCCCCGTCGGAGCAGCCGGCGACCGTCGCGAGAGTGGCCACCGCGATCAGGGCGGTCCAGCGGGTACGCGTCATCCCGCCATTCTGATCACCTCAGGCAACCGCCGCGACATGAGGCCGCCGGGCGAGGTGTGGATGTTAGGAAGGGCCCCTACTAACGCCTCGTGCATAGCAGGGGACCCTTCCTAACATCCGGATGGCGCGGAGAGCGGCCGATACCCGGACGGCGCGCAGAGCTGCCGTGCGAATCCGTCGCGCAGGTGTGGAGGTGGCCGGCGGCGCAGGACCACGCTGTCCCTCGCCGCCGGCCACCGACCGGTGCCGTCCCCTCCCTGGAGCGGCAGCCGGCCAGGTGGTCGCCGGGCCCGACGACCACCGCAGAACCCGGGGCGGAAGGCGCGAGCCTGATCCGCCCCGGAAACTCAACCCGGTGGCATCACCGTCCGCGCCGCCGTACCGGTCCACCCGGCCGGATCACTGCGCCCGGCCGGATCACTGAGTGCCGCCGTCCGGGTCCGTGCTGACGGATCACTGCGTGCCGCCGCATCACTCCGCGCGGCTGGAGCACTCCGCGCCGCCGCACCACTGCGTGCCGCCGGACCACTCGGCGGTGCCGGACCACTCGGCGGTGCCGGGTCCGGAGCAGTGCGCGCTGCCGGATCTGGGCGCAGGTCGGCGACGAAGGCGTCGATCTGGCCCTTGGTGAGGCCGGGCATGCAGACGATGTGACTGATCGGACCGTCGGTCGCCAGGAGCCACTTGCGGCGTACGGATGCCGGCGGCGTGTCGAGGACGACGGTGAAGGCGTGTGGGTGACGCCAGGCGGGCCAGCCGACTGCGGTGAGCCGGTCGACCGCGTACGCGGCGAGGCGGCGGGCCTCGCTGACCCGCCACCGGTGCCCCTCGCGACCGTGGGTGGCGATGGCATGCCAGAGCAGGGCGGCGGCCAGGCCGCAGCGGGAACCGGTGACGGTGGTGTCCACGGTGTCGGTGTAGGCGACGGGGGTGCCAGGGGAGCGGAGTCGACCACGGAGGAGGACGACACCACACGGGGTGGGCGTACCGAAGAACTTGTGGCCGCTGATGGCGATGCTGTCGATGCCACTGGCCGGGTCGAGGCGGAGCCGACCGTCGAGGGCGAGCGGGATTCCGGCGAGGGCGGCGTCGACGTGCAGGTGCCCGCCGGCCGGGTGGGCGGCCAGGACGGCGTGGATACGGGCCGGGTCGTCCACGGCTTCGGTCATGGTGGTGCCGGCGGTGGCGACCACGATCGCCGGGCGGGTGGGTCGTCGGCGGAGCTGGGCGGCGAGCTGCTCGTGGTCGATCTCGCCATCCTGACGGGCGGGTACCGGGAGACGTCGGGCACCGAGGATGTCGAGGATCTTGGGGATGGAGTAGTGGGCGGCGGTCGAGTGGTAGACGACCGCGCGGGGATGACGGCGCTGGGCGGCGTGCAGGGCGGCCAGGTTGCCTTCGGTGCCGCCGGTGGTGACGTACCCCCATCGGTCGTCGGCGGGCATGGCCAGCAGGTCGGCGACCCAGGCCACGACGGCCCGTTCCATGGCCTTGGTGTGGGCGGCGCCGCCCGGGTCGGTGGCAGGGTCGCCGATGTTGTTCCACAGCCGCCGGCCGAGCCGCGCCATCACCTCACTGTGGTCGAGGTCGACCGCGCCGGGAAAACCGATGCTCGTCGACGCGGCGGCGTCGGCCCGGTCGACCAGATGACGGAGTACGGCCGCCACGTCGATCCGGTCGCGCCCCAGGTCGACCAGGTCCGCGTCCACGATGGACGGCAGCGTCGGGGTGTCGGTCACGGGCGTTCCCGGGGGAGCAGGTGGGCGGTGAGGACGGTGTGCAGCGACCCGAGGGCCCGCCACACCTCGCGGGTGTGCTGGTCGCCCTGCTCGGTGAGGTCGTGGTGCGGGTTGTAGTGGATGATCCGGTCGGGGTCGAGGGTCCGGGTGCAGCGGATGCCGTCGACACCGAGCCGGGCGTGCGGGTCACGGTCGACGTGCAGGGCGGTGCCGTCGGTCAGCAGCGCGTAACACTGGCCCTTGAGGTCGAACGCGGACAGCCGCCGACCGCCGGGCGGCGCGTCACGCAGGGTCCGGGCGATCTGGTGCCAGCGGCCCTGGTCGGTGTCGAGGGTGGTGACCCCGACGCCGACGTAGACGGCACCGACCGGTGGGCTCATGTCACCGCCGTTGACCATCGACCGGTGCGGCCCGAGGGGATGCCACCGGTCGCCGGTCGCGGCGCAGCGGGCCACGTTCTCGGCCGCGATGTCGGCCAGCTCACCGAGGAGCCGGGGCAGGTCGTCGGCCTCGGGCGAGGACAGCCACAGCCGGTACGCGGTGTGCAGCCGGTAGCCGTGCGGCTCGGTGGGTGCGGCGGAGACGAAGAACAGCATCACCCCGTGCGGGCCGAGCGCGTCCCGCCGCCCGTAGCGCTGGTCCGCCTCGACGAGGTGGCCGACGTTGAGCCGTTTGGTCCGGAAGACGATCTGCCGGCGCAGGTCGGCCCAGCGTCGGGCCTCCGGCGACACGGTCGTGGCATGTGTGGTCATCGGCTGCCCCGCTCAGATCGCCACGTCGACGGAGTCGGGCACGGCGTTGGTCCTCGGCGTGCCACGACCGATGCCGGCGTACACGTCGGGGCGGCGGGCATGCAGGTGCCGGGCCCACAGCCCGCCGCCGACCGCCGCGCCGAGCAGGATCAGCGGCAGCAGGTACGGGTACGGCGAGCCGGGTGCGGCACCGAGCAGCGACCCGACGTTGCCGACCATCGCGGCCAGCAACGCCGACCCGGCGAACACCCCCAGAATGGGGGCGATCCGCCACTCCCCGCGTCCCGGCCGGGGACCGCGTACGGCGGCGGGGGCGGTCGTCGCGGCCACCGACGCGACCAGCAGCAGGCCGAGCAACCCCATCGCGCCCAGGGTGGACAACCAGGTGAACATGATCGCGAGCGGGTCGGCGCCGTGCAGCGCGAACGCGGCCACCACGACCGCCGCCACGGTGCTCTGGGCCAGCGAACCACCGCGCGGCGCGCTGACCCGGGTTCCGGTGCCGGAGTGCGCGAGGCGGGCGGGCAGCACCTGCTCGCGGGCCATCGCGAAGACGTACCGGGCGACGACGCTGTGGAAGGCCAGCATCGAGGTGAGGATCGCGAGCACCAGCAGCACCTCCGCCACCGGCGGCCACCCGCCGCCGGCCCGCGCCAGCACCGCGAACGGCAGCCCGGCCGCCGGGTCGGCGGCCAGCGCGGCGACGTCGCCGGGACCGACCGCGACGCCCATCGCCCAGGCGGCGAGCGTGTAGACGGCACCGAGAACGACCACCGCGCCGACGGTGACCCGACCCAGCGCCCGGCGGTCGGTGGTCTCCTCGACCAGCGAACCGGGGGCGTCGACGCCGGTGAACGCGGCCACGCAGAACGCGACCGCACCGCCGACACCGCTGACCGCCAATCCCGACGCGTCGAAACCGGCCCAGGACAGCGTGCCGCCGGCCGGTCGCGCCACGGCGGCCAGCACGAACACCGCGACCACCAGCAGCGACGCGGCCAGCACCGCGACCAGGAACCGGGTGGACAGCACGATGGCGCGCACCCCGAGTACCCCGACGACGGCCAGCGCGAGGCCCGCCCACACCCACCACGCGCCGCCGAGCCGCGCGGCCACCGTCGCGCCGAACAGCCCGTACAGGCTGATCTGGATGGCGTTGTAGGCGACCAGCGCGACCAGACCGGCGGCGACGCCCGCGCCGCGACCCAACCCCTGTGCGGCGATGCCGTAGTGGGCGGCCGGGTGCCCGATCTGCCGGGCCATCGCGGTGTACCCGACCGCGAGCAGCGCCACAGCCCCGGCCACCAGCAGGAACGTCAACGGCAGCGCCACCACGCCGGTGGTCGCGTAGGTGGCGGGAACACCACCGACGAGCACCACCAGCGGCGCCGAGGCGGCGGCCCCGAACACCCACGACCCGAAGGGCGTGAGGGTACGGCGGGCGAGCGCCACCGGCACGTGCGCGGAGCCGGTCAGGGTCGGCATGGCAGATCCTCCTGGGAGTGTCGGGGAACCGGGACGCGGTGCACGCGTACCCGGCGGGGCAGAACGCTGTCGAGGTCGGGCGCGGCCCGCCACAGCCGCCACAGCACCGGCCCGCCGCCGTCGAGCCGGACCGGCGTGCGTGGTGCGTAGCCGAGTCGCGTGAGCAAGCCGGTCCGGGGCCGGTCGGTCACGATGTCGGCGTACGACGGCAGGGCGTGCGGGTCGATCAGCCGGTGACGGGCGGCGAGCAACGCCCGCCCGGCGTCCTCGTCCCCGGCCAGGTGGGCGAGCCGGTGGTGCGGTCGATGCGGGTGTACCGCGTCGGTGTGCGCGTGCAGCAGCACGAACCGGCCCGCGTCCCGCCCGAGCATCCGGTGCAGGCCGAACGGTGCCGCCGCAGCCGGCGTGGGCGGCCCGAGCCGGGGATACCAGACCGCCACGGCGGCGCGATCCCCGCTGGTCTCCACCTGGCCGTGGGCCAGGCCGTGCGCCACCACGAACCGGGCGTACGCGGCCAGCACCGCCCGCCGCCGGACCGGGTCCGGCACCAGCCAGGCCGCCAACCGCCCACTCGCCAGATCCGCCGTGAGCAGCCCGGTCACCACCGGCAGATCGGCGGCGGTGACCCGGCGAACCGTCAGTCGTCGCACGTCACGCCTCCGCCGGACGGTCGACGGCGCACTGGTCCCGCTGCCGCCCCGGCCGCCGCCCCCACCGCGCCGAGTCCCCGGCCCGCCCGAACGTGACCGCCAGGTGCAGATCGGCGGTGGCGATGCCGGAGCCGGGCAGCCGGGACCGGGCCGCCTCGATCAACGCCGGAGGCCCACAGACGTACACGGCCTGCCCCGGCCGATGGTGACGCCGGGCGACCGTGACCAGGTCACCCCGGGCGGCCGGAGCCACCGCCGGATCGTCGGAGAACGCGGGCACCACGGTCAGCCAGTCGCGATGGGCCCGCTGGAGCAGGTCCAGGGTGGAGGCGTCGTACAGGTCGAACAGGGTGCGCGCGCCCACCACCAACGTGACCCGCCGCCCGTCGGGAGCCGTGGCGACCTGTTCCACCATCGCCCGCAACGGCGCCAGCCCGGTCCCACCGGCCGCCAGCAGCAGATCTGCGCCGCCGGACGCCTCCAACGACAACCCCACGTCGACCGCCGGCCCCAACCAGAGCGTGTCACCCGGCCGGACCTGCGTCGCCAGCAGCGGCGACAGCGTCCCCGCCGACACACGGCGCACATGGAACTCCAGCGTCCCGTCCGGACGCGGCGCGTTCGCCGGGGAGTACCACCGCCACACACCCGGCAGCCGGGGCGTACCCACCGGCACCGCCTGCCCCGGCCGGAACCGCAACCGCCGCACCGGCCGGACCGTCAGCACCGCCACCCCGGCGACCGGCTCCGACCGCGACTCGACCTCACCGACCATCACCTGCGGCCCGTCGCCGATCGCCCCCGCCACCCGCTCCACCAGCCGTAACGCCCGCCGGCACCCGCGCTCCCAGCGCCCCGCCGCCCCCGCGTCCCAGGCCGTACCCGAGAACCGGCCCACCGTGTCCACCAACGCCGCGCTGATCGCGGTGTCGTGATAGGCGTGCAGCCCGAACCGCTGGTACATCCGCCCCAACACGGCCAGCGCCGCCCGCCGCCCCGCCGGATCGTCCCGCCCCGCGATCACCTGCCCGAGCGTGGTGAAGAACATCGACGCGTACAGGTGCGGCA
Source organism: Micromonospora sp. NPDC023869 (assembly GCF_055559695.1). Classification (NCBI taxonomy): domain Bacteria; kingdom Bacillati; phylum Actinomycetota; class Actinomycetes; order Micromonosporales; family Micromonosporaceae; genus Micromonospora; species Micromonospora sp. NPDC023869. The sequence continues at coordinate 30,022 of NZ_JBVHKD010000003.1, forward strand.
GAAACCGCACACTCCGATCCTCCATGAACGCCCAAAAATGATCACTGGCCCGCTCATGCACCCCACGAACGGCCACCCACGACAACCTCGGGTCAGTCATTCGTCCGGCCGCTCATCGTCGAGCAAACGTGAGTGGCGTCCACCAGTGGCGTGAATACGTCAGAACCAAGCACATTCATGTCAGGTCTCCGTCGAACGGCCGATGGCGTCACGATGAGCGCCCGAACTCGGCGCGGTCGTGCCTGTCGCACCTGCCCGTCAGGGCTCGGCACCGCCGATGTCTACGTTTTCGTGGATTCGCACCCAACTACAGATGTCACTGCGGTGACACGGCCCCGTCCCCTCGTTGCCACCGCTGGATAGAGCGATAATGGATGGCATGGCAGAAGTTCTGGACGCTTCCGAGGACCGGCCGGTCTGGGCCTCCCGACTACGCGCTGAACGCGCGGCGCGGGGCTGGTCCCAGGCGGATGCGATCCGGGCGCTTCGTGCCCACTCAAGAGAGCGGCTCCCCACGGACAGCACCTTGCTGCGCAACTGGAAGCGCTGGGAAGCCGGCGGAACGGAGCCGGACCCGTTCTACAAGACGCTCATAGCCAAGACCTTCGGCACCGTTACCGCCGCGTTCTTTCCTCCCCAGACCTCGCACGATGCAGATCGGGCGTTGTTCGCCGGGACCGGGATGGAGACGCTGGAGATCCTGGCGAGAGTCCGTGCGTCCGACGTCTCGCCGTCGACCCTGGATGCTCTGACAGTCACCGCCGACCGTCTCTGCTGCGAGTACCCGTACATACCCTCGGAGCAGCTCCACACCGAGGGCCAGGCATGGCTGCGGCGCCTCACATCCATGATGGATCGCCGACTCACGCTCTCTCAGCACCGGGAGGTTCTGACCCTCGCCGGATGGGTCGCCCTCCTGGTCGGCTGCCTTGAGTACGACATGGGCGACCGTAGAACCGCAGAGGGTACCCGTAGAGCGGCGCTTTCACTTGGTGAAGAGGCCGGCAACAGTGCCGTCGTCGCCTGGACGCACGAGATGCGTGCCTGGTTCGCGCTGACGCAGGGCGACTACCGAGGTGCCATCGTTGCCGCTGAGGCGGGCGAGGAAATGGCAACGAGCGATGGTGCTGCGGTCCAACTCGCGGCACAGCGTGCCAAAGCCTGGGCGCGTTTGGGCGACAGACGACAGGTCGAAACCGCCCTTGACCAAGGTCGCCGCCTCCTGGAGTCCCTCCCGTACCCGGCGGACGTCGACCACCACTTCATGGTCGACCCCGCCAAGTTCGACTTCTACGCCATGGACTGCTACCGCATCGTCGGTGAAAACCGCCTGGCCAACATGTACGCCCAGGAGGTCATCAGCTCATCGACCGACCCGCACGGCATCCCTCGCAAGCCCATGCGAATTGCGGAAGCGTGGGTGACATTGGGTGTCACAGCGGCCAGGGACGGAGATGTCGAAGCAGCGGTGTCCCATGGACGCCAAGCCCTCGAAGGCGACCGAAAGTCGCTGCCATCCCTCTTGATGTGCTCGCGCGAACTGGCGGATACACTGGCCGCCAACTATCCGGCTAAGGGTGAGGTCGTCTCATACTTGGATGAACTCCGCGCTCTGACCCTGGCAAACCGATAGACGAGTGCGGTACCGATTGAGCAACCGGCGTAAGCAGGGAGCGTGCACCTTCGGTCAGCAAGCGCCCACACAGTGGGATCACGCCTGTGTAAACAGGGAATAGGGTCTGGTGCAGCCTCAAGCTCTACCCCGCGTGCGCGGGGAGCAGCAGGATCGGTCCATCTTCAACACCTACCAGGGCGGATCACCCCCGCCTGCGCGGGGAGCGGGTCCACCATGGCGACGGCCATGGTCGGCGGCAGGGGTCACCCCGCGTGCGCGGGGAACAGCCCATCGGATGCTGGATCGGCGAGCCGTCGATGGGATCACCCCTGCGTGCGCGGGGAACAGTACCCGATCGCGGCCCGCCTGGGTGGCGACGAGGGATCACCCCCGCGTGCGCGGGGAGCAGTGGTGCGGCGTGCGCGGCGGATCCGCAAGCACGGGATTACCCCAGCGTGCGCGGGGAGCAGCGGGAGAACGACCCCCGGGGTGCGTACCTGGCGGGATTACCCCCGCGTGCGCGGGGAGCAGTTGTGGATCAGGTTCTGCGGAGACGCGCCGAAGGATTTACCCCCGATTGCGCGGGGAGCAGTCGATCGAAGACACCGTCGGCACCCTGGCGTCGGGATTACCCCCGCGTGCGCGGGGAACAGGATCGGCTGCGCGATCGCCTGCTCCACCAGCGGGGATTACCCCCGCGTGCGCGGGGAACAGAGCACCCACGAGACGCTCTGGCAGACCACGTCGGGATTACCCCCGCGTGCGCGGGGAACAGGGTAGAGGAGCGGACCAGTTGAGCGACGTGGAGGGATTACCCCCGCGTGCGCGGGGAACAGACTCCGTGGCCTGTGGCGCTATAGATCAACTGTGCTGTTTTCCTTCACTTCGCCTTTCAAGATCACGAGGCTTTGGGCCTCTCCTTCGAGGCGCGGCGCGATCTGGATAATCGCACCGCTTTGCCCGGGTGCCCACCGGGGTTGATGGCTGCGTAGCCATGGCCGCAAGGCGCCGTTGACGTTCAGGTGTTGATCAGCTTAACTTCGATCGCAAGGACGCCCAGGGCTTCCTTCTCAGGGCCATAGATGCGGCGGATGTTTGCAAGTTGTTGGTGGCGAGGGCTGTCGGGGTTGACGTTTTCCGCGCCCTCGGCATCGAGCATCTGCTCGAATGACTCGTACCGCGTGACTCGTTTGATTTTGGTCAGTGCTTCATCCCGGCCGCAGACGAAGCGGATGAGTTGGCCGGAGGCAAGGTCGCGTAGGTTGGAGTATTGGACGCGTACCTCGATGGTCTTGCGGCCGGTGGCGAGTAAGTCGAAGTAGCGGCGGTAGAGGTTCATCTGGCGGGCTTCGGGTGGCGTTTGAGCGACGGGGTCGGTGGTCATGATCCGTTTTGGCTCCTCATCGTTTAGCTCCGGTAGAGGTCTTCGGTCGGAAAACTCCGGGAGTAGCCAGACGAAGGTTTCGGCGTAGATTTCACCAGTCCAAGCGGTGATGTCGAGCATCTATGGCTGAGAATTTGGAGGCGGGGCGACGCGCCCTTGCAGTAACCGACTATGCACATCCCCGCGTGCGCGGGGAGCAGTTGGGCGACAGCTTGTCCATCGCGTCGCCGACGGGATCACCTCCGCGTGCGCGGGGAGCAGATGGTGCTGTGCTTGCCGGGCCACTTCGTGACCGGATCACCCCCGCGTGCGCGGGGAGCATGGGCTCGACCGGGCTGTGGGCACACTCTGCCTGGGATCACCTCCGCGTGCTCGGGGAGCAGGACGGACCCAGGTCGACGGCGGCGGTCCGCAGCGGATCACCCCCGCGTGCGCGGGGAGCAGCCGCACGGGGCGAGGACATGCGGACCATCCTCGGGATCACCCCCGCGTGCGCGGGGAGCAGGAGCGCGGGGAGCAGGAGCGCGGGGAGAAGGCGGCACTCAGCATCGAGGGATCACCCCCGCGTGCGCGGGGAGCAGGGTGGGCTGGGTGGTGTAGACCTGGGCCTCACCGGGATCACCCCCGCGTGCGCGGGGAGCAGTTGAGCTCGACCTGGTCGCTGTAGACACCGTGCGGATCACCCCCGCGTGCGCAGGGAGCAGGCGATCAGGCCGCTGGTTGTCGGGTTCATGCAGGGATCACCCCCGCGTGCGCGGGGAGCAGATATAAATCGTGTCGTACCCACCCAGGGCATAGGGATCACCCCCGCGTGCGCGGGGAGCAGCACCAGAGCATGTCCGAGGGGTAGCGCAGCCAGGGATCACCCCCGCGTGCGCGGGGAGCAGGCCTCGCCGGCCTGAGCCGTACTCGGGTTGGACGGATCACCCCCGCGTGCGCGGGGAGCAGACTGCGCTTACGGACGCGGCCACGGACACGACGGGATCACCCCCGCGTGCGCGGGGAGCAGTCGCCTCGGATCGCGAATATTTCCGCCCGCCGGGGATCACCCCCGCGTGCGCGGGGAGCAGACTTCGTGACCTGCGGCGCTAAAGATCAAGTGAGCGGTTTTTCTTCACTTCACTCCTCAAGATCACCACGCTCCTTGGTCTCGGGGTGACGAGTCGGGTCGGCGTTCACGTCCGCGTGGCGTTCAGCCTAGCGGCCATCGGTGATCAGGCGCGTGTACCAACCGCGCGGATCGACATTGCCGCGTTCGTGGATTCCGACTCCGGACAGCCGTTGGGAGATCGCGTGCGGTCGGGCGGCGTGTGATCGTGGGTGGACCGCTGACGAGACGTGGGTTACGGCGCTTCGACGGGATGGCGATGCTATGAGGACTGCGCAGATCCGCACCTACCGCGTGCGTGAGGGGCGGCTGGACGAGTGGGTGCAGGCGTGGCGGACCCTGGTGGTGCCGTTGCGGCGCGAGTTCGGGTTCGAGATCCACGGGTCGTGGGTGGACCGGGAGCGCGACGCCCACGTCTGGGTCACCTCCTACGACGGGGAGCAGTCCTTCGAGGAGGCGAACGCCGCATACTGGGCCTCGTCACAGCGTGAGCAGCTCGGTCTCGATCCGGCGGAGTATCTCGTCGGCGAGGAGGTTCGCACCGTGGAGCAGGTGCTCTAGCCGTCGGTGATGGGCAGCAGGTGGGCGCGGCGCTCGTCTGCGGTGAGCTGCCGAAACACCCGGTGTCGTGCCGCCTCGGTCATCGCCGCCAGGTCCAGGTCGACGGCCCAGATGCGGGCGGTGGCGTCGGCCGAGCCGGTCACGACGTGGGTGCCGTCGTCGAGCCACGCCAGGCAGGTGACCGCGTCGCGGTGCACGCCGATGACCTGGCCGTCGTGGTCGGCATCAAGGTCCCATCGGCGTACGGTGTGGTCGTCACCGCCGGAGGCGAGACGGCGGCCGTTGGGCGAGTAGGCGACGGCGCGTACCCGCCGGTCGTGGCCGGTGAGGACACGGGCCGGTGCGTGGGGGTAGGACAGCGACCAGACGCGGACGGTCCAGTCTGCGGAGCAGCTCGCGAGCTGCCGCTCGTCGGGTGACCAGGCCAGGCCGTCGACGTAGTTCTGGTGACCGGCGAGTACCCGGCTGGTGGCTGGATTCTCCATGTCCCAGATACGGATGGTGCGGTCGTCGGAGCCGGAGGCCAGGTAGCGGCCACTGGGCGACCAGGTGAGCGCGCCGACCCAGTCGGTGTGACCGCGTAGGACGCCGCCGACGGGGGAGAAGGCCAACGACTCGAACTCCACGCCACCGTTGGCGTGCGCGACACGACGGCGCGAGCCGTCAAGCGAATCCAGCGACCGTCGCTTTGCTACAGTCGTCACCGCGTCGGTCACGGCGCTGGCATTCCCACATCAGCCAGCTACTTGAGGAGCAAGAGTGTCCGTCCGCCCCAACATCCAGCTTTCGGTGACTCTGCCGCAGGTGGAGGTGATCTGCCTGGTGGTCTTGATCTTCTACATCATCGTGCGGATGTGATCTTCGCCGGAGATTGGGCCGAGGGACGATTCCCTCGGCCCCACCCCCGCGAGCGCGGGGAATGCGATCTCCACGGCATGCCCGCGTCGGCGAGCTATGGATCACCCTTGCCTGGCAAGGATATGCAGCAGTATGTCACGTTCCTGACAGGTGCTTTGATGGTTGATCTCCGACCGGTCATCCTCGGCACTCGTGCATGACTACCACAGCGCATGAGCCTGTAGCTCGTTAACGAGTTCGCACTGATTGTCGGAAATGGACGGGGTGGGTGTGGCCGCTGTGCCTCTGAGTGGTGAGCAGGTGGACGTCCGTGTCTTCTGGGGCAAGGCCGGCGTGGCCAAACAGGGCGAGGAAACCGTTCCGCATCCCCTGATCTGCCACACGCTCGACACCGCCGCCGTCGCCGAGCTGCTCTACGAACGGCTGCTCAGCGCCGCCTGCCGTGCGGAGCTCGATGCCGCCTTCGCCCCGCTCGGCGGTGACACTGCCACCTGGGTCGGCCTGTTCTGCGGGGTGCACGATCTCGGCAAACTCTCGCCCGCCTTCCAGGCGTTGCGGGCCGATGTCGCCGCGAGGCTGCTTCCGCCGGAGGCGGTCGCACAGACCGACCGGCTGAGCCGGATCAGGGCACGGGGTGGACGGACCGACACCCTGCACGGGATCCTGACCTGCCACCATGTCCGGCAGCTTCTGGTCGAGTGGGGAGCCGAGCCCGCGACGGCCCGGACGGTGGCACAGGCGATCGGCGGGCATCACGGCAGCTTCTTCTCCGACAGCGTGTTGCTCGACGCCGAGGTGGCCGTGCCGGATCACGGCGGGCGGCGATGGGCGCGTTGGGCCGAGGAGTTGTTCTGCCGTACCGCCGAGTTGCTGGGGTTGCCTGATCCCCGCACGGTCGGCTGGTCGCAGGTGCAGCTCGGGATCGGCGGCGCGGTCGCGCTCGCCGGGTTGACCACGGTCAGCGACTGGATCGCCTCCGGATCGATCCGTAAGGCCACCCACGCCGGCAGCGATGTCGACCTGGTGGCCTATCTCCGGCTCGCGCGGAAGCGTGCCGTCGAGCAGGTCGTCGACCGGCTCGGATGGTCCGCGTGGCAGCCGGCGGGTGATCTCGGCTTCGTCGCGCTCTATGGGCAGCAGCCTCGTCCGCTGCAACGGGCGTGCGAGCGAATGCTCAGCACCAGGAATCGTCCGGGCATTCTGATCGTCGAGGCTCCCACCGGAGAGGGCAAGACGAAGATCGCGCTCCAGGCGACCTTCGGTCTGGTCGACCGGCTCAGGCTCGCCGGGTTCTTCGTCGCCATGCCCACCCGGGCGACCAGCAACCAGGTGTTCGACGAGGTCGACGCGTTGGTGGCCGGCGTCGACCCGACGTTGTCGGTGAAGCTGCTGCACGGCACCGCTGCCGAGCACCTGGCCGACCGGCGCGCCCGGACGGCCAGGTCGGAACCGATCACGGCGGAGCATGTCGGCACCGACGATCCTGCCGGCCCTCAGGACGCCGCCGTGCGGGAGTGGTTCACCAGGCTGAGGGCGCTACTCGCCCCGCTGGCCGTGGGCACCGTGGACCGCATCCTGCAAGGAGGCATCCGGTCCTCGTGGGCCCCGGTGCCGCTGGTCGGGCTTTCCAACCGGGTGCTGATCCTCGACGAGGTCCACGGCTATCAGGTGTACATGTCGACGATCCTGGACCGCATCCTGTGGTGGATGGGCCGGCTCGGGGTGCCGGTGATCCTGCTGTCCGCGACCCTGCCCCGGGTCCGCCGGGAGGCCCTGCTCCGCCACTGGTACGCCGGTGCCCGGCGGTCACGTCCCGACGAGATGGAGGTGAGTCTGCCCGCGCTGACCTACCCGCATGCGCTCTGGCTCGACGACCGGGGCGTCCCCGAAGTCGTGCAGGCGGAAGCCTCCGACACCAACGCGGATCGGCGCATCGCGTTGCTCCAACTCACCGACGCCGACCTCACCGGGTGGGTGCTGCGGCAGGCGCGTGCCGGACGGGGCGTCGCCGTCGTGCACAACCTCGTGCGGCGGGTCGACCACACGGTGGCGATGCTCGAAGAGGCGACGAACGGGCTGCCCGATTCGGAGCGACCGCAGATCGTGGCGTTGACCGGTCAGTTGACGGCGGCGGTGCGCGCCAGCGTGGAGCAGGAGTTGCGCGAGCGGTTCGGCCGGGACGGCAGTCGGGCACCACAGGCGGGGTTCGTCGTCGTCGCGACCCAGGTGCTGGAGCAGAGCCTCGACCTGGACTTCGACGCGATGGTGAGCGATCCGGCGCCGGTCGACAGCCTGATCCAGCGGGCCGGGCGGCTGCACCGATTCCGGAAGATCGATCCTCAGTCACCGCCGACCCTCGCGGTGGTGGGGGTGACCGAGAACGACGCGGGCCCGACCTGGCCGCCGTACACCACGAACATCTATCAGGATGCGGTTCTGTTGCGGAGCTGGGCCCTGCTGCGCGGTCGGCAGGAGCTGCGGATGCCCGACGACGTGCCGGACATGGTGGACGCCGTCTATTCGGAGCCGGACCGGATCGTGTACCCGGCCGGTTGGCAGACCCGATGGCACCGCGCGCAGCAGAAGCTCGACCGGGCGCACCGCGCCGACCACGACATGGCCAAAGCCCTCTATCTCCCGCCCCCGACGGTGCCGGACGCGCTACGTGAACTCACCCGACACCCACGCCACAGCGGTCAGACCCGCAAGCCGGACGGACGGAGCCGCCGCGATGGATGAGTACGGCGGGACCTCGGTCCCCGGCGATGGGGTCGACGTGGTCGTGCTGCGCGAGGAGAACGGGCGGACGGTGCCGGTGGCGGGCGTGCGACCAATCGACCTCGCCGACGGGCAGGCCCCTGGGCCGGAGTCGCTTTCCGAACTGCTCGACTCGACGGTCCGGCTCACGGCGATCGAAGGAACTCCGCCGACCGTGCTCGACGCGCTGCGCGCGATCCCGGTGCCGGCGACCTTCGCCGCCTCGCCGTGGCTCATCGACTCTCGCCCGATCGTGGTGCGCGACGGGGTGGGGACGGTGGGCGCGTGGGCGGTGCGCTACTCCGACGCGATCGGCCTGCGCGTCATCAGCCCGGTCGAGGACCTTGACGATGACGACCAGGACGGGTGAGCCGGTGCGTTTCAACCTGACCACGCAACCGTGGGTGCCGGTGCTGCGGATGGACGGCACGCACGAGGATGTCGACCTCATCACCCTGTTGACCGAGGCGCACAAGATTCGTCGCATCCTCGGCCAGAGTCCGCCGATGACGGCGGCCCTGCACCGACTCGTCCTGGCGCTGATGCACCGGGTCTACGGCCCGGCCGACGGCGAGCAATGGGCAGCGCTGTGGCAGGCGGACGAGTTGCCCGCACCCAAGCTGCACGCCGACCGCTTTGAGCTGTTCGACGCCGTTCAGCCGTTCCTCCAGTGCCCGGCGGTGGCCGGTGTCCCGGCGTCCAGCGCGGCGAAGCTGGTGTCCTACCGGGCGGTCGGCAACAACACCACCCTCTTCGACCACACCACCGCGCAGGCCGAGGTGCGCCTGACGCCCGCCGAGGCCGCGCGGTGGCTGGTCACCCTCCAGGCGTACGACCCGGGCGGCATGAAGACCCCGTATGCGAAGGACAAGTCCTCCCAGGCCGCCCCCGTCAACGGCCTGGGAATGGTCCTGGTGGAGGGGAGCACGCTCAAGGAGACGTTGCTGCTCAACCTCGTGCCGTACCGGCCGGGCGAGAGCCCCCGGACGACCGACCTGGACGACCGTCCGGCGTGGGAGGCGCCCCCGCCCGGGCCGGAGCCGGCGAAGCGGCACCCGAAGGGCTGGACCGACCTGCTCACCTGGCCGTCGCGCCGAGTGTGGCTAATGCCTCGGCAGATCGACGGCCAGACGCACGTCGACCGGGTGGTGATCACCCCCGGTACCCGGCTCTCCGGTGAGCTGGAAGAGCACGAGTGGATGGCCGCCCACCGCCGGCCGAGGATCAGAGAAGCCCGCACCACCAGGAAGGGCACCACCGCACCCAAGTACGGCCCCTGGTACGCACTACGGCTCAAGGAGCACCGGGGGGTGTGGCGGTTCAGCCAGGAGATGCTGCTCGCCCCGGTCGCCTCCGAGGAACGGCACTGGCAGCGACCACTGGCCCTCGACCACGTCGCCGCGATGGTCATGAAGGACGTGATCCCTCGGAAGGCCGTCTACACCCTGCGGGTCTTCGGGCAGCAGCTCGACAGCAAGAAGACGGTCGTGCAGCAGACCATGGAGGAGACGGTCGCGGCCCCGGTCGCGCTGTTGCGCTCCGACCATCAGGTGGCCGAGGTGATCATCGGACACAGCATCGAACTGGCCAACCTCGCTGGCAGCGCGCTCAACTCGATGGAGCGGCAGTACCGCGCGGAGTTCAGGGCGACCGCGTCCGTCGGTCTCGACCTGACGTACTGGCCACTGCTCTCCGGGCCCTTCGACACCTTCTTGCACACCCTCGCCGAAGCGTTGGACGCGGAGATCAGCCCGCGCCCGGCCACCGACGGTTGGGAGCACGCGGTCAGGCGGATCGCCTCCGAGGCCGCCGAGCGGTGGGCCGAGCGCGCACTGCGACATGGTCGCAGTCTCGACGTCGCCGGCCAGTGCTACGAGCAGTTCCTCGACCAACTCGACCACGACATTCGCCCCAGATACCGCGGCTACCTCGCCCGCTACGTCGAGTAGGAGACGGCGCTCATGAACACACCACCGACGGTGGGTCAACGGCGGGACGCGTTCGTGCGCAGCCTTTACGGGCTGCACTACGCTCTCGACTCCGGCAACCCGCACAAGTCCGGTGAAGCCCGCCGTACGCTGGCCCGACTGCGGCGGTCCTTCACGGGCGGACGGCAGGAAGCCGAGGCGTACGACGTCGTCTTCCCCCACGACCCGCCCGAGCGGGAGCAGCAGGTCTGGCTTCTCGTCGCGGGGCTCTTCGCCCTGCACCCACATGGCGTGGCCCGGGGACGCGGCCTCGGCCTCGCGATGCGCAACCTGGTCGAGAAGCGGTCCACGGCGGCGCGACGGTTTACCCAACTGCTCTCGGTCGACCCGCCCGCACTGCCGCACTACCTCCGGCAGGCCATCCAACTTCTCCGTGCCGAGGACGTCGCTGTCGACTACCACCGGTTGCTCGCCGACCTGGTGGACATGCAGGAGTCAGCGGAGCAGGCGCACCGGACCCGGCTGCGCTGGGCCAGGGAGTACCACCGGCCCAAGCGTCCCACCACACCCACTGACCGCACCCACACCGACCCGGCCGAAGGCGTCGCCGCCGCGCCGGCCAACGCCTAGCCAGGAGAACCAGTGATCATCGAGTTGCACCTGCTCCAGTCCTTCCCGGTGAGCAACCTGAACCGCGACGACGTCGGGCAGCCGAAGACCGCCACCTTCGGCGGTCAGCTACGCGGTCGTATCTCCAGCCAGTCGCTCAAGCGCGCCGCCCGGCTGCTCTTCAACCGCTACGGGCTGAGGCCCGACGAGACCGGGGTGCGCACCAAGCGACTCGTGGAGCAGGCCGCCGGGCTACTCAGGGACGAGCACCAACGCGATTATGAGGAAGCCGTCGCGGTGGCCTCGTCGGGACTGCTCGCTCTCGGCTTCGGGCTCGACAAGCGGCGCAAGACGCTGAGCGAGTACCTCCTCTTCGTCGGCACCGAAGCGGCCACGCTGCTCGCCGAGTACTGCGAGCGCGACTGGGACCGGCTGGCCGCCGACGCCGTGGACCGGGCCAAGGCCGCCGAGAAGAAGAAGGCCGACGCCACCGAGGAGAAGACGAGCAAGGTCAAGCCGGACAAGGCGACGCTGGACGCGGCAGCGCGGATTCTCGACGCCAGCCGCGTGGTGGACGTCGCGCTCTTCGGTCGCATGATCGCGGACAACAAAGACTTCAACGTGAGCGCAGCGTCCCAGGTCGCGCACGCGATCTCGACGCACGCCGTGGTCAACGAGTACGACTACTACACCGCCGTCGACGACCTCCAGCCGCAGGACGAGTCCGGAGCCGACATGATCGGCACCGTCGACTTCAACTCCGCCTGCTACTACCGCTACGCCAACCTGCACCTCGACCAGCTCGCCAGCAATCTGAGCGGCGACACCGAGCTGGTGGCGCGAGCGACGAGGGCCTGGTTGGAGGCGTTCATCGACGCCGTACCGAGCGGCAAGCAGAACTCGACGGCGGCCCTCACCCCGCCGGAGACGCTGCTGGTGGTCGTGCGAGACAGGAGCGCCTGGAACCTGGCGAACGCCTTCCTCAAGCCGGTCACCGGCAACGACCTGATGGTGACCTCCACCCAGCAACTCTTCGGCCACTTCAACCGGCTACGCCGGTTCTACGGCGAGGACGACCTCCGAGCGGTGGTAGCGGCTTCGATCACGGCGGACGTGGCGGGGCTCGACGAGAGAGAGGTCGCACCCAGCCGGCACGAACTGGTGGCCCGGGTGCTGGCCGCGACGAAGGGCTGACCGTGTACTCGATCGCCCTCTGCCTCGACGCGCCGATGCAGTCCTGGGGAACCCGCTCACGCGGCAGCATCCGGGACACCGCGCGGGAGCCGACGAAGTCCGGCGTCGTCGGGCTGATCGCCGCAGCTCTCGGTGTTCCGCGCGACGAGTCGGACTGCCTGGCCGAGCTGAGCACGCTGCGGATGGGTGTCCGGGTGGACCGAGAAGGCATCCTCGAACGCGACTACCACGTCACCCAGAACGTGCCGACCACGTCCGGCAGCGGGCATCGTACGGCCCTCAGCCACCGCTACTACCTCGCTGACGCCGTCTTCCTCGTCGTCCTCGCCGATGCCGACGAGGATCGCCTCGATCAGATCCAACGGGCGCTGCGGGCACCGGTCTGGCCACTGTTCCTCGGCCGGCGCGCCTTCCCACCGGCCCGGCCGCTGCTCACCAACGGTCATCACGACGGGGCTCTCACGGGCCAGGGACTGACCAGGCAACCACTGGAGGTGGTCCTCGCCACCCACCCGTGGCTGGAGGACCGGCCCGAGATCCGCGCCGCCGAGCGGAGACGTCCCGACCGGCAACCGCTGCGAACGGTCATCGACTGCGACCTGACCGATCCGGACGCCGAACTGCGGATGGACGTCCCCGAGTCGTTCACGCCCGACGACCGGCGTTACGCCGCCCGTGCGGTCCGGTCCGGAACCGTGCCCCTGACCGACGACCTGATCACCACGAAGGACGCGCCGTGTATCTCAGCAAGCTGACGGTCAACGTGTACTCGCGTGACTTCCGCCGCGACCACGCCGACCTTCGACAGATGCACCGGACCGTGATGTCCGGTTGGCCGGACCTGGCCGACGACAGCCCCGCCCGGCAGTCTCAAGCCGTGTTGTGGCGGCTCGACAGCGTCCACCGCGGCTTCGCGCAGTACGTGCAGAGCAGTTCCAAGCCCGACTGGAGTCGCCTGACCGCCGACTACCTCACGGAGCCCGCCCAGGTGCGCAGCCTGCAACCGCTCCTCGACGCCATCACCCCGGGCCGACGATTCGCCTTCCGGCTGGTGGGCAACCCGACCCGCAGCGTCATCCGACCCACCTCCACACAGTCACCGAACGAGGGCGGCAAGCGTCCCCGGGGCAAGCGGATTGCCCGGCACAAGCCGGAAGAACAGATCGAATGGCTGATCCGGAAGGGGAACCAGCACGGTTTCGTGGTGCCGACCGCGCACAACGGGCAGCCCGATGTGTCACCGTCACCGTGCCTCACTCAGGCAGGCCAAGCCCGCCCTGGCGATCGAGGGCCGATCACCGTTGTGCCGGTGCGGTTCGAGGGGCACCTGATCGTCACGGATGCGGATGCCTTCCGTACGGCGGTTCGGCAGGGCATCGGTCATGGGAAGGCGTACGGGTGCGGTCTGATCAGCCTCGCCCCTGCCCCCATGCCGTGAGGCAAGAATGAAATCGTCTGATCAACATCCGGGTGATGCGCGCTTTCAATGCGGAGCCGGAGTACGTCTACTGAGGTTGGCGTACCACAGGTACGTGGCGACGAACGACATCAGGCTCACCGTGAGAACGAGACAAGCGACGGTCGCGATGGTCGGGACTCGCGGATCGTGGAACAACATGACGAACGCGTACACCTGGAATGCCGCGAGGGCGGTGATCCCCGCCCAGGAGTCAGTCGTTCGCATCACCTGATGCAGGCGGTCCACTGCCGGATGCTCATCGACGTCGAGTCGGACCGGGCTGGCATGGGTCGACATCGGCCCGTTCCACGGGCTGAGCAGAGGTAGCAGCCCGGACGCCCGCCAGCTCGGCAATTGCTGACCGGCCGCCTCGTGGAAGACGCGTCGATAGAAGAGGGATAGCCGTAGGGCGGTGACCGCACGGAGCACCATGAGCATCATGGCGACCGGGATGACGAGCCGCACCGGGGAGATGTCATGGATCTTCATCCCCAGCAGTTCGGCTTCCAGGAGCGTGCTGTGCGTGAGGACGACGAATGCGGCGGCGAGAGCGAGCCCCCGGGACACCGCCCGGCTGGCCGCTCGTCCCTGGTCCTCCTGCACCTGTAGGAGGCGCGCCAGGAAGAAACGTACGTCGTCCTTGTCGAGGTCGTCGCCCTCCAGAAGCCGCGCCGCCCGCTGCCCGACCGTCAGCTCGTCCACGACCGTGAACAGTATCGAGACCCGGCAATGCGATTGTGATCTGGAGGCGGTGACGTGGCGTTGATTCGCGCTATTCGAGCGACGACGCGATCTCGATTGCCTCGGTCATCGTCAGCTCGCCTTCGAGGCGGTAGGTCACCCCGCCCTGTTCCCAGATCAGCGTCGCGGCGGCCAGCCGGGCGCTCTCCTCCCGCACCATCCCGTCCCGATCCACGTACGAGATCGGGTGCGGGCCGGCGATCCACACCGCCTGTCGTCCGCCGATCTCCATCCACTGCGCCCCGGAACCGCCGACCTGTTTGAAGAAGACGCCGTCGAGGCGTCCGTCGAAGGCGTCCAGCCGGATCTCACCGCCCCGATAGAGCAGGGTCGCCACCCGGTGACCGCCCGCGCCGTCCGGGTCGGCCACCAGCACCTGGTCGGGCGGGCCCAGCGCCGCCGGCACCCGGACCGGGAACCGTACCAGCCGTCGCGCCTCGCTCAGGTCGGCCGGGCGTTGCGCGGGCAGCGGTGACGGGGGAGCGGTCGGTGGCGACGGGTCGGGTGCGGTGCTGATGGTGATGCCGGCGAAGCGCAGCAGCCCGGCCATCGCGTCGGCGAGCGCGGCCCGGCCGGGTGGCAGGGTCGCGACCAGCAGGGCGGCGAGGAGCGCGGCCACCGCGTACCGCCACCGACGGCGGCGTCCGTCGATGGTCCGCGAGGATCGGGCGGGGGCGGCCAGCCGGGCGCGGACCCGGGCGGTGACGTCCGGTGGCTCGGGGGTCTCCAGCCAGGCGGACAGCTCGCGCAGTTCCCGTTCGAGGTCAGCCACGGCTCAGCCCCTGGACGTCGAGCAGGCCGCGCAGCTTCACCAGGGCGCGGGAGGTCCGCGACTTCACCGTGCCGCGTGCCCAGCCGAGCATGGCGACCGTCTCGTCCTCGGACAGGTCGAGGAAGTAGCGGCAGACGATGACCTCGCGGTCGCGCTCCGGAAGCGACCGCAGTGCCCGGACCAGGGTAGCCCGCCGTTCCCCGGCGAGGACGGCGTCAACGGCCCCGTCCTCGACCGCCTCCGAGTTCGGGGCCACCCGGGCGGCCCGCAGCACCAGACCGGTACGCCGGTCGCGTGACCGGTGCAGGTTGCGCGTCTCGTTCGCCACGATCGCCAGCAGCCAGGATCGGAACGAGGCGTCGCCGCGATAGCGGGACAGTTTCCGGTAGCCCTTCACGAACGCCTCCTGGACCACGTCCTCCGCGTCGGATCCCGCGCCGAGCAGGATCGCCGTCCGGTACGCGGACGCGGTGTGCCGGGCGACCAGGAGTTCGTACGCCTCCAGGTCACCTGCCTGCGCGCGGGTGACGAACTCCTCGTCGTCCAGGGAAACCTCCGGTGGGATCACTGTCCTGACACCGGTCGCGTCGTCCAGGTTCCACTGTCCGCCGACGGAACCGGAATCGGCGTGGCGGTGTCATCCGGGCATGATGGCGACGAGGACGACCACCCGCCGTACCCTGTTGTCCGCGCTGGTGGGCGCGGGCGCCGCGACGCTGGTCGGGTGTGATCCGACCGGGTCCCGGGTGGCGGCGGTGCCGCCGGATCCGTTGCTCCTGGACCTGGCCGACGGAGTCGTCCTGCTGCGCGGTGCCGAGCGGCAGGTCATTCCGCACGCCGTCGCCACCGCCGACGGGCGGTCGGTGTACGCGAGCGCACCGGAGGGCGCCGACACCGCGTTCTGGCGGATCGAGACCGCCACGGGTGTCGCCTCCGCGCGGGTGCGACTGCCCGGACGCTGGGTGCCGCAGACAGTCTCCGCCCACGGCAGGTGGGTGGCACTGACCACCGAGGCGGTGAGCGTCACCGCAGCGTCTCCGGCCGGGCGGGACGTCACGCCGGTGCTGATCGCCGACGCGGATGGAGTGCGGCAGCGACTACGGCTGCCGGGCAACGTCGTCCCGGAGGCGTTCACCCACGACCACAGCGGCCTGTTCGTGCTGGAGTGGCTGCCGCCGCAGGCACCGGACCGGTACCGGGTCCGGGTGGTCGACCTCGCCACCGGTGTGGCGGGCCCGTTGCAGACCCGCCTCAAGCAGACGATTCCGGCGGGCGCGGAGGAGGAGATGCGCGGCGACGGGCGGCAGGCCGTGCTCGCCCCGGCCCGTCACGTCCTGTACACGCTCTACACCCACCAACCCGATCACCGGCACACCCGGGACCGCATCAGCGGGCGGCCGGGGAGCGACGTCCACGCCTTCGTGCACACGCTGCACCTGCACGAGCGGTGGGCGTACTGCGTGGACCTGCCGCACCCGTTCGGGGAGGGACCGGCCGACGGGCACGCCATGGCGATCGCCCCGGACGGCTCCCGGCTGTACGTCGCCGACCTCACCTCCGGCACCGTCGCCGAGATCTCCACCGAGGAGCTGACGGTACGCCGCACCGCCGCCGTCCCCGTAGCGTCCGGCCCGGCGTACGCGACGGCGGACGACGATCGACTGTTCCTCGGCGGGGCCGGTGTGGTGCGTACCGTGGATGCCGCCGGTCTGCGGGTCGTCGCCGAACGGCCGGTCGACGCTCCCGTCAGCGGTCTCCTCCTCGGCCCGGACAGCGGTCGTCTCTATGTGGGTGGGCGGGACGCGCTGAGATGGCTCGACCCGGCCAGCGGCGCCGAACTGGGTCGTGTCGCCGTACCCGGATTGGTGGGGTTGCGGGGCCCGGTGCCGTCGTCCTGAGCGGGCGTCACCGTCGGTCAGAGGAGCGATTCCCGGCGTGATCGTGCCGTCCGACCCGTCCGATTAGGGTGACCAGCGTCGTCGTACGTTAGGAGGATCAGGGAACAGGATCAGGGGGAGTGTCAGCCCCCTGACGCCGGGTCTTCTCTGGTACGAACGTAGGAGTTTCGACGAGAGGACAGCGCCCTTATGACCCATGCCCTGGTCACCGCCGAGAATCTCAACGACGCGCTCGACGACATCGTGGATCGGGTGCCCGGTGCCAAGTTCGCGGTGGTGCTCTCCCCGGACGGCATCATGCTGGGGGCCTCGCGGGGCATCGACGAGGAGATCGCCGAGCAACTGTCCAGTGTGGTCTGTGGTCTCCAGGCGTTGGGTCTGGCCGCCGCCCGACTGTGCGGTGAGGGTGAGCTGCACCAGGTGGTGGTGCAGATGTCGCGGGCGTTCCTGTTCCACGCCACCACCGGCAACGGGGCGATCCTCACCGTCGGTATCGACGGCTCGGCCGAGGTGGGCGACATGGCGTACGAGGTCGCCCTCTTCTGCGCCCGGGCCGGGCATCACCTGCCGGTGTACGTGGAGCCGGCACCCCACCTGACCGCCCGGTGATCCGCTAGCCGCGGTCGCGCTGCGCGTCGTAGGACGGCGCCGGGTTGGCCACCTGCCACAGTTCGGCCGGCAGGTTCGCGATGACGTCGTCGTAGTCGGCGGGGGCGACGTCACCTCGAATGGTGTCCATCACCGCCCGGACGCCGGCCTCGGCCAGGTCGGGGTCGACGTCGGCTCGGCCGCCGACGCGCTGGACGAACACGTCGAGCCCGAAGCGTTCGGCGGTCTCGCTGGGCGCGAACGTGTACGCCCGCAGCCCTTCCGGGAGTTGCTCGGCCAGGTCCCGGGCCTCGCCTCCGTCGATCCGCTCGGCCAGCGTGGTCAGGGTGGCGCGCGCGATGGCGGTCGCCTGTTCCGTCGACGCGCCGGTGCGGTTCGCCACGGACTCGATGAACTCGTTCTCGTCCAACCCGCCGGCCCCCTTCTCGCAACGGATCTGGCGTCTACCCGGGAATCGTCGTGACAAACGGCACTCTTCACCCGAGTACGGCCGCTGGGGCATCGATGAGTCTTGTGCGCCGGTGCGCAGAACGGATAACGTCGCGCCGTCGCGGTAACGGGAAGCCGGTGTGAGACCGGCGCGGCCCTCGCCACTGTGACCGGGGAGTTCGCTCCGACTTGTACGCCACTGGGTCCGTGGAGGACCTGGGAAGGCCGGAGTACGCGACGATCCGGGAGCCAGGAGACCGACCCCGACGTGTGATCTCGTCCACGAGGTGTTGGAAGGGGAGGTCGACTCATGCACATCGCTGAGGGCTACCTACCACCGGTGCAGGCGGCGGCATGGTTCGCGGTCTCGACACCGTTCGTCATCCACGGTGCGCGCAACCTGGTCCAGCAGGTCCGCGCGAACCCCGACGCGAAGCTGTTGCTCGGCGCGGCCGGGGCGTTCACCTTCGTCCTGTCGGCGCTGAAGATCCCTTCGGTGACCGGCTCCTGCTCCCATCCGACCGGTGTGGGTCTCGGCGCGATCCTGTTCCGAGCCCCCGTGATGAGTGTGCTCGGCACGATCGTGCTGCTGTTCCAGGCACTCCTGCTGGCCCACGGCGGGTTGAGCACGCTCGGCGCGAACGTCTTCTCGATGGCGATCGTCGGCCCCTGGGTGGCCTTCGGCGTGTACGCGCTGATCCGCCGGCTCGGTGGCGGCCTCGGCATCTCGGTGTTCTTCGCCGCCGCCCTGGCCGACCTGGCGACCTACTGCGTGACCAGTGCCCAGCTCGCGCTGGCCTTCCCCGACCCGGATTCGGGCTTCGTCGGCGCGCTGGCCAAGTTCGGGTCCATCTTCGCGGTCACCCAGATCCCGCTGGCGATCAGCGAGGGGCTGCTCACCGTCCTAGTGGTCCGGTTGCTGGTCCGGGTGAGCCCGCAGGAACTCCGCCGGCTCGGCATTCTGCGCCGTCCGGCCCCGACGACCCAGGGAGCGGTGGCGTGAAGTCGTTCGGCCGGACCAACCTGTTGTTGCTGCTCGCCGTGGTGGCGTTGGCGGTGGCGCCGCTGGTGCTGGGGCTCGGCAGCGGCGAGGAGCCGTTCGCCGGGGCAGACGCCCTCGCCGAGGAGGCGATCGTCAACGACCACCCCGACTACGAGCCGTGGTTCAGCTCGATCTACGAGCCGCCGTCGGGTGAGATCGAGTCGGCGTTGTTCGCGCTCCAGGCCGCCCTCGGCGCCGGGTTCCTCGGCTACTACTTCGGGGTCGCCCGGACCCGGCAGCGGCTGCGTGGCGAGCAGACCGCGACCGGGGAGAAAACCACCGACTAGTGCTCGCGTTGGACGTGGCGGCGTACGCCAGCCCCTGGCGACGCCGCCACCCGGCGGAGAAGGCCCTGTTGGCCCTGGGGCTGTTGGGCTGCGCGTTGCTCCTGCCACCGTGGCCGGGCGCCCTGGTGGTGGGCCTGACCGCGGCGGTGGCGTTGCTCGGGCCGGCGGCGCTGCCGCCGCGCCTGCTGGTCCGGGCGGCCCGGACCCCGCTGTTGTTCATCCTGACCGGCTCGGTGCCGATGCTGGTGGCGGTCTCCGGCCCGACGCGTGTGCGGTGGGCGCCGGAGGGGCTGGCGACGGCCGCCGCGACCGCCGGTCGGGCCTGCGCCGCGCTGCTCTGCCTGCTGCTGTTCGCCGCCACCACGCCGCTCGCCGACGTGTTGCCCCGACTCCAGCGACTCGGGGTGCCCAGCGCGGTCACCGAGGTGGCCGCGCTGATCTACCGGATGTTGTTCCTGCTGCTGGAGAGCGTGCACGCGGTGCGGCAGGCCCAGGCGGCCCGGCTGGGCTACCGCACCTGGGCCAGCACCTACCGGTCGCTGGCCGGGCAGGCCGGCGCGGTCTTCGTCCGGGCGTTCTCGCTGGCCCGGCGTTGGGAGGAGGGGTTGGCGCTGCGCGGTTACACCGGCTCGCTGGCGGTACGCACCGAGGTGCGGCAACCGTCGGTGGCGTTCCTGGCGACCACCGTGCTGCTGTTGGCGGCGGTGGTGCTGGCCACCCGGCTGCTGGTGGCGCTCGGGTGAGCGGCGACCCGCCGCTGTTGGAGCTGCGCGGGGTCAGCTTCGGGTACGAGGCGGACCGCCCGGTGCTGACCGACGTCGATTTGCGGGTGCCGGCCGGGCGGCGGATGGCCGTGCTGGGACCCAACGGCGGTGGCAAGACGACCTTGTTCCGGCTGATGGTCGGCGCGTCGGCCGCCGACGCGGGCACGGTGCTGGTCGGCGGGGTGCCGCTGCGCCGGACCCGGGCCGGGCTGCTCGACGTCCGCCAGCAGGTGCAGCTGGTGCTCCAGGACCCGGACGACCAGTTGTTCGCCGCGACCGTCTTCCAGGACGTCTCGTTCGGGCCGGTCAACCTCGGTCTGGACGACGCGCAGGTGCGGCAGCGCTGTGCCGAGGCGCTGGCGGCGTTGGAGATCACCGACCTCGCCGACCGCCCCACCCACCTGCTCTCGTACGGCCAGCGCAAGCGGGTGGCGATCGCCGGGGCGGTGGCGCTGCGGCCCCGGGTGCTGATCCTGGACGAGCCGACCGCCGGGCTCGACCCGTCGGGGGTGGAGGCGCTGCTGCGGACGCTCGACGCCCTGCACCGGGCCGGCACCACGCTGCTGCTCGCCACGCACGACGTGGACCTGGCGTACCGCTGGGCCGACGAGCGGGTGCTGGTGGCGGGTGGCCGGATTCGGCAGGGCGTGACCGGTGCCGAGTTGGGCGGCGGGGACCTGCTCGACGGTGCCGCGTTGACTCCGGCGTGGGCGCCGGTGGTGCACCGGCTGCTGGACCGCGTACCCGACCTGGCCGGTGCCCGGCCGCGGACCCCGGTGGAGTTGGCTCGGCTGTTGGACGCTTTGGTCGGTACCGGCCGAAAGGTTCCGGAAGGACCTTGACGCATCGATCAAGATGGTTACGATTTGCGCAATGCGACGGATTCGCCCGGAGCTCACCGGCACCGACCCGACCGACGTCCATCCCGCCTGGCTGCCGTCGGCCGTGTTTCGCGCCGTCGGTTCCCGGCACACGCTCGTCCACGGCGACGGCCTGCTCGTCGACACGGTGCTGCACGAGGTCCGACTCGCCTGCGCCACGCACGGCGGCACGGTCCGCCGCTCCGCCGACGGCCCACCCGCCCACCTCGTCTTCGCCCTGACCGAGCCCGCCGGGCGTCCGGGCGGGACCGCACCCGCGACCGAGCCGTCCGACGGCTCACCGTCCGTCGTGAACGACGACGGGACGCAACAAGTCCTCGATGCCGCGCGGGACGACCTGGCCGCCGCCGGGGGCGGGCCGCTCGGCGACGAGGGGTACGCCGTCGTCCGCCACGGCGAGGTCACGGTGGTACTAGCCGACGCGCCGGCCGGACTGCTCCACGGACTGTTCCACGTCGTCCGGCTCGGCGAGTCGGCGTTCGGCGCACCGCATCCGGCGCGGGCGTACCGACCGGTGATGCGGCGACGGATGCTGGACCACTGGGACAACGTCGACGTGCACCCGGTGATGGGCCAGGTCGAGCGCGGGTACGCCGGTGGGTCGATCCTCTGGCGCGACGGCCGGGCACACCCGGACCGGGCCCGGGTACGGGCGTACGCGCGGTTGCTGGCGGCGTGCGGGATCAACGCGGTGTCGGTGAACAACGTCAACGTGCACGCCACCGAGGCGCGGCTGCTCACCGACCGGCTCGACGACGTCGCCGAGATCGCCGACGACCTGCGTCCGTACGGCATCCGGGTGCACCTGTCGGTGAACTTCGCCGCGCCGGTGATGCTCGGTGGCCTGCCCACCGCCGACCCGCTCGACGACACGGTGCGTGCCTGGTGGGCCGAGACCACCGCCCGGGTCTACGCCCGCATACCCGACTTCGGCGGATACCTGGTGAAGGCCGACTCGGAGGGGCAGCCCGGCCCGTTCAGCTACGGCCGCGACCACGCCGACGGGGCGAACCTGCTGGCCGAGGCGCTGACGCCGTACGGGGGCGTGGTGCACTGGCGGGCCTTCGTCTACAACCACCGGCAGGACTGGCGGGATCGGTCCACCGACCGCGCCCGCGCCGCCCACGACAACTTCGCCCCGCTCGACGGTCGCTTCCAGGACAACGTCGTGGTGCAGGTCAAGCACGGTCCACTGGACTTCCAGACCCGGGAGCCGGTGTCGCCGGTGATCTCGGCGATGCCGGGCACCCGGCTGGCGGTGGAGTTCCAGGTGACCCAGGAGTACACCGGCCAGCAGCGGCACGTCTGCTATCTGGCGCCCTGGTGGCACGAGGTGCTGCGGTTCAGGCCGTGGGGCGACGACGGGCCGACGGTCGCCGAGGTGGCCGCCGACGGAGGTGGGCTGGCCGCCGTCTCCAACGTGGGCGACGACCCGTTCTGGACCGGTCATCCGCTGGCCCAGGCCAACCTGTACGCGTACGGCCGGCTCGCCTGGGATCCGCGCCTGCGTCCGGAGGACGTGCTGGACGAGTGGATCGACCTGACCTTCGACCCGGTGGGCGGCGAGGATCCCGAGCTGTTGCGCCGGACGCTGCACGAGATCATGGACGACTCGTGGCGCACCTACGAGCGGTACACCGCCCCGCTCGGAGTGGGCTTCATGGTGCGACCCGGGAACCACTACGGCCCGGACGTCGACGGATACGAGTACACCGCCTGGGGCACCTACCACTTCGCCGACCGGGACGGGGTGGGCGTGGACCGGACCCGGGCCACCGGCACCGGCTTCACCGGCCAGTACCCGCCACCCTGGTCGCAGGTGTACGAGTCGGTGGAGCAGTGCCCCGACGAACTGCTGCTCTTCTTCCACCACGTCCGCTACGACCATGTGTTGCGCAGCGGCAGCACGGTCGTGCAGCACATCTACGACACCCACTTCGCCGGGGTGGCGGAGGTGACGGCGATGAGTGACCGCTGGGCAGCGCTGATCGGGCTGGTCGACCCGGTCGTGCACGCCCGGGTGGACGAGCGCCTGGCCGAGCAGCAACGCAGCGCCCAGGAGTGGTGCGACCAGGTCAACGCCTATTTCCACCGTAAGTCCGGAGTGCCGGACGCGTACGGTCGCCCGCTGTACTGAGCGTGGGCGGGGTCGGTGCGGGTTGACCGACTCCGGTAGCGTGTCGGCGGTCTGACTGGGGGAGGTTCCCCAGAGTTGTCCAGGGAATGGGGCTGTCAGTTGTCACTGTCCAAGAGGGTCGCCGTCGTGGCGGTCTCCGCGCTCACGGCACTCGCGATGACCGCCTGCGGTGGCGGCGGCGGTTCGTCGTCCGACTCGGATGCTGCGGCGCAGCCGAACGTGCTGGAGCAGCTCGCCAAGGACCTCAAGGGGTCGCTGCAGAAGACCGTGGAGAAGACCGAGTCCAGCGACTCGGTGACCCTGTCGATGCAGGGCACGGCCGCCGGTGAGAAGATCACCGCGCAGGGTGTCATCGATCTGCGTGACCCGATCAAGGTCGAGATGACGACCACCGACTCGGACGGCAAGCCGACGACCATCCGGATGATCGAGACTGCGGTCTACGTCGAGGTCCCGGAGGCCGACCGCGCCAGCATGGGCGGCAAGCGCTGGCTGAAGATCGATGTGGGTGCGGCCGGTGCGCAGGCCGGCATGGACTTCACCAAGCAGCTTGAGGACGCCGACCCGACCAAGCAGGTCAAGGCGCTGCTCGCCAGCGAGAACGTCACGGTCGTGGGCGAGGAGAACGTGAACGGGGTGGACACCGTCCACTACACCGTGACCCAGTCGATCCAGGAGTACCTCCAGCAGGTCGACGCCGAGATGCGCAAGGGCGCCGAGGAGGAGCTGGCCAAGCAGGGCGTCAAGGAGATCACCATCGACCTCTGGGTCGACGGGCAGTACCAGCCCCGTCGGGCCAAGATCGTCACCGGCAACCTCGGCGACCTCACCGTCGACTACACCGACTACGGCAAGCCGGTGAACATCGAGACCCCGCCGGCGGCGGAGACCACCGACTTCGCCGAGATGATGAAGGGCCTCGGGGACCTGACCTCCTGACCCGGAACCACCACGACTGCCCGGTCGGTGAATACCCCTCACCGGCCGGGCAGCGTCGTCTCCGCCGGAAGGTCCAGGTACGCGGCGAGTCGCGCCGCGCCGGTGAGCAGGTGCCGGCCGCGTACGGTGAGCCGCTCCCGCCAACCGCGCAGCGAGGCGGCGAGCGGCGCGGCACCCCCGGCGGCGCGTACCCGGCGGAGCACGTCGGCGATGTGGTCGAGCCGGTATCCGCCGCGCCGCAGCAGGTGGGCGAGTTCGGCGTCCCGCACGTCGTCGGGGGAGTAGACGCGGTAGCGGGTCGCCGGGTCACGGTCCGGCCGCAGCACGCCGGACCGTTCCCACTTGCGCAGGGTCGCCGGCCGTACGCCGAGCCGGTGCGCCAGGGCCCCGATCGGCAGCCCCTCCCGGCGGCGCGGTTCGGGCGCGACCCCGGTGAGGACCGCCACCGCCGTCTCGACCGCGTCCACGGTCTCCCGGTCGCGGTGCAGCAGGGCGTGCCCCTCGTCGATCACCCGCAACGCCGTGTCGATCTCGCCCCGGTGCACGGCGCGCATGATCTCGCCGCTCGCCGCGTGCCCGTGCCCCGGGATCAACGCCAGGTACGCGTCGAGCGCCCGGGCGTGCCGCTCGGTGTATCGGCGGTACCCGCTCGGACTGCGTTCGGCGGGCGGCAGGACCCCGTCCCGCTCGTAGTTGCGGACCGCCTGCGTCGACAGGCCGTACGGGCGGGCGAGGTCGACCGGTCGCCGTACCCCGCTGTTTGAGGGTTGCAACGCGTTCACCGTGCCAGTTTGCTGGAAAGTCTCAACGGGTGGTTCAGCGATACGGTCGATGGAGTGACGAATCTCCTGGACCTGCTTCCCGTACCGCCGACCCTGCTCGCGCTCGGCGAACCGACCCACGGCGAATCCGCCTTCCTCCAGATCCGCAACGAGCTGTTCCTGGCGTTGGCGCAGCGCGGCTACCGGTCCATCGCGCTGGAGAGCGACCGGGCCGCCGGCCTGGTCGCCGACGAGTTCGTGCGGGGCTCTGCCACGGTGACCCTGGACCGCGCCCTCGCCGAGGGGTTCAGCCACGGGTTCGGTGACGCCCCGGCCAACCGGGACCTGCTGGTGCGGATGCGCGAGTACAACGCGGGGCGGCCGACGGCCGAGCGGCTGAGTTTCCACGGCTTCGACGCCCCGCTGGAGATCACCGGTGCCCCGAGCCCCCGCACCTTCCTGCTGCGGGTCTGCGAGTTCCTGGGCCAGGACCGGACGGCCGAGATCGACGCCCTGGTCGGCGACGAGGCCCGGTGGAGCGACCAGGCGGCGATCTGGGAACCGGGGCGGTCGGTCGGCGGCACGCCCGAGGCGCACCGCCTGCGGGTGCTCGCCGACGACCTGCTGACCGAGCTGTACCTGCACGCGCCTCGGCGGCGCGACGGCTGGCGGGCGGCGTACGCGCAGGCCACGTCTGCGGTCGCGGTGCTGCGCTACCACGCGGCGGCCGCCGCGCCGCTGGGCCGGGAGGAACGTTTCGCCCGACTGGTGGCGGTCCGGGACGCGCTGATGGCGGAGAACCTGCTCGCGATCCGCGCGGCCGAGGCGGACCGGGGCCCCACCCTGGTCTTCGCGCACAACCGGCACCTACAACGCGACCCGGGCACGATGACGATGGCCGGCACCGAGGTCACCTGGTACAGCGCCGGTGCGATCGTCGGCGCGCTGCTGGGCGACGGGTACGCGGTGGTGGTCGGCAGCCTCGGCGTCAGCCCGGCGTTCGGCATCGAGGAGCCCGAGCCCGGCTCCTTCGAGGCGGCCCTCCAACGCGACGGCGACCTGCCCCGGTACGTCCCCGCCGCGACGGTGCGACCCGCCGAGAAGCGCAGCCACGACTACCGCTACTTCCCGCTGGAGCAGGCGACCGTGGACCACGCCGACGCGCTGCTGCACGTGCCGACCGGCACCGACCCGGCGATGCTCGCCGCCCGGATCCTGGCGCTGCCCGACACCACGCAACTGGTCGCGAGCGAGGAGAACGGGGCACCGGAAGGTGCCTGGGGCGACCGGTTCTTCTCCGTCGGCCCGGATCACCGCCGGCCGTTCGCCACCATCGTGGAACGCGACGTGCCCGGCTTCGACGAGGACTCCGGACTCGACCGGCCGGGTGTCTTCCGGCTCAACCTCGACCTGGGCCGGACCGAGTTCGCGCGACTGTTCGGCTTCCCGCCCGCCGACTTCCCGCAGCACCGGCACCAGTACGACTTCGCCCGGCTGGACACCGTGCTGCCGCATCCCGCGTACGCCCGGCAGGGCTTCGCCAGCATCGTCATGCCCGGCCCGCAGATGCTGCCCGAGATCGACCGACTGCTGGCGATCGCCCACGCCCGCGCCCGTCGCCCGTTGTGAGCGCTCGGGTTCAGGTGTTAGGAGGGGACCCCTGCTATGCACGAGACGTTAGGAAGGGTCCCTTCCTTACACCTCATCGCACGAACTCCTCGCGGACCACGTCGGTCATGGGTGCGGCACCGCGTACCAGTGCCAGCGCCAGCAGCGAGCCCAGCGCCGCGGTCGCGGCCTCCGACGCGACAAACGTCAGCGTCGTCGCCGCGACCAGCAGCAGCGCGGTACCGACCGCCACCACCGGCGTCCGCAGCACGAAGTAGCCGGCCAGCCGCAGCACGTCGCGCAGCCGGAACGCGAACAGCGAGGTGATGACCAGCGCGTTGACCCCGACCACGGCGACC
The DNA here is from genome assembly GCF_055559695.1 of Micromonospora sp. NPDC023869. Lineage (NCBI taxonomy): Bacteria > Bacillati > Actinomycetota > Actinomycetes > Micromonosporales > Micromonosporaceae > Micromonospora > Micromonospora sp. NPDC023869. The sequence goes on from NZ_JBVHKD010000003.1 coordinate 56,722, forward strand.
CCGACGCCGACCGTCACCAGCGGTACCACCCACCAGCCGGGGACCCCGGCCGCCGGCAGGTTGGCCAGGTTGACCGCGATGACGGTCAGCCACACCAGCGTCGCCACCCAGACCAGCAGCGCACCGACCAGGTTGGCCCGGTAGCCGCGCCAGAACAGCCGCCCGGGGTGCAGGTCGGTCAGGTCGAGGCGTTGGTGGTGCAGTGCGTACAGCGCGGCGGACAGCGCCGGGCCGAGCGGCACCGCGCAGAGCGCGACCAGCGGCAGGTTGCTCGGGTGACGTTCCAGCGCGAACAGGGCGACCAGGCCGGGTGCCGCGCAGACCAGCAGCAGCACCTCGACCACCAGCAGCGTGTAGACCAGCGCCGCGCCCCGCGACAGCGGCCCGTCGCCGAACTCCCGCACCACGGCGCTCACGGCCGCTCCTGGCCGAGCAGGCGACTCTCGTTCCCGCAGGGCGCGGTGTGGTCGACAACGGTGGTGCGCATCCTCGTCCTCGGGGGCTCGCGGGGCGGGGGGAGAAGTGGCCGGTCCGATCGCACCGACACGATCGGACCGGCCCGGGGATCAGCCGTTCGCCTCCTTGTAGCGCGCGTACGCCTTGTTCGCCAGCTCCACGTACGCGTCCATGTTCTTGGCCTTCAGCTCCGCCAGGTAGGCGTCCCACTGGCCAAGGTCCCGCTGGCCGAGGACGAACTGGAGGGTGGCCTGGTAGACGTGGTCACGCAGCGGCGTCTCCCAGAGCGACACCTGCTCGCGTTCCTCGTCGTTGAGCGGGTACGGCGGCGGCGGTGACTTCGGCGCGCGGGCGTTCATCACCTGCTGGAACTCCTGCTCCTCGGGGGAGAAGAACGCCTGGACCAGCTCGGGCTTGCCACCGTAGGCGAACACGCCGTTGTAGAAGCCGAAGTCCTTCTGCAGGTGCTTGGGCGCGCTCGGGTTGAGGCCGATGACGTTGACGTCGGGGGCCAGGGTGGGCTTGCCGGAGGCGTCCTTGACGAAGGTGGTGCCCTCCACGCCCCACTTGGCGAATTCCTGGCCGGCGTCGGAATACCAGAGCCAGTCGACGAACTGCATCATGGCCACGAAGTTCTTGCTGTCCCGCGCCTTCGACGAGATCATCATCCCGTTCTCCAGCCGGCTGGACGGGTTGATCTCACCGGCCGGTCCGACCAGCAGCGGGATCTTGGCGATCTTCGCCTTCGGGTTGGTCGCCGCCAGGTCCGGCCGGTAGTCGTTCACCACGGCCTGGGCGTTCGCGCTGATCACGAAGGACTTGCCGTTGGCGAGCTTCTGCCGGGCGGCGTCGTCGGTCTGGGTGAAGCTCTCCGGGTCGAGCAGCTTCTCGGCGACCAGTTTGTTGAGGTACTCCAGCACGTGCCGGTAGTGCTCGCTGGCGCCGGTGTACTCGAACTTCTGCGCCTGCGCGTTCCAGCTCATGTGCTGGAAGTTCCAGCCGGCGCCGTCCAGTCCGTGCGTGACGGCCAGCAGGTTGAGCAGGTTGCCGGCCGGGTTGGGCTGGCTCCACCGGTCGGAGAACGGGTAGACGTCCGGGTACGCGGCCTTCATCGCCTTGAGCACCGTGTAGAGCTCGTCCCAGGTCTTCGGGATCTCCAGGTTCAACTCGTCGAGGATGTCGGTGCGCATCGCCAGCGAGTAGTCGTGCCACGGCTTCTCGTGCAGGCCGGGCAGCAGATAGAACTTGCCGTCCTGCTGGCGGAGCATGTCGATCTCAGGCTGGAGGTTCCACTTCTCGATCTTCTCCTTGAGGTTCGGCATCAGATCGAGGTAGTCGCTGACCGGCAGGATCGCCCCGGAGGAGACGAACGTGTTCACGTCCGGCGGGTACGTCTTGGGAATCAGCAGCGGTGCGTCACCGGCACCGATCAGCAGGCTGCGCTTCTGGTTGTAGTCGCTCAGCGGCACCGCCACCGGTTCCAGCTTGACGTTGGTCCGGGACGTCAACTCGGACCAGAACAACCAGTCGTTCTTCAGCGGGTAGTTCGGGTGGTTGTTGTAGAGGACGGAGAAGGAGATCGGCTCGGTGGCCTTGAACTGCGTACCGACCGCGTACTTCTCCATCGCGCCGGCCCGGTTCTCCGACAGGTCCTGGTTGTCGGACGGGTCGTCGCCACAGGCGACGAGGCTGGAGGCGGTGAGCAGGGCGGCAGCGGCTATCGCCACCTGTCGCCACGATCTGCGGAACATGGCGGTCCTTTCGGTGTGGTGGGAGCGGGGATGGAACCGCTGGTCAGCCCTTGACCGCGCCGAGCATGATGCCCCGGACGAAGTACCGCTGGACGAAGGGATAGACCAGGAGGATGGGCAGGGTGGTGAGCACGATGGTCACGGACTTGAGGGTCGCCTCGGCCTGTACCTCGTTGGCCTCGGCGATCGCACCGACGTTCTCCGCGCCGGTGGCACCGGCGATCAGGTTGCGCAGGTACACGGTCACCGGCCACAGCTCCTGCTTGTCCATGTACAGGAAGGCGGCGAACCAGGAGTTCCAGAAGGCGACGGCGTAGAACAGCACCATGGTGGCGACGATGGCCTTCGACAGCGGAAGCACGATCCGCAGCAGGATGCCGTACGTGTTGAGCCCGTCGACGGCGGCGGCCTCCTCCAGGTCGTTCGGCAGGCTCTCGAAGAACGCCTTCATCACCAGCAGGTTGAACACGTTGATCGCGTTGGGCAACGCGATGGCCCAGACGCTGTTCTTCAGGCCGAGGCTGGTGACCAGCACGTAGTTGGGGATCAGGCCCCCGGAGAAGAACATGGTGAACACCGCGATGCCGACCAGCGCGCCGCGTCCCTTGAGGTCCTTCTTGGACAGCACGTACGCGTAGCAGGTGGTGAGCACGATCGAGATGACCGTGGCGGTGACGGTGTAGACCAGGGTGTTGCGGTAGTTCGTCCAGAACAGCGAATCGGACAACACCAGGCGGTACGTGTCGACGGTGAACCCGCGCGGCACCAGGTTCACGTCGCCCGCGATGATGAACGCCTCACTGCTCAGCGAGCGGGCCACGATGTTGACGAACGGATAGAGCGTCACCAGCACGACCAGGGTCAACACGATCGCGTTGACCACCTGGAACGCTCGGTAGCCCCGGCTCTGCCGGATGCCCCGTCGGCGACGGGGACGCGACCGGGCGGCGGTGGAGTCGACGGTCACCACAGGCTTGTCCCCACCGTGCGACGGGCGATCAGGTTCGCCGACAGCACCAGGATCAACCCGATCACGGCCTCGAACAGGCCGATCGCGGCGGCGTAGCTGAAGTTGCTGGACCCGAAGCCCATCCGGAACAGGTACGTGGAGATCACGTCGGCGGTCGGGTAGGTCAGCGGGTTGTACAGCAGCAGGATCTTCTCGAACCCGACCGCCATGAAGGTGCCGATGTTGAGGATCAGCAGCGTCACCATGGTCGGTCGGATCCCCGGCAGTGTGACGTGCCAGGTCTGGCGCCAGCGGTTCGCGCCGTCGATGCGGGACGCCTCGTACAGGTCCTCGTCGATGGTGGTCAGCGCGGCCAGATAGAGGATGGTGCCCCAGCCGACGGTCTGCCAGACCTCGGAGGAGATATAGATGCTCCGGAACCACTCGGGGCGTTGCAGGAACGGCACCGCCTCGCCACCGGCGGACGTGACCAGCGAGTTCACCGTGCCGTCCATGGAGAGCAACTGCATCACCATGGCCGCCACGATCACGATCGACAGGAAGTGCGGCAGGTACGACACGGACTGCACGAACCGCTTGAGTCGGCGCGCCCGGACCTCGTTGAGCAGCAGCGCCAGCACGATCGGCAGCGGGAAGCAGAACAGCAGCGTCAACCCGCCCAGCACCAACGTGTTGGTGAAGACGTTCCAGAACGTCGGGTCGGCCAGGAACATCTTCACGTACCGCAGGCCGACCCAGTACTCGCCGAAGATGCTGCCGCCGGGCTGGAACCGGCGGAAGGCGATCACGTTGCCCAGCATCGGCAGGTACCGGAAGATCAGGAAGAACAGCAGCGGCAGGATCGCCAGCGAATAGAGCTGCCAGTCCCGGCGCAGCGCCCGTCGCCAGGTACGCCGGGCCGCGCGCGGGGGGCCGGGCGGGTGGGCCGGTGGGTCGGGGGCCGGTGCGGTCACCGTAGCCGGGGCACTCATCGCCGACCCCGGGTGGCGGGGGCGACCCGGGCCCGGGAGACCAGTTCCCGCTCGGGGCCGACCTCGCGTTCGACGCCGACCAGTCGCAGCGCCAGGTGCGCCACCGGATCGCCACTGGACCGGGCCAGCCGCAGCTCGACGTCACCGGGCTCCACCACGCGTCGACCGCGCAGCCCGGTGAAGGAGGTGACGTCGGCGGGGACCTCGAAGGTGACCCGGGCCGCCTCGCCCGGACGCAGCGACACCCGCGCGTAGCCGACCAGGCGTACCACCGGTCTGGTGGTCTGCGCGACCGGATCGTGCAGATAGAGCTGGACCACCTCGGCACCGGCCCACGAACCGGTGTTGCGGACCGTGACGCCGACCGTGGCGGTGCCGTCGACCGGCCACGGCGTGGGCCCGGTGTCGTCGGCGCCGGCCACCGTGGCCTCGTCCCACTCGAAGGTGGTGTAGCTCAGGCCGTGCCCGAACGGGAACGCGGGCGTCGGGTCCACCGACGACACCTGCGTGCGGTGGCCGAGCGGCGGGGAGAGGTACGTGCCGGGCAGGCCGCCGCCGTGCCGGGGCACGCTGACCGGCAGCCGCCCGGACGGGTTGACCTCGCCGGTGAGCACCTCGGCCAGCGCCTGACCGCCGAGTTGCCCGGGGAAGAACGCCTGCACGACCGCGGCGGCGTCGTCCACCTGCGCGCCGAGCGCGTACGGCCGACCGGAGAGCACCACCAGCACCACCGGCGTACCGGTGGCCAGCACCGCCCGGACCAGCTCGGCCTGCGCACCGGGCAGGTCGAGGTCGACGGCGTCGCAGCCCTCGCCGGAGGTGCCCCGGCCGAACATGCCAGCCCGGTCGCCGACCGCCAGGACGCAGACGTCGGCCTCGGTGGCGGCCTGGACCGCCGCCGCGATGCCGGAGGTGTCGTCGCCGGTGACGGCGGTCCCCGGCAGGTACGTCAGGCGGGGGTGGCGCTGCTGCAGGGCCGTACGCAGCGACGGGATCTCCACCCCGACGCCGTGCTCGGGATAGTGCACTCCCACATGCAGCGGGAACGAGTAGCAGCCGAGCATCGCCATCGGGTCGTCGGCCACCGGGCCGATCAGGGCCACCTGCTTGTCGGCGGCGAGCGGCAGCACGCCGTCGGAGTTGCGCAGCAGGACGACGGACTGGCGGGCCAGCCGCAACGCGACGGACCGGCCGGCCTCGTCGTCCAGGCGCAGCTCGTCGACGTCGTCGGGCAGCTCCTGCCAGCCCTCGTCGAGCAGCCCCAACTCGATCTTCTGAATCAGTACCCGGCGCAGCGCACGGTCGACCAGCGCCTCCGCGACGGCACCGGAGCGGACCGCCGCCACCAGCGGGGCGCCGTAGGCGTCCACGGTGGGCAGTTCCACGTCGATGCCGGCGCGTAACGCCAGGCCGGCGGCGTCCCCGGCGTCGGCGGCCACCCCGTGCAGGCTCTGCAGGAAGCGGACGGCGAAGTAGTCGGCGACCAGGACCCCGCCGAAGCCCCACCGGTCGCGCAGCAGCCCGGTCAGCAGCTCCTCGTCGGCGGCCACCGGCACCCCGTCGATCTCGGCGTAGGAGTGCATGACCGAGCGCGCGCCGCCGAGCCGCAACGCCATCTCGAACGGCGGCAGGATCACGTCGGTCAGTTCCCGGCGGCCCATCGGCACCGGCCCCAGGTTCCGTCCGCCCCGGGAGGCCGAGTAGCCGGCGAAGTGCTTGAGGGTCGCCACCACCCCGGCCCGTTCCAACCCCCGCACGTACGCCGCGCCGACGGTCCCGACCAGGTACGGGTCCTCGCCGATGGTCTCCTCGGTGCGTCCCCAGCGGTAGTCGCGGGTCACGTCGAGCACCGGGGCGAGTCCCTGGTGCACACCGGCTGCCCGCATCGACCGTCCGATCCGGTCGGCCATCTCCTCGACCAGTTCCGGATCGAAGGCGGCACCCCAGCTCAGGGGTGCCGGGTAGACGGTGGCCCGCCAGGCGGCGAAGCCGGTCAGGCACTCCTCGTGCACCTGCGCCGGGATGCCGAACCGGCTCGCCGCCACGATCTGCGCCTGCGAGGCGGCCAGCGACCGGGCGCCGCGGACCGGATCGACCGGTGCGGTGCCGAACGGCCGGGTCAGCTGCCCGAGGCCGTACCGGATCGCCTCCGACCACGGTGGAGTGTGCTCGACCATGTCGGTCTGGTGGGGTGCGACGCCCTCGCCGGAGGCGTCGGCACCGACCCAGAGGCCGACCAACTGGGCGACCTTCTCCTCCAGCGACATCAGCGGGATGAGCGCGTCGGCCCGCTCGTCGGGGCGCCGGGTCGGGTCGCGCCACCGATCGCCGTCCGGTGACGTCAATCGATCGTCGACAGGTAGCTGACTCGTCATGCGAACCCCTCTGGCCGGCACCGGCAGGTCGTCCCGGCAGGCCACACGGACGCCGCTGCGGACGGCGATTCTCGAAATTTTCGGAAACCAGTTCGTCACCCGTGTCGGGAACTTAAGGGCGTCAATGGAGTGTGTCAAGGGTCTGCGAAGCGACTGCCCACGCGGTGCCCGCAGGGCAGGCAAGCGATTTCCGGCCGTTCGGACACTCCTCATCCGCATCGACCGGCGTCGTCGCCATCGAGGGGATCCCGTGTTATGGTTCCCCGAAATTTTCGGGATCGTTGCAGAGGGTCGGATGACGGAGAACCGATCGCCGGACGTGCTCGGCTCCACCGCCATCGCGACCATCGCGACCATCGCGCGAGAGGTGGGTGTCTCGGCGGCGACCGTCTCCAAGGTCCTCAACGGCCGGTCGGATGTCGCCGCCGCCACCAGGGCGCGGGTCGAGGCCAGTCTGGAGCGGCACCGGTATCGTCGCCGTGCCCGTCGGTCGTCCGGCGAGGGCCAGATCGAGCTGGTGTTCCACGAGTTCGGCTCGGACTGGGCCCTGGAGATCATCCGTGGGGTGGAGGCCGTCGCCGCCCTGCCGCCGGTGAACCTGGTGCTCTCCCAACTCGGCGGGGCACGTCGACCGCCGCAGTCGTGGGTGGACGCGGTGCTCGCCCGGCGTCCGCTCGGCGTCCTGCTGGTCATGTGCAACCTGACCGACCAGCAGCGCCGACGCTTCGACCGGCAGTCGATCCCGGTGGTGGTCATCGACAACGACAGCGCCAGCGCCGCCTCGGTGCCGGCGGTCGGCTCGAACAACTGGAACGGCGGCCTGCTGGCCACCCGTCACCTGCTGGAGCTCGGTCACCGGCGGATCGCGATCATCTCTGGCCCGCAGGACGTGCTCTGCGCGCGGGCCCGGACTGCGGGATTCCGCTGCGCGCACGAGGAGATGGGCGTGCCCGTCGCGCCCGACCTGGTCCGCTTCGGCAACTTCCACCTCGACGCCGGCTACACCCACGGCATGCAGTTGCTCAGTCGCCCGGACCGCCCGACCGCCGTCTTCGCCGGGTCCGACCTCCAGGCGATGGGGGTGCTGCGGGCCGCCCGGCAGCTCGGTCTGGACGTGCCCGGCGACGTGTCGGTGGTCGGCTACGACAACCTGCCCGTCTCGGCCTGGATCGGTCCCGCGCTGACCACCGTCAACCAACCGCTGCGGGACATGGCCGGTACGGCGACCCAGATGCTGCTCGACCTGGCGCGCGGGGTCGCGCTGCCGACCAGCCGCATCGACCTGGTCGCCGAGCTGATGATCCGCGAGAGCACCGCCCCGCCGTCCACCTGAGCAAACGCTGCGAGGAGCCATGCCCCTGTTCGACCTGCCTCTCGACGAGCTGCGGCGGTACGGGCCGACCGTGCCGGAGCCCGCCGACTTCGACGCCTTCTGGCAGGGGACCCTGCACGCGACGGCGGCGACACCGGTGCTGATCGACGTCCGGCCCGAGCCGACCGACCTGCGTCTGGTCGACACCTGGGACGTCACGTTCGCCGGCTTCGCCGACGAGCCGGTCCGGGCCTGGTACACCCGCCCCTCCGGGGTGGACGGAGCACTGCCGGTGGTGGTGGAGTACGTCGGCTACGGGCGCGGCCGGGGCCTGCCGCACGAGCGCCTGACCTGGCCGGTGGCCGGGTACGCGCACCTGCTGATGGACGCCCGGGGACAGTCCGGCCAGTACGGCCTGGGTGACACGCCCGACCCGCACGGCGCGACGCCCGGCGGGCCGACGCCGGTGACCCGGGGAATCCTGGCGCCGGAGGGCTACTACTACCGACGGCTCGTCACCGACGCGGTCCGGGCCGTACACGCCGCCCGTGCCCTGCCCGGCACCGACCCGGCGCGAGTGGTCGCCGCCGGCAACAGCCAGGGCGGTGGACTGGCGCTGGCCGTCGCCGGACTTGTGCCCGACCTGGCCGCCCTGGTCACGACCGCGCCGTTCCTCTGTCACGTGCAGCGGGCCATCGAGATCACCGACGCCGCCCCGTACGGCGACATCGTCACCTACCTGGCCGTGCACCGGGAGGCGGAGGCGGCGGTCCGGCGCACCCTGTCCTATGTCGACGGGGTCAGCTTCGCCCGGCGGGCCCAGGCGCCCGCGCACTTCGGGACCGGGCTGCGGGACACCGTCTGCCCGCCGAGCACCGTCTTCGCCGCCTACAACCAGTACGGTGCCGGCATCGACGGCTCCACCCCGCAGCGGAGTATGCACGTGTACCCGTTCAACGGCCACGAGCACGGCGACGCGACCCACGTCCGTCGCCAGCTCCGGTGGCTGTCCGAGCTGTTCTCCGAGCCGGTGGACCGACCCGGGTCACCGAAACTTCCGGAGGTGTCGGTCGGGATCGGCTGACGCCCTGGCCACAGGGTTATCCCGCTGCCGGGTGCACGCGTGTCCGGCTCGGGCGGGCCGAAAGTGTGTCGGTGCGCGTTGAGCTTTCAGACGTGTTTCGATACTGTTTTCGATACAACAGCCTCGATCTACTCATGGTGGCGGGCTGCAGGCACCGACCGGCGCGGCTCACGGGCAACCGCGCAGACGGCGGGAGCCACCATGTTTGGGCAGTGGTCGGGGCCGGCTTCCATCAAGCACGGCTTCGTCGAAAGGCTCATGCCATGAACAACGCCTTCGCCCGCGGCAGCGGGCGTCCGGCTTCCCGACTGCGGCCACGTATCGCGTTGGTCTCGGCCGCCGTCGGTCTCGCCCTCATCTCCACCAGCGTGGTGGTGGCCTCCAGCGCGAGCGCCGCGACCACCCTGGGCGCCTCGGCCGCCGAGAAGGGCCGCTACTTCGGCGCGGCCGTGGCGGCGAACAAGCTCTCCGACTCCACCTACGTCGGCATCCTCAACCGCGAGTTCAACTCGGTCACGGCCGAGAACGAGATGAAGATCGACGCGACGGAGCCGCAGCAGGGGCAGTTCAACTTCGCCAACGCGGACCGGATCGTCAACCACGCCATCTCGCGCGGCATGTCCGTCCGGGGACACACCCTGGCCTGGCACTCGCAGCAGCCCGGCTGGATGCAGAACATGTCCGGCACCCAGCTGCGCAACGCGATGCTGAACCACGTCACCCAGGTCGCCACCTACTACCGGGGCAAGATCCACTCCTGGGACGTGGTGAACGAGGCGTTCGCCGACGGCAGCAGCGGCGCCCGCCGCGACTCCAACCTGCAGCGCACCGGCAACGACTGGATCGAGGCGGCGTTCCGTGCCGCCCGGGCCGCCGACCCCGGTGCCAAGCTCTGCTACAACGACTACAACACCGACGACTGGACCCACGCCAAGACCCAGGCCGTCTACCGGATGGTCCAGGACTTCAAGCAGCGCGGTGTGCCGATCGACTGCGTCGGCCTGCAGTCGCACTTCAACGCCAACTCGCCGTACCCGGGCAACTACCGCACCACGCTGTCCAGCTTCGCCGCCCTCGGGGTGGACGTGCAGATCACCGAGCTGGACATCGAGGGTTCCGGCACCTCGCAGGCGAACGCGTACCGCGGCGTGGTCACCGACTGCCTCGCCGTCGCCCGCTGCACCGGCATCACGGTGTGGGGCATCCGGGACACCGACTCGTGGCGTTCCGGCGGCACCCCGCTGCTCTTCGACGGCAGCGGCAACAAGAAGGCCGCGTACAACTCGACGCTGGAGGCCCTGAACGCGGGCGGCACCACTCCGCCGCCCACCACTCCGCCGCCGACCACCCCGCCGCCCACGACCCCGCCGCCGACCACCCCGCCGCCCGGCGGATCCGGCTGCACCGCGACCGTGTCGCTGAACTCCTGGACCGGCGGATTCGTCGCCACCGTCCGCGTCACCGCCGGCTCCACCAGACTCAACGGCTGGGCGGTGACGGTGGCGCTGCCGAGCGGCAGCACGGTGACCAACACCTGGAACGCCCAGGGCAGCGGCACCAGCGGCAACGTGACCTTCCGCAACGTCAGCTACAACGGAACCGTCAACGCGGGTACCACCACCGAGTTCGGCTTCCAGGGCAACGGGAGCGGCCCGACCGCCACCCCCACCTGCACCGCCAGCTGAGATGAAAGGAAGGGTCCCCTGCTAACGCCTCGTGCATAGCAGGGGACCCTTCTTAACACTGCACACCGCGCACACCGCGCCCGGCGCGCCGGGCGCGGGGGTCAGCAGCGGCTGATGCTCGCGTTGGAGAGCGTGACGTTGCTGATGGTCAGGTTGGTGGCGCAGGGGTTCTCCACGATCCGGTTGTTGGCCAACGTGAAGTTCCGCAGGGTGATGTCCCGGTTGCCGGGGAACTCGGCACGGGCCGCCAGGCGGACCTCCCCACCACCGCTGATCGTGCCGCCGCCCGCCGCGATGTCCACGCCGGTGCAGTTCTCGATCAGGACGGCGTTGTTGCCGGTGTTGGCGATGTCCACCCGGTTGATCGCCGTACCGCCGGACTCCGAGACACAGAAGACGCCCCGACCGCCGCCGCGCGCGCGGACCGTGCCGACCCGGATGTTGATCGGGTACGACGAGCCGATCCGGCCGGCGCGGTTGGCGACCCGGAAGGCGGCGTAACCGGTACCCGTGCCGGCGTTCTCCGCGTCCACGGTGGTCACCGTGGCGTTGATGGTCTCGTTGAGGAGCAGGCCCGACTCGCCGACGTTGCGGGCGGTCACCGTGCCGATGGTCAGCCCGTCCACCCCGTACGTCTCGACCGCGTGCGCCCGGGCGCCGGAGACGTACACGTTGTCGATGCGGATGTTGCGCGACCACTGGCTGGTGTCGCCCCGGTTGTCGATGCGGACGCCCAGACCGCCGGAGAGCCGCATGTCGATCTGCCCGAGGATCACGTTGGTCACGTTGCGCATGAAGATGCCGTACAGCGGGGCGCCGGTGACGCTGAGGTTCTGCACCTCGACCTGGGTGGTGCCGCGTGAGTAGATCGGGGCCTGGTCGCCGGTGCCGGAACCGGTGACGTTGATGGTGCCGCACACGTCGATCGTGGTGTAGCTGGGCAGCGAGATGCGGGAGCCTGCGCTGATCGTGCCGGAGCCACGGACCACGACCCGCTGCTTGCTGGTCCGGCCGGCGCTGAGGCTGTTCACCGCCGCCTGCACGGCGGCGCGCATGTCGGTGCCGGTGTAGACCGTGCTGCCGCCGTTACGGGCGGTCCAGGTGCCGCCGCTCAGCACCGCCTCGGCCTGGAACGCGCCGCTGCCGCAGCCGCTGGAGCCGCCCAGGACGGCCAACTGCCACTGCTGGTTGGCGCCGCCGACGTCCTGGTACTGCGAGATTATGCCGCCGTCCGCGGTGGACCACTCCCACACATCGAGCGCCTTGTTGGAGTGCCGGTTGACGAAGCGGACGAAACCGCTGTCGGAGTCGGCCAACCGGAAGTGTTGCCGGTTGTTGCCGCTGACCGGCGCATTCTGTACAAGCTGCACGCCGTCGTTGGCGTTGGGCAGTTCGAGGACCTTGCCGCTGTGCACCGAGCGGATCTGGTAGTAGCCGTTGCCCACGTCGACGAAGCGCCACTGCTGCACCGCGGCGTCGTTGCGGGTGAACTGGTTGACCGGGGCGTTGTCGGCGGTGGACCAGTTCCACACGTCCATCGCCTTGCCGCTGTGCCGGTTGACGAACACGTACGTGGCGTTGGGGTCGACGGTGGCGGCCCGTGCGGCCGGCGCGGTGACCGTCTCAGCGGTGCCGAGGAGCACCAGCGCGGCGACGACCACCAGGCCGAGGCGTGGTCGTCCCTTCGTTGTCCTGAGCAGCATGCGGTTCCTCCGGTGTGTGGATCGGTGGTGGCGCGCCTGCCGGCGGAGCGGTGGGACGGGCAAACGCTTTCCCTGCCACCAATATATCGACATAAAGCGATTAGTCACAACGTGGCGACGCCCGCGCGGTCGTGGACCGCGCGGGCGTCGCCGCCGGGTGGCGAGGGGTACGCCGGCCCGGGGTCAGGCGATCGCGCAGGGCGTGGCGTTGAGGGTGAAGGCCGACGGTGCGGCGGTGTTGCCGCTGTGGGTGGCCTGGAAGCCGATGGTCACCGAGGCGTTGGGCGCGATGGTCCCGTTGTAGGCGGCGTTACGGGCGGTCACCGCGCCTGAGGTCGGGGCGTAGGTGGCGTTCCAGCCGCCGGTGATGCTCTGCCCGCCGGGCAGCGTGAAGGCCAGACTCCAGCCGTTGACCGCGGTCGGGCCGGTGTTGGTGATCGTCACCGAGGCGGTCAGCCCGGTGTTCCAGGCGTTGACCGTGTACCCCACCCGGCAGCCGGTGCCCGGCGGCAGGGTCGGGGTCGGCGGCACGGTCGGGGTCGGCGGTGGGGTGGTGGGGGTGATCGTCGGCGTCGGGGTGGTGGTCGGCGGCGGCGCGTTGTCCAGGCCGAAGAACCGCACCGCCCCGGCGGCGTCGACCGGCAGGTTGTGCGACACCCCCTGCATGCTGATCGCCTCGACCGGCGCGGTGCCGCCGGTACCCCCGTACCGGGTCCGGGTGTGTCCGGCCTGCGGGCTGTCGGTCATCGTCGGGGTCTGGCTCAACCCGTGCACGTTCGTCCACTGCTTGATCTGCTCACCGAAGTTCGGATACCGCAGGATGTCGTCGTTGGTGCCGTGCCAGATCTGCATGCGCGGTCGTGCTCCGGTGTAGCCCGGGTACGCGGCGCGGACCAGGTCACCCCACTGCTGCGGAGTACGCGTCACCTGCCCGTTGGCGCACTCGCTGTTCCACTCCGAGCCGTTGGTGGTGGCGAAGCAGCCGAACGGTACGCCCGCGAAGGCCGCCCCGGCGGCGAACACGTCCGGATAGACCCCGAGCAGCACATTGGTCATCATCGCGCCGGACGAGACACCGGTGACGAAGATCCGCGACGCGTCGACCGGGTAGCGCTGCCGGACGTGGTCCACCATCGACATGATGCCCACCGGATCGCTGCCGCCGCCCCGACGCAGGGCCTGCGGCGAGGAGACGTCGAAGCACTGGCTGCTGCGGGTCACCGACGGGTAGACCACGATGAAGCCGTACCGGTCGGCCAGCGACGCGAACTGGGTGCCGGAGTGCAGCGCCGGCCCGCTGCCGGTGCAGTAGTGCACCGCGACCAGCAGCCCCGGCCGGGGTGCGACCCGGTCGGGCACGTAGAGGTACATGCGCAGGTTGCTCGGGTTGGTGCCGAAGTTGGTGACCTCGGTCAGCGTCGCTGCCGAAGCAGGTGTCGGGATCGACAGCGCGGCCAGCGCCGTCAACGCGATGGCCGCCAGGGCGGCGCAGCACAGTCTGATCGCCGTTCTCATCGGGACGTGTCCTCCGGACGGGGTGCGGACAGGGTGGTGTTCCGATCGTGGGCTGCCCGGTGCCCGTGGTCGTCCGGCTCAGTGACATCGACGATTATCAGTTGGCAAGGTGGTGGGTGGCAAGCCGCCGCGCTGCCGACCCGTCCCGGGTGAGGGTCGCCGTCAGCGCCGCCGGGCAGGGGTGCCCGTGCTCACTGCTCGTCGTCGACCACGTCGGTCTCGCCGTCGTGGGAGAACAGCGACGGCAGGTGCTGGTCGGGCTGCGGTGCCTGCGCCGGGTCGTGGTGCGGGTCGCCGTCGGGGGAGAAGAGCACCTGGTCGGTCTTCGCGGTCTTCTCGCGTTCTTCCTCCGGCTCGGTCACGACCCGCTCCTCCGCTCGTGGGCGTTGCTCCTCGACGCTACGTGCGGCCGACGGCACGCCAGGTGCGGCGGTGCCGCCGACCACCCGAACGGGGTCAGGGCCGCAACAGCACCGGACCGGCGTCGATCCGGGTCCGGAACAGCGCATACGGCTTGCGTCGCAGGTCCCGTCCCCGGTTGAACGGCGGCTGTCGGTGCACCTGGTTGGCGATCACGTACAGGTGCCGGTCGACGGCCACGCTCAGCGTGTCCGGCCAGAGCAGCCGCGCGTCGTGCACCACGGTCTCGTACTCGCCGTCGGGCCGTCGGCGCAGCACCGCGTTGTGCTCGTAGTTGGTGAGGTAGAGGCGTCCGGCGTCGTCGGACTCCAGCCCGTCGGCGCCGCCGCCCTTGTCACCCTCGTCCACCACGGTCGCCGCCACCGCCGCGTCGTTCAGGGCGCGGTCGGCCAGCGCGTCGGTGGCGACGCTGTACCAGCGGCGGGTCGCGAGGGCGCAGTAGTACAGCCGGGAACCGTCGGCGGAGATGGCGACGCCGTCCGCGCCGACGCCCACCGGTTGCGGCGGGCCGTCCGGCGGCCGGACCAGGAACGGGCGGCCCTCGACCACCGGGCGGAAGTCGGCCAGTGGCGCGGCCTTGGTCGACGGGTGGTCGTTGAGCCGACGCCACGACTCGCCGTTGGCCAGGTCCACCACGATCAGCGCGTTCGGCGCCCCGTCGGCCGAGTCGGTGAGGTACGCCAGGCCCGCCTCGCCGCGCCGCAGGTCGAAGCGGACGTCGTTGAGGTACGAGGTGGGCAGTGCCACGTCGGGCGGGAACGTGATCACCTGGACGACCCGGTCGGTACGCAGGTCGATGCGGACCAGCTTCGGCCCGCCCGGCTCGGTCGGTTGGAACATCGGGCTGCCGGTGTCGAGCACCCAGAGCCGGTCGGCGGGGTCGACCACGACGCTCTGCACCGACACGAAGGCCGAGGAGTCGTCGTTGCCGGACGGGGTGTTCCACGCCCGGTCGGGGTAGGCGACCTCGCGTCCGCGCCGCAGCTCGACCACGGTCGCGGGCACCTCGTCGCCCCAGCGGGGGAAGTTGACGAAGATCCGTCCCCGGTGCGAGACGGTGACCCCGGTCGGCATCGGGCCTCGGAACCGGTGCACCACGTCCAGCGTGCCGACCGGTTCGTCGGTGGGTAGTCCGTTGCGCATCTGCGACCTCCCGGAAGATCCCGGCATCGGTTGATCTCTCTGTATCAATCATTGCAAATCGGGCAGGGGGTCGGACAGCTCGCGTCAGCCATCCGACCCGCCGTCGGCCGGAAATCCATTCGTCACGCAACCGTCATGCGTCCGCGCGGTACCCGCCACCTGCCGTCGGCAGGGTGGGGACGACCCCTCTACGTGGAAAGGAGCGCGCTATGGCCGTTGCACTGGACGACCAACTGGTCACTCTGACCTGCGACAACTGCGGTGACATCGTCACCGGGTCGGGTGCGCCCTCGGGCGGCGAGGTGGTGTGGACGCTGCTCTCCGAGCACGGCTGGAGCGGCTCCCCGCTCGCCGACGGTCCGCACCGATGCGCCCACTGCACCCGACTCGGCCCGGCCTCCGACGGCGTACCCGGAGGCGTCACCGGCATCGAGCACCTCGACGGCGTGACCGTGGTGACCATCGCCGGTGACGTCGACCTCGACACCGGCGACGCCCTGGAGTTGGCCTTGCGGCATGCGACCGACATGGGCGGTCACGTGGTGGTCGACCTCGGCCGCACCGACCTGATCGACTCGACCGCGCTGGGGCTGCTCGTCCGGGCCCACCACCGAGTCGCCGAGCGTGGCGCGACGCTCTGTGTCGCGGCGATATCGCCGCTGATCCGTCAGGTGCTGCGGGTCACCCGTCTGGACGAGGTCTTCCCGCTCGTCGAGACCCGCGCCGACGCGCTGGCCCGCCTCGACGACGTTACCTCCGACTCCACCCGCTGACCGACGGTCGACTCCGCCGGCCGCCCGAGGCCGGGACGGTCGTGTCGCCCGACCCCGGGCCCTGGGGGAGGGGCCCGGGATCGGACCGGCCGCGGGACCTGGCCGGGGGATAGGCGACACGGTGTGAACAGATCCGGCCCGCCCGCACCAGCCGGTGCCTGGCGGTACGGGCGAGCCGGAGTTCAGCGGCGGCTGCGCCGAGTGTTGGCCAGCCGCAGGGCGTTACAGACGTCCACCACACCTTCGACGTCCCAGGCCAGCTCACCGGCGGCGCGGCGGGTCTCCGCGCTGCCGACCAGCCCGGTGAGGATCACCACGCTGTTCTGCACCATCACGGTGATCTGCTGCCGTCGGGTGGTCCAGTCGGCGCTGAGTCGCTGGGCGACCAGGGCGGCCAGGCGGACGTCCTCGTCATGGTGCTGCGGTTCGTCCCAGAGCGCGCGGAAGGAGTGGTCGTCCGGCATCGGCCAGGGCCACGGCATCACCACAGCGGTCTCCTTCGTCGTCGACGCCGGCGACGCGAGGCGCCGTCCCGATCGACCACCACACTGCGCAACGACCTTGGAGTGGACCGCACGGTTGGATGACATTTGCATGACAGATCCTGCCGATGCCCGTCGCCGACCGGTGCCCGCGCCCGACGGTCGGGCCCGTCCCGGCGCGGCTGCTGTGCGGCGGAAGACCAGATCAGAGCGGTGAGGTGACCGGCGGCGGCGCGTCGTCGGCCCGGTCCGCGGCGGGCAACCACAACACGAAGACGCTGCCCGCGCCGGGCCGGGAGAAGACCGCCGCCTGCCCGGCGTGCGACTCCACGATCTGCCGCACGATGGCCAGCCCGAGTCCGGTACGCCGATCACCCGAGTCGCCCCGCCCGGTCTCGCCGCGCCAGAACCGGTCGAAGACCCGGCGCTGGTCGTCCTCGGCGATACCCGGCCCCTCGTCCGCCACCGCCAGCCACAACCAGCCGCCCGCCCGTCCGGTCGCCACCTGCACGGCACCGCCCAGCGGGGAGAGGCGTACCGCGTTGGAGAGCAGGTTGCCCACCGCCCGGCGCAGCGCGTCCGGGTCGCCGATGAGCCCCAGGTCGGTGTCGAGCGCATACCGCAACCGCAGCCCGCGCCCGGCGGCCAGTGGGCCGAAGTCCTCGCCCGCCTCGCGGGCCACCGCGCTCAGGTCGACGTCGGTGTCGGCCATCGCGTCGGCGTCCCGGCGGGCGGTGGCCAGCAGGTCCTCGACCAACCGCGACATCCGGGTGGTCGCCCGGTCGATCGTCGCCACCGCCGCCGTACGTTCCGACTCGGTCGCCTCCGGCGAGTTCAGCGAGGCGTCCAGGTTCGCCCGGATGATCGCCAGCGGACTGCGCAGCTCGTGCGAGGCGTCGTCGATGAGCTGACGTTGGGCGTGGAAGGCGTGGTCCAGCCGATCCAGCATCGAGTCGATGGTGTCGCCGAGATCCCGCAGCTCGTCGCGGGGACCGGCCAGCCGGATCCGGCGGGACAGGTCGGTGGCCTGGATGTCCCGGGCGGTACGCGCGATCGCGCCCACCGGACGCAACGCCCGCCCCGACAGCACCCACCCGATGCCGAGGCTGGCCACGAAGAGCCCACCGAGCGCGATCAGCGAGTAGTCCCGGACGGTCTGCAACAGGCGCAGGTTGACCTCGTCCTCTATCTGCTGCACCTCGGCCACCTCGATGGTGGTTCCGGTGGCCACCGTCCGACCGTCCTCCTTCTGCTTGTAGAGCTGCGCCTCGTACCGTTTGCTGATCGGCTTGGGGTCCACCGCCCGGTCCACCGCCACGTACGCCACCGCCAGCCCCGCCCCGGCCAGCGCGAACAGCAGCGTCGAGTAGAGCACCGTCAACCGGAACCGGATCGACCGGAACAGCCTCACGTCTACACCCCAGTCCGCTCGCTCACGCCGCCACCTCTCGCAACCGGTAGCCGCGCCCGATCACCGTCTCGATCGGTGGCTCGGTGTCGGTGCCGGTGAGTTTGCGCCGCAGCGTACCCACGGTGACCCGGACCGTCTCGGTGAACGGGTCGGCGTTGGCGTCCCAGACGTGCTCCAACAGCTCCTCGGCGGGCACCACCCGACCGGGGTGCGTCATCAGGTACTCCAGCACCCCGAACTCCTTGCGGGTGAGCTGGAGTTCCCGTACGCCGCGACGGGCCTCCTGCCGCGCCACGTCCAGGGTCAATGCCCCCACGGTCAGCACCACCCCGGTGCCACCGGTGTCCCGCCGCAACAGGGCCCGCACCCTCGCCAGCAGCTCGACGAGGGCGAACGGCTTCACCAGGTAGTCGTCCGCGCCCTCGTCGAGCCCGCGTACCCGGTCGCCGAGGGCGCCCCGGGCGGTCAGCATCAACACCCGCAGGTCCTGCCCAGCGGCGACCTCGACCGCGCCGGAGCGGATCGCCCGGCACACCGCGAACCCGTCCTCGTCGGGCAGGTTGACGTCCAACAGCATCAGGTCGTACGCGTTGACCAGCAGCAGCTCGTACGCCTGCGCCGCGTCCACCGCGACGTCGACGGCGTAACCGGCGCGGACCAACCCGACCCGCAACGCGCCGGCCAGGTCCTCCTCGTCCTCCACCACGAGCAGCCGCATGTCCCCGTCACCCTCTCGCGATCAGCCTCTGCGCCACCTGCGACGCGCGGTCGATCGGGACCGCGAAGCCGATCCCGATGTTGCCGCCCCCCTCCAGTGTGGCGATGGCGGTGTTCACTCCGACCACCTCGCCCCGCCCGTTGACCAGCGGCCCGCCCGAATTGCCGGGGTTGATGGACGCGTCGGTCTGCACCGCCGGCTGCCGAGCGCCACCACCGAGCCGGACCGGGCGGTCCAGCGCGCTGACGATCCCGGCGGTCACCGTGCCGGAGAGCCCCAGCGGCGAACCGACGGCCAGCACCGGTTCGCCCACCCGAGTCTGCCCGGTGGGGGCGAGCGGTAGCGGGCGCAGCCCGTTGCCCGGATCGACACGCAGCACGGCGATGTCCGTACCCGGGTCACGGCCGACCAACCGCGCGGTCAACCGACGGCCGTCCTGACCGACCACCTGGATCGTGCCACCCCGGGCCACCACGTGGTCGTTGGTGACCACGTGCCCCCGGTCGTCGATCAGGAAACCGGAACCGGAGGCACCGCGCCCGCCGGAGGAGGTCTGCACCGACACCACCCCGGCCAGGACCCGGTCGGCGGCGGCCACCAGGTCGCCACCGGGCCCGAGGGCGAGCGGCGGCGCGGCGGCCTCCGCCGCCTCCGGCGCGTCGTCGCGGGCGGCGAGGTGACCGGCCACCCCACCGGCGCCCGCCGAGACCGCCACCAACGTCAACCCGACCAGCAACATCCGAGGCCACCGCGACGGGCCACCGCCGGGGGAGAGCTCCGGCGGCGTGTCCGGCCCGACCGGCCCACCCGGCACGGCGGGTACGACCGGCGGCGCCGACGCGACTCCCGGTACGCCCGCCGGGGTGGCATCGCCATGCAGGTTCGGGGAGACGAACCGCGGCCCACGCGGCTCACCGAGGCCCGGAATCGTGCTCGTCATGAACTGTCCCTTCGAAGTCGTCACGGCAGGCGGGAGAACCAGAGCATCGACGCCGCCGCGGCCAGCAGCGCGAGCACCAGCCCGCCACCGATGAACCGGGCCGACACGTCCTGCCGCTCCATCCGGTAACCCACCGACGAGCCGATGTCGGCGTACGCCTCGCGCAGTTCGGCGCTGCTGCCCGCCTCGTAGTAGCCGCCCCCGGACTGCTCCGACACGACCCGCAGGGTCTCCCCGTCGACCGGGACGCGCTGTCCCGCGCCGATCTGGCCGTCGAGCGTGCCGAAGGAGATGGTGTCGACCGGTACCCCGGCCTCGACCGCGTCGCCCGCCGCCGAGGTCGGGTTGCGCCCGGTGGTGTTGGCCCCGTCGGAGAGGATCACCACCCGCGCCGGCGGCGGCTCCTCGACCGCCTGCGCGTCAAGCGTGCGGATCGACTCCAGCGAGGCGTCGATGGCATCGCCGATCGCGGTGCCCTGCACGCCGGTGACGCCCTCGTCGAGCCGGTCGATGCCGGCCGCCATCACCTCCCGGTCGCCGGTCGGTGGCACCATCACCGAGGCGCTGCCGGCGAACGCCACCAGCCCCACGTTGAACTCCTCCGGCAGGTCCGCGACGAACTCCCGGGCCGCGTCCTTGGCGGCGACCAACCGGTCCGGGGGTACGTCGTCGGCGAGCATGGACCGGGACACGTCCACCGCGACCATCACGGTGGCCCGCTCACGCGGTACGCGTACCTCGTCGGTGGGCCGGGCGAAACCGACCACCAGCAGCGCCAACATGGCGATGAACAGACCGGCCGGTACGTGCCGCCGCCACGCCGGGCGGGCCGGCGCGACCTTGTCCAGCAGTCGCAGGTTGGTGAACCGCACCGCGTACCGGCTGCGTCGCCGCTGCATCACCAGGTAGCCGACGACCAGCGCGACCACCCCGGCGAGCAGCCACAACCTTTCCGGCGATTCCCAGCTCACGCTTTACCTCCGGTCGGTGGTCGGGTGGCTCGGGCGAGCCGTCGTTGGGCGTGGACGTGGCGGACGATGTCGGCGATCCAGTCCCGGTCGGTGCTCAACGGCAGGTGCGACGCACCGGCCCGCCGCAACGCCCGGGTCACCGCAAGGCGCTGGGCGGCGGCGGCTGCCGCGTACCGCTCCCGCAGCTTGCGGCTGCCGGTGGACACCTCACGGCGTTGACCGCTCTCCGGGTCGACGAGCGTGATCAGGCCGACGTCGGGCAGTTCCAGCTCGCGCGGGTCGCGTACCTCGACCGCGAGCACCTGGTGCCGGGCGGCCAGCCGCCGCAGCGGGCGCTCCCAGTCCGGCGGCGGCCCGTCCGCGCCGCCCATTCCCTCGTCGGGCAGGCCGTCGAGGAAGTCGGAGACCACCACGGCGAGACCGCGCTGACCGGCGGAGCGGCGCAGCCCGTCGATCCCGTCGGCCAGCGCCACCGGCTGGATGGCGGGCCGGCCCCGGGGCACCTCCATCAACGTCCGCAGCAGATTGATCAGGTGGTGGCGTCCGGTGCGGGCGGGGAAGCGACGTACCCCGGCGTCACCGAGCAGATGCGCGCCGAGCCGGTTGCCGGTGCCGGCGGTGAGGAACCCGACGGCGGCCACGGCCGCCACCGCTAGCTCCCGCTTCTCCAGCTCGGCGGTGCCGAAGTCCATGCTGGGCGTGGCGTCCACGAGCGTCCAGGTGGTCAGCTCCCGGTCCGCGTCCACGGTTCGCACGTGCGGCACGGCGGTCCGCGCCGTCACCGACCAGTCCATCCGCCGGACCTCGTCCTCACCGGCCCGGTACTCGCGGCTGCCCGCCGGCTCGCTGCCCGGACCGGGCAGCAGCCCCAGGTGCTGGCCGTGCAGCAGCCCGTCCAGGCGGCGGTTGATCGTCAACTCCAACCGGCGCAGCCGACCCTGCGGCGCGAGCCGCCCGATACTCGTCGTGTGCGGGTTCACGCCGCCGCCCCCAGGCCGGGCCCCTGCTGCTCCTGCGCCGGGGCGATCTGCGGCGGTGGCACCGCCTCCACGATCCGCCGCACCAGCTCACCGGCGTCCACGTCGTCGGCGACCGCGTCGAAGCTGAGCACCAGCCGATGGGTCAGCACGTCGGCGGCGATCTCCCGCACGTCGGCGGGAAGAACGTAGTCGCGGCCCCGCAGCAGGGCCAGCGCCCGTGCCGCGGCGACCAGGCCGAGCGTGGCCCGGGGGCTGGCACCGTACGCGAGCTGGTCCGCCACGTCGGCCAACCCGAAGCGGCGCGGGTCCCGGGTGGCCAGCACCAGGCGTACGACGTACTCGGCCAACGCATGATGGACGAACACCTCGCGCGCCCGGGCCTGGAGCGCCACCAGTCGGGCCGGGTCCAGCACCGGCCGGGCGGCCGGGCTGCTGGTGCCCATCCGATAGAGGATGCCCAGTTCCTCGTCGTCCGTCGGGTAGTCGACCACGACCTTCATCAGGAACCGGTCACGCTGCGCCTCCGGGAGCTGATACACCCCCTCGGACTCGATCGGGTTCTGGGTGGCCAGCACCAGGAACGGAGTCGGCACCGGATAGGTGCGACCACCGAGTGACACGTGCCCCTCGGCCATCACCTCCAGCAGCGCCGACTGCACCTTCGCCGGAGCCCGGTTGATCTCGTCGGCAAGGACCAGGTTGGCCATCACCGGTCCCAGTTCCACGTCGAAGCTCTCCGTCGACGGGCGATAGATCCGGGTGCCGAGGATGTCCGACGGCACCAGGTCCGGGGTGAACTGGATCCGGGCGAAGCTGCCGCCCACCGCCGTGGCCAGGGTCTCGGCGGCGAGCGTCTTCGCCACCCCGGGTACGCCCTCCAGCAGGCAGTGCCCCCGGGCCAGCAGCGCGGTCAACAGCCGCTCCACCAGCCGGTCCTGCCCGACGATGACCCGCTTCACCTCGAACAGGGTCTGTTCCAACAGTCGGGCCGCCCCGGCGTGCTCGCCGATGACGTCGAATTCGCGTATGTCGGTCGTCGTCACGCACTCGCTCCTCGGTCGCGTCAGGGACGCGGGCACCCGACCCACGGGGAAGGCCGGGTACCCGCTCCTGACCCATTGGGCCAGAGCCCCCCGAAAGCCAACCGAACGACGACCGTGAAGGCCGGGCACCGCGAGGTCGATGGACCGGATTCGGCGAGTTGTGGGGTGCCCTGCGGACGCGGTGGGTTGGTGCGCAGAGCGTCTGGGCAGGTGGAGTGGGGTGTGCGGGCGCTGTCGAGCTGATAGCGCAGACGGATCGCTTTGGAGGATGACTCGCCGTTACGCACGCCGATGCCCGTCGTGACAGCACAAACGGTTCAGCTCGACAGGGCTCAGACCCACAGATGTACGCCGTCTCCGGTGGTGAAGTGGCACCCCGCCCCGCCAAGGTCACGCTCGATCCTGGATCGAGTGGCATTCCAGCGCCACGATAACCACTCGATCCAGGATCGAGCATGACCTTTATGTCTATGTGTCAAGGCGCGGGTGGGCTTGCGTGGGCGCTACAGCGGTAGCAGGTCCGGGACGAGTCGATGTCGCGCCCGTCTCCGACGAGAGTGCTGACGGGCCAGCTTGGGCGGCGGGCGGTTCGGTGCGGCTCGGTCTGCGCGGATGGCGACCAGTGGTCGCCGGCGCGCCGGGCTGGATGCCGAGTCGTCCTGCGATGCGTGGCGTCGCGGGGACCTTCTCGCTCGCCGCCTCCCAGATCGGTCGCCGTTCGCCCGGCCGCTTCGCTGTCCCGAGCGTACGGCGATGAGCTGCCGAGGCGCTTGCGCATGTCTCGGGAATGGGCGCGACGGATGAGCTGGGTCCGGTCGCGCACGTAGTTTCCAGAGCCCCGCTGACTTGCCCCCGGCCTTCCGGTCTTGCCCCGGCCTTCCGGTCTTGCCCCGGCCTTCCGGTCTTGCCCCGGCCTTGGCCTTGCCCCAGCCTTCGTGCCCGCCCTCGATCTCCTGTGCCGATCATGGAGGCGTGGCAACTGTTTTGTGTAACTTCGACCAACTTTGTAACCGCCACAACTCCATGATCGCGGGGTGCAAGGCCCCGACCCGGGTGATCAAGGAGTTTTGGTTGTTCGCACCGAGGTGGCGTGACCCAAACTCCTTGATCAACGCGCTAGGGCGGGGCAGGGCGAGGTAGGGCAGTGAGGGCGGGGCGGGGCGGGGCGGTGCGGTGCGGTGCGGGGCGGGGCGGTGCGGGGCGGTGCGGGGCGGTGCGGGGCGGTGCGGGGCGGTGCGGGGTGAGGTGCCGGTGCGGTGTCCGGTGCGAGTTCGCCAAGATCCGCGCAACTTCGGTGAAGTTGCTGCCTCGGAGGCGCCTGGAGGCAGCAACTTCGATGAAGTTGCGCGGATCTTGCGTGGGCCGGCGCAAGCGAGCGGCAAAGTGAGCGTCCGACGTGCCGAGCCGGGTGCCCGCCGTGCGGCCTTCCCCTGTGGCGCCTGCCTGGCGTGCCGTGTACCCGGCGTGCCGCATGCCTGCCGTGCCGCGTGCCCGGGTGCTCGGCGTGCCCCGCGTGCGGCCTGCCCGGCGTGCTGTGCCGCGCGCCGGGCGTGCTGTGTCGGGCGTGCTGTGCCGCGCGTCGGGCGTGCTGGGGCGCGTGCCTGGCGTGCGGCGCGCGCCCCGGGAAGCCCGCGTCGGGTGTCAGGGGCGGTTGCGTTGGGTGCGGTAGCGGCGGATGAGGGCGGCGGTGGAGCTGTCCAGGGTGGTCAGGTCGGGTTCGTCGCCGGTCAGCAGGGGAGCGAGCTGATTGGCCATCACCTTGCCGAGTTCGACGCCCCACTGGTCGAAGGGGTTGATGTCCCAGATCGCGCCCTCGGTGAGGACGATGTGTTCGTAGAGGGCGACCAGTTGGCCGAGCGTGGCGGGGGTGAGGCTGGGGGCCGTGATCGAGGTGGTGGGGTGGTTACCCGCCATCACCCGGTGCGGTACGAGGTCGGCCGGGGTGCCCTCGGCGGCCACCTGCTCGGCGGTGCGGCCGAAGGCCAGCGCGGCGGTCTGGGCGAAGAAGTTCGACATGAACAGGTCGTGCATGTCGCCGATCTCGTGGTTGGGCTCGCTGAACCCGATGAAGTCGGCCGGCACCAGCCGGGTGCCCTGGTGTAGCAGTTGATAGAAGGCGTGCTGGCCGTTGGTGCCCGGCTCACCCCAGAAGATCTCCCCGGTGTCGTACGACACGGGTTGCCCGTCGGTGCGGACCGACTTGCCGTTGCTCTCCATGGTGAGCTGTTGCAGGTAGGCCGGGAACCGGTGCAGGTACTGCGAGTACGGCAGCACCGCGTGGGTCTGCGCGCCGAGGAAGTTGGCGTACCAGATGTTCAGCAGGCCGAGCAGCACCGGGGCGTTACGGGCGATCGGTGCGGTGCGGAAGTGCTCGTCCATGGCGTGGTAGCCGGCCAGCATCTCGTCGAAGCGCGCCGGACCGATGGAGAGCAGCACCGATAGGCCGACCGCCGACGGCAGCGAGTAGCGTCCGCCGACCCAGTCCCAAAAGCCGAACATGTTCGCCGGGTCGATGCCGAAGTCCGCCACCCGCTGGGCGTTGGTGCTGACCGCGACGAAGTGCCGGGCCACCGCCTCGTCGCCCGCGTCGAGCCCGGCCAGCAGCCAGCGCCGGGCCTGGTGGGCGTTGGCCAGGGTCTCCTGGGTGGAGAAGGTCTTCGACACGATCACGAACAGCGTGCTGGCCGGGTCCAGGTCGGCTGTGGTGTCGTGGATGTCGGTGGGGTCGATGTTCGACACGAACCGGCAGGAGATGCCGGCGTCGCGGTACGCCTTGAGCGCCTCGTACGCCATCACCGGTCCGAGGTCGGAACCGCCGATGCCGATGTTGACCACGGTGCGGATCCGCTCGCCGGTGTGCCCGCGCCACTGGCCGGACCGCACCTGGTCGGCGAACTCGGCCATCCGCTGCCGGACGGCGTGCACGTCGGCCACCACGTCCTGACCGTCCACGGTCAGCGTGGCGTCGCGGGGCAGCCGCAGCGCGGTGTGCAGGACGGCCCGGTCCTCGGTGCCGTTGATGTGCGCTCCGGCGAACATCGCGGCGATGCGGTCGGTGAGCCCGACCCGCTCGGCCAGCGCGGTCAGCAGGTTCAGGGTCTCGTCGGTGACCAGGTTCTTGCTGTAGTCGACGTAGAGATCGGCCACCTCGACGGTCAACCGCTCGCCCCGGTCGGGATCACCGGCGAACAGGTCCCGCAGGTGCGTCGCGCGGATCTCGTCGGCGTGCTTGCGCAGGGCCTGCCACTCGTCGGTGGTGGTGACGTCCGCAGCCATCGGATCGATCGTCTCCTCGCAGGGTAGGCACGCCGGCGTCGTCCGTCCGGCGGGATGGGACCAGCCTGCCACACGAAGATCGCCGCACCGGGTCGGACGCGGGCGGACCGGTCACGATCCGCGTGGGTCTCGATGCGCTGCGCGCACGGGCGGCGGACGTCGGCGGGGTCGCTGCCCGGTCCCGGAGCGGACAGGGCAAGGTGGAGGCATGACGACGTCGGCACCGAAGACTCCCGCAGCCGCCTCCGCGACCTCCGCCACCCCTCGGCAGACGCTGCTGGTGCTGGGGGCCAGCGGCGACCTGACCGGCCGGCTGCTGTTGCCCGGTCTGGGCCGGTTGCTGGCCAGCGGCGCGGTGCCGAACCTGCGGCTGATCGGCAGCGGCATGGACGACTGGGACGACGAGCGCTGGCGTCGCCGGGTGGCCGACTCCTTCGCCAGCGTCGGCGCGCAGGGGCCGGTGGAGACCGAGGTGCTCCGCGAGACCCGGTACGTGAGCGCCGACGTGACCCGCGAGGAGGACCTGCGGGGGCTGCTCAGCGGCTGTGCCGGCCCGGTGGTGATCTTCTTCGCGCTGCCGCCGTTCGTGACCGCCCGGTCGGCCGCCGCGTTGGCCCGCATCGGCGTACCGCCGGGCACCCGGCTGATGTTGGAGAAGCCCTTCGGCGTCGACCGGATCTCGGCGCGCTCGCTCAACGAGCTGCTGGCCACCCTGGTGCCCGAGGACCAGGTGCACCGCATCGACCACTTCCTCGGCAAGTCCACCGTGCTGAACCTGCTCGGCCTGCGCTTCGCCAACCGGATCTTCGAGCCGGTGCTGAACAACACCCATGTGGCCTGCGTGGACATCGTCTTCGACGAGACCCTGGGGTTGGAGGGCCGGGCCGGTTACTACGACCGGGCGGGCGCACTGGTCGACATGGTGCAGAGCCACCTGCTCCAGGTGCTGGCCCTGCTCGGCATGGAGCCGCCGCCCACGCTGAGCGCCAAGGAGCTGCGCGGGCGCAAGGCGCAGGTGCTGCGGGCCGTCCGGCTGTGGCAGGACGACCCGGTGGCGGCGACCCGCCGGGCCCGGTACACGGCGGGCGACATCGACGGCCGCCACCTGCCGGCCTACGCGGCCGAGGAGGGCGTGGACCCGAGCCGGAACACCGAGACCCTCGCCGAGGTGGTGCTGGAGGTGGACACCTGGCGCTGGGCCGGGGTCCCGTTCCGGCTGCGCTCCGGCAAGGCCACGTCGGCGGTACGCAAGGAAGCCGTCATCACCTTCAAACAGCCGGCCCGGGTGCCGGACGGCCTGACCGGGTACGAGGAGCCGGACCGGCTGCGGATCGGGTTCGGGCCGGACTGTCTCGGGCTGAACCTGAACATCAACGGTCCCGGCAACCCGTTCGACCTGGACCAGGTGCACCTGACGGCGGACTTCGGCCCCGGCGAGCTGCCTGCGTACGGCGAGGTGCTGCGCGGCGCGTTCGAGGGCGACCCGACGCTGTCGGTGCGCGGTGACGTGGCCGAGGAGTGCTGGCGCATCGTCGAGCCGGTGCTGGCCGCCTGGAAGGCGGGGAGCGTGCCGTTGCAGGAATACGCGGCCGGTTCGGCCGGTCCGGATGACTCGCTGCTCGGCCCGGTACGCGGCTGACCAGGGCGACCGGCGGCTGCACCGCGTGAGGGACTCTCACTGATGGTGACAGTGTGATATCTCTCAGCTACTTTTCAGCCGCCGGTGCTAGCTTCCCAACTCGACGGGATCCATGATGGACGGCGCCGATTCCGTTGCGACACAACGGCTGAGGCGTAGAAGTTTCACGTCCGTGCCACGGTCGCGCCTGCTGTCGAGGGAGAAGCTCGTGGTGTTCAAGAAGATGCTGGGTGCCTTCGGGATCGGCGCGCCCAGCGTCGACACGGTCCTGTCCGACCCGGGCACCCGTCCCGGCTCGGTGCTGACCGGCCAGGTCAACCTGACCGGCGGCAACCAGGACGTGGACATCGACCAGGTCGTGCTGAGCCTGGTCACCCGCGTCGAGGTCGACGGCGCGGACGGCGACCACGACGCGACCGTGGAGTTCCACCGGGTGCCGGTCGCGGGCGGGCTGCGCCTCGCCGAGGGGCAGCACCTGGTCCTGCCGTTCCAGATCCCGATGCCGTTGCAGACCCCGGTGACCGACGTGTACGGCCAGCGGCTGCCCGGCATGACCATGGGCCTACGCACCGAGGTCGCCATCCGTGGCGCGGTCGACAAGGGCGACCTCGACCCGGTGTTCGTGCACCCGCTGCCGGTGCAGGAGCGGATCCTCGAGGCGTTCGGGCGGCTGGGATTCCAGTTCAAGGGCGCCGACCTGGAGCACGGGCAGATCGCCGGGGCGCACCAGACGCTGCCCTTCTATCAGGAGATCGAGTTCTTCGCCGCGCCGCAGTACGCCCACGAGATCAACGAGGTCGAGCTGACCTTCCTCGCCGACGAGCAGGGCGTCGACATCGTGCTGGAGTTCGACCGGCGCGGTGGCCTGTTCACCGGTGGGCACGACTCCTACGGCCGCTACCGGGTGGCGCACGCCGACGCCGACCAGCGGGACTGGGCCGCCGAGGTCGACGGCTGGTTCCGTCAGGCGCTCGACCAGTACCGCACCCTGCACCCCGGCGCGGCCTTCGCCCAGCCCGGCCCGCAGGGTTACGGCCAGCCCGCCTACGGACAACCGGGCTACGGCCAGCCTGGGTACGGGCAACCCGGCTACGGCCAGCCGGGCTACGGCCAGCCGGTCGGTTACCCTCCGCAGCAGCCCACGTACGGGCACTACCAGGAAGAGCATCACGAGCGGCGCGGGCCGGGCATGGGCGCGGTCGCCGCCGGTGTGGTCGGCGGCGCGGCGCTCGGATTCGCCGGCGGCATGGTCGCCGAGGAGGTCTTCGATTCCTTCGGTGACGACGAGGGCGACGACGGCGGCGAGGAGTGAGC
This sequence comes from Micromonospora sp. NPDC023869, assembly GCF_055559695.1. NCBI lineage: Bacteria > Bacillati > Actinomycetota > Actinomycetes > Micromonosporales > Micromonosporaceae > Micromonospora > Micromonospora sp. NPDC023869. Next base: position 85,654 of record NZ_JBVHKD010000003.1, read on the forward strand.
CGCTGATCCTCGTCGCCCCGTCGGCGTCACCACGAAGCGGGTGTCCACCCGCGACGGCCGCCCGGTCGCCAGGCTCCCCACTGGTGGCCGGGCGGTGTCGTGTGCCGGGTCAGTGCCAGGTCGGCACCGGTCGGTCCGCCTCGAACCGGGCCCGGGTGAGGAAGGCGAGCTGGGCGCGCTTGTCCGGCATGTCGATCTCCTCGGCCAGCGTGAACCCCTCGGCGAGCAGCCGACGTCGGGCCGCGTCGTTGCGGACGTCGGGCTCGACGACGATGCGGTCCCGGGTCGGGTCGAGGAACAGGAATCGGGCCAGGGCGGCGCCAACCGGACCGGCCAGCGCGCGGGGCAGGCCGGCTGGCGGGGCGAGTAGCAGGTGCATCCCGATGTCGCCGGGCCGTACCGGGTAACGCTCGCCGACCGGGTCGGCCGCCGGTTGGTAGGTCTGGAACAGTCCGATCGGCGCGTCGTCGAGCCGGATCAGGTACGCGTGATGGGTGGTCAGGGCGTCGACGAACTCGTAGATCTCGCGTACCTCGTCGAGGGTGTGCGAACCCATGCCCCAGAACACCGCGCGGGGCTGGGTGACCCAGCCGTGCAGGAGTTCCGCGTCGACCATCGGGTCCACCGTGGTCAGGCTGAGGGTGCCGAGGTCGGCGATCTTCTCCTGGTACATGCTGCCTCGCTTCGGATGGGCAGGGTGGGTGGCCACGTCGCGCGGTCGGAGAGCCCGCGCTGGTGTGCCTCGCCAAGATCGGCGAGTTAGGTTAACCTAACCTAACTTTGCGGGACGGTAGCAGGAGGCACGGGTGAAACGGAACTGGGAGTCGCTGGTCCTCAAGGCGATGGGAGGGCGGAACTTCCGACTGACCGTCCTGGACTCCGCGCCGGTGAACGAGCGGTACCAGCGCCTGCTGGTCGACGGTGGCGGGCTGCTCCAGGAGTGCGAGGTCCACCCGACCATGTGGATCCGGCTCTGGTTCGACAACGGCGGGCGGGCGCACCAGCGTGCGTACACGCTTGTCGACCCGGACCCGGAGACCGGCCGCTTCCATCTGGAGTTCGCGCTGCACGACGGCGTCGCCGCCCGCTGGGCCGGCGCGGCCCGGCCCGGCGACACCATCGAGGCCACCGTGCACGGCACCGGTTTCGCCCTGCCCGACCCGGCGCCCCGGCACCTCTATCTGGTCGGGGACGCGGCCTCGCTGCCCGCGGTGAACAGCCTGCTGGACAGCGCGCGGGACATCCCGGCGACGGTCTGGATCGAGTACGCCCACGAGGACGAGAAGGAGTTGGTTGCCCGCGCCCGCGCGCACCACGAGGTGGTGTGGGTGCCGCGCCGCGACGACGGGCGGCACCTGGTCGACACCGTTCGCGACGGGATGCCGGCCAGCGACGGCGGCTACTACTGGGTGGCCTGCGAGGCGGCCGCCACCCGCAGCATCGTCAAGCACATCCGGCGCGGGCTCGGCGTGGGCCGCCAACAGTTGACCGGGGTGGGCTACTGGAACGCCCGGTGAGTGGCGGCCCCGGCGGATCTGTGCCGGGGCCGCCATCGGGTCAGCTCGTCGGGAAGTTGTCCGGGGTCCGGATGCGCTCACGCATGAACGCGCCCGAGGTGGTCAGCACGGACGTACCCGTGTAGTTGCTGCCGTTGCAGGTGCCCGGCCGCAACGCGGCGCTGCCCTCGGCCTTGTCGGAGAACGTCCAGTTCGCGTACCCGATCTTCAGCCGGTCGAGCAGGTCCAGCCACTGGGTGCTGCTGGCCAGGTCGGCGGCGCCGTCACCGGTGTAGTCCACGGTGCCGAACTCGGTGACGAACAACGGTAGCCGGGCGGCGGCCCGCTCGACCTCGGCCCGGTAGTTGTCCCGGTGCGACGCGGCGTAGAAGTGGAACGCGTACATGACGTTGCTCGCGTTCACCGGGTTGTTGACGATCTCGGTGTGGTTGGCGCCCTCCGAGACGCCCAGCGAGGACCAGCCCCGGGTGCCGACGATGACCACCGCGTCCGGGTCGTTGGCGCGGATGACCGGGATGACCTGGTCGGCGTAGTTCTTGATGGTCGACCAACTCACCCCGTTGGGCTCGTTGGTGATCTCGTAGATCACGTTGTTCTTCGACGCGTGCCGCGCGGACACCGCCGCGAAGAAGGTCTTGGCCCGCTGAAGGTTGTGCATCGGGTCGCCGGGCGTGAGCGTGTGGAAGTCGATCATCGCGTACATGCCCCGCTCGGTGGCCTCCTCGACCAGGGCGTTGACCCGGTTGGTGAAGCCCGCCGGGTCGGTCTCGTACCCGTCCTCCTGCACGTACATGGCGATCCGGAACAGGTCGGCCCGCCAGTCGGTGGCGAGCGCGTCCAACGAGGCGTCGTTGTAGCAGTTGCCGAACCACTGGAGGCCGTGGCTGCTCATGCCGCGCAACTGGATCGGCCGGCCGTACTGGTTGCAGAGATTGACCCCGCAGACCCGCAACTGCCCGTTGATCGCCACCGGGGTCTGCCCGCCGGGCGGCGGCGTGGTCGGTGGCGGCGTGGTCGGCGGGGGAGTGGTGGGCGTGGTCGAGCCGGTGCAGACCGTGCCGTTGAGGGTGAACGAGGTCGGCGACGGGTTCGCCCCGGTGAAGGTGCCGTTGAAACCGATGGTGGTGCTGGCGCGGGTGGCCAGCGATCCGTTCCAGCTCAGGCTCCGGGCGGTGACCTCACTGCCGCTCTGGCTCCAGGTGGCCGACCAGCCCTCGGCGAGGCGCTGGCCGCCGTCGGGGAAGCGGAAACCGAGCGTCCAGCCGTTGAGCGCGTCGCCGACGTTGGTGATGGTCGCGCTGGCGGTGAACCCGCCGGACCAGCTGTTCGTCGTGTAGGTGACCGAGCAGCCGGGCGCGGCCATCGCGGCGGTCGTGGGCAGGGCGGCCAGCGTGCCGAGGGTCAGCGCGCCGACGGCACCGGCCGCGACCAGGAGGCGCCGGGTGCGGCGCGGGGGATGCTTCATGGGAACCGTCGCAATCTGGGCGTGGTGGGGTAGGCCCTCCGACGAGAAGGGACGGAGGCCCGGGAGCGCTCCCACGGGAGCCTACGATGGCCGGAAACACCGGCGCAACATTTAGCGCCATCGAAGCGATGCGGACGCGACGACGCCCCGGGAGAGCCTCCCGGGGCGTCGTCGTGGACGGTCGCGCGGTGCGTCAGAGCTCACCCGCGGCGCGTCGCCGGTCGGCCTCGGCGTCGGCGGCGCCGACCGGGGTCGGGTCGGTGTCCCGCTGCGCTCCGGTCAGGTCGATGTCGGCGCCGGCCCGGGCCGCGTCGGCCGCGGCGTCGTCCGCGCCGACCACCTCGCCGGCCTCCGGGTCGCCGTCGTTGCGCACGAGATCGCCGGCCGCGGCGAACGCGATCGGCGTGTAGCGGGGCTCGGTCATGTCGTTCTCCTCGTCGCCGGTGTGCTGCTCTGATACCCGGCAGCGGCGCGGCCCACACCGACGCGTGCGTCCACCTCGGACCGTTCGGCGCCGGAGCGGACTTTCGGCGGGTGCGCGACCCGGAGAACCCTTTCCTGAACGCACGCTCAGTAGCGATGTGGGGTTCGTCGATGCCCGGGATCGTTGCCGGATCGTTGCATCCGCTTGTCGTATGGCAAAGATCACGCTGAGTGCCTAGGATGGCCCGATTTTCGGTGGCACCGGGCCGAAGATCGGCGTACCGCAGCACAGTGGATACCCAGAGTGAGTGTTTCCGGAGTGTGGCGCGTCCACCCCCCGGGACCGTGGCACAGGTGTGCCACCAGGATTTGCGCTGCTCACTACCCTGATCCTGATCATCGGTAGTGAGCCTCTCGACTTGACAAGGGTTTCAGATGAGCGACAGCCACTCTCCGTACGGAGGGCAGCCGGACCCGAACGCCGCCCCGTGGGGTACCCCGCCCGGTTCCCCGGTCGGTCCGCCGCCGATGCCGCCCGGCAGTCCGGCGGGCTACCCGATGCCGCCGGGTTCTCCGACCAGCGGGCCCGGTGCCCCGGGATACCCCACCAGCGGGCCTGGCGCCCCGGGATACCCGACCAGCGGGCCTGGCGCCCCGGGGTACCCCACGAGCGGATCCGGTGCCCCCGGATACCCGTCGTCGCCGTACGGCGCGCCCACGCCCCCGCCTCCTCCGCCCTACGCCGTCCAGCCGCAGAAGTCCGGCGGTAACCGGGGCGTCTGGCTCGGTCTGGGCATCGGCGCCGCCGTCATGGCGGTGCTGGTCGCCTGCGGCAGCACCATCGGCTACTTCGTGCTGGGCGACGACGACGAGCCCTCGCAGGTCGCCACCAGCGGCAGCCCGTCGCCGGGCGGCGACACCGAGGGCGGCGACGGCCCGGAGCCCTCGCCGACGCCGGCCGAGCCGGACAACGGCGGCGGCAACGGCAACAACAACGCCGTCACGGCCCGCAACTCCAGCGACTTCAACGCCGTCTGCGACGGCAACCCGGTGCTGAACGCCGCGCCGTACACCTCGGCCAAGGGCGCCAAGGTCTACACCTTCGCCAACAACCCGGACCGCCCGGGTACCTGGCTGAGCAAGTCGGTCGGCTTCAACAAGCCGTACTACGCCCGGACCTCCGACTGGGCGACCGTCTCGGTCGTCGGCTGCCTCACCTTCGTGCAGGGCAGCGAGGGCGAGCCGCGCAAGTGCCAGTACAAGGACCGCGACGACAAGCAGGTCACGGTCGACTACATCTCGTCCCGCTACACCCTGACCTTCCACAACGCCCAGACCGGTGAGAAGCTCGGCGACGGCGGTCGGATCAACGCCCCGGCCGGGCGCTGCCCGAGCTTCATCTCCTACAACCGCGAGACCCTGAAGTCGTACGCCCAGCCGGACAACGGCGCCATCGAGCTGGCCCTGGACAAGTTCACCTCCTGATCGCAGGCGCCTGACCGGCGGGGGCGGGATCGAGAGGTCCCGCCCCCGCCGTCGTCGTACCGGCCGGTGCGGTGGGTTCGGCGAGGCAGGTCGGAGGAGGAGGCGGGTCAGAGGAGCTGGTCGAGGGTGATCGGCAGCGACCGGATCCGGGTGCCGGTGGCGTGGTAGACGCCGTTGGCGATCGCGGCGGCGATGCCCGGCAGACCGACCTCGCCGATGCCCTTGGTGCCGATCGGGGTGGCCCGGTCCGGACCGCCGACGAAGACCACGTCCACCTCGCCGATGTCGGCGTTCACCGGGATCAGGTAGTCGCCGAGGGTGGCGTTGGCGATACGGCCGGTGTCCGGGTCGGTGACGGTCTCCTCCAGCAGCGCCTGCCCGATGCCGCCGACGGTGGCCCCGACGATCTGGCTGCGGGCGAGCTTCTCGTTGAGGATCCGCCCGCCGTCGACCACGGAGACCACCCGGGGCACCCGCACGAGTCCCAGGTCCGGGTCGACGTGCACCTCGACGAACTTGGCCGCGAACGCCCCGGCCGGGGCCATCCCGATCTGCTGCGGGTCGGGCGGGGCGCTCGCGCCGTCGGCGGTCAGCTCGTCGAGGCCGTGCCGGTCCAGGATCGCGGCGAAGCTCTCGCCCCGGCGCGCGTCGCCCCGATGGTGCAGCCGACCGCCGTTGACCATCACGTCGTCCATCGCGCAGCCGTGCAGCGGTGACTGGGCGTCGGTGGTGACCAGGTCGAGCACCGTGCGGACCAGCGCCTGGCAGGCCGCGTACACGGCGTTGCCCAGGGCACCGGTCAGCCCGGAACCGCCGGCCTGCGGCGCCGGGGGCATCTGCGAGTCGCCGAGGTCGAAGCGGACCTGGTCCAGCCGCAGCCCGAGCAGTTCCGCGGAGAGCTGTCGCATCACTGTGTACGTCCCGGTGCCGATGTCGGTGGCGGCGCTGCGGATGTAGGCGGTGCCGTCCCGGCTGACCGTGGCGCGGGCCCGGCAGGGCACCTGCCACCACGGGTAGCTGACCCCGGCCACGCCGAGGCCGACCCGCCATCGGCCGTCCCGCATCGCACCGATCCGGGGATCACGGCGGGACCAGCCGAACCGGCGTGCCCCGACCGCGTAGCAGTCCCGCAGCGCCCTGCTCGACCACGGCAGCCCGGACTCCGGGTGGACCTCGGCGTCGTTGCGCAGCCGCAGCTCCAGCGGGTCCATCCGGAGCCGGTAGGAGAGCTCGTCGAGCGCCGACTCCAGGGCGAAGTTCGCCTGCGCCTCGCCGGGCGCGCGCATCGATCCCGGGCACGGGATGTGTCGCCGTCGCTGCCGGTCGCGGGCGGTCACGTTCGGGCAGGCGTACGCGGTCGCGCCGGCCGCCGCGACCGGCTCGGTGTTCTCGTCGGCCACCGCCACGGTCTGCGTCGCCTCGTGGTCGATCGCGACGATCGTGCCGTCGCGCCGAGCACCGATCCGGAGCCGCTGAACGGTGTCCGGCCGGTGCCCGACGCCGGTGAACATCTCCGGCCGGGTGAGCGTCAGCGTCACCGGTCGCCCCACCGTACGCGCGGCGAGCACCGCCAGCAGCACGTGCGGCCACACCCGCAGTCCCGCGCCGAAGCCGCCGCCGACGTACTTCGCGTAGACCCGTACCACCTCCTGCGGCAGCCCGAACACGGCGGCGACGGTGGCCCGGGTGTTCGAGGTCCACTGGGTGGAGTCGTGCACCGTGACCGTGTCGCCCTCCCAGACCGCGACGGTGGTGAAGAGGCCCAGCGGGTTGTTCGTGTTCTCCGCGGTGCGGTAGGTCGCCTCGTGCACCACGTCGGCGGTGGCGAGCGCGGCGGCGGCGTCGCCGCGCGTGACGTCGGTGCCGAACGGGTCGACGCGCAGCTCGGTGTCGTCCAGGGCCGCCGTCGGTTCGGCGCTGCGGTAGGAGACGGTGACGGCGCGGGCCGCCGCGGCGGCCTGCTGTCGGGTCTGCGCCACCACGACGGCCACGTACTGCCCGTGGTGCCGGATCAGGTCGTCCTGCATCGGCGGCGGTGGCGTGGGCCCGATGGGCGTGGTGGGTCCGGCGGCCAGCCGGGCCGCGTCGCGATGGGTGATCACCGCCAGGACTCCGGGCATCGCCTCGGCGGCGGTGGTGTCGAGGGCCTCGATCCGCCCGTGCGCGACGGTGCTGCGGACCAGCGCCGCGTATGCCATGCCGGGGTAGCTGACGTCGGACGGGTACGCCGCCGCGCCGGCGACCTTGCGCGGCCCCTCCACCCGGTCGACGCCGGCACCCACCACGGTCACCGGTTCGGTCATCGTCATGGCAGTTCACCCACGATGTCGGTCAGGGCGCGGACGACGGTGCGCCGGGCCAGCTCGGGCTTGAACGCGGTGCCGGGCACGGTGAACGCGTCCCGCAGCTCCGCCTCGGCGGCGGCCCGGTAGGTCTCGGGCGTCGCGGGCGCGCCGGTGAGCACGCGTTCGGCCGCGCGGGCCCGCCAGGGGATGGTGCCGACGCCGCCGAGACCGATCCGCGCCTCGGTGATCGTGCCGTCGGCGACGGTGACGGCGGCGGCGACCGAGACGAGCGCGAACTCGTAGGAGGCGCGGTCGCGGACCTTCAGGTAGCCGGAGCGTACGGCCTCCGGCGGCAACGGAACCTCGACTGCGGTGATCAGGTCGCCGTGGCGCAGCACGGTCTCGACGTCCGGACGCTCGCCCGGCAGGAGATAGAAGTCGGTCAGCGGGACCGTCCGTTCGCCGTCGGTGCCCCGGATGTGCACCACGGCGTCCAGCGCGACCAGCGGTACGCAGAGGTCGGAGGCGTGCAGCGCGATGCAGCTCTCCCCAGCGCCGAGGACGGCGTGCATCCGGGCCCCGGCGCCGGTGATCGCGGCACAGCCGGACGACGGGTGCCGCTTGTTGCACTCGGGCACGGTCGGGTCGCGGAAGTATCGGCAGCGGGTGCGCTGCAACAGGTTCCCGCCGATGGTGGCCATGTTGCGGAGCTGGGTCGACGCCCCGGCCAGCAGCGCGGTCCGCACCAGCGGCAGGCGTACCGCCACCGTCGGGTCGGCGGCCATCTCCTCCATGGTGGTCAGCGCGCCGACCCGCAGCGCCCGGCCGTCGGTGGTCACCCCGCGCAGCGGCAGCCGGGTGATGTCCACGACCCGGTCCGGGTCCAGGATGCCGTCCTTGAGCATCAGGTCGACCTGGGTGGTGCCCCCGGCGAGGTACTGGGCGGCGGGTCGCTCGCTCACCAGCGTCACCGCCGCGCCGACGTCCTCCGGCCGCAGGTACTCGAACTCGCGCACGGTCAACCGACCCCCTGGCCGGCGACCTCGCGGATCGCGGCGACGATGTTCGGGTACGCGCCACAGCGGCACAGGTTGCCGCTCATGAACTCCCGGATCTCGTCGTCGGAGGCGGCCCGCCGCTCCCGCAGCAGCGCGACGGCCGACATGATCTGTCCCGGGGTGCAGAAGCCGCACTGGAAGGCGTCGTGCCGGACGAACGCCTCCTGCATCGGGTGCGGGCGGCCGCCGTCGGCGAGTCCCTCGACCGTGGTCACCTCCCGGCCGTCGCACTGCGCCGCGAGGGTCAGGCAGGACAGCACCCGCCGACCGTCCACCAGCACCGTGCACGCCCCGCAGGCGCCCTGGTCACAGCCCTTCTTGGTGCCGACCAGGCCGATCTCGTCGCGGAGCGCGTCGAGCAGCGTGACCCGGGCGTCGAGCCGCAGGTGGTGAGCGGTGCCGTTGACGGTCAGGGCCGCCTCGGTGGCGGTCGGGGCGGGCGGGGTGCCGCCGTCGTCTCGGTCCATCTGCGCCCTCCCGGTGCCGTCGTCGACAGACGTACATGAGGGATTATCGGCGCTTTTGGCCGCTTGTGAGGCGAATCGGTCGAGCCGAACCGCCGGGATGTCCGACCCGGCGACTAGCCTGTCGCCGTGCCGCGACCACGCGGGCGGAAGGGGTCCCGAATGGCTGACGCGGGCGACGATGATTGACGCGGACGACAATGGCTGACGCGGACGACGTCCGGCGGGTGGCGCTCGCGCTGCCGCACGTGGTCGAGAACGACAGCGACGGCTTCGACTTCCGGGTGGCCGACAAGGGGTTTGTCTGGTCCTACCCCGAGCGGCTGCCCGGCAGGCCGCGCGTGATCCGCACCGACGTGGCCGTGCTCTATGTCGGGGACGAGGCCGAGAAGCAGGCCCTGCTGCTCGGCGAGCCCGACCTCTTCTTCACCACCCCCGGCTACGACGGACTGCCCCTGGTCATGCTGCGCCTGGCGGCGGTGGGGGTGGACCGCCTCGCCGAGCTGGTCACCGACGCCTGGCGGATGCGCGCGCCGGAGTCGCTCGCCGCCGACCTCGACGAGGCCGCCGTCCGCTGACCCGCCGCTGCCCCGTGACCTGCCGCTGCCCCGTGACAAGCCGTCGGCCGGGCCGGGCCCGGCCCGGTGACGCGGCGCGACGCGGCGAGTGTCGGGTTTCCTCCCCGGGGACTGCGTCACGCACGGGAGCGGTGACAGACTGGACGACAGTCGATGCCTCGGGGGTGCGCGGTGTTCGGTCGTTGGCGCAAGCGGAAGGCACCACCGTCGAGTGCGCGACAACCGGCGGGTGAGGCGCGACCGCCGGGTGCCGGCGGACCGGGCTTCACCGTCACCCCGCTGCCCACCGAGACGGCGGCCCGGCAGGCCGCCGAGGGCGGGGCGCCGGAGGACATGAACCGCCTCGGGATCACCCTCAAGCTCGCCGGCCGGACGGACGAGGCCGCCGAGTGGTTCCGCAGGGCCGCCGAGGCCGGCAGCACCGACGGGATGGCCAACCTGGCCCTCTATCTGATGGGAGAGGGCCGTAACCAGGAGGCCGCCGAGTGGTTCCGCCGCATCGGGGACCCACTGGGCGAGGCGTTCGCACGCCGGCTGTCGTCGGAGCCCGACACTCCGCCCGACCGGTGACCGGCATCCCCGACGCCTGGGGGACACCGCAGTACCACCTGCTGGTCAGCGCCTGCGGGCAGGCCGAGGCGCACCATGACGCGTACGAGCGCGGCGGGTCGCTGCCGGACCTGGAGTTCGCCCTCGCCGTCTTCACCGAGGTGCTCAAGGTCGCCCGGAACGTCGACATCCGCAGCACCGCCGCCAACGGTCTCGGGACGGCCCGCTGGTCCCGCTACGAACGCTTCGGTGACCTGGCCGACCTGGACGCGGCGATCGGGCTGTTCCGCGACGCGCTGGCGATGTACCCGAACGAGCGCACCCCCGCCACGCCCTCCTTCCACGCCAACCTCGCTGGCGTGCTACGGCTGCGCTGGCGGCGTACCGGCGTCGAGGCGGACCTGGTCGAGTCGGTGGCCCAGGTCCGCGCGGCACTGGCCGCGACCGGCCCCACCCACCCGCGCCGCGCGGCCCGGCTGACCAACCTCGCCGACGGGCTGCTCACCCTGTCGCTGCGCTACGACGACTCGTCCGCCCTCGCCGAGGCGGTCGAGGTGTCCCGCGAGGCGGTGGCGGTGGCCGGACCCGGCGACGACCTCGCCGGGATGCTCTCCAACCTCGCCGAGATGCTGCGACTGCGGTACCGCTCGACGAACGGCCGGGAGCGGGCACTGCTGGACGAGGCGGTCGAGCAGGGACGTGCGGCGGTCATGGCGGCCGGCGACGGACACCCGCTGCGGGCGCGGTTCGGGTCGAACCTCGCGCTCGTGCTGGTCGACCGGTACGCCGCCGGGCGGCACCCGGCCGACCTGGCCGAGGCGGGCCGCCTCGCCGAGCACGCCGTGCGGGCCACCCCCGAGGGGCACCCCAACCGGGCGGAGCGGATGCTCGTGCTCGCCGGTATCCGGCGTGCCGAGGTCACCCGGCTCACCGCCGAGGTGCCCCGTCCCCGGGAGGCCCGCCGGCTGGCCCGGGCCGCCCGGGACGCGGCAGCGGCCGTGCCGGAGGGGCACTACCTGCGCGCCGACGCCCTGCTCGGCGAGGCCGCCGCGTTGACGGTGTGGGCGGTCAGCGGCGAACCGAAGGCGTACCGGGAGGCGATCACCATCCTGCGGCAGGTCGCGCGGGACCCGACCGCACCGGTCCGGGTACGCGTCGAGGCCGCCCGGCGGTGGGCCAACGCCGTCCTCGCCAGCAGCCGGGGACAGGACCTCGCCCAAGCTCGGCAGGCGTACCACCTCGCGGTCGAGCTGCTGCCCCGGGCCGCGCCGAGGCGCGTCACGCACGCCGACCGGGAGCGGCACCTGGGCGCCTTCGTCGGTCTGGCCCGGGACGCCGCCGCCTGCGCCGTCTCCGCCGGTGACCCGCTCGACGCGCTGCGGCTGCTGGAACACGGCCGAGGGGTGCTGCTCGGGCACGCCCTGAACACCCGGACCGAGCTGACCGAGCTGCGGCGGCGGCGCGCCGACCTGGCGGACCGCTTCGAGGCGCTGCGGAGCGCGTTCGACCGGCCGGAAGGGATCGGCTTCAGTTCCCGGCCGGACGACGTGACGTTGCCCGGCGAGGACCGGCACGCGCTGGCCCGGGACTGGGACGCGCTGCTGGACGAGATCCGGGGCGTCGACGGTCTCGGCGGATTCCTGCGCCCACCCCCGGTCGACGACCTGCTCGCCGAGATCGCCCGGCGCGGTCCCGTCGTGGTGCTCAACATCAGTGGGCTGCGGTGCGACGCCCTGGTGCTCGCCGGGGGCCGGGTCCGGGTGGTGCCGCTGCGGCTGAGCCTCGACGAGGTGACCGACCGGGCTCGGCGGCTGCGCGCGGCCGTCGCCCGCAGTACGCGTCCGAGCCTGCCCGCCCAGCTCCGCGCGGAGGCCCGGGCCACGGTCGCCGCAACGCTGGTCTGGCTCTGGGACACCGTCGCCGCACCGGTGCTCGACGCGCTCGCCCCGCCGCCCGGCTCCCGGGTGTGGTGGGTGCCGACCGGGCCGCTGACCAGCCTTCCGCTGCACGCCGCCGGACCGGCGGACGGACCGGGCGTGCTGGACCGGGTGGTCTCCTCGTACGCGCCGACGGTACGCAGTCTGGTCACCGCCTGGCGGTCCCGCCCGGTGGCCCGGACGGCCGCGCCGCTGGTGGTGGCCCTGCCGCAGACGCCCGGACTGGGCGACCTGCCGAACGTGCCGGCCGAGGTGCGGATGCTGACCACCCGGTATCCGGCGAGCCGGGTGCTCCTCGGTGAGCGGGCGATCCGGCGGTCCGTGCTCGACGCGCTGCCCCGGCACCCGTGGCTGCACTTCGCCGGCCACGCCGTCAGTGCCGCCGACGGGAGCGCGGACGGGCACCTCGTCCTGCACGACCACGCCGCCACCCCGCTGACCGTCGCCGACATCGCCCGGCTGCGGCTGACCGGTGCTGAGATCGCCTACCTGTCGGCGTGCGACACCGGGGTCTCGCACGAGGACCTGGACGACGAGGCCCTGCACGTCGCCGGTGCCTGCCACATCGCCGGGTTCCGGCACGTGGTCGGCACCGCCTGGGCGATCGACGACGCCGTCGCCCCCGGTGTCGCGGCCGACTTCTACGCCCGGCTCGACGGGGTCGACGACGCCGCGTCGGCCCTGCACCAGGCGGTGCGTGCGCTGCGCGCCGCGCAACCGCACCGGCCCACGCTCTGGGCGCCCTTCCTGCACGTCGGTCCGTGACACGATGGTCGATGTGACCGAACCCCGCTACGACACCGAACGTGGCGCCACCGAACTCCTCGTCGGTGCGCTGGCCGGCTCCGCCCTGCTGCCGTTCGTGCAGGCGCTGGCGACGAAGGCGGGGGAGGACGTCTACCAGATGATCCGGGACAGGCTGTCCCGCCGGGCCCGCCGCGAGGTGCAGGACGAGATCCGCGCCGAGGGCACCGTCACACTCACCGCCCCCGGCGCGCGGGTGGTGCTGCGGCTGCCGGAACGGGTCACGCCCGAGATGGCGCTGCGGTTGGAGAACCTGCACCTGCCGCCGTACCGACCCGGCTGGTTGCTGCTGTCGTGGGACGCCACCCAGCGCCGCTGGGTCACCACCGGCCTGTCCGGGCCGCCGGAGACCGCCACCAGTCTCGACCCCTGACCGTCCCGCGCGGCACGGCCGCTCCACCGTCCGGGATCCCGGGTCCGGCTTTGTGATCTTGTTGGTGCCGTGTGACATGGTGGCGGCATGGAACCGCAGGTGGATGCCGAGCGCCGCGCTCTGCCCGAACCCGTCCGGGTCGCCCTGCGGGTGCTGCGTGACTACCGGCCGACCTTCGCTCGGGTCCGCGCCTTGGTGCGCAGCATGGCGACCTCGTTCCTGGTGCTCAGCGCGACGTTCTGGCTGCTGCCCGGCGTGACCATCAGCGGCCTGGTCGGGCTGCTCTGGCTGGTCGCCCTGGTCACCGGCGTCGGTGCGGTGCTGCGTCCGGTGCTGCTGGCCCTGGCCACCGCGCTCGGTGGGCTCGGTGCGCTGGCCATCGGCGTGGGCGTCCAGGCCGTGGTGATGTACGTGGCGTTGCAACTGGCTCCCGAGGCGCACGTCGCCGGGTTCGCCGTCGCGTTCGCCGCCGCCTGGCTCGCCGTGGCGCTGGCCGCCGCCGTCAACTGGCTCGCCGACGCGGGCACCGACGACACCTTCGTCAGCGAGATGCTGCGGCTGATGAGCCGGGTCCGGCGCTCCACCGACCGTGGTGGCCCCCGCTGGAGGCGCTGGCGTCGCAGCGGCCCGCCCCGGCGCGACGCGGCCGGCGACGCCCCACCCCAGGGCCTGCTCGTGGTCCAGCTCGACGGGGTGGCCGCCCCGGTGGTGCAGTGGGCGGTGCGCGCCGGCAACCTGCCCACCATGGGTCGCTGGTTGCGGTCGCGCAGTCACCGGATGACCCGCTGGCACACCGGGCTGCCGGCCACCACGCCCGCCGCCCAGGCCGGTCTGCTGCACGGTGAGTTCGGTCGGGTACCGGCCTACCGCTGGTACGAGAAGGCGCCGCCCGGCCCCGACGGGAGCGCGCCGGCCGGGCGACTCGTGGTGACCAGCCGTCCCCGCGACGCGGCCGAGGTCGAGCGGCGACTCTCCACCGGCCGGGGGCTGCTGCGCGACGGTGGGGTGAGCATCAGCACCGCCTTCTCCGGCGACGCCCCCACCACCCTGTTGACGGTCAGCCGTGCCGGCCTGCCCGGCCGCTCCACGGCCGGCTACGCGGCGTTCATGACCAGCCCGTACGGCTTCGCCCGGACCGTGGTGCTCGGCGCCGGGCAGGTGCTGCGGGAACTGCACGCCGCCCGGCGGCGACGGGTGCGCGGCGTCCAGCCCCGGGCCGACCGGGGCGGCTCGTACCTGGCGCTGCGTCCGCTGGCCAGCCTGCTCAACGACCTCAACGTGTCGCTCATCGCCGAGCAGATGGCCCGGGGCGCGCCGGTCATCTTCTGCGACTTCGTCGACTACGACGAGGTGGCCCACCACGCCGGCCCGGCCCGGCCGGAGGCGATGGCCGCGCTGGAGTCGCTCGATCACACGCTCGGCATCCTGCAACGGCTGGCCGCCGAGGCGGGGCGGCGCTACCACATCGTGGTGCTCAGCGACCACGGCCAGAGCCAGGGTGCCACGTTCCGCCAGCGGTACGGCGAGTCCCTGACCCAGGTGGTGTCCCGGCTGGCGACACCGGGCGCTGCCGAACCCGTGCCAGCGCCGCGCCGCCGCCCACGCGGGCCGGGTCGGGACGCGGCGCTCGCCGGTGGCGAGCACGAGACCACCCGCAACGCCGAGGAGCGCGCCCGGGTGGACACGCTGCTCAGCGAGGTGTCCGGCCGCAGCGGGGTGACCGCCACCGCGACCCGGATGGCGGTCCGGGCCCGGCCGGAGGCGGCGCGCGGCCCCCGCCCGTCGCCGGAGCCGGACCGGGCGCACGAGCGGGCCGCCGCGTCGGGGCGTACCGAACCGGAGACCGTGGTGGTGGCCTCCGGCAACCTAGCGATGGTCTATCTGACCCGGCATCCGGGGCGGCTCACCCGTGACCGGATCGACGAGGTGGCGCCGGGGCTGGTGGCGGGCCTGGCCGCGCATCCCGGCGTCGGGGTGGTCGTCGTCGACTCGGCCGCCGGACCGCTGGCGGTGGGGCGCTCCGGCATCCACCGACTGCTCGACGGGCACGTCGAGGGCGACGACCCGCTGCTGCCGTACGGGCCGAGGGCCCGGCACGACCTGCTGCGGCACCAGGGCATGGACCACGTCGGTGACCTGGTGCTGATCAGTTCCGTGGATCCCGGCCTGGAGGAGGTGACCGCCTTCGAGGAGTTGGTCGGCAGCCACGGCGGGTTGGGCGGCTGGCAGAACGACGCGCTGCTCGTGCATCCCGCCGACTGGCCGCAGGAGGGCGAGTTGGTCGGCCCGGACGCGGTGCACCGCCAGTTGCTCGACTGGCTGTCCCGACTCGGCCTGCGGGGCCCCGACGAGCCCGGCGACCCGGCGAACGGCCCCGACCCGGCGCAGGGGCCCGACCCGGCGGACGAGCCCTATGCAGCGAACGGGTCCGGCGCAGCCGACGGGTCCGACCTGGCGACCCGGTCCGAGGCGGTGGACGGCTCCGACCCGGCGACGCGACCCGGTCCGGCGGTGCCCGGGACGCGTCCGGGGGAGGCGGGACGGCGGATACCGGTCATGGCGTCGCCGGTGGATGGACCGGCTCGGGCCGGCGTCGCCCCAGCCGGCTCAACACCTGAGTGACCAGCAGGACCAGCACGATCGCGGCGAGCACGCTCTGCCACGGCTCGGGGAAGATGGCCCGGCCGAGCACGCCGATCATGGCGTAGACGACCGACCAGAGCAGGGTGGCCGGCAGGTTGGCCACGGCGAACCGCCGCCAGGTCATCCCGGCCATCGCCGCGGCCAGCAGCACCGGCAGCCGGCCGCCGGGCACGAGTCGGGAGACCAGGAGCATCGGGACGCCGCCCTCGCGTACCCGCGCCGACAGCCGGTCCAGCCGCTGCGGCCCACGCAACCAGCGCAGCCGCCGGGCGATGCGTTCGCCGCCCCAGCCGAGCACCGCGAAGACCACCAGGTCACCGAGGTACGCGCCGAGCGCTCCGGCGAGCACGACCAGGAACACGGTCACCGGGTCCTGGTGGGCGGCGAGGGCGGCGGCACCGCTGACCGCCGCACCGGTGGGCACCACCGGGACGACCGCGCCGAACATCACCACCAGCGTGAGCCACGCCAGCGTGCCGAGGGTCGCCGTCATGTGCCGGGCACGGTGAGGGATTCACCCGGCTGCAGGACGCGTACCCGGGTGTCGGGGGAGATCCGTTGCGCGTACCGGGCGAAGTCGTCGCCCGGCCCGAAGAACCGGTCCGGCCGGACCCGGTCGCACCCGACCGGCCAGAAGGTGCCGTAGTGGATCGGCACCGCCCACGCCGCCGCCACCCGCCGCGCCGTCTCGGCCGCGCCCTGCGGGTCGAGGTGGCCCGGGCCGAGCGTGGGTCCCCACCCGCCGACCGGGATCAGCGCCAGGTCGAGCGGGCCGAGCGAGTCCATCTCGGCGAAGAAGCCGGTGTCCCCGGCGAACCAGGTGCGCGCCCGGCCCTCGACCAGGTAGCCGACGGCCGGTGCCCGATGGCGTGACCAGGGGCCGCGCCCGGCGGGATGGGCGGCGGGCACCGCCGTGACGGTGACCTCGCCGACCGTGGTCGCCTCGCCGGGCGTCAGCTCGGTGTACCGGTCGGCGGTGGCGCCCAGGGCCCGCCGCACCAGCGGCGCGGCCCCGGCTGGCAGCACCAGCCGGGTGTCCGGGGGCAGCCGGCGCAGCGACGCGAGGTCCAGGTGGTCGGCGTGCAGGTGCGAGACGAGTACGGCGTCCGGTGCGGCCGTCAACCGGGGGGTGGGCCCGCGTCGTCGCCGCAGGTGGGCGAGCCGGTCGCGGAGCAGCGGATCGGTGAGCAGTCGGGTGCCGGAGTCCTCGATCCACACGGTGCTGTGACCGTGCCAGGTCAGCTCGACCACACCGTCACCCACACCGCCGTCGACACGCCTGCCACCGTAACGGGTGCCGGTCGGCGGCCCCTCGGCGGCCGTGGCGTCAGGCCCTGCCGGGCCCATTCCCGGCGTGACCAGGTATAGATGGCCATGCTTGTCTGTGTGATCGCTCACATGTTAGCGTTCTCATCGGTGGTGATGGTGAGCACGCGCTCTGCGGCTTTCCGGGCAGGCGGCCGAGGCGTTGATGTTGTCGCTAACACCGCCTCGGTCACGGTCGACCGGCACTGCTCGTCCCCGCCGTTCCCGTCCCCGTACGGCTGGTCCGGCGAGCGCGCCACCACCGGAACAGGAGTCCGTTGTGAGCTTCGTGTCCGCGCTGCCGCGCAGCGTCAGAGCCAGACGTGGGATCGCCTGGCTGATGGTTCCGTTGATGTTGGTGACCTTCTTCGCCGCTCCGGCGAAGGCGGACAACCCGCTCGTGCAGCACGTCTACACGGCCGACCCGGCGCCACTGGTGCACAACGGCCGGGTCTACCTCTACACCGGACGCGACGAGGACGGCTCGACCTACTTCACCATGCGGGAGTGGCGGGTCTTCTCCTCGGCCGACATGGTGAACTGGACCGACCACGGCGTCCCGATGAACCTGGGCACGTTCGCCTGGGCCGACGCCAACGCCTGGGCCGGGCACGTCATCGCCCGCAACGGACAGTTCTACTGGTACGTGCCGGTGCGGCAGCGCTCGAACGGGCAAATGGTGATCGGCGTCGGCGTCTCCAGCTCGCCGACCGGGCCGTTCCGCGACGCGCTGGGTCGGCCGCTGACCGGCAACGGTGAGATCGATCCGCACGCCTTCATCGACGACAACGGTCAGGCGTACCTGTACTGGGGCAACCCGAACCTGTGGTACGTCCGGCTGAACTCGGACATGATCTCGTTCTCCGGCAGCCCGACGCAGATCCCGCTCACCACGGCGGGCTTCGGCACCCGGACCGGCAACGCGAGCCGGCCCACCCTCTACGAGGAGGGGCCGTGGGTCTACAAGCGCAACGGCGTCTACTACAACGTCTTCGCCGCCGAGTGCTGCTCGGAGTTCATCGGCTACTCCACCGCACCCGGTCCGACCGGCCCGTGGACCTATCGGGGCACGGTCATGCCGAGGCAGGGCGCCAGCTTCACCAACCACCCCGGCATCATCGACTTCGCCGGGAACTCGTACTTCTTCTACCACAACGGCGCGCTGCCGGGCGGTGGCGGTTACACCAGGTCGGTGGCGGTGGAACGCTTCACCTACAACGCCGACGGGTCGATCCCGACGATGAACATGACCACCGCCGGGCCGCCCCAGGTGGGCACGCTCAACCCGTACGTGACGCAGGAGGCCGAGACCATCGACCGGGCCAACGGCATCGAGACCGAGGTCTCCACCGAGGGCGGCATGAACGTCGGTTTCATCGAGAACGGCGACTGGATCCGGGTCAAGGGCGTCGCGTTCGGCACCGGTGCCTCGTCCTTCACCGCCCGGGTGGCCTCGGGCACCAGCGGCGGGAACATCGAGCTGCGGCTGGACAGCACCACCGGCCCGCTGGTCGGCACCTGCGCCGTGCCCGGCACCGGGGGTTGGCAGAACTGGGCGAACACCACCTGCAACGTCAGCGGCGCCACCGGCACCCGCGATCTGTACCTGCGCTTCACCGGCGGCAGCGGCTACCTGTTCAACATGAACAACTGGCGGTTCACCGGCGGCACCGGCACCGGCGGCAACCTGGTCACCAACGGCGACATGGAGAGCGGAACGACCGGCTGGACGGTCTTCGGAGCCGGGACGGTGGCGTCGAACACCAGCGTGGTCCGGGGCGGCACGCGGTCGCTGCTGCACTCGGGGCGTACCGCGTCGTGGAACGGCCCCAGCCAGGACGTGACGTCGAAGCTGACCAACGGCCGTACGTACACCACGACGCTCTGGGTACGGTCGCAGAGCGGCACCCCGTCGGTACGCCCCACCCTGGCGGTGACCGCCGACGGCACCACCAACTACGTGCAGCTAACCCCGGCGGCGACGGTGAACGCGAACGGCTGGACCCAGCTCACCGGCACCGCCACGGTGTCGTGGAGCGGCAGCCTGACCGGCGCCCGCCTCTACGTCGAGACGGCAGCGGGCACCGATGGCCTGTACCTGGACGACGTGTCGTTCCAGTGAGCCGCACGCCGTGGGCCCGGCCGCCGACCGGGCCCACGGTAGTGCCTCTCAACGGGCGTCGAGCCGGAGCCTCTCAACGGGCGTCGAGCCGGAGCCTCTCAGCGGGCGTCGAGCTGGGCGAGCAGCGTCTTGGGCGCCACCACCCGATACCCGTCCTCGACGACCTCGGCGAGTTCGGTCTCGTCCACACCGGTGTCGAGCCGTACGCCCACCCAGCCCCGATGCCCCACATAGGGCGGACGGAAGTAGGTCTGCGGGGCGGACGCGATCAGCTCCTCGGCCGAGCCCGGTGGCGCGGCGCACCACAGGTGCGGGAAGTCGTTCTGGTGATGGCCGTCCGGCCACACCTGGGCGAAAGACTTCTTGCCCCGGATGAACCAGGCCGGCGTGCCGTGGCTCGGGCGTTCGGTGACCTCGGGCAGGTCCAGGCACACCCGCCGGATGGTCGCCACCAAGTCGGTCATCGATCCACCGTACGGCACCCGGACGCCACACCCGGCGAACGCCTCGCCACCGTCGCCAGCGGACCGGCGGCGGGTGGCGGGAGGGATGTGCGTGTAAGGAGGGGTCCCCTGCTATGCACGAGGCGATAGCAGGGGACCCCTCCTTACACCTCAGGCCCGGTGGCGGCGCGGTGTGGGCGTGGCGATCTGGTGGTGCAGCCGGTCGAGCCGTTCGAGCACGTCGAACATCATGATCCGGAGCGAGGCGGTGTCCGCGTCCCGGTCCGTGGCCACCCGGCCGAAGGTCGCACCGTAGTAGAGCGCGGACAGTGCGGCGGGGGTGACCACCTCGGTGACCCCCACGTCCCGCAGCACCGCCCCGGCCGTGCCGTCGTCGGTGGTCAGCCCGAGTAGCAGGTGGCTGCCGGCGATGGTGGCGGACCCGTGTGCGGCGGCCTGGGTGGCGGCCGTGGTCAACGTCGTGCGGGCGTCGGTGCCCAACGTGGGTGGCGTTGCCCCGCCGTTGCGTCGCGAGGCGCGGGGCCGGCCCGGCCGACGGCCGACCGCTCCGTCGATCGCGGCCTGGATCGAGGCGGGCGGGAAGCCGAGCAGCTCGACGGCGTTCAGTACCAGGCTCTCGCCCTCGTCGAGGAACGCCTGGAGCAGGTCGACCGGTTCGACGACCGCCGACCCGCGAGCCGCCGCGACGTCGTACGCCTGGCGCAGGATCGCCGCGACGTGGTGGTTGGGCGGCGGTGCCAGGTCGACCGGCTCGGGCAGCGCGAGGTCGGCGACCGCGTCCTGCGCGGCCCGGTCGGCGCCGTCGAGCGCCTGGGTCAGCGCGGTCTGGCAGATCCGCGAGACCGGAAGCCGGGCCTGGCGTACCCGCTCGGCCAGCGCGTCGGGCAGGTACACGTTGATTTTGGGCATCTGGGGGTCCTGTCGGGGCGGGAGCGGGCCGGAGTCGGGGCATGGTGGGGGCTGGGGTGCAGGTCACAGCGTTCACCGGCTTGATCTCCTGCAAATCCTAGGGGCATACTAGGGTTATGCCAACGCCGCTGACCGCCCGCCGCGCGGTCGACTACGGTCGCACCGGCAGCGCGCTCTGTCCCTGCCGCTGACCCGGCCGCAGACCGCCGAGAGCCCGCGCGAAGGCATCCACCCCCACACACCGGTACACGCACGCGTCCGACCTCGGACGCGGCTTCCGCCTGCCCGCCGCACGGTGCGTCGACCGGCACCCCGACTACGACAAGG
The DNA here is from genome assembly GCF_055559695.1 of Micromonospora sp. NPDC023869. Lineage (NCBI taxonomy): Bacteria > Bacillati > Actinomycetota > Actinomycetes > Micromonosporales > Micromonosporaceae > Micromonospora > Micromonospora sp. NPDC023869. Next base: position 106,362 of record NZ_JBVHKD010000003.1, read on the forward strand.
CAGTGACGTCATGACTGAGCACATCCCCACCCCCTCGGCACTGCGGGGCGCGCCGTTCGGAGCCGACGAACTGGCCGCCGCCCGGACCGACCTGACCACCGGCATCAACCGGATCTTCGCCGCCTCGGCGATGTCCGCCAGCGGACACGGCAACATCAGCGTCCGGCTGCCGGGCCACCACGACCTGCTCGCGATCAACGCCGGTGAGCTGCTGCGCCCGTGGCCCGCCGACGACCTGCGTGTCGGCGTACCCGCTCTGCGGACCGTCAACGACGAGGTCGTCGTGGTGAACCTCGACGGCGAGGTGCTGTTCGGCACGCCCAGCCCGTCGGTGGCCGCCATCCTCACCATGCACGTCGGCGTCTACCGCACCCGCCCGGACGTGTCCGCCGTCATCCACACCCACTCGCCCTACGCCACCAGCTACGCCCTCGCCGCGACCAGCCTGCCCGCCCGCTACGAGGCGTTGCTGGTGCACGGTCAGGCCGTGGATGTCCCGGTCGCGCCCTGGGCACCGCGTGGCACCGCCGAAGCGGTCCGCGCCATCGCCGACACCTACCGGGCCCACCCCGACACGTACGGCGTCCTGCTCGGCAACCACGGCCTGCTCGTCGCCGGGGACGACGCGAAGCACGCGGCGAGCCTGGTGGTGGCCATCGAGGAGGCGGCCGTGTCGAGCGTCGCCGCGCAGCCGTTCGGTGGCCCGGTGCCCTTCCCGGAGTACGTCAACGACCTCGACCTGCGTCTGCGCTTCTGACCGACCCCGTCAGCCACCCGAGAATCGAGACCGACCATGTTCCGTACCACCCGGACCCTCCGGCACGTACCCGCCACACCCGCCCTTCGTCGCGGCCTGGCCGGCGTCCTCGCCGCCACGCTGCTGACCAGCGCCCTCGCGGCCTGCTCCGCCGCCGACGACTCCGCCGACGCGGCCGGCGGCACGGACGGCCTGACCACGGTCCGGCTGGCCTCCGCGCCGCTCGGACACCTCGCCCCGATCTACCTCGCCCAGGACAACGGGATCTTCGCCAAGCACGGCCTGCGGGTCGAGGTGGACACCCAGACCTCCGACCTGACCTCGGTGCCGTCGGTGCTGGCCGGCAAGGTGGACTTCGCCACCGGCGACCTCACCACGCTGATCGTGGCGCGCACCCAGGGGCTGGACGTCAAGGCGGTGGTGCCCGCGTCCGCGTCGACCGGCAAGGCCGGTGCGGACTACGGCGCGCTCGTGGTGGCCGGCGACTCCGGCATCACCAGCCCCCAGCAGCTCGAAGGCAAGACGGTGGCGGTGAACATCCTGACCAACATCGCCGCGGCCGCCGCCCGCGAGTCGGTCCGCACCGCCGGCGGCGACTCCGACTCGGTGAAGCTGGTCGAGATCCCGTTCCCGCAGGTCCCGGCCGCGATCAGCGAGGGGCGGGTGGACGGCGCCTGGGTGGTCGAGCCGTTCCTGTCGGCGGCCAAGGCGCAGGGTGCGGTGCCGGTCGGCTGGGGCTTCACCGACCTGGCCGAGGACCTGACCGTCTCCGCCTGGTACACCTCGGGCACCTACATCGGGCAGCGCCCGGAGGTCGTCTCGGCCTTCCGCGACGCGATCCGGGAGGCGTACGCGTACGCCCGCGAGCACGAGGACGAGGTGCGCGCGAAGATCCCCACCTTCACCCAGATCAGCCCCGAGGTGGCGAACACCATCACCATCACCGGCTGGCGGGACGAGGTGAGTCGGCAGGCCGCCGAGAAGCTGGCCGGGTACGCGCAACGCGACGGTCTGATCAGCACTGCGCCGAACCTCGACGAGCTGATCCTGCCGTGACCACGAGCAGCCGCACGCCGGCCCCCACCCGGGGGTCGGCCGGCGGCCCGGTCGCCGGTCGCCGGCTGCTCGGCGTGGTCGGGCTGCTGGTCGCGGCGGCCGGGTACGAGGCGGTGACCCGCGCGTTCTTCTCGCCGCTGCACGTGCCACCGCTGTCCGCCGTCGCCCCGGAGGCGCTTCGCCTGCTCACCGAGGCCCGGTTCTGGACCGCGACCGGCCGTACCCTGCTGGCCGCCGCGTCCGGCCTGGTGATCGCGGTGGTCGCCGGTATCGTCGTCGGCTTCGCCATCGGCTCGGTCCCGTGGTTGCTGCGCGTCACCTCGTCCACCCTGGACTTCCTGCGCCCGGTCCCGTCGATCGTGTTGATCCCGGTGCTGGTCCTGGTGCTGGACGTCGCCCAGATCACCGTCCTGCTCGTCGCGGTCTCGTGCTTCTGGATCGTGCTGTTCCAGGTGCTGTACGGGCTGCGCGACGTGGACCGGGTGGCCGTGGACACCGCCCGCAGCATGCGACTGGGCCCGCTGGCCCGGGTCGTGCACGTGACCTGGCCGACGGTGCTGCCGTACCTCGGCACCGCGCTGCGGTTGATCGTCTCGGTGGCGCTCGCGTTGGCCATCACCGGCGGTCTGGTGATGGGCGCCGCCGGTCTCGGCGAGCTGATCTGGAGCAGCCAGGAGTCCGGCGAGTTCACCGGCATGTACGCGCTGGTGCTGCTGACCGGCGCGGTGGGGATCCTGCTCGACCTGGGCGCCCGCCTGGCCGAACGCCGGCTGCTGCACTGGCACGTGGCGACCCGGCGGGAGGTGACGACCGGATGACCGGCCCCCGTTCCGCCCCGCTGCTCACCGGCCTCGCCCGGGGCGCCTCCGCGGTCGGATTCGCGCTGGGGCTGCCGGTGCTGCTGTTCACCCTCTGGTGGGTGCTCAGCGCGGACAGCACCACCATCTTCCTGCCGCCGCTGCGCCGCATCGTCGAGGCGTTCGGTCAGGTCTGGCTCTCCGACGTCTTCGTCCGCGACGTGGTGCCGAGCCTGCGTCGGCTCGCCACCGGCTACGCCGCGGCGCTGGTGATCGGCGTCGGCGTCGGCTACGTGGTCGGCCGCTGGTCGGTGGTACGCGCACTGACCAGCCCGATCCTCGCCTACTTCCGGGTGCTCCCGGCACCGGTGCTGATCCCGGTGCTGCTGGTCGCGGTCGGCATCGGCGACGCCACGAAGCTGATCGTCATCGTGCTGGGCGCGGTCTGGCCGATCCTGCTGAACACCGCCGACGGCGTACGCGCCGTGGATCAGGTCCACCTGGAGACCGCCGCCGCGTACCGGCTGCCGAGCTGGACCCGGCACGGCCTGATCCTGCGCGCCGCGAGCCCGCAGATCTTCGCCGGTGCCCGCCAGGCGCTGGGCATCTCGCTCATCGTCATGGTGGTCAGCGAGATGCTGATGAGCACCGACGGCCTGGGCTTCACCGTGATCCGGTTCCAGCGCACCTTCGCCATCCCGCAGATGTGGAGCGGCGTGCTCCTGCTCGGCCTGCTCGGCTTCGCCCTGGCGAAGGTCTTCGAGCTGGTCGAGCGGCGTGCCCTGCGGTGGCACCGAGGCGCCACCGGACGAGAGGAGTCATCATGACAGTCGGACCCGACCTGCTGCGGATCGACGCGCTGGGCAAGTCGTACCGGGCCCGGGAACGCACCGTGGACGCCCTGGCCGGGGTGAGCCTCACGGTCGGCGACGGCGAGTTCGTCACCGTCGTCGGGCCGTCCGGCTGCGGCAAGACCACGCTGCTGAAGATCGTCGCCGGGCTGCTGCCCGCCTCGACCGGCGAGGTGTACCTGGCCGGGCAGCGGGTGACCGAGCCGCCGGCCGACCTGGGCGTGGTCTTCCAGGAGTACGGCCGCAGTCTGTTCGCCTGGAAGACGGTGCAGCAGAACGTCGAGCTGCCGCTGCGGCACCGGGGGCTCGGTCGCGCCGAACGCCGGGACCTGGTCGCCGAGGCGCTCGACGCGGTCGGGCTGGCCCAGACGGCACGGGCGTACCCGTGGCAGCTCTCCGGCGGCATGCAGCAACGGGTCGCCATCGCCCGCGCGATCGCGTACCGGCCCCGGCTGCTGTTGATGGACGAGCCGTTCTCCGCGGTCGACGCCCAGACCCGCGGTGACCTGGAGGACCTGCTGGCCACGCTCTGGCGGCGGTACGCGATGACCGTCCTGTTCGTCACCCACGACATCGACGAGGCGGTGTACCTCGGCCAGCGGGTCGTCGTCCTCGGTGCCGCCCCGACCGGCGTCGTCGCCGAGTTCCCGGTCGACCTGCCGGCGGACCGCGACCAGCTCGGCACCCGCTCCTCGGCCCGCTTCGGCGAACTGCGTGCCCAGGTCTATGCGCGGGTCCGCCGCGCACCCGAACCCGAAACCCCGCGAGCAGAGGTGACCTCCCGATGAGCGAGCAGTCCCCGGAGACCGCACCACGGTGGCAGGACACCGGCGGCGGGGAGGGCCCGCTCTGGTCCTTCCCCGTCGGCGAGGTGGAGGTCTTCCCGATCCGCGAGGTCGACTACCTTCCACTCCCGACGGACTTCTTCCCGCAACTGGAGACCGAGTCCTGGACCGACGGTGCCTTCTACACCGCCGAGCCCTTCACCCGCGACGGGCGGATCGTGCTCAACCAGGAGGCCCACCTGCTCCGGACCAGGGACCGGCTGATCCTGGTCGACGCCGGTGGCGGCAACGGCAAACCGCGCAACGGCGGCGTCTTCGACCGTGCCGACCGGCCGTTCCTGGAGCAGTTCGCCCGCGCCGGGGTCAGCCTCGACGACGTCGACACGGTGGTCTTCACCCACCTGCACGTCGACCACGTCGGCTTCGCCACGAGCGCCGACGGCTTCGGCGGCTGGGTGCCGACCTTCCCGAACGCCCGCTACCTGGTGGTCCGGGAGGAGTTCGACTGGTGGACCGGCCCGCAGGGCGCGGCGGCGATGCGGCGTACCGGCGACTACCTCGCGGACAGCATCCTGCCGCTGCGCGACGCCGGTGTGCTCGACCTGGTACCGGCCGACCACGTGCTGACGCCGGAGATCCACCTCGTGCCCGCGTTCGGGCACACCCCCGGCAACGTCTATCTGGTGGTCGAGTCCGCCGGCCGACGCGCCCTGTTCGCCGGAGACATGCTGCACCACGGCGTGCAGCTCGAACGTCCCGAGTGGAGCATCCGGTACTGCGTGGTGCCGGGCGACTCCGCCGACCAGCGTCGCCGCCTGCTGGAACGGGCCGCCGACTCCGGTGACCTGCTGGTGCCGACGCACTTCCCGTTCCCCGCCGCCGGGTACGTGCATCGGGCCGAGCGCGGTTTCACGTACACCTTCATCGAGGTCTGATGCCGCCGCTGTTCGTCGCCGACTTCCACACCCACTACGCCTGTCCGGCCTATCCGGCGCTGCCGCCCCGGCACGCCGCGCCGGAGCTGGCTGAGCGCTGGCGCGGGCTGGCCCGCCGGATCGCCGACCTGGAGGGGCTGCTGGCCGAGGGCGGCCGGCACGGCATCGACCTGCGGGTGCTCAGCGCGCCACCGGCGCTGGTGACCCCGCACGGCGAACGCACCCGCCCGGAGGACCTGCGGCGGCTCAACGACCACCTCGCCGAGGCGGTGGCGAGCGCACCGGACCGCCTCCGGGGCCTGGCCACCGTCGACGCCTTCGCCGGTGACCCGGCCGCCGACGAGGCGGTACGCGCCGTACGGGACCTCGGGTTGTCCGGGCTGGTCGTGGACTGCGCCACCGACGGGCTCCTGCTCGGCGCGAAGGCCGCCCGCCCCACCCTGGCCGTCGCGGCGGAACTCGGCGTACCCGTCTTCGCGCACCCGATCAGCCCGGTGGCGATGACCACCGCCTTCGCCGGACTCGGCCGGTTCGGCACCTCGCTGGCCCGGGGCACCATCAACGCCGCCGCGCTGCTGTCGCTGCTGGTCGACGGCGTGCTGGCCGACCTGCCGGGGCTGCACGTGGTCTTCCCGATGCTCGGGGTCGCCGGGCTGTCCCTGGCCGCCGCCACCGACGGGGGAGAGGTCCTGACGTCGGCGGCGCCCGCCTCGCAGCGCGCCCACGTCTATCTCGACACGATGGGGTTCGCGCCGGCCGCCATCAGGTTCGCCACCGACCTGCTCGGGGCCGACCACGTGCTGGTCGGCGGGGACTGGCCGATCGCCTCGCGCGCCACCAGCCGCGCCCGGGTCGAGTCGGCGCTGGCCCGGGCCGGACTGGACGAGGCCGACACCCGGCTGGTCGCCGGAGGCAACGCGCTGCGTCTGCTCGACGACCGTCCGGGCCGCTGAACCTGGCCACCTTCCCCCTCCGGCCGCGACGGGCGGGTCAGCTCACCGTCGTGCGGCTCAGGTAGCCGGTCACCACCGCGACGATCTCGTCGGTCAGCTCCGGCCCGTCGATCCGGTCCGGCTGCTGGGCGACGAACCGGTGCACCAGCGACTCGACGACCGCGACCACGACCCGGGCGCTGCGCTCCGGGTCGGCCGGTGCCAGGTCGGGGTCCCGGCGCAGCAACGACCTGACGGCGGCGACCGCCTCGCCTTCGGCCTCGTGGAAGCGGGCCAGCAGCTCGGGCGGGCGCGGTGACTCCTCGAACAGCACCCGGTGCAGGCGCGGGTCGCGGGTGTGCAGCTCGGCGCAGGCGCGGACCACCGCCGGGAGCCACCGGCGCAGCGGGACGGGGCCGTCAGGGAGACCGGCGAGGCTGACCCGCACCGCCTGGGCGGTCTCGTCGACGTGTTCCAGCGCCAGGGTCAACAGGATCGAATCCTTATTCGGGAAGTACTGGTACAGCGAGCCCACCGAGAGCTGGGCCTCGGCGGCGATCCGGTCGGTGGTGCCGGCGGCGTGGCCGTACTCGGCGAAAACGCGAGCCGCCGCGTCGAGGATGCGTCGACGGGTCTGCCAGGCGCGTTGCTGCCGGGGCGTCTTCCTGGGCTGATGCGGTGCGGGCCGAGGTGGCACCGGGTGCCTCCAAACGCGAGTAAACAAAGCGAGGAAATCCTCATATCATAGTGCTGAGCAGGTAAAACGATGAAAGGTGGAGTGTGGAACCCGCTAGGCGTAGTACGTACCAGGAGGTCACCCGGTGGCTCGACTACCAGCGCTTCTATCCGGCGGGGCTGCGCAGCGACCTCGACGACGCCCCGGCCGAGGAGTGGTGGCGCTGGCGGGGGCTGGACGTGCACCTGGACCGGCTTGCCGCACCGGACGCCCCGGTGAAACTCCTCCTGCTGCACGGCGCCGGTGGGTACGGGCGGATGCTCGCCCCGTACGCGCGGATGCTGGCCCAGCTCGCCCCGGTGGAGGTTCTCGCCCCGGACCTGCCCGGCTACGGACTGACCCGCGGTGACCGACCGGTGGCGTACCCGGAGTGGATCGACTGCGTCGCCGACCTCGTGGCGGCGGAACGGGCCCGCGACGGCCGTCCCGTCTTCCTCCTCGGTGCCAGCATGGGCGGCATGCTGGCGTACTCGGTCGCCGCCACCGTCGACGTCGCCGGCCTGGTCGTCACCTGCCTGCTGGACCCGCGCGACGTCACCGCGCGGATGCGGATGACCCGCCTGCCGGCCATGGGCCGCCTCGATCCGTCCCGGCTCGGCCCGGTCCGGCCGTTCGAGGCCTGGCGGATACCGATGCGCTGGATCGCGAACATGGGCGCGATGAGCAACGACGCGGCCCTCACCGCGCTGGTCGCCGCCGACCCCTCCGGCGGCGGCAACCGGGTCGCGCTCCGCTTCCTGCGGACCTTCCTCACCTCCGCCCCACCGGTGGAGCCGGAGGCGTTCACCGCCTGCCCGGTGCTGATGACGCACCCGGCGGAGGACCGGTGGACGCCGGTCGCGCTCAGCCGCGCGTTCTTCGACCGCATCGCCGCCGACAAGCGGCTCGTGCTGCTGGAACGGGCCGGACACCTGCCCGTCGAGGAACCGGGCCTGACCCAGCTGGGTCAGGCTGTCAGCGAGTTCGTCAGCTGACCGCCGACGCGAACGGCGGGTGGGTCAACGCGGGACCACGCCGTTCTGGTACGCCCAGACCACCGTCTGCAACCGGTCCCGTACGCCGATCTTGGCCATCGCCCGGCCGAGGTGCGACTTGACGGTGCTCGTCTCGATGAACAGCTCGGCGGCGATCTCCACGTTCGACAGACCCTGGGCGAGCAGCCCGACGATCTCGGCCTCCCGTGCGGTGAGCTGGTGCGCGGCCACCGCGTCGGTGCGCGGTGCGGCGGTGCGGCGGGCGAACTCGCTGATCACCCGGCGGGTGACCGCCTGGTCGACGAGCCCGTACCCGCCGGCCAGGCGGCGGACCGCCTCGATCAGCTCCTCGGGTTCGCAGTCCTTGAGGATGAACCCGCTGGCACCGGACTCCAGCGCGCCGAAGACGTACTCGTCGAGGTCGAACGTGGTCACCACGAGCACGGCGGGCGGCGTCTCGGTGGCCTCGCCGACGATCCGGCGGGTGGCGGTGAGGCCGTCGCCGCCCGGCATCCGGACGTCCATGCAGATCACGTCCGGCCGGTGCCGGCGGGCCAGGTCGACCGCCGCGTCGCCGTTCGACGCCTCGGCCACCACCTCGATGTCCCCGGCCTGCTCCAGGATGACCCGGAACCCGGTCCGCACCACCGCCTGGTCGTCGACGAGCATCACCCTGATCATCTCGGGTCCCCCTTCACGGTCGCCGTCGCGGCGCGCGCGGCCTCCGGTGCGGTCGGCAGGCTCACGGCGACCGACCAGCCTCCGTCGGCGGTCGGACCGGCGGTGAACTCGGCGCCGATGAGCTGTGCGCGTTCCCGCATGCCCACCAGGCCCACGCCACCGGTGGTGCGGGCGGCCGGCTCGGGCCGTCGAGGCGGCGGATCGTTGCGCACCTCAAGCGTCACCCGGCGGTCCAGGTAGCGCAGGGCCACCCGGACCGGGGCGCCGGGGGCGTGCTGGCGGGCGTTGGAGAGTGATTCCTGCGCCACCCGGTAGAGCGCCACGTCGGCGATCGGCGGCACCTCGCGCGGCTGCCCCTCCCGGACGAACCCGACCGGGCCGCCGAGGTCACCGGCGGTGCGGACGAGGTCGTCGAGGACGGCCAGGCCGGGCACCGGGACGGTGCCGTCGCCCGCGTCCGACCCGGCCCGTCCGCGCAACACCCCCACCACCAACCGCAGGTTGTCCAGGGTCTGCTTGCCCTGGGCGCGGATCCAGGCCACCCCGGCGCGGGCCGCCGCCGGATCGCGGTCGATCAGCCGCTCCACCGCCGCCGCCTGCACCACCATGCCGGAGAGGTGGTGCGCGGCCACGTCGTGCAGTTCCCGCGCCATCCGGGACCGCTCCGCACCGATCGCCGCCTGCACGCCTGCCTGCTGCGCCCGGACCGCCTCGTCGGCGCGTACCCGGACCAGCTCGACGTAGCGCCGGTTGGTGGCGACGTAACCGCCGACGAAGGCCGCGCCGAGGTAGGTCAGCGCGCCTGCGGTGAGGCTGCCGAGCGTGGAGAGGAGCAGGTCGGGGGCGGCGAGGACGGCGGTGGCGACCACCGCGCCGGCCGTCTCCGCCAGCGTGGCGACCCCCGCGATCAGCAGCGCCGTCCGGACCGGCCGCAGCGTGCCGACGGTGTACGCGGCGACGAACGGCGCGATGCCCCGGATCGACAGCTCCGGCAGGGACAGCCCGACGATCGCCAGTTGTAGGGCGACGACCAGGGCGAGACAGAGCAGCGGACGGACCCGGCGCAGGCAGAGCAGCATCGCCTGCACGCCGCAGAGCACGAGCAGCGGCCCGGCCCGCCCCGGGCCGACGGAGAGTTCCTCCGCCGGTGCGACGACCCAGAGCAGCATCGCCAGCAGCAGCACGGTGACCACGGTGACCGCCGCCGCGAGCAGGAGGTCCCGGGCGAACCGGCCGGTCACGCCGAGCCGGGTGAGCTGTTCGTCGAGCCGCCGGGTCAGCCGGGGCGACCGGGGAGCCGCCTCGGTCTGCGGATCAGGGTGGGTGCTCATGCGGTGGGCTTCCTTGCTCCGGTCCGTCCCGGATCGACGCGTCAGTAGGAGATGTTAGGTGCGAGCAGCATGAACTCGACGGCGAACCAACCCGTACCGGCCAGGGCCAGCAGGATCAGGGCGCTGGCGGTGATCCGGTGCCAGCCGACGCGACGCCGTACGTCGTCGACCAGCCGCATCGTGGCGGGCAGCACCCCGAGCAGGCCGATCAGTTGGAGCGCCTGGACGGTGCGCAGCGAGGCGGCGGAGACGTCCTGCAACCCCATGATGGTCACCACGCTCACCGCCCAGCCGATCAGCGCGAGCAGTGCACCGGCGACCGCGACGCGGCTGAGCACCCGGGCGGTACGTCCGGCCCGGTCGCGACGGGGTCGACCGAGCACCCGCCGGACGAGGGCGCCGAACGGCCAGGAGAGCACCGTCAGCGCCAGCACCAGGACGGAGACGCCGAGCACCGGTAGAACCACCGCCGTGGCCCGTGCCGGTTCGACCGGCAGCAGGGTGAACGCGGAGTCGTAGCTGATCGCCGTCACCCGGTCGTCGGTGGCCCGCATGGCGATCGTGCGCTGCCCGCCCACCTCGCGCCAGACCCAGGGGGCCACCTCCTCGTAGAGGACCGGGGTGGCCGACAGCGGCCCCGGCGCGAAGAGCAGCCGGTTGTCGTCGGCGACGCTGACCGTGGTCCGGCCGACCAGACCGATCAGGGTCAGGAAGTTGCTGCCGATCCCGCGCGATTCGGTGTACGTGCCGGCCGCCGCGGCGGCGTGTGCGGCACTGGTCTCCGCGTCGACGCCCGTCGGCCGGTCCGACGTGGCCGGGAAGTAGCGGTCGGCGAAGCCGTTCACCACCGCTTGACGCAGTTCGTGGCTGTCGAATCCGCCCCGGCCGCCGCCGTTGAGCGAGACGAAGATGCCGGCCCGTTCCTGCGGATAGATCTGCAGGTGCGAGTGGAAGTACTTGGTGTCGCCACCGTGGCCGAGGATGCGTCGGCCGTTGCGGTCCTCCTCGAACAGCCCGAGCGTCATCCGGGGGCCGTCCGCGAGGGTGCCGAGCGAGGTGGCGTCGAGCGCGGGCCGCTGCATCAACTCGCGGGTCGGCAGGTCGAGCAGCGGACCCTCGCCGACCGTCTCGCCGGTCAGCGCCAGCATGAAGCGGGCCATGTCGGTGGCGGGTGCGCTCAACGCGCCCGCCGGGACGGTGCCGACGATCTCGAACGGGCCGGCGACACCGGCGGCGTCGTACCCCTTCGCCACCCGATCGGCCAGCGGCGGGGGCAGCGGCTGCGCGAACGTCGACGACGCCATGCCCGCCCGGGCCAGTACGTGGCGATCGACGTACTCCTCGAACCGCGTCCCGCTGACGCGTTCGACGATGTATCCGGCCAGAGCGTTGCTGTAGTTGGAGTAGGCGGGCACCGTACCCGGCCGGTAGATCTGCTCCGGCGGGTCGGTGGCCAGCACCGTGCGCAGGTCCGGGCTGTTGCCGTCGGAGCCGATCAGGCCGGCGATCCGCTCCTCGAATCCGGCGGTGTGGGTCAACAGGTGCCGCAGGGTGACCGGCTCGTCGTAGCGGCGGGGCACGGTGAAGTCCAGGTACTCGTCGACGTCGGCGTCGAGGTCAAGGTCGCCACTCTGCACGAGCTGGAGGACCGCGACGGCGGTGACCAGCTTCGCCACCGAGCCGACCCGGAACAGGTGTCGGTCCGGGTCGACCGGTACGGCCTGGCCGGAGCCGGAGCCGGAGCCGGAGCCGGTGTCCGCGTGGCCGTAGCCACGGGCGGTGAGGATCTCGCCGTCGCGGACGACCGCGACGGTGGCGCCCGGGATGCCGGTCCGCTGGAGTGCGGCGGGCAACAGGCCGTCGAGCCAGGCGTCGACGTCGGCGGCGTTCAGCGCGGCCGGGTCGGCCGGTACGCCGGGAGCGGTTGGCGTGGGAACGGACAGGACGGTCGGTGCGGCGCCGCACCCGGCGGCGGTGGCGACGGCGACCGCCGCGACCAGGGCCGCGCCGAGTCGACGCAGGCGGAACGCCCGGGACCGGGCGGGATCGTGGCGAAACATGTCGGGCTGCTGCCTTCCAGGCCGATCGGGTGTCCGGAGGGGTCCGTGCGGCGTCACCCGGTGCCTGAGAAAAGCCTGCGGGAACAGGAGCGTGGTGCCATCTGGCGCAGGACGGCATTCGACCTACGACCTTTGTCGGAAATCCACCCCGTTGCCGCGTCCTTGCATATCGCGCCGACACCCGGGGTACGTCGATCTTCAGCGACCGTGGCGGGGATGGTGCGCCGGTCTCCCGACCGGGAATCCCCGCCGCCGGAGGAGGAGCGGATGATGTCGATGCGTAGGTGGCTTGCCGGTGCGGGCGTGGTGGCGTTGGCCGTCTCGACAGCGGCGTGCGGTGACGCCACCCCGGACGCCGCCGCCACCCCCGAGGCCACGGGCACGCCGGCCGCCAGCGCGACCTCCGCCGCGCCCAGCCCGACGGAGGCCTCACCGTCGCCGGACAGCACCGCCAACCCGCCGGTGCTGTCCGGCGACCGTCAGGTCACCATCACCCGGGTCGACGCGTTCGAGTCGGGGCTGTCGTTGACCGACGAGCGCCTGGCCGAGGTCGACGGCGACGAGGGCCGGCAGTTGTTCGTACCGACCCCGGTCGACGGGCAGACCTTCCTGGTCAAGTCGTACCGGGGTGCCGGTGGCGGCCCCGGCACCGGCGAGCCGGTCTGCTGGCAGGTGCAGAACCCGGGCAACTCGCAGCCGCTGGTGGTGCAGGGCGCCGAGTGCAAGGAGAGCGAGCCGCGTCAGCTCTTCACCATCGCGCCGAACCCGGAGAACGCGGAGACCTTCCTGATCAGCAACAACTCGGCGTTCCTGCGGAACTCGCAGAACAATGGCCTGATCATGGAGGAGCTGGGTGACGCCGCCCCGTTCGACAGCTTCCGGTTCAACGACAACGGGGCCGCGCCGTCGTCGTAATAGTTGTAGTTGTAGTTGTAGCTGTAGTTGTTAGGAAGGGTCCCCTGCTATACACCAGGCGATAGCAGGGGACCCTTCCTTACATTCCGGGGCCGTGTCTCAGCCGCGCCGCCACTTCTGGTTCGCGCCGCCGAGGCACTCCCAGAGGGCCAGGCGGGCGCCGTCGGCGTTGACCCAGCCGCTGATGTCGACGCACTTGTTCGCCTGCGGGTTGACCAGGTCACCCGCCGCGGAGAGGACGAACTGCTGGGCCGGGTTGCCGCTACAGGTCGCGATCTGGATCACCGCGCCGTTGTCCCGGGAACCCCAGGCCACGTCCATGCACATGTTGTTCTGGGTACGCAGCGTGCCGTTGACGAAGCTCCACGACTGCGCCGCCGTGCCGTTGCAGTTCCAGGTCTGCAGCGGTACGCCGTCGGAGAAGTTCGAGTTCGGCACGTCGATGCACTTGTTGTTCCAGTTGCTGATCAGCCGGTTCCCGCTACCACCGCCGGTGGTGACCAGCGTGAGCCCGTACACGCCGAGGATCTCGTTGACCGGCTGGAACCAGGTCTCCCCGCCGGTGGAGCAGTTGCCCCAGCCGCCGGAGGTGACGCCCTGCGCCTGGTTGCCGCTGAGCCAGGCGCCACCCGAGTCGCCGCCCTGGGCGCAGGCGTTGGTGCGGGTCAGGCCGTGCACGGCGCCCTGCGAGTAGTTGATCGTCTGGTTGCGACCCAGCAGCGTGCCGCACCGCCAGCCGGTGGTCCGGCCGGACCGGCACACCGAGCTGCCGATCGCGGCGTCCTGGGAGCCGGCCACCGACACGTTGCCGCCGGAGTAGTTGTTCACCCACGGCTGCGGGGTCCAGTTGCTGTTGGTCCGGACCCAGCCGTAGTCGCGGCCGGGGAACGTCGAGCCGGCGAAGGTGCCCTGGGAGACGTTGTTGTAGCCGAGGGTCGGGCTGCCGACCCGGCCACAGTGGCCGGCGGTGACGAAGCCCCCGTGCACCGCGAAACCGACCGAGCAGAGCGTGTTGCCGTTGATCACGTACTGGTCCCCGCCCCGGATGTCGTAGTTGATCCGGGGCGCCTCGGCGGACTCGACGATCCGGACCAGGCCCGCGTCAACGCCGCTGGCCTTGACGAAGGCGGCGGCCTCGGCGGTCGCGCCCCGGCCTGCGGTCACCACGATCCGGTTGGTCGTCACGTCGACCGCCCAGCCGTGCACGGCGTCCGGTGGCGCCTTGCCGGCGTGCCGGTCGAGCGTCCGCTTGACACCGTCCAGGGTTGACTCGCTGCGGGCGGCGGTGGTCACCTCGGCACCTTCGGCGCGTACGGCGGCGGCCAGCGACGGGTCGGTGACGGCCACGGTCAGCCGCGTCCCGCCGGACGGGATCCAGGCACCGGCGAAGGCCGTACCGAGTCGTGCTCGCAGACGGCGCTCGACGGTGGCGGCACCGGCTTCGACGCGGAGCCGGGTCAGCACCTGCGCGTCGGTCAACCCGAGGTCGCGGCGCATCGCGCGGACCATCTCCGGCGCGAGGCCGGTGACCGAGGTGTCGGCGGTGGCGGTGGGGGTGCCGGCGGTGTCGGCGGTGTCGGCGGCGAGTGCGGCCGGCGGGGCGGCGAGTGGGGCGAGACCGGCGACCAGGACGGCGGCAAGGGCCGTGCGCAGGACGCGTGGCGCTCGTGGCATGGGACTCCTCCTATGGGGGTGGGGCGATGCGGGGGCATCGTCGGGAGTTCGGCCAAGAGAGCGCTCTCACGATCAAGTCTGTCGATGTGGCCGGTAACTGTCAAGACTCCTGTCAATTGCTGCCGGCGCGTGGTCCGTCCAGGTCGGACGGCACGGCGGTCAGCGGGAGGGCGGCCGGGGTGGCAGCCAGCCGAGGAACCGCTCGTGCGACTCGGCCGGATCGGTCCCCGAGTGCCGCTCGGTGAGCTGTCCGAGCGCCTCCTCCCAGAGGGTCGCCAGATAGACCAGCAGATCGGTGCGGCGGGTGCCGTACTCGGCGAGAAGGTCCCGCTGCGCGCGTCCGCACGGCCAGGCGGTCCCGCAGGCTCGGCACCGCCAGGTGGGGCGGGACGCCACATGGTCCCGGCAGCGCGCGGTGGGTGCGACGTTCGCCGCTCTGGTCGCGGGCACGGCATGTCCTCCTCCGTCGGCGGGGGGTGGCGCCCGCCCGACGGCGGCCCCCGGGCGACGAGGGCGGACCCCCACCGAACCACATCGCCTGACGGATACCTTGCCCAGAGCCTCCGCACAATCACATAGCGTCGCGATGTCGGTTCGGGTCAGCCGGTCGATCGCGGTCCACGCGGCCGCGACAGCCGACGCGGCGATGCCTCCCACCGGGTGACCGGTGCCCCCGAACACCGCTGAGGCGTCTGCGGGTACGTGTCGGAGTGCTTGGCGGTCGGTCCGATGTGCGGTCCACCGCAGCAGGGCATGGGGTACGCGGACGCTGTCGACCTGAGGGCACGAACGGTTCAGCCGAGTTCGCCGCCGTGCGCTACTTCGCCCTCAACGGCACCGGCCACCGCACCCACACCGAGTAGGACGCGGTGATCTGTGCCTACATACGCTGGCGCTAGCGTGCCAGGCGCTCCAGTAGTTCGCCGAGCAGTCCGCGTTCGCCGGGGGTGAGGTCGCCCGGGTCGTTGTCGACCAGCGCACGCAACGTCAGGGCCGCGCTGGCGCGGGTCGTGGAGGCGGCGGTGGAAGGCGTGTGCAGGACTCCGGCCAGCGCGGCTTCGCGGGCGCGCCCGGACAGCCCGAAGTCCGGCTCCGGCTGGCTGATCAAGGTGAGCGTGATGCCGATGTTGGCGGCGAACAGCTGTTCGGCGGCATCGGCCGCCGGCACCTTGAGCAGGCCCCGGGCGGCGGCGGCGGTGAATCGCTCGCGCAACGCGGCGTGCGCGGGAGCGGTGACGGCGCAGGGCTTTCCCGGCTCGGCGCGGCCGTAGAGCAGCCCGTAGAACGAGGGGTGCTCAAGCCCGAACTGTACGTGCTTGTCCCAGCCGTTGCGCAGGTCGTCCAGCGGGTCGTCCGAGTTCTCGACCGCCGTGTACTGGGTGAAGCCGTGGTTCGCCACGGCGTCAATCAGGCCCTGCTTGCTGCCGAAGTGGTGGTACAGCGTCGGGGCTTGCACCCCGGCGCGTTCGCACACCGCCCTCGTGGACACCGTGGCGCCGCTCTGCAGCAACTCGGCTGCGGCAAGGAGGAGTCGATCTCGCGCGCTCTGCATGCTTGCTACATTAGCTTATGTAGCGCTACATTGCCCGCTATAGCGAGAGGAGAAGTCCATGAGGACTTGGTTCATCACCGGTGGGACGCCCGGAGGGTTCGGCTCGGTCTATGCCGAGGCTGCACTGGCACAGGGCGATCAGGTGGTGGTGACGGCGCGTCGGCCCTCTGAACTGCGGGAATGGGCTGAGCCGTTCGGTGAGCGTGTGTTGGTTCTCCAGCTCGATGTCACCGATGCCGAGCAAGTGCGTGCGGCGGTCAAGACGGCAGAGGAGCGGTTCGGCGGGATCGACGTGCTCGTCAACAGCGCGGGCCGCGGCTGGTACGGCTCGATCGAGGGGGCTCCGGACGAGACCATCCGCCGCACGTTCGACCTCAACCTGTTCGCCGTGGCCGAGGTGATCCGCGCGGTCCTGCCGGGTATGCGGGCACGCGGCGACGGCTGGATCGTGAACATGTCGTCGGTGGCCGGCCTCGTCGGCGCACAGGGGTTCGGTTACTACGCGGCGGCGAAGTTCGCGATCGAAGGACTGTCGGAGACACTGCGCCAGGAGGTCGAGCCGTTCGGTGTACGCGTGCTCGTGGTGGAGCCGGGCGCGTTCCGCACCAGTGCCTTCTCCTACTTCCGCGACGAGCCCGTCACCGAGACCGTCGACGCCTACGTGCCGATGGTCGAGACCGTCAAGGCGGCGTTCGTGGACGCTGACGGCAAGCAGGCAGGTGACCCTGTTCGTGGTGTGCAGGCCGTGATCAGTGCGATGAACGCTCCCGTTCCACCGCACCGGATCGTGCTCGGCAACTCCGGCTACGACGTCGTTGTCGCAATGCACGAAAGCGCACTCGCGGAGCTGCGCGCGAACGAGAAGCTTTCCCGCAGTGCGGACTTCTGAGCCTGCTTCCACAAGCTTGTGTCGGTAGTTCGCGGAAGTAGCCCGTGCCGCAAAGCCTTCACCAGGATGCGCCCGCGTCCTGACACCCGAGCAGACCGGAGAACGGAAATGAACGACATCACTCTCCCCGAGGCCGTCGACACCTTCATCAAGGCCACCAACGCGCACGACGTGAACGCGCTGGCTGCAGTCTTCGGCGACGGGGCCACCGTGCGTGATGACGGAAGAACCTGGGCCGGCGAGGCCGAGATCCGCGAGTGGATCCAGGGGCATCTGATCAATCCCAAGATCGTGCTCACGCCGACCTCGTTCGCGGACGACCGGCTGGTGGCCTCCGGGGACGGCGACTTCCCCGGCGGGCCCCTGTCCTTCTCGTTCGTGTTCGGCATCAAGGACAACAAGGTCACCACACTCGCTATCGCCCCCGTCTGATCCATCACCGGTTGGGGCAGCCGGAGGGCCGCCCCAACCGCAGCCGGCGAAGACCAGCTGTTCGATCGGTCAGGACGAGGCGTCCTGCACCAGCCGGAGTTGGCCGATCTCGGCGACGTTCTTCATCAGCTCGGCGTTGACCCACGCGAGCAGGTGCGCGACGGTGTGTTCCGGATCGCGCGGCCAGGGGAATGGCGCCACCTCGTCGAGGTCGGCGTCGGTGAGCCGGTCCAACACGGTCAGCCACTCCGCCCGCAGCTCCCGCAGCCAGGTGACGGTGGGCTCGCCGTCGCCCGGCCAGGACACCTCGTCACGTTCCCGTGGCGTTCGGCCCTGGAGATGGTCGGTGGCCACGCTCCACCACCAGCCGACGTGCCAGGTCAGCCAGGCGATGGTGGGGACCGGCACCGGGTCCGGCTCGGTGTCGGCCCAGTCCGGCACCCACCGGCCGGCGTCGTCCGGGCGGACCGTCCAGGAGAGCGCGGCGACCTCGCGGCGGAAGTGCG
This sequence comes from Micromonospora sp. NPDC023869, assembly GCF_055559695.1. Classification (NCBI taxonomy): domain Bacteria; kingdom Bacillati; phylum Actinomycetota; class Actinomycetes; order Micromonosporales; family Micromonosporaceae; genus Micromonospora; species Micromonospora sp. NPDC023869. The sequence goes on from NZ_JBVHKD010000003.1 coordinate 124,225, forward strand.
CCGGCTCCAGCCGGTCCAGGTGGTATTCGAACAGCGACCAGGTCAGGTCGAACTGCCAGCGCAGCAGGTCACGACGGGAAGACGGCATCCGGCGATCCTCACACCCGGCGGCGGCGCGGTCGACCGGTTATGCCGGCGTGGCGGGGCCGACCGCAGCGGGGGACCACGGCCAGGGCACGTCGCGGAAGGCGGCCTCGACCAGCAGCGCCTCGACGCCGCGCAGGAACGGCTCGACCCGTTCGGCCGGGAAGTACCGGGTGTCGGCGGTGACGACCAGCTCGACTGCGCCGGGCGCGTCGAGCACCTGGACCCGGCAGCGCCACGGGAACCGCGCCAACTCCGGCAGCCAGCGGAACTCGCTGTCGCCGACCATCGCCCGCAGCGCGGTCTCGTCCGGGCCCGCGTCCGTCGGGTCGACGTCGCGCGTCAGGCGGGCGTCGTTGAGGTAGCAGTACGGGGACAGGAAGGTCCGGTGGTCGTGGCCGAGGTCGGTGAAGGTGCGCTCCCAGACGGCCGGGTCGTAGTAGGCGTGCCGGTAGGCGTCCAGCGCTCCCCGCCGGGCCCGGGACAGCAGCTCGGCGAAGCCGGGCCGGTCGGCCAGGTCGAGCCGAGCGAGCCCGATCTGGTTGAGGGTGCCGACCGCGTCCTGGTGCCCCGGCTGGAAGCGGTTGCTGGCCATCACCACGATTCCGCAGGAGTCCTGCCCGCCGTCGCCGCTCAGCCCGGCGGCGGTCGCCGCCAGCACGACGTTGGAGGTGCTGACGGCGTTGCGGGTCGCGATCAGGCAGGCCGCGTGGTGGACGGCGCGGGAGACCAGCGACCCGCGACGGTAACGCGGCGAGGTGCCGGAGCCGACCGGGTCGGAGAGGTTCGCCGCGAGGCCGGGCAACTGCCGCACCCAGTACGCCACCGCCCGCTCCGACCGTCGTCGTCCGGCGTCACGCTCCCGTCCGGCGAGGTCCACCGACTGGAGGCCGACCGGCGTGTCAGGCGTGCCGTGCCGCAGGAGCCGGCGCAGGTCACGCAGGACGACGTCGGTGGCGTGGAAGTCGACGGTGGCGTGGCTGAACACCAGCACGATCTGGCGTACCCGGTCGTCGACGGTGACCAGGGCGACCCGCAGCGGCCACTCGGCGACGTGGTCGAAGCGCGACGCGCGTAGCCGGGCGGTCAGCTCCGCCGCGAGGGCGCGGCCGTCGGGGTCGTCCACCGGTCGGGGTACGGCGTGCACGCCGACGGGAAGCCGTCCGGTGGCCGCCATCTCCTGGTGCACCTCGTCGTCCCGGCGACGGAACCGGGTGCGCAGCGATCCGTGCCGGGCGACGAGTGCGCCGAGCGCCCGCACCGCCTCGGGGACGGTCACCTCGGTCCGTGCCGACACGGCGAGGGTGCGGGGGAGGCTCAGCACCCGGTACGCCTCGGGGGACTCGAACTCCTCGACGGTCCGCCACATGGCACGCTGCCCCCAGGTCAGCGGCGCGCTGGCGGCCCGTCCGGCCGCGAAGTCCGCGTACGCCGTCTCCTCGGTGCGGGACGGGACCGGCCCGGCGGGTGCGGTGGACGTCGACGACCGGGGCCACCGCACGTCGTCGAAGGCCGCCTCGACCAGCAACTCCTCCATGCCCCGCAGGAACGGCTCGACGGAGTCCATCGCGAGGTGCCGGGTGTCGACGGTGAGCGTGACGCCCACCGCGTCCGGCTCGTCCACGACGTGGGCCAGCAGGTGCCAGGAGGCCGCGTTCAGCCCGGCTGTCCAGGAGAAGCTGCTCTGGGCCGTGGCAGCCCGCAACTCGTCCCGGGTCACCTCGGGTGGCTGGTCGAGGCCGCCGAGCGGCAGCCGGACGTCGTTGAAGTAGTGGTGCGGGTGGAACGCCGTCTCGTAGTCGATGCCCCGCTCCTCGAAGGCGAGCCGCAGCGCGGACGGCTGGTAGTACGCGTGCCGCAGCCCGTTCAGCGACGCCGCCCAGACGCGGTGCAGCAGGTCGGCGAAGTCGGTGCACCCGGTCAGGTCCACCGCGCAGAAGCCGATCTGACCGAGGTTGGCGACCGCCTGCGCGTACTCGGTGCGGAACCGGTTGTGGGACATCGGGAAGAGACCGGACAGCTCGTGTCCGGAGGTGCGGGCGGCCATCGCCTGGTAGCCGGCGAGCAGCGCGGCGGAGACGCTGACCCGATGCCGGGCGGCGACCAGCCGGGCGGCCCGGTCGAGGGCGGAGGAGACCAGGACGCCCCGGCGCAGGTGCGGCTCCAGCCCCGGCCCGGCCGGGACCAGCGGCTGCCGGGGGAGCCGGTCGAACTCCCGCAGCCAGTACGCCACCGCCCGCTGCGAACGCCGAGAGTCGGGCCCGTGCTGGAGTCGGGCCACGTCCGCCGACTGCGGTCCGGCCGGGGTGGGCAGGCCACCGCGCAGCAGGAGCAGCCGCAGATCGCGCAGCACGATCTCGGCCGCGTGAGCATCCACAGTGGTGTGGCTGAACACCAGCACGATCTGGCGTACCCGATCATCCACAGTGACCAGTGCGACCCGCAGCGGCCACTCGGCCGAATGGTCGAACGCGACGTCGCCGAGCCGCTCGGCGGCCCGTCGTGCGGCCTGCGTCCCGTCGCTGGTGCCGTCGCAGACCAGCAGCGGGAACAGCCCGGTCGGCGCGATCTCCTGGCGGGCCTCGCCGTCGGAGACCGGGAGCCGGGTACGCAGCGCGGAGTGGCGGCTGACCAGGGCGCCCACCGCCCGGGTCGCGGTCGTCACGGCCACCCCGGCGCGGGGGGAGACCGGCACGATCCGCCGCAGGTTGAGGAACCGGTGATTGGAGCCGAACCGGGCGATCGAGCGCAGGAGGACCTGCTGGGCCCAGGTCAGCGGCGCCGTCCCGGCACCACCGCCGGAGAACTCGGCATAGCGCAGCGGCTCTGACGCCCACTCGGCGGGGATCACCGTATCCGCGAATCGCATTCCCGACGGTACGACGGTCCGTTCCGCCGCTGGATCGATCGATCGAGTCTTACACAGTGGACCGATCAGCCGATCCGACCTGTGGGACGCGAGATGCAGACTACTGACTCCCGTCCGTCATCGGATTGAGGCATAGCGTGACGAACGTCGACGTGCCGGCCCGAGACACCACCGTCATCCCGAAGGCGACTCCGCCCGCCGGAACGCCCCGACTCTCCTTCGGCCAGGAACGGATCTGGTTCACCGAACAGCTCGTTCCCGGCACCGCCGCGTACGTCGTCCACTCGACCGTGCGGCTGCGCGGCCCGCTCGACGTCGAGTTGCTGCGGGCCGCCGTCGACGCGACCGCCACCCGGCACGACAGCCTCCGCATGCGGTTCACCGAGAACGCCGACGGCGAACCCGCCGTGCACGTCGCCTCCGACGTACGGGTACCGGTCACCGTCACCGCCGTACCCGACGAGGCCGACGCCCGCGAGCTGGTGGCCGCCTCGGTACGCACCCCGTTCGACCTCGGCGTCGCGCCCCTGGTGCGGGTGCTCGTCGTCCGGCTCGCCGACCAGGAACACCTGGTGCATCTGGCCATGCACCACATCGTCAGCGACGGCTGGTCCCTGACCCTGCTGCTCGACGAGATCGCCGCCACCTACGGCGCGCTGCGCGACGGCACGCCCCCGCCTCCGGCACCGGCCACCGGCTACCTGGAGTACGCCGCCTGGCAACGGGACCGCCTCGACGGACCGGCCACCGGGGACGGGTTCGCCTACTGGACCCGGGCACTGGCCGACGTACCCGCGCTGGACCTGCCCACCGACCGGCCCCGCCCGGCCGTGCAGTCGTACGCCGGTGCCACCCACCGCTTCGTCCTCGACGCCGACCTCACCGACGGACTCCGTCGGCTCAGCCGCGCCCACCGGGCCACCCTCTACATGACCCTGCTCACCGGTCTGCAAGCGGTGCTGTTCCGCTTCAGCGGCCAGCGGGACTTCGCCATCGGCTCGCCGGTCGCCGGCCGGGTGGTGCCGGAGCTGGAGAACCTCGTCGGTCTCTTCGTCAACACCCTCGCCCTACGCGCCGACCTCTCCCCGGTCGCCGCGACCGCCGACCCCGCGACCGCCGAACCCAGCTTCGCGACCCTGCTGCGGCGCACCCGCACCACCGTCGTCCGCGCCCTGGCCCACCAGGAGATCCCGTTCGAGCGCCTGGTCAAGGACCTCAACGTCACCCGGGACGTGAGCCGCTCCCCGGTGTTCCAGGTGTTGTTCACCCTGCAGAACTACGCGGACGGCGGCACCCGGTGGCCCGAGGACCTGCACGTCGAGGGCGTCGGGACCGACGCGGCCACCGCCCGCTTCGACCTGTCGCTCTACGTCGGCGAGACCGCCGACGGGCTGCGCGGCATGGTCGTCTACAACACCGACCTCTTCGACGCCGCCACCGTACGCCGGCTGACCGCCGGTCTCGCCACGCTGCTGCGCGCCGCCGTCGCCCGGCCGGACCTGCCGGTCGTCGACCTGGACCTGCTCGACGCGGCCGAACGGGACCGGATGCTGGCCCTGGGGCGACCCGAGCACGACGCGGTGGCCGGGGTCACCGGCGCGGCGACCACCCTGGCCGAGCTGATCGGCCCGCACGTCGCCGCCACCCCCGACGCCCCGGCGGTGGTCCTCGGTCCGGACGCGCTCAGCTATCGGGAGCTGGACCGGCGGGCCAACCGGCTCGCCCACTGGCTGCGCAGCCGGGGCGTCGGCCCGGACCGGCTGGTCGGGGTGCTGCTGGACCAGTCGGTCGAGCTGGCCGCGACGCTGCTCGGGGTGCTGCGGGCCGGTGGGGCGTACCTGCCGCTGGACCCGGAGCAGCCCGCCGCACGGCTGGGCCTGATGCTCGCCGACTCCCGCCCGACCGTGGTGCTGACCAGCCCCGACCTGCGGGAACGGCTGCCCGCCGAGGCGACCACGGTCACCCTGGACGAGATCGCCGCCGAGGTCGCGGCCCAGCCCGGCACCGCGCCGGAGACCGGCACCACCGGCGAGCACCTCGCGTACGTCATCTACACCTCCGGCTCCACCGGCACCCCGAAGGGGGTCGCCGTGGCACACCGGCAGGTGCTGCGCTACCTCGACGGGGTGGCCGACCGGTTCGCGGTCGTCCCGGCCGCCCGGTACGGGCTGATGCAGTCGATGTCGTTCGACTTCAGCGTCACCCTCTTCTATCTGGCGCTGGCCACCGGTGGCGCGGTGCACCTGCTGCCCCGCCGGTGCACCGGCGCCGAACTCGCCGAGCGGCTGCGCACCGCGCGCATCGACTACCTGAAGATCACCCCGTCGCACCTGTGGGCGCTGACCGCCGACGTCGAGCCGGGGGAGCTGCTGCCCGCCCGCGCGCTCGTCCTCGGTGGTGAGGCGTCCGAGCTGGACCGGGTCGGCCCGCTCGTGGCCGCCGGTCTGGCCCGCGTGTTCAACCACTACGGGCCCACCGAGGCCACCGTCGGCGTCACCACGTACGAGGTCACCGCCGACGCGCCGCCCACCGGGCCGGTGCCGGTCGGCCGGCCCCTGCCGCACGCCCGGGTGTACGTGCTCGACGAGCGGATGCGCCCCGTCCCGGTCGGCGTACCCGGTGAGCTGTACCTCGGCGGTGACCGGCTGGCGCGCGGCTACCTGCACCGGCCCGAGCTGACCGGCGAACGGTTCATCCCCGACCCGTACGGTCCGCCCGGCGCGCGCCTGTACCGCACCGGTGACCTGGGCCGCTGGCGCGCCGACGGGCAGCTCGTCTTCCTCGGCCGTCGCGACCACCAGGTCAAGATCCGGGGCTACCGGGTCGAGCTGGGCGAGATCGAGGCGGCGCTGCGGGACTGCCCCGGGGTGCGGCAGGCGGCGGTACTGGTGCGCGACGACCGGCTGGTGGCGTACCTGGAACCGACGCCCGACGTGGCCGCGCCCGAGCCGGCCGCGCTGCGTCGGCGGCTCGCCGACCGGTTGCCCGAGCACATGGTGCCGAGCCGGTGGGTGTGCCTGGACCGGCTCCCGTTGCAGGAGCACGGCAAGGTGGACCGGCGGGCCCTGCCCGAGCCCGGCGACGACGGCCCGACCGGCGAACGGGAGACGCCGACCGGACCGGTGGAGACGCTGGTGGCCGACGTCTGGCGCGCCGTCCTCGGGGTGGCCGAGGTCGGTGCCACCGACGACTTCTTCGAGCTGGGCGGGCACTCCCTGCTGGCCACCCAGGTGGTGGCCCGGCTGCGTCGGGAACTGCCCGACGTGGTCGACGGGGGCACACCGGTCAGCGTGATGGACCTGTTCCGCCACCGCACCGTACGCGAGCTGGCCCGGCTGGTCGCCGGGGACGGCCCGGACGGCGGCGGGCTGCTGCACGAACTGACCCCGCCGGTGCCCGCCGACGCCCGGGTCGCCACCCTGGTCTGCGTTCCGTACGGCGGCGGCAGCGCGGTGGTGTACCAGCCGTTGGCCGACGCCCTGCCGGTCGGGTACCGGCTGCTGTCGGTGGCCATGCCCGGGCACGACATCGGCCTGGCCGACGACCCGGCACCCGTCGCGGAGGTCGCCGCCGACGTGGTCGCGGAGATCCTGCACCGGGTCTCCGGGCCGCTGATCCTCTATGGACACTGTGGTCCCGGCGGGGCGTTGGCGGTGGAGGTCGCCCGTCGGCTGGAGGCGGCCGGCCGGGACCTGGAGGCGGTGTATCTCGGCGCGGTCTTCCCGTTCGCCCGGCCCGTCGGCGGCCTGCTCGGTCCGCTGCTGCGACTGCGGTTGGCCGAACGCCTGCGCAGCGACCGGATCTACCGCACCTGGTTGCAAGCGCAGGGCACCTCCGTCGGGTCACTGGCTCCGGACGAGGTCGCGTTCCTGATCCGCGCCATGCGGCACGACGCGGAGGTCTCCGAGGAGTACTTCACCGAGCTGATGCGGAAGCGGGTTGGTCCGCTGCGCGCGCCGGTCGTCTCGGTGGTCGGCGAGCGCGACCGCAGCACCGACTTCCACGAGGAGCGCTTCCGGGAGTGGCACTTCCTCACCGACCGCACCGCGCTCGCGGTGATCGACGAGGCCGGTCACTACTTCCTCAAGTACCGGGCCGCCGAACTGGCCGAGATCGTCACCGGCGTACACCGGCACCTCGCTGCGCCACCGCCATCGATCGTGTCACCGTCCGCCGCACCGCCCTCCGCCGTGTCGCCCGGACCTGGCGCGCCGGTCCGCGCCGCGTCGGTCCCGCCGCCGGCCGCCTCGCCGCAGTCGGACGGCGGGCAGCCCGCCTGGCAGCTCACCGCCGTCTCCCACCGGGGACCGGACGGACCCTCGGGCGGGAGCAGCGGTACGCCCACCGCGCCGCCACCGAGCATGCGGCGCTTCGGGCTGGTCGCGGCCGGGCAGATCGTCTCCGGCATGGGCACCGCGCTGACCACCTTCGCCGTACCCCTGTGGATCTACACGCAGACCGGCTCGCTGGCCCGGTTCGCGCTCTTCGCGGTGCTCGCGCTGATGCCCGGCCTACTCGTCGCACCGCTGGCCGGCGCGGTGATCGACCGGTTCAGCCGGCGACGCGTCCTGCTCTGCGCCTGTACCGCCGCCGGGGGCGGCAACGCGGCGATGGCGGTGCTGGTGCTGACCGACGTCGCCCAGGTGTGGCACTTCTACCCCTTCACCGCCTGGCTGTCGGTGGCGCTGGCGTTCCAACGGCTCGCGTTCGTCTCGGCGGTGCCGCAACTCGTGCCCAAGCGTTTCCTCGGCCACGCCAACGGCCTCGCCCAGACCGCTGTCGGCCTCACCCAGTTCACCGTCCCGCTGATCGCCGTGGCGCTGCTCCAGGCCGTCGGGCTGCGCGGCATCCTGCTCATCGACGTGGCGTCGTACCTCTTCGCGATCGGTGTGCTGGCGGTGGTGCGGTTCCCGCGTACGCTCGCCCTGCGCCGCCGCGAGAGCATCGGCGCGGAGATCGTCGCCGGGCTGCGGTACGCGTTGCGCCGCCGGGAGTTCCGCGCCATGCTGGCGTTCTTCGCCGCGCTGAACTTCTTCCTCTTCCCGGTGCTGTTCCTGCTCTCCCCGCTGGTGCTCGGCTTCGCCGACCTGACCGAGGTGGCGCGGATCGCGCTGACCGGCGGGGTCGGCGCCGCCACCGGCGGCCTGGTGATGCTGCTCTGGGGCGGCCCCCGCAAACGACGGATGCGGGCGGTGCTGCTCGGCACGCTCGGCATCGCGGTGGCCGCCGTGGTCACCGGGCTACGGCCGAACCTGCTGGTCATCGGTGCGGGCGCGTTCGGCATGTACCTCGCGCTCGCCATCGTCAACGGCGTCTACAACACGATCATCCAGACCAAGGTGCCGCCCCGGGTGCACGGGCGGGTCTTCGCGCTCAACCAGATGGTGGCGCAGTCCACCCTGCCGCTGGGCTGGGGTCTGGTCGCCCCGTTCGCGGCCCGGGTGACCGAGCCGATGCTGCTGGCCGACGGCGTGCTGGCCGGCACGGTCGGCGCGGTCATCGGGGTCGGGCCGGGGCGCGGACACGGGCTGCTCTATGTGCTGTTCGGGCTCTGCATCGCGGTGACGGCGCTGGTCTCGCTGGCCACGCCGGTGCTGTCCCGCTTCGACGACGAGGTGCCCGACGCGCCCCCGGACGACCTGGTCGGCATCGAGGAACGCCGGGCCCGGTCGGCCGGTGCCGAGGTGCCGGTAGCCGTGACCGGCGGGAAGGCGGCCTGAGGTGAGTACGGCGTCAACGGGCCGGGCCGTTCCCCGTACCGTGCCCGAGCTGCTGCACTGGCGGACCGCCCTGCATCCCGAGCGGGTCGCGGTCGAGGTGCACGGGGTGGCCGCGTTGACCTTCGCCGACTGGTCCGCCGGTGCGGGTGCGGTCGCCGCCGCCCTGTCGCGTCGCGGCCTGCGTCGCGGCGAGCGCGTCGGCCTCTACTTCGGTGCCCGGGACTGGACCGGGTTCGCCGTCGCGTTCGTCGGGGTGTTGCGCGCCGGTGGCGTCGCCGTGCCGCTCTCCGACCGACTCGCCGCCGGACAGCTCGAACACGCCCTGAAGCACTGCGCGGCCACCGCCGTGCTGCACGGCGACGACACTCCGGCCCCGCCGGTGCCGTCCGGCCTGCCGGTCTGGTCCTGCGCCGAACTGTCGGCCGAGCCATCCCGGGGCGGCGCGTCGGTCGCCCGACCCGGTGACCTCGCGCAGATCCTCTACACCTCGGGTACGACCGGACGGCCCAAGGGAGTCGCCGCCAGCCACGCCAACCTCACCGCCGGTGCTCCGCACCATCCGCGCCGCCTCGCCCTGGCCCACTCGGAACGGTTCCTGCACGCCTTCGCGATCGGCACCAACGCCGGGCAGACCATGCTGCTCAACGCGGTGACCGCGAAGGCCGCCGCACTCACCCTGCCCCGGTTCACCCCGGCCCGGTTCGCCCGGCTGGTCGAGGCCACCGGGACCGGCACCGTCTTCGTCGTCCCGTCGATCGCCGTCGAGCTGCTCGACTCCGGTGCCCTGCGCGGGCGGGACACCAGTGGCGTACACCTGATCGGCTCCACGGCCGCGTTCCTCGCACCGGCGGTCGCGGCCCGGCTCGCCGCGGCGTTCCCGCAGGCCACCATCGTCAACTACTACACCTCCACCGAGGCGGCGCCGGCCCAGACCACGATGATCTGGGACCCGTCCCGGCGGGACGCCGTCGGTCGGCCGGTCGGCGGTCAGCTCATGGTCGCCGACGCCGACGGCAATCCGCTGCCCGCCGACACGACCGGTGACGTCTGGCTGCGCGCGCCCTTTCCCCGTGCCTACTACCGCGACGAGGCGGCCAACCGGGCCACCTTCCGCGACGGGTGGGTCCGGATGGGCGACGTCGGCCGGATCGACGCCGACGGTTACCTGTACCTCACCGACCGGCACCAGGATGTGATCAAGACTGGCGCGTTCAAGGTCTCCACCCTGGAGGTCGAGGCGGCGCTGCACGAACATCCGCTGGTCGCCCAGGTCGCCGTCGTCGGGGTCCCGCATCCGGTGCTCGGCTGGGCCGTGGCCGCCGCCGTGGTGCCCCGACCGCAGACCGAGCCGGGTGGGCTGTCCCTGCCCGTGCTGCGGGGATTCCTCGCGGACCGGCTGGCCGACTACCAGTTGCCCGCCCGTCTCCTGCTGCTCGACGAGCTGCCCCGCAACGAGGGCGGCAAGGTGCTCAAGCGGCAGCTCACCGACCTCTTCGAGAACTGACCACCACCCGCACAACCCTGGGAGCAGATGTGGGCACCGCCGAGGCGACCTCCGCACAGCACGCCGTCTGGTTCACCGAGCGGGCCGGGGTCGCCGGCACGGCCTTCCACATGGCGGTGGGCGTACGCTTCGGCGCCGCACTCGACCGTCGGGCACTCGTCGCGGCCTGCGCCTCCGTGACCGACCGGCACCCGATCCTCGCGGCCAGGATCGTCGGCGACGACGACGGCACCCCGCACCTGGCACCGGCCGACAACCGCCCGACGGTCGGCTTCGGGGAGCTGACCGACGCCCGGGTGACCGAGGAGATCGCCCGGGCGTACGACCTGATGGCCGGACCGCTGGCCCGCTTCACCCTGCTCACCGACGCCGACGACACGCACCTGCTGCTCGTCACCGCACACCACCTGGTCTTCGACGGCATGTCCAAGGACGTCCTGGTCCGGGACCTGGCCGCCGCGTACGCCGCCGCCCGTGACGGCGCCACCGTGGACCCCGCACCCCGACCCGACGAGTACGCGGGCCTCGCCGCCGCCGAACAGCAACGCGTCGCCGTCGACCTGCCCGCCGCCCGCGACCACTGGGCGCGGCACTGGTCCGGGCCCGGCGACGTGGTCCTGCCCGGCCTGCGGCGGCTGCCCACCGGAGCGGAGCCCGGTGTCGCCGTGCCCGTGGACCTGCCCACCGACCTGGTGCAGGGGCTCGACCAGACCGCGCGGTCGCTCGGGGTGACCCGCTTCGAACTGCTGCTCGCGGTGCTGCACGTGCTGCTCGCCCGCTACGGCAACCGGGGTACCCCGGTCGGGGTGGCGCTCTCCACCCGCACCCCCGACCAGGCCGACCGGATCGGCCTGTTCGTCAACGAACTGCCCGTCACCGCCGACCCGGCCGGCGGGACCTTCCGCGCGCACGCGCACACCGTCCGGGCCCGCCTGCGCGAGGTGTACCGGTACCGCGCGGTGCCGTTGGCCCAGGCCGTCTCCGGCCTGCGTCCGGCACCGGCGTCGACCCCGGTCAGCATCGGCTACCGGAGACGCGGCACCGCACCGGACTTCCCCGGGGTGGCCAGCGAGGTCGACTGGACGATGTTCTGCGGTGCCGCCCGCAACGCGCTGCACGTCCAGGTGGTGGACGCGCCGACCGGTCTCACGGTCAGCCTCCAGCACAGCCCGGCGGCGATCGACACCGTCGCCGTACGCCGCATCGGGGCACACCTGCGCACCCTGCTGGCCGCCGTGGTCGCCGACCCCGACCGACCGGTGGCGGAGCTGCCGCTGCTGCCTGCCGACGAGTTCGACCAGGTCACCCGGGCCTGGAACGAGACCGCCCGGGCGTACCCGGTCGACGCCACCGTGCCGGCCCTGTTCGCCGCCCGGGTCGCCGCGGACCCGGACGCGGCGGCCGTGGTCGACCGTGACCGGACGCTGAGCTATGCCCAGCTCGACACCGCCGCCGCGCGACTCTCCGCACTGCTGCGCCAGCGGGACGTCGGTCCCGGCGCGGTCGTCGCGGTCGCGTTGGACCGTTCCTGGGCGGCGGTGGTGACCATGCTGGCGGTGTGGCGCTGCGGGGCCGCCTACCTGCCGGTCGACCCCGGCCACCCGCCGGCCCGCCAGCGGGCCGTGCTCGCCGACGCGGCCCCGACCCTGGTGGTGACCGGTGTCGCCGCGCCGGACCCCGCCTGGCCCACGCTCGCCCTCGACCATGCCGACCTGCGCGACGCCCCGACCACGCCCGTCGCCGACCCGCCGCCGACCGCCGACGGTCTCGCCTACGTGCTCTACACCTCCGGATCGACCGGACACCCGAAGGGCGTGGCGGTGCGTCACGGTTCGCTGGCCAACCTGCTGCTCGGCGTCCGCGACCTGCTGGGCGGCGGTCCGACGCACCGGTGGCTGCACCTGACCTCGCTGTCGTTCGACATCTCCACGGTGGAGGTGTTCCTGCCACTGGTCACCGGCGGCACGGTGGTCGTCGCCTCGGACGTCAGCGCCCTGGACGGCGCGGCTGTCCGGCGGCTGATCCGCACCGCCGGTGTCACGCATGCCCAGGCCACCCCGTCCGGCTGGCGGGTGCTGCTGGAGGCCGGCCTCGGCGACCCGACCGCGTCGGCGGACGGGGACGTCCCGCTGGTCGCGGTCACCGGCGGGGAGGCGTTACCGGTCGCCCTCGCCCGCGAGCTGCGGTCCCGCACCGCACGCCTGATCAACGGGTACGGTCCGACGGAGGCGACCGTGTACGCGACGATGGCGGAGATCCCGGCCGACCCCGACGAGGTCACCATCGGCCGACCGCTGCCCAACGTCCGGGCGTACCTGCTGGACGAGGCGGGCCGGCCCACGCCCGTCGGGCTCCCCGGTGAGCTGCACCTGGGCGGTGCCGGGGTGGCCGTCGGCTACCGGGGACGTGACGATCTCACCGCCGAGCGGTTCGCCCCCGACCCGTTCGGCGCGCCCGGCGACCGGCTCTACCGCACCGGTGACCGCTGCCGGTGGCTGCCGGACGGACGGATCGAGTTCCTCGGCCGCGCCGACGACCAGGTCAAGATCCGGGGGCACCGGATCGAGCTGGGCGAGATCGAGGCCCGGCTGCTGGAGCACCCCGAGGTCGCCGCCGCGGCCACGGTGCTGCGGCGCGACGCCGACGAGCCCCGCCTCGTCGCGTACGTGGTGCCCCGGCCCGGTGCCGTCCCGGAACCGGCCGAGCTGCGTCGGCACCTGGCGTCGAGCCTGCCGACGGCGGTGCTGCCCACCGATTACGTGACGCTCGACCGGCTGCCGCTGAACCCGAGCGGCAAGGTCGACCGCACCGCCCTGCCCGCACCGGCACCCCGCGACGCCGTGACCGGCTCGCGCGGTGCGGGGACCGACTCGTCCGGCGGCGTGGTGACCCGGGCACCCGGTGGCGCGGAGGGTGACGGTGGTGACGATCCGGTGGTGGCGCAGCTTCGCCTGATCTGGCAGGAGGTGCTGCGGATCCCCGACATCGGCGTGCACGAGGACCTCTTCGACCTCGGCGGACACTCGTTGACGGTGACCCGGATCAGCGGCCGGATCCAGCAGCGGCTCGGGGTCGAGGTGCCGCTCGACGCCTTCTTCGACACCCCCACCATCGCCGAGATCGCCGACATCGTGCGGCAGTCCGGAAAGGAGTTCTGATGACGGCCGACCCCGAACTGCGGGCCCGGATCGCCCAGATGGTCAGCGAGGCCACCGCAGGGGAGGTCGAGGCGGCCGACCTCCTCGCCGGCGGGTCGATGATCGCGTTGGGCGTCGACTCTCTCGGACTGCTGCGCTTGGTCGACGCGATCGAGCTGGAGTACGGCGTCGAGGTCGAGCTGACCGGCGCCGGCCGTCGGCTGGACACCCTGGACGACCTCGTGGCGATGCTGGCCGACGCCGATCGGTGAGCCGGCTGCCCCGACCACCCCGCCGACCGGTACGCCCCTGGCACCGGGCCGTCGCGGACCCGGTGCCAGGGACACCTGCACTTAGCTCGCCGTGCAGGTCAATGTCGGCGCGCTGGGCGTGCCGGTGGTGGAGCCGAGGAAGCCGAAGGTGGTGCTGGCCCCGGCGGCCAGTGTGCCGTTGTAGCTGACGTTGCGCGCGGTGACCGCCGAGCCCTGGCTGGTGACGGTCGCGTTCCACGCCTGGCTGATCGTCTGGCCACTGGCGAACGTCCAGGTCACCGTCCAGCCGCTGATCGCCCGGGTACCGGCGGTGACCCGCACCTCGCCCTGGAATCCGCCGGACCACTGGCTGGTCACCGAGTACGTGGCGGTGCAGCCGCCACCAGCGGGCGGAGGCGTGGTCGGCGGGGGCGTGGTGGGGGGCGGGGTGGTCGGCGGGGGAGTCGTCGGCGGGGGCGTGGTGGTGGGGCCGCCCCAACCGGCGGTCGAGTCCAGCCAGGCCGCCCGGCGCAGCATCCAGTCCCGCATGACCTGCACCTGGCCCTGCCAGGTGGGGGCGGTCGGCGTGACGAAGAAGCTGACCATCCGGGTGGTCAGGTTGGGCCAGCGCTGGAAGTTGCGCTGGGCACCGTTGGCCAGGGGCGCGCTCAGCGTGTTGATCCGGGCCTGCAACGACGCGTCGGAGAGTAACCCACGGCGCAGTGTCTGCCACCGCTGCCGCACCTCGTTGACGAAGGCCGGATCCCGTAGCAACTGGGTGAACCAGTCGTTGGCCACCGGCTGTCGGACCTGCTGGTGCTGCCATCCGGCGGTCTGGTCGTTGGCGAAGAAGCCGCCCACGCTGAAGCTGAGGTCGTAGTCCCAGAGCGGACCGGCGAAGATCTTGGTGTCCCGGTCCTTGTAGAAGTACGCGCTGCGGACGTACGAGTCCATCTCGCGGCTGAGCTCGTTGAGGATGAGCTGGTCGATGAACGAGTTCACGTCGATGTACGCCCGGTAGCCGCTGACCGGGTCGGCGAAGTTCGGTGCGCGCAGCACGTTGTGGAACTCCTGGAGGTGGTTGCGCAACCAGTCCCGCTGCTCCGGCTGCAACGGCGACGGGTCGGCCACCTCCAGGTAGTTCCAGCAGGTCGCGGCCGGGCCGGTGCACGGCAGGATCGGCTCCTCGGCGGCCATCCACTCGAACTTCCAGATGTAGCCGCCGGTGATCCTCGGCAGCGTCCGGTCGTCGGCGCGCAACTGCTTGAGGTCGAGCCGGTTCTTGGAGTTCTTGATCGTCTCGACGATCATGTAGACGCCCATGTAGTCGTCGGCCCCGACCGGCCCGGCGTCGGTGTTCAGATAGAACTCGGCGAAGGCGTAGCGCGGGGCGGGAAGCCCCATCTCGCGACCGAGGTCGTAGACGAACGCCTCCCGGATCAGCGCCTTGTCGGTGAACGGCCCGCGCAGCACCCAGTCCGAGTCGGCGGGCATGCCGAGCACCGGGTAGTCCGCGTCGTCGTCATCGTTGTCCCAGAACTCGAGGCGGAACGGCGTCTTCTCGAACGTCGCCGAGGACTGGCCGCGAAGGCGGAACCCGGCCCGGGTGGCCACGGTGGGCGCGGCGGCCAGCGAGGTGGTGCCGCCGCCCGGCTCGAAGATCATCGTGGTGGCGTCGAAATACTCCCGGTCCGGCCGCCCGGCGCCGTACGAGTCGATCAGGACCACCGGCAGGTCGTGGGCGGTGGTGGTGTTCTGGGCGACGTACATGGCGGTGCCCGGCGCGCCGGAGGCGGTCTGCCCGACGAACGCCTGGGCCCGCAGTTGGGTGGTCCGGGTGAAGCGCAGCGCGGTGCCCGAGTAGAGCGGCGACTGCGCGGTGGGCAGGTTCCCGTCGGTGGTGTAGCGGATCTGCGCGCCGCTGACGGTGGTGCTCAACGCCACCGTCACCGCGCCCTGGAAGGTACCGCTGGGCACCGAGAAGCCGATGTCGCCGACCAGGTCGTCGGCGGCGGCGGAGGCCGCGACGGTGGCCGCCGCCTCGGCGGCGCTGGAGATGGCGGCGCCGGCGGTCGGCTCGGCACCGGCGGGTGACGGTGAGGGGGCGAGCAACCCGGCGACCAGTACGGCGACGGTTGCGATCGCGGCGGTGCGCAGTGGTGCCGCCGCGGTGCGGACGGTCAGACGCACGATGCCTCCTGAACGGATCGGTGGGGGGTGGTGGTCGGTGCGGTGCCCACCGGTGCGAAGCCGCCCTGGAAGTGCCGCCGCAGCGTGCGTCGCCACGGTGAGTCCGGCAGGTCCGGACGGAGGGCGGCCAGACCGGTGGCGTACTTGGAGATGCGGACCGGGCGCAGCCCGGCGCGCCAGAGCAGCCGGTCCGCCTGCGTGGCGGCGGAGCCGGTCTTGGTCTCGACCACCGCCAGGTCGGGCAACCGGAGGACGACGTCGCCGTCCTGCCAGGTCAGGCCGGTGTCGATGGTGACCCGGCTGGCGGTGGCCGGCAGCAGCAGCGTGGTACGCCGGTAGCCGGTGACCAGGACCGGTTCCAGGCTGCTGCCGGCGGCGGCGGGCGCGACCGCCTCGCGGACCAGCGCCTCGTCCACGAACCCGCGGCCCGGGTCGACGGTGGCCCGGTCCTGCGGCTGGTAGGGCAGCCGGTGCTTGGTGATGCTGCCGCGCGCCCCGCTGATCTTCACTTCCAGCCAGCACTGGGCGGAGTCGAGGTAGGTGCGGGTCCGCACCTTGAACCGACGCCGTCGTCGGTAGGCCGCGCAGTGGTAGCTGGTCAACCGAGGGGTGTCGAAGTAGACCGACTCGTAGCGGAAGCTGCGCTCCCCGTCGATCTCCAGCACCTGCGCGTACGCGGTCAGCCGGTCCAGCAGGTCGGGCAACGCGTCGACCGGCACGACGTACTTGCGGTCCACCCTGGTCTGCAGGGCCGCCTGCCCGAGGACGTCGGCCAGGCCGACCGGGGTCATCGCCGAGACGACCGGAATGGCGGACGCCCCGCTCACCGCTGGGCTCCCGCCGGTGCGGCGGTGCCGGCCGGGGACACGGTGCTGGCCCGGCCCTTCACCGAGTACCGGACGTCCACCACGGTGGTCTCGTTGACCAGGTCGAGCCGTTGCACGGTGACGACGTGCACCCGGCCGCCGAGGAGCTGTTCCAGGTGCGCGACGAGCGCGAGATGGTCGGTGACGGCCGAGTCGAGTACCAGGATCTGGTGCCGGTAGTGCCGCAGCAACCGGGGATGGTCGCCGAGGAACATCACCACCAGGATGAGACCCATCAGTCCGGCGCTGAGCCAGAGCTGGGTGGTGCTCAGCGCGCCGAGGATGCCCAGTGCCAGCGCCGAGAAGTAGTACGCGACCTCGTGCTGGTCCAGCTCGGTCGAGCGGAGCCGGATGATGGACAGGACGCCGAACAGGGCCAGGCCCAGCCCGAGCCCGGCGCCGACGTTGCTGGCGCTCAGGGCGCTCGCCACCGCCAGGACGCCGACGTTGACGCCCAGATAGGCGACGACGAGATCGCGGCGGCGGTGCCGGGGGAAATAGAGCCCGAAGACGAGCAGGGCCACCGCGCCGATGTCGATCGCGAACAGGATGAGCTGCGACATCTCGTACGTTCCTCCTGGGTCGCCACCGCGCCGGCCGGCGACCGTCCACGGCACCTCCGACGCACCGTGCAGGACCAGCCGAACGCCTCTGAAATTTCCGGTGAACTTGCGGGAAGTAGTCCGGGAATATTAGAACGGGATATCGAAGCGGGTCAATAACTCTCTGTGTCCCCTCCCGGTGCGGTGGGCGAGCAACACCCGCCGCCAGTCGGGGTCTCTGTGGACGTCGGCGCTGGTCAGGGTTGCTGTCGAGGCGGGTCGCCGCCGTGGGGCGATGCGGTGCGGGCGGCGGCGAGGTTCGGCCGACGGCGGTCCAGTCGGCGTGCTGCCGGGGCATTGCCGCTGGTCGGACCGTTGCCCACGGTGACGGAAGATCGACGAGCGACCGTCGAGGTGTGACCGGAATCAGGCGCTGTGTCCGATGTGGGTCCACCGTCTCCGGAAGTTTCAGTCGCCGGTCCCGTCGGTCGTGTTTCGCCGCTCCGTGCAGCGGTGGGAGGGGTGCACAGGCTGCTGAAGGTCGGTCTGGGGTGCACGCCATCGCCACCGGTACTTGCGGAAAACTTCCGGAAGTCATTGACGGGCGTGAAATCCCGCTGAAATACTTCCGTCCAGTAAGGCCGATGCGGTCCCTTTGTCAGGGATCGCGGGCATCATCCCTATCCCGCGTGTCCGGAGTCATGCTGCCCGCCCTCGGGCCACCGGACCCGGAAGGAGCATGAGATGAGCAACGACTCTTCCCGCGCACCCAGGCGGCCGAGACGACTGCGGGCGGCTCTCGTCCTGTCCGCCGTCGGCATGCTGGCCGTGGCGGGTGCCGTGGTGCTGCCGGGCAACGCCAGCGCGGCGAGCACCCTGGGTGCCTCTGCCGCCGAGCGCGGCCGGTACTTCGGGACCGCCGTCGCGGTGAACCGGCTCAACGACTCGGCGTACACGACCATCCTGAACCGCGAGTTCAACCAGGTCACCGCCGAGAACGAAATGAAGATCGACGCGCTGCAGCCCAACCAGGGCCAGTTCAACTACGCCAACGGCGACCGGCTCGTCCAGCACGCGCTCAGCCGCGGCATGCAGGTCCGGGGACACACCCTGGCCTGGCACTCGCAGCAGCCGGGCTGGATGCAGAACATGTCCGGCACCACGCTGCGCAACGCCATGCTCAACCACGTGACCCAGGTGGCCACCCACTACCGGGGCCAGATCGCCTGGTGGGACGTGGTGAACGAGGCGTTCCAGGACGGGTCGAGCGGGGCCCGGCGCGACTCCAACCTCCAGCGCACCGGCAACGACTGGATCGAGGCCGCCTTCCGCGCGGCCCGTCAGGCGGACCCGAACGCGCAGCTCTGCTACAACGACTACAACATCGACAACTGGAACGACGCCAAGACCCAGGCCGTCTACCGGATGGTCCAGGACTTCAAGAACCGGGGCGTACCGATCGACTGCGTCGGCCTCCAGTCGCACTTCACCGGCGGCTCGAACTACCCGAGCAACTACCGGACCACGCTGTCCAGCTTCGCCGCCCTCGGTGTCGACGTGCACATCACCGAGCTCGACATCCGTAACGCGCCGACCGACGCGTACCGCAACGTGGTCAACGACTGTCTCGCCGTGGCGCGCTGCAAGGGCATCACCGTCTGGGGCATCCGTGACTCCGACTCGTGGCGTTCCAACGAGAGCCCGCTGCTGTTCGACGGCAACGGCAACAAGAAGGCCGCCTACGACGCGGTGCTCACCGCGCTGAACAACGGCAGCCCCGGCACCGGCAACCCGACGCCCACGCCGACCACCCCGGCGCCGGGCGGCTGCACCGCGACGATCACCCCGGGCCAGGTCTGGGGCGACCGCTACAACACCTCGGTGACGGTCAGCGGGGCCAGCACCTGGTCGGTGGTCGTCGTGATCACCTCGCCGCAGCGCATCTCCGCCACCTGGAGCGGCACCCCCACCTGGGACAGCAGCGGCAACGTGATGACGATGCGCTCCAACGGCAGCGGCAACACGTTCGGCTTCACCACGTCGACGAACGGCAACTCCTCGGCCCGTCCGCAGATCCGGTCCTGCTCCGTCGGCTGACGACGAGCCGTACGGCCGACCTCCACCACCACGCGAGCGCCCGTCCCCGAGACCCGGGGGCGGGCGCTCGCCCGTGCGCGTCAGGCGTGGCCGGTCGGGCGGTAGTCGAACCAGTCGAAGGCGGCGCTGCCCTCGGTCACATAGAGGCCGAACACCCGACCGGTGAAGCCGGCGGCGACCTCGGTGGACAGGTAGCGCCCGTCGAGTTCGGCGAGCACGACCGGCCCCTGCTCGGTCAGCACCTCGAAGCCGACCGTGTCGCAGGCGGCGGGGCGTACGCCGAACGGCGCACCGGGGGCGGTGACCTGGTCGGCGGCGGTCACGGTCGGCGGGAGCAGATCGTCGGTCCGGGTGGCGATGCTCAGCGTGACCGGGCCAGCCGGCATCGGCAGCTCGCCGAAGACCTGACGGAACGGCCCGACCCGGCCGACCACCCGGACCAGCCCGTCGGCGACCTCGAGGTCGTAGTGGTGGGCCTCGTCGATGCGTACCGTCAGCCCGGCTCGACCCGCGCCCGGGTCGACCCGCACGGCGGCGCGGCAGTCGTGGTGCTGCTGCCGGCGGGCCATCATGGTGACGCCGGCCCGGTCCAGGGTCGTGCCGGCGGCCCGCAGGGTGAGCCAGCCCGGCCGCTCGGTCAGCGACCAGGCGTCCGCCGGCCGGTCGCGCAGTGAGATCCACTCCGGCGCGAGCACTGCGGTGTCGAAGTCGTCCCGGTACGCGGCCGGGCCGGGCGGCGTGGCCAGGGCGGGCGGACTTCCGGCCGGCGCGGAGGTCACCTCCTGCACCGGGTCGACCACCGGCCAGTCGTCCTCCCAGCGCACCGGCACCAGGAACGTCTCCCGCCCGAGCACGTGGTAGGGCGGCCACTGGCCCTTGGCCCGGATGCCGAGCAGCACCATCCACCAACTGCCGTCGGTCGCCTGCACCAGGTCGGCGTGCCCGGTCGCCTGCACCGGATGACCGGTGCTGCGGTGGGTCAGGAACGGGTTGGCCGGCGCGGGCTCGAACGGTCCCCGGATGCTGCGCGAGCGGGCGACGGAGACGGCGTGACCGGTGTGCGTGCCGCCCTCGGAGACCAACAGGTACCACCACTCGCCGATGCGGTAGAGGTGCGGCGCCTCCGGGTACTGCCCGCCGCTGCCGGACCACATCGGCACCGGGCCTTCGAGGACCTTGCCGGCCTCGGGGTCGATGCGATACGACGCCACCCCGGACAGGGTCAGCCAGCAGTCGCCGTTGTCCTCCCAGGCCAACGAGGGGTCGATGTGCGGCAGGTCGAAGTAGACCGGGTCGGACCACGGCCCGGCCGGATCGGTGGCGGTGACGAGCAGGTGCCGGCCGATGCTGACGTTGGTGGTGACCATCCAGAACCGGCCGTCGTGGTAGCGGATGGTCGGCGCGAAGACGCCACCCGAGGCGTGCGCGTCCGGTGGCAGGTCGAGCTGGCTGCGGCGGTCCAGCACGTTGCCGATCTGCCGCCAGGTGACCAGGTCCCGGCTGTGGAAGACGGGTACGCCGGGGAAGTACTCGAAGCTGGAACAGACCAGGTAGTAGTCCTCGCCGGCCCGACAGACGCTGGGGTCGGGGTGGAATCCGGCGACGACGGGATTGCGGAACGTGGGGGCAGCGGACACCTCGGGGTCACCCTTCGTCGTCTGGGCGAAGTAGCCATCCCGGTCGATGTTATGCGCCGACCTGCGGCCCGCCCGTCACTCCGGGAGATGGCCGCGCAACAACTCCACGGTGCGTTCGTACAACCGGTCCTGGACCTTTGGGTCGACGGCCTGGGGGTGGGGCGTGCCGGGTACCCGCTCGTCGTAGTAGGTGCCGTTGTCCTCGCGCTGTGCCGCGACCCGCACGACGGTGTCGGCGGCCTGCTCCGGGCGTTGCCCGTCGACGGAGAACATCGCGTGCAGCAGGCCGGTCGAAACCACCCCGGGGTGCAGGCTGACCACGTCCAGCGAGGGCGACGGCCGGTTCCGGGCCAGCCAGCCGGTGTACGTGACCAGGGCGAGCTTGGCGTGCGCGTACGCGGCCGACGGGGTGTACGTCTGCCGGGTCAGGTCGAGGTCGTCCAGGTGCAGCGTGGCCGAGTGATGGGTGGCGGACACGATGTTGACGATCCGTCCCCGCTCATGGTCGGCGACCAGGTCGATCAGGTCGGTGGTGAGCAGGAAGGGCGCCAGGTAGTCGACCTGGAAGGTGATCTCGTTCCCGGCGTCGCTGACCGTCCGGGTGGCCGGCGCGGGACGGCCCGCGTTGTTGATCAGGACGTCGATCGGATCGGTCGTGACGCGGATCCGCTCGGCCAACCGGGTGACCTCGGCGAGATCGTGGTAGTCGGCCGTCACGTACGTCAACTCGGCATCCCGGCGTTGCCGGGACCGCACCTGGTCGAGCAGGTCGGCGACCTCGCTCTCCGGCTCCGGCCCGTGCAGGACGAGACTGCCGGGCCGGTCGGCGATGGCCAGCGCGGTGGCGCGGCCGATGCCGCTCGTCGCGCCGGTCAGCACGACCGCGGTATCCCGCAACGCGTCGGCGTGCTGTGCTGTCGGCACGACCTGCTCCCGTCGTCGAGTCCGGCGGACGGCACCTCGCCCCACCGCTGCAGTCACCGGACGCCGTTGATGAACCTAGCGGCTGCCGCCGGGACCATGGTGCGCTTGGCGAGTTTCGCCGCCGGTCGTCCGACTTTCGTCGCTCGCCATCGAAAGTTGTCATTGACCTTAACGGTTAACACTCTTTAAGATTCTGCTGCCTCGAGGAAACCGCCCTGTCCACCCGTACGCTCGTCCGGCGCCGACGACCATCGACGCCGGACGGCGGCACGGCGCCGTGATCCGCACCGGGAAGGCCCTCGATGTCCTCACCACGTCCACGCCCCCGTTCGGCCCTGGCCGCCGGTCTGCTCGCCCTGGTCACCGCCGGAGCGACCCTCGCCGTCACCCCGACCGCCGCACACGCCGTGGTCCTGCCGAACAACTTCAAGAGCGTCGGCTACATGCCGTCCTGGACCGGCAACGTCAACTCGGTCCAGTACGGCAAGCTCACCCACATCAACTACGCGTTCGTGCTGCCCAACAGCAACGGCACCCTGCGGCCGCTGGAGAACCCGAGCAAGCTCTCCTCGCTGGTGTCGCTGGCCCGGGCCAACAACGTCAAGGTCTCCATCGCGGTGGGCGGCTGGAACGACGGCGACGACAGCGCCTTCGAGGCCCTCGCCGCCAACGCCGGCACCCGCACCACGTTCGTCAACAGTCTGGTCTCGTTCGTCAACCAGTACGGCCTCGACGGCGTCGACATGGACTGGGAGTACCCGGACCCGGGCGCCTCGGCCGCCAACTATGCCCTGCTCATGCAGCAGCTCGGCAACGCGCTGCGCCCGCAGGGCAAGCTGCTGACCGCCGCCGTGGTCGCCGAGGGTTACTACCGCGACGGGGTGCCGACCTCGGTCTTCAACCACGTCGACTTCCTCAACATCATGGCGTACGACGGCGGCAGCCCGCACGCCAACTACGACTGGTCGATCAACGCGGTGAACGGTTGGAAGGCGCGCGGACTGCCGGCCGCCAAGGCCGTCCTCGGGGTGCCCTTCTACAGCCGGCCCGGCTACTACACGTACACCCAACTGGTCGGCATGGACCCGGCCAACGCCAACCGGGACTGCGCCACGGTTGGCGGCGTCCAGCAGTGCTACAACGGCATCCCGACCGTCAAGCGCAAGACCCAGTGGGCGATGGCGAACGCCGGCGGCATGATGAACTGGGAGCTGACCCAGGACACCAGCGGCTCGACCTCACTGGTCAGCGCGATCTACGACACCGTCATGGGTGGCGGCACCCCGCCGCCGACCGGCCGGACCGGCCCGATCACCGGCATCGCCGGCAAGTGCGTGGACGTGGCCGCCGCGAGCAGCGCCAACGGCACGGCCGTGCAGCTCTACACCTGCAACGGCACCAATGCGCAGAGCTGGTCGGTGGCCTCCGGCGGCACCCTGCGGGCCCTCGGTAAGTGCCTGGACGTGGCCAGTGCGGGCACCGTCAACGGCACGCCCGTGCAACTCTGGGACTGCAACGGCACCACCGCGCAGGTCTGGCAGGCCCAGTCCAACGGCACGCTGCGCAACCCAGCGTCGAACAGGTGCCTGGACGCCACCGGCAACAGCTCCGCCGACGGCACCCGGTTGCAGATCTGGGACTGCTTCGGCGGCGCCAACCAGGTCTGGCGCCTGCCCGCCTGATGCGCGTCGGGTGACACCGGGGGGTTCAGGAGGGGTGATCCTGTCCCGAACCCCCCGGCTCGATCACGGATGCGGCGAGGTGGCGGACGTCAAGATCCAGCGGCGAGAGCCGCCCGGGGTCCCGCGATCCCGACCACTGACGGAACTCATCGGTCGAGGCTCAGCCGCGGAGTTCCCAGCTTCCGCTCGCCACTTCCTCGTTCGACTGGCAGAAGACCGTCGAGACCGTGCCGCCAGGGCGCTTCCACGTGCCGTACCTGGTGGTGTAGTTCTCGCTGCCGATGCGGTAGCAGCGGGCCTTGGCGCGGTACTCGCCGGTGCCCTTGCTGCAGTAGACCGCGTAGGTGTTCTGGTACTCCAGGTTGTACGCGCCCGAGCAGCCGCTCGGCGCGGCCTGGGCCGCGCCGGGTACCAGGACGAGTGCCGGTGCCAGCAGCGCGGACAGGGCGACCGTGCGCAGGCCAGCCTTCAGTGCGGTGTTCATGTGTACCCTCCGACGGATCGTCGATGGGCGCCCAACATTGAGTTGAGGAGCCCCCCGTGATGGCTCGATCACCTGTTGTCGATGATCGAGGCCGACACTACAGCGATCCACGTGACTGTGCTGACCCGCTTCCGGGCGCTACACGACCACCATGCTGCGGGCCTGGGTGAGACCACCGACCATCTCCCGCAGCGCCGCGACGATCGACGCCTCGATCTCCGGACGCAGCCGGGAGACCGGGACGGAGATGCTCACCGCGTCCACCGCCGGGGACGACAGCGGCACGGCCATCGCGAAGCAGACGATGCCCTCGGCGTTCTCCTCCCGGTCCACCGCGTGTCCGACCGTCCGGACGTCGGCCAGCGCGGCGTGCAGGGCGTCGCGGTCGCAGACGGTGTGCGGGGTGAGGCGGGGCAGCGGCCAGGTCAGCATCGTGTCGACCGTCTGCTCCGGGTGCCCGGCCAGCAGGGCCTTGCCGAGGGCGGTGGCGTGCGCCGGCAACCGTCGGCCGATCGCGCTGTAGAGCCGCAGCCGGTGCACCGACTCCCGCTTGGCCAGATACACCACCTGGTCGCTGTCCAGTCGGCCGAGGTGGACGGCCTCGCCGAACCGGCGGGACAACTCGTCGAGGACGCCGCCGAGCAGACCGACCCGGTCGTCCCCGTCGAGATAGGCGGCGCCGACCCGCAGGGCCCGCAGGCCGAGCCGGAACCGGGTGCCGGTGTCGTCGGTCTGCACCCAGCCGCGACTGGTCAACGTGCGCAGCAGCCCGTGCAGGCTGCTCTTGGGGATGCCGAGGGCCCGTGCCAGGTCGCCCAGGGCCCAGGAGCGCGGCTGGTCGGCGAGCAGTTCGAGCAGGTCGAGGGTGCGACCGGCCGACTTGACGGGCTGGAACTCCTCTGGCGCGGTGGGCACCGGCCCACTCTAGCGAAGCCGGTACGCCTCCAGTAAGGTCACGTACGTGACTAACGTTCAAGTATCTGAACGATCTGGCCAGGGGTCTGGAAAAATCGACGTCGGACGGGTGCTGCCGGTGGTGGTCCTCGAGGACGCCCGGCACGCCGATCCACTCGCCTCGGCGCTGGTCAAGGGCGGTCTGTCGGCGATCGAGGTGACCCTGCGCACCGCCGCGGGGCTGGACGCGATCAAGGCGGTGGCCGGGCGCGGAGATCTCACGGTCGGTGCCGGCACCGTGCTCACCGTCGAGCAGGCCGAGCGGGCCGTGGCCGCCGGTGCCCGGTTCGTGGTGACCCCCGGTTTCGCCCCCGCAGTGGTGCGCTTCTGCCAGGAGGCCGGCGTGCCGGTCTTCCCCGGCGCGGCCACCGCGACCGAGATCCAGATGGCCGTCGACGCCGGCCTGGACGTGGTCAAGTTCTTCCCCGCCCAGCAACTGGGCGGCGCGCCGATGATCAAGGCGCTCGCGGCGCCGTTCCGCGACATCCGGTTCATCCCCACCGGCGGCATCACGCCCGCCGTGATCGACGAGTACCTTGCCCTGCCTGCCGTGCTGGCCGTCGGCGCGACCTGGATGGTGGCGGCGGACCTGATCGCCGGTGAGCAGTGGGACGAGATCACCAGCCGGACCGCCTCGGCGGTGGCAGCGGCGGGAGGCCGGGCATGAGCGAGCTGAGTCAGCTGACCCCTCGGCCGAAGGACGAGTGCCGGTACGACCTGGTCTCGCTCGGCGAGGTCATGCTGCGACTCGACCCCGGTGAGGGGCGGGTCCGCACCGCGCGTCAGTTCCGGGCCTGGGAGGGTGGCGGCGAGTACAACGTGGCCCGGGGCCTGCGCCGCTGTTTCGGCCTACGGACCGCGGTGGTCACCGCGTTCGCCCAGAACGAGGTCGGCCGGCTGCTGGAGGACCTGATCCTGCAGGGCGGCGTGGACACCAGCTTCGTCACCTGGCTGCCCTACGACGGCATAGGCCGTAGCGTCCGCAACGGACTGAACTTCACCGAGCGCGGTTTCGGCGTACGCGGGGCGGTCGGCACCTCCGACCGGGGCCACTCCGCCGCCAGCCAGCTCAAGCCGGACGACGTCGACTGGGACCACCTCTTCGGCACGCTCGGGGTGCGGTGGCTGCACACCGGCGGCATCTACGCGGCGCTGTCGGAGACGGCCGCGCAGACCGCCGAGGCCGCGATGACCGCCGCCCGCCGGCACGGCACCATCGTCTCCTACGACCTGAACTACCGGCCCAGCCTCTGGAAGGCGGTGGGTGGTCAGGACCGCGCCCGGGAGGTCAACCGTCGGCTCGCCGCCCTGGTCGACGTGATGATCGGCAACGAGGAGGACTTCACCGCCTGCCTCGGATTCGAGGTGCCGGACACCGACATCCACAGCGGCGCGCTCGACGCCGGCAACTTCAAGACGATGATCGAGGCCGTCGTCCAGGAGTACCCGAACTTCACGGTCGTGGCGACCACGCTGCGCGGCGTGCACAGCGCGACGGTCAACGACTGGGGCGCCGTGGCATGGTCGGGCGGCACGTTCGCCGAGGCCACCCACCGCCCCGGCCTGGAGATCATGGACCGGGTCGGTGGCGGCGACAGCTTCGCCTCCGGGCTCATCTACGGCCTGCTGGAGCGCGACGGCGACCTGGCCCAGGCCGTGGAGTACGGCGCCGCCCACGGCGCCCTGGCGATGACCACCCCCGGCGACACGTCGATGGCCAACCTCGCCGAGGTGGAGGCACTGGTGCGCGGAGCCGGCGCCCGCGTGCAACGCTGACCGGCGACCGGCCGGGTCGGGACTACCCGATCCGGCCGGTCAGCACGCAGACGCGGACGTGCTCGCGGAACCGGGTGGCCGGGCCCAGCGCGTCGCGGATCATCGCGGACAGCTCCGTCCGTTGCTCCGCCGGGGGCAGGGCGTCGACCGGGAAGCTGGAGTAGACGCCGCCGAGAAGAGCGTCCAGGTCGATCTCGTCGGTGTATTCGACCACGGTCTCGGTGACGTGGTAGCCGTGCCGGGTGAGTGCGTCAGCGTACCGGCGTCGGCTGTCGGTGTCGGTGCCGCAGCTCCGGCTCAGCTCGGTGCCGCGCCAGCGTTCCAGGCAGGCCCGTAGCGCCCGCGACCAGGACGTGTCCTGAAGCCACAGCGGCGTCCCGTTGGCCACCACCGCGATTCCGCCGCCGGAACGCAGCAGCGGACGGAGCCCGGCGAACACGCTCTCATGCGCCATCCAGTGCAGAGCCTGTCCGACGGTCACCGCGCCCACACTCCCGTCGCCGAACAGCCGACCCAACGCGGGCAGGTCGGAGTCGGCACCGAGGGCCCAGCTCACGTTGTCGACCCGCTGTTCCTCGGCGGTGCGGCGGGCGAGTACGAGCATGTCGGGCTCGGGGTCGACCCCGACGACCGCGCGCACCCGAGCGGCGAGCGGCAGGGTGAGCTGGCCCGTACCGCAGCCGAGGTCGACGGCCACGTCCTGCGGCGTCAGACCGAACGTCGTCGCCAGCACGTCGAAGACGGCCGGCGGATAGCCGCGCCGGTAGCGTTGGTAGAGCCGTGCCACTTCACCACCGAAGCCCAGGTCCATGCGGCCAGGATGTCCGGACCGGCCGCTACCGGCCAAGGCATTCTGCTGACGGCAGCACGGTCGACGATCCGGCAACCTGTTTGCCCCGCCGTCGCGGGGTTGACATGCTTCGCTCATGTCATCGCCCTCCGTGCCCGACTTCGAGCGGGCCATCGACGCGGCACTGCGGGACCAGTTCGAGGTCTTCATCGACCAGCACCGCGCCGAGCTGCAGCACTGTCTCGACGGGCTGACCGAGGAGCAGGCCCGCCGATCGTTGGTGCCGTCCCGGACGACCCTGCTGGGCCTGGTCAAGCACGCGACCTTCGTGGAGAAGGTCTGGTTCGACGAGGCGGTGACGCGCCGGTCGCGTGCCGAGATCGGCATCCCGGCCACGCCGGACGAGTCGTTCCTGCTCGACGACGGTGACACCGTCGCCAGCGTCCAGGAGGCACACCGGCAGGCGTGTGCGGCGTCCCGTCGCGCCACCGCCCCGCTGGGGCTGGACGACCTGCTGCACGGCAACCGGCGCGGACCGATCCCGCTGCGCTGGGTCTATCTGCACGTGCTGCGCGAGTTGGCCGAGCACTGCGGTCACGCGGACATCCTGCGCGAGCAGATCCTGGCCGACTGACGGCGGGAGCGGTGCGGGTCGGAGTGACCGGCTCGTCGGCCGGAGTTGTCGGTGTGGGCGACTATCCTCACGCCTCGTGACCTCGCAGTGGAACGACCTTCCCACCGATCTGGCCGAGCTGTTCGCCGACGCGCAGCCGCGCCGCCGCACCCTTCCAGTGTCGCTTCCGCCCGGCCGGACGGTCCGCAGCGAGGAGGCACCCGACGAGCGTCCCGCGCTGTGGCTCAGCGACGGTGCGGCCCCGTCCGGACTGTGGCCGGAGCTGCACGCGGCGCACGCGACGTCGGGGCTGTGGCCGCTGCTCCTCGACCACCTGCACGGCGACCCGGATCGCCCCTGGGCCGACGGCGAGCTGTGGCCGGCGAGCAGTTCCGACCCGGCGGAGCACGACCCCGAGCGGCTGCTGGCCGGCTGGTGGACCACCCGCACCACCGACTACGAGGGCGGTGAGCCGACCAGCCGCCAGCTCGCCGTCACCGCGCCCTACGGCCAGGACTGGCCCGGCCTGGCCGCACCGGCGTCGCCCCGGGTGACGCCGCAGGAGCACGCCGACCACTGGGCCGAGCAGTTGTCGCTGGCCCAGCCCGACATGCGGCTCGGTCTGGTCGCCGCCGAGCGGGGCAGCGACGCGCTCGCCGTCCTCGGCTGGCAGGGGCCGGTGAACTACACCAACGACGCCGGCCGGCTCTCCGCGGTGCTGCGCAGCTGGGAGGACCGGTTCGGGGTACGCGTGATCGGCCTCGGCTTCGCCGAGCTGTACCTGTCGGTCGCCGCCCCGCCGACGACCGTCGACGAGGCGCTGCCGATCGCCGCCGAGCACTTCGCCTTCTGCCCGGACAACATCTGGCAGGGGCAGAGCCCGTGCACGCTCGCCGGCTACGCGGACCGCATCGTCAACGCTCCGACCTGGGCGTTCTGGTGGGACTGACGGTCGGGGTCGTCAGGCGGCGGGGTTCTCGGCCCGCTCGGTGGTGAGGGTGACCAGGAACGCCGCGTGGTCGGTCGTGCCGCGCATGTCGATCGATTTGCTGGCGGTGATCGTCAGGTCCGGAGTGGCCATGAACTGCTGCACCCCGCCGTCGTGCAGGTGCTGGTAGTCGGCGGGTACGCAGGACCGCACGTCGGGCGTGCCGCCGTGCCGCAGGTTGAGGTCGCCGCTGACCACCGTCGGCTGGTAGCCGGCACCGGCGTGCAGCTCGGGTACGGCCACCCCGAGCAGGTGCCCGCACTGGGCCAACGCCAGCGTCGAGCTGGTGTACGCCAGGTGCGTGGTGCACGCGTAGAAGACGGTGCTGGCGTCCACGCAGAGCCAGGCGCGCTGCTCGGGGTCGGCCGGGTCCTGCGCCGGGAAGACCCCCCGGTGAAGCTCGTGCCCCCGGTACGGGTCGGCGACGTGGGCCAGCACGCCGACGCCGTACTGCTGGCCGTTGACGCAGCGGTAGGGCTCGCCGGTGCGGCCGTTGCGGGCGGGCTGGAAGGCCGCGACCACGGTGCCCGAGTGCACGCCGGTCATGGCGCGCTCCAACGCGTCCACGTCACCGGAGCAGATCTCGTTGAGCGTGACGATGTCCGGGCGTTCGGCGCGGATCACCTCGGCGGCCTGGTCCACCGCCTGCCCGGTGTAGCAGCCCAGGGCCATGCCGCTGTTGCAGAGGTTCAGCTGGAGCACCCGCAGCGGGGCGGGCGTGGTGGGCGGGGCGGTCACCGAACAGCCGGCCAGCAGCGCGGTGGCAGCGAGCAGGCCGAGGGCGGCGCGCAGCGGACGGGGGACGCGGAAGCGACGACGAGCCAATGCACCTGCCCTGGACGTACGGAGGGGTGGCAAGTGTATCGGCAGCTCCGTCGCGGTCGTGACGCTGCGCGACCGGCGTGATCGGGGTGGGTGGCCACGCCGGTGGCCCGGACCGGCCGGTCCGGGCCACCGGGTCGCGGACGGCCGGTCAGGGCGCCCAGGGACTCGCGAGATGCCAGGTGCTGTCCACCGCCCAGAGCGCGGGCGACTGGTACGCGGCACCACCCGCGCCGTTGCTCAACCACACCTGCGAGTCGTAGTGGCGCAGGAAGGACCCCCGGTAGTTGTACGACTCCAGCGACACGCCGCTGCCGGTGAGCCCGGTGCGGGCGCACCAGGTGGCGTCGGCGCGCATCAGCGCGGAGCCGTCGTCGGGCGAGTTGCGGACCCGGGAGTCGGCGTGGCGCAGGTACTGCCCCGGGAAGTTCACCGACTCGAAGGAGTAGCAGCTCCCGTCGGCCAGGCCCGCCCGGATCGTGTACGTGGCGTCCTGCTTGAGCAGCGCCGCGCTGCCCGCGGTGACGATCTCGGTGTACGCCAGACCGTTCTGGTGCCGCAGGTACCGTCCGGTGTGTCCGGGCGTGGTCACCTGCAACGAGTGGCGGGCGCCCACCGGCAGCGCGACCGGTTGCCGGGGCGTGATCGACCGGGACGCGTCGATCAGGGCGCGGTTGGCGGCGCGTACCCGGGCCTCGTCCATCTTGACCACCCGGCGGTCGTACGTGAGGAAACCGTTCAGCTCGCCCTCCAGGTCGGTGATCTCGGTGTAGACCGACGCGCTGAGCCCGGTACCGACCATCAGGTTCCGGACGCCCTCGACCAGGCCGACGTACCGGTCGGTCAGCGCCGCCGAGGTGGGCTGCCACTCGTACGCGAAGAAGCCGCCGCTGGGGCTGTACTCGTGCCCGGGCACCCGCAGTCCCAGGCCGCCGAACTCGCCGAGCACCGCGATCCGGGAGGCGGACGGGGTGGGGGAGGCGGGCCCGAGGTAGACGTGCCAGTCGTCGATGTCGCCGTTGCCCGGGTCGCCGAGCGACTGGCAGCAGTTGTAGCCGCTGTGCGTGTTGACCAGCCGGGTCGGGTCCTGGTTCTTGACGTTCTGACCGACCCGGCGGGTGTCGGCGAGCGCCCGCTCACCCCAGCCCTCGTTGTAGACGGTGTAGGCGACCACCGCCGGACTGCTGCGGTGCTCGTCGACGATCTCCCGGGCCTCCGCCTCGAACTGGGCCTGCTGGGCGTCGGTCGCGTCGACCTCCTGAGCGGTCAGCGACGGGATGTCCTGCCAGACCAGCAGGCCGAGGCGGTCGGCGTGATAGAACCAGCGCTGCGGTTCGACCTTGATGTGCTTGCGGACCATGTTGAACCCGAGGTCCTTGTGTTTCTGCAGGTCGAAGGCGAGGGCGGCGTCGGTGGGCGCGGTATAGAGGCCGTCCGGCCAGTAGCCCTGGTCGAGGGTGCCGGCCTGGAAGACGAACTCGCCGTTGAGCAGCGGGCGCAGCACGCCGCCGACCATCCGGGTGGTGATCTCCCGCATGCCGAAGTAGTGGGTGGTCCGGTCCACCGGTGCACCGGCGGCGTTGCGCAACGTGATCCGCAGGTCGTACAGGAACGGGTCGTCGGGGGACCAGCGGCGGGCGTTCGGCACCGGCACGGTGAACTCGGTGAAACCGCCGGTGGCGGTGCCGACCACGGTGCCGCCGGTCAGGGCCTCGGCGAGCACGCTGTGGCCGGTGACGGTGCCGCGGGTGTGCACCCGCACCCGCAGCGTGCCGTCGGCGAGGTTCGGGTACGTGTCGACCCGGCTGATCGAGGCGGCGGGTACGGGTTCCAGCCAGACGGTCTGCCAGATGCCGGAGACCGGCGTGTAGAAGATGCCGTTCGGTGTCCTGGTCTGCTTGCCGATCGGCGGCAGGCTGCCGTTCTGCCGACTGTCGGTGGGGTCCCAGACCTTGACCAGGATCTCGTTCTGGCCGGTGCGCAACTGCGGCGTGACGTCGAAGCTGAACGCGTCGTAGCCGCCGCTGTGGGTGCCGACCCGGGTGCCGTTCACCCAGACCGTGGCCTGCCAGTCCACCGCGCCGAAGTGCAGCAGGACGCGGCGGCCCGACCAGCCCGCCGGCACCGTGACGGTGCGGCGGTAGTGCAGGTGGTGACGGTTGTCGGCGGCGGCGCGCTGCACCCCGGACAGGGCGCTCTCCACCGGGAACGGCACGTTGACCCGCTCCGGCAGGTCGACGCCGAACTGCGGGGGGTCGTCGGTGGCGGACTGGCGTAGCTGCCACTCGCCGTTGAGGTTGAGCCAGTCGGGTCGGGTCATCTGCGGTCGCGGGTACTCCGGCAGCGGGGTGCCGGCCAGCGCCTGACTGGTCCAGGGAGTGGTGAGCGGGGGCGTCTTCGGTGGCACGGCCCGGGCGGGGGAGACCGGCGCGAGCAGCGCGGCCAGCACGACGAGTACGGCCAGGGGGGACAGGACGCGAGCGTGACGTGTCATGCCGTCTCCGATGTGGACGGCCCGTCGGTGGGGCGGCGTGGTGGTGGCCCGCGCGACGGGGGTGGGCGGATCACATCGACATCAACCACCATCTATAGCAGGCCGTGCGCCTCCGGGTCACGCGCGCCAGCCGCCGGGTTCAGTCCCGAAGCGGGTACGGGATGAAGGTGCTGCGGTTCTCGTCCAGGTCCAGGTGCCGGCTGATCGGCGGGGCGGCCCGCTGCGGGCAGCTCATCCGCTCGCAGGTCTTGCAGCCCGGCCCGATCGGGATGGCCGCCTCGGCCGCGTGCAGGTCCATCCCGGTGGAGTAGACCAACCGCCCGGCGTGCCGCGTCTCGCAGCCCAGCCCGATCGCGTACACCTTGCCGGGTTGACCGTAACCACCGTGGTGGCGGGTGATGGTGCGGGCGATCCAGAGATAACGCTGCCCGTCCGGCATCGCGGCGACCTGGGTGACCACCCGCCCGGGCGCGCCGAACGCCTCGTAGACGTTCCACAGCGGGCAGGTGCCGCCGGTGCGGGAGAACGGGAAGCCGG
The DNA here is from genome assembly GCF_055559695.1 of Micromonospora sp. NPDC023869. Lineage (NCBI taxonomy): Bacteria > Bacillati > Actinomycetota > Actinomycetes > Micromonosporales > Micromonosporaceae > Micromonospora > Micromonospora sp. NPDC023869. The sequence continues at coordinate 157,186 of NZ_JBVHKD010000003.1, forward strand.
TGGCGGACTGCCGCTTGGACATGTTGCCGGCCCGGTCCACCCGGACGAAGGAGAACGGCACGCCGCGCGCCCGGGGGCGTTGCAGGGTGCTGAGCCGGTGGCAGACCGTCTCCCAGCCCAGCGCGTAGTGCTGGGTCAACAGGTCGATGTCGTAGCGGCGCTGCTCGGCGGCGGCCAGGAAGTGCTCGTACGGCAGCAGCAGCGCCGCCGCGAAGTAGTTGGCCAGGCCGACCCGGGTCAGGATCTGGGTCTGCACGTCGTCGAAGTTCTCCGACTCGACGATCTCGTCGATCACGTCGGCGAACTCCAGCAACGCGATCTGCGCGGCCATCCGCATCGCCTCCTGTCCGCCCCGCAGCGAGGTGGACAGGTGCAGGGTGCGGGTCTGCGGGCGGTAGCGGTGCAGCTCGCCCCCGAGCGAGCCGGCGTCCTCGCGGGTGACGCGTACCCCGTGTCGCTGCGCCAACCGGTCGCGCAGCAGGACACGCACCTCGCCCCGGCGCAGCGCCATCCGGGCGGCCAGCCGCTCGGCCTCCTCGTCCAGGTCCGGTACGTAGTTCTGCCGGCGGTAGAAGAACTCGGTCACCTGGTCGTGCGGGCTGCGCCCGATCCGTTCCCGGTCACCGACCAGCTCGGCGAGCTGCTCGTCGACCTGCTGGTAGCGCCGGTGCAGGTCGATGACGGCGGCGGCGACCTCGGGCAGTCGGGTGGCGAGTTCGGTGAGTTCGGGGATGCCGGCCCGGGCGGGCAGGGCCTCGCGCAGCCCGGCGACCAGGCGTGGGGTGTCGTGCGCGGCGAACACGGTCGGGTCGACGCCGAACAGCTCGGTGATGCGCAGCAGCACCGGCACGGTCAGCGGGCGGGTGTCGTGCTCGATCTGGTTCAGGTAGCTCGGGGAGATGCTGAGGTGCCGGGCCAGTTCGGTCTGGCTGATCCCACGCTCCTCTCGCAACCGGCGCAGGCGGGCACCGGCAAAGGTCTTGGTCATCGCCTCAACCTCCCGATCGGCGGACTGGTCGGGCCACATTAGCACTGCTGCGAATAGAGCCTTTCGCAACTTTGCAAAATCGCCCTCCGGCTTTTCAATAATTGGCTCTTTCCGTCTCTCGACCGGCCCCGACAGGCCGTGTGACCGTGTGTGACACGCGGCTGGGTGGCGTCGGCGTCGACGCAACGACGGTCAATCGGAAACCCGAAGGGGATGAATACGATGCTTTCCGCGGTCGAGCAGTTGCAGCACGAATGGGAGACCAACCCCCGCTGGCGGGGAGTACGGCGCAGCTACCGCGCCGAGGACGTCGTCCGGTTGCGCGGTGCCATCCAGGAGGAGCACACCCTGGCCCGGCACGGCGCCAACCGGCTGTGGCGGCTGCTCACCAGCGAGGACTACGTCCACGCGCTGGGGGCGCTCACCGGCAACCAGGCGGTGCAGATGGTCCGGGCCGGACTCAAGGCGATCTATCTGTCCGGCTGGCAGGTCGCCGCCGACGCCAACCTGGCCGGACACACCTATCCGGACCAGAGCCTCTACCCGGCCAACTCGGTGCCGGCCGTGGTGCGTCGGATCAACAACGCGCTGCTGCGGGCCGCCCAGATCACCACCGCCGAGGGCGACACCTCGGGCATCGACTGGCTGGCCCCGATCGTCGCCGACGCGGAGGCCGGGTTCGGCGGCGTGCTCAACGCGTACGAGCTGATGAGCGCGATGATCGCGGCCGGTGCGGCCGGGGTGCACTGGGAGGACCAGCTCGCCGCCGAGAAGAAGTGCGGCCACCTCGGCGGCAAGGTGCTCATCCCCACCGGGCAGCACGTCCGCACGCTGGAGGCGGCCCGCCTCGCCGCCGACGTCGTCGGGGTGCCGACCGTGGTGGTGGCCCGCACCGACGCGCAGGCGGCCACCCTGCTCACCACCGACGTGGACGAGCGGGACCGCCCCTTCGTCACCGGCGAGCGCACCTCGGAGGGCTTCTACCGGGTCCGCAACGGCATCGAGCCGTGCATCGCCCGAGGGCTCGCGTACGCCCCGCACTCCGACCTGCTCTGGATGGAGACCAGCACGCCGGACCTGGAGGTCGCCCGCCGCTTCGCCGAGGCGATCAAGGACGAGTACCCGGACCAGCTGCTCGCCTACAACTGCTCGCCGTCGTTCAACTGGCGCAAGCACCTCGACGACGCCACCATCGCCAAGTTCCAGCGCGAACTCGGCCACATGGGATACAAGTTCCAGTTCATCACGCTGGCCGGCTTCCACGCGCTGAACTACTCGATGTTCGACCTGGCCCGGGGCTACGCCGCCGAGGGGATGCCGGCGTACGTGTCGCTCCAGGAGCAGGAGTTCGCGGCCGAGGCCGCCGGTTACACCGCGGTCAAGCACCAGCGCGAGGTGGGCACCGGCTACTTCGACCTGATCAGCACGGTGCTCAACCCGGCCGCCGAGACCACCGCCCTGCGCGGCTCGACCGAGGAGGAGCAGTTCGCATGAGGTACGAGATCATCGGCCCGGTGGCGGAGCGCTTCGACGAGGTGCTCACCCCCGAGGCGCTGGAGTTCCTGGTCACACTGGACAGCGAGTTCGCCGCCCGTCGGGTGGCGCTGCTGGACACTCGACGGGCCCGCCGGGACCGGTTCGCCACCGGCCAGGTGCCCGACTTCCTGCCGGAGACCATCGGCGTCCGCGCCGATCCGAGCTGGCGGGTGGCGCCGCCCGCCCCCGGCCTCGAAGACCGGCGGGTCGAGATCACCGGCCCGCCGGACCGCAAGATGACGATCAACGCGCTGAACTCCGGTGCCCGGGTGTGGCTCGCCGACTTCGAGGACGCCACCGCCCCCACCTGGGACAACGTCATCGGTGGGCAGCTCAACCTGATGGACGCGCTGGACCGCCGGATCGACTTCACCGACGCGCGCGGCAAGCGGTACGCGATCGGCGACGACCTGGCCACCATCGTGGTCCGTCCACGCGGCTGGCACCTGGTCGAGAAGGGGATCGTGGTGGACGGGCGGCCGATCTCGGCCAGCCTGGTCGACTTCGGTCTCTACCTCTTCCACTGCGCCCGGCGGCAACTCGCGGCCGGCGCGGGACCGTACTTCTATCTGCCGAAGCTGGAGGACCACCGCGAGGCGCGGCTGTGGAACGACATCTTCGTCTTCGCCCAGCACTACCTGCGGCTGCCGCAGGGCACGATCCGGGCGACCACCCTGATCGAGACCATCACCGCCGCCTTCGAGATGGAGGAGATCCTCTACGAGCTGCGGGACCACTCGGCGGGGCTGAACGCCGGCCGGTGGGACTACATCTTCAGCATCATCAAGAACTTCGGGCAGTGGCCGGACTTCGTCCTGCCGGACCGGTCCGAGGTCACGATGACCGTGCCGTTCATGCGCGCGTACACCGAGCTGCTGGTGTGGACCTGCCACCGGCGCGGGGCGCACGCGATCGGCGGCATGGCCGCGTTCGTGCCCAGCCGCGACCCGGAGGTCAACAAGACGGCGCTGAGCCGGGTGCGGGCCGACAAGCAGCGGGAGGCCGCCGCCGGCTTCGACGGCTCCTGGGTGGCCCACCCTGGCCTGGTGCCGACCTGCCGCGAGGAGTTCGACGCGGTGCTCGGCGAACGCCCGCACCAACTCGACCGGCAGCGTGACGACGTCGAGGTCACCGCCGCCGACCTGCTCGCCGTGGACAAGACCCCCGGCCAGGTCACCGAGGCGGGGCTGCGGTCCAACATCGCGGTGGCGCTGCGCTACGTCGACGCCTGGCTCGGCGGGGCCGGTGCGGTGGCCCTGTGGAACCTGATGGAGGACGCGGCGACCGCCGAGATCGCCCGCTGCCAGGTCTGGCAGTGGCTGCACCACGGCACGCCGCTGGCCGGCGGCGGCAGCGTGACCGAGGAACGGGTCCGGGCGATCCTCGACGAGGAGCTGGCCACCCTGGTCGAGGGGCGCGGTGACACCGCCGGGCGCGAGCGCGCCGGACACGCGGCGCGCATCGTCGAGGAGACCGCTCTCGGCGAGGACCTGCCCGCCTTCTTCACCACCGGTGCGTACGCCCGCCACCTCGGCCCGGTGCGCCGCCCGGCTCCGGTCACCGGCTGAGCGTCCGCCGTCGATCGCACGAAGAACGCCCGACCGGCGCTGGCGGCGACCCCGGCTGGCACTGGCGCTGGCAGCGGTTCCGGCTGGCACTGGCGCTGGTGGCGGGTCGGACCGGGGCCGACGGCGGCCCGGCCGGCGGAGGCGGTGGGCCCGGTCCGGCCGAGCTGGTGGCGGGTCCGGCCGGCGCCGCTGCCCTTCGTCGTGGTCCTCACCGCACCCGTGCCGGTGGCCGAGCGGTGTCCGGTGCTTGGGTCGTGTCGGCCGGGCCCGGTCGTCCGTCAGGAGTGCGGTGGCGGATCGTCATCGGGCCGGTCCGGGGCTTGCCGGTCGGGCACTGTCGAGCTGAGAGCGTTGGTGGATCGTCGTCGGGTTGTTCGTGTCGGGCGTTCGGGCAGCGCCGTGCTGAGCATGGCGGTCGGCCGTTGTCGGGCCGGTGTGGGTCGTGCTGGTCGGAGGCTGTCGAGCTGAGAGCGTCGGCGGATCGTCGTCGGAATGGTTCGTGTCGGGCGGTTGGGCAGTGCCGTGCTGAGCATGGCGGTCGGGCGTCGTCGGGCCGGTGCAGGTCGTGCTGGTCGGGGCGCTGTCGAGCTGAGAGCGTCAACGGATCGGGACTCCCTCTGGCTGCCCGTGCCCGGACTCCGATCCGTGCCCGGACTCGGAGCTTCCCTAACCTCGCCCCTTGGCCAGGCTCGGACCGTCGCCGGATACGCACCTTGCCAAGGCTCGGACGTTGTCCAGGCTCGGACCTTTTCCCAGATACGCACTCTGCCGAGGCTCGGACGTTGTTCGGGATTGGACCTGTACCGGGGGCGGGGGTGGGAACGGGCTCCTGCCACGGCGTCCGGCGAGGTGGTCAGGGCGGATGATCGGCGGGCAGTCGGTGGGACTGAACGGTTGCGGGCCCCAAGGCGGTCGCGGTCGCGGAGTGGCGGTGGCCCCCCCCGGCCGAACGATCGAGACGGGTGACGGCACAAACGGGTCAGCTCGACAGTGCTCCCAGCAGACACCACGTGGGCAGCATCGCAGCAGCACACGATCGCCCGGCTGGTCCCTGCGCCCCGGCTGGGCTGCGCTTGCTGGTCCGTGCGTCGGCTGGCCTCCGCGCGAGGGCACGAAGCCGGTGCCGAGGGGGACAGCCACCTGGGGACCTGGTCTCGCCGCCGTCGGCCGCGAAGCCGCGAGGCCGCGAAACCAGGCCGCGAGACCAGGCCGGGCGGTCAGGCCGGGCGGTCAGGTGTCGATCCGGGTGATGTTGCGGATCTTGTTGGACGCGTCCAGCGCCGCGACCTTGTAGGCCTCGGCCAGCGTCGGGTAGTTGAACACCGTGTCGACCAGGTAGTCGACCGTTCCGCCGCAACCCATCACCGCCTGCCCGATGTGGACGATCTCGGTCGCGCCGGTGCCGAAGACGTGGACGCCCAGCAGCCGACCGTCGTCCGGTGAGACGAGCAGCTTCAGCATGCCGTACGAGTCGCCGACGATCTGGCCGCGCGCCAGCTCGCGGTAGCGGGCGACGCCCACCTCGAACGGTGTGGCGCTCTCGGTCAGCTCGTCCTCGGTCTTCCCGACGAAGCTGATCTCCGGGATGGTGTAGATGCCGATCGGTTGCAACTCGTGCATCGGGCGTTCCGGCTCGCCGCAGGCGTGCTGGGCGGCCAACCGGCCCTGCTCCATCGAGGTGGAGGCCAGCGCCGGGAAACCGATCACGTCACCGACGGCGTAGATGTTCTCCACCGTGGTCCGGTAGTTCGCGTCGACCTCGATCCGGCCGCGCCGGTCGGCGGTCAGCCCGGCCGACTCCAGGTCCAGTCCGTCGGTCTGGCCCTGCCGTCCGGCCGAGTACATCACCGTGTCGGCGACGATCCGCTTGCCGCTCTTGAGTACGCACAGCGCCGCGTTCTGGTGCTTCTCCACCGCGGCGACCTCCTCGCCGAAGCGGAACGTCACCGACAGGTCGCGCAGGTGGTACTTGAGCGACTCGATGATCTCCTCGTCGCAGAAGTCGAGCATCCGCTCGCGGCGTTCCACCACGGTCACCTTGGTGCCCAGCGCGGCGAACATGGAGGCGTACTCCATGCCGATCACGCCCGCGCCGACCACGACCATGCTGCGCGGCACTGCCTGGAGGTTGATGACCCCGTCGGAGTCGACGATGGTCCGGTCGTCGAAGTCGACGCTGTCCGGTCGGGCCGGTCTGGTGCCGGCGGCGATGATGGCCTTGTCGAACGTGATCTTCGAATCCCGTCCGGAGCCGCCGTCGACCCAGACCGAGTGCGGGTCGGCGAAGCGGCCGGTGCCGGTGATCAGGGTGACCCGGTTGCGGGTCAACTGGTTGCGGATGACGTCGGTCTGTCGGTTGATCACGTGCTGGGTGCGGGCCGCCAGGTCGCTGACGGTGATCTCGTCCTTCACCCGGTAGCTGCTGCCGTACAGGTCTCGTTGGCTCAGGCCGGTCAGATAGAGCACGGCCTCGCGCAGGGTCTTCGAAGGGACGGTGCCGGTGTTGATGCAGACTCCGCCGAGCATGTCGCGTCGATCCACGACGGCCACCCGTCGGCCGAGTTTGGCGGCGGCGATGGCGGCCTTCTGACCGCTCGGCCCTGAGCCCAGTACCAACAGGTCGTAGTCATACACGATCACTAGCGTCGCAAGATGTGGTGGACCGCGCCAGGCCAGGCGACCAAGCGGAACAAGGGTTTACCTTCCTGGAATGTTGACCTGGTGCCCTCTCCCCACCGACCGATGATCATGATAGGTTAGCCTTACCTAACAGGAGGTGTTCATGGGGTTCGCCGCACAGGTGCGCGAGTTGACCAGGGCGGACCACCGGGCCGCGCAGAACGTGACGTATTTCGACGCCCTGTTGTCGGGGCAGCTCGACCGGACCGGGTACGCCGCGTTGCTGGAGCAGCTCCACGTCGTCTACCAGACGTTGGAGGAGGCCGCCGAGGCGATGCGGGACGACCCGGTCGCCGGGCCGTTCGTCGTGGAGGAACTGCGCCGCCTGCCCCGCATCGTCGACGACCTGCGGTTCCTGCACGGCCCCGACTGGGCCACCCGGATCGCGCCGAGCCCCGCCACCCGGCAGTACCAGGAACGCCTGCGCGAGGTCGCGTTCACCTGGCCGGCGGGCTTCGTCGCCCACCACTACACGCGGTACATGGGTGACCTCTCCGGCGGGCAGGTGATGGTGCGGGCGGTGCGCCGCACGTTCGGGCTCGACACCGACGGCGTCCGGTTCTTCCTCTTCCCGGACCTGGACGCGAAGGACTTCAAGCAGCACTACCGCGAGCTGCTCGACACGGCGCCGTGGGACGAGGTCGAGCGGCAACGCTTCCTCGACGAGGTGTCGTGGGCGTACCGGCTGAACACCGAGATGATCGCCGAGCTGGGCCGGGACGTGGTGCGGGGGAGTGCCGCGTGAGCGCACCGAACCCGTTCCCGCCCGAGGTGGTGTCGGCCGTGATGCGGCACATGAACACCGACCACGCCGACGACTGCCGGCTGATCTGCCAGGGGCTGGGCGGTGCACCGGCCGCCACCGCGGCGGTCATGTCCGGGATGGACGCCGAGGCGATGTACTTCGCGGCCACCGTGGAGGGTGCTCCGGTCCCGGTGCGGGTGCCCTTCAGCGCTCCGCTCACCGAGCGGCGGCAGATCCGGGCCGAGGCCGCCCGGATGTACCGGGAGGCGTGCGCGGCGCTGGGCGTGACCCCGCGTCCCGACGCGAGCTGATCCCGTACGACGGCCCGCCGGTCACCACCGGCGGGCCGTCACTCGTCGGTGCGGACCGGCACCACCAGCGGCACACCCGTACGCGGATGCGGCAGCACCTCGATCTCGTGCTGGTAGACCTCGCTGAGCCGGTCGGCGGTGAGCACCTCGACCGGTGGCCCGTCGGCGACCAACCGTCCACCGGCCAGCAACGCGATCCGGTCCGCGTACGCGGCGGCCAGCGCCAGGTCGTGCAGGACGACCACCACCGCGCCGCCCTGGCGGGCCCGCTCGCGTGCGAGCCGGAGCACCAACTCCTGGTGGTGCAGGTCGAGCGCGGCGGTCGGCTCGTCCAGCAGCAGCATCGGGGTCCGTTGGGCGAGCACCCGGGCCAACGCCACCCGCGCCTGCTCGCCGCCGGAGAGCGCGGAGAAGACCCGGTCGGTGAAGGACTCGATGCCGGTCAGCCGCAGGGCCTCGCGGATCGCGTCGTCGTCCTCGTCGGCGTACCGCGTACCGGCCCAGGGGGCGCGGCCCATCGCGACCACCTCGCCGACGGTGAACGGGAACGTCATGGTGGCCCGTTGCGGCAGCATCGCGCGGAGTTGGGCCAGCTCGACCGGAGCCCAGCGGTGCAGCGGCCGACCGGCGAACGCGATGTCACCGGAAGCCGGAGCCAGGTCACCGCAGATGGCGCCGAGCAGGGTGCTCTTGCCGGCGCCGTTCGGCCCGACCAGCGCCAGCAGCTCCCCACCCTGGACGTCGAGGGTGACGTCGGTCAGGATCGGTCGGCCGCCGCGCCGGACACCCAACCGGTCCACCCGCAGACCGATCGGTTCGCGACCGACCTCCGGCACCGTCCGTCTCATCCCCATCCTCCCGCCCGTGCCCGGGTCCGGCGCAGCAGCCAGAAGAAACACGGGCCACCCACCACGGCGGTCAGCACGCCGAGCGGCAGTTCCTGGTAGTCGACCAGGGTGCGGGCGGCCAGGTCCCCGGCGACGACCACGATGGCCCCGCCCAGCGCGCTGGCCGGCAGGAGCAGCCGGTGACCCGGCCCGGCGACCATCCGGACCAGGTGCGGCACGACCAGCCCGACGAAGGAGATCACGCCGGTGAAGGCCACTGCGGCGGCCCCGAGCAGCGCGGTCACCCCGATCATGGCCAGCCGCAACCGTTCCACGTGGACGCCCAGGTGCCGGGCCGACCGGTCACCGAGGGCCAGCAGGTCCAGGCGGCGGGCGGTGGCGACGGCGATCGCGATGCCGACGGCCGCGCACGGCAGGGTCACTCCCACGGCCGCCCAGTTGGCCTGGGCCAGGCTGCCGAGCTGCCAGAACGCGATGGCACGTACGGCGTCGGCGTCGCCGAAGAACATCAGCAGGCCGATCAGCGCGCCGGCCACCGCGTTGACCGCGATGCCGGTCAGCACCAGCGTGACCACCTCGGTGCGTCCGCCGGTGCGGGACATCGAATAGACCAGGGCGGTGGCGGCGAGACCGCCGAGGAAGGCCCCGACCGCGACGGTCCAGCCGCCGAGGGTGGCGACACCGGTGATGATGACCGTGGCGGCACCGACCGCGGCACCCGAGGAGACGCCGATGACGCCCGGTTCGGCCAGCGGGTTGCCGAAGACGCCCTGCATCAGCGCGCCCGCGCAGCCGAGCGCGGCACCGACGACGACGGCGAGCACGACCCGGGGGAAGCGCACCACCCAGAGCGCGCTCTCCCCGTGCGGGGCGCTCGGCAGTGGCCCGACGTCGAGCCCGATGCGGTGCAGCAGCGAGCCGAGCACCTCGGCGGGCGGCACCTGGACCTGCCCGGTGCCGGCCGCGACGAGGCAGAGCAGGACCAGGGCGACGCTCAGCCCGACCAGCAGCAGGGGTCGTCTCATGTGCACGGTCGGTGGACCGCCTCGGCGAGGGCCTGGATGGTGCGGCCGGTCCGAGCCCCGAAGCTCAGCAGCATCCCGTCGTCCATGTCCACGATCCGGCGGTGCTGACCGGCCGGGGTCTGGCCGACGCCGGGCAGGGCGAGCAGGCCGTCCACGCCCTTGACCGACTCCAGCCCGTCGGTCATCACCAGGATGACGTCCGGTGCCGCGTTGATCAGACCCTCGCTGGTCAGCGGCCGGAACCGGGAGAGTCCGATCTCGGTGCCGGCGTCGGTCGCGCCGATCGCCCGGATCATCTCGTCCGAGCCGGCGCCCTTGCCGCCGATCAGGTATACCCCGGCGGTACCCCGCACGTAGAGGAACGCGATGCGCAGTGGCGAGCCGTCCGCCGGGGCGCTGCGGCGGGCCTGCGCGATCTCCGCCTCCACCCGGGACACCAGGAGTTCCCCGGCCGCCGGTACGCCGAGGGCGGCGGCGATGGCCCGGATGTTGCGCGGGATGGCGGCGAGGCTCTGCTCGTCGTCGATCAGGACCACCGGGATACCGGCCCGACGGAGTTGGGTGAGTACCTCGGGCGGGCCGATGCTGGTGTCGGCGAGTACCACCGTCGGGTTCAGTCGCAGCACCGCCTCGGCGGCCAGGTCGTGTCCGGCCGGCGTGACCACCGGCAGGTGCGCGGCGGCGGCGAAGGTGGTGGAGGTGTCCCGCCCGATCACCCGGCCGCCGAGGCCGAGGCTGAAGACGATCTCGGCGATGGAGCCGTACAGGTTCACCGCGAGGACGCGGCTGGCGTCGGTGACGGTGACCGTCGTCCCGTCGGCCGAGTCCACGGTGGCCGGCAGGCTGCTGCCGGGGTCGCCGCCGACCGGGACGACGTCGGTGTCGGTCACCACGGCGGTGGCGGGCCCGCAGCCGGTCGCCGAGGTGACACCCGGCGTGCCGGCGGCGGCGTCGCAGGCGACGAGACCGAGCAGCGCGGGCAGTGCCAGCAGGGCGGGCAGTACGCGCCTCACCGCTGCGCCTGCCGACGTCGGCGGATCCGCAGGACCACCAGCAGGACCAGCAGTACGGCGAGTCCGGCGACGGTGACAGTGAACCAGCGCCCGGCCGGTCCACTGTCGCTGACCTGGGTGGTGAGCAACTGCTGGTCGGCGCTGACCGGATCACCACCGGTGCCGCCCGCGCCGGTGGCCGTACCCGCCTCGGGCGGAGCCGATCCCTCGACGGCGCCGGCCGGCGGGGTGGTGCCGGTGGGTGCGCCGGAGGCGGCCGGTGCCGGGGCGGCGGAGGTCCGAGTGGCGCCGCCCGGGGCTGACGACGCGGGGGCGGCGGCCCGGGTGGTCGGGCTGGCCGCCGGTGCGGCGAAGGTGACCGGCACCTTGACGTCCTGCGAGCGGTCGGAGCTGCGGGTGTGGTCGTTGCGGCTGGCCACCACGCAGCGCCGGACGGTGCAGTCCACGTCGCCGATCGTCGCGGTCAGCCGGAGCCGGACGCTGAACGAGCCGCCGGAGCCGTACGGGACGGCCAGCCCCTCGCCGTACGCGGGCGGGTTCGAGGAGATCCAGTGCGAGGCGCCGGTCGCGCCGCTGGTGTCGATGCCCCCGCCGCAGGGCGAGGGCGGTGCGCCGGCACCGTTGTCGACGCAGTACGCGACGTAGATGCCTTTGGCGGTGTCGAAGCCGGATCCGGAAACCGTGACGGTGGCACCGGCGAGGGGGATCGCGGTCGTCCGGCTGACGGAGAGGCGTTGGCCGTCGGGGCCTCTGCCGACCGTGTCCGCGTACGCGGGGCCGGCCGCGAGGGCGCCGATGACCAGCAGCACCGCGCTGACCAGGGCGGCGGCGAGGCGGGCAGGCATTAGTGACCTCCGAAGATTGGTTAGGCTAACCTAAGTAGATCTTGCTGCTTCCGCAAGAGGGTGTTCGGAGGATTTCTCAAAAGATTAGGTCAGCCTAACCTAATCACGCCCTACCCCCTACGAGAGGAAGACTCATGTCCGTACCCAGACCCGGCGGTATCCGCCGACGGTCGTACCGGTGGGCGTCGGCAGCGGTGCTCGGCGCCGCCGCGTCACTGGCCGTGGTGGCCCCGGCGACGGCGGCACCCGCCGACGTCACCGCGGGAAGCCTCGACTGGGGCTTCAAGAGCTCGTTCCGGGCGTACGTCTCGACCGGTAACGGCAATCCGCCGATCGGGGTCGCCGACGGCGCCACCCGCAACGCGGACGGCACCTTCACGTTCCCGGTCACCGGCGGCACGTACGACAGCGCCACCGGCGCGACCACCGTCAACTACGGCGGCACGGTCGTGTTCTCGTACCCGTCGCACTTCTTCAAGATCACCCTGGCCAACCCCACCGTGGTGGTGGACGGCGCCGGCGGTTCGTTGCTCGCCGACGTCGACCTCGAGGTCAGCGGCGGCGGGTTCGAGCCGGTGCAGATCGAGCAGGCCGCCATCGCCACCCTCGGCACCGGCGGCACCAACCCGACCGTCTCGGGCGACTCGGTGAGCTGGAGCAACCTGACCACCACGCTCACCGAGACCGGTGCCACCGCCTTCGCCGGCTTCTTCACCGCCGGCACGGCGATGGACCCGACGTCGTTCACCTTCACCACCGGCGCGGGCGGCGGCCCCGCCACCCCGTCGGTGACCGTGGACCCGTCCGCCGCCCTCGACCCCGAGGGGACGTCGGTCACCGTCACCGGCTCCGGGTTCGACCCGGACGCCAACGGCGGCGTCGGTGTCTATGTGGCGTTCGGCCCGAAGGTCGACAACCACTGGGTGAACTCCCGCCCGTACAAGCCGGTGAAGTGGGTGCACAAGAACGCCTCGTCGTCCGCGGCGCAGGTCAGGCTCGCCGCCGACGGCACCTTCTCCACCACGTTGGACCTGGTGCCGAGCTACACCGACGGCAACGGCGACACGGTCGACTGCACGGTGACCCAGTGCTACGTGCTGACGTTCGCCGCACACGCCTCCAGCGACCGCAGCCAGGACACCTTCACCCCGATCACCTTCCGGGGGGCCACCGGTGGCCCCAGCGGCGCCGAGCAGGAGATCACCGCCACGGTGCTCCAGTCCGGTCCGCTGACGCTGACCTCGTCGGGCAGTGCCGTGGCGCTGTCGGCCGTGCACCCCGGCGGGGTCGCCGACGGTGCGCTCAACGCGGTGACCGTCAGCGACCTGCGCGGCACCAACGCCGGCTGGAACGTGGTCGGTCAGGTGGAGGACTTCTCCAGCGCGCTCGGTGGCACCATCGCCGCCGACAACCTCGGCTGGACGCCGAACGCGTCCGTGCTCGCCGACAAGCTGGTGGGCTTCTCCGGGGTGGTCACCCCGGGCGGGCGGGCCAACCCGGGTGACGGCACGGGTCTGGGCAGCGCCCGTACCCTGTGCGGCTCCGCCGCCGGTGCCAGCGCTGGCAGCTTCCGGTGCGGTGCCGACCTGGGCCTCGGGGTCCCGGCCGCCACCGGTCCGGGTGACTACACCGCCACCCTGACCCTCACCCTGTCCTGACGCGTGGAAGGGCATCTTGTTGTGCGCAGATCGATGACGAGGTGCCCTTCCCCGCACCTGGTCGCCGTGACCCTGGTCCTCACCGTCCTCGCCGGCGTGCTGGCCGGCGGACCGGCCGTCGCCCTCGCCGCGCCGGCACCCGCGCCGTCACCGTCGCCGAGCGACGCCGGGTTCACCTGGGCGGTGCAGCCGTCCGGACCGTCCGGCCCCACCGGCCGCAGCTACTTCGTCCACGACGCCGAACCCGGTCAGGTGATCGAGGACCGGGTGGCGCTGACCAACCTGAGCACGACCGCGATGACCTTCGCGGTGTACGGCGCCGACGCCTTCACCACCGACGACGGCGGCTTCGCGCTGCAACCGGCCAGCCGTCCGGCGGTGGACGTGGGCGCCTGGACGCAGTTCGCCGAGCGCACCTACCGGGTGCCGGCGGGCGAGCAGGTGATCCTGCCGTTCCGGATCGGCGTACCGGCCAACGCCAGCCCCGGTGACCACGCCGGTGGTGTGGTCGCCTCGATCGCCCAGGTGGCGGAGGGCGGCGGGCAGGTCAGGCTCGACCGTCGCGTGGCCGCCCGGATCTATCTGCGGATCGCCGGCCCGGTGCGCCCCGGCCTCCAGGTCGAGGCGATGCGGATCGGCTACGACAACCCGGTCAACCCGTTCGGCACCGGGCCGGTCGTGGTCAGCTACCGGCTGCGCAACACCGGCAACACCCGGCTGACCGGCACCACCCAGGTACGCCTGACCGCGCCGTTCGGCATCGGACTGGCCCGCACCGAGCCGGTCACCGTGCCCGAGTTGCTGCCCGGCGCGGCGATCACCGTCACCGAACAGATCAACGGCGTGGTGCCGGCCGGACGGCTGGCCGCCGACGTGGCCGTCGACCCGGCCACCCCGGACCGGATGCTGCCCACCGTGCACCGCACCGCCGCGACCTGGGCCGTGCCCTGGGTCTGGACGGCACTGCTGCTCGCCGCCCTCGGCGCGCTGCTGGTCAGCCGGGTGCGGGCGATCCGGCGTCGCCGGTCGACACCGGCATGAGGTGGCTCGCGTACGGTGCCGTCGCCCTGCTGGCCGGCCTCGCCCTGACCGGTGCCCCGACGCCGGACCCCCGGGTGGCGCTGGACCGGGCCGAGGCGAGACCGGGGGAGCAGGTGCTGGTCCGGCTCACCGGTTGGCCCGCCGGCACCGTCGTGATCGAGCTGTGCGACGCGGGTACGCCGCCCCGCTGCGCGGTGGACACCTCGGCCCAGATCCACCTGCCCGGCACCGGTGCCGGTGGGACGCCGCTGACCGTCGTCGCGCCACCCGACGGCTGCCCCTGCCAGGTGCGGGTGCGCACGATGGAGGGTCGGCTCGCGGCGACCGCGCCGCTGCGCGTGACCGGCGCGACCCGGCGATCCGGCGGCACCGTCCGGCAGACCGGAACTCGCCCCCCAGTCGTCGTCGGAGCACACGTCGAACGCGACGGCGGCTGGCCCGCCCTGTTCGGTGCCGCCGCGCAGCGGACCGTGGTGCTGCGGCTGCGCAACGACGAGCCGGTGCCGGTGGCGGTGGCGCTGTCGTTCACCGTCGGTCGGGGACCGGAGCCGACCGGCTTCGTCGCGTCCCCGGACACGCCGGATCTCGCCGCCGGGGAGGAACGCGTCGTGCGGATCCCGATGGCCCTGCCGGCCCCGGCCGTCGGCGACTACCGGATCCACGGCGAGGTGGTCACCTCCGGCGCGGCCCGCCGGGTGGAGGCGACCACCGACCACCACCCGTGGGGGCTGGCCGGGCTCTTCGGCTTCGCGCTGCTCGTGCCGGTGGCGGCCGAGCTGCGCCGCCGCCGCTTCTCCGAGCGGTGAATCGCCCACCGCCCGCCCCACCGCCCGCCCCACCGCCCGCCCCACCGCCCGCCCCACCGCCCGGCCCACCGCCCGGCCCACCGCCCGGCCCACCGCCCGGCGCGTCGATCAAGAAGTTCTGGTCACGGCACCTCGGCGCGCAGGGCCAAAACCTCTTGATCAACCGGCTGCCGGCCTGGAGCCGGGGGTGGTCGGGCGTGGTGGGCGGGTGGCACGATCGGGGTGGGCCGATGTCCGGGTCGCGGCGGGTCGATCGGGAGAGCGGGGTGCTGCACATGCGACGACGTGACCGGCTCATCCGCCACTGGAACGACCGCGCCGCCGGTTACGACCGGAAGATGGCCTCGACGGAACGGCGTCTGCTCGCCGACAGCCGCCGCTGGGTGTGCCGGCGCGCCGCCGGAGCCACCCTGGAGATGGCCGTCGGCACCGGGCTCAACTTCCCGCACTATTCCGCCGACGTACGACTCTCCGGCGTCGACTGGAGCCCACAGATGGCGAGTGCCGCCCGGCGTCGCGCCACCAGCCTCGGGCGGCCGGTCATGCTCGCCGCCGCCGACGCCAGCGCGTTGCCATTCCCCGACGCGCGGTTCGACACCGTCGTCTGCACCTTCGCGCTGTGCTGCGTTCCCGACGAGCGGGCCGCCCTCGCCGAGGCGGTCCGGGTGCTGCGGCCCGGCGGTGACCTGCTGCTCGCCGACCACATCGTCGCCGCCCACCCGCTGCTACGCGCCGCGCAGCACGTCGTCGACCTGGTCAGCGTGCCGTTGCAGGGTGAGCACTACACCCGTCGCCCACTGCACACCCTGCGACAGCTCGACGTCGAGGTCGTCGCCACCGAACGACTCACCTACGGCACCATCGAACGCGTGCACGCCCGCCGGACCTAGCCGAGCACCGAGGGACGGGCCTTACCAGACTCATACCGTTCGCCCTGTTTTGCCGACTCCGGCCAGGGTATCGCGGTGGCATCCGGTACTTGTGTTCCAGGAGGTACTTGCCGATATGGATGCCCGTAACCCCGCGAAGGTGGTCAAGGACGCGGTCGAGTCCGCCGCGGAGAAGGTCACCGACGCCCTCACGCCGGAAGTGCCCGGCAAACCGGGCAGCGCGCCACCGACCGTGTCGGAGCCGACCACGCCACAGGATCCGCTGCCGCCAAAGCCGGAGCAGGGCAGCCCGCAGACCCGTACGCCGACCGGCGCGCGCACCGGCGCTCCGGCCACTGCCAACGGTCAGCAGGGCGCCTACCTGACCACCGCGCAGGGGGCGCGGCTGCGCGACACGGACCACTCGCTCAAGGCCGGTCCCCGGGGACCGGTGCTGCTCCAGGACCACCACCTCCGCGAGAAGATCACGCACTTCGACCACGAGCGCATCCCTGAGCGGGTCGTGCACGCCCGAGGTGCGGGAGCGCACGGCGTGTTCACCGCGTACGGCGCGGCCGAGGCCGTGACCAGGGCGGGATTCCTCCGCAAGGGGCGGACGACCGACGTGTTCGTCAGGTTCTCCACCGTCCTCGGGTCACGCGGCTCGGCGGACACCGTGCGCGACACCCGGGGCTTCGCCACGAAGTTCTACACCGACGAGGGCACCTTCGACCTGGTCGCCAACAACATGCCGGTCTTCTTCATCCAGGACGCGATCAAGTTCCCGGACATCATTCACGCCGGCAAGCCACACCCGGACCGCGAGATCCCGCAGGCGCAGAGCGCGCACGACACGTTCTGGGACTTCGTCTCGCTGCACACCGAGGCGCAGCACCACACCATCTGGAACATGTCCGACCGGGGCATCCCGCGCTCGTACCGGACCATGGAGGGCTTCGGCGTACACACCTTCCGCCTGGTCAACGAGGCGGGGGAGACGGTGCTGGCCAAGTTCCACTGGAAGCCCAAGCTGGGCGTGCACTCCCTGGTGTGGGAGGAGGCCCAGATGCTCGCCGGCATGGACCCGGACTTCCACCGGCGCGACCTGTACGACGCGATCGAGGCGGGCGCCTTCCCGGAGTGGGAACTCGGTCTCCAGGTCTTCCCGGACACCCCGGAGGAGACGTTCGCCGGCATCGACCTGCTCGACCCGACGAAGATCGTGCCGGAGGAACTCGCCCCGGTGCAGGTGGTCGGCAGCCTGACGCTGAACCGTACGCCGACGAACTTCTTCGCCGAGACCGAGCAGGTCGCCTTCCACGTCGGTCACCTGCCGCCCGGCATCGACGTCACCAACGATCCGCTGTTGCAGGGCCGCCTCTTCTCGTACGTCGACACCCAGCTCACCCGCCTGGGCGGGCCGAACTTCCCGCAGATCCCGATCAACCGGCCGCACGCGGCCGTCAACGACATGCTGCGCGACGGCTTCCACCAGCACGCCGTGCACGCCGGGGTGGCACCGTACCGGCCGAACTCGCTCGACGGCGGCAACCCGTTCCCGGCCGGCGACGCCGAGAACGCCTTCGTGGACGTGCCGGTGCGGGTGGCCGAGGCGCCGAAGATCCGGGCCAACCCGGTCTCCTTCGACGACCACTACAGCCAGGTGCGACTCTTCTGGCTGAGCATGTCGCCGGTGGAGCGGGAGCACATCATCCGCGCCTACACCTTCGAGCTCGGCAAGTGCTACCACCAGGAGATCAAGGAACGGCAGCTCCAGTGCCTGGCCAACATCGACCCGGTGCTCTGCGCCCAGGTCGCCACCGGTCTCGGGCTGCCCGCGCCGGAGCCGACCGTGCCGCTCGCCGACGTCACGCCCAGCCCCGCGTTGTCCCAGGTGGGACGGCAGTGGCCGGCCGACGGGCGAATGGTGGGCATCGTCGTCGACCCGGAGGCCGATCTCGACACGGTCCGCGACGTGCGCCAGGCGGTCTTCGCCGCCGACATGGTGCCGCTGCTGATCGCCCCGCACGGCGGTCTGATCGGTGACCTTCCGGCGCAGCGCAGCTTCGCCACCGGCCGGTCGGTGGAGTTCGACGCGCTGTTGATCGCCGCAGCACCGGCCCCGGCACCGGACGCGCTGCCGGCCCGCGACGCCAAGGCCGGTGCGGCTCCCACCGGCCCGGTCGACCCCCGGGTGCTGCTGATGGTGCAGGAGTGCTGGCGGCACGCCAAGGCGATCGGTGCCTGGGGCCCCGGCGTCTCCGTGCTGGAGCAGGCGGGCATCGCCGGTACGCCCGGTGTCATCACCGACGACTCGGGCGAGGACGTCTTCACCGC
Source organism: Micromonospora sp. NPDC023869 (assembly GCF_055559695.1). Classification (NCBI taxonomy): domain Bacteria; kingdom Bacillati; phylum Actinomycetota; class Actinomycetes; order Micromonosporales; family Micromonosporaceae; genus Micromonospora; species Micromonospora sp. NPDC023869. The sequence continues at coordinate 175,455 of NZ_JBVHKD010000003.1, forward strand.
AGTGCACCGGCTGATGGCCGACCACCGGGTCTGGGAACGGTTCCCCGCCTCGGTCGGCTGACCCACCGACTGGTCCGCGGGGGCGGTCCGTCGCACGGCGACGGGCCGTCCCCGCATCCGTGCACTGTCGGACGCGCCCGTGCACTCACAGCCCTCCCCGCCCCGTCGGGCCAGCGTTAGGTTTCGATCCGACGGAGGGAGGGAGCATGCTCGTGCTGGACACCGGTGCCCTGCCGGTCGGCGAGCGCGCCGAGGCGTTCCAGGCCACGGTCAGCGCCAACTGCTCGTCGAGCATGGCGTCGTTCGAGGACCCGGCCGCGATCCACGCCCGGATGACCGTCTTCGACTTCGGGCCCGCGAAGGTCTTCAACATCGAGGCGTCAGGCACCACGCTGCGGCGTACCCCTCGGATGTCGCGGGCGGAGACCGAGACCTCGATCGTGCTGGCCGTGCCGCTGCGCACCGACAACCACCTGAGCTGGGCGCGCGAGGACCGCCGGTTCGGGCCGTGCGAGCTGATGCGGGCGCTGGTGGTCTCCGCCGCCGGCAGTGGTCGCCTGCTGCGCGACACCGTCGAGTCCTCGATGTACGCACGCGTCGCGGCGTACGTCCGCGCGCACCTGCGCGAGCCCAACCTGACCCCGGCCCGCGTCGCCGCCGCCAACGCCATCTCGCTGCGCGCCCTCTACAAGCTGTACGAGGAGAGGGGCCAGAGCCTGGAACAGTCGATCATCGAGCAACGCCTCCAGGGTGCCCGCGCCGAGCTGACCGCCTCGCACCGGCGGTACACCTCCATCGCCGCGCTGGCCCGCGCATGGGGCTTCTCCAGCCCGAGCTTCTTCTCCCACCGCTTCCGGGCGGCCTTCGGGCTGACCCCGCGACAACTGGCCGCGACGAGGCCGACCACCCGTGTTCCGGTACCGGCCCGCTCGCGTTGAACCGGTGTGCCGTCAGGTGCAAGAACCGTGCGCCGACACGAAACCCGGGCCGCGCGATCGGTGCGACATTTCTCCCCCAGGCAGCGAAAGGACGGCAGGATGCCCTTCGTCACGACCGCGGACGGCGCGGAGATCTTCTACAAGGACTGGGGTACGGGACGACCGGTCGTGCTCAGCCACGGCTGGCCGCTCAACTCCGACAGTTGGGAGGCGCAGGCGCTGTTCCTCGCCTCGCACGGCTACCGGGTGATCGCGCACGACCGGCGCGGGCACGGACGCTCCACCCAGACCTGGCACGGCAACGAGATGGACACGTACGCCGACGACCTGGCCACCCTGGTCGACACGCTCGACCTGCGGGACGCGACGGTCGTCGGGTTCTCCACCGGCGGGGGAGAGATCACCCGGTACATCGGCCGGCACGGCACCTCGCGGGTGGCACAGGCGGTGCTGGTCTCCGCCGTACCCCCGCTGATGTTGCGCACCGACGACAACCCGGACGGCGTACCCGGGGAGGTCTTCGACGGCCTGCGGGCCGGGTCGCTGGCGGATCGGTCGCAGCTCTACCGGGATCTCGCCGACGGTCCCTTCTTCGGCAACAACCGGCCTGGGGTGGAGATCTCCGCCGGGATCCGGGACGCGTTCTGGCGGCAGAGCGTGCAGGCCGGGCACCGCAACGCGTACGAGAGCATCGCGGCCTTCTCGGCCACCGACTTCCGGGCCGACCTCGCCCGGTTCGACGTGCCGACGCTGGTCATCCACGGCGACGACGACCAGGTCGTGCCCTTCGACGTCGGCGGCAAGGCGTCCGCCGCGCTGATCAAGGACGCCAGGCTGATCGTTTACCCGTCGGCGCCGCACGGCATCACCGACACTCACAAGGAGCAGCTCGGCCAGGACCTGCTGGCCTTTCTGAAGGAGTACGACGCATGAGCACGATCGTCCTGGTGCACGGCCTGTGGGTCACCTCGCGCAGCTGGGAACACTGGGTGCCGTACTTCGAGGCGCAGGGGCACACGGTGCTGACGCCGACGTACCCGGGCTTCGAGGTGGAGGTGGAGGCGCTGCGCGCCGACCCGACGCCGATCGCGACGGTGACCGTCCCGGAGACCGTGGCGCACCTGGAGAAGGTCATCACCGCGCTGCCGGAGAAGCCGATCATCATGGGTCACTCCTTCGGCGGTACCCTGACCCAGCTCCTGCTCGACCGGGGAAACGGCGCGGCCGGCGTCGTGATCAACTCGGCGCCGCCCGAAGGTATCCGGGTGAACCCGCCCTCGCAGATCAAGTCGCTCTTCCCGATCCTCAACAACCCGGCCAAGCGCCACCGCGCGGCCGGGTTCACCCCGGAGCAGTTCCACTACGCGTTCACCAACACCCTGCCCGAGGACGAGGCCCGCGCCGCCTACGACCGGTACGCGATCGCCGCGCCGGGAAGCTGGGTCTGGTCCTACGGCCTGCTCGCCAACTTCACTCCCGGCAAGCAGGAGACCTGGGTCGACTTCCGGAACGAGGGGCGCGCCCCGCTGCTGTTCATCGCCGGGGGCAAGGACCACATCATGCCGGCCTCGGTGAACCGCTCCAACGCCCACCACTACAAGGCGCCCGGCACCGTCACCGACTTCCACGAGTTCCCCGAGCGCTCACACTGGACGTGCGCGGAGCCCGGCTGGGAGCAGGTCGCCGACTACGCCCTCGACTGGGCCCAGCGCCACGCCGTCTGACTCTCCGGTCCATAACAAAGGGTGACTGGTGGTTGCGGGGCAACGGGCGTGGTCATCGGTGATCGTCCAGGTTCGTTACCCGGACGGTCACTGAAAGGCCACGCCCGTCTTCACTGGCAGATGTCCGAGGCTAAGGCGTCTACAACGGTTGCGTCTGCCCTGGCGGGCTCCGGTGTCGTGCCGCCGACTTGAATCTTGCGTTGCAGGTAGGCAATCAGCAGAATGTGCCGATGGCCGGCCGCAGATTGTTTGCATACGCAGTTTCGGCACTATGTGTTGTAATCGGCGGTGGTCTTGGTTACCTGGTCAGGGTTGAAGGGCCGGAACATGCCGCTGCCTGGGCGCAACTGTTGTCCCTCGTGCTGGCAATTGTCCCGCTACTTGCTCTCCGGCGGGCCTCGGTATCCAGAAATATGACGACGCCGGATCAACTAGACCAGGCGCAGCGCGCGCTGGCTACCGTTGTTTCGAATCAATGGAGGGAGGAAATCCTTCTGCGTCAGCTCGATGACCCGGCGCCATTGGTCGTCCGCTGGCGGATGGTGGAGGCCGAGGACAGCCAATCAGATAGGCGAAGCGCACGGTCTCGCTTGCGTCGGTCTGTCAGGGCGATTGGGCGCCGTCGCTTCGAGTGGCGAACCGATCAAATGGCGGCGATGGCCAGCGGATTCATCGGGCTGGAGTGCCGGCGCCTCGTTGTGCTCGGTGACCCCGGAGCAGGAAAGACCACACTTGCCGTCTTGCTGCTCCGGGAACTGCTTAAGCAGTGTGGTGATGGTGTCCCTGTTCCCGTCCTCTTCTCCTTGTCGGATTGGCGGCCTAGGCAGCAGCCGTTGCGCGACTGGTTGGCCACACGTCTGGCTGTTGAGTACCCTCTACTGCGTGCTGATGAGTTCGGCCTTGACGCGGCACGGCTGCTCGTGGACGATCGTCGGATCATTCCTATCCTTGATGGGCTCGACGAGATGCCAACTTCGGTGCGAGCTGTGGCGGTTTCCGCCCTGAACTCGGAGTTGACGAAGGATGACCTGCTTATTCTTACCTGTCGAACCGTGGAATACGAGTTGTTGCTCGATTCGGGCGTCGGTGTTAGCAGGGGTTCTGTTCTTCTTCCGGCGCCGCTCGACCGTCAGGACATCAGCACCTATCTGCGGAGCTGTCTAGTCCGGCACTCCGGCCCGATGGACAACTGGCGCCAATTGCTTCACGGGTTGGCCGACGGCAAGGCTACGCCATTGTCTGGTGCGCTGGCCACGCCACTCGATCTATGGCTTATGCGGAAGGTCTATATCGAGTCGGGTGCCGACCCAAGCATATTTGCCGATCGCACACGATTCCCGGACTCCTCCAGCGTGACAGATCATCTGCTTGATCATCTTACGTCTGCATCATTGACGGTGGCGGAAGGGCGTGATCGGTACACGCGCACCGCCGGTAGTGGCTTGCGGCCCGAGGATGCCAAGCGATGGTTGGGGTTTCTGGCGCACCATCTTGATTGCATTGGTATGAGTGATATCGCCTGGTGGCAATTGCGCCGCGCCTTGGAGTTGAGGCCGATCCATCGGTGGTTGGTAGGCATCGCTCTGGGCCTCGTGTTTGGAGCGCTCACCGGTGCTTCAGGCTGGTTTGCCGGCGTTGTTCTCGGCGTGCCTTTGGTCGCATCGATGACTGGTTTCGTCGGCGGTCTGGTACTCGGACTGGCCTTCGGTCTGGCGTCTGATACGACTGCGACACCTGCTCACGCCGATCTGAGACTCTCCATCGGCAGGATCGGTCCGCTCGCTCGTGCACTCTCCTTCACCATTTCGATCTATTTCGTGATTGGCGGGATCGTCGGTGTCGGACTCCACCTGGCGGGTGTGCCGATAATTGGCATCACGGAATTTTCGATCATCGGCGTGCTGTTTGGTTTCGTGCACGGACTCATGGTCTGGATGGCCAAACCGGTGACCGACTACCGGACTCAGAGCCCGACCAGAACTCTGCGCGGTGACATTCAACTCGCATTGGCGCGCACGTCGGTCTTCGCCTTGTCTGGCGGCCTGGTTGTCGGATTGCTAGCGAGAGCCATGGGTCCTTATTCCGCAGTTTTGGTGCCCGCGTTGGCGCTTGCATTTGGTGTTGTGCTGAAGAGGGGCTCCGCGCCCAAAGTCGCAAGCACCGTCTACCTGTCCTGCGTGACTTTTCTGTCGCTACGCAAAGACCTGCCGATAACCCTTATGAGGTTTCTCAGGCTGATGCATAACCTGGGTGTTCTGCGGCAGGTCGGACCTGTATATCAGTTCCGACATGCCAAGTTGCAAGCCCGCCTGGCGCTTGATTATCGACAGGCTCATCGCGCGCAGTTGGGGGGTGCCGTGTCAACGCGGGACTGACGTGATCATGTCGAGGGGCAACCGTACACACAGGATGGTGTGTCCACTTGCCACAGTGGTCTGATCAGCGGGATCGGGCCGCGCGTCGGTGGTCCGCACGGTTGCCCGGTCTCCCGGCTCACCCGGCGACCAGCATGCCGACGTCCACCCCCAGTTCCGGGGCGCAGTGCAGCAGGAACGCGGGCCACACGCTGCCGGTACGCGCCCAGATCCACCCCAGCGCCAATCCCATCACGGTCGCGAAGAGGCCACCGGCGACGTTGAAGCCCCAGACGCCGTCGAGGTCGACGAGGATGCCGTGGCCGGCGCCGAAGACCACGCTGGTCAACACGATGCCCCAGCCGACGGGCGCACCGAGCACGATCCAGGGCGTACCGAAGGCCCGGTCGAGCACCGCGATCATCGCGGCCCGCCAGATCAACTCCTCGGTCAGGTTCGGGATCGTGGCGTTGAAGGCCAGCCGCTCGGCGTCCACGGTCGTGGCGGCCGACGGATCCAGCGCGACCGCCAGCGCGGTGAGCCCGACGAAGAACCCGAACACGACGGCGATGGTGAGCAGCGCCGGCCGGGCCGAGCCGGGCGTGATCCTCAGCCGCAGGCCCGCCTCGGCACGCGCCCACCGGTGCAACATGCCGAACAGGATGGCCAGCCAGACCAGGTCGAGCACCTTGCCCTGCCAGTGCCGATCGAGCGCGTCGAACACCGGGAGCGGCGCCATCCGGCCGGAGACGGAGGTGAGCAGCACGAGGTAGCCGACCACGGCGACCGCGAGCCAGGTGCCGGGTGTGCCCACGATCCGCCGTACCGCTGTGGTGCCACGCCGGGCCGCCGTGACCGTGAGAAGGACCAGCAGCGTCACGAGCAGCGTGCCGACCAGGGCCGAACCCCAGGCCGTCGCCACCGCGACACTGCGGGCGGCCTCACCCAGCCCGTCGGGAACGATCCACGCGTACGCGACGAAGACCACCACGAGCGGCACCAGCACGGGTACCACCCAGCGACCCGTCTCCGCAGGTCGCACCAGTCGCCCGACATCCTTCGTGTCCCTGCCCAAGATCCCCATGCGAGCCGACGCTACCCCGCGCCCGCCAGTCGACCCGGCCTGTGCTCAGCGCACGGTGAGCGGCGTGCCAGTGGTGACCTCCATGACCTCGGCCCCTATCGAGCTGACAGCACAGACGGATCAGCCTGCCCCTCGCGCCAGTCGCGCCGAAACGTGGGTCGCCACCGGTCCCAGACCACACCTTCATGGATGTTGCTGCCTCCGCCGGCAGCGAGACAGCACATCCATGAAGGTGCTCGGGACGGCGCTGACGTTGGTCATCGGATTCCCGCTCGGCATGCGCAACGTCCACAGCGGTGTGAGGATCGAGCTATCTCCTCTGTCCGGTCTGGGCCGGTCGGACATGTCTCCAGGAGGTTCCGTGCCGCCGATGCTGAACCTCGTCGCCGGCTGGCTCTGCCTCATCTTCGGTGTGCTGTTCACGGCGCGTGCGGTGAACCTCCTGCGCACCGAGGGCCGGCAGAGTCGGCCGACGTCCCGGACGGGGCACCTGACCGTGTACGAATTGCTGTGGCAGGGCGCGGCGGTGACCCTGCTCGGGATCGGCAACCTGCTCGGCGGCCGGTGGGCGTACCTGGCCGTCGCAGCGGTCGTGGTGATCATCGTGATCGGCGTACGGGTCTTCGTGCGCCTGCTCCGCTGAGCAGCTGACCCGCCCTGCGTCTCATCGTGGCAGTGTGGCTGTTCGCACGTCGGCGTGTCGGCCAGCCACACTGCCACGATCAGGGAATCCTGTCGCGCTCCTGGCGCAGAGGGAGCGCGGACGGGGTCCACAGGCGGGCTCGGCACCGGGCAGGATCAGGTTGTGAACGAGAAGACCCACGGGCAGTTACGTGTCATTCGCGAGGTCGTGGCGGTCCTGCGGGCAGCCGATATCGCAGCATGGTTGTTCGGGGGCTGGGGACTCGACGCGCGGATCGGTCGTATCACCCGCGAGCACGGCGACGTGGAGTTCTGGGTGGAGCGTATCCACGCCGACCGGTCGAAGGCGCTGCTCGTGGGAGCGGGCGCCACGGCGCTGGCGACCCAGCCGCCAGTGGAGTCGTGCGAGTTCACCTGGGACGGTGTCTCCTTCAGCACCGCCTACTTCGACCGGCGTCCAGACGGGTGGTTCCACCAGCCGTTGGGGCGGTTCTCGGACTGGATGTTCCCGCCAGGATCGTTCGACGACGAGCCGGTGACACTCGACGGTACGCCGGTGCTGGCCATGAGTATCCCGGGCATGCTGGCCATGAAGGAGCAGTACCCGCACCTGCGCAACGGTCGGCCATGGCGGCAGAAGGACATCGGCGACATCGGGGTACTCCGGCGGCTGCTGGCTTCCTCGGAGCCGGCCGGCGGTCCTCTCTGAGCGGGTCCGAGCAGCACAACGGCCGTCCTTTGGGGGCATCGGCCGGCTGTCTGTTCAGAGCACGAGCAACAGGACGGGCGGCGGCACCAGCAGGGCGATGATGCCGACCCGGACCGGTCGGAGCACACGGGGCAGGCAGGCTAGCGTGACGGCCGCGTAGCACGTGCCCCAGATCGATGCGTAGACCGCGACCGGCGGCAATCCGGACGGGTCGATGGTCTGCTGGTAGAGGCCGAGGGCGAAGCCTCCGGCGGCCAGTCCGCCGATCGTGACCGTCGGAGCCACCCAGGCCGGTCCGGTCAGCGCCAGCAGCACCCAGCTCACCACCACGATCGTCGGCAGCCCGACGACTAGGGAGAGAAACAGCAGACCGAGCGAGTCTTCGGCGGGCCGGTCCTGCTCACTCAAGGCTCGCCAGGTCGCGCCGATCGTGGTGCCGAACACCGCGCCGAGGAGCGCTGCGTTCGCTACCCGCCAGGCCGAAGAGGTGGGCATGGGAGAACCTGCCAGAGGGGAGCGCCGCTGCTGAGGTCGGACCGGCTGATCCTGACAGCGGCTCGGATGTCGTTCCCCGGTCATCGTAGGGCGCGGACCGGGAGGTGGGTTGTCCCCGCGTGCGTCAGGATGCCGACCGCGCTGCCGACCAGCAGGCCACCCACCGTCGCCCACTTCGCGCCGATGACCGTCTTCAGCAGGGCGTCGAGACCGAGACCGGCCGCGACGCCTGTCGCCAGGCCGGCGGCAAGGGCCCACCAGCGATGGCGTACCCCCTCCGCGTGCTGGTGGAGGACGGGCGGCAGCGTGGCCAGGAGGATGCGTCGGCGGGTGGTAGGGGATCAGTAGCACCAGGGCGACACCGACGTTCGCCCCGACGGCCAGGGCCGACAGGCCGAAGGCGGCCGCCTGGTGCAGGTCGACCGGCTCGGGGTGGACGTCCGGAGAGCGTCGCCAGAACCGCCGCCAGTTGTCGGCGGGAGACCGCCCGGGTGCGGCCCGGGCGGTCTCCGTCGTCGGTGGCGGTTCGTTCACGTGTTCCGTCGTCGGTGGCGGTTGACTCACAGGTTCTGTAGCGCCTGGTGCAGGCGGCGGGCCTCGGTGACCAGTCGGCTGGATCCACCTCGGGCGGCCACCTCGGCGAGGCCGGGTACGTCGAGGCGTACCCCGGTGGTGGTGGCGGTCTCGGTGGCCAGGGTCAGCATGTCGATGGTGCCGCGTGGCGCGGTCCGCGCGGTCAGCAGTGTGGGCAGCGTGGCGGCGAGCAGCCGCCACACGGTCAGCGGTGCGCCGGCCTGGGCGGCGTCGCGGAGTGGCTCGACGACCCGCGACAGTTTGACCCGTTCCCCGGTGACCAGGGAGCCGAGTGCCGTGCCGGTGCCGGTCGCGTCGAACTGGTCGGCGGCGGCGAGCGTGAGCAGGGCGTCCAGGGTGGCGACGCGGTCGGGGGCGTGTCGGGCCCCGAGGCCGTACGCCATCGCCAGGTCGAGGGCGATCCCGCCGGGGCCGGTGGTCTCGGCGAGCAGTGGCAGCACTGACGTGCCGTCGCGTTGGTCCAGGTCGGCGGTGTTGGCGACGAGGGGGAGTACGCAGGCGGCGACGACGCCCCGGTGACCGGGCAACAGCGAGGGCCACAGATTGACCCATCCGGTGTGCTCCACGCCGATCGAGGTCGGGTGCAGGGTGAGCAGCCCGTCGGGGTCGGCGTGACCGTCGGGCGGACTCAACTCGACCAGGAGCCGCTCCGGCGGCATGTACGGGTGGTCGAAGTTGTACTGGCCCTTGCGCTTGCGCCGCAGGGTGCTCTGCCGCATCACCGGCTGCGGCAGTCCGCCGTCGCGCAACCAGGCCGCGAGGCGGTCACCGGCAGGGGTGCCCAGCGCCGCCGCCTTGCCGGCGACCGCCTCGTCGGCGTCGGTCGGCAACCGCAGCAACGCCTGGGTCAGGTCCCAGTGCCCGGGCATACGCGCACCGAGCGCCGCCAGTCGTTCCACGAGCACCAGCGGGTCGATGACGCCGTTGGCGGAGGTGGGCAGCGCCAGCAGCCCGGTGTCGCCTCGGTCGGTGACGTGTGCGCCGATCTCGACGAGTCGGGCGCGCAGCAGCCGGTGAATCGGGGGCACCCGGGGGTTCGTGCCGACCAGCTCCGGTGTCGACGGCTCGCTGCGGCGGACGGCCGCGAGCAGCGCCTGCCATCGAGACCGGGGCTGGGTGGGCTGGTCGACTCCGGCGCTGGTGAACACGTCGACGAGCACCCGGCAGAGGCAGAGCGGATCGTACTTGTGCTCGTTTGCCCACGACCAGTGCTGGCGTTCGATCACCGGGTCGAGGGCAGCGCGTACCCGCACGGCGTCGGTGGCGGTGAGCCGGACCAGCCCGTCCAGGATCCGTTCCAGCGACGCGCCTTCGTAACGGGTGCCGAGCAGCGCGGCGACCTCCTCGGCCAGCTCGTCGACGCCGGTGATCGGCTCGGGGGCCGGGGCGGGTGGCGTCGGGGCGGGCAGGTCGTCGCCGCGCGGGCCGGTGACCGCCGGGCCGAGGTCGGGTGGGACCGGCGCGACGCCGTGACGGGTGGCCAGGGCGGCGGCGCGGTCGCGCAGCTCGACGGCGGGATGGTCGGCACCGAGCGCGATCACCTCGGCGATCTCGCTGGCCCGCTCGGCGTGCTGGCGGGCCAGCTTGTCGAGCCAGGTGAGCTGGGTGCGGACCAGCGCCTTGTCCGGTCGGGTGAGCACCTGGCGGGACGCGTCGAGGACCGCCTCCAGCTCCAGGTCGGGCACCTGACGCAGCGCCTTCTGCGCCATGGTGGCCACCGGTGCGGGCGCGTCGGTGAGCAGGCGCAGGTGGTCGGTGGCGCGGGCGGCGACCTCGGCGGTGCTCAGCGTGAGCAGACCGAGCAGGGTGGTGAAGGCGCGCAGCGCGGTCGGTCGGTCACCCCGCAGCAGGCGGCCGAGCGCACCGTCGACGAGTGCCGTCCGCTCGACCACCCCTTCGGCGGCGAGCTGGGTCAGCGCGGTCAGCAGGGCGTGCCGCTTCGGCTCGTCCCAGCTCTTCCAGTGCACGTCGAACATCATCTGGGTGCCGATGCCGTCCACCTCGAACAGCCGGGTCAGCATGGCCGGGAGGAACGGGTCGTCGCGGATCCGGTCCGCCACCGGGGTCGGGGCACCTCGGCGACCCCGGTCCGGAAACTGCACGGCGGTCAGCCAGAGCTGCACCGAGCGTTCGTCGGTGGGTGGCGGCGACCCCTCGACCCGCAACACCTCGGCGACGAACAGCCAGTCGTCGACCCAGGTTCGTTGGCCGAACCGCGCGGCCACCCGGTAGGCCAGGTCACCGAGCCAGGGGACGCCGCGCTCCTGCGCGACGGCGAGGACCAGCCTGGCGGCGCGGGTGCCGTCCACCGGCACCGAGGCGCGCCCGACGATCGCAGCGGCCTGGGCGGCGGTCGGCAGGCAACCGACGACGGCGACCGCGAGCGCGGTGCCCGACCCCGTGGTCCACCACGTCTCTCTGTCCCGCTTCTTGAACCAGGCGGTCAGCTCCACACCGATCTCGCGGCGGCGCGGCTCGGGCAGCCCGACCAGCGCCTCCGCGACCTGCTCGGCGGAGCCGTTGCCGACCAGGTCGAACAGGTCGCTGGTGCCGCCCTCCGTCAACTCCCGCCGACGTCGCGGCATGCTCTTGATGATCTCGACCTGCGTAGGACGCCTCACACCCGCTCCTCGACCCGGTTGGTGACCATCATGCGGGCGGCCAGAGCGTGCCGGCACGGCCCCCGTTGTCCCCGGTGCTTGGCCCACCAGGGACAGGTGCAGGTGAGCGCGCCGTCGGGCAGCAGCCGGACCCGATAGACCTGGTCGCCGCTGCGGATGGTGGCCGACGCGCCGTCCACCTGCACCGCCCCGGCGTCGAGCAGGGCCCGCGCGCCGACCAACCGGGGGTTGTCGCGTTCGGCCCGGCCCGCGTCGTAGGGCATGACCCGGTGGAAGTACGCCGCCTCGGAGACGTCGTACCCGACGCGGCCGGCGGTGCCGAGCTGCGCCAACGCGCCCCGGACCCGGTCGGCGTCGATGCCCGCCTCGCCGGCCAGCCGGTCCACGTCGACGGTCGGGTCCCAGGAGAGCAGCGCGGAGACCAGCTCGGCGTCGTCGACCACGTCGTCACCGGCGAGCGCGGTCAGCGCCGCGCCCTCGCCGGAGAAGCCACGGTAGGGCTCGGGGGAGAGGGTCAACGACAGCCGGAGCGCCCCGGTGTCCAGCTCCCACACGCTGGGCAGCGGCGCGGACCCGGCCCGCACCGTCGGGCCGTACACGCGGAGGGTCTTCGCGAAGCGCAGCATCGGCTGCAGCGCGACCAACCGGCTCGGCCCGGCCAGGCAGACCGCGCCGGGGACCGGACGGGAGGTCAACCGCAGCGACCGGCCGGCGGGCACCACCCACAGCACCGAGCGGCTGCCGCCCTTCGGCAGCCGCCGCAGGAACGCGGTGGCCTCGGCCGCCGACAGCTCCGCGCGGGGCTCGAAGCGGGCGGCGAGCACCTGGACTTCGGCGAAGCCGCGCAGCCAGCGCACCGGCAGCGGGACCTTCTTCTCGACCACCTCGCCGTCCATCGTCGAGACGGTCAGGTCGTCGGGGCCGACCGACATGTGCAACGGGTCCAGCCCGCCGACCCGCGACAGCGCCTCCCGCAGCGGCGTGTTGACGTCCACGTTGGTGGTGCCGTGCTCGACCACGTCACCGTCGAGGCCCTCGGGCAGCGCGTCGAGGCGCGCGTACACGCCGCAGCAGCCGGAGAAGGACTCGAAGCGCAGCCGGTCGCGGCTTCCGGTGACCACCGGGTCGAGGCTGGCCGGGTCGACCGGCCGGTGGTAGCGGGTGCGGGCCACCTCGGCCACCGCCAGCAGGCCGATCGCCGCCGCCTGCGGCGTGGTCAGGAAACCACGGAAGAAACGGGGATTCGGGGTGGGCCCGCCGCTGGTCTGGAGGGCGAGTGCGCCGCCGCCGAGCGCGGAGGGGGCGAGATACCGGTACGTCTGCACTGCGTTCACGCCGTCGGACGGTAGAGCACGCCTGCGACACGGATCGGTGCGCGCCGGTTTCGTCACCGCTGGGCGGTAGCGTCCGCCCATGTACACGACCCAGGTCACCGCGCACGTCGCGGCACCGCGCCCGGCGGTCTACCGGGCACTGCTGGACCCCGACGCGGTCGCGGTGTGGCGGGCGCCGGAGGGCATGACCGGCCAGGTGCACCACTTCGAGGCACGCGAGGGCGGTGCGTTCCGGGTGTCGTTGACCTACGACGCGCCCGACGCCACGGGCAAGACGGCGGCGCACACCGACACCTACCACGGCCACTTCCGCCGGTTGGTGCCGGACGCGCTGGTGGTCGAGGTGCTGGAGTTCGAGACCGACGATCCCGCCCTGCGCGGTGTCATGACGATGACCACCACGCTCAGCGACGCCGACGGCGGCACCGACGTGCACGTGGTGCACGAGGGCGTGCCGGACGCCGTCCCCGCCGCCGACAATGAGACCGGCACCCGGATGGCGCTGGCGAACCTCGCCCGCCTCGTCGAGACGGGCGAGGCGCACCGATAGCCGCAGTCCACTGCGGGCCGCCGACGGCCCGGCCGCTGACGGGGCACGGCCCTCGACCGAACCGGCGGTCAGTGGACCGCGACGGCCAGCGGCTTCGCGTCGGGCTCCGGAGCGTCGAGCTGAGCCGGTCGCACCATGAGGTGCAGCACGACCAGCGCCGACGCCATGCCACCGGCCACCACCACGGCCATCGCCACCGCACCGTTGCCGAGCACCCCGACCATCGGCGCGGCCACCGCTCCGATGCCGAACTGCACCGCGCCGAGCAGCGCGGAGGCGGTGCCGGCGGCCTCGCCGTGCCGGGTCAGCGCCACGGCCGGGGCGTTCGGCAGCGCCAGGCCGGCGGCGGCGAGCACCACCCACAGCGCCGCGAGCAGCGCCGGCAGGCCACCGAGTCCGGTCGCAGCGAGGCCGAGCAGCACCAGACCGGCGACGGTGCCGACCAGCAGGGCGCTGGCCAGGATCCGCGGCGGCGAGTGGCGCCGCAGCAGGCGTACGTTGGCCTGGGTGGCCGCGATCAGACCGATCGCGCCCGCGCCGAAGGCGAAACCGAACTGCTGCTCGTCGAGGCCGTACTGCTCCTGCAGGACGAACGAGGAGCCGCTGACGTAGGCGAAGATCGACGACATCGCCAGCCCGGCCACGAGCACCAGCCCGACGTAGGGCCGGTCGCGCAGCAGCGAGCGGTAGAGACGCGCGGTGGGGACCACGCCGCCGCGCTGACGGCGGGCCGGCGGCAACGTCTCCCGCAGACCGAAGACGGCGACCAGCATCAGCAGGACGCCGAAGACGGCGAGCGCGGCGAACACGCCCTGCCACCGGGTCCAGCGCAGCAGTTCGCTGCCGAGCGTCGGCGCGAGCACCGGCGCGGCCCCCATCACCAGCAGCAGGCGGGACAGCACCTGCGCGAAGGCCCTACCGCTGAACAGGTCGCGGACCACGGCCATGGCGATCACGGCGGCGGCTGCGGCGCCCAGGCCCTGGACGACCCGCAGCGCGCCGAGCACGGCGACGTTCGGGGCGAGCGCGCAGAGCACCGAGGCGACGATGTGCAGCGCGGTGCCGGCGATCAGCGGCTTGCGCCGACCGACGGCGTCGGAGAGCGGGCCGATCAGCAGTTGGCCCAGGGCGAGGCCGACCAGCGTGCCGGTGAGGGTCAACTGGACCGCCGCCGAGCTGGTGGCGAGGTCCTCGGCGATGGCCGGCAGCGCCGGAAGGTACATGTCGATGGTGAGCGGCCCCACCGCGATCAGGGAGCCGAGGACGAGGATGAGCCGCACGCGTTGCCGGGGGCTCATCAGGTCGCCCGGCATCAGCGCGCCCGGCGGCGGGGCGCTCATCGGAGGATCTCCGGCCGGTCCGGACGCTGAGCAGGCAGTGGTGCGACGGTCATATCTGGCTCCAACCCGCAACCGGCGAGCTGATTCCCGGTCGACGTATTGGTAACGCAGCTCACAGCCGGTCGGGCGCGGGTGACCACCCGGTCGTCGGAGTGTGGGCGGACCGTCGGGTCGACGGCCCGCCCGACCGTCAGGACGACCCGATCAGCGACCGGTGGACCTGCTGCTGGGAACCCTGTACGAAGAGGTGCACCTGGCCGCCGTACTGGGTGGTGCCGGGCGCCGAGACCAGGTCGACCGGGCCGGTCGCCGTCGACCATCCCGACCAGGTGCCGGTGGTCAGCGTGTAGGCGACGGTGCGGACCGTGCCGCTGCCGGCGTCGCTGACGTACAGGCGCAGGTCACCGCCGTACACCTGGGCGGCCGGGCCCGACGGAGCACCCGCCGAGCCGGGCACCGTGGACCAGCTCGTCCAGGTGTCGGTGGACAGGTCGTACCGGACGGTGCGGAGATTGCCGGCCGGGCCACGGACGAACACCCACAGCCAACCCCCGTAGACCGCGGTGGCCGGCGCGGAGGTCGCGCCCTGCAGACCCGCCGGCGTCGACCAGGCCGACCAGGTGTCGGTGGAGAGGTCGTACCGGGCGGTGCGTAGGACGCCCACCGATCCCCGGACGAACAGGTGCAGATAGCCGCCGTACACCGCGACGGCCGGCTCCGACGTGACGGCGCCCGACCCGGGCACTGTCGACCAGGCCGACCAGCTCGCGGTCGTCAGCGAGTACCGGGAGGTCCGGATGGTGCCCGCCGGTCCCCGGACGAAGAGGTGCAGGTCACCGCCGTAGAGGATGACCGCCGGTGCGGAGGCCGCCCGGGCCGGGCCCGGCACGGTCCGCCAGCCCGACCAGGCCTCGGTCTCCAGGGAGTACCGGTTGTGCACCACGCTGTCGCCGGGGCCCTCGGCGACCAGGTGCACCTCCCCGCCGTAGACGGTGGCCGCCGGTCGGGACAGCACCGGGGTGGTGCCGGGCACGGTCGTCCAGCCCGGGGGTGACGATGGCTGTGCCGGGGCGGCGCCGGCCGGTGCGGCGGACAGCACCGTGCCGACGAGTGTGAGGGCGAGCAGGCGGCTGACCAGCCGCACGCGGCGCATCGATGACATGGCAGACTCCAAGGTGGACGGTGGCGGAAGCATACCGCCCTCAGGCGGCGCGGATGAGGTCTGCGGCGCGCCACGCCAGTGCCATCACCGGCGCGTTGAGATAGCCGCTGACCAGGGTCGGCAGCACCGAGGCGTCCACCACGCGCAGACCCGTCACGCCCCGGACCCGCAGCTGCGGGTCCACCACGAAGTCGTCGCCGGGACCCATCGCGCAGGTGCCGACCGCGTGGTACCCGCAGTACCCGAGCGCCAGCCCCGCCTGGATGATCTCGTCGTCGTCGCGGACGGCCGGGCCGGGCAGCGTCTCCACCGATATCCGCTTGGCGATCGGGCCGGTGGCGAAGAGTTCCCGAGCCCGCCGGAAGGCGTCGACCGCCACCCGCCGGTCGTGCGCCGCGTCGAAGTAGCCGGCGACGATCCGAGGCGGTGCCTCCGGGTCGGCGGAGGTGATGGCGAGGCTGCCCTCGCTCTCCGGCCGGGTCACCGTGACCTGCGCCATCAGCCCCGACTCGGCCTCCAGCTCCAACGCGCGTCCGGGCCGCCGGGGCGCCGCCGAGAAGGGCGCGACGAGCAACTGCGCGTCCGGGTGCCGGGCGGTGGGCGTGGAGCGGAGGTACGCGCCGACGTCGTACACCGGCAGGGCCAGCGGACCTCGCCGGGTCAGCAGGTAGCGCAGCAGCTCCCGGCCCTGCCCGAGCGGCCCGCTCAGGCGTGGGTTGTAGCCGACCCGGCCGGTCAGCCGGAACTGGATCGGGGTGGTCCGGTGCTCGCGCATCCCGGCGCCGACCCGGGGCCGGTCGAGCAGCACGTCGACCCCGGCCCGGCGCAGCGTGTCGGCCGGGCCGATCCCGGAGACCTGCAACAGGTGCGGGGTGGCGATCGCCCCGGCGGCGAGGACCACCTCCGCCCGGGCCCGGAAGTCGACCGGCTGCCCGCCCCGGTGCGCGCGCACCCCGACCGCGCGACCGTTCTCCACGAGGACGCGACGGACCACCGTGTTCACCGCGACGTGCAGGTTGGGCCGGTGCCGGACGGGGTGCAGGAAGGCGTCGGCGGCACTGCTGCGGCGACCGTCGCGGATGGTGGCCATCAGGTAGCCGATCCGCTCACCGTCACCGGCGTTCAGGTCGTCCGTCCGGCGCCAGCCGAGTTCCTCCCCGGCCGCGATGGTCTCCTCGCAGACCTCGTCGGTGCCGGTGGCGGTGGACAGTCGCAACGGCCCGCCGACACCACGGACGTCCGAGGCGCCCAGCGGGTTGTCCTCCAGCCGCTTGAAGATCGGCAGCATGGTGTCCCAGCCCCAGCCGGGGTTGCCGAGGCGCTCCAACTCGTCGTAGTCGAGCCGGTCGCCCCGGGCGTACACCATGCCGTTGATCGAGCTGGAACCGCCGACGAGGCGTCCGCGCTGCCAGACCTCGCGCCCGCCGGAGGGCACCTCGGCGGGGTAGTGCCACGCGGTGCGCCGGTCGTCCATCAGCTTGCTGAAGCCCTTGGGGATGCGGACCCACGGGCTGCCGTCCCAGCCGCCGGCCTCGATCACCAGCACCCGGACGCCGGGGTCCTCGGTCAGGCGGTTGGCCAGCACGCAGCCGGCCGAACCCGCGCCGACCACCACGTAGTCGTACTCCGTCATGGGGAATCCTCCGGTTCGGCGGCCCGGCAGCGGACTTACCGTATTGCCTCGGTCACGCAAAAGGAAGAAGTCGTCGATACGTACGCGATTTCCGTACGCAGAGTGATCATGCGTCGTGGTGAAACCACCGCCGTACGCCAGGCGTCATGAGGCTGTACGGACCGACACCCGGACCGGTCGGACGGGCTCGGGGCGGTAGCCGGAAGGTGGGAGGCCATGATGGTGACGGGTAGGTGGCTCGCCGGTACGGGCCTGGTGGCGCTGGTCGCCGCCGCGGTGGGGGTGTATGGGGTGGCGTCGGCGTCCGAGAGTGCGCCACCGGCGGTCGCGCCGCTGTCGATGGCCGCGCCGGTCGTCGCGGCGACGCCCCAGCCGACGCCGAGACCGACGGTGGAGCCGGTACTCTCCGGCACACGCCGGGTCACGATCGTCCGGGTCGGCGCGTTCGAGTCCGGGCTGTCGTTGCTCGACGGCGGGCGGCTGGCCGAGGTGGACGACGACCAGGGGCGGCAGGTGTTCGTGCCGACCCCGCTGGGCGGGCAGGAGTTCCTGATCAAATCGTACTACGGCGGCGGCACCGGGCGGCCGGTCTGCTGGCAGGCGCACAACCCGGGCAACTCCCGACCGCTGGTGGTGCGGGGTGCCACCTGCCGGGCCGGTGATCCGCTCCAGCGGTTCGTCGTCACCAGGGCGCAGGGCGGCGGCGCCCGTGAGTTCGTCATCAGCAACAGTTGGGCCTACCTGCGGACCACCGCGCGCAACGGGCTGATCCTGGAGGAGCTGGGCGACGCGTCGCCGTTCGACAGCTTCCGGTTCAACGACACCGGGCCCGCGCCTCGGCAGGGCTGACGTTCGGCGGGGATGTGGCATGACCAGGAGCGACCGGAACGGCTGGAGACCGTGATCGATGCGCGACGCTGACGAGTTCGACGCCTTCTACGCCGCGTCGGCCCAGCGGGTGCTGGGCCACCTCTACGCCATGATCGGCCGTCGGGCCGAGGCGGAGGACGCGGTGGCGGAGGCGTACGCCCGGGCCTGGGACCGGTGGGCGACCGTCCGCGAGTGCGACAGCCCGGAGGCGTGGGTGCGCAGCGTCGCGTACCGGGTGGCGGTGAGCGCCTGGCGCAAGGCGGTCAACCGGCTCACCGCCCACCGGCGGCAGGCCGCCGAGGAACACGTCGAGGGCAGCTCGGTCGACCACGTCGCGATCGTGGCCGCGCTGCGCCGCATCCCCGCAGACCAGCGCCGGGTGGTGGTCCTGCACCATCTGGTGGGCCTCAGCGTGGCGGAGATCGCCACCGAGGCGGGCACCAACGTGAACACCGTCAAGACGCGGCTCGCCCGGGGGCGACGCGCCCTCGCCGCCCATCTCGGCGACGACGAGCCCCAGGTGACCAGCGGAGGGAGGGGACATGAGCGCTGACCGCGAGCTGGACGACGCCCTGCGCGGGTTGGCCCGGCACGGCGGGCAGGGCCGGGTCCACGCCGCCGCCGAGATCCGGCGTCGGGGGGACACCCGCCGTCGCCGTCGACACGTCGCGACCGTCACGGTCGGAGTCCTCCTGGTCGCCGCGCTCGGCGCCGGCACCGCCGCCATCCGCCTCGCCGGGCCGCCGCACACCATCCCGGTCGGACCGGCCGGACCGACCCCGGTCCCGGCCACCGACCCGCCCGAGGTCACGCCGGGTCCCCACACCGTCGCTCCCCCCACCGGCTCGTCTAGTCCGTCCACCGCGTCGTCCCGCCCCGGCCCGGACGGCGCCCGGCCGTCCGTCACGGACCCGTCCAGCCCCGCCTCGGGCACCTCCGGTTCCCCCTCGGCGGGCGCGGGCGGGGTGCTGTCCGGGCAGCGCCAGGCCACCGTCGTCCGGGTCGACGGGATCGGCGGGGTGTCGCTGCGCGACGAGGGTGGTCTCGGCGAGGTCGACGGAGACGAGGGCGACCAACTGTTCGTCTTCGTGCCGCAGGGCGGCGACACCTATCTGGTCCGGGTCGCCGGGGCGGGCGACACCTGCTGGGAGTCGCGCTCCTCGGGCAGTGCCGCGCTGCGGGTGGTGGGCGCCGCCTGTGACCCGGACGCGCCAAGGCAACGTTTCTCGATCGTGCGGGACGGCGAGCGGGGCGGCGCTCCCACGTACGCGATCAGCAACCTGTCCGCGTACCTCCAGCACTCGCCGACCCGGGGGCTGATCCTCGAGGAGCTCGGCGACGCATCGCTGACCACCCGCTTCCGGCTGGTCGACAACGGGGCCGCGCCGGACTGACGAGACGACGCCCGAGCGGGCGCACCGGGTGCTGATCGGGCAAGGCGGGGCGTCAAACGGGCGGTCGTTCTGCGCGGTAAAGGGGTGATGCCCGTTATGCGCTGCCCGTTCGGGCTGGCTTACGGGCAACAAACCCACCAGAATCACCCGCATGTGACCGGAGTCACCTTGCCGTCCACGGTGGTACAAAAAGACACACACACCGACGGGAGGTGCACAGTGGACGCGAACCAGCGCCGCCACCACATCCTCGCCGTCGCGCGCCGACAGGGCGACGTGGACGTCCGCCACCTCGCCGCCGAGCTGAGCGTCGCGCCGGAGACCATCCGTCGCGACCTGAGCCTGCTGGCGCAGCAGGGCCTGGTCCGCCGGACACACGGCGGCGCCTACCCGATGGAGACCGCCCGCTTCGAGACGACCCTGGAGACCCGGGCCACCCGGATGGTCGTGGAGAAGCGGCGGATCGCCACCGCAGCCGTGGAACATCTCGGCGACGCCGAGTCGATCTTCATCGACGAGGGTTACACCCCGCAGCTCATCGCCGAGGCGCTGCCCACCCACCGGCAACTGACCGTGGTCACCGCCTCGCTGCACACCGCGGCGACACTGGCCGCGTACCCGTCGGTCACGGTGCTGTTGCTCGGCGGCCGGGTGCGCGGACGCACGCTGGCCACCGTCGACCACTGGGCCACCCGGATGCTCGCCGGCTTCGTCATCGACCTGGCCTACGTCGGGGCCAACGGCATCTCCCGCAAGCACGGGCTGACCACACCGGACCCGGCCGTGGCCGCCGTGAAGGCCCAGGTCATGTCGGTGGCCCGGCGGGTGGTGTTCGCCGGGGTGCACACCAAGTTCGGCGGGCACAGCTTCTGCCGGTTCGCCGACGTGGCGGACCTCGACACCGTCGTCACGGACACCGCGCTGCCGGCCTCCGAGGCGCACCGCTACTCGCTGCTCGGCCCGGTGGTGCTGCGCGTCTGAGCGCCCCGGCCGATCGTCCCCTCACCCTCACCTCACCACCACTTCCGGAGGTTCGCTGTGCCCAGAACACGATCTCCGCGCCGATGGCGCGGCACGCTCGCCGTCGGCCTCGCCGTCGCGCTGGTCTCGACCGCCTGCTCCGGAGCCGGCGGCGGATCGTCCGACGACGGCACGGCCATCACCGTGCTGATGGTCGGCAACCCGCAGATGGAGGACCTGGCCAAGGTCACCGCCGAGAACTTCACCAAGGACACCGGGATCACCGTCCGGTTCACCATCCTGCCCGAGAACGAGCTGCGCGACCGGGTCACCCAGGACGTCGCCACCCAGGGCGGCCAGTACGACGTGGCCACCATCGGCGCGTACGAGGCGCCCATCTGGGCGCAGAACGACTGGCTGCACGAACTCAGCTCGTACGCCGACGGAGACACCGGCTACGACAAGGGCGACCTGCTCGAACCGATGGTCGCCTCGCTCTCCGGCCAGGACGGCAAGCTCTACGCCGCGCCGTTCTACGGCGAGTCGTCGTTCCTGATGTACAACAAGGAACTCTTCGCGGCCAAGAACATCACCATGCCGGAGCGCCCGACCTGGCAGCAGGTCGCCGGGTTCGCCGCCCAGCTCGACGACAAAGACGCCGGGATCTCCGGCATCTGCCTGCGCGGGCTGCCCGGCTGGGGTGAGCTGTTCGCGCCGCTGACCACCGTGGTGAACACGTTCGGCGGCACCTGGTTCGAGAAGGACTGGACGCCGAAGGTCAACGCGCCGGAGTTCACCGAGGCGACCAAGTTCTACGTCGACCTGCTCCGCGCGCACGGTCAACCGGGCGCACCGCAGTCCGGGTTCACCGAGTGCCTGAACACGTTCGGCCAGGGCAAGGCGGCCATGTGGTACGACGCCACCTCCGCCGCCGGCACCCTGGAGGACCCCAACTCCAGCACCGTCGCCGGCAAGGTCGGCTACGTGTACGCGCCGGTCGAGAAGACCGACTCGTCCGGCTGGCTGTGGGCGTGGGCGCTGGCGATGCCGAAGACCACCAAGAACGCGGACGCCGCCTGGAAGTTCATCTCCTGGGCCACCGGCAAGGAGTACGAGCGGCTGATCGGCGGCTCGCTCGGTTGGTCCCGGGTACCGGCCGGCAAGCGCCAGTCCACCTACGAGATCGCCGAGTACCGCGAGTCCGCGAGCGCCTTCGCCGACATCACGCTGAAGTCCATCCAGGAGGCCGACCCGGTCGACCCGGGCGTGCAGCCCCGGCCCGCGCTCGGGGTGCAGTTCGTCGGCATCCCGGAGTTCGCCGACCTCGGCACCAAGGTCTCTCAGGAGGTGTCGGCGGCGATCGCCGGCCAGAGCACCGTCGAGCGGGCGCTCGCCGACGGCCAGCGGTTGGCCGAGGAAGCCGCCAGCAAACACCGGTAGCCGCGCGTCGGGGCCGGTCGACCGGCCGGCCCCGACCCTGCCCTGTGAGGCGGATCGATGACCACGACCACCACCACCGGCCCGGACGCGAGCGCGCGTCCCGCCGTACGTCCCACCCGGCCGGACCGTAAGCAGCGCTGGGCCCGCCGCGCCCCGCTGCTGCCCGCCCTGGTCTTCGCCATCGTGGTGACCCAGCTCCCGTTCCTGTTCACCCTCTACCTGTCCACCCAGAGCTGGAACGCCTTGCGTCCGGGCAGCCAGGAGTTCATCGGGCTGGCCAACTACGCGACTGTGCTCAGCGACGCGCGGCTGCGGGCCGCCCTGGTCAACACCGTGGTGCTCACCGCCTCGTCGGTGATCGTCTCGGTGCTGCTCGGCCTCGGCCTGGCCCTCCTGCTGGACCGGAAGTTCCCCGGCCGGGGCATCGTGCGGACGCTGCTCATCACCCCGTTCCTGGTGATGCCGATGGCGGCGGCGCTGCTCTGGAAGCACGCCATCTACAACCCGTCGTACGGCCTGATCAACGGCATCTTCGGCGGTAGCACCGACTGGGTGTCGCAGTACCCGATGGTGGCCGTGGTCGCCTCGCTGGTCTGGCAGTGGACCCCGTTCATGATGCTGATCATCCTGGCCGGGTTGCAAGGCCAGTCCCTGGAGACGCTGGAGGCCGCCCGGGTCGACGGCGCCGGACCGTGGCAGGCCTTCACCCGGATCACGCTGCCCTACCTGCGGCCCTACCTGGAACTCGGTGCCCTGCTCGGCGCGATCTATCTGGTGCAGACGTTCGACGCGGTCTTCACCATCACCCAGGGTGGCCCCGGACGGGCCACCACCAACCTGCCGTACGAGATCTACCTGACCACCTTCCGTAAGTTCGAGTACGGCGAGGCCGCCGCGGCCGGTGTGGTGGTGGTGATCGGCACGATCGTCGTCGCCACCTTCGCGCTGCGGCTGCTCTCCAGCCTGTTCCGGATGGAGGACGCGCGATGACGCGTACCGCTGCCCCGGTCCGGCGTGGCCCCGGCTTCACCGGCGCGGTCTGGACCGTGCTGGCCTGGCTCGCCGGACTGTTGTTCTTCCTGCCGGTGGCATGGATGGTGCTGACCGGCTTCAAACGCGAGGTGGACGCCGCCAGCAACCCGCCGGCCTGGTTCTTCACCCCGGTGCTCGACGGCTACCGGCAGGTCTTCGACCGCGACCTGATGCCGTACCTGCTCAACTCGCTGATGGCCAGCGTGATGTCCACGCTGCTGGTGCTGCTGCTGGCCACCCCGGCCGCGTACGCGCTGTCCATCCGGCCGGTCGCCAAGTGGCGCGACGTGCTGTTCTTCTTCATCAGCACCAAGATGCTGCCGGTGGTCGCCGCGCTGCTGCCGATTTACCTGCTGGTGCAGAACCTCGGCATGCTGGACAACGTCTGGACCCTGGTCGTGCTCTACACGGCGATGAACCTGCCGCTGGCGGTCTGGATGATGCGCTCGTTCATGCTGGAGGTGCCGACCGCTCTGATCGAGGCGGCGGCGATGGACGGCGCCAGCCTGCTCGTCACGATCCGGCGGATCCTGTTGCCGATCGTCGCGCCCGGCCTGGCCGCCACCGCGCTGATCTGCTTCATCTTCAGCTGGAACGAGTTCTTCCTCGCGGTCAACCTCACCGCCACCCGGGCCGGCACCTCGCCGATCTTCCTGGTCGGCTTCGTCACTTCCGAAGGGCTGTTCCTGGCCCGGCTCTGCGCGGCGGCGACGATCGTGTCGTTGCCGGTCGTGCTGGCCGGCTGGATCGCCCAGAAACAACTCGTCCGAGGACTCTCCATGGGGGCGGTCAAGTGAAGGCAGCAGTCATCGTCACGCCGGGTCAGATCAGCGTCGAGTCCGTACCGGATCCCACGCCCGGCCCCCGGGACGTGGTCGTCGAGGTGGCCGGCAGCGGGATCTGCGGCACCGACCTGCACATCATGGACGGCGAGTTCGCGCCCGCGTACCCGATCGTGCCGGGTCACGAGTTCGCCGGCACGGTGGTCGCGGTCGGCGGCGACGTCACCGAGGTCCGCGTCGGCGACCCGGTCGCGGTGGACCCGTCGCTGCACTGCGGCGAGTGCTACCAGTGCCGGCGCGCCCGGGGCAACCTCTGCGAACGGTGGAACGCCATCGGCGTGACCGTCGCCGGGGGCGCGGCCGACTACGCCCTCGCCCCGGTCCGCAACTGCGTGGTGCTGCCCGAGGGCGTCGCACCGGCCGACGCGGCCCTGATCGAACCGCTGTCCTGCGCGGTACGCGGCTTCGACGTGCTGCCCCGGCAACTCGCCGACCACTACCTGATCTATGGCGCGGGCACGATGGGCCTGATGATGCTCGAACTCGCCAAGCGGTGCGGCGCGGCCACGGTCAGCGTGGTCGACCCGAATCCCGACCGCCTCGCCACCGCCGTCGCGCTGGGCTGTTCGGCGAGCGCGGCCGGCGCGGACGAGCTGGACCGGCCGCGCGGCTGGGACGTGGTGATCGACTGCACCGGCGTGCAGGCGGCCATCGAAGACGGTCTCGGTAGGGTCGCCCCGGCCGGCACCTTCCTCCAGTTCGGCGTCTCCGAGTACGCGACCCGGGTGCCGGTCGAGCCCTACCGCATCTACAACAAGGAGATCACCGTCACCGGCTCGATGGCGGTGCTGCACAGCTTCGAACGTGCCGCCGAACTCTTCGCCGTCGGGGTCCTGGACCCGGCCGTCTTCATCAGCCACCGGTTCCCGCTGGAGAAGTACGCCGACGCCATGGCGCAGTTCCGGGCCGGCGTCGGTCGCAAGATCCAGATCGCCGCCGCGTGAGGTGCGCGGCGGCGTCTCCGATCCGAGCCGGGCCTAGCGACCCAGCGCGAACGCCAGCACGATCGTGGCGACCAGCGCCAGCGCGGCCAGCACCGCGACGGTGATCTTCACCGCGCTGTACGGGCGGTCGCCGATCACCTCGCCGGTGCGGGCGTTGACCAGGATCTGGTACGACCGCCCGGCGTGCAGGTAGGCGGCGACCCAGACCGGCAACAGCATCAGCTTGTACGTCACGTCCGAGTAGCTGGTGTCGACGGAGTCGACGCGCTGTTCGTCGCCACCGATGTCGCGGCGGCAGTCACCCTGGATGACCGGCGCCATCCGGGTCTTCGCCGTGGCCAGCCCCGCCTCCGGCTCGGTGTCGTAGCGCAGCGCGTGGTAACCGGCCAGGTAGTCCCCGTGGTACGCGACCGCCTCGGTCAGCGGCCACGGGGCCAACCGGTCCAGTTGCTGCTCCGGGAGATACCGGGTGGCCGGGACCAGCACGTCGTCGAAGTCCCGCCGGACCGTGCCGCCGGCCGGATGCCACTGGGTGCGGCGTACCTGCCGGGTCCGCGTCTCGGTCTTGCCGTCGACGATCACCGTGTAGGTCTCGGTGACCCAGTAGTGCTGGCCGCGCTGCCCCCGGTACTGCGACACGGTCCGCGCGTCGAAGGTCCAGTGCGGCAGGTAGGTGCCCTTGAGTGTCTCCGCCTCGCTGACCTTCTTGAGGCTGTTCGGGGCGAACCAGCGGCTGCGGCACCAGGTGCCCAGCGCCGTCCGCACGCCGGTGCGGTCCACCACGAACGGCAGCACCCCCTCGGGGGCGATCAGGCTGCCCGTCGCGTGGTCGGCCACCAGCGGCGCGGTGCAGAACTGGCACCGCTTGGCCAGCGCGTTGCTCTCGGTCCGGGCGCCGCAGCCCGGGCAGACGAAGGTGTACGCGCCGACCTGCGCCGCCGGCTTGCGCTCCAGCGTCGCCAACTGGGCGTACGCGTGCTCGCGTACCTCCCGGCCGGCCCCGGCGATCTCCTGCTGGCTGCCGCAGTACGGGCAGCGCAACACCGCCGCGCCCGGCGCGTACTCCACCCGGGCGCCGCAGCCGCCGCATCCGAACGACGGCGGCACGGTCGCGCCGCTCATCGCGGCGGCAGCGGCGGCGGGACGCTGGCCAGCACCGAGGCGAGCTCGGGAAGCTGCCCGGCGGGCTGCCACTGTGCCATGCCGGACCGCCAGGCCAGGGTGTCCGGGCCCAGCGTGCCGGCGGCCACCTGGGCGGCCAGCCCACCGAGGTCGAACGGGCCCTGTCGCTGCCCGTCGACGCCGATGAACCACTGGGTCTGGTTCGGCAGCGGCGGTGGCTCGGCGCTCGGCGGTGTCGGGGCGTGCGCCGCCGGGGCCTGCGGTGCGGGCGCGTGCTGCGTCTCGCCGGCCATCGTGCGGGCCATCTGCTGCCCCATCGCCATGCCCATGCCGAGCCCGACACCGGCGCCCGCCTCGCCGCCCGGGTTGCGTGCCGCCTCCTCCAGCGCGGTCGCGGCCTGGAACTGGGTGAACCGGTCCAGATCGCCGACCGCGCCCATGCTGGTGCGCTTGTCCAGCGCCCGCTCCACCTCCGGCGGCACGGAGATGTTCTCGATGACGAAGGTGGGGATCGCGATGCCGACCTCGGCCAGCTCCGCCGTTAGCACCCCGGCCAGCCGCCGGCCGATGGCGTCCTGGTGCGCGGCCAGGTCCAGCAGCGGTACGCCGGCCGTGGCCAGCGCCCCGCCGAGCCGTCCCACGATGAGCTGCCGCAGGTACTCCTGCACCTCCTCGGTGCGGAACTGCGGGTCGGTGCCGACCAGCTCCCGCAGCAGACGCTGCGCGTCCACCACCCGGGCCGCGTACGCGCCGAACGCGCGCAGCCGGACCACGCCGAACTCGGCGTCCCGCAGGATCACCGGATTCTGGGTGCCCCACTTCATCTCGGTGAACTGCCGCGTGTTGACGAAGTACACCTCGGCCTTGAACGGTGAGTTGAAGCCGTACTTCCAGCCCTTGAGCGTGGAGAGGATGGGCAGGTTGCGGGTCTCCAGCGTGTAGGTGCCGGGCGGAAACGCGTCGGCGATCTGCCCCTCGTTGACGAACACCGCCGTCTGCGACTCGCGCACGATCAGCTTGGCGCCCATCTTGATCTCGTTCTGGTACCGGGGGAAGCGCCAGACGATCGTGTCGCGGCTGTCGTCCAGCCACTCCACGATGTCGACGAACTCGCCCCGGAGCCGGTCCATGAGTCCCATCGCGTCCCTCCCTGTCGACCAGGTGATCATCGGCGTCGCGGGCGACCGTATCAACCGGTGACCAGCAGCACCGCCCGGGTGCGGGCCTCGGCCGGATGCCGCGCCGGCCGCGCCCCGGGACGACGGTACCGATCGCCGGTCAGGCGCTCACCGCCGGTTGGCGCGGCGCGGCGACCGGGCGGCGGGGCTTGACCAGGTGGACGACGCCCTGTGCGGCGTCCACCTCGGTCACCGTGTAGCCGGCCCGTTCGTACACCCCGATGTTGCGGGTGCTGCGGTGGCCGGTGCACAACGCGTGGTGCGTGGTGGTCTCCGGGGCCTGCGACTCGGCGTGGGCGAGCAGCCAGGATCCGATCCCCCTGCCGGCCTCGTCGGGAGCGACCATCAGGCGGCCGACCAGCCAGGCGTCCCCGTCGGCGCGGGCCCGCACCGACCCGACCAGGCGACCGTCGCGGCGCAGGCACCAGATCCGCCAGGTCGACGTGGAGGCGCGCAGGTCCGCGAACGACTCCTGCAACGGCGGCAGGTCGAGGGTGTCGTTGACGATCGCCTCCTGCACCCAGCAGCAGC
The DNA here is from genome assembly GCF_055559695.1 of Micromonospora sp. NPDC023869. Lineage (NCBI taxonomy): Bacteria > Bacillati > Actinomycetota > Actinomycetes > Micromonosporales > Micromonosporaceae > Micromonospora > Micromonospora sp. NPDC023869. The sequence continues at coordinate 202,948 of NZ_JBVHKD010000003.1, forward strand.
GCTGGAGCACGAACAGCTCGGCCAGGTCCTCGTCCCGGACCTCGGCCAGGGTCAGTCCCTCGACCGGCCCGACGGTGAGTTCCGGGGGCGCGGGCGCCCGCAGCGGGCGCACGGCCCGGGCCACCCGGTCGAGTTCGCGCAGCACGGTGCGCGCGCCGTCGGCCAGCGCGGGGGAGTCGACCACCTGCCCGTCGCGGGTGTGCTCGGCGAGGCGCAGCGCGACGGTGGCGCCGACCGGCACCATCCGCAGCGTGGTGACGACCTGCTTGGCCATCTGCACCGCCCGGGTGCCGGCCGAGGTGTTGCCGTAGCTGACGAACGCCACCGGCTTCCACGCCCACTCCTGATAGAGGAAGTCGAGGGCGTTCTTCAGCACCGCCGGCATGCCGAAGTTGTACTCCGGGGTGACCACCACGAACGCGTCGGCGGCGGCGACCCGGCGACTCCACTCGCGGGTGTGCTCGTGCGCGTACTCGCCGCGCGACGGGTGCTCGGGCTCGTCGAACATCGGCAGCCCGACGTCGGCCAGGTCCGCGACCTCGACGTGGGTCCGGTGCCGAGTGGCGTCCGGCGCGGTGGCCCGGACGAACCAGTCGGTGACGGCCGGGCCGAGTCGGCCGGGCCGGGTGCTCGCGACGATGACGAGGACGCGCAGGGGTGCGGACGGAACAGTCGATGACATGTCAACGAACGTAGCCGGAGCTTCGATGACATGTCAACGACGGGTACGGTGGTGGCATGGCGACACCGTGGCTGAACGCCGACGAGGAGCAGACGTGGCGGGCGTTCCGGCGTCTGCTCGTCGCGCTGCCCGCCCGCCTGGACCGGGACCTGGTCCGCGACTCGGGGCTCTCTCCGGCGGACTACGAGGTGCTCAGCACGCTGTCGGAGAAGACGGACCGCCGCTGGGCACTCAAGGACCTCGCCGCCAAGATGGAGTGGTCCCGCAGTCGGCTCTCCCACCACGCCACCCGGATGCAGGCCCGTGGGCTCGTGGCCCGGGAACCCGACCCGCAGGACGCCCGGGGCTGCCTGCTGCGCCTGACCGACGACGGCTTCGGCGTGCTGGAACGCGCCGCACCGCACCACGTGGTGTCGGTGCGCGCCCGCTTCCTCGACCACCTCGACGCCGACGAACTGGCGTTGTTGCGTGCCCTCTCCACCCGCATCGCCGACCTGCCCGACTGAGCGGCGCGCGGCCGGACGTCGGTGGGCGTCGGACCGCTAACCTCGGCCCGTGCACACCACGTCCGGGCCGCGCGCCCTGACCACCGCCGAACGGGCCATCGACGGCCGGTTCCGTGCCGTGCTGGACCGGCTGCCCCGGCACGGCCCGGTCGGTGGGCTCGTCGAGTTCGTGGTGTTCGGGCTCAAGCAGGCGTGGGCGTGCGTCTTCGGCGCGGCCATGCTGGCGGTGATCCTCGCCGCGCACCTCTGGTATCCGGCGGACGCGCCGATCGCCCGCAACGACGCGCTGACCGTGGCCGCCGTCGTCATCCAGGTCGCCATGTTGGCCGGTCGCCTGGAGACGCTGCGCGAACTGCGGGTGATCCTGCTGTTCCACCTCGTCGGCACCGTGATGGAGCTGTTCAAGACGCACGTCGGATCGTGGACGTACGAGCCCGACGGGATCCTGCGGCTCGGCGGCGTACCCCTCTTCAGCGGCTTCATGTACGCCGCGGTCGGCTCCTACCTCGCCCGGGTGTACCGGTTGTTCGACCTGCGATTCACCCGCTACCCGAAGCGGTGGGTGACCGCCGTGCTGGCCGCCGCGATCTACCTCAACTTCTTCACGAACCATGTCGTCTGGGATGCCCGCTGGTCGCTCGTCGGCGCCGTGGTGCTGGTGTTCGGCCGCTGTGTCATGCACTTCCGGATCTTCCGGTTCCGGTGGCGGATGCCGCTGCTGGTGGCCTTCCTCCTGGTCGCCTTCTTCATCTGGCTCGCCGAGAACATCGCCACCTGGTCCAACGCCTGGCTCTATCCCAGCCAGCTCGACGGCTGGCATCCGGTGTCGCCGGCCAAGCTCGCCTCCTGGTATCTCCTGATGATCATCTCGGTGGTGCTGGTCACCTGGATCTCGCCGCCGCAGCCACCCGAGGATCCGCCGGAGCAGCCCGCCGACCCGGCGACGCCGCCGGAGGAATCGCCGGAGCCTCCCGACGACGATCCGGCCACGACGGCACGCAGCGGTTCCGCCGCCCCCTGAGGCCTCGCGCCGGGCGCGCCGCCGACTCGTACTTTCGGCCGCGCGGTCTCCTGCCGGGGACCGGTGCGGTCGCGGCCCGTGTGCCGATGAGTCACCCCCGCCGCGAACGCCACCATGGCGTCATGAAGGCGATCGTTGCGCACCGATACGGCTCACCCGACGTGTTGCGGCTCCAGGAGGTCGACCGACCGGTCCCGGCCCCCGACGAGCTGCTGGTGCGGGTGCACGCGGCCTCGCTCAACGCGCGGGACTGGCACGTCCTGCGCGGCGACCCCTACCTGGCCCGGCTGGCCGCGCCGCAGATGATGGGGCTGCGCGGGCCCCGACGCGTGATCCGGGGCACCGACTTCGCGGGCACCGTCGAGGCGGTCGGCGCCGACGTCGACCGGTACCGCCCCGGTGACGAGGTGTACGGCGACACCGGCGACCTGCACGGGGCGTTCGCCGAGTACCTCTGCGTACCCGCCGCGCAGGTCGAGTCGAAACCGGCGAGTCTCAGCTTCGCGCAGGCCGCGGCGCTGCCGCTGGCCGGCAACACGGCCCTGCTCGGGGTACGCGACGTGGGGCGGCTGCGCGACGGGCAACACCTGCTGGTCAACGGCGCCTCCGGCGGTGTCGGGACGTTCGCCGTCCAGATCGGCAAGGCGCTCGGGGCCACCGTGACGGCGGTCTGCCGGACCCGCAACGTCGACCTGGTCCGGTCGCTCGGCGCGGACCACGTGGTCGACTACACCACCCACGACTTCGCCCGTCTGGGCCGCCGCCACGACGTTGTGCTCGACCTGGTCGGCAACCGGTCCCTGGCCGACCTGCGGCGCGCCCTGGTCCCCGGCGGCACTCTGGTGCTCTCCGGCGGCGGGACCTTCCGGGGCCGGCCCGCCCTGGTCGGGCCGATGGCACTGCTGCTCCGGGCCCGGTTGGCGACGCGCGTGGCCGGTGAGCGGAGGGAACTGCTCGCGACGCCGCAGAGCCGTGAGCTGCTGGCCGGGCTGCGCGACCTGGTCGAGGCCGGCCTGGTCGACCCGGTCGTCGACCGCACGTACCCGCTCGCCGAGGTGCCCGAGGCGATGCGCTACCTGGAGGGCGAGCACGCCCGCGCCAAGGTGGTCATCACCGTCTGAGGCGGGACCGGCGCGGTCTGCGGGGCTCAGTCGTGGTGGATCGGGCTGTCCAGCTCGGTCAACGGACGACCCGAGCCGCCCCAGGACTCGGCGACGATCTCGGCGGCGATGGCCACCGCCGTCTCCTCCGGGGTACGCGCACCGAGGTCCAGCCCGATCGGGGAGCGCAGGCGGGCCAGGGTTTCCTCGTCCACCCCCGCCTCGCGCAGCCGGCGCATCCGGTCGTCGTGGGTGCGGCGACTGCCCATCGCGCCGATGTAGCGCGCGGGCGTCCGCAGGGCGACCTGGAGCAGCGGTACGTCGAACTTCGGGTCGTGGGTCAGCACGCAGAGCACGGTGCGTTCGTCGACGGTCGTCTCGGCGAGGTACTCGTGCGGCCATCGCACCACGAGTTCGTCCACGTCGGGGAAGCGTTTGCGGGTGGCGAACACCGGACGGGCGTCGCAGAGCGTCACGTGGTGGCCGAGGAACCGGCCGATCCGCGCGACGGCGGCGGCATAGTCGATCGCGCCGAACACGATCATCCGGGGCGGCGGCACGTACGACTGGACGAAGACCGACACCTCGTCGCGGCGCTGCTCGCCGCGCGTACCGAGGTGGACGGTGCCGGTGCTGCCCTGGGCCAGCATCCCGGCGGCCTGCTGCGCCACCGCGCGGTCCAGGTCGGGGTCGCCGAGGCTGCCGGCCACCCGGTCGGGCCAGACGACGAGTTGGGCGTCCCCGGTCGACGCGGTGGCCACCGGCCGGCCGGCGGTGATCGCTTCCAGGACCGCGTCGGTCTCGGTCAGCACCGCCTGCGGCTGCACCAGGATCTCGATGGTGCCGCCGCAGGTCAGACCCACCCCGAACGCGTCGTCGTCACTGACGCCGTAGATCTCGGTCCGCGCCTTGCCGGTCTCGATGGCCTCCCGGCACAGCTCGAAGACCGCACCCTCGACGCAGCCACCGGAGACGCTGCCCAGCACCTCGCCGTCGGCGTTGACCGCCATGGTGGCCCCGGGCTGCCGGGGCGCCGAGCGCCAGGTGCGGACGACGGTGGCCACGGCGAACGCGACGCCGGCCGCACGCCAGTCCGTCAGTCCGTCCGCGATGTCCCGCATGGCTGCACCATCCGTGGACACCGGTGTCAACGTCAACCCGACCTAAGCAATTGCTTAGGTCGACGTTGACTTTGTAAACGGCCCCGACCAGATTCTGGCGGGACCCCGGAGGAGCGACATCATGCAGGTTCCGGCACCGTTCGAGTACGAGCGCGCCACCAGTGTGGACCAGGCCATAGGTTTGTTGGAACGGCTGGGCGGAACAGCTCGGCTGATCGCCGGTGGGCACAGCCTGCTGCCGATGATGAAGCTGCGGCTGGCCAATTTCGACTATCTGATCGACATCAACGATCTGCACCCGGAACTCGGTTACATCCGGCCCGGCCGGCACGAGCTGCGCATCGGCGCGCTCACCCGGCACCGCGAGTTGTTGGAGTCCGCCGAACTGGCCGCCGCGTTCCCGATCTTCGCCGACGCGGAGCGGGTGATCGCCGACCCGATCGTGCGCAACCGGGGCACCCTGGGCGGCTCGCTCTGCCAGGCGGACCCGTCGGAGGACCTGTCCGCGGTCTGCACCACGCTGGACGCGAGCTGCGTGATCCGGGGCCCCGGCGGCGTCGAGCGGATCGTGTCGATGGAGGAGTTCCACGTCGGACCGTACGAGACGGCGGTCGGCGAGGCCGAGATGCTGATCGAGGTCCGGCTGCCGGTACGCCCCGGCGGCGGCAGCGCGTACGAGAAGGTCGAACGCCGGGCCGGCGACTGGGCCGTGGTCTCGGCCGGCGCGGCGATCTGGCTGGACGGCGGCGTGATCTCCGACGCCCGGGTGGGGCTGGCCGCGGTCGGCCCGAACACCACCGGCATCCCGGAGGTCTCGGCCGCGCTGCGCGGGCAGGAGCCGACCGAGAGCGTGTTCGCGCGGGCCGGCGAGATCGCGGCGAGCCAGTGCGAACCGGTCACCGACCAACGCGGCAGTGCCGACTACAAGCGGCATCTGGCCGCCGAGCTGACCAAGCGGGCCCTGCGCCGGGCCGCCGAGCGGGCGAGGAGCTGAGCATGCAGGTCACCATGACCGTCAACGACGTCGAGGTCACCCGGGAGATCGAGGGCCGGCTGCTGCTCGTGCACTTCCTGCGGGACGTGCTGGGCCTGACCGGCACGCACTGGGGCTGCGACACCAGCAACTGCGGCACCTGCGTGGTCTGGCTCGACGGCGAGCCGGTGAAGTCGTGCACGGTGCTCGCCGCGATGGCCGGCGGCCACGAGGTGCGTACCGTCGAGGGTCTTGCCAAGGGCGCCGAGCTGGACCCGGTGCAGCAGGGCTTCATGCAGTGCCACGGCCTCCAGTGCGGCTTCTGCACGCCGGGCATGATGATGACCGCGCGGGCGCTGCTGAACCGCAACCCCGACCCGAGCGAGCCGGAGATCCGCGAGGCGATCTCGGGCCAGATCTGCCGCTGCACCGGGTATTCCACCATCGTCCGGTCCGTGCGCTGGGCCGCCGTGCACGAGCAGGCCGCCGCCGCCAAGGCCGTCGAGTCCACCGAATCACCCGCCGCCGGCGAGATCTCCGACGCCGGCCAGCCTGCCGGGAGCCCCGCATGACGACCGTGCACGAGCCCGTGGACACGTTCCACGACAACGACCAGAAGCCGGTCGGGTACGGCCGGATGCTGCGCAAGGAGGACCCGCGCTTCGTACGCGGCCGGGGCCGCTACGTCGACGACGTGCAACTGCCCGGCATGCTGCACCTGGCCATCCTGCGGTCGCCGGTGGCGCACGCCCGGATCGTCTCCATCGACACCAGCGCCGCCGAGGCGTCGCCCGGGGTCAAGGCGGTGGTGACCGGGGCGATGCTGGCCGAGCAGAACCTGGCCTGGATGCCGACGCTCTCCAACGACGTGCAGGCGGTGCTCGCCACCGACAAGGTGCGCTTCCAGGGCCAGGAGGTGGCCTTCGTGGTCGCCGAGGACCGGTACGCCGCCCGCGACGCGCTGGAGCTGATCGACGTCGAGTACGACATCCTCGACCCGGTCGTCGACGTGCGCCGCGCGCTGGAGCCGGACGCCCCGGTGATCCGCGACGACCTCGAGGGCAAGGCGAACAACCACTGCTTCGACTGGGAGACCGGCGACGAGGCGGCCACCGAGGCCGCGTTCGCCCGCGCCGACGTGGTGGTCAGCGAGGACATCGTCTATCCCCGGGTGCACCCGGCGCCGATGGAGACCTGCGGCGCGCTCGCCGACTTCGACCCGATCGAGGGCAAGCTTCGGCTCTGGTCCACCACCCAGGCGCCGCACGCGCACCGCACCCTGTACGCCATCGTGGCGGGCATCCCCGAGCACAAGATCCAGGTGATCGCGCCGGACATCGGCGGCGGGTTCGGCAACAAGGTGCCGATCTACCCCGGGTACGTCTGCGCCATCGTCGCCTCCATCGTCACCGGCAAGCCGGTGAAGTGGATGGAGGACCGCTCGGAGAACCTGATCAGCACCGGTTTCGCCCGCGACTACATCATGCGCGGCGAGATTGCGGCGACCCGGGACGGCAAGATCCTGGCCATCCGCACCAACGTGCTCGCCGACCACGGCGCCTTCAACGGCACCGCCGCGCCGGTGAAGTACCCGGCCGGGTTCTTCGGCGTCTTCACCGGCAGCTACGACATCGAGGCCGCCTACTGCAAGATGACCGCGGTCTTCACCAACAAGGCCCCCGGCGGTGTCGCGTACGCCTGCTCGTTCCGGATCACCGAGGCCGTGTACCTGGTGGAGCGGATCGTCGACTGCCTCGCCGACGAGCTGGGCATGGACCCGGCGGAGCTGCGGCTGAAGAACTTCATCCAGCCCGAGCAGTTCCCGTACACGACGAAGACCGGCTGGGTCTACGACTCGGGCGACTACGAGCCGACCATGCGGCTGGCCATGGAGATGGCCGGCTACGCCGAGCTGCGCCGCGAGCAGGAGGAGAAGCGGGCCCGGGGCGAGCTGATGGGCATCGGCATCGCCTTCTTCACCGAGGCCGTCGGCGCCGGTCCCCGCAAGAACATGGACATCCTCGGGCTGGGCATGGCCGACGGCTGCGAGCTGCGCGTGCACCCGACCGGCAAGGCCGTGGTCCGGCTCAGCGTGCAGTCCCAGGGCCAGGGCCACGAGACCACGTTCGCGCAGATCATCGCCGAGGAGATCGGCATCCCGCCGGACGACATCGACGTGGTGCACGGCGACACCGACAACACCCCGTTCGGTCTCGGCACGTACGGCAGCCGGTCCACCCCGGTCTCCGGGGCCGCCGCCGCGCTGGTCGCCCGCAAGGTCCGGGACAAGGCCAGGATCATCGCCTCGGCCATGTTGGAGGTGTCCGTCGCCGACCTGGACTGGGAGAAGGGCGCCTTCCACGTCAAGGGCGACCCGGGCAAGTCCGTCACGATCCAGGACATCGCCATGCGCGCGCACGGCGCCGGTGACCTGCCCGACGGGATCGAGGGCGGACTGGAGGCGCAGATCTGCTACAACCCGTCGAACCTGACGTACCCGCACGGGGCGTACATCTGCGTGGTGGACATCGACCCGGGCACGGCCCAGGTGACGGTGCGCCGGTTCATCGCGGTCGACGACTGCGGCACCCGGATCAACCCGATGATCATCGAGGGGCAGGTGCACGGCGGCCTGACCGACGGCGTCGGCATGGCGCTGATGGAGATGATCGCCTTCGACGAGGACGGTAACTGCCTCGGCGCGTCCATGATGGACTATCTCATCCCGACGGCGCTGGAGGTGCCCGACTGGGAGACCGGCTACACGGTCACCCCGTCGCCGCACCACCCGATCGGCGCCAAGGGCGTGGGGGAGTCGGCCACCGTCGGCTCGCCACCGGCGATCGTCAACGCGGTCGTGGACGCCCTGAAGCCGTTCGGCGTCCGGCACGCCGACATGCCGCTGACGCCGTCGCGGGTCTGGGACGCCATGCGCGGCCAGGCCCGACCGCCGATCTGAGGAGGCGACGTGTCGACGACGATCACCGAACGGGCCCGTGCGCTGAGCGCCGCCCGGGAACCCTTCGTGCACGCCACCGTGGTCCGCGCGCAGGAACCCACGTCGGCGCGGCCGGGTGACGACGCGGTGATCCTGCCGGACGGGTCGATCGAGGGATTCGTCGGTGGGGCGTGTGCCGAGAGCTCGGTGCGCGCCGCCGCGCTGGACACCCTGCGCGACGGCAACACCCTGCTGCTGCGCGTGCTGCCGGACGGCACGGACACCTTCCCCGACACCCCGGGTGCGCGGGTGGTGGTGAACCCGTGCCACTCGGGCGGCGCGGTCGAGATCTTCCTCCGGCCGATGCTGCCCGCGGCGGTGCTGGGGGTGGCCGGCGACACCCCGGTCAGCGCGGCCGTGGCCACGCTGGCGCGGTTCCTCGACTTCGAGGTCGCCGAGGCCGGTGACTACTCCGGTGCCACCGCCGTGGTGGTGGCCGGTCTCGGCAAGGGCGAACCGGAGGCGATCCGGGCCGCGCTGGCCGCGGGCGTGGGCCACGTCGCGCTGGTCGCCAGCCGTAAGCGGGCCGCCGCGCTGCTGGACGAGCTGACCCTGACCGACGACGAACGGGCCCGCGTCCACGCGCCGGCCGGGCTGGACATCGGTGCGCGTACCCCGCCGGAGATCGCCCTGGCGATCATGGCCGACGTGGTACGCGCGGTCCGGCGCGACGACCTGCGGCCCCCGGCCGGGGCACCCGTGGTCCGTCCGCAGCAGGCGGTGGACCCGGTGTGCGGGATGACGGTGACCGTCGGACCGGACACCCCGCACGCCCGGGTGGACGGCACGGACCACTGGTTCTGCTGCCCCGGATGCCTCGCGCGTTTCACGGGCGGGTAGCCGTGAACGTGACCGGTCTGGTCCTCGCCGCAGGCGCGTCGGTGCGCCTCGGCGAGGCCAAGCAACTGCTGCCGTACCGGGGGCGGACCCTGCTCGACGCCACCCTGGACCTGGCTCGCTCGTGCGGCTTCGGGCAGCTCCTGGTGACCCTCGGCGGTGCGGCGGACCAGGTCCGGGACCGGGTGGACCTGGCCGGGTGCGAGGTGGTGGAGAACGCGGCCTTCAGCACCGGCTGCGGCTCGTCGATCAGCACCGCCGTGCGGGCGGTCGACCCGCGCGCCGACGCGCTCGTGCTGCTCCTCGGCGACCAGCCCGGCGTACGCGCCGACGACGTGCGGCGGCTCGCCGCCACGGACGCGCCGCTCGGGGTGTGCCGGTACGCCGACGGGCTGGGGCATCCGTTCCGGTTCGGCCGGGCGGTCTTTCCCGACCTGGCCGACCTGCACGGCGACAAGGCGGTGTGGAAGCTGCTGCACTCCGGCCGCCATCCGGTGACCGAGCTGCCGGTGGACGGTCCGGTGCCGATCGACGTGGACACCCGCGCCGACTACGAGCGACTGCTGACGGAGCAGGCCCGGTGAAGGACGCGCCCGACGTCGCGCGTCGCCTCGACGCCGTCGACTACCTGACCGACGACGGCCTGGCGATGGCGCTGTTCCTGGCCGTACGCCTCGGCAAGCCGCTGTTGCTCGAAGGGGAGCCCGGCGTCGGCAAGACCGCCGCCGCCAAGGCGCTGGCCCGGGCGCTGGACACCACGTTCATCCGGTTGCAGTGCTATGAGGGCCTGACCGCCGGTGAGGCGCTCTACGAGTGGAACTACCAGCGGCAACTGCTCGCCATCCGGCTAGCCGAGGCACAGGGGTCCCGGCTCACCGACGGCGACCTGTTCAGCGCCGAGTTCCTCCAGGAGCGACCGATCCTGCGGGCGGTACGCCATCCAGGGCCGGTGCCGCCGGTGCTGCTGATCGACGAGATCGACCGTGCCGACGACGAGTTCGAGGCGCTGCTGTTCGAGTTCCTCGGCGAGGCCGGCGTCACCGTCCCGGAACTCGGCACGTTCACCGCGCACACCCCGCCGATCGTCGTGCTCACCTCCAACCGCAGCCGGGAACTGCACGACGCGCTGCGGCGTCGCTGCCTGTACCACTGGATCGAGTTCCCGGCGCCGCAGCGGGCCGCCGAGATCGTCCGCCGGGCGGTACCGACTGCCGGCGAGCCGCTGATCCGCACCGCGACCGAGTTCGTCGGCGCCGTACGCGGCCGGGAACTGGACAAGGCGCCCGGGATGGCCGAGGCCATCGACTGGGTGGCCGCGCTGTCCGTGCTCGGTGCCACCGACCTCGCCGGTGACGACGTCCTACAGACCATCGGCACCATCGCCAAGACCCCCGACGACCGAGTCACCGTGGCCGCCGCACTCGGCACACACCAGGGGTCGGCGCTCGGCACACACCAGGAGAGTCAGTCGTGAAGCTCAACAACGAGTTCGTGGTCAACATCCCGATCGATCGGGCCTGGGCGGTCCTCACCGACCTGGAGGGGATCGCCCCCTGCATGCCGGGCGCCCGTCTCACCGGCGTCGAGGGTGACGTCCACAAGGGCAAGGTGAAGGTCAAGGTGGGCCCGGTCGTCTCCGAGTTCGCCGGCACCGCGCAGTTCGTCGAGAAGGACGACGCCGCGTACCGCGCGGTGATCGACGCCAAGGGCCGCGACGCCCGCTCGGCGGCGAACGCCGCCGCCGTGGTCACCGCCGCCCTGCGTCCCGACGGCGACCGGACCCTGGTGAGCGTCGACACCGACCTGCGGATCTCCGGCAAGCTGGCGCAGTTCGGCAGCGGCATGATCAAGGAGGTGTCGGGCAAGCTGCTCGCCCAGTTCGTCACCAACCTGGAGGCCAAGCTGGCGGCCGAGGAGGCCGACGCCGCCGCACCCGCCACCGCCGCCGCACCGGCCACGGTGGACGCTGCCCCGGTCGCGACTGACGCCGCGCCCGCCTCGGCCACGTCGCGCCCCGCGCCCGCCCCGACCGGCGCGGAAGCGGCGACCGACGCACCGGCCGCGCCGGCAGCGGGGGAGACCGTCCCCGCCGGAGCGGACCCGAACCGGGTGGACCTCACCCCGGCCACAGAGGCCGTCGGCACCGAGGCGACCGCCGGCGGCGGGGACCCCCTGAAGACCGCGACCGCTGCCCCCGCCGCGATGACGACCACCGGGGACGCCACGACCACGCGGCAGACCGTGATCGCCGAACCGGCATCGGTAGCCACCGCACCGGTGACCCGGGGCGCCGCCCCGCCGGCCGGTGCGGACGACGACGACGAGGCGCTGGACCTGCTCAGCATCGCCGGTGGGTCGATCACCAAGCGCGTGGTGCCGCTGGTCGTCGGTCTCGTCGTGGTCGGCGCGGTGATCGCCTGGTTGATCGCCCGCAGGTGACCTCCGGGGTGCTGCGCGGCGTCGACCGGGCCGCGTTCGCCGTGGCGCTGGCCGACCGATTGCGTCGTGCCGGCGTCCCGGCCGGACTCACCCAGGTCGACGACTTCGTCCGGGCGTTGGTCGCCGCGCCCCCGGCGGACCGGTCGACGCTGTACTGGAGTGCCCGGGTCAGCCTGGTGCGGCGGCACGCCGACCTGGCCACCTTCGACGCCGTCTTCCAGGCGGTCTTCGCCGACGCGCCGCCGCTGCCGTTGACCCGTGCGGCGGCGACCGGGCCGGGCCGTCGCGACGAGGTGCACGTACCGCTGCCCGCCGACACCGACAGCGCGGGGTCGGGCGGTGGGCTGCCCTGGGCGACGTTGCCTCCGGCGGTGGCCGAGGCGGAGGAGTCCGACACGGCGCTGCGCCTGCCCGAGCGGCGTCCGGCCGCCCTCGCCGGGCTCGCCGACCGGCCCTTCGAGGACCTCGACGACGAGCAGGTGGCGCTGCTCGGGGAGGTGCTGCGGGCCGCCGTGCGCCGCTGGCCCACCCGGCGTACCCGGCGGCACCGGGTCAGCCCGGCCGGTCGGCGGATCGCGCTGCGGCCGACCGTGGCCCGGGCCCGCCGCACCGGCTGGGAGCCGGTGGAGGTGGTACGCGAACGACAGGTCCGCCGGCCGCGCCGGGTGGTGCTGCTCTGCGACGTCAGCGAGTCGATGCGGGCCCAGGCGACCGCTTACCTGCACCTGATGCGGGCGTTCGCCACGGTCGCCGACGCCGAGGTGTTCGCGTTCGCGACGAGGCTGACCCGGCTCACCACCGTGCTGCGGCACTCCTCGCCGGTGGAGGCGGTGGACCGGGCCGGTGCGGCGGTGACCGACCGCTTCGGCGGCACCCTGATCGCCACCAACGTGCGGACGCTGCTCGCCTCCCATCACGGTGATCTCGTCCGAGGCGCGGTGGTGGTGATCGGGTCGGACGGCTGGGACAGCGACCCGCCCGACGACCTCGCCGCCGCCATGGCCCGGCTGCACCGCCGGGCGTACCGGGTCGTCTGGCTCAATCCGCGCGCCGGGGTGCCCGGCTTCGCCCCCCGGGTGGCCGGCATGGCCGCCGCGCTGCCCTACTGCGACCGGCTGCTGCCGGCCGGCACGTTCCAGGACCTGCTGGACGCCGCCGGTCAGCTCCAGAGTGTGACGTGGACCGCCGGCTTGAAATGACCCATGCTGACGCCCGCGCCCCGCATCATCGCCTGGATGGCACGCGAGGTGGAGGCGAACCGGGACAGCTCCGCCGCAGCCGAGGGCGTGCCCGGGCTGGACAGCAGCAGCGAGTGCCAACCGTCCTCGACGGGGGTGTGCGGCCCGGCCAGCAGCAGCAGGTCACCGCTGCGGACCTCCGGTGCGACGGTGAACGCCAGCGCGGGCGCGACGCCCTTGCCCCGTTTCGCCTCGCCGAGCGCGGCGGCGTGGCTCTGGAAGATCTGCTGCCGGTCCTCCGGGACGGCGAGTCGGCGCAGCATCGCGGGCACCGCGCCCAACTGGGTGGTGGCCGAGGGGCCGAGCAGCCAGGTCTGCTCGCGTAGTTGGGCCGCTGACGCCCGTACGCCGGCCAGCGGATGGTCCGGTCCGACGACGGTCACGAGCCGGTAGTTCATCACCGGACGGCAGGTGATCGCCGGATCGACCACCGGCGGCTGCGGCCCGATGGCGATGTCCACCGCGCGGGTCAGCAGCAGCGTCTCGAAGGAACCCGCGTCGCGCACGCTCAGTTCGACGTCGAGGTCGGCGGCGCGCCTGGTGAACAGCTTGATCAGGCCGGGTGCGGCGAGTTCGGCGAAGAGGCTGCACGCGGCGACGCGCAGCATCCGGCGTCCCCGCGCCGCAGCAGTCACCTCGACCACCGTGCGGTCCTGCAGGCCGAGCAGTTCCGAGGCGCGACTGGCCAGCCGCAGCCCGCCGGGGGTGAAGGCGAGCCCGACGGCGGTGCGGGAGAACAACTTGTCGCCGAACTCCTTGCGCAGTTGCGCGATGTGCAGCGAGACGGCCGATTCGGAGACGTCGAGTTGGGCGGCGGCCTGCTTGACCGAGCCCATCCGCACCACCGCGACGTACGCGCGTAGCTGTGCCGGCGTCATCGACGGCGTCCCTCCTCCCACCCCGATCTCACGATCCGGACGGTCTCTCGCAGCGAAACACGATCATGCCCGTTACGCCGCGTCGTCGCCAACCCTCCTGTCGGCCACCATGCTGCCCTGTCGCCGGGGCGGACGGAGGACCCGCCCGCCCCGGCCGCCCACGTCAGAGCCGATAGCCTCCGGAGACCTCGATGTCCTGGGCGGTGATCCAGCGACCGGCGTCGTCCAGCAGCGCGGCGATGGCCAACCCGATGTCGTCCGGTTCGCCGACGCGGCCGAGAGCGGTCTGGGCCGCCAGGTGCGGGATCACCTCCGGGTGTCGGGCGAAGGCGTCGTCGGCGATGCGGGTGCGGGTGGAGCCGGGGGAGACCGAGTTGACCCGTACACCCCGTCCGCTCAGCTCCTTGGCCAGGTAACGGGTCAGCACCACCAGGCCGCCCTTCATGGTGCCGTACGCGGAGTAGCCGGGCTCCAGACCGGAGTCGACGGCGTTGCTGGCCACGTTGACGATCGCGCCCCCGTCGGCCAGTCGGGGCAGCAGTGTCTGGGTGAGGAAGTACGGCCCGCGCAGCAGTACCCGCATGAGGTCGTCGAACAACTCCTCGGTGGTGTCCTCGAACGTCGCCGTTCGGCTCGCCCCCGCGTTGTTGACCAGGTAGTCGAAGGTGTCCCGCTGCCAGGTGTCGCGCAGCGTGCTGACCACCGCGTCGTGGAAGGCCGGGAACCGGGTGGAGTCGCCGAGGTCGAGCGGCAACGCGACGGCCCGGCCACCGTCGCTCTCGATGCGCGCCACCGTGTCGTGCGCCCCGGACGGGTTGTGCTGGTACGTGAGGATCACCCCGGTGCCGCGTCGGGCGATCTGGAGGGCGGCGCTGCGTCCGATGCCGGAACTGCCGCCGGTGACGATGGAGATGGACATGGTCACTCGGTCCCTTCGTCGGTGGTCAGCACCCGGGCGAGCCAGTCGGTGCGGGTACGGCGGGCCGTGGTGGAGATGGCGGCCTGCGGCAGGATCGCGTCGAAACCGTGGCAGCCACCCGCCCACACGTGCAGTTCGGCCTGCCCACCGGCGGCCCAGATCCGGCTGGCGTAGTCGACGCTCTCGTCCCGGAAGACCTCGGCCGAGCCGGCGTCGACGTAGGTGGTGGGCAGCCCGCCCAGGTCGTCGGCGAGCGCCGGTGACACGTACGCGGGCACCGGTCGGTCGGTGCGCTCGCCCAGGACGCAGCGCCAGCAGAACTCGTTCGACTCGCCGGTCCAGACACCGGGGCCGCCGGAGTACTGCCGGCTGGAGGTGGTGTCGTTGCGGTGGTCCAGCATCGGGCCGATGAGCACCTGGGCGGCGATCGGCGGGGTGCCGAGGTCGCGGGCCATCAGGGTCACCCCGGCGGCCAGGCCACCGCCGGCGCTGGCACCGGCGACGACCAGGCGGGTCGGGTCGATGCGCAGGTCGGCGGCGTGCGTGGCGGTCCAGAGCAGGCCCTGGTAGCAGTCCTCGACCAGCGTCGTGCCGGTCACCTCGGGCGCCAGCCGGTAGTCCACCGAGACGACCACGGCACCGAAGCGGTCCAGCCATTCGAGGGGGATGTCGAGTTGGGCGTAGCGGTCGCCCAGGACCATCCCGCCGCCGTGGATCCAGTAGACGCACGGTGCCGGTGTGTCGCCGGTGCTCCCGGCGGGACGCAGCACGGACAGCGGGATCGGGGTGCCGTCGGCGGCCGGGACGGTGATCTCCTGTCGGTCCACGGACGCGCCGTCGAGCAGGGTTTCCACGGGCGTGGTGGCGTAGGGCCGGATCTGCGCGAGCACGTCGAAATCGAGCCGGGCCACCAGCGGCAGGTCGGCGAGCAGTGCCCGCAGGTCGGGGTCGAGGTCGGGGCGGGGCAACGTCATGTCGGGTCCTCGGGTCGGCGGGGTGGGTGTCGGCTCAGAGGACGGCTCTGCCGCCGACCGGCACCTCGTCGGTGTAGGTCGCCTCGGCGGCGAGCAGCGGTTCGAGTCGCGTGACGAGGTCACGCGCCGGGGCGGTGGCGAAGAACGCGGCGTGCGCCGACCGGCTGGTCCAGCCCTCGGTGAGGTGGACGACGTCGGGGTCGCCGGCCGAGCGCCCGACCAGGAAGACGACGCAGTCCGGGTGCGTCAGCGCGGGGGCGTCGAGCAGGAGCGCCACCACCTCGTCGCCCTTGCCGGGGTGCGCGGTCATGGTGGCGTGGAAGCCGTGGTCGACGGTCATGTCGGTGATTCCTCCAGTAGGTCCGCTGTCGTTGGGATATCGACAAACCCATATAAGCATTCTGGGCAGCGAGGACGGTAGACAGTTTCTCGCAGCCTCTTGCCTGATCCTCTCGTTGTGGCGAGGATCGGTTTCCTGCTTCAATGACCCGGTGAGCCTCGACGAGTTGCGTGACCTGCTCGACCGCCACGCCCGCCCGGACCTGTGCACCGCCATCGACGACCTGCTGATCTCGCGGGTCGACCGGTCGGCGCCGCCGTCGCCGTCGATGTCGGGCATGGTGCTGGCCCTCATCGCCCAGGGCGCGAAACGACTCGCGACCGGCGACCGGGTGTACGAGTACCGCGCCGGGCAGTACCTCGTCGCCTCGGTGGACCTTCCGGTCACCGGCGAGTTCCTCGGGATCGAGCCGGGCCGCCCGGCGCTCGGCGTCGGCCTGTTCCTGCGTCCGGCGGCGGTCGCCGAAGTGCTGCTGCGGGCGGCGCCCGGAGACCTGCCGCCGGTCGGCGGCGGCGCGCCGTCCGGCCTGGCCGTCAGCGACGCGCCCCCGGAGCTGCTTGACGCGACGGTCCGACTGGTCCGCCTGCTCGACCGGCCACGCGACGCGGCGGTGCTGGCGCCACTGGTCAAACAGGAGATCCTCTGGCGACTGGTGACCGGCGAGCACGGGGCCACCGTGCGGCAGCTCGGTCTCGCTGACAGCAGCCTCAGTCACGTCGCCCGCGCGGTCCGGTGGATCCGGGAGCACTATGCCCGAGCGTTCCGGGTGGAGGATCTCGCCCGGCTCTCCGGCATGAGCGTCTCCGCCTTCTATCGCAACTTCCAGGCGGTCACCGCGATGAGCCCGATCCAGTTCCAGAAGCAGATCCGGTTGCAGGAGGCCCGACTGCTGCTCGCCACCCGCCCCGACGACGTCACCGGCGTCGGCCGTCAGGTCGGGTACGACAGCCCGTCCCAGTTCAGCCGCGAGTACCGTCGCCAGTTCGGCCTGCCGCCCCGCCTGGACGCCGCCCGCCTGCACGACGAGCTGGGCCGACCCGCCCCGACGCCCGGTCCGGTCCCCATGCCGGCCGGTCTTCTTCCGTAGGGTGGCGGCATGGCGGTGCCACGGGAGCAGCGGAACGTGTTCGGCGAGGTCGCCGAGGCGTACGAGCGGAGTCGGGCGGACTATCCGGCCGCTCTGCTGGACCTGATCACCGGGTACGCCACCGGCACACCGGCCGAGGTGGTCGAAGTGGGCGCGGGCACCGGCAAGGGCAGCGCGTTGCTGCGTCGTCTCGGCGTACCCCTGACCTGTGTCGAGCCGGACCCGGCGATGGCCGCGCTGCTGGCACGACGCTTCACCGACGACGACCTGGTGTCGGTGGTGGTCGACCGGTTCGAGGACTGGCGTCCGCCGCCCGGCGGGGTCGACCTGCTGGCCAGCGCGCAGGCGTGGCACTGGGTCGACCACACCCGACGGACCGGCCTGGCCGCCGAGGCACTGACGCCCGGCGGGGTGCTCGCGATCTTCGGGCACGAGTACGGCTTCGCCGACGCGGAACTGCGCGCCGCGATGGACACGATCTACCAGCGCCACGCCCCGGAGATCGCCGACCTGCCCGGACGGCCGGTGCACACCCGGCACCCGGGTGCCTTCGACCCGCAGGAGCTGCGCACGGCGTCCGGGTTCACCGACGTCACGCACGAGCGGGTGGTGACCGTCGTGCCGTACGACACCGCGCGCTACCTCACCCTGCTGTCCACCTTCTCGCCGCACCGGATGCTGCCCGAGCAGCAGCGGGTCCGCCTGCACGACGCCCTCGCCGCCCTCGTCGACAGCCACGGTGGCGTCGTCGCGCACGAGTTGACCACCGGGCTGTGGCTGGCCCGGCGACGCGGCCCGACGGTGCCCGGCCGTTCTTGACCCTCGAGAAGGTCGAGGGCGCAACCTGGTGCGGAGCGGGACACCGACCCGCCCGGTGCGCCACCCGCCGCTGCGGCCCGCCACCGGTCCCCGACACACCAGGAGGAACAGCCGTGCCGGAGTCCACGACGGACGTGACGGATGACGTGATGGCCGCCATCGGCGTCGCCGTCGAGACGGGCCGCGCCGGGGACCGCGCGGGCGCGCGGGACGCGCTGGAACGGCTCTGGGAGACGATCGGGGCCGACGGTGACGCGCTGCACCGGTGCACCGTCGCGCACTTCCTCGCCGACCTGCAGGACTCGGTCACCGACGAACTGGCCTGGGACCAGCGGGCCCTGGCCGCGATCACCGACCTCAGCGACGAACGGGCCCGCCGATACCACGACTCGCTGCGGGTGCGGGCCTTCCTGCCGTCGCTGCGGCTCAACCTGGCCGACGCCCACCGGAGGACCGGCGACGCGGTCGAGGCGCGTCGCCACCTGGCGGCGGCGGTGGCGGACCTCGACGCGCTGCCCGACGACGGGTACGGCGCGATGATCCGCTCCGGTGTCGCGCGGGCCCGGCAGGCGCTCGACGCCGGGTCGACCGCACCGCTGACGCCGTGACCCGCGCCGGGCGGGCCGGCGCAGCCGCCCGCGCCACCGTGCAGGCCAGGGAAATCGTGTGGGCTAGGGCAGCAGGTGCCAGCAGAGGCCGGCCAGCCACAGCCAGCCGACCAGGATGTTCGCCCGTTGGATCAGGCCGGTCCGGGGCGAGTCCCGTTCCCAGGCCGCGCCGAACCAGAGCGTGAGCACGACGAGTACGCCCGCCGTGGCCCCGGAGAACAGCGCCCCACCGAGGGAGTCCAGCGTGAACGCGGCGGCGAGCGCGGCGACCGGCAGCGACCCGAAGACCACGGCACCGGCGTAGTCGTGCAGGTGGTGGCTGCGGCTGAGGGTCTCGGGGGTGTCCTCCGGCGTGCCCGGCGGGTACCCGCGCATCGGGTCCATCGGGAACACGCCCGAGGCCACCAGGGCCAGCCCGAAGACCGCGACGACCACGGCCGGCCAGCCACCGGCACTCGCCCAGAGACCGGGCGCCGCGGCGGTGACGAGCAGGCCGCAGACGACGAAGTTGGTCGTCTGCAACCACCCGCGACGGCCAAGCGCCAGGGCGCTGACCGCGTGCCGCACCGGGCGGTAGCCGGGCCGGGTCAGGCCGTCGAGGACGAAGGTGACCACGAACAGCGTGGTGCCGACCATCCCGGCCACCAGTGACGCCCGGATCGTGCCGTCGGCCAGCTCCATCCGGGTCACCGACCCGTTCCGGCGCGGAGCGCCGTCGCGCCGGACAGGGCGTTCGGCGTCCGGCGCGTCATGTCGCGATCGTACCGATCATGGTCCATCCGTGCCGGGTGACGACGGGTACGGCAACCTGGAGGCGTAACCGTAGCGTCGAGTCGCGGGGTGGCGAAGTCACGTGAGACGAGTCCTGGTCTTCTCCCGGACCACCGGGTACCGGCACGATTCGATCCCGGCCGGCGTCCGGGCCCTGCGCGAGCTGTGGCCCGACGTTACGGCGACCGAGGACCCGGACGTCTTCACCGCCGCCGAGTTGGCCGATGTCGGGGCGGTCGTCTTCCTCAACACCAACGGCACGGTGCTCACCGACGCCGGTCGGGCGGCGCTGGAGGCGTACGTGCGCGGGGGAGGAGGGTTCCTCGGCGTGCACTCCGCCGCCGCCACCGAGTACGACTGGCCGTTCTACGGCGAGCTGGTGGGCGCCGCGTTCGACAGGCATCCGCCGGTGCAGCCCGCCACGGTGACGGTGACCGATCATGATCATCGCGCCACCGCGCACCTGCCGGCCCGCTGGGAGTGGGTCGACGAGTGGTACGACTTCCGGTTGTACCCGCGTGCGCGGATCCTGCTGCGGGTCGACGAGTCCACGTACGACGGTGGCCGCACCGGGGCCGACCATCCGCTGGCCTGGTGCCACGACCGGCTGGGCGGACGGGCGTTCTACACCGCCCTCGGGCACACCGTCGAGGCGTACGCCGACCGGTCGTTCCGCGACCACCTGGCCGGGGCGCTGCGTTGGGTGACCGCGGCACCTCACCCCGACGGCCCCTTGCCGACACCCTCGTGACTCCTCTATAACGATGCAGCAAGGTCGATCTCTGTCCGAAGGGTGCGGCGTGAAGCTACTACGGGTGGGCGCGGTCGGTCAGGAACGTCCCGCCGTCCGCGACCGGGACGGTCGGCTGCGGGACCTCTCCGGCCTGGTGACCGAGATCGACGGGAGCTTCCTCGCCGGCGACGGCCCGGCCCGGGTCCGCGCCGCGCTCGCCGACGGGCGGCTGCCCGTGCTCGCGGACCCCGCGCCACGGATCGGGGCGCCGATCGCCCGTCCCGGCAAGATCGTGTGTGTCGGGCTCAACTACTCCGACCACGCGGCGGAGACCGGCGCGCGACTGCCGACCGAACCGATCCTGTTCATGAAGGCGCCCAACACCGTGATCGGCCCGGACGACGAGGTGCTGATCCCGCGCGGCAGCGTCAAGACCGACTGGGAGGTCGAACTCGCCGTTGTCATCGGTCGCACCGCGCGGTATCTGGACAGCGACGACGAGGCGATGGCCTGCGTTGCCGGCTACACCGTCTCCAACGACGTCTCCGAGCGTGAGTTCCAGCTCGAACGCGGCGGCCAGTGGGACAAGGGCAAGTCCTGCGAGACCTTCAACCCGCTCGGTCCGTGGCTGGTCACCGCCGACGAGGTGCCCGATCCGCAGCAGCTCGGTCTGCGGCTGAGCGTCAACGGCACGCGTCGACAGGACGGCAGCACCAAGAACATGATCTTCGGGGTCGCCGAGGTGGTCCGGTACGTCAGCCAGTTCATGGTGCTCGAACCGGGCGACGTGCTCAACACCGGCACCCCGGCCGGTGTGGCGGTGGGGATGCCCGAGCCGAAGCCGTACCTGCGTCCCGGTGACGTGATCGAGGTCGAGGTGGACGGTCTCGGCACCCAGCGCCAGAGGGTCGGGCAGGCGTCGTGACCGGCGAGTTCACCGGGATGGCCGTGGTGGTCACCGGCGGCGGCTCGGGCATCGGCCTCGTCACGGCCCGGCTGCTGGCCGCGCGGGGAGCGGCGGTGGCCTGCCTCGACCTGGACCCCTCCGGCGTGGCGGCGCCGCTGCTCGGGGTGCGGTGCGACGTCACCGACGCGGCCTCGGTGACCGAGGCGGTGACCGACGCCGCGAGCCGGCTCGGCGGGCTCGACGTGCTGGTCAACAACGCGGGGATCGGCGCACGGGGCACCGTCGAGGCCAACCCGGACGACCAGTGGCACCGGGTCTTCGACGTCAACGTGGTCGGGATCGTCCGGGTCACCCGGGCGGCCCTGCCCCACCTGCGGCGCTCCGCCCACGCCGCGATCGTCAACATCGGCTCGATCGCGGCGAGCACCGGACTGCCCGACCGGGCACTGTACGGCGCGACGAAGGGTGCCGTGCAGGCGTTGACCCTCGCCATGGCGGCCGACCACGTCGGCGAGGGCATCCGGGTCAACTGTGTGAACCCGGGCACCGTCGACACGCCGTGGGTACGCCGGCTGATCGACGCCGCCGCCGACCCGGCCGCCGAACTGGCCGCCCTGCGCGCCCGACAACCCACCGGGCGGCTGGTCGCCGCCGACGAGGTGGCCGCCGCCGTCGCGTACCTGGCCGGTCCCTCGGCCGGTGCGACCACCGGGACCGTGCTCGCCGTGGACGGCGGGATGCACTCCCTGCGGCTGCGCGCTGCCGCCGCGACCTGACCACCTGTCGCCGACGGCGACGTCCTCGTGAGGAGGCGGCGATGCGACACACCCGACTGGGGCGCACGGCGGTGCCGGTGAGCGCGCTCGGCTTCGGCGCGGCCGGGATCGGCAACCTGTACCGCGCGGTGGACGACGAGACGGCACGACGCGCCGTGGACACCGCGTGGCAGCTGGGGGTCCGCTACTACGACACCGCGCCGCACTACGGCCTCGGACTGTCCGAGCGTCGACTGGGCGCCGCGCTGGCCGGGCGTCCCCGCGACGAGTTCACCGTGTCCACGAAGATCGGCCGGCTGCTGGTGCCCTCGCCCACCACCGCGCACCTGCGCGACGACGCCGGCTTCGACGTGCCCGCCGACCAGGCCCGCCGCTGGGACTTCAGCGCCGACGGGGTGCTCCGGTCGCTGGCGGCCAGTCTGGACCGGCTCGGACTGGACCGGGTCGACCTGGTGCTGCTGCACGATCCGGACGCGCACTGGCGGCAGGCCGTCGCAGAGGCGTACCCGGCGCTGCACGAGCTGCGCGACCAGGGGGTGGTGGGCGCGATCGGGGTCGGTATGAACCAGACGCGGATGCTGGAGCGGTTCGTCGCCGAGACCGACGTGGACACGGTCATGCTCGCCGGCCGCTACACGCTGCTGGACCAGACGGCGGCCGAGCGGCTGCTGCCCCGGTGCCGGGAACGCGGCGTGTCCGTGCTGGCCGCTGCCGTCTTCAACAGCGGCGTGCTGGCCACCGCCGAGCCGGGCGACACCTACGACTACGGCCCGGTGCCGCCGCCGCTGCGCGACCGGGCGGTCCGCATCGCGCAGGTGTGCCGCCGGCACGGCACGACCCTGCCGCAGGTGGCGATGGCCTTCGTGGCCCGCCATCCGACCGTCGCGTCGGTGGTCGTCGGGATGCACACCGCCACGCAGGTCGCCGACAACGCGGTCCGCTTCGCCGCACCGGTGCCCGACGCGCTCTGGACCGAGCTGGTCAGCGAGGGGTTGATCCCGGCGGAGGAGCGGCCCCGGGAGCCGTCGGCGTGACCCACACGTCCTCGCCGTCGACCCGGACCCGGACCGGATCGCGGTGCGGTGCCCGGTCGGCCACGATCGTGAAGTCGACGACCCGGCCGTCCCGCCAGGTGCAGTCGACGCGGTACCCGCCCCGGGCGCGTAGGCCCCGGAACGCCCCGTCGGCCCACTCCCGGGGCAGCGCCGGCAGCAGGTGGACGACGCCCTGGTGGCTCTGCAGGAGCATCTCGACGACGGCGGCGGTGACGCCGAAGTTGCCGTCGAGCTGCATCGGTGGATGGTCGCAGAGCAGGTTGTCCAGCGTGTTGTAGCGCAGCAGGCCACGGATCATGTGACGGGCCCGCTGCGCCTCGCCGAGGCGGGCGAAGACCGCCGCCCGCCACGGCCACGTCCAGGAACGACGGCTGTCGCCCCGGACGGTGGACTCGTCGAACGGTACGCCGTCGCGCGCGCCGCAGCGGGCGGCGAGCGAGACCAGGGCCGCCGCCGCGAGGTCCGGTGTCGCCGTCGGGGTGATCCGGCGGCCGGGGAAGACCGCGAACAGGTGCGAGGTGTGCCGGTGCACGTCGTCCGGGTCGTCCCGGTCGGTCAGCCACTCCTGGAGTTGGCCCCACCGCCCGATCCGGTGCGGCGCGAGCCGGGCCCGCAGGTCGGCGACGACGGCCCGGTGCGCGGCGTCGACGTCGAGCGCCTCGGCGCAGTCCAGGTAGTTGTCGAAGAGGTCGGCGACGATCTGCTGGTCGTACGTCACGCCGTGCTCGCGCGGGCCGTGCTCCGGCGACCAGCCGTCCGGCGCGACGAGCCGGCCGTCCCGCTCGATCAGCCGGTCCTGCCAGAACTCGCAGATCTCCCTGATCATCGGGTACGCGGTGTCCCGCAGGTAGGCGTGATCCGGGGTGAAGGCCCAGTGCTCGTAGAGGTGCTGCGCGTACCAGGCGCTGGCGACGGTGTTCCACTCCCAGGCGTTGCCGCCGAAGATGCTCTGGCTGGTCCGGGCCGTCCAGCCCCGGGTGTCGGCGCCGAAGGCGTGCCGGGTCGCGACGCGGCTCGGCACCGCCACCTGGCGGACGAACTCGACCAGCGCGCGGTGGCTGTCGCCGAGGTCGGTGGTCTCCGCCGCCCAGTAGGCCATCTGCACGTTGATGTTCGTGTGGTAGTCGCAGGCCCACGGCGGCCGGTCGCTGTCGTTCCAGAGTCCCTGGAGGTTGGCGGGGAGCCCGCCCGGCCGGGAGGAGCTGTGCAGCAGGTAGCGGCCGAGGACGAACATGGTCTGTTCGAGCGCGGCGTCCTCGCCGCCCGCCCGGTAACGGGCCAGCCGGGCGTCCGTCGGCAGTGCGAGGAGCTCCTCGTCGGGGTGTCCCCAGCTCACCGACACACGTCGCGCCACCGCCAAGCTGTCGGCGAGGTGCGTCTCGCGCAGCGCCCGGTAGGACCGGTCCGTCGCCGCGTCGAGAGCGGCCTCGACGACCGGTTCCGGCGCGGCGCCGCGCCACCCGGCGCAGGCGTCCATCCGGTAGTCGGTGCGGGCGTCCAGCAGCAGCGTCATCCGGGTCGCCGCGCGTACCCGCAACCGCCCACCCACGGCGGTGACCACGCCGTCCGTGTCGGTCAGCCGCAGCCCGGCCGCGTACCGCAGGCCGTTGCCCAGCCGACCGCGGAAGACGGCGGTACGCGTGCCGGCGTCGACCGTCACCGGCGCGTCCTGCGCACTGGTCAGGGCGATGTCGCAGTCCAGCGGCCCGGCGTGTGTGGCCTGGTAACGCAGCACCAGCACGTCGGCGGCGCGACTGGCGAACGCCTCGCGTCGGACCCGCTGCCCGGCGACGGCGAAACCGGTTCTGTGGATGCCGGTCTCCAGGTCGAGGGTCCGGTGGTAGTCGGTGACCCGGTCACCGTCCCGGCCCGCCACGTCGGCGGCGCCCGGGCCGCTCGGAAGGGCGAAGGTGAGCAGCAGGTCGCCGAAGGGCCGGTAACAGCCGAAGCCGGTGTCGCTCAGGTCGAAGACGTCGTCAGGGCGACCGGCGAGGGCGTTGTCGTAGTCGGCGACGCCGCCCCACAGGCTCTGCTCGTTGAACTGGATCCGGTCCCGCTTCGGGCCGCCGAACAGCATGGCGCCGAGCCGACCGTTGCCGATCGGCAGCGCCTGGGACTGCCAGTCGGTGGCGGGACGCGCGTACCAGAGGCGGTGGCGGCCCGGCGGACCGTCGGGTTCACGCGGCATGCCGCGGGTCATCCGGTCGCCGCGAGCACGTCCCGGATCATCCGGTGCCCCTGCTCCTCGAAACGTTCGTCGCCCACCCGGTACGCCCACCCCGCCGTGCCGATCGCGTCGCGGACCCGGGTCCGGTGCCAGCTTCCCGGCTCGCGCGGATCGGTGCCGTACCCGTCCAGGAACGCCCGCTCCAGCGCCGGGTCGCGGCGGAAGTCCTGCACGGCCAGCCGGCCGAAGTCGGTGTACGCCGGTCGCAGCGCGGCCCGACCGAAGTCGATGATGCTGACCCGGCCCTGGTGGACCAGCCAGTTGCGGGGCTGCCAGTCCCCGTGAGTGGGGACGAGCGTGGCCGGCGGCGTCGGCCAGGCGGCGATCTCGGCGCGCAGCCGCTCCACCGTGGCCGGTGCGATCCGGTGTGGACCGGCGAGCCAGGCCAGCGCCCGGGCGTTCTCGCGAGCCTCGTAGTCGTCGTCGGTGACGGTGGTCTGTGCGTGCAGCAGGGCCAGCAACTCGCCCGCCTGCCGGTAGGCGGCCGGATCGTCGACGTGTGCGGTGTCGAGCACCAGCTCGCCGGGGAGATACCGGGTGACGAGCAGCTTGGCCGACTCGTCGCCGTGCACCAGCACCGGCGCGCGGTCCCGGCTGGTCCACGGCGTCAGCCAGTGGTGGTGGGCGCGCACCTCCCGGGCGATGTGCCGGTCCTCGGGGCCACCGGCCTTGACGACGTACCGTGCCCCGTCGTGGGTGACCTCCAGCACGGTGGTCAGCAGCAGGTCCCACCCCAGGTCCCGGAGCACCGTCGCGCCGGGGAGCCACCGGTCCAGCAGGTCCCGCTGCGCTCCGGAGAGTCGGTCGCGTACAGAGGTCACCGCCGGATCCTACGTGCGGGCGGGGCGAACGCGCAGACGCCGGCAGCCGAACCCGGCCACCGGCGTTTACGCCACGATCCGTCCTACTCGGTCGCCGCCGACCCGATCGCCGCGATGACGCGGGGGCGGAGTTCGGCGGCGCGGATCACCGCGTCCACCGAACCCACCTCGACCGCTCGCGCGATGTTGTGCACCCGGTCGAACTCCGTGGCCACCTCACCGAGCTTCTCCGCGCGCACCGACGAGCGGAGTTCGTCGAGTTCGGCGGTGAGCGTGGCCCGGTCGGCACCGGACGCGGACGCCACCCGGGCCTCCAGGTCCCGTACCCGGGGGTCGGCCGCCGTGCGGGCGTCGACGTCGCGGGAGAACACCACGGCGGCGGCCGGAGCCCCACCGAGCACCGAGGCGTACGAGCCCTCCAGCGCCAGCACCGTCATGCGAGGGTTCAACGCCTTGGAGAAGACCACGAACGCCCCGCCGTGGTACCGCGAGATGACGCAGAACACGATCGGGCCGCGGAAGTTCACGATGGCCCGGCCGATCTCGGCGCCGTACTCCAGTTGCAGCTTGCGCATCGACTCCGGCGACCCGTCGAACCCCGACAGGTTGGCCAGCACCACCAGCGGCCGGTTGCCGCTGGCCGCGTTGATCGCCCGCGCGGCCTTCTTGGAGGAACGGGGGAACAGCGTGCCCGCCGTGTAGGTGTCCGGGCCGTCGGTGGGCGGGAAGCCCCGGCGCGGCACCGCACGCGACTCGATGCCGAGCAGGCAGACCGGTACGCCGCCGAGGTGGACGTCCTGCACCACCGCGGTCTCCGCGTCGGCCATGCCGGCCCAGCGCTCCAGCACCGGGTGGTCCTGGTCGGACAGCGCCCGCATCACCGTACGGATGTCGAAGGGCTTCTTGCGGTCCGGGTTCGCCACCGGGGAGAAGATCTCGCCGACGGTCGTGAAGTCGCTGCCGGCCACCACGTGCGGGAAGTCGGAGACGTCCCGGTCGACCGGGTCGGTGGTGGTGCCCGGTCGCGGCCCCTGCTCACCCGGCGCGACGTACGTGTGCTCGTAGTGCGACATCAGCACGTCCCGCGCGGCGGGCAGATCCGGTGCCCAGTACTGCGCCTGCCCGTTCGGGCCCATCACCCGGTCGTAGCCGCCGATGCCGAAGTTGTCCTCGGCGGACACCCCGCCGGAGAAGTCCAGCGACTGCTTGCCGGTCAGCACCATCGCCGAGTCCGGCGTCATCACCAGCACACCCTTGGTGTGCATGAGCATCGTCGCCTCGGCGTTCCAGTACGGCTGCGCGCCCACGTTGATGCCCGCGACCACGATGTTGATCTCGCCGCCGTCCTGGGTGAACTCCACGATCCGCTTGAGCGCGGCGGCGACCCAGTCCATGTTCTCGGTGCCCGAGGTCATCGAGATCCGGGCACCGGCGGAGAGCGCGTACCACTCCAGCGGGACCTGCATCCGCTCGGCCAGGTCCAGGGCGGCGATCACCCGACGGCACTCCGGCTCGGAGAGCGCACCAAGCGACTTGGTCGGGTCGCCGAGCAGCACCACCCGGGTCACGCCCTGCGGGTGCCGGGCGGTCGGGGTGGTCACCACACCGGCCACGATCGCCGCGCGGTTGCGGCCCTTCGGCCGGTCCACCGGCACCAGCACGTGCGCGTCGTCCAGGTCGTACTCGACGAAGTCACCGAGCAGGCGGGTCAGCTCGTACGGGTAGACCGTGTTGCGGCTGCTCGCGCCCAGCACCTTGAGCCGGTAGTCGTCGAGCGGCTCGACCGGCTCCACCGGCGGCTCGCCCACGGACAGCTCGGCACCGCCGGTGGCGTCGAAGGAGATCCGTACCGCGACCTTGGTCAGCTCGCCGGTGCGCCGGTTGCGCTGCCGGCCGATGAACAGGATCTCCTCCAGCCCGGCGCCGGCCGTGGTCGGGCGGATCCGGGCGGCGAGGTTCTCCATCTCCTCCAGCGTCAGGCTGCTCGGCGGCCAGACGTAGATGACGATCCGGTTGGTGTGGAAGCGCTTCTTCGACGACCGGCGGGACTGCGCCCGGCGGATCGAGTCGAGGCAGGCGGCCACGGTGTCCTCGGTGGTGGGCAGCGCGACCAGCCGACCGTCGTGCTCCCGCAGCTCGGTCAGGTCGCGGATCTGTGCGAACGCCACCAGCCGCTCGTCGGACGGGTTCTCCCG
This sequence comes from Micromonospora sp. NPDC023869, assembly GCF_055559695.1. NCBI lineage: Bacteria > Bacillati > Actinomycetota > Actinomycetes > Micromonosporales > Micromonosporaceae > Micromonospora > Micromonospora sp. NPDC023869. The sequence goes on from NZ_JBVHKD010000003.1 coordinate 230,973, forward strand.
GGCCACGCACTGGAAGAGATAGACCTCCTCGTCCGCCGACGGCAGCCGGGTCAGGTCGAACTTGTGCAGTCGCTCCAGCTGCATCCGCTGCGCGATGTGCGGGTGCAGGCCACGGATCAGCCGCTCCTCGGCCATCCCGGCGCTCGACGGGCGGAACGTGAAGTGGTGGTGCATCACCGCCCCGCCGCTGCCGGCGACCGTGGCGGTCAGCCGGCGGACCTGCGGCGGCAGCGGATGCGCGGTGACGACCGCCAGCAGCGCCGCCGCCATCTCGTCGAAACTCTCCGGCTGGTTCTCCCACGCCAGGTAGATGTCGGCGTCGACGGCGGGCCCGTCGGTGGCCAGCTCGGCGAGCCCGCGGAGCGCGTCGCCCAGCGCGTCGAAGCCGACGGCGGCCGAGACCAGCTCGGAGTCCGCGCGTCCGGCGACCACGAAGCGGCAGCCAGCCGCCTCGCGGCTGGTGACCCCGGTCAGCCCCTTGTTGCCGTAGTACCGCCGGGTCAGCACCTCCAGCATCACGGTGTTGTCCAGGTGGCCGCGCTGCAACCGCTGACCGAGCAGCCGGACCAGCGGCTCGGTGCTGCGGACCATGGCCGCGACGCGCTCGGCGCGGTCCGGCGCGTCCGGCACCGTGTCCAGGTGCCGCAGGTGGCGGCGGACCTCGGCGTAGACCCGGGCCCGGTTACGACGCAGCAGCGGCTGGGCGAACCAGGCGAAGGCCACCCCACGGGCGAGGTCGGCGATCACCGGGTAGCGGACCTGCGTCGCGGCCAGCAGCCGCTCCAGCGCGAGGCCGGTCGGTTCGCGCAGCGCCTCGTCCGGCGGCGGCTCCCGCAGCCAGGTACGCAGCAGCGTCGCGATGACCGTGGCGTCGGCTGCCGCCCGCTGTTGGGCCAGGAAGATGCGGAAGACGGCGCCTTCCAACGCGGGGGCGCGGTCCAGCTCGGCGACACCGTAGTGCCCGAGCGCCCGGGCCAGCTTGGCCTGGAAGGCGTCCGGCACACCGGCCCGCTCGACGTCGAGGCTCTGCAGATAGGTGTGGAAGTACTCCCGGGCGCTGTGCACGTGGGCGGCCTCGCCGTCCTCGCCGGTGGGCCGGTTGCGGCTCAGCTCGGCCAGGTCGGCGAAGACGTCGACGAGGTCGAGTTCCTCGGCCAGCGGCCGGTACCCCTCCTCGACGGTGGTCTGCCGCGCGGCCAGGTACTCGTCCAGCACCCGCCCGCCGTCGTGCGGGTCTACGTCGAAGCCGAGCAGCAGGCCGCGCAGGTCCTCGTGACCGCGCCGGACGCGCTGACGGGCCGGGAGCCCGGCGGGCCGGGTGGGCAGGTCCAACTCGACGGCGGCCACCGGGGACTGCGCCGTCTCGGCCTCCCCGTCGGTTAGTGGCTCCAGCCGCAGCAGGGCCGCACCGGCCTCCACCTGGCTGCCGACCGAGACGGCGCACTCCTTCAGCCGGGCCCGGAACGGCGCCCGCAGCACCGTCTCCATCTTCATCGCTTCCAGCACCAGCACCGGCGCGCCCGCCTCGACCTCGGCGCCGACCGTCAGCGGCGTGGCGACGACGAGCGCCGGCATCGGCGAGCGGAGCACGCCGCCCTCGTCCCGGCTGACCCGGTGCGCCACCCCGTCGACCTCGACCAGGTGCACCGGACCGTGGGTGCCGGTGAGCAGGCGGTGCCGGGCGCCGTTGACGACGATCTGCCCGGTGTGCCGGTCGAAGCGGTCCAGCTCGACGTCGGCGGTGTGCACCGTGTCGCCCGCCTCGATGCCGACCCGGAACCGGTGCGCGCCGGTGCGGGCGACCCGCATCAGGTATGCGACGCCCCGCAGCTTGAGGTCCAACGGCCGGCCACTGGCGTGCTGTACCTGGGGACGCCCGCCGGAGGCGGTGGCCAGCAGCCGCTGTTGCTCGACGCGCTCCTCCTCCTCGTACGCCTCGATGGCGGCGGCGGCCAGCGCGATGCCGGAGTGCCGGTGCGCCACCAGGCGGCCGGCGCCCCGGACCCGGTCGATCCAACCGGTGTCCGCGCTGGCGTCGATCACCTCGGGCTGGTCGAGCAGGTCGAGTACGAAGCTCTTGTTCGTCGCACCGCCCTCGATGATCACCGTGGTATCCGCCATCGCGCGGCGTAGCCGGCCCAGGGCCTCGTCCCGGTCCCGGCCGTAAGCGATGATCTTCGCGATCATCGAGTCGAAGTCGGCGGGGATGGTGTCACCCTCGCTGACGCCGGTATCCACCCGGATGCCCGGGCCGGCCGGCAGGTCCAACCGCGCGATCCGGCCGGGGGAGGGCGCGAAGTCCCGGTCCGGGTCCTCGGCGTTGAGCCGGGCCTCGATCGCGTGCCCGCGCTCGACCGGCGGCCGGCCGGTGAGCCGCCCGCCCGAGGCCACCTGCAACTGGGCCTTGACCAGGTCGAACCCGGTGGTGGCCTCGGTGATCGGGTGCTCCACCTGAAGTCGGGTGTTGACCTCCAGGAAGGCGAACAGCCGGTCGCCGGGGTGATAGAGGAACTCGACGGTCGCCGCGCCCCGGTAGCCGACGGCCACGGCCAGCCGCTCGGCCGACGTCTTCAACTCGGCCGTCTGCTCGGGGGCGAGCACCGGCGACGCCGACTCCTCGATCACCTTCTGGTTGCGGCGCTGCACCGAGCAGTCCCGGACGCCGAGTGCCCAGGCGGTGCCCTGACCGTCGGCGATCACCTGGACCTCGACGTGTCGGGCACCGGTGACCAGGCGCTCCAGGAACACCACACCGCTACCGAAGGCCCGCGCGGCCTCCTGGCTGGTGCGCTCGTACGCGTCGGCCAGCTCGGCCTCGTCGGTGATCACCCGGATGCCGCGTCCGCCGCCGCCCGCGGTCGCCTTGAGCATCAGCGGGTAGCCGATCTCGGTGGCCGCCGCGCGGGCGGCGTCCAGCGTCTCGACCGCACCCCGGCTCCACGGCGCGACCGGCACGCCCACCTGCTCGGCGAGCAGCTTCGCGCCGATCTTGTCGCCGAGCTGGCGCATCGCGTCCGGGCTGGGCCCGACGAAGGTGACGCCGATCTTCTCGCACAGCTCCGCGAAGGCCGGGTCCTCGGCGACGAAGCCCCAGCCGACCCAGGCGGCGTCCGCGCCGGTCTCCACCAGCGCCCGCTCCAGCGTGACCAGGTTCAGGTACGGGCGCGCGGCGGCGGGCCCGAGGTCGTAGGCGACGTCCGCCTCGCGGACGAACGTGGCGGTGCGGTCGACGTCGGTGAACAGGGCCACGGTCTCGATGCGGGCGCCGGTCTCCGCTGCCAGCTCCCGGACCGCGTGGATGAGCCGCATGGCGGCCTCACCACGGTTGACGATGGCGATACGGCTGAACACCCGACGGACCCCTCCGGTAGACCTACGGCGACACGCGTCAGGGCACGGTGGCCCCCGCACAGATCACTGTTCTGCCTACGGGCAACCAGCGCCATGTCGTAACCGCCGAACCCTGGCCAGCCCGAGTTGTGGGAACCCCACAAAACCTTTTGGCGGTCGCCTACGTGGGCAGCGGGTACGGCGCGACCACGGCCGCTCGGTTCGTCATCCCGCCGGTGGCCCTTTTCAGCATGCTCTCAGCGCGACCGACTACTCTCTGCTGCTCATGGATGATCTTCCGCATCATAGTCCGAGGCCCCTCGTCGTCCCGGTCGCCCGTACGGCCGTCGACCCGCGACAGGGGCTGACTCGTGTCTGAATGGATCCTGCTCGGAATAGGCCTGTTGCTCACCGTGGGCACCGGCATGTTCGTGGCGTCCGAATTCGCCCTGGTCAATCTGGACCGGGGGGAGCTCGAGGCGCGTCAGTCCCGGGGTGAGAAGCGGCTCGGTCCGACGATCGCCGCGCTCAAGATCACGTCGACGCACCTGTCCAGCGCACAGCTCGGCATCTCGTTGACCACCCTGCTCACCGGTTACACCTTCGAACCCGCGGTCAGCTCGCTGTTGGCCGAACCGCTGGGTGCGATCGGCGTACCGGACGGGGCGGTGACCGCCGTCGGCGCGCTCGTCGGCATCCTGCTGGCGACGCTCTTCTCGATGGTGATCGGTGAGCTGGTGCCGAAGAACTTCGCGCTCGCCGTGCCGTTGCAGACGGCGAAGTTCGTGGTGCCGTTCCAGGCGCTGTTCACCACCGTGCTCAAGCCGGTGATCCTGTTCTTCAACAACACCGCCAACGCGGTGATCCGGGCCTTCGGCATCGAGCCGAAGGAGGAGCTGTCCGGAGCCCGCAGCGCCGAGGAGCTCAGCTCGCTGCTGCGCCACTCGGCCCGGGCCGGCGTGCTCGACCCGGACCACGCCACGCTGCTGGACCGGACGCTGCGCTTCTCCGCGCACGACGCGTCCGACGTGATGACGCCGCGGGTCCGGATGACGGCGGTCGACGCCGCCGCCACCGCCGACGAGATCATCGAGCGGGCCACCGCCACCGGCCTGTCCCGGTTCCCGGTGATCGGCCGGGACGTCGACGACATCGTCGGGGTGCTGCACGTCAAGCGCGCCTTCGCGATCCCGCCGGCCGAGCGCGCCGGGGTACGGGCGCAGGACCTCGTCGTCGAGCCGGCGCGGATTCCCGAGACCATGCACCTCGACGTGCTGCTGCCGACGCTGCGCGGCGGCGGCCTGCAGTTCGCGGTCGTCTACGACGAGCACGGCGGCACCGCCGGGATCGTCACCCTGGAGGACCTGGTCGAGGAGATCATCGGCGATCTGGAGGACGAGCACGACCGGGCCCGCACCGTCATGCGGCGCCGGGGCCGCTCGGTCTACTTCGACGCCTCGCTCCGTCCGGACGAGATCTTCGAACGGGCCCGCATCGTGGTCCCCGAGGACGAGGAGTACGACACCGTCGCCGGCTTCGTCACCGCCCACCTCGGCCGGTTCCCCACGGTCGGCGACGAGGTGGCCATCGAGGGCGGTGTGCTCCGGGTGGAACACCTCAACGGCGTACAGGCCGACCGGCTGCGCTTCGTGCCCATCGAGACCACCGGCGGCTCCGGCGCGGACCGCCGGGTCGACGACCGCCAGGAAGGGGCGATCCGATGAGCGCCTACCTGCCCGGCATCATCTGGCTGTTCATCCTGCTGGTGGTCAACGCGTTCTTCGTCGGGGCCGAGTTCGCGGTGATCTCGGCCCGGCGGTCCCAGATCGAACCCAAGGCGCAGGCCGGCAGCCGCGCGGCGCAGACCACGCTCTGGGCCATGGAGCACGCCACCCTGATGCTGGCCACCAGCCAGCTCGGTATCACGGTGTGTTCGCTGCTCATCCTGAACGTCTCCGAGCCGGCGATCCACCACCTGCTGGAGATCCCGCTGGCGAACACCCCGCTGTCGCCGGGCATGGTCTCGGTGCTCGCGTTCGTCGTGGCGCTGGTGCTGGTCACCTTCCTGCACGTGGTGTTCGGTGAGATGGTGCCGAAGAACATCTCGTTCTCGGTGCCGACCCGGGCGGCGCTGGTCCTCGCCCCGCCGCTGGTGCTGGTCGCCCGGATCTTCAACCCGATCATCTGGACCCTGAACGGGATCGCCAACGGTGTCCTGCGACTGTTCCGGGTGACTCCGAAGGACGAGGCCACCAGCACGTACACGCTCGACGAGGTGGCCACCATCGTGGCGCAGTCGACCCGCGAGGGAGTGCTCGTCGACGGCAACGGCGCACTCACCGCGGCCGTCGAGTTCACCGGCAAGACCGTCGGTGACGTGGAGGTGCCGTTGGTGGACCTGGTGATGCTGCCGGCGACGGTGACACCCGCCGAGATCCAGCAGGCGGTGGCCGCGCACGGCTACTCCCGCTACCTGCTCACCAGCGACGGGGAGCCCAGCGGGTACCTGCACATCAAGGACGTCATGGACCTGACCGGCGACGCCTGGACCAGCCCGGTCCCGGCCAAGCGGGTCCGCCGGCTCGCGTCGGTGCGGCGCGACAGCGAGTTGGAGGACGCCCTGGCCGCGCTCCGCCGCAGCGGTGCCCACGTGGCCCGGGTCCTCGACTCCGACGGCGGCTCGACCGGTGTCATCTTCCTGGAGGACATCGTCGAGGAGCTCATCGGCGAGGTCCAGGACGTGACCACCCGCTGACCTGACCGGTCTCCCCGGCGCGGAGTACCGGACTCCGCGCCGGGGGAGGACCGGCCGTCACCGTGCTCTCACCACCGGCGACCCCGGGAAAACTCAGGGTCGCCGGTGGTCGCTGATGCGTGGTGGCTGCTCACGGCCGCCGGGTAGCGTCATCGGGGTGCTCGCCACGAGCACGTCCACGCGCGTCATCCGGGGGGAGCAACCACGTGGAATCCGTCGGTGCCGCCGGTCGAGGGCAGGCCACGGACGAGATGGATCCGGTCGTCACGCAGGGTCCCGAACCGGTCACCGCAGAGCGGATCCGGGCCGGGCTTTCGGTCGCCGAGGTGGCCGAGCGGGTCGCCGCCGGATACGTCAACGACCTGCCGCCCAGCACCAGCCGCAGTCTCTGGCAGATCGTCCGGGCCAACCTGTTCACCAGGATCAACGCCATCATCGGCGTGCTGTTCGCCATCATCGTCGTGGTCGGCCCGCTCCAGGACGCCCTCTTCGGCGGTGTGATCATCGCGAACACCCTGATCGGCATCGTCCAGGAGCTCCGCGCCAAGCGCACACTGGACCGTCTGGCGATCGTCGGCGAGGCCCGCCCCCGGGTCCGCCGTGGCGGCCGGACCGTCGACCTGACCTCGTCCGAACTGGTCCTCGACGACGTGATCGAGCTGGGCGCCGGCGACAAGATCGTGGTGGACGGGCGGCTGGCCGCCGTGGACGGCCTGGAGGTCGACGAGTCGCTGCTCACCGGCGAGGCGGACCCGGTGGTCAAGGCACCCGGCGACAACGTGCTCTCCGGCAGCTTCGTGGTGGCTGGCAGCGGCGTCTTCACCGCCACCCGGGTCGGCCGGGACGCGTACGCGGCGCAGATCGCCGAGGAGGCCAAGCGCTTCACGCTCGTCGACTCCGAGCTGCGCAGCGGCATCGACCGGATCCTGCGTTTCGTCACCTGGGCGATCGTCCCCGCCGGCATCGCGCTGATCATCAGCCAGTTGCTGGTCAACCGGGACGACCTGCCCGAGGCGGTCCGCCGGATGGTGGCCGGGCTGGTGCCGATGGTCCCCGAGGGCCTGGTGCTGCTCACCTCGGTGGCCTTCGCGGTCGGCGTGATCCGGCTCGGCAAACGGCAGTGCCTGGTGCAGGAACTGCCGGCCATCGAGGGCCTGGCCCGGGTCGACGTGGTGTGCCTGGACAAGACCGGCACGCTCACCGAGGCGACGATGGACGTGGCGGAGATCCGGCCGCTGACGCCCGACGTGCCGGTGGAGACGGTGCTCGGCGCGCTCGGCCTCGGCGACGAGCGGCCCAACGCCAGCATGCAGGCGATCGTCGAGCGGTGTCCCGCCCCGGCCGGCTGGAGCGTACGCGAAACCGCGCCGTTCTCCTCGGCGCGCAAGTGGAGCGGTGCGACGCTCGTCGAGCCGTCCGGCCGCACCGGCACCTGGCTGGTCGGCGCGCCGGAGATGCTGCTTACCGAGCACCCGGCGTTGACCGAGGCGGACACCTACGGCCGGCAGGGGCTGCGGGTGCTGCTGCTCGCCCGATACTCGCGCCCGCTCACCGAGGCGCTGGCGGACCCGACGGCGGTGCCGCAGGCCACCGTGCCGGTCGCGCTTGTCGTGCTCCGGCAGCGGGTCCGCCCGGAGGCGTCGGACACCCTGCGCTTCTTCGCCGACCAGGGGGTCGCCGCGAAGGTCATCTCGGGCGACAACGCGGTCTCGGTCGGCGCGGTGGCCCGCAGCGTGGACGTGCCGGGCGCCGCTGAGCCGGTGGACGCGCGGACCCTCTCCACCGACCCGCAGGTGCTGGCCAGCACGGTGGAGACCCACTCCGTGTTCGGTCGGGTCGGCCCGCAGCAGAAGCGCGCCATGGTGGGCGCCCTCCAGTCCCGGGGGCACACCGTGGCGATGACCGGCGACGGGGTCAACGACGTGCTCGCGCTCAAGGACGCCGACATCGGCATCTCGATGGGCTCCGGCAGCGCGGCGGCCCGGGGCGTCTCCCAGATCGTGCTGCTCGACAACAACTTCTCCGCCCTGCCGTCGGTGGTGGCCGAGGGCCGCCGGGTGATCGGCAACATCGAGCGGGTCGCCAACCTCTTCCTGACCAAGACGGTCTACTCGGTGCTGCTCGCGATCATCGTGGTGCTCGCGTCCGTGCCGTACCCGTTCCTGCCCCGGCACCTGACCCTGATCGGGTCGCTCACCATCGGCATCCCGGCGTTCGTGCTGGCGCTGGCACCGAACGTGGAACGCGCCCGGCCCGACTTCGTCAGCCGGGTGCTGCGGTTCGCGGTCCCGGGTGGCGTCCTCGCCGCCGCCGCCACCATCGGCGGGTACGCGTACGCCCGCGCGCACTACGGCGGTGACCTCGCCGCGGAGACGTCGGTCGCCACGCTGACGCTGTTCGTCGTGGCGCTCTGGGCGTTGTCCATCATCGCCCGGCCGTACACCTGGTGGCGGATCCTGCTGGTGCTGTGCATGGGTCTGGCCTTCGCCACGGTGCTGGTGGTGCCCGCCCTCCAGGAGTTCTTCCAGCTCCGGCTGGTCGGCGTCCAGGCCCCGTTGACCGGGGCCGCCGTCGCCGTCGGCGCGGGCCTGCTGATGGAGGCGGTCTGGGCGGTCACCCGCCGCCGGGCGGCGACACGACCGCTCGCCCCGACCGACTGACCACCCGACCGGGCCGGTCGGAGCGTCCCGACGACCCGGAGCCCGGCACCCTCACGGGGTGCCGGGCTCCGGTGTGGGTGGGCGCTACTTGAGGGTGAAGCTCTGCTTCGGGTTGAACACGCAGATCCAGCTCATCATCGGGGCACCCGCCGAGTGGCCCTCGACGTCCAGGCACCGGTCGGTGTCCCGGTTGAACAGGGAACGGCGGCCGTTGGACTCGATCCACTCCCACTTCTGCGCGGGGTTGCCGCTGCAGAGGGCTACCTGCACCGGGGTGCCGTCCTTCCGCTCGCCCCAGGCGACGTCGAGGCAGAGGCCGTTGGCCCGGACGCTGCCGTCGGACCGGAAGGTCCACCACTGCGACTGCGTCTCCCGGCACCGTTCCAGCTCGGCGCGTACGCCGTCGCTGGTGCCGGCGGTGACGCAGAGCCCGGTCTCCATGCCGACGAGCTGTTTCGCCCCGGACGGACGGGTCGGCGGCTTCGCCACCGGCGTCTCGTCCCGGGTCCGCGACGGAGAGGCGGAGGGGCGCGGCGACGGGCTGTCCGGGTCGGCGTCCGGCGCCGACGGGTCGGAGGGCTCCGGGGACGGGCTGCCGCTCGCCGACGGGCTGCCGGTCGGGGAGGGGGAGAGCGACGGGGCGGGGCTCGTGGTGCGTACCTTCACCGCGAGCCGGCTGTCCAACTCGTAGTACTCGGTGTGCTCGCGGACCGTGCGCAGGAACGCCTGGGTCGTGCGGTCCAGCTCGCCACCGGTCTGCCGCACCGACGCCGGCCCGCCGCGGTACGCGGCCAACGCCAGCAGGTACGGGTCGCCCTCGATGCCGGCGAGCTCGGTCCGCATCGCGCACATCGTGGCGCCCATCGCCGGGATGGCCACCCGCGGTTCCCAGACCGAGGCGGCGGTCGGGCCGTACTCCTGCCACACCTCCGGCAGGAACTGGGCGATGCCACGCCGGCCGTCCGCGCCGAGCAGGTTCGGGTCGAACCCGGACAACGCCATCACCTGGGCGGCGACCGCCGCGGGCGGTACCTGCGGGCAGATCGTGCCGGCGCGGACGACGAGCCGGACGAGGTCGGCCGGGACCGCCTTCGGTGGCTGCCGGTCGGGGCTCGGTCCGGACTCGTCGGACCGGCCGAACGCGGGCAGCCTGTCGTAGTACGCCGAGTAGCCGCTGACCAGGTCGACGTACTCGACCGCCGACGGCGGGATGCCGCCGCTGTCCCGGACGTCGTCGAGCCCGGTGTGGTACGCGGCCAGCGACAGCCGCCACGCGTCCCCGTCGACCCGGGACACCCTGATGTGTCCACTCAGGTCGCACATGTGGTGGGCGAGTGCCATCACGTTCGCCGTGGTGTCCGATCGCCGCGCGTTTGGCCACGGCGCCCAGGACCGCCACGCCTCGGAGTCGAGCCCCGCGATGCCCTCGCCGCCGGAGGCGGTACCGGTGGCGGAAGAGCGCATCCCCGACTCGGCCATGAGTTGGCCGGCGAGCCGGGACGGGGTCAGGACGGGACAGGACCGGGCGGCGGCCTGGATCGCGGTCAGGTGCGCGTCGGAGACGGGACGGCCGGTCGGTTCGTCCTTGTCCGACGCCACACCCCAACCGACGGCGGCGGCCACCGCGCACAACGCGGCCAGGCCGGCGATGCCACCGGCGACCGCGCGACGCGAGAACGTGCCCAGCCGGGGCCGGGCGGAGGGGCGTACGGGCTCCACGGGTCTTCCCTTCCGGTGCTGACGTCACCGCCCTCGACGCGTGCGTGGCGCGCTCCGTTCAGCGTGGGCGGCACGATCCCGGTCGGTTTCTCGCCACCCGTCGGGCCCGGTACGCCCACCGCCACAGCAGGGGCGGTGGGACGTCCCCCGACGGGGACTCCGGAACGCCCCTGTCCGGAGGGCGGGCCGCGACCCGGCCGGGTCGGTGACCCCGAGGTGATCGGGGACTACCGATGTCCCGTACGGGCTGGCAGGCTCTGGGCACCGTGCGGCGGGGCGGGTCGGGGTCCCCGTCCCCGCGCCACGGCCGACCGGCAACCGCTGCCGGCCGGGACGGCTCGGCCGGAGGGGAACCAGGGGTGCGACGACTGCGGCGGGTCGCCGTCTGGGGTCTCGGCACGTTCGTGCTGACCGCGCTCCTGCCGGCCGGTCCGGCCCAGGCCGCCACCCCGACGCCGTTCCAGCCGGGGGCGCCGCTGACGCAGGCCGCCGGTGTGTTCGGCGCGGTCATCCTGTTCGCCCTCGCGGTGGCGGTGCTGCGCGGTCGCTCCCGCCCGACCCCCGCACCCGGCCCCGCCCCGGCACCCGACCCGTCGATGTCGGCCGAGTCGCCACCGACGATCACCCTGCTGACCCCGTCCGCGTCGGCTGCGGCGCCGACGCTCGCCGACCGCTTCTCGCCGCTGCGCACCGGGACGCTGCCGGCCCGCACCGCCGTCCTGTCCCGCCCGAGCGGATCCGCCGCCGCGTCGAGGCCGGGCGCACATTCCCGGCCGCCGGTCGAGCGGACCGCGCCGGGTCGGTCGACCCTGGTCGACCCGTACGCGCTGACCGCCGAGGTCCGGCTCGGCGGCCGGACGGTCACGGTGTCCCTCGACGGTGCCCGCACCGATCGACCCGGCCCGCCGCACACCTGGTACGCCGGGTCCGGGACGTTCTCCTCGGCGACCCTTCCGCTCCTGCTCGGCGAGGCGTCCGGTCGCTGGCTTGAGGTCGACCTGACCCGCTGTCCGGACGCGCTGACCATCGGTGGTCCGCCGCCGCAGCAGCGGTGGTACGCGCTGCGTCTGGTCCGGCAGGTCATCGACGCCGGAGGCCAGGTCACCGTGGTGGGCGACCTGACCGACGACCGTCTGCCGGCCCAGTGCCACCGGGTCGCGGACGTCTTCGACCCACGGCTGCCGTACGCCTCCGGCATCGTGCTCGCCGCCGGGCTGGACCGACGTGCCGTCCAGGTGGCCCGGCAGGTGAGCGTTAGCGGCGGACCGGTGCCGGTCCTGCTCGGTGACGCGGTGCCGACGCGCTGGTCGATCCGGATCGGCCAGCCCGGATAGGAGCGACCGGCGACAGCCGGGGGAGACCGGCCCGGGCTGGCGTGGAATGCCGGGCCGGGGCGGGTGCCGCGTTACGCCTGCGGTCGGGCGGACTCGCGCAGCGCCCAGGCGACCGCCGCCACCGCCACCGGTGACAGCCAGCCCAGCCCGGCGGCCACGGCCCGTACGGCACCGAGCAGGTCGGCCGGCTCGTGGTGCCCGTACACCAGGCAGCCCTTGAACGGCGCCCGGAGCATGGTGCTGATCGTGCGGTGCTCGGTGGCGGCGGTCAACGCGATCACCGGTGACCGCCGGGCCAGCGCCCGCACCAGGTCGGTGCCCTCGGGTGCGGTTATCCGATCGTCGAGCAGCGTCACGGTGGGCCGCATCCGGTCGGCGAGTGCCACCGCCTCACCGGCGTCGCCGGTGAGGGCGACCACCCGGATCCGTTCCCCGGTGTCGAGCACGGTACGGATCACCGACCGCTCGCCCGGGTGCGGATGCGCGACCAACACCCTGATCGTCGGCGCGGTCCGACCGACCGCGCGTACCTGCGGACTAGCCATCACGCCGAAGCCGCGCCTGGGCTGATACGGCTGCCATCCGGTCCCCGCTCCCGTCGGTGTCGGGCGGTGCGACGTCACCACCGCCCACACAACGGAGCCGGAGCGCGCCGCGTTCAGCCCGTCACCGATTCGGCGTACCGTCCGGGCCCGACCAGCGCACCACCGCCTCGGTCCGGTTGGTCACGCGCAGCTTCGCGAAGATGTGGTTGAGGTGGTTCTTCACGGTCTTCTCGGTGAGCAGCAGGCGTCGGGCGATCGCCGCGTTCGAGTGTCCGGCGCAGAGCAGTTCGACCACCTCCTGTTCCCGACGGGTGAGTCCGAACTCCTGCCGCATCCGGCGGATCTGTTCGGCCCGGCCCACCGTGTCGCGCTCCCGGTTCGCCTGTTCGCGCAGCACCGCGATGGTCACCGAGGCACCCCGGGGAGAGAGCCAGCCCTGTCCGGCGGCCACCGCGTGGACGGCGCGCAGCAGCTCCGCCGGGTCGAACTCGCCGTGCACGAGGTAACCGCTGGCGCCACCGCGCAGCATGCCGGCGATCAGCTCGTCGTCGGAGTCGCTCGTCAACACCAGCACCGACGTCTGCTGGGAGAGCTGGTGCACGACGCTGAGCCCGTCGGCGATCGGCATGCGGTGGTCGAGCAGGGTCACGGTCGGCCGTAGCCGGGTCGCCACGGTCACCGCGGTACGCCCGTCCGGGGCCTCACCGACCACTCGGACGTCCTCCGCGCTGGCGAGGTAGCCACGGATGGCGGTCCGGACGATCGGGTTGTCGTCGACGATCAGCACGTCGATCATCGGGAGGCCACCTGACGGGCGCGGCCGGACTCCGGCACCGGGCCGGACAGTGGCACCCGTGCGACCACCCGGGTGCCCAGCCCGACGCGGGACTCGACGCGCAGGGTGCCACCGACGGCGTGGGCCCGCTCCGCCATGCCGACGATGCCGAAGCTGCCCGCGCCGGAGAGGTCGGTCAGATCCCCGGGCATCGGGAAACCCCTGCCGTCGTCGGTGATGGTGAGTTCCACATGTGCCTCCGAGCGGTGGAGTACTACCTGGACCAGCGTCGCCTCTGCGTGCCGGGTCACGTTCTGCAACGCCTCGCTGAGGATCTGGGCGAGTTCGTAGCGGGCTGCCACGGGAGGCTCGACCGCGTGCGCGATCACCTGGACCGGGACGTCACTGCGCGTCGACCAATCCGCGCAGATGCTCCTCACGTTATCCGGGAAAGGCCGGTCCGGCAGGTCGCGGCGCAGGCCGGCGAGCAGGTCACGGGCCTCTCGCACGGCTGCGTCGGCACCCTCGGAGACGGTGCCGGCGAGTTGCTCGGCCAGGTCCGGTTGCCGACGGAGCAGACCGGGCAGCGCCACCGCGGCGAAGGAGACACCGCGCAGCGTCTTGGCCACCGAGTCGTGCAGCTCCCGGGCGAGCCGGGCCCGTTCCGAGGCGGCGGCGGACCGCTGGGCGGCGGTCACCGTCGTCACCGTCGCCTCGATGTAGCGGGCGAGCGCGGCGGTGGCCACCGCCGCCCCGAAGCCGCAGACGATGTTGATCATCGGGAAGGCGAGCATGAACGGCGCGGCGACCGAGGTGCCGGCCACGCCGCCGTCGGCTCGGAGCAGTTGTGTCGCGACGGCGAAGCCGAGGACCGCGTTGACGGTCCAGAGCGGCAGTCCGTGCGTACCCAGGAGTGCGCCGGTGAGGGCAGCGTGGCCGGCCGCGTAGCAGAAGAAGCCGATCCCGCCGCCGCTGACCACCAGCACGCTGATCATCAGGGCGGCGTCCAGCGCGAGGAAGCTCATCCGCCACCGGATCGCGGTCGGCCACTTGCTCAGCACGGTGACCTGCACCGCGGTGGTAGCGGCGATCAACCCGAGCGTGTGTACCGCCGCCCAGGCGTCGTCCACCAACCGCAGTCCCACTCCGACGGCGGCGATGGTCACGACGAGCCGGCCGAGCAGGACTGCCCGACAGAGAGCGGCGTATGCGACGAACCGGCTCATCCGTTGCCGTCAGCTGATGGTGACTTTGTCGATGTCGGGCGCCGACTTGTCACTCCAGAGGCGCACCGCTACCCGTCCGGCGGGGACCGAGGCGTCGAACTGGACGCTGCGCGGCGAGTCCCAGGCCGTGCCGGTGACGGCGAAGGTGTGCTGGCTGGCGTCGTTGATGGAGACTCGCAGTTCCCGTGGCCCATCCACTGTGTAGTGCACGGTGACGGTCCGGCGTCCGGCCACCGGGACGTCGAAGTATACGGTGAGGTTGCCCAGGTAACGCACCCGGGCGCCACCGTCGCAGGACGAACAGGTGGCGACCTGGGCGCCACCGCCGAGCGTGTTGCCCGGGGCCTCGGCCTGCACGGTGAGCGGCCGGAACCGCTCGGTCTCGATGTTCGTGCTGGGGCTCGCGGTCGGGCCGGGGTCCCGGCTCGTCGCGCCGGTCGCGGGTGTTCGCAACGGTTCGGCCTCCGGCGGAGGTGCGGCCGTGCCGCCACCGCCCGGGCGCGGTGTCCTGCTCGGGCCCGGGTCCGGCGTCCGCTCCGACTCGGACGGGACGGCGGGTCCTTCGGGCTGCTGGCCGACCACGCTGGGCGGGGCGCTCGGCGGAGCGGTCTGGCTCTGTGTCGAATCCGACCGGCTGTCGTCGGTGGCGAGGATCAGCGGCGGGATCAGCACCGCGGCCAGCACCATGGCGCCGGCCAGGCTGCCGATCCCCGCCCAGAGGGGTACCCGCAGTGATGTCGAGTCTGTCGAGGTGCCGAGGAACCGCTGGTCAGGACCGCTACTGTCCGGGGGCGGGTCAGACGGCACCGTGGAACCCCCTGAGTCGGGAGTCAGAAATCGGACGAGGGGCCCGCTTCTCCGTACACACGGCAGCGAATGTACACAACACCTATGTGTACTTGCCTCGGCAAGGGTCGCTGTTAGCTGACCGTGACTTTGTCAATATCGGGGGGTGGCGCGCTGTCGTGGTAGAACGTTACGGCGGTGCGTCCGGCAGGTATCGACGCGGTGAACCGGAGGCTGCGCGGTGTCACCCAGCTACTGCCGGTGACGGTGAAGGTCTGTGGTGCACCGCCGTTGACGACCACCTTCAGGTCACGAGTGCCGTCGGCCGTGTAACCCACCGTCACGGTGCGCGACCCGGCGGCCGCCACGTCCAGATAGACGGTGAGCTGACCGAGGTAGCGGACCCGGGCACCACCGTCGCAGGAATCGCAGTAGGCGACCTCCGCGCCGCCGCTGCGGAGATTGCCGGGCGCCTCGGCCTGAACGGTGACCGGTCGGAACTGCGCGGCCGGGCTCCGGCTCGGCGTGCTGCTCGGCGGGGCCACGGCGGACGTCGGCAGGATCGACGTCCCCGGCGTCGTGGTCGACGGAACGGGCCCGGCGCTGGTGCGGCTGGGCGACGGCGCGGCCGGGCCGCTGACGGCGACCGACGGGGTGCTCTCCGGGGAGGGGCTCGGGGTCGGTTCGTCCTCCGTGCCCAGGGGGAACAGGGTCGGCGGGTCGGACGGCGGGTCCGCCGGTGCCAGCGACGGCGTCTGGTCCAGCGCGCGGGTGCTCCCCTCCGGCGGCTCCGGCTGCCGGAAGGTGGACCACAGCACGATCACACCGAGACAGGCCAGGGCGGCAGCGCCGATCAACCGCCAGAGTCCGGGACCGGTCGGACCGGGTTGATCATCGCTTGCCGCAGACATGGCCACGACGGTAGACGCCGGGGCGGTGCCCGTTCCTGAGCCGAAAGACCCAGTCGGGCCCAGAGAAGGACGGGGCCGGGTGCCGGCGTCGGACTGCTGGGCCCTGGACGGCCCTCGCCTGGGTCCTAAGCCTCATCTCCCGGGCCGCCGGGCGTGGTTAGCGTACCGCGACATTCGTCGCCGACGAACGGATCGAGACCTCGGAGGTTCCATGCCAACCCGCGACCTGCCCGCGTCCGGGCCGCGCCGCCGGCCGCGCTGGCGGTACTGGATGGTGGCGGTGACCCTCGCCGTCACCGCCGCGCTCACCTCCTGGACCGCGATGGGGCCGCTGCGGCTGACCGCCGGTGAGGAGACCCCGCTGTCCCAGGGCAAGCCCGCCACTGCCTCGTCCAGTGAGGGCGACCGCTGGTCCGCCGAGCGCGCGGTCGACGGCGACACCAAGTCCCGCTGGTCCAGCACCTTCACCGACCCGCAGTGGCTGGGGGTGAACCTGGGGGCGCCGGCCCGGATCGACACCGTGGTCCTGAACTGGGAGTCCGCGTACGCCACCGAGTTCGAGATCCAGGTGTCGCCGGACGGGCTGGCCTGGACCTCGATCTACCGCACCAGCAACGGCACCGGCGGCACCCAGCGCCTCGACGTGTCCGGCGAGGGCCAGTACGTGCGGATGTACGGCACGAAGCGGGCTACCGGGTACGGCTACTCGCTGTGGGAGTTCCAGGTGTTCGGGGCCTCGACCGGCGCGGGCGCGACCCCCGCCGCTCCGCAGACGTCGGGCGCCGCCTCCGGCACGCCCAGCGCGTCGGGCACCCCGGGATCGAGCAGCCCGAGCCAGTCCCACCCGGCCGGCCACGGCAACGGGGCGACCGGCGCGCCGACCCCCGGCGACTACGTGCTCGCCGAGCGGCCGGTCACCGGTGTGACGCCGTCGACGGCGAACCCGCCCCGCCGCGACCACCGCGAGTTCCAGGCCAACTGCGCGGTCAGCCACCGACTGGAGGACGACCCGATCGTCTTCTTCAACCGGCCCGGGGCGTCGCACGACCACACCTTCATGGGCAACACCACGACCAACGCGGCGAGCACCATGCAGTCGTTGCCGAGGGGCGCGACCACCTGCCGGGTGCCGGGCGACAAGTCGGGCTACTGGATGCCGACGCTGCTCAACGGCAACACGCCGATCGTGCCGCAGGGCCCGCAGGTCATCTACTACAAGAGCGGCGTACGCGACTACACCAGCGTCCGTCCGTTCCCGCCTGGCCTGCGGTTCCTCGTCGGTAGCCCGATGACCACCGCCGCGCAGTTCGAGTCCTCGCCGGCCTACCAGAAGGGCTGGGAGTGCGGGAACAGCTACGACAACGTGGACTTCCCGGCGAACTGCCCCGCAGGATCCCAGCTCAACGTCCGGATGCAGGCGCCGAGCTGCTGGGACGGGCGGCACCTGGACACCCCCGACCACGTCAGCCACATCGTGTACCCGGTCAACGGTGTCTGCCCGACCAGCCATCCGGTTGCGGTGCCGATGATCGAGTTCAAGATGGCGTGGCCGGTCAGCGGTGACATGTCGCAGGTGCGCCTCTCCAGCGGGCGGGGCTACTCGTTCCACTACGACTTCTACAACGTGTGGGACACGCCCACCCTGGCCGCGCTGGTGAAGCACTGCATCAACGCCGGACGCCAGTGCGACAGCCGGGGCTTCGACCAGTTCGAGCCCGGTGCCGGCGCGGCTCTCGACGAGCAGTACCAGGTGCCCGGCAGCCGCACCGTCCTGAGCCGGTCAGGCTGGACCGCGACCGCTTCGGGCGGCGGCGCGGACACCCCGGCGCGGATGCTCGACGGTGACACCAACACCCGGTGGACCTCCGGTGCGCCGATGACCAACGGACAGTCGTTCACCGTCGACATGCGGTCGGTCCGTACGATCAGTGGGATCTCACTGCTCTCCACCGGTGCCGACCACGCGCGGGGCTACCAGGTGTTCCTCTCCACCGACGGGAGGAACTGGACGGGTCCGGTCGCCAGCGGCAAGGGCTTCACGAACCAGACCCTGGTCGACTTCGAGGCCCGGGACGCCCGCCACGTGCGGGTGGTGCAGACCGGCTCGGCCAGCAACTGGTGGTCGGTGGCGGAGTTCACCGTCTTCTCCGGCTGACCTCTCACCCCGCACGACGAGGCGGCGTGGCCCGGACCGGGCCACGCCGCCTCGCGCTGTCCGGCGCGCAATCCCAGTCGGACGGGTTGACTGGTTTTCGTCAATATGATAATTGACCGTCTCATTCGGATGGTGACTCTCCTCCGCACCGCCGACGGTTGACTCTCGGTGATTTTCCGGCGACGGCTAGCGCAAAGAAGATCCACGTTGGATAATATCCGGGCGTCAGTCGCCCAGCATTGCCAATTCGGGCTGTGCCGCCGGTGGAGGGACAATTCCGTGAAGCGTGACCAGTCACCTGTGCTACCTGGCGACGGTGCCACAGACTACGCACGTTATATGCGTACGGAGGCGTTGCTCGGGTTGCAGCGGTCCCCGGCGGAGATGATCCACCGCGACGAACTGCTGTTCCAGGTGGTGCACCAGTCCACCGAGCTGTGGCTGAAGCTGGCGGCGGCGGAGCTGGTCGAGTCGGTGGCTCGGGTGGACGCCGGTGAGTTGGTGGCGGCCGAGGCGTTGCTCGGCCGGGCCATCCTCGGTGTCCGGCTGGTCACCGACCAGATGGAGATGCTCCGGTACCTCTCACCAGCGGATTTCCAGGCCATGCAGCCTGCGCTGGGTAACGGCTCCGGTGCCGAGTCGCCGGGATGGCGGCAGGTCCAGACGCTCAGCCGCCGGCTCGGCCGGGCCTTCCACGACCATCTCGACGCCCGGGGCCTCGCCCCGTCGTCGCTGCCCGACCTGGACCCGACGGACCCGACGCACCGGTTGGCCGAGGCGATGGTGGAGTGGGACGAACGGGTGTCCTCCTGGCGGGTGCGGCACTACCAGGTGGCGCTGCGGATCGGTGGCCACCCTCCGGCCGGCACTGCGGGCAGCCCGGCGAACATGCTCGCCAAGCTTGTCGGGCACCGATTCTTCCCGGAATTGTGGCAGGTGCGCCTGCACACCCCCGACGCGGAATCCGCCGCTCTGCACTGACGTTTCCTCGGCCCTCGGCCGACCCGATTGCGATCCTCTTCGGAATGTCGAGGTGCGGTTTCGTGCGCGAATTGACGGTCTGGTCGGCGGGCGCAGCCGATCCCGATGAATTTCCCTACGACCAGGTGGTCGACGCATTTCACCGGGTCGGCAAGCATTTCGTCGACAAGGAACTGCTCGCCCGGCTGGACGAGGCCCGCGCGAGGGTGACCGGGCACGACGAGCGGGCCCGGCTGCTGCGCGACTTCCTCGACGTCGCGCTGGACAAGTGGGACGGCCGCTACGACTACCGCAGCTACCTCGCGCTGCGCCTGCTCCGGCTGCCCGACGGGACCGACGATCCGCCGCCCGACACCGGGACCCACGCCCGGCGGGCCCGGGACCGGCTCGTCGTCCGGCTGGTCGCCGACGCGGTCACCTTCGAACTGTCGGCCGCCGCCAAGGTCACCGGACTGCTGCCCGAGCAGCGCCCGGGGCGGGCGGTGGTGGCCAAGCGTTGCCGGCTCGGCGTCCGCGCCGCCCTGCCCGCCCTGGGTCGCCTCGGCCTGCGCACGACGATCGACGACGACACGCCCGCCACCGCCGCCACCACGCTGTCCGCCGTCGTCGCCGGCCTGGACACCACCGGCGACCCGTCGCTGCGGCTGAGCATGCTGCCGGTCCACGTCACCCACGACGAATACCTGTTCATCCGGGTGCTCCAGGCCTACGAGTGCGTCTTCGCCGGGGTCGCCGACGAACTCCGGGGCGTGGTCGCCGCCCTGCGCACCGGGCCGCCCGCCCCGGCTGTCGACCGACTCGGGTACGCCCGCGACCTGCTCGGCACCGCCGGCACGTTGTTCTCGCTGCTGGCCACCATGCAGCCCGCCGCGTTCCAGACGTTCCGGCAGTACACCGAGGGTGCCAGCGCCATCCAGTCCCGGTCGTACAAGCTTGTGGAGTCGCTCTGCCGCACACCCGCACCGGACCGGCTCGACTCGGTGGCCTACCGGTCCGTGCCGGAGATCCGCGCCCGGGTGGTGGACGGCCAGCCGACCATCGACGAGGCGTACCGTCGCGCGGTCCACGAGGGGCGGCTGGACGAACCGTCGCGCCGTCTGCTGGAGGTGGGCATGGGCCGGTTCGCCGAGACCCTGGCGCAGTGGCGGCGAACCCACTACGGGGTGGCGGTGCGGATGCTGGGCCGCCGTCCCGGCACCGGCTACACCGAGGGCACCCCCTACCTGGCGGCGGTACGCGACCTGCCGGTCTTCGACGCCGTCGGCCCGTACCCGTCTCGTCCGACCGGAGGTCGTCCCGCGTGAACCCCGCCGACATCCCGCCCGGGCCCGACACGCCGGCCTGCCTCGACCCGGCCGTGCACGCGGCGCTGCGCGCCGAGTTCCCGCTGCTGGGCACCTGCGTCTACCTGAACAACAACTCCACCGGGGCGGTGCCGGCCGGCACCGAGCGGGTGCTGCACGACTACTGGGACACGCTGCGCACCTGGCGCGACGACGCCTGGCAGGACTGGCACGTCGGCCTCGACCGGTACGCCGACTCGGTGGCCGCCCTGCTCGGCGCGCCACCGGGCAGCGTGGTCACCGACGCCAACCTGAGTACGCTGCTGGCCCGACTGGCTTCCTGCTTCGACTACCGGCCGCCCCGCGACCGGGTGGTCGTCACCGACCTGGAGTTCCCGACGGTACCGTTCGTCTTCCGGGCGTTCGGTCGCTACGGCGCGCGACTCGACGTGGTCGGCACCGGCGGACCGGACCTCGACCAGGACGCCCTGGAGGCCCGCCTGGACGAGCGGACGCTGCTGGTGTGCGTCACGCACGCCGCCTTCACCTCCGGCGCCACCGTGGACCTGCCCCGGCTGGTGGCCGCGGCCCACCGGGTCGGCGCGCTGGTGGTGGTGGATGCCTTCCAGACCGTCGGGGTGGTGCCGCTGGACGTCACCGCGCTGGGCGTCGACGCCGTCCTCGGCGGCGCGAGCAAGTGGCTCTGCGGCGTCGGCACCGCCTTCCTCTACGTCCGGCCCGACCTGGTGCCGCACCTGGAACCGGCGGCGACCGGCTGGCAGGCCGGCGACCGGGCGCTGACCTTCCGGCCCTCCACCGGTTGGGCCCCCGGCGCGCGCCGGTTCGCCGGTGGCACGCCGTACCCGCTGACCTCGCTGGTCTCCCAGGTCGGGCTGGACCTGCTGGCCGGGGTCGGCGTACCGGCGATCCGCCGGCACTCGCTCGCCCTCACCCAGCGGGTCCTGGACCGCGCCGCCCAGGCCGGCATCGCGGTGGTCAGCCCGACCGCCGCGCACCGGCGCGGGGGCGTGGTGTTCCTGGACGTGCCCGACGGCGAGGCGGTCAAGCGACGGCTGGCCGCGCAGCAGCTGATCTGTAGTTGGCGCGGCCACCTGCGGGTCGGCCCGCACGCCTACAACACCCTCGACGAGATCGACGCGTTCATGGACGCGTTGGGCAAGGAGTTGGGTCGATGACCGTCACGCTCTCCCCGCGCGCGTTGATGAGCCTGCTCGCCAACGGGCCCAAGGCGATGGACGTGCTGGAGACGGCGCTCACGCTCGGGCTGCTCGACGAGCTGGAGCCCGGTCCGGTCCGGCTCGACACCCTGGCCGACGACCTGAAGGTACGCCCGCTGCGGCTGTACAAGTTCCTCGACTGCCTGGAGAGTCTCGGCTTCCTCGTCCGGGAGGGCTCGGGCGACGACATCGGCGCCACCCGCTACCGGTCGGTGCCCGGCCTGCGCGCGGCGGTCGAGGCGGTGGTCGGCCCGGACGCGCTCGAACGCGACCGGGACCGCTACCCGTGGCGGCTGCTGCACGGGCGGCTCGCCGACAGCCTGCGGGGCGAGGTGAGCATCGGCGACGACGACTTCGCCTGGCCGCCGAAGACCGACGAACAGACCGCCGACTTCGAGCGCAGCATGGCCGTCGGGTTGGGGCCGGTCGTCGAGGCGGTCCGGCAGCACGCCGACCGGCTCTGGCCGGGTCGTCGTCGGCTGCTGGACGTGGGCGGTGGCGACGGCACCCTGGCCGCGCACGTCCTGGACACCGCGCCGGAGCTGCACGTCGACGTCTACAACCTGCCCGCGGTGGCACCGCTGGTGGACCGCACCCGCGTCGCCCGGGGCCACCCGGACCGGCTCGGTTTCGTCGGTGGTGACTTCCTCACCGAGGAGTTGCCCCCGGGCTACGACGCGATCTCCTTCGTCCGGGTGCTGCACGACTGGCCCGACGAGGTGGCCCGGCACCTCGTGACCCAGGCGTACGCGGCCCTGGAACCGGGTGGCCTGCTGCTGATCTGCGAGGAGTTCCGCACCCCCGACCGGCTGGCCATGCAGTTCTTCTGGAGCTACTTCCTGATCGGCGTCGACACCTGCGTCAGCCGGCTGCGTGAGGCCGAGTACTACACGGCGTTGCTCGCCGAAAGCGGCTTCACCGAGGTGACCGTCCTGCCCGGCACCTGGGAGTTGGTGACCGCCCGGAAACCGGCCGTGCAGGGCTGACCGTCATCCGTCGGCGTCGCGGTGGGCGATGCATTCCCTCTCGTACGACAATCGGCTTCGCGCACCATTTGACGACCGATTCGCGGAATCGTCCCCCGCTGCCGGGTGGGCCCGCCGAGGGCGGCCGTGATTGTGCTCACGACCGGCACCCCGCAAGCGTGGGGGAGTGCCTTTGATCTCCCTATGCTGGCCAGACGATCGCCCGTTCCCGCCCGCCCCGCGCGGCGAGGCGGGCAGGTGGCGGGTGCCTTGCGCGAGGCGGGGAGGAAGTGGCGAGCGATGACCAGCTCCACACGGATCTGGGACGGGCTGTCGATTCCCGCCCCCGGCACCTACCGGCTCGATCCGGCGCACAAACGGATCGGGTTCCTCGCCCGACACATGATGGTCAGCCCGGTGCGGGGCGAGTTCCGGGACGCGACCGCGCAGATTGTCGTCGCCGAGGATCCGCTTGGATCGACGATCGAGGCGACCATTCAAGCGGGCAGTATCGATACGGCGAGTACGGATCGGGACACGCATCTGCGTAGCGCCGATTTCCTCGATGTGGAGACGTTTCCCACCCTCGAGTACCGCAGTACCGGAATTGCGCGACTGGAGAAGGCCGATCCGATCTTCTACTGGGCGAAGCTCAGGAACCACCGCCTCGGCCGACGGCCGGCCCCGGAGGAGTCGGCCCGGCCGGCGAGCCCGGCGACCGCCCGGTTCGTGCTCGGCGGTGAGTTGACCGTCAAGGGGATCACCCGCCCCGTCGACCTCCAGGTCGAGTTCGGCGGTGCCCGGCGGGACCCGTACGGGCAGGACATCTTCGGGTTCAGCGCGACGGCCGAGATCGACCGCGAGGACTACGGCCTGGTCTGGAACGTGGTCCTGGAGAGCGGTGGGGTGCTGGTCGGCAAGAGCGTCCGCATCGAGATCGCCGGTGAGGCGATCCGGCAGGCGTAGCCTTCACGCCGCGTTCACCGCAGATTGACGGCGGAGACGCATCCATTGATCGCGATGTCTGCGACAATCCGTCTGTCCCTGCCATCCCGTCAGGTGGGACCCCCGCCCACCGTGGCAGGTGACAGTCAGGAGTCGCCCAGTGGCTCGCATCCGTACCGTCGCCCTCGGCGCGGTGGCCGCCGTCGCCCTGTCCCTCGTCGTGGCCCCGTCGCCGGCCGGCGCCACCCCGCCCAACATCCCGTCACACAGCACGGCGGTGAGCCGGCTCGGCGCGCTCACCGTGGCTGCCGAGTCGCACCAGTCCAGCTACAGCCGGGACCTCTTCCCGCACTGGATCACCATCACCGGCACCTGCAACACCCGGGAGCAGGTCCTCAAGCGGGACGGCAGCAACGTGGTCGTCGACGCCAACTGTTATCCGACCTCCGGGTCCTGGTACAGCCCGTACGACGGGGTGACCCGGACGAACCCGGCCGACATCTCCATCGACCACGTCGTGCCGCTGGCCGAGGCGTGGCGGTCCGGGGCCTGGTCGTGGAACACCGCCCGGCGACAGACCTACGCCAACGACCTGGGCGGTCCGGAGTTGTGGGCGGTCACCGGCAGCGTCAACTCGTCGAAGGGGGACCGGGACCCGGCGGCGTGGAAGCCGCCGCGAGCGGCCTTCCACTGCACCTATGCGCGCGCCTGGATCCAGGTGAAGTGGTACTACGGCCTCTCCGTCGACAGCGCCGAGAAGTCGGCGCTGGCCGGCATGCTCAACACCTGCTGACCTGGATGTAAGGAAGGGACCCCTACTAACGCCTCGTGTATAGGAAGGGTCCCTTCCTTGCATCCGGACGGTCGCTCCGCAGTCAGAAAACTGAATCCCGTTACCATTAGTGCTGATCCACGGAGGGGGGCGGGGTGCAGGGCGTACTCACCGGTTTCGCCGTCATCGCCACCGTCATCGCGATCGGCTACCTGGTGGGGCGCATCGGGCTGCTGGGGCCGGAGGGGCCCGCCGTACTCTCCCGGGTCTCGTTCTTCGTCGCGACGCCCGCGCTGCTCTTCGAGACCGTCTCCCGTGCCGACGTGTCCACCGTCTTCTCGTCGGCCCTGCTCGTCACGCTGATCAGCACCACCGTCGTCGCGGCGATCTTCGTGGCCGTCGCGATGCTGTGGTGGCGACGATCGGCGCCCGAGGCGACGATCGGCGCCCTCGCCGCCTCGTACGTCAACGCGGGCAACATCGGCATTCCGATCGCGGTCTACGTGCTCGGTGACGCCGCGCTCGTCGCGCCGGTGCTGATGTTCCAGGTGGTCGTGATGGCGCCCCTGGCGTTCGCGGTGCTGGAGTCGTCGGCCGCGCGGGATTCGTCGGCGGTGCGGGAACGTCGGTCGGTGCTCCGGGCGGCGGTGCGGCCTCTGCTGAACCCGATCACCGTCGCCTGCGGCCTGGGGGTGGCCGTGAGCGTCGCCGGCTGGTCGCCGCCGGAGCCGGTGATGCGGCCGGTGGAACTGGTCGCCGCGATGGCGGTGCCCGCCGCGCTGCTGGCCTACGGTCTGTCCCTGCGGGGGGCTGCGCCGCCCGGCTCCGGCGACACCGCGTGGGACGTCCGGCTCGCCGTGGTGCTCAAGACGCTGGTCCACCCGACGGTGGCCTACCTGGTGGCCCGCTATGGCCTCGGGCTGTCCGCGCCGCTGGTGCTGGCCTGCACGGTCACCGCGGCCCTGCCCACAGCCCAGAACGTCTTCGTCTACGCCGTCCGCTACGGCCGGGGCGTCGTGCTGGCCCGCGACGCGATCCTCCTGTCGACCGCCACCGCCGTTCCGGTGCTGATCGCGGTGGCGCTGCTCGCCGGCTGACCCGGGCGGCGCGGCACCGAAAGCATTTCGCATCCTTTTCGACGTGCCAACCTGAGGGTCGCGTCGGTCGAAGCGCGCTTGGCGACACCTCGCCGGCCGCGTCATGAGGGCGGCCCGGGAGGCCTTGCCGAAATGGTTTTCGGGGCGCACGCTGTCGGCGGACAGTGATATCTGTCGATCACCTGTCGGGTCGACACGCACCGCGTCGACCTCGCGCCGGTGCCGCTTCCGCCGGTGCCGGCAACACCACCCGCCCCCGTCCCGTCCCCGTCGACTGGAGACCTCGATGCGACGACGACCCGTTGTCCGCACCCTGGCCGCCGGCTGCGCCGCCGCGCTGGCCGCGACCCTGGCCCTCACGGCACCCGCCACGGCCGCCAACCCCGTCATCACCACCATCTACACCGCCGATCCCGCACCGCTCGTGGTCGGCAACACGATGTACGTCTACGCCGGGCGCGACGAGGCGCCGGTGGGCACCAACAACTTCGTCATGCGCGAGTGGCACGTGCTCTCCACCACCGACGCGGCGAACTGGACCCTGCACGGCGCCCGGGCCGGCATCGGCACCTTCGGCTGGGCCGGCGCCGACGCCTGGGCCAGCGAGGTCGAGCACCGCAACGGCCGGTACTACTGGTACACCTCGGTCAACGGCAACGGCCTCGGCTGGATGAACATCGGCGTGGCGGTGGCCGACAGCCCGCTCGGCCCGTTCACCGACGCCAAGGGCGGGCCGCTGATCAGCGACAGCACCCCGAACTCCTCGCCGCTGAACATCGACCCCACCGTCTTCGTCGACGACGACGGCCAGGCGTACCTGTACTGGGGCGGCTACTGGGGCGCCCGGGCGGTCCGCCTGGCCAGCAACATGATCGACACGGTCGGCTCGGTGGTCACCCCGCAGGGGTTGACCCACTTCTGGGAAGCCCCGTTCATGTTCAAGCGCAACGGCCTCTATTACATGATCTACGCGGCGAACGACACCCAGGGCTGCGTCACCTCGTCGAGCTACGCCTGCCAGCGCTACGCCACCGCCACCAACCCGATGGGCCCGTGGACCCACCGGGGCGTCGTGCTCGGCCAGGTCTCCTCGACCACCAACCACGCGGGCGTGGCCCAGCTCAACGGCCAGTGGTACATGGTGTACCACAACGCCAACGCACCCGGCGGCGGCAACTTCCGGCGCTCCGTCGCGGTGGACCGGATGTACTTCAACGCCGACGGCACGATCCAGCCGGTGGTGCAGACCACCACCGGGCCGCCGCCCAACCCCGGCGGCGGTGCCCCGCCGCCCACCGGCACCAACCTGGGCCCCGGCGCCACCGTCTCCACCTCGCACGTCTCTGCCTGGGAGAGCCTGGCCGCGATCAACAACGGCGGGGTACCGGCCAGCTCCGCCGACCGGAGCAACCTGGCCTACGGCAACTGGCCGCAGCAGGGCACCCAGTGGATCGAGTACCGCTGGCCGACCGCGCAGACCATCAACCGCACGGCCACCTACTGGTTCGACGACGGCCAGGGCATCGACCTGCCCGCCTCGTGCCGGGTGCAGTACTGGAACGGCAGCGCCTACGTCGACGCGCCGAACCAGTCGACCTGCCCGGTGGCCGGTGACACCTACAACGTCACCACGTTCGGCCCGGTCAGCACCACCCGGCTGCGGCTGAACATCACCTCCCGGACCGGCTCCTCCACCGGAGTCCTGGAGTGGATGGCCTTCCAGTCATGACCGGGACCCCGCGCGCGTACCTCGCCGCTCTCGTCACCGCCGTCCTGGTCGCCGGCACGCTGGTGCTTCCCGGCACACCTGCCTCGGCCGCCCAGACCATCGGCTATCCCACCTTCTCCGGGCCGGCGGTGCCGGCCCCGCCGGTCGGCTACACCACCGGCAACACCATGCGGGCCATCTACGACGCCGAGAGCGCCGGCACCGACTTCTGGATCGACCGGCTGCTGGCCCGCCCGGGCAACGACCCGGCCGGCCCCTGGCTGATGACCCGGGGACGCGGCCTGTTCATGTACACCCACAACCCGTCGGTGATCGGCTTCGGTGGCAACACGGCCTACTGGGACGACATCAGCAGCCAGGGCGCCTACACCGTCACGGTCGGCTCGGGCACCCTCACCGAGCAGGTGGCGCAGCGCTGGCAGGCGCCCAGTCACTGGCGCAGCGTGCACACCGGCGGCTCGCTGCGCGTCGACGTCACCAAGTTCATCACCCGGCAGAACGTGGCGGTGACCAACCTGACCGTCACCAACACCGGCTCGACCAGCAGCACCGTGCCACTGCGGGTCACCTCCCCGTACGCCGCCACGGGCAGCGGCAGCGAGCTGACCGGCAGCCGGCAGGTGAAGAACAACCTCACCACCATCCGGCCCCGGCTCTCCGCCGACGGGTTCACCGTCAGCAGCGGCGGCCTGAGCCGGTCGGTGACCCTGGCCGCCGGGCAGAGCGTCACCACCAAGGTGCAGTTGGGCGTGGTCACCGACGAGATCCCCGAGTCGTTGACCGAGTACACCGGTTACCGCACCGCCACCCCGGCCGCCGCGTTCGCCACCCACGTACGCGAGTACCACCGCTGGTGGGCGGAGAACGTGCCGTACATCGACGTGCCCGACCCAGCGATCAAGAAGAACATCTACTACCGCTGGTGGCTGATGCGCTTCAACCACCTGGACGTCGACATCCCGGGCCAGGACTTCCAGTTCCCCACCTCGATCGAGGGGGTGACCGGCTACAACAACGCCATCGTGCTGACCCAGCCGATGCACGTCGACGACCTGAAGTACCTGCGCGACCCGATCCACTCGTACGGGCCGTGGCTGTCGGTCGGGCAGTCCTCGGCCAACGGCCGGTACGTGGACAACCCCGGTGACCCGGAGAACTGGTCGAACAGCTACACGCAGTACCTGTCCGAGGCGGGCTGGCGGGCATACCAACTGCACGGCGGGCAGCCGGCGATGCTGCACAACTTCGCCCGGTACGCCGAGATGGACGTGAAGGGCCAACTCGCCACCTACGACACCAACAACAACGGAGTGATCGAGTACGACTGGGGTGCGATGACCGGCAACGACGCCGACGCGGTGTCGTTCCACTGGCGTTCCGGCAACCTGGACCGGGCCGAGGGCGCGTACGTCTACAGCAACGCCCTGGCTGCCGCCCAGGCGTACACGGCGCTCGGCAACACCGCCAAGGCCACCGAGATGCAGAACCTGGCCAACCGGGTCCGCGACGGCATCGTGAACGTGCTCTGGAACCCGAGCCGGCGACTGCTGGAGCACCGGCATGTCGCCACCAACACCCACGTGCCGTGGAAGGAGATCAACAACTACTACCCGTACGCCGTCGGGCTGATGCCGAACACCGCCACCTACCGGGAGGCGCTGCGCCTGTTCGACGACCCGGCCGAGTACCCGATCTTCCCCTTCTATACCGCCAACCAGCGGGACAAGGCTGCTGCGGCGGCGGCCGGGAACCCCGGCAGCAACAACTTCTCCACCATCAACTCCACCGTGCAGTTCCGGCTCTACTCCTCGGTGCTGCGCAACTACCCCAACCAGTGGATGACCGCCGAGCACTACAAGAAGCTGCTCTACTGGAACGTCTGGGCGCAGTACGTCAACGGCAACACCCAGTGGCCGGACGCCAACGAGTTCTGGTCCAACTGGAACGGCTCGTCGATCACCTACCGCTCCTGGATCCACCACAACATCCTGGGCAGCAGCAACTGGACGGTCGTCGAGGACGTGGCCGGGCTGCGCCCGCGCAGCGACACCACCATCGAGCTGCACCCGATCCCGATCGGCTGGTCCCACTTCGCGGTCAACAACCTGCGCTACCGCAACGCCGACCTGAGCGTGGTGTGGGACGATCCGGCCGACGGGATCACCCGCTACCCGGGTGTCCCGCAGGGCTACTCGATCTATCTCAACGGCACGCGGGTGGCCACCGTGGACCGACTGACCCGGGTACTCTACGACCCGACCACCGGGGCGGTCACCCTGCCTGCGGGTGGCACCACCACCTTCAGCACCGCGTTCGCCGGGCTGCAACTGCCGCAGAACGTCAGCCACGGCAGCGCCCGGATGGTGGACATGTTCGCCAAGGCCGGAGTCGACCTGACCGCCACCACGCCGAACCTGGCGCAGGGCGCGACCACGTCGGCGTCGTACACCGCCTCGGGCACCTCCACCGGCGCGGCGGTCGACGGGTTCCCGACCAACGCGCCGATCTGGGGCAGCTCCGGGTCGTCGAACGCCACCGACTGGTACGAGGTCACCTTCGGCCAGACCCGGACGGTCGACGACGCCTGGCTGTACTTCCGGGACGACCGGGCCGGCAACCGTTACCGCGCACCGGCGTCCTACCAGGTCCAATACCACAACGGCAGCACCTGGGTCACCGTCGCGAACCAGGTGAGGACCCCGGCGGCGGCACGGGCCAACCACAACCGGGTCCGGTTCACCCCGGTCAGCACCCAACGGATCCGGGTACAGCTCACCCACGCCTCCGGATTCCGCACCGCGCTGACCGAGCTGAAGCTGTACGCCCGGGGCGGTGGCCCGCCGCCGTCGGGCAACCTGGCCGGGTCGGCGACGCCGTCGGCGTCGTACACCTCGTCCTGGGAATCGGTGGCCGCGCTCAACGACGGCATCGACCCGCCGTCGTCGAACGACACGGTCAACCCGCGCTGGGGCACCTGGCCGAACCAGGGTCAGCAGTGGGCGGAGCTGACCTGGCCCGCCGCGCAGACCCTGAGCGCGGCGGAGGTGTACTTCTTCGACGACAACGGGGGAGTGCGGTTGCCGGCGTCGTGGCGGTTGCAGTACTGGACCGGCACCGCGTACGCGGACGTGCCGGGAGTCAGTGGGTACCCGATCGCGCTCCACCAGTACAACCGGGTCACGTTCCCGGCGGTGAGCACGGCCCGGTTGCGGGTGGTGTTGGAAAGCGGCGCGGGCTCGGTCGGACTGTTGGAGATCAAGGCGACCGGATGAACGGTCGGTGACCGACGCGGCGGGCGGGTGCGACCACCCGCCCGCCGCAGGGCGGGGCCACTCACTCCACGGAATGGAGGCGTACGCGAGCTGAACCACCACCGGTGACACGACCGGCCCGGTCCACCGCGCCGGCCGTGCCCCTGCCGATCACCGCACCGCTACCATCGCGTGGCGGTCTGGTCCGGAGTGACCGACCGACCGACCCGGATCGCCAGCCGGTCGAGGTAGCGCACCTGGAGCACGACCAGCGCGATCAGGAACAGCAGCAGCATCGGCAGCGGGAGCAGCGCGCCGAGGGCCAGTTCGTCGGCGGGGATCCGGCCGGTGGTGCCCTGCGCCAGCGCCTCGACCGGTGCGGTCCGGGTGCTCGGGGTCTGTGCCACGATCCACGGCCACAGCAGTTGCCCGGAGCTGACCAGCCAGGTCACCAGACCGGCCAGCAGCACCATCGGTACGGCCGGGGCGAGCATGGTGCGGCCGAACCCGCCACCCGCCCGCCACTGTGGCTCCAACCCACGGAACAGCAGCGTGAACAGGAACAGCGCGGGGATGCTGACCCAGCCGGGCGGGATCACCCCCAGGAAGGTGTTGACCTGGTCGAAGTCACGGGTACGCAGGTAGGACTCGACGGCGAGCGGCCCGGTGCCGACGAAGAGCCACGGCGCGAACGGCAGCAGGAGCAGTTCGCTGAACCGGCCCAGGGGGCGCAGCCCGCCGATGGCGAAGCCGCCGGCCACCGCGACGGTGATCGTGACCAGCGTCGCGACCAGCGTCGGCAGCCAGGTCCAGATGAGCATGTCGGACAGGCCAGCGCCCGGCACCGGTCCGAGGTCGTTGGTGAACCGGAGGCTGCGCCGCAGCCACGGCCACGCCACCCACAGCATCAGGCCGACGGCGACCACGCCCGCCACGGCCAGCCCGATCCGGGCCGGGCCGCTGCCGCCGCCCGTCGGACCGCCGCCCCCGCTCGTCGGACCGCTGCTCCCGGTCATCGGGGCGCCCGGCGGCGTGGACGCCGGCCAGGTCGGTACGGCGCTGGCATCGGACGCCGGCCAGGTCGGTGCGGCGCCGGCGACCGGCGTGGGGGTGCCGTGCGGCGTGGTGACGGCGCTGGACGCGGGCCAGGCCGGTGCGGCGGTCGATGCCGGCGTGGCCGTGGTGGGATCGCCGGTCGGGGCGTCGGCGAGTTCGATCCGGGCGCGGGTGATCAGCAGCAGCGCCGTCGCGGCCAGGCCCAACACGGCCAGGACGGCGAGCAGCAGCACCGCGTCGGCGGAACCACGGCCGACGTCCATCCGGGCCAGGGACTGCACCACGATGGTCGTCAGCGGGAATTGGGCGCGGTTGCTGGCGGCCAGCAGCGGTGCCACGAAGCTCTGCAACGTGGCCGCGACGATCCCGAGCACCAGCAGACCGGCCACGGTCGCCGCCGCGGGCAGCGCGTCGGCCGGACGGCGACGGCCGCGCAGCGTGGCGAGGAAGGCGGTGGTGGCGACGGCGACGACCAGTCCGGCGCTGCCGACGGCGGTCAGTTCCACGAGCGTCGCGTACGGGCTGTCCACGGCCGCTCGGGGCTCGACGCGGTCGAGACGCCAGCCGAGCAGCAGCGCCACCGGGGCGTACCCGGCGACCGGCACGGCCAGCAGGGCACGGGCCGCGAGCCGGGGTCCTCGCCCGGCGCGGTCGGCGAGCAGGGCCAGCAGCGGGGCGACCAGCAGAGCCAGCACGAGCGGCACGAGCGTCAACAGCAGCGCCATCCGGTACTCGCCGACCACGCCCTGCTCGAAGCGCTGTCGATAGTGCTCGGCGCCGACGTCGGTCGCCGGACCGAGCAGGTTGTCCCGGGTCGTGGAACGCGCGATCGCCAGCCCGGTGGGTAGCAGATAGGACCAGAGCAGGGCGAGGAAGGCGGGAAGCAGCAGCACGAGCCCGATGCCGACGCGGGCACCGGTGCCCAGTCGGTCGGAGGGCTTCGTCACGGAGAGTACCGGGCTGGTCATGGTGCTCCTCGCTTCGTCGGATCCCGGGCCGGGCCCGACGATAGGCGCAACGATCAAGCCGGGCCACCGGAGCGAAGATCTTTCGTCCGCACGGCCCACCAGCGGTGCCGATGCGGCCGGGGGAGCATGAGCAGGCCGGGCGCCGTCGGGTCGACGACGCCCGGCCGGCGGGTTCAGCAGAGGCCGTTGCAACCGTCCGGGTTCGGCGGCGGCGCACCGATCCAGGGCTGGGAGAGGCCGGGCACGTGCTCGGGCTGCGCCCCGCTGATCCGAGGCTCGGAGAAGACCGTGTTGTACGCGTTGGCGGTGTCATCGACGTAGATGATCCCGCTCAGCTTGTTCTCCGGGATGGTGCCGTTGGCGTACGGCGGCGTCCAGTCGCGGACCGGCGTGATGTTCGCGCCGAGGAAGCGGGTGATCCCGTCGGCGCCGGTCAGCACGGAGATCACGTCGCCGGAGTAGTCGGGGTTGACGTACCCGTGGTCGCCCTCCGGGTCGCCGTGGCCGGTGCCGTCGTCACCCCCGTCGTCGCCGTGCTCGCCGCCGGTGTCGTCGTCGGAGTCGTAGTGGGTGTTGATGCCGTCGCCGCAGTTGCCGCTGGTGTCGCAGGTGGTGACGGTCTGGTTGCCGGAGCTGTGGGTCGAGCTGTTGAAGGTGACGCTCTCCACATGGAAGGTGCCCGTCTTCTTCCCGTTCTGGTCGTACAGGTGCACGGTCGTCTCGGAGTGGGTATCCGACTGGCCGTTCTTGGTGTGGCTCTTGGTGGTGGTCTCACTGATCAGGCGGCCGTGCGGGTCGAAGACCATGACGGTCTGCTCGGTGTAGAGGTCGCCCGGCTCGCCGCGCTCCTCGTACTGGGTGAAGACGGTGTTGCCCTTGGACCCGTCGGCGTTGACGTGTTCCCGCACCGACCCGCCCGGCACCAGGTCGACGTCGTCGCGCGACCCGTCGGCGTAGTGCAGCCGGTAGTCGTGGTCGCCGAACCACGGCTTCTCGGTCTTCACGATCCCGCCGTACGCGGCCGGGCTGTGCGTCGTCTCGCCCGGCTCGAACTCGACGAACATCGACTCGAACGGCGTGATCAGTGGATTGCCCTGCTCGCCGACGGCCTGCGACCGGGTGCCCCGGCCGATCGCCACGCCGTCGCGCTGCACCGAGAGCCTGAGTGCGTCGAACTGCTTGAGGTCAACGCCCAGCCGGGTGTAGGTGTCCTTGCGCACCGGAAGGGCGAAGACCCCCAGGGCGGGCAGGTTGGTGGTGGTCTCCCGGAGTTTGATCAGCTCCGCCGGGAACGCGATGAAGCTGCCCCGCCCGTACCCGAAGGACGGCAGTTTGTTCACCGAGGCCAGTTCCGCGGCGACTTCCAGGCTGGGCCGGCTGGCCGGGTCCCACGGGTCGGTGCCCGCCGCCATCTCGTCGGCGTCGCTGAAACCGTCCTTGTCGCTGTCCACCACCCGCCAGGACAGGTAGCAGCCGGTCGGGTCGCAGATTCGGGCGTACGACAGCTTCTTGCGCGGCGGCTTGTCGGCGGAGGCGGCGGTGCTGCCGGCGGTCAACGCCAGCGGTATGGCGAGCAGCGGGGCGACGACCATCGCCACTCGCCT
Source organism: Micromonospora sp. NPDC023869 (assembly GCF_055559695.1). Lineage (NCBI taxonomy): Bacteria > Bacillati > Actinomycetota > Actinomycetes > Micromonosporales > Micromonosporaceae > Micromonospora > Micromonospora sp. NPDC023869. The sequence continues at coordinate 265,058 of NZ_JBVHKD010000003.1, forward strand.
GCGGTTACGAAGGATCATGAGCGGTACGGTCGCACCCGCCGGGACGCGTCCCGATTGCTGAGTCGGCAATCAGTCGCGGGGTCGCGGCACCCTGGGAGGATCCCCAGCTAGGGTGTGGCTGCTGCGCTGGTGCGACGAAGGTGACGGACGTGGACATCGACCGGTGCGGCCATCGGCCGGAGGACGCCGACCGACTGCTGGCCGCCGCCGACCGGGCCGCCGACCCGGTGACCGCCGCCCGGCTGGTGGCGGAGGCGTTCGTCGCGGTGTCCCGGACCGCCGACCCGACCGTCCTGCCGCCGATCGTCGCGCGGTTGGCGCGGCTGCGGACCCACCCGCCGCGTCCCGAGGTCGAGTTCCTGCACCACGCCGTCGGCTGCGCGGTGGGCGCCCGGACCGGGCGGCGGGTCGCACCCCGGGAGACCGACGACGCGTTGCGCCTCTTCGCCAGCGCCGGCCTGCACGACGATCCGCTCCTTCTGGAGTGCGCGATGATCGCCACGTTGAGCGCGCAGCGACCCGACCAGGTGCGCCCGAGGTTCGCCGCCCTCGTCGAGCGCTGGGTGTCCGGCGAGGAGGCGACCGACCCCGCGCGGCGGGCCCGGTTCACCACCATGCTCGGGATGGGCGACGCGTGGTCCGGGGACCTGCTGCGCGGCCGGGCGACGCTGCGCCGCGCCCAGGCGTACGCGGTCGAGGCCGGGCGGCTCGACCTCCAGGCCGAGATCGTGTCGTGGCTGGCCAAGTGCGAGGCGCTCTGCGGTGACCTGGTCCAGGCGCGGCGCTGTCTGGACGAGGCGCGGGTGCTGGCGGCCCGCTCGGGGTCGGCCTGGGTCGGGTTCCACATCGCCGAGTGCGCCGCCGCGCTGCACCTGGCCTCGGGCGACGTCGAGGCGTGGGTCGGCGTCGTGGGGCGGCTGGTCGACTCGGCGGTCGGCAGCAGCTCCGGGCTCGTCTTCGAGCACCGGTGGGAACTCGCCACCCACCACGCGCTGGGCGGGGACGCCGAGGCCGCGCACGCCGTCCTCGCCGCCATCGCGGACCCGCCGCTGGACTGGCCGGGTGCGCCGGCCCTACCGGCCTGGCGGGCCTGGATCGCCGACCCGACGGACCCGGCGGCGATGGGCTGGCTGGAACAGGCGCTCGCCGGGCTCAACCGGCCGGTGGAGCGGCTCTCCCGGGCCCGGCTGGCCTGGCTGCTCGGCGCCCAGCACGCGCGCCTCGGCCGGCGGGTCGACGCGATCCGGCTGCTCGAACTGGCCAGCAGCGAGTACGCGGCGACCGGTGCGGCGGGCCTGCTCGCCCGCGTCGCCGTGGACCTGGACGCGGTCACCGCCGGCCCGGTCGGTACGCCGTGGCCGCCTCCGGCGGGGCCGTCGACCGGGCGCGGCCGACCGGCCGGTGCCGAGATGGAGGTCCGGCTGACCGCGATGGAGACCAGAGTGGCCGGTGCCGTCGCCGACGGACTGAGCAACCAGGAGGCGGCCCGGCGGCTGTCGGTGTCGGCCAAGACGGTCGAGTTCCACCTCGGCAACATCTATCGCAAGCTCGGCGTCCGCAACCGCACCGAACTCGCCCGGCACCTGTCGCGCTGAGGCGTGGCCGGGCGGCCGAGCTGAAAGGAAGGGTCCCCGGCTAACGCCTCGTGCATAGCAGGGGACCCCTCCTAACACCCGCGCGCCCCGGCCTGTGGGCCGCGCCGACACCGCGCCGGGTCGCTGCCCGCAGGTGCCGCCGGGTCCCTGCCCGCCGGTGCCGGCGCGGCCCGGTCAGTCGAGCGCCGCCACCAACTCGGCGACTTCGGCGGCGCAGCCGTAGGAGAGCGTCACCCCGGCTCCGCCGTGGCCGTAGCAGTGCACCACCGGGCCGGGCGCGGTCCGTTCCGTCTCCAGCCGGACGCTTGGTCGGGCGGGACGCAGCCCCACCCGGTGCGCGAGGACGCGGGCCCCGCCGAGCGCGGGAACGAGCGCCGTGCAGCGGGCCACGATCGCCTCCGCCGTCTCCGGGCGGGCGTGCCGTTCCTCGTCGCCCTCCTCGGCGGTGCCGCCGAGCAGCACGGTGTCCGTCCGGGGCACGACGTACCGCAGGTGTCCGGGGTCGGTCTGGTCGAGCAGCCACTCGTCCAGACCGACCTGGGTGACCACGACGACCTGTCCGCGTACCGGGGTGAGGGAGGCGTCGCCGGTCAGCTCCCGCGCCGCCAGGCCGGTGCAGTTCACCACGGCGTGCACGCCGTCGGTGAAGGCGTCGGCGAGGGCGGTCAGCTGGCCGGGTCGGATCTCGACGCCCGCGCGCACCGACCGGTCCCGCAGCCAGGGCAGGTGCCGTGCCATGTCCACCACCGGCACGGTCAGCTCGTACCCGTCGACGTAGCCGGGCGGCAGCCGGTCGCCGCGTACCCGGCCCAGCGTGGGCACCGCGGCCCGCCACCACGGCTCGGCGGTGGGCCGGCGGAAAAGTTCCCGGCCCCGCCGCAGCCGGACGCCGGTCGTCGGGTCGTCGGCCAGCCCGCAGAGCACCCGGTAGGTGGTGGCCGACCAGCCGGTCACCCGGGCCCGGGGATGGGCCCGGTAGGGGTACCAGAGCGCGGCGGCGACCGACGACGTGGTCTGCTCGCCCGTCCCGGCGGCGACCACGTCGACCCGGTGGCCGTCCTGCGCCAGGCGCAGGGCACAGGTCAGGCCCACCACGCCCGCACCGACGACCCTGACCCTCATAGCCGGAGATCACACCACACCGTCGGGGCCGTGCGGAATCCTCAAGGTTTCCTCAACCGGGCAGCTCAAGATCTATCGACCTCCGTCGCCGCGACTAGTTTGACGGCAACCGATGGACGTGCGTGACACGCCACAAGCAGGAGGAGGGGAGATGCGACGCACACGACTGCGCCTCGCGCTCTTCGCGCTGCCCGCCCTGGTGGGCGGAGTTCTCATGGCGGCGGCATCACCCGTGCCGGTGGGCGCGGTGCCCGCCGGCACGGGTGGTCCGGCCGACACCCATCTCGACGAACCCGACCACGTCGACCACGTCCGGGTCCAGATGACCGGCGCTGACATGCTGGACCGGGTGGCCGCCGCCGGGTTCGACATCGAGCACGGTCTCACCCGGGTGCCGGACGGCATCGAGGGCGAGGTGGCGGTGACCGCCGAGGAGCGCGTCGCGCTGGAGGCGATGGGTGTCCGGATCCTCGCCGACGACGAGGGCTTCGAGTGGAGCGACGAGGCCGACGGTGGCCTGCCGGCCGTCGCGGCCCGCACCCTGACGGCGGCCGGGGAGGACAACGCGGTCCGGATCGCCCGCGCCGACTGGTTCACCACCAAGGGCCAGGGTTTCCTGTACGTCGAGGCGCGCACCACGGAGGGCAGCCAGACCACGCCGATCGTCGGGATGCAGGTGGAGAACGACTCGGGCAAGGGCACCGAGTTCGGCTTCGCCCGGACGATGAGCCGGTTCGTCGACTCCGGGCAGTACATGTTCCACCGGAACCTGTTCAAACTCGACACCCGCCCGGACCAGATCCGGGTGACCAGCTCGACCGGCGGCGTGGTCACCGGCCCGGTCTCCGACTGGCTGGAGGACGGTGCCCCGCCGCTGACCGCGAACCCCGGCTACCGGTCGGACTTCGTCGACGGCTACCGGCACCCGCAGCAGCTCTTCGCCCGAGCCGAGGAGATCGCCCGCGAGTACCCGCAGATCGCCGAGATCGTCCACCTGCCGCACCGCACCAACGGCTACCAGCGCAAGGCACAGGCCACGATCGGCGGGACCGGACAGTCGGCAGTGGTGGTCAGCACGGCGGCGTGGGGGCACGAGGGCGGCAACGACGTCACCGTCGAGTTCGCGCACCAATCGGGGGAGAACCTGCCGCTCACCGTCGAGGTGACCGGCACGGCGGTACGCGTCCTGCTGGGCACCGACGCCACCGGCGCGGCGGCGAGCACGGCCGCCGAGGTGGCGCAGGCGGTGCGTACCCGGTCGCAGGGGCTGATCGACCGGGCGCACCCGTACCGCAGCAACGCCGGCACCGGCGTCGTGGCGGCGACCACCGGCCCGGTGGCGTTGACCGACTTCCTCGACCAGAAGCGGGTCGGCGCGCCGGAGGGTGAGGTGCCGCGCGGCCCCGCCACCATCCCGGTGCTGCGGATCGGCAAGCACCGCGACGGCCGCAACCCAGGCGTGCTGATCCAGGCGCAGGACCACGCCCGCGAGTGGGTGCCGCCGACGACCACGCTGGAGACGGCCGAACGTCTGGTGCACAACTACCGCACCGACAAGGAGACCAAGAAGATCGTCGACAACACCGACGTCTTCCTGATCCTCTCCAACAACCCGGACGGCGCGAACTACAGCTTCTACAACTTCGCCTCGCAGCGCCGCAACATGACCAACCACTGCGCGGACGACAACGCCGACCCGGCTCGCCGCAACGCCTGGGGCGTGGACCTGAACCGCAACTACCGGGTCGGCTCGGGCCACGACGGGTACGCGGGCGGCTCGACCAGTTGCGTCAGCGACACGTTCCAGGGGCCGGAGAAGCTGTCGGAGCCCGAGTCGAAGAACGTCGTCTGGCTCGTCGAGACGTACTCGAACATCAAGTTCATGATGTCCGTGCACTCCAACGGCGGCCAATTGTTCTGGCAGCCCGGCGCGTACATCGCGAACGGGCGGATCACCACGCCCCGGCCTCCGCTCGGTGACGAGGCGTTCTACTGGCAGTCGGCGGCGCGGATCCTGTCCCAGGTCAAGGCGCACCGGCAGACCGTGGTGACGCCGCAGAACGTCGGCGGTTCCTCGGACGTCCTCTACTCCTCGGCGGGCAACGTCCGCGAGGACCTGTACCACACCTACGGCATCTACTCGTTCGGCTGGGAGGTCGGCGGCTCGATCTACAACCCGGCCACCGGCAACTGGCAGGGCGGCTCGTTCCAGCCGCCGTGGGTGGGCAACCCCGAGCTGGTCAGCGGGCACGCCGAGACGATGGAGTACGCCAACGGCATCATGGAGATGTTCCGGATCGCGGCGGAGTGGGGCAAGGACAAGAAGAAGCCGACCTCCACGCTCGTGCCCGGCGGCGGCCGGTACGCGGCCCCGGTCGACGTCCGGTTCGAGACCAGCGAACCGGCCACCATCTACTACACGACCGACGGCAGCCGTCCCACCCTGGACTCGCCGCGCTACCAGGCGACCGAGTTCCGGGAGCCGGGTCAGGTGTTCCGCGTGACCGAGACGACCACGTTCCACTGGTTCTCGGTGGACTCGGCGGGCAACGTCGAGAAGGGGTACGACCCGACGAAGAACGACAAGCGCAACAACTACCGCAAGGCGACGGTCACCATCACCCGGTAGCCGGTCTTCGGTGACGCCTCGTCGGTGCGGGTCGCTCCGCGCCGACGGGGCGTCGTCGTGCGCGCGTCGACGTGGACCGTCGCCGACGCGCGTCGGGAACACCGCACCGGGTACGCCCACGGGCGACCCGGACCGCGCCTACGGGCGGCAGACGGTGCGGACCGCCGGACCCAGCATGGGAGACGACGTCAGCGCGCCCGGTCCGGGCGCCGTCGCGCCAGGAGGTGCCCGTCGTGACCCGTACCCGACTGACCTGGATCGTGCTCGTCGCGCTCGTGTGGGCGGCGATGATGTCCTTCGGCGGTGTCGCCGCCGAGACGGTCATGCTCTATCCGAACATCTTCGACGACGCTCCGGCATCGCTGCTGCGCGCCCGCGAGTTCCTGGTGGTCAGCGGCCCGAGCGACTACTTCCCGCCGCTGGGCGCCTCGGTGATCCTCGGCAGTCTCGCCGCCACGGCGCTCACCTGGCGCGACCGGCGGCTGCGCTGGTGGGTGGCGTCCGCGACGGCGGTCTTCGTGGTCTGCGAGTTCCTCTTCTCGGCGGTCTTCTTCTGGCCGCGCAACGAGATCATGTTCGTGGACCCGGTGGGCACCCATTCGCCGGAGTACCTGCGTCAGGTCGCCGCCGAGTTCGTCGCCGGGCACTGGGTACGCCTAGCCGGCGGGGCCGTCACGGCGGTGCTGGCCTTCACCGCGCTGCTGCGTTTCGCTCGCGACACCGGCCGCACCGACGGTGACCACGGGGCGGTCCGGGCCCTCTCCTGACCGCCCAGGGGAGAGGATCGGCAGGCCAGCGCGGTGATGGGCTCGACGGCACGTGCTAGGAAGGAGGCGTGAATCGTGATCGTCTTTCCGCCGTGCCGCCGGTCCCGGTGACGGCGCATGGCTGAGCGCAGACTCCGGACCGGCCTCGCGTTCGTACTCGGTCTGACCGTGTTGTCCGGGTGCGCCGTCAACAAGGGCAGCGCCCTGGCCGCCGACTTCGAGGCCGACTGGGCCGGCACGCCCGACGTGGCGACCGTCCACGCCACCGAGGAGAACACCCTGCCCTTCTTCGGCACGTCGACCGGCACCCTGACCGTGCAGGAGGGCACCTCGGCCGACCGGGTGAGCGAGCTGGCGGGCGAGCTACGGCAGTACGTCGCCGGCCGCGACGACGTCACGGGCAAGATCGCCGCCGCCGACATCACCTTCACCGTGGTCCCGGACAGCGCCCGTACCGACGAGGTGGTGTCGTTGTGGCGGTCGATGAGCACCGACCCCCAGGTGACGTCGGCCCACATCTCGAAGCCGTCCCGGGCCGACGTCAACCGATGGCGGATCGTCGGCACCGCCCCCAACGTGGTCGGCGCGATGGAACTATTCGACGACCTGACCACCGGCGGCGGCCGACACGGCACGCTGACCGGCGTCACGACGGTGCTCATCTCCACCGACCGCACCGTCGAGCCAGCCGTCTCCGTGGAGACCGGTGCGGACGGTGCGGTCCCGGTGGAGGCGATCGCCGCGTTCCGGGCGGTCGTCGGCAGGTATCCGATGGTCCGGGCAACCCTGCGGGTCGACCGGGTCAGCATCGTCCTGACCCGGCCCGAGGACCGGTCTGCCGCCGAGGAGGTAGCCAGGGCCCTGGCACCGAACCTCGGCACCGTCGAGGTAACCAGCCAGAACCGCTGAACTACGGCGATCGGGCCCGAGCCGGTGGCGGTTCACACCGAAGAGGTCACTGGTTCGATCCCAGTATCGCCCCCAAGTTTTCAGGTGCCCCCTGTTCGTAGAAGGCGCGGACCACGGGCTTTGTCCTACCTACTCCCGGGGACCGGCGGAACACTTAGCACTAGGCAGGAACTCAGCATCTGGCGTAGACGGGGAACTTCCTGAAGGGGGCGCTACGTCCCCGCCAAGGACTTGAAACAGCACAGCTCGCCCCGACTCGCTCGCAGGATTCGGGCCGCGATCGCCGCCCGCAGCAACGGCGGTTCGATGTACGCCGAGCACGGAATCGCCATCTAAGCCGCAGTTCTGCGTTCGAGGGGCCCTTGAGCTGGCCGCACAGGTCGCCGCCTGGCCGCAAGTCGGTGCCCCGCAGTCCCTCTACGCCGATTACGCGAAACGTCCGACAGTTGTATGGACAGCGGAAGCTGGGGACGACGGCCGCAGGCGGATCGAATGTGGAAGTGGTGACGGTTTGCGCTGGCAGCCGGTCACGCTGTGCCCCCAGCAACGCGGCGTAGGCAAGGGCGCGTTGTGGCCGCGTGGCGGGTCTCGGCAGCAGAGCCGGCGTTGACGGAGCGAGCGTGCCGGGTCGCACCTCCGAGTTCAAGGCACTACGCGTCGCAAGCGACGGCCTCCGTGCGGTCCTTCACCTCGAAGCCTCTGCGACCCTCGTGAAGAGGCTGCGGGCACGTCGATGGGTTGCTGCTACATGGTGCGCGTCGCTAAACCCGTTCCCTGACTGATCGCCGTTCGCCGCGGACGTCAAGGTTCGCTTGACGTGGCGGGCCGTGCGGAGACCGGCTCCTGTGGTGGCGGATCGATGGCATCGGGGTGGCAGGATGGAAGAGCGTTGATATCGGGGAGGGGCGGATGGCTGACGAGGTGGATGTCCTCATCCAACAGTGGGCGAGCCGATGGGAGCAAATTCGTCATTCGGAGAACCAGCGAGCATCCATGACGAACACGCTGCTCGTCCTTTCGGCAGCAGGAATTGGTTTCATTAGCCAGAAGAACCTGGGCCCCGATGTGCTCATGGTCTCGGCAGCGCTCTTGTTCTTAGGGGCATTCGGAGTTATTGCGTCCCTGAAGTACTACGAGCGCTTTCGTATGCACCTGCACGAAGCCGGAGCAATACGCGAGAAAATTGACTCTAGGTTTCCTGGGCTCGATCTGACGGGCGCGGCGGATGCTGCCTGGCGTGAGCACCTTTCGCTATTTCAGCACCTTGCCAGGATTCCACTATATGGACTATGGGTTGCGCTCCATGCTGGAGTTGCGCTTGCTGGAGCATTGACCTGTGTGATAGTTATAGCTAACTAAGATGACACGCAAAGGTGACTTATGGGTCAAGTTACCCCAAGGCGTATAGCGACGACCAAGCTCCACCGGCGAAATGCCGGTGGAGCTTGGAATAAAGCGCTGACAGGGTGAAGTCTAGCAAGTGACTTGCTTGATGCAGGCGTTACTCAGCCAGCGTCGGCAAGGCGAGCCCACCCGCGAAGAATGGTTTGCGCATCAACGATTGCCGACAGGCCCTTCCGAATCTTACGCAGAGGGGTCCGGATTACGCGTGAGAGCGACTGGGCTTGGTTGATGCTCTCGGCCAACGCCTCAAGTTGGACGACGCCCCCTGTGGCCGCGTCTGCCAGGTCTCGTAGGTCGGCAAAAAACTTCTCAACAGTGGCCTTCTCTTCGGCCGGCAGGTCGGGTGATTTCCCTGCCTCGATTAGGGCTGCGATGCCAGGATTGGCGTTAACAACCGCGCGCCCGAAATCCGTCCCCAGCGATTCAATGCGCTCTGCCGGGGTAGAAATATCATTAGCGAACTGGTTCAGTACGACCAACCGTCCCCGCGCTCCCGCGTTGCGTGCATCGCTCGCATGAAGCCGCCCAGTCGCAATTTCTGCGATCTCCATAAGCTTGCGCATCTCACCTGCCATGTCGACCAGTGTGGCGCCCCACGACATTGCAGATTCCTCGGCGACCGCAACTTTGTCCAGAAACCCTTCAGAATCAGTGGCGGCTTCATCAACTTCGGGGACGGGCCTCTCGGATACCTCGGCGGTAATCTTGGCTAGCTTAAGCGCTAGGCCGTGAACGGCTGAACGGTATTCGGGCGAATCCTCGTCCGCGAGCCGAAGCTTGCGCCAATCTTGGTACTGAATTTCTTGGACGAGGCGCGCCACCTCGTCGTCTGTGTCCATGTCAAGAATTGCCGGAGTGTCGGTATACAGAATTGGAAGAACCAACTCCCTGACATTAGCCCTGGTCGCTCTCCCGGTAAACTCTATGAATTCGCGGCGGCAGTATTCGCTTCTCAAATACAAGGGTGTGATGATGGGAATAAAGAAGGCCGTGTAGACCAGGGCGCCATCGATTACTGCCTGCCATTCGTCGCCCCATTCCAACTCCGTCCGGTCGACGAATAAGCGCAGCCGCTCGGCCGTAAGCAACTCATACTCGTTCGTGATAGCGGTTGCGAGTCTCCCGATCCGCCCGCGCTCAAGCTCATCGTCACGGTGCGTGTAGCTCCAAAACCCAATGGGGCCGTCGGTGCTCATCGTCAAATATCTCCTTGGTGTAGTTGAATTCGCCAACGACCTCCTGGATGCGCCAACCTCGTCGGCACCGCAGGTCGAATGGTCGAATCATTGAGGGAGGCTACCGCTGCCGCCTGAACCGTTGTTACCCCAAAGCTGCCCAAGTGTCATGTAGCCGACATGCAAGCGGATGGCTGACGACGCCTTGAGGCGACATCAGGCGGGCCAACTGCGGCCGACAACTAAAACGACAGGTGAGCAGTGGACCAGGGATCGACTAGATCGTCCAACGCCGGCCCACTAACGCTTCAACCGATGGAGGGTGTCGGCAGAGGCCAGCCCTGCCGGCGAATCGTATCGATTGAAAACGATTGGTGGCGAGTAAGGATTATTTAGGTTCAGCTGTATGTCGAAGCGCTGCCTCGGTTTGTCTTTTAGATCAAGGTGCTCGCGCAAGCGCGGGCACTCCCGCTGCTACCCGGCCTGCTGGAGACCTCCCGCCCGGTATCGACCGAGCGGCAGCGGCAGCGGGTCATCGCGCCAGTTCGTCCACGTCTGTCATCGCTTGAGTGCCCACTCCACTTGGTCTGCTTCGTTGTTGTAGACAGCGACCACAGGGGTCTCGTCACGCTGAGCGATGAACGAGATCCAACCCCGCGTGCACTTCGAGGGTTGCAGGGTGCGACCGCCGTAGACGGGCTGCTGTGGCATGGCGAAGTCCTGGAAGTTCGCCTTCTCGTACTCGGTGCTGCCCGCCGACTGAAGAGTCCAGTAGTAGTCGTCTACCTCGATTGGTGCGGAAGATGTGTTGCAGAGGCGGACGTCAACCGAGGCCCAGATCTCCGAGGACTCGATGTCCTTGGCACGGTCATTCGACGAACCCTGGCGGTAACCCTGGACAGTGATCTTGACCGAGCCGAGGTCGGCCGTTCGACCAAGACGCAGAGGGCCCGATGGGGAGGGAGATGTGCTGGTGGGTGCGACGGCCGGTACCGACGTCGCACTCGGGCTGAGGCTGGGGCTCGGCGAGGGAGATCCAGTGGAGCTAGGCGAGGCGGCCAATCCCGCTGATGTCGGGCTATCGTCGGAGGCCCCGCAGCCCGCAAGAGTTATCAATGCCAGTGCAGAAACCGCTAAACGAGAAGTGAGAATCACCGGAGCACCGTAGTGGTTTGTCTGGCCGGCGGCGGTCGCCTATCCGACAACTACCTGCGTCTTGTGAAAGACGTATAGCCCAGCGCTCTCGCCTAGCAGCAGTCCTCCGCCTGGATACAAGCGCAGCCATGCAGCGGCTGCAAGCGGCCGTGACTATCTCGGTGGTCGACCACCCCGAGGCTAGGACAATCGGCTGCCGCGCCGCTGCGCAGCGTGCCACCGGGTATCGCGGTCCAGGCGCGTGGAGGCCGGCGGCACGGCAAGCCGCCGCGGCCCGACTGGCGGGCAGGTGATCCTCCCATCCAGGGATCTGCGAAGCCTCGGAGCACATGTCGACACTGCCGTCTGCGTGATCGACCGCCAGGAGGGCGGAAGCGAGGCACTTGCGGTTGAGGGCGTCACACTGCGAGCGCTACTCACTCGCGCCGACCTCGGGCACACAGAGGGTGACAAGACACCATGAAACGTCCTCAAGCAGTGCCTCGATAGCAAGTGATTTCGCCGGCAGGAAAACGGCGGCGACGGGTCCTCGTCGCATGACGTATCGGGGTACCGTCCGACGAGGTGGTGACCGGTTGCGGTCGCCTGGCCTCTTGAGCTTGGAGCGGCGCTATGGCCTCGTCCGTCGACCCGCGCTTCGGTGTAGCCCTGCGTGAGTTTCGGGAGCGGCGCGGTCTGTCGCTTCGTTCCCTCGGGCAACTCGCCCATCGGAGTAAGAGTCATCTGCACGAGTTGGAGGCGGGGCTCAAGGCTCCGACTGTCGATACGGCTCGTCACCTGGACCGCGTTCTCGACGCGGGGGGTGTGCTTGCTCGGTTGGTGGAGGCGCCAATCGACCACGCGGCTGAGGCTGGCGAGTTGCGGGCGAGAGTCGCCGCCAGTGATGTCAGCGGAGATGTGCTCGATCGGATCGAGCAGGGCGTCGACGATCTTGCCAGTTCCTATCCGACGATGGCCCCGGCGGATCTTCTGCCGTTGGTGCGGCGGCATCTCGCCTACGTGGGGCGGTTGTTGGACGGGCGGGTCACGCTTGCTCAGCAGCGGCGGCTGCTGGTTGCCGGTGGCTGGTTGGCGGTGCTGCGGGCGACCGTGCACATCGACTTGCGGCAGAGGGCCGCTGCGGCTGCCCACCTGCGAGCCGCCCGTGATCTCGCCGAACATGCTGAGCATGGCGAGATCCAGGCATGGTGTCTCGAAACCCGAGCCTGGGACGTGCTGACCCAAGGTGACTACCGGACGGCACTTGATCTTTCCCGGCAGGCACAGCGGGTCGCTCCGAAGGGGAGTTCTGCCCGCATCCAGGCGACTGCTCAGGAGGCTCGTGCGTGGGCTCGGATCGGGGATGTCGGTGCGACCCGGCGAGCGTTGGACCGGGTGGAGCGGCTGACGGCGAATCTGCCTGTTCCTGAGCGAGCCGAGCACCACTATCGCTACGACCCGGCCAAGGCCGCCGCGTACACGGCCACGACTTTGGCGTGGGCGGGAGACCCCGGTGCCGAGCAGATAGCGCGGGCGGTGCTGGCCGATCTGGACCCGTCCGGCGATGGGGGAGCGCGACCGCGCCGGTCCGCGTCGGCCCGTCTCGACCTTGGTCTTGCCCTGGTCACTGCCGGTCAGCCGGATGAGGCGGTGGCTCTGGGTGCGCAGGCGGTGGCGTCCGGGCGGGTGGTGCCGTCGAACTGGTGGCGGGCTGCGGAATTGCTGGCCAAGGTGGAGCAGTCGGGGACACCAGAGGCGGCGACGTTGCGTGAGGCGTGCATCGAGTACGCACCTGGGCGGCGGCCATCAGCGGACAGCACACGTAGTTAGCGGACGCTCACCCTCTGGCTCGGTGAGCGTGCCTGGCGTGACGCTGGACCTCACTGAAACCGGGCGCGGACGAGGCACATCAGCAGGTGCCCTCCATGCCCTGAGGACGGAGGGCCGGCCACATGACGGTGAATGTTCGACTCCTGCGGAGCGTTGTCAGCCGGTTCTTCCCGTCATCGCCGTCGGCGGGTTGTGGCATCGGAGAACGCATCCAGGCGATGGAGCAGGAGGCCGCCCGACGACGGTTGTTGGATCTCGCGCGAGGCATACCACCGCACCCGGCGTCGGGCGGGAATGCCTTGTGGTCGAACCGGCGCATCTCGTACGACGAGTATCTGTCGGCCACGGCTCTGACCCTCGCCCGCCGGCATCGGCCGGTCTGGTGTTGGCGGCGATGGCGGCGGGTCTGCCGGTGCGGAGTCGACTTGCCCTGCCAGGCCCAGCACCGAATCCCGATCGAGCGCGGCCACTGGCCCGGGAACGGTGAGCGGTGACCAGCGGCGCAGAGCTTGCGATCCAGGCGGATCACCTTCGAGGACGCGACGGCTGGTCTCTGGGCGGTGTGCGGTGACCAGTCACGGCCCGGTGATGCCGATCTGGAGCTGTGGGGGCTGTGACCTGCCGTGGCCGTGCCCGACGCGGCGGCGGGAGCTGCGTGCGGAGTACGCGGACGCGCCGGTGTCGCTGGCTCTCTACCTCGGGGCCTACCTCATCCAGGCCGCCGAGGACATGCCCTGGGCACCCGCCGGCACCCTGCACCGCCGTTTCGTCGGCTGGACCCGACAGCCGCCGGAGGCACAGCGACGAGGCACAGCAACCGTGCCAACCGAAACCGAACGCCGCCAGGCCGGATGACCTCGGACGACACCGGTCCGACCGGCCTGCCGTGATCGCCCACGAACGGCGGCGAAACGTCACGACGGATTCATGTCGTAACATCGTCCTGTTTCTTTCCTGGGCGGTGCGGAGGACCGCATGGACGATGTGACCCTCCGGGCGCTGCGACTCGTCGAGGAGGCCCAGACCGGCGCCGCCGCCCCGGCGTTGGCGACCGCCGAGACGACGCTGCGCGAGGCCACCGGGGAGATCGCCGACGGACCGGCGGCGCTGCACTTCGCCCGGGTCGTGGCGCTGACCCGGCTCGGTGAGCTGCGGGCCGCCGTGGCCGCCGCCGACCTGATGCTGGCCGCTGCGGACCGCGAGGGCAGCGCCGGCTGGCGGTCGTGCGCGCTGTCGCTGCGCGCCACCCGGCGGCTGCGCGTCGGTGACAAGGACATCTCCGAGTACGACGTGGAGACGGTGCTGCGGGACCTGGTCAGTGCCGAGACCGCCCTGCTCGTCGACGAACCCGACCCGGTGATCATGGGCAACGCGCACACCGGGATCGCCATCGGCTACGCCCAACTGCGGCTCTACGAGTTGGCCGCACCGCAGTTCGAGGCGGCCTACGAGACGACCCGGCATCCGGACTACCCGGACAACGGCAACCGGGCCATGTGGCTGTGCAACCTCGCCGAACTCAACCTGCTGTGGGCGCTGGAGTTGTACCAGGTGGGTCAGGTCGCGGTGGCGGAGCGGCACACCACCACCGCCGAGGCGCACGCGACCCGCGCGGCGACCGAGGCGTCCGGCCCCCAGGCGCGGGTGTGGCGGCTGCTGGCGCTGCTCTATGCCGCCTGCGCCCGCGCCGACCGCCAGGACCCGGCCGGTGCGGCGGCCGACATTCCCCGGTACGCGGCCCTGCTGGAGGAGTCCGGCCTGCGGCAACAGCAGGAACTGTTGCTGTGTCGACCGTTCCACGCCGTCGCGTTGCGCCGCTCGGGGCGACCGGGTGAGGCGCTCCGGGTCATCCAGCAGGCGGTGTCCGCCCTGCCGGTCGAGACCGAGTGGCTGATCTCGGCGGCCCTGCACCGGACGCACGCGGTGCTGCTGACCATCAACGGCTCGTCGGACGCCGTGCCGGGGCTCACCTACGGTGACGCGCTCGCCGAACTGCTCTGGCGTCAACGGCACCGCTGGCTGCACACGGCGATGACCATGCAGTCGTACGACGTGTTGCGGTGGCAGCACGAGCAGGCCGAACGGGCGGCGCAGACCGACCCGCTCACCGGCGTCGCCAACCGTCGGGGACTCGACGTCTTCCTGCGGACCCTGGCCGCCTCGGGCGCCCCCGCCGACCGGCTGGTGGCGGTGCTGGCGGTGGACATCGACCGGTTCAAGCACATCAACGACTCGCTCGGCCATGCGGCCGGCGACGAGGTGCTGCGGGCCGTCGCGCAGGTGCTCACCGCCAGCGTCCGCAAGGGCGACTTCGTGGCCCGGCTCGGTGGCGACGAGTTCGTCGCGATCCTGCCCGACGCCGACACCGCCGACGGCACGAAGGTCGCCCGACGGGCCGTGGACGCGGTGGCCGGGATGGCGGTGTGGCGCGCCCGGGTCAGCGTCGGCGTGGCCAGCGGGCCGGTGTACGCGGTCGGCGACGCCCTCGCCCAGGCCGACCGCGCCATGTACGCGGCGAAACGCGCGGGCGGCAACCAGGCGACCTACCGTCCGGCGGCCGTCGAGCAGTGATCCGCGTACCCGTGGTCGACGGCGGCGACTACTGTGTGTGCGACGGTCGTCGACAGAGGAGGACCACGTGAAGCCCTGGCACCTCACCGCTGTGGTGATCACCGTGGCGCTGCTCGGATTCGTCGTCTGGTGCGTCATCGCGTTCCTCCAGGGTCGCCGCGGCGGTCCGTCGGATCACTGACGCCGGGCCGCCGGTGCGGCGTGTCGGTCGCGGCGGCTACCCTGCGGCGGTGGCTGACGACGCGGAACGGGTGGCGGCGTCGTTGGCGGTCCGGCTCGACGCGGTCACCTTCACCGACCTGACCGTCGACCAGGTCACCGCCCGGCTGATCGACGAGGTCGTGCGCTGGGCGGGGGAGCGGGGCTGGCGGGTCTATCGGCGCGCGCCCAGCGTGGTGCCGTTGCCGCCGCCGATGTCGGACCGGCAGTCGGTCCTGGACGTGGCGTGTGCCCGCCCGGACGGGCCGCCGGTCGTCGTCGAGGTCGACCACGGCACCCGGCGGCGTACCTGGGACAAGCTGCGCGCCGAGGCCGACGCCGGGCGCGTACCGCTGTGGGTGCGGTGGGGTGCCGGCCGGTTCACCGCGCCGCCGCCGCCGATCCTGATGGTGACCTGCGAGGTGTCCGGGCGGACGGACCCGGCCGGCGGGCGTCTGCACACTCGGCTGCCACGCGCCGACATGCAGCCGCCGGCGCACTCCGCCACGCGGGTCGGCGAGGCGTCCCCCGTCGAGCTGCCGCTTCCGCCGCCCGGAGCCTGAGGGCTATCCGGTCTCCGCTGTGGGGCGGGTCGGGCGGTACGCCTCGCACGCCAGGGTGACCAGTTCGGCGAGGTGGGCCGGCGGGTCGTCCTTCCACCAGGCCAACCAGACCGGGATCGGCGGGGTGTCGCGGACGGCCCGGTACGCCACCCCGGGGCGGGGATTCTGGTGGGCGGTGGCCTCGGAGGTGATGCCGACCGCCTGACCGGCGGCGATCAGCGTGAGCCACTCGTCGACGCTGTGCGTGGTGCGGATGGTGCCCGGTGCCGCGCCCGACGGGAACAACGCGGGGGTGGTGGTGCCGGTGCGGCTGTCGATGGCGACCGGGTACCGGGCCAGGTCGACGAGGCGTACCGACCGCCGTCGGGCCAGCGGGTTGTCGGTGGCCACGGCGGCGTAGCGGGACTCCACCCCGAGCAGGGCGCTGTCGAAACGGGGGTCGGTGAGCTGGCGGCGGACCACGGCGACGTCGGCGCTGCCCTCGCTGAGCCCGGCGGTCGGCGTGTTGCAGTGCACGAACACCAGCGGCACCTGCGGGTGGGCGGCGGCCCAGGCGCGTTGCAGCCGACGGGTGTGCTTGCCCAGCGCCGCCCAGGCGTAGCCGAAGCGCAGCTCGGCGCGGGACTCCTCGACGATCCGGTGCAGGTGGGCGACGTCGTCGAGGACCCGACGCGCGGCGGCGAGGACGCGGCTGCCGGTGCCGGTGAGCGAGACGTGCCGGGTGGTCCGCTGGAGCAGCCGGACGCCGAGCGTGGCCTCCAGCGCGCCGATCGACCGGGAGACCGCCGCCTGGGAGACGCCCAGGACCACCGCCGCGTCGGTGAACGTCCCGGCATCGACGACCGCGACCAGCGTACGGAGCTGACGGAGCTGCACATCCATACGCTCAGCGTATAGGTGACGCGGTCGATGCATTTCCGGTATGAGTCGGGGCGTTCGACACTGCCCTCATGACGGTACGGACAGTGGAGCGCGACGACGTCACCCCGAGCGACGGTCGGGTGGCCGATGTCGGCCGAGGGCCGCTGGTGCGTGGGATCGTCACGATGACCGCCAGCGCGGCCAGCAACCAGGTCGGGGCGGCCCTGGGGGCGCACGCCTTCGGTGCCATCGGGCCCGCCGGGGTGGTGGCCGTGCGGCAACTCGTCGCGGCGGCGGTGCTGCTGCCGACCGTACGCCCCGACCTGCGTCGCTTCACCTGGGCGCAGTGGTGGCCGACCCTGCTGCTCGGGGTGGTCTTCGCCGCGATGAACCTCAGCCTCTACAGCGCGGTCGACCGGATCGGCCTCGGCCTGGCCGTCACCCTGGAGTTCCTCGGCCCGCTCGCCGTCGCACTGGCCGGCTCCCGGACCCGCCGCGACCTGCTCTGCGCCCTCGGCGCCTGCGTCGGCGTCTACGTGCTGGTCCTGCCGGGCCCGGCCAGTGACCTCATAGGGGTGGCGCTGGGGCTGCTCGCGGCGGCGTGCTGGGCGTCGTACATCCTGCTCAACCGGCTCGTCGGGGCCCGGCTGCCGGGCTTGCAGGCCCCGGCGGCGGCGAGCCTGGTCTCCGCGCTGCTCGCCCTGCCGGTCGCGGTGGCGCTGCTCGCCCAGGGACGGCTGGCCGGCACCGCGCTGCTGTTCGCCGTCGCCGCCGGTGTCCTCGCTTCAGTGGTGCCGTACGCCGCCGACCTCGTCGCGCTGCGCACCGTGCCGCCCCGCTTCTTCGGCGTCTTCATGAGCATCCACCCGGTGCTGGCCGCGCTCGCCGGTCTCGTGCTGCTCGGCCAGGTGCTCCGGCCGCACGAGTGGATCGGTATCGCCATGGTCGTGACGGCCAACGCGGTGGCCGTCCGGTCCGCCACCACCGGCTGACACCACGAGCCGGTCTCGCTTCCGCCGATCGGCGTTGCCCGCACGGTGTTCCTGGAATGGTCGGTGGTGCGGGCAGCGGGCACGAGGCGGAGGCACGGTGGGCAGGTCGGGGCAGGACCCGGAGCAGGAGGCGGGGTCGGCGACCTTCAGCCCCTCCGCCGAACTGCCGCCGCCGTCCCCGGCCGACCTCGACGTGCTGCGGCGACTCGGCGCGCGGTGGCGGGTCGACGACACCGTACGGGCACTGCCGGTGGACCCGCAGGCGGACGAGGTGCGGACCGCCGAGGGCGCAGGCCGGCACCGGGTGCTGTTCGTGCCGGACGAGGCGGGTCGGCTGACCGCCACCCCCACCGTCGAACGGCAGGACACCGTCGAGGGGCGGGCGCTCGGCGGACTGCGTCGACTCCTGCTCGGGCCGCCGCTGACCAGCGGAGCGATCCTGC
The DNA here is from genome assembly GCF_055559695.1 of Micromonospora sp. NPDC023869. NCBI lineage: Bacteria > Bacillati > Actinomycetota > Actinomycetes > Micromonosporales > Micromonosporaceae > Micromonospora > Micromonospora sp. NPDC023869. Next base: position 283,251 of record NZ_JBVHKD010000003.1, read on the forward strand.
GCGAACGGATGCCGAAGTTCCTCGCGCTGCCGGTGCTCGCCTCCGACCTGCTCTCCTCGGTCGCGTACGGGCCGGAGGCGATGCTGACCGTGCTGGTCCTCGCCGGCAGCGGCGCCCTCGGGCTGTCGTTGCCGATCGCGGCGGGACTGGTGGTGCTGATGCTCGCGGTCGGCACGTCGTACCGGCAGACCGTGTACGCGTACCCGCACGGCGCCGGGTCGTACCTGGTGGCCAGCGACACCCTCGGGCCCCGCGCGGGCTTGGGCGCGGCGGCCGGTCTCGTCCTCGACTACGTGCTGACGGTCGCGGTGTCGGTGTCCGCCGGGACCGCCGCGATCACCTCGGCGCTGCCCGCGCTCGCGCCGTACCGGGTGCCGTTCGCGCTGGCCGTCATCGGCCTGCTGCTGACCGGCAACCTGCGCGGCATCCGGGTCGCCGGCAACGTGTTCGCCGCCCCGACGTACTTCTTCCTGGTCGCCGTGCTCGGGCTGATCGCCGTCGGTCTGGTGCGGGCCGCCGCCGACGGGTTCACCGTCGACACCCCGCCGCCGACGCCCGCCGTGGAGGGGCTCGGGCTGCTCCTGGTGCTGCGGGCCTTCGCCTCCGGCGCGACGTCGATGACCGGCATCGAGGCGGTCTCCAACGCGGTGCCGATCTTCCGGCCCACCGAGTGGCGCAACGCCCGTACGGTGCTGACCTGGATGGTCGGCCTCCTGATCGTGATCTTCGTCGGTCTGGTGGTGCTCTTCCACCTCAACGGCCTGGTGCCCAGTGCCGATCAGACGCTGCTGTCCCAACTGGCCCGGCACACCTTCCCCACCGGTCCCTGGTACGCGCTCGTGCAGGCCGCCACCGCCCTGGTGCTGCTGCTGGCCGCGAACACCGCCTTCAACGACCTGCCGCGACTGCTGTACTTCATGGCCCGCGACGGCTACGTCCCGCGCCGTTTCCTGCACCTGGGGGACCGGCTGGCGTTGAGCAACGGGCTGATCGCGCTCGCGGTGGCCGCCGCGGTGCTCCTGGTCGCGTTCGGCGGTCGGACCCACTCGCTGATCCCGCTCTACGCGGTCGGCGTCTTCCTCGCCTTCACGCTCTCCCAGACCGGGATGATCCGCCACTGGCAGCGGCACCGCGAGCCGGGCTGGCGGCGACGCGCCACCCTCAACGGCGTCGGCGCGGCGCTGTCGGCGCTGGTGCTGGTGACCGCCGCGGTCACGAAGTTCACCGAGGGCGCCTGGGTGGTGGTGCTTGCCGTACCGTTGCTGGTCCTCCTGTTCCGCCGGGTCCGCCGCCACTACGACCACGTCCAGCAGGCCCTCGGCCTGCACTCGGTGGCGCAGACCGACGGCGCGGGACCGGCCGGGGACGAACCACCGCCGATCGTCCCGCAGCAGGTCCGGCACCTGTTCCTGATCCCGGTGGCCCGACTCAACCAGGCGGCCCTGCGCACCCTCGCCTACGTCGGCTCGCTCGGCCAACCCGCGCTCGCCCTGCACGTCAGCCCGGAGCGGACCGAGGCGGACCGGTTCCGCGCGCAGTGGGCCACCTGGGGCGACCACGTCCCGCTGGAGACGATCCTGTCACCGCACCGCGTGATCATCACGCCGCTGGCCGGGTACGTCAGCGCGCTGCGGCGCAGCCGTCCCGACCTGACCCTCACCGTGGTGGTGCCCGACGTGATCGTCGAACACCCCTGGCAGCGGCTGCTGCACTACCGCACCGAGCAGCGCCTGCGCCGGACCCTGCGACGGCACCCCGGCATCGTGGTGACCAGCATGCCCACCCACCTGAGCCGCTGAGCCCCGCCCGGTCAGCGGCCCACGTAGGCCGCCAGGTGTTCGCCGGTGAGGGTGGAACGGGCGGCGACCAGCTCGGCGGGGGTGCCCTCGAAGACGATGCGTCCGCCGTCGTGACCGGCGCCCGGCCCGAGATCGATGATCCAGTCGGCGTGCGCCATCACCGCCTGGTGGTGCTCCACCACGATGACCGACCGACCGGCGTCCACCAGCCGGTCGAGCAGGCCGAGCAGGTGCGTGACGTCGGCGAGGTGCAGGCCGGTGGTCGGTTCGTCGAGGACCCAGACGCCACCCTTGTCGCCCATGTGGGTGGCGAGCTTGAGGCGCTGCCGCTCGCCGCCGGAGAGCGTGGTGAGCGGCTGGCCGAGGCTGAGGTAGCCGAGGCCGACGTCCACCAGCCGTCCGAGGATGGTGGACGCGGCAGGAGTACGCGCCGCACCCGCGCCGAAGAACTCCCGCGCCTCGCTGACCGGCATCGCGAGCACCTCGCTGATGTCCCGACCGCCCAGCCGGTATTCCAGCACCGAGGCGTCGAACCGTCGACCCTCGCACTCCTCGCAGGTGGTAGCCACGCCGGCCATGATCCCCAGGTCGGTGTAGAGCACCCCGGCGCCGTTGCAGGCCGGGCAGGCGCCCTCGGAGTTCGGGCTGAACAGCGCCGGCTTCACCCCGTTGGCCTTGGCGAACGCCTTGCGGATCGGATCGAGCAGACCGGTGTAGGTGGCCGGGTTGCTGCGACGCGAACCCCGGATCGGGGTCTGGTCCACCGACACCACGTCCACGCCGGCCGGGATCGAGCCTTGCACCAGCGAACTCTTGCCGGAGCCGGCCACCCCGGTCACCGCGACCAGCACGCCGAGCGGGATGTCGACGTCGACGCCGCGCAGGTTGTGCGTGCGCGCGCCCCGGATCTCCAACGTGCCGGTGGGCTTGCGGACCGACTCCTTCAGGGCGACCCGGTCGTCCAGGTGTCGGCCGGTGACGGTGCCGCTGGCCCGCAACCCCTCGACGGTGCCCTCGAAACAGACCGTGCCACCGTCCGAGCCCGCACCGGGACCGAGGTCGACCACGTGGTCGGCGATCGCGATGGTGTCCGGCTCGTGTTCCACCACGAGCACCGTGTTGCCCTTGTCCCGCAGCCGCAGCAGCAGGTCGTTCATCCGGGCGATGTCGTGCGGATGCAGCCCGGTGGTGGGCTCGTCGAAGACGTACGTGGCGTCGGTCAGCGAGGAACCCAGGTGACGGATCATCTTGGTGCGCTGCGCCTCGCCGCCGGAGAGCGTGCCCGCCGGCCGGTCGAGCGAGAGGTAGCCCAGCCCGATCTCCACGAACGAGTCCAGGGTGTGCCCCAGCGCGGCCAGCAGCGGTGCCGCCGAGGGCTCGGTCAGGCCACGAACCCACTGCGCCAGGTCGCTGATCTGCATCGCGCAGGCGTCGGCGATGCTGACACCCTTGATCTTCGAGGACCGGGCCGCCTCGCTGAGCCGGGTGCCGCCGCACTCCGGGCACGTGGTGAACGTGACCGCCCGGTCCACGAAGGCCCGGATGTGCGGCTGGAGGGACTCCCGGTCCTTGGCCAGGAACGAGCGCTGCACCTTGGGGATCAGCCCCTCGTAGGTGAGGTTGACCCCCTCGACCTTCACCTTGGTCGGCTCCCGGTAGAGGAAGTCCTGCATCTCCTTCTTGGTGAACTTCCGGATCGGCTTGTGCGGGTCGAGGAAACCGGACTCCGCGTACGTCCGCACCGTCCACCAGCTGTCCGACTTCCAGCCGGGGATCGTGAAAGCCCCCTCGGCGATCGACTTGGAGTCGTCGTAGAGCTGGCTCAGGTCGATGTCGGAGACCGAGCCGCGCCCCTCGCAGCGCGGACACATCCCGCCGGTACGCGTGAAGGTCTGCCGCGTCGTCTTGCCGGCCCCACGGTCGACGGTGATCGTGCCGCTGGCCTTGACCGAGGCGACGTTGAAGGAGAACGCGTTGGGCGAGCCGATGTGCGGTTTCCCGAGCCGGCTGAACAGGATGCGCAGCATCGCGTTGGCGTCGGTGGCGGTGCCGACCGTGGAGCGGGGATCGGCGCCCATCCGCTGCTGGTCGATGATGATCGCGGTGGTCAGCCCGTCGAGCACGTCCACCTCGGGCCGGGCCTGCGTCGGCATGAAGCCCTGCACGAAGGTGCTGTAGGTCTCGTTGATCAGCCGCCGTGACTCGGCCGCGATGGTGTCGAACACCAGTGAGCTCTTGCCCGAGCCGGAGACCCCGGTGAACACCGTCAGGCGGCGCTTGGGAAGCTCGATGCTGACGTCCGCCAGGTTGTTCTCCCGTGCGCCGTGCACCCGGATCAGGTCGTGGCTGTCGGCGACGTGCGCCGTACCCGCCTGCGAGCGGCCCTTCGGGACCGTGCTCATCGTCTCTCCCTCGGTCTCACTACATCCCGCTCCCGGCCGTCGTGCGTCGGCGCGCGGTTGGACAGCGGCTCAGGCGATCTGCTGGATGCGGATCAGGTTGCCGGCAGGGTCGCGGACGGCGCAGTCGCGGATGCCGTACGGCTGGTCGGTCGGCTCCTGCACGATGTCGGTCTCGCCGGCCTGCAACTGCTCGAACGTGGCGTCGACGTCCCTGGTCGCCAGCACGATGCCGGCGTACGTGCCCTTGGCCATCATCTCGGCGATGGTGCGCCGCTCGTCGTCGGTGACGCCCGGGTCGGCGTGCGGTGGGTGCAGGACGATGGAGGTGCCGGGCTGGTCGGGTGGACCGACCGTGATCCAGCGCATCCCGCCGTACCCGACGTCGTTGCGGACCTCGAAGCCGAGCGTGTCCCGATAGAAGCGCAACGCGGCGTCCGGGTCGGTCTGCGGGAGGAAGCTCGCGTGAATGGTGATGTCCATGCCGGTCACGTTAGTTGCGGCTGTCTGACCTGTGCTTCTCGATTCCTGATCGGTCTGGTGACCTGCTTCGACAGGCACGCCGGGATGCCCGCAGTCGCCTGGGCCGCCTCGCGCCGGTAGACACTCGGCGGCACACCGACCAACTCGGTGAAGCGGGTGCTGAAGGTGCCCAGTGAGGCGCAGCCGACCGCGAAACAGACATCGGTGACGCTGAGGTCGCCGCGTCGCAGCAACGCCATGGCGCGCTCGATGCGCCGGGTCATCAGATAGCCGTACGGCGACTCGCCGTAGGCGAGGCGGAACTGACGACTGAGGTGCCCGGCCGACATGTTCACCCCACGGGCGAGCGCCTCGACGTCGAGCGGCTGGGCGTACTCGCGGTCGATCCGGTCCCGGACGCGGCGCAGCCGCGCGAGATCGCGCAGGTGGGCCGCTTCGGCGGCGCTGCTGGTCACCCGCCGAATGGTGCCACGTCCCACCGACGTTGCCCAGCACCGACGGAGCGGGCGCGGGCCGCCGGGCCGGTGCGCCGCGCTGCCGGCTCCGACCTGCGCCGCGCTGGCGGGCCGCACCTGGGTCGTGGCCCGTCGGTATGGTCGGGCGGGTGTCGCGGCCTGCGGTGCCGCGCCGGAGCGGAGGGGGACGATCGTGACGAGTCCGGGTGCGGTGCCGCCGGTACGCCAGTTGCGGCTGGTGGTCGAGGCCGAGGACTACGAGGCGGCCGTCCGGTTCTACCGTGACGTGCTGGGCCTGCCCGAGCAGGCGGCGTACTCCGGCGGTGACGGTGCCGAGGTGGTGATCCTGGACGCCGGCCGGGCCACGTTGGAGATCGCCAACCCGGCGCAGAAGCGGATGATCGACGACGTCGAGGTGGGCCGGCAGGTCGCGCCGCGCATCCGGGTCGCGTTCGAGGTCGACGACGCCCGGGCCACCACGCAACGGCTGGTCGACGGTGGCGCCGCCGAGGTGGCCCCGCCGACCACCACGCCCTGGCAGTCGGTCAACGCCCGCCTCGACGCGCCGGCCGACCTGCACATCACCGTCTTCCAGGAGCTGCGCACCCTCGACGAGCGCGCCGCGCTCGACGGGTTCGGCACGGACGGCTCGGGCACCGACGGGGACCCGGCACCGGTCGTGGACGGCCCGCCACCGACCCGTTGACTCCGCACCGGCCCGCCAACCGCGCCGCCGGTCCGCTGGTTCGCCGGCCACGCCACCGGCCCGTGGGGCCGGTGGCGTGGCCGCCGCTCAGAGACTGCGGTTCGTCCAGCTCCAGTAGCTGCCGTTCCACCATCGGCTCCACAGGTTGCCGGCGGTGTCCCGCAGGAAGATCGCCGGTCGGGTGGAGTTCTGCGGCGCGAGCACCGCCGTGCCGGTCAGGGCGGGCCGGAACGGTGGACTCTGGTCACTCCAGTACCAGTTGGACCCGTCCCAGTAGTTGATCCACAGGCCGCCCTCACGGCCGGCGAAGAAGGAGAACGGCGAGGTGCCGTTCACCGCGAGGGCACCGAGCGTGCCCGGGATCAGTTGCTCCGGCGGTGAGCCCAGGTTGTGCCACTCCCACTGGCTACCGGTCCACCAGCGCAGCCACGCGTTGTCGTCGCTGCCGGTGGCGAGGAGGTACGGCCGGGCGTCCGGCGCGACCTGCACCGCGCTGCGGGCGCCGAAGGGCGTACCCCCGTCGGTGAGGCAGACGCCGGGCGGCTGGCCGAGGTCGACCCAGGGCGCGGCCACGTCGTCGAAGCGGGTGGTCCAGAGCCGGCCGACGTTGCTGACGGTGTAGACCTGCGGCGTGCCGTTCTCCAGCAGCACACCGACCGGGCCGGTGGCCGCGATGCCGTCGGGCGGTGAGCCGATGTTCGTCCAGTTCCACACCGCCCCGTTCCACCAGTTGACCCACACCGTCTCGTCGCCGTCGCTGCGGACGAAGAGGTACGGGCTGGTGTCGTCCACCGCGACGGCGGCGAAGCTCGGCCAGCTCACGAAGTTGGCCCCCGGTGGGCTGCCCTGGTTGCGCCACTGCCAACTCGTCGCCGACCGCCACAGGCTCCAGACGTTCTGGTCGGTGCCGAGGACGAAGGCGTACGGGCGGCTGAAGCCGTCGACGATGGTCACGCCGATCGGCATCCGCAGGCCGACCCCCGGCGGTGTGCCCATGTTCGACCAGTTCCACTGCTCCGACTGGTCCTGCCAGTTGATCCAGAGGTTGCCGTCGGTCCCGATCACGAACACGTACGGATACCGGTCGCCCACCGCGACCGCGCCGACGATCTGCCGGGTCATCGGCGCTGTGCTCGCGGCGGCTGCGGTGAGCTGTTGCGTGCCGGCGGCGGCCGGTGCCGCCGTCACCGGTGTGGCCAGCGACGCGACCCCCAGCGCGATCGCGGTCGCGACGGCCAGGAACCGGCGCGTGATGGTGCTGACTCGCATGCTGTCCTCTCGTGGCAGGAGCATTGTCCGCAGGGAGTATGAGCCCTGCTCGCCTTCTCACTGCCGGGAAGGCGACCGGATCGCTTTCCCGACAACGGTTTGCGGTCCCGTCCACCCCGATCTCCCGCCACCGCACCGGAATCGGCGACTGCATAGGGTGGGCCGATGCTGCGGATCGGCCTTCCCGGGGTGCTCGCCCTCGCGCACTGCACCGACGTCGGCGGTGACCTGGTCGTCGTCGGCCCCGACGAGGGCGGTGAGTTCGTCGTGGTCTGGGTGACGGCGTCCGGTGCGAGGGTGGTCGACCTGGACGTCGTGCTCTCCGAGGCGCAGCGGTTCGCCAACCCGACCGTGGTGGCGCATCCGGACGGCGGGGTCGTGGTGCTGGCCGGTGTCGACCGTGCCGTCTTCGTCGCCGGGCCGGACGCTGCACCGGTGCCGTTGCGGGTGACCGGTCTCGACCGGCTCGCCACCGTCCGTCCGCTGCCCCTGATGCACGGCGGATCGGCCGTCTCCGACAGCGCCGTCTGGCACCTCGTGCTCTCGCACGGCAACCTGATGGGCGATCTGCGGTACGCGGCCCCGCTGCGGGTCGACCTCGCGGAGCGCGCGGTGCACTGGGAGGCCGCGCCGTGGCAGCTCGTCCCGGACGACTTCCCGGTCGACCTGGCGGGCATCCCGCAGGACGACCCGCACGTGTCGGTGAGCGCGACACTGCTGCGGGCGGGCGTGCGCTACGTCTGCTCGGAGGGCTCCCGGATCCGGAACAACATCGGCTCCGGGGCGGACTTCTTCGGCTGCGTAACGCTGGCCGCCGACGGCACGGTGGCCGAGTGGATCCACCAGGCGTCTGGCTGGCGGCAGATCAGCGGCAAGTGGGCGATCCGGGGCCGGTTCACCGGCTGCGGTGAGTACGCCCTGCTGGCACCGGTCTTCCGTCGGCTCTGGAGCGGGCGTACCCGGGTGCTGCGGCTGGCCGACGGCGAGCTGCTGACGCCACGGCTGCCGCGCGGTCTGACCAACGCCGAGATCCTCGACCACCACCCCGACCGGGGCTGGTGGCTGCGCCTGGACGCCGAGGTCGTGGCGGTGCCGGACATCGTCGGGTGACGGGTCGACCCGGGTCGGTGTGACCGGTACGCCGGTCGCGACGGGTGGCGTGACTGTCGCCGCGTACACTGGTCGGCACCTGGCCGCGCTTCGCGGCCCTCGCGCGAGGCGGTGATGGACATGGTGCTGGTCACCGTCCGCCGCTCGCGCCTGCGACGACGATAGTCGTCCGCTTCTCCGCGCGTTCCATCCGTCGTGCCCGCATCCGTGCGTGCGCTCGACGTGTCTCGTGACGATCCTGCTCGATCCCCACCGGGAGTCCCCGTGACCGTGCCCTCGCTGGCCTCGTCGTTGTCCGCCGCCGTCACCACCGCCGCCGCCGAGCTGCCGGGATTCGTCCCGCTGGTGCGCCGATCCGACCGGGCCGACTTCCAGGCCGACGGAGCGCTGGCGGCGGCGCGGACGCTGCGACGCCACCCCCGGGACGTGGCGGCGGAGATCGTCGCGGCCCTGCCGGCCGATGGTCTGGTGGCCACCGCCGAGGTCGCCGGGCCGGGCTTCGTCAACCTCGGTCTGACCGACACGGCGTTGCTGTCCCAGGTCGCCGGCCGGCTCGCCGATCCCCGGCTCGGCGTCGGCACCCCCGAGGCGGGCCTCACCACCGTGGTCGACTACTCGCAGCCGAACATCGCCAAGGAGATGCACGTCGGTCATCTGCGCTCCACGATCATCGGTGACGCGCTGGTGCGGATCCTGGAGCACCTGGGCGGGACGGTGGTGCGACGCAACCACGTCGGCGACTGGGGCACGCAGTTCGGGATGTTGATCCAGTACCGGTCCGAGCATCCCGCGCCGGACGCGGAGGAGGCCACCATGCGGGGGCTGGCTCTGCTCTACCGTCGGGCTCGGGCGACGTTCGACGCCGACCCGGCGTTCGCCGAGCGGTCCCGGCGGCGGGTGGTGGCCCTCCAGGGCGGCGACCCGGAGACGACGCGTGCCTGGCAGCAGATCGTTGCCGAGTCGACCCGCTACTTCACCGAGGTCTACGACCTGCTCGGCGTACGGCTGACCGCCGCCGACGCGGTGGGGGAGAGCGCGTACAACGCCGCACTGCCCGGCGTGGCCGCCGACCTCGCCGCCCAGCGGACGGCGGTGACCAGCGACGGCGCGCTCTGCGTCTTCTTCGACGACGTACGCGGACCGGACGGCGAGCCGACGCCGCTCATCGTGCGCAAGCGCGACGGCGGGTTCGGGTACGCCGCGACCGACCTCGCCGCGCTGCGGCAGCGGGTCACCGAACTGCGCGCCGACCGGCTGCTGTACGTGGTCGACGCCCGGCAGGCGCTGCACTTCCGGATGGTGTTCGACACCGCGCGGCGGGCCGGTTGGCTGCCGTCGGACGTCCCCGCCGCCCATGTCGCCTTCGGCACCGTGCTCGGTGCCGACGGGCGGCCGTTCAAGACCCGCGCCGGGGACACCGTCCGCCTGGTCGATCTGCTCACCGAGGCGGTGGACCGGGCCCGCGAGGTGGTCGCCGCCAAGAACCCCGACCTGACCGGCGCGGCACGCGACGAACGGGCCCGGCAGGTCGGCATCGGCGCGGTCAAGTACGCGGACCTGGCGACCAGCCGGACCCGCGACTACACCTACGACCCGGACCGGATGCTGGCGTTGACCGGCAACACCGGGGTCTACCTCCAGTACGCGCACGCCCGGGTGCGGTCCATCCTGGCCCGCGCCGCCGACGCCGACGAGACCGTGGACCCGACCGTCGCGCTGGACCCGGCGGAACGCGCGCTGATCCTCGACCTGGACGCCTTCGCCGACGTCCTCGACGAGGTGGTGGCCGGGTACGAGCCGCACCGGCTCTGTGGACACCTGCACCGGCTGGCGCAGAGCTTCACCACGTTCTACGAGCGGTGTCCGGTGCTGCGGGCCGAGTCGCCGTACCGGGGCAACCGGTTGGCGCTGTGCCGCCTCACCGGCGACACCCTGCGTACCGGCCTGGGCCTGCTCGGCATCGACGCCCCCGAGCGGCTCTAGCGTCTCGTGCGGCGCAAGCGTCGTCGTGGTAGGGCTTCTCGGTGTAAGGAGGGGTCCCCTGCTAACGCCTGGTGTATAGCAGGGGACCCCTCCTAACACCCCGGCGCTCAGCGCGGCTCGGACAGCCAGGGGATGAGGGTGTCCGGTGCCGCGACGGCCTGCCGGACCCGGTCCTGCTCTATCGGGGTCAGCCGCAGGGACCGCAGCCGCTCGCCCCACTCGGGTACCCGTTCCGGCTCGTCCAGCGCGTCCGACAGCTCGATCAGGCAGGCCAGCGCCACCGCCTGCTCCACCGGTGGCGCGGCCTCGCCGTGCCGGCGCAGTCCCGAGTTGAGCGCCCGGAACGCCGCCTGGTCGTCGCGCTTGAACTCGCGCAGGATCCGCGCGTTGTCCAGCACCCGGGCCAGTCCGGTCAGCTCTTTCGCACCGCCGTAGTCGAGGTCCGCCGGCTCGTCGCGTCGGATGAAGACGACGGTGTTGCCGGACGGGTCGACGACGCTGAACCGCGACGCCCCGGGCCGGTAGCGGGTGATCCGGGGCAGCCCTCGGGAGAGCACCCTGCCGTAGGTGCGACGCATCGCCTCGGTGAACGTCGCGTGGTAGGGCGCGACCGAGTCGACCAGCACCAGACAACTGCCGGTGTTCTCGGCCGCCGGGTCGAGGCCGCGCGGTGCCGGGCCGTAGTGCAGCTCGAAGCCGCTCCACCGGAAGGCCAGATAGACGTACGGCTTGCGCTGCTCGTACGTCACGGTGAAGCCGAGTGCCCGCCAGAAGGCGAGCATCTCCTCCGCCGAGGTGCAGGGCAGCAGGGGCACGGTGGTCTCGTTCGGGCGGACGCGGTCGTCGGGTTGCTCCTGCGGGCTCGGGTGCGACATGCCGGCAGTGTGCCAAGAGCGGCCGGGCCTGACCGGCACACCCGCACGCGCGGCGGGCCGACGTGATCTGATCTCGGGGCGGTCCGACGGGTGCGTATCGGGTGCTGTGGTGCACGCTCACACCGCCGTGTCGGGTGCGGCGCACGACCGAGTCGACACCCGTCTTGACAGTGGGCGAAGGGGCGTCGAGACTTCGAAACAAGCCCGAAACAGTGATTGTCGCCGATCGGTTTCGAGGGGCTTGTTAACGCTCACAATCGTTTCGACCCGGTGCGTCCGAGGAGAGTCGTCGATGCCGAGAGTCCTGGCCCGGGTGAGCGCCCTGCTCACCGCCTTCCTGCTGATGGTGTCCGCCGCGCCCGCGCCGCGCGCTGACGCCGCCGCACTCGACCCGTTCACCGGATACCTGATGGCGCACTTCATCGGGGAGTCGGCGAACGGGGAACAGCTCTACCTGGCCCACAGCCGCGACGGGCTGACCTGGCGCGACCTGAACAACGGCGCACCCGTGCTGCTCTCCACCATCGGCACGCGGGGCGTCCGGGACCCCGCCCTGGTCCGCTCGCCCGCCGGTGACCGCTACTGGATCGTCGCCACCGACCTGCGCATCGCCAGCGGCACCTCGTGGAGCGACGCGGCCAACCGGGGCAGCACCAACCTGGTCGTGTGGGAGTCACGCGACCTGGTGAACTGGTCCGCGCCGTGGCTGATCAACGTCGCCGGGGCGATCCCCGGCGCCGGCAACGCCTGGGCACCCGAGGCGATCTACAACCATGCCACCGGCGACTACGTCGTCTACTGGGCCACCAACTCCGCGCGCAACGGCGTCACCAAACACCGCATCTGGTACGTGCGGACCACCGACTTCCGCAGCTTCACCGCACCCCAGCTCTACATCGAGCGCCCCGGCACCCAGGGGCTGATCGACACACAGATCGTCGAGGTGCCGAACAGCGTCGGCGGCTACCGCTACTACCGTGCCTCCGCCGACGGGCACATCACCATCGAGGCCAGCAACTCGATCCTCGGCTCGTGGACCACCCTGGGCAACCTGTCGCACCTCGGCATCTCCAACGGCACCGGCGGCGGCAACGTGGTGGAGGGGCCGATGTGGGCCCAGTTCAACGGCCGCAACGAGTGGGCGCTCTGGCTGGACCAGTACGCCACCGGGCGCGGCTACATGCCGATCACCTCGACGAACCTGGGCAGCGTCAGCAACTTTCGGACCCGCACCGACTACGCCATGGGCGGCACCCGCAAACGCCACGGCTCGATCCTCAACCTGACTGCGGCCGAGGAGAGCCGGGTGCTCGCCCGCTGGGGCACCAGCACGCCGGTCAGACGGATCCAGGCGTACACCCACCAGGACCGGTACGTGCGGCACGTCAACTACGACGTCCGCATCGACCCGAACGTCAACCCGGCCCAGGACGCCCAGTTCCGGGTGGTGCCCGGTCTGGCGAACGCGTCCGGGAACGTGTCCTTCGAGTCCGTCAACCACCCCGGGTACTACCTGCGGCACTACGGTTTCGACTTCGTGCTGGCGGCCAACGACGGCAGCCCGGTGTTCGCCGCCGACGCCACCTTCCGGCAGGTCGCCGGGCTGGGCAACGCGTCCTGGAGTTCGTTCCAGTCCTACAACTACCCGGACCGCTACATCCGGCACTACGACTACCAGTTGCGGCTCGACCCGGTCGGCGACACCCAGGCGCGTAACGACGCCACCTTCCGCCTGACGTCCTGAGAGGTACGCCCGGCGAGCCCGCCGGCTCCGGCGCCACCCGGCGCCGGAGCCGGCGCGTCGTCGACCACTAGGTGGTGGTGGTGCCACGGGAGGCCGGCGGGCTCGTACGATTGCCCCGGAGTCGTGGACAGGACAGCGGGGAGGGGTCATGGGCAAGGGCATCTACGTGCAGGAACTGCCGGGCATCGGCAAGCGGTACGACGTCGACCTGGGCAGCAACACCCAGCGCATCTCGATCGTGGTACGCCGCGACGGCAACCGCGACCTGTACGTCTTCGCCGCCGGCGCGGACGATCCGGTGGCCGTGATCGAGATGTCCGAGGAGCAGGCCCGCAAGGTGGGCGCGCTGCTCTCCGGCACGTACTTCTCCGAGTAACCGGCGCGCCGCCCGCTCCGCCCCCTCTAGCCCGCTCCAGGAGTCCTCACCGTGCACGCTGACCTCGTGGGCTTCGGTGCCCTTGTGCTCATCGCCGGTTTGCTGGCCCGCTTCGGTCGCCGGATCAACCTGCCGACCGTGCCGTTCTTCATGCTCGCCGGCATCCTGTTCGGGCCGGGCACCCCGGGGCCCGTGCTGGTCGCCCACCCCGAGGACCTCAGCCTGCTGGCCTCGCTCGGTCTGGTGCTCCTGCTGTTCCACCTGGGCGTGGAGTTCCCGGTCGAGCAGGTGCTCGGCAGCGGCAAACGGCTGTTCGTCGCCGCCGCCGCGTACATCGCCCTGAACGTCGGCGCGGGGCTCCTCTTCGGGTTCGCCCTCGGCTGGGGCGGCTACGAGGCGTTCGTGATCGCCGGGGCGCTCGGCATCTCCTCGTCGGCTATCGTCACCAAACTGCTCATCGAGTTACGCCGGCTGGCCAACGCCGAGACCCCGGTGATCCTCGGCATCATCGTGATCGAGGATCTCTTCCTCGCGCTCTATCTGGCGCTGCTGTCGCCTCTGCTCTCCGGTGCCGGGTCGGCCGGTGAACTCACGCTGCGCATCGGGCTGAGCTTCTCGTACCTGGTCGTCCTGTTCGCCGTCGCCCGGTTCGGCGCCCGCCTGGTCGGCAAGCTGATCGACAGCCACGAGGACGAGCTGCTGGCGGTCCTGATGGTGGGGCTGGTGGTGCTGGTCGCCGGCATCTCGGCCGAGATCGGCGTCTCCGACGCCATCGGCGCGCTGATGATCGGCCTGGTGGTGGCCCGTACCCCGATCCGGGAACGGGCCGAACGGCTGGTGCTGCCGCTGCGGGACGTCTTCGCGGCGGTCTTCTTCGTGGTCTTCGGCCTGAGCATCGACGTGGGCGACTTCGGCTCGGTGGCGTTGCCGGTGTTGGCGGCCGTCGCGCTGACCGTCGTCACCAACGTGCTGGCCGGTCTGATCGCCGGGCGGCTGTTCGGGCTCAACCAGCGGGGTGCGGCCAACGTCGGCCTGACGGTGCTGGGGCGCGGCGAGTTCTCGCTGATCCTGGCCACCCTCGCTCTCAGTGCCGGCCTGGACGAGCGCCTTGGCCCGTTCATCGCCCTGTACGTGCTGGTGCTGGCGGTGGCGAGTCCGCTGCTCGCGGCGAACTCGCGCTATCTCGCCCGGATCATCCCGGATCGGCTGCTGCACGCCAGTTGGCGGTACGTGCGGGAGGAGACCATGAGCACCGCCTGCACCCACCTGGACCGCATCCAGATCACCGAAAGCGACGCCGAGGCGTGCCCGCAGTGCCTGGAGACCGGCGACGACTGGGTGCAATTGCGGATGTGCCTCACCTGCGGCGCGGTCGGTTGTTGCAGCGACTCGGCCAACAACCACGCCGAGGAGCACTACCGGCAGACCGGCCACCCGTTGATCCGGTCCCTGGAGGAGGGGGAGGACTGGCGGTACTGCTACATCGACGGCGCGCTGGTCCGGGCACCGATGGGCGCCGACCGGTGAGGCGGGCGCTCAGCGTCCCGCCGGTCGGGGCGTACCGACCCGGGTGACGCCGGAGCCGTGCTCGACCAGGGGCGCGACCAGTGCGGCGAGGACCCCGCCAAGCAGCGGGAAGACGATGAACACCCAGAGCTGGCGGAGGGCGGTCCCACCTTCGAAGATTGCCGGTCCGAAGGCCCGCGCGGGGTTCACCGCTGCCCCGGTCAGCGCCACGCCGACCAGGTTCGCCACGGCGAGGGCCATCCCGATGGCCAGGCCGGCGAAGCCGGACAGGTCGGTGCTGCGTTTGCCCACCACCAGCACGACCAGGACGAACAGGAACGTCAGGACGGTCTCCAGCAGCATCGCGCCACCGGCGTTGATGTGCGTGCCGTAGCCGTTGGCGCCCAGCACACCCGTCTGGTCGGTCACCCCGCCCCAGCGGACCAGCACCCAGAGCAGGAACGCGCCCAGGGCGGCACCGGCGAACTGCGCGACCCAGTACGCCACCGCCCCGATCGGCGAGATCTTGCCGGAGAGCAGGACGCCGAGGGTCACCGCCGGGTTCACGTGGCTGCCGGAGAGCTGCCCGATGGTGTAGACCAGCGCCAGCATGACGAACCCGAAGGACAGCGCGACCACCACCACGCCACCTTCGACGCGGGCCGCGACGGCGCTGCCCACACCGAGGAACACCAGCAGGAATGTGCCGATGAACTCGGCCACGTACCGCCTGACGTCGACCATGGCGTCAGTCTCGCCGAGCCCGCTGGACGCCGTCGGGCATACTGCGAAAGCGGCGACCGAGAGGCCGGACCGTGGCATTGTGGCTGGCGCGGGCCCGGCGTGTCGGACAGCTGGAGTGCCACGATCCTGCGAGGGGGCGGGTCAGCGGGTGCGGTTCAGGCGGCGGTAGAGCGGTGCCAGCCGCCGGTGCAGCTCCCGGTAGTCGGCGAAGATCTCGTCGTAGGTGGCCCGGTGCGCCGGGTCCGGGGTGAAGATCCGGTCGGTCCGCATCAGCGCGGGGATGTCGGCGAAGGCGAGCAGTCCGGTGCCGACCGCGCCGATCCAGCCCGCGCCCCGGGCGTTGACCGCCAGCGGCTGGGCGTCGCGCCGGATCTCCACGTCGAGCACGTCGGCGAAGATCTGGCACCACGAGTCCGACAGCGCGCCGCCGCCGGTGATCGCCATCGAGGTGACCCGCGCGCCGAGGAACCGGTCCACCGCCCCGGCCAGCCAGCGGGTGTTGAAGGCGACCCCCTCGAAGACCGCCCGCAGCAGGTCGGAGCGGTTGGTGTCGAGCGAGATGTTGAGGAAGGCGGCGCGCAGGTTCGGGTCGTCGACGGGGGCGCGTTCGCCGTACAGCCAGGGGGTGTAGAGCACGCCGTTGGCGCCCGCCGGCACGGTCGGGATGATCGCGTCGAACGCGTCGAAGATGGTGCCCTCGTCCCGACTGACGTGCCCGGCGGCGAGCAGCGGGTCGTCGTACTCCACGATCTTGTCCCGTAGCCACGTCAGGTTGGCCCCGGCGGTGGCCTGGAGGGCGGTCATCAGGTAGCGGTCGCCGATGGCGCACGGCACCGAGGCGATGCCCGCCGCCACGTCGGTCTTCTTGCCCGGCACGTGCGCCGCGATCCACGACGAGGTGCCGAGATACAGGTGGGGCTCGTGGTCGCCGGTGGTGCCCGCGCCGATAGCCGCCGCGGTGTTGTCGATCGCCCCGGCGACCACCTCGACCGACTCCGGCAACCCCAGGTGCCCGGCGGCGGCCGGGGTCAGCGTGCCGATGACGTCGGTGCAGGCCACGATCGGGGGCAGCTTGTCGCGGTCGATGCCGCAGTCGGCGACCAGGGCGGGGGAGTAGCGGATGTCGGCGGGCCGCCGGTTGTCGGTCACCCACGAGGTGAGGATCGAGTCGACGGTGGCCACCGTCCGCCCGGTCAGCTTCAGGTTGATCCAGTCCAGCACGTTCAGGAAGGACGCGGTCCGCGCGTACACCTGCGGCATCTCGTCGCGGACCAGCAGCATGTGCGCGGCCGGGTCCTTGCCGGTGGGCGAGGGCATCCCGCCGGTGAGCCGCAGCCACCGCGCGATGCGGCGCACCGACATCCCCTGGTACGCGGGGAAGCCGCCGAACTGGCGACGCAGGTGAGGTGCGCCGCGCATGTCGAGCCAACTGATGCACGGCGTCAACGGGTCCCCGGCGGCGTCCACCGCGATGGTGCCCTCGCCCTGCGTGGAGGCGCACACCGCGCGGACCGCCCGCATCTGCTCCGGATGCGCCCGGCCCAGCTCGGCGGCGACCTCCCCGAGCGCCGTCCACCAGGCCAGCGGGTCCTGCTCGGCACCGCCGCCGGGCAGCACGTGCAGCGGCACCGGCCGCTCGGCCCAGCCGGTCACCGTGCCGTCGGCGGCGACCAGGGCCGCCTTCATCCCGGACGTGCCGAGGTCGATCGCCAGGATCTGCGGCGCGCTGGCGGCCACCCGCCTCAGACCCCCTCGACCTGCGCGAAGACCCGGTCGAACCGGGCCAGCGCGTCGTCGATCACCTCGTCGGTGTCGGCCATCGAGGTGTACATCCGGGAGCCGGCAAGCGTGACGATGCCGTGCGCGGTGTACGCGGCGCCCATCTGCTCCATGAGCCGCTTGCGGGCCTTGTTCTCGCGCAGCAGCTTCACCGGGTTGCGCATGTCCAGCAGCATCACGCCGCTGCACTCCAGGTGCACGATCGAGCCCTGGTTGTACGCGACGTACGGCAGCCCGTAGGTGTCGATCAGCCGTTGCAGGCCCCGGGTGAGCCGGTCCCCGGCGCGTCCGGCGATCACCGGCGCGTTGGTGCGGGCCATCTCCTCGATCGCGAAGTACCCGGCCGCGCAGGAGAGCGGGTTGGCCGACAGCGTCCCGCCGACCTGGATGTGCGCGCCGCTCTTGCCGTCCAGCCCGGAGCCGAAGACCGCCATCACGTCGGAGCGTCCACCGACCCCACCCGCCATCGGGTACCCGCCGGAGACCGCCTTGCCCAGCACGGTCAGGTCCGGGGTCACGCCGAAGTAGCCGGCCGCCCCGCCCAACCCGAGGCGGAAGCCGGTGACCACCTCGTCGAAGACAAGCAGCGCGCCGAACTCGTCGCACAGCTCGCGGACCCCGGCGTTGAAGTCGCGGGGCGCCGGCCGGGTGCCGGACTCCGGGCCGACCGGCTCCACCACCACCGCCGCCGTGCCGCCGCGCAGCCGGTTCTCCACCAGCTTGCGCTTGAGCTGCCCGAGGTCGTGCGGGAACGCCTCCCGGGTCCGGCTGGTCGCCCCGAACGGGATGCCCTTGGCGTTCATCCGGTACGTGCCGGGCACCCGCAGCCCGTACACCATCGTGTCGGACCAGCCGTGGTACGCGCCGCCGACCTTGATCACCATCTTCTTGCCGGTGAACGCGCGGGCACCCCGGACCGCCGCCATCACCGCCTCGGTGCCGGACCCGAGGGAGCGGTACATCTCCACGTGCGGCATGTAACGGTGGATGATCTCGGCGAGCTTGAGTTCGTACTCGTGGAACAGGCCGGTGACCGGCCCGGAAGCGCGGACCACCTCGGCCACCCGCTCGTTGACCGGGCCGTAGTTGCTGCCGAGGATCGTCGGCCCGCCGGCCTGGAGGAAGTCGATGTAGGTGTTGCCGTCCCGGTCGACCAGGTACGCCCCGTCTGCCTTCTCGACCGCCAGCGGGAACGGGTAGTTGAAGGCCAGGTTGTGCTGCACCCCGCCGGGGATGCGCAGCTTGGCCCGGTCGGTGATCTCCCTGCTGGCCCGGCACTTCGTCTCGAAGTAGTTCAGCACGTCCAGCATCGCGTCGTGGCGCAGCCCGCGCAGCGGCTGGGCGGTCAGCGCCTTGAGCCGGCGCATCACGTCGTCGACGTCCGGATACTCGCTGATGGCGTACCCGAGTCGGGCGGACTCCGCCCCCGGTGCCTCGACCTCGGCGGCGGCCCGGGCGTCAGTCGCCCCGGCCTCGGCGTCGGCGGCGTTCTCGGCCTCGGCGTCGGTCCGGGTGGCGGCTGCGGTCTGGGCGGCGGCGGTCGCGTCGGCGCTGGGCAGGTCCTCGTCGGCGGGTACCCGCAGCGGCTCGACCGCCTCGGTGATCTGCGCGGCGATCCGCTTCTCGTCGGCGCGCAGCTTGCCGAAGGCGATCTCCCGGATCGCGGTCGGGATGGTGTAGACCTTGCCCGTCTCGCTGGTCAACGCCAGCAGGTACGCGATGGAGACCTTCTCCAGCAGCGCCATGTTGAACACCGCCCGGTCCGGGTCGGTGCCCATGGCCACCACGCCGTGGTTGGCGATGATGAAGGCGTTGTCCCCGCTGGCCACCTTCTTCTGCACGTTGCGGGCCAGGAAGCCGGTGCCGGACGGGGCGTAGTCGATGATCGCCACCTCCCGGCCGAGGAAGCGCACCTGCTCGTCGGTGAGCGCCGGGATCGGCTTGCGCAGGAAGGCCAGCGCCGACGCGTACGGCTGGTGGGTGTGCACGATCGCGTTGACGTCCGGGCGTTCCCGATAGATGTTGGCGTGCATCCCGCACTCGATGGACGGCTTGAGGTCGGCTCCGGTGCCGTCCGGCACGTGCTTGCCGTCGAAGTCGACGAGACAGATGTCCTCGACCCGCATCCGGTCGTAGTCGTAGTTGCTCGGGGTCACCGCGTACAGCCGGTGGCCGGGCACCCGGACCGAGACGTTGCCCTCGGTGGCCTTGAGATATCCCCGGGCGAGCATCGTCCGGCACATGTCGACCACATGCTGTCGGGAGAGTCGGTGCTGCACGGTGCGCTCCTCGGTCGGATCGGCGGCGTGCCCCATCCTCGCCCGGGGACGCGGATCGAAACACCGTCCCGTCAGCAGCGAGAATCGGCGGCTCTTTATCCCGACGTGACAAAATCGGCCGGTGAGCGCCCCCGTCTCCGCCACCCCCTGGCGGCGTCTCCCCGCCGACCTGGCCGCCTCCATGCGTCCGCACCTGCCGGCGACGGTCGCCGCCGTGGCGGGCGCGGTCACCGAGGCCACCCCCGCCTTCGCCGGCATCGCCGACGACAAGTTCGTCCGCGACGTGCACACCGCCGTCCAGGTCGCCCTCGACCGGTTCCTCGACCTGGTCGGCACCGACGAGCCCGCGCTGCCGCCCCGGATCCGGGAGGTCTTCGTCGCCCTCGGTGCCGCCGAGGCCCGCGAGGACCGGGGGCCGGAGGCCCTGCTCGCGGCCCTGCGGATGGCCGCCCGGCTACTGCTGCGGACCGCCTCGCAGTCGCTGGCCCGGCTCCGCCCGGTCGACACCGAGGAACTGATCGACCTCTCCGACGCGGTCAGCGCGTACGTCGCCGAACTGGCCGCGGCGAGCACCGACGGGTACGCCCTCCAGGTGCGCGAGCAGGCCGGTGAGGGCGACCGCCGCCGGCAGCTCGCCGAACTGCTGCTGCGCGGCGACGGCATGCCCAGTGCGGTGGCCGCAGCCGCCGCCCGGATCGGCTGGCCGGAGCTGGACAGCGTGGTGCCGGTGCTCCTGCCGCCCGACCAGGCCCGCGACGCCCGGTTCCGCTACGGCGTCGACGGCCTGGTCATCGAGCGCGGCCGGGACGCGGTGCTGCTGCTGCGGGCCGGTCCCCGGGCGGCCCGCGCCCCGCTGGCCGAGGCGCTGGCCGGTCGGCGGGCCGTGGTCGGCCCCGAGCTGGACTGGCCCCAGGTGCCGGCCGCCGTACGCCTCGCCGAACTGGCCGCCGGCCTGGTCGGCCCCGACCCCGGCCCGGTCTTCGCCGACGACCACCTGATCCCGTTGACCCTGCGCGGCGAACCGGGGGCCCTGGCGGTGCTCACCGCCCGCCGGCTGGAACCACTGGCCCACCTGCGTCCGGCCCAGCGGGACAACCTGCTGGTCACCCTGCACTCGTGGCTGCGGCACTGGGGCTCGCGGGCCGAGGTCGCCGCCGAGCTGTTCGTCCACCCGCAGACGGTCAGCTACCGGCTCAAGCGCCTGCGCGACCTGTACGGCACCGACCTGGACGACCCGGCGATCCGCTTCGAGCTGCTGGTGGTGCTCACCAGCCACCTCAACGCCCCACCGCTCCGCGTCGGCCGACCGGACTGAACGGCGTGGTCACCCGGCCGTCGGCGTGACGAACTCCGGTTGGTCGAGCACGCGCAGCCAGGAACCGTCGGGCTGCCGTCGGACCACCTGGGCGCGGCCACCCGCGCCGTCCCTCGGCGGGGTGGAGGTGAGGGCGAGATCGCCGGACCGGAGAGTCGGCAGCGGCTCCTCCGGCTCGAAGCGGGGCCGGTTCGCCAGCACCTTCTCCCACAGGGCCTGGATGGCGGCGCGCCCGACGGTCTGGCCGCCCGGCGGGTAGGCCATCACGGCGTCCTCCTCGTACAGCGCGGCGACGCCCTCGGCGTCACCGGCGTTGGAGCGCTCGACGAACAGGCGCGTGATGTCCTCGGGCTGCATCGCCTTCTCACGGTCTGGCACGACGATCCCTTCGCTGGTCCGGCTACGGCTCCAGCCTGCCCGCCCAGGGTCCAGCAATCCAACAGATAGTTCTTCCGGCATCTAGAATTCCCGCTTATGGAGTTGAGGCAGTTGGAGTACTTCGTCGCGGTCGCCGAGGAGGCCAACTTCACCCGTGCCGCCGAACGGGTCCGGATCAGCCAGTCCGGAGTGAGCGCGCAGATCCGAGGGCTCGAACGGGAGCTCGGCGCGACCCTGTTCGACCGGTCCACCCGGACCGCGACCCTCACCGACGCCGGCCGGGCCGCACTCGTCCACGCGCGGGCGGCCCTCGCCTCGGCCGATGCGGTGCGGCAGGCCGTCGACGACGTGACCGGACTCGTCCGGGGCAGCCTCACCGTCGGCATGGTCACCGGCTGCACCATCACGCCGTTCTTCGAGGCGTTGGCCGCGTTCCACCAGGCGCATCCCGCGGTGGAGATCACCCTGGTCGAGGAGACCTCGGTCCGGCTCCTCGACGCCGTACGCTCCGGCGCCGTCGATCTCGCCCTCGTCGGCACCGCCGACGCCCACGCGCCCGGCCTGAACACCGTCACCGTCACCAGTGAACGTCTCGTCGCACTGGTGCCACCGGCACACCCGCTCGCGCACCGGACGACGGTGGCGCTCGCCGAACTGACGGCCCACCGGCTCGTCTGCATGCCGGAGGGCACCGGCATCCGGACCGTCCTCGACCGCGCCTGCCTCCGCCACCACGTCCGGCCGACCATCGCCGTCCAGGCAAGCGCCGCCGACGCCGTCGCCGACCTGGCCGCCCGGGGGTTGGGCGTCGCGGTCCTGAGCGAGTCGATGGCCGGGTACTACACGAGTCGCCTGACCGCCCTGCGGATCGAGGACGTCGACGAACGCGCCCAGCTGGCCCTGGTCTGGACCGCGACACCGGGTCCCGCTCTCGACCGGCTGGTCGCACAGTGCCGGGACATCCTGGTCGGCGCCCTCCGCTGACGGCTCGTCGGCTGCGGAATTGACGTGCGCGACCATGCCGCGAAGTTGTTAGGCTGGCTGGGCGCGGGTCAGCCGCGCATACGCGAAACGAGGAGCGCGACATGCTGTCGGGGGACGACGACATCTCAGGGTGAGTGTGCCCGCCGCCGACCGGCCACTGCCGGGGCGGCCTGTCACGTCACCGCCCTGTCTGTCCGACCGGGGCGCCGGTCGCGTCCCGGCCTTCCTCCCGAGGTCTCACTGCCATGTCCGACGTCTGCGTCGTCTGCACCAACCTGTCCTTCTCCTGGCCCGACGACACCCCCGTGTTCCGGGACCTGTCCTTCACCGTGCCGCCCGGCCGCACCGGCCTGGTCGCGCCGAACGGCGCCGGCAAGTCGACCCTGCTGCGCCTGATCGCGGGGGAACTGGCCCCCACCGGGGGCGGGGTGACGGTCGAGGGGGTGCTCGGCTACCTGCCGCAGGACCTCCCGCTCGCCGGTGAGCTGACCGTCGCGCAGGTGCTGGGCGTCGCCCCGACCATCGCGGCGCTGCGGGCGATCGAGGCCGGCGACGCCAGCGAGGAGAACTTCACCGTCGTCGGCGACGACTGGGACGTCGAGGAACGCAGCCGCGTCGAACTCGACCGGCTCGGTCTGGACGAGGTGGCGCTCGACCGGCCGCTGCACACGCTCAGCGGCGGGCAGGTGGTCTCCCTCGGCCTGGCCGCCCAACTGTTGCGCCGCCCCGACGTGCTGCTGCTCGACGAACCCACCAACAACCTCGACGTCGACGCCCGGCACCGGCTGTACTCGGTGCTGGAGAACTGGCCCGGCTGCCTGCTGCTGGTCAGTCACGACCGGATGCTGCTGGACCGGATGGACCGCATCGCCGAACTCGACGGCGGGCAGGTCCGGTTGTTCGGCGGGAATTTCACCGCCTACGAGGAGGCCGCCCGGGCGGCCCGGGAACTGGCCGAGCGCACCGTGCGCAGCGCCGAGTTGGAGGTCAAGCGGGAGAAGCGGGAGATGCAGCAGGCCCGGGAACGGGCCGAGCGCCGGGCCGGCAACGCCGCGCGCAACCTCGGCAACGCCGGCCTGGCCCGGATCGTCGCCGGTGGGCTCAAGCGCAGCGCGCAGGAGTCGGCCGGACGGGCCCAGCAGGCGCACGCCAGCCGGGTCAGCGACGCGCAGGGACGCCTCGACGAGGCCAGCCGGGCGCTGCGCGACGACCAGGCGCTCACGCTGGACCTGCCGGAGACCGACGTACCCGCCGGTCGCACGCTCGTCGAGGGACAGCGGATGCAGGTGCGCCACGCCGGCCGTCCACTGTTCCCCGGCGACGGTCTGGAGCTGACCATCCGGGGTCCGGAACGGATCGCGCTCACCGGCCCCAACGGCGTCGGCAAGTCCACCCTG
The DNA here is from genome assembly GCF_055559695.1 of Micromonospora sp. NPDC023869. Lineage (NCBI taxonomy): Bacteria > Bacillati > Actinomycetota > Actinomycetes > Micromonosporales > Micromonosporaceae > Micromonospora > Micromonospora sp. NPDC023869. The sequence goes on from NZ_JBVHKD010000003.1 coordinate 306,832, forward strand.
TTGCGTCTGCTCACCGGCCAGACTTCGTCCGAGGGCGGGCAGGTGCGTCGGGCCGACGGCCGGATGGCGTACCTGTCGCAGCGGCTGGACCTGCTCGACCTCGACCGGACGGTGGCGGAGAACCTCGCCGCGTACGCCCCCGAGCGACCGCAGTCGCAACGGTTGAACCTGCTGGCCCGCTTCCTGTTCCGGGGTGCCCGGGCCCAGTTGCCGGTCGGTGTGCTCTCCGGCGGCGAGCGGCTGCGGGCCACCCTCGCCTGTGTCCTCTATGCCCAACCCGCCCCGCACCTGTTGCTGCTCGACGAACCCACCAACAACCTGGACCTGGTCAGCGTGGGCCAGTTGGAGAACGCGCTGAACGCCTACCGGGGCGCGTTCGTGGTGGTCAGCCACGACGAGCGCTTCCTGCACGCCATCGGCGTACGGCGGTGGCTGCGCCTCGACCGCGACGGCCTGCGCGAGGTGCCCGCCCCCGACGCGGACTGAGTGAAGGTGGGTGGATTTGTTGTCGCTCCAGCGACAACAAATCCACCCACCTGAGGGTCGGTCGGGATCAGAACGGGCTGAGCACCAGGCCGGCGGCGCGCGGGTCGCCGTCGTGCACCAGCGACTCGAACGCGCCGACGTCGTCGAAGGCGAAGGCGTACGCCTTACCGTCGCGCATGTTGGCGTGGATGATCCGGGCGTACTGGTTGGTCGGGTTGCTGCGATAGAACTCGGCGGCGTTGGTGCTGGGCTGGGTGTGGATGGTGCCGAGGGTGCCCCGGTTCAGCGCGGCGCAGAGGGTGCGGGAGATCGGCCCGACCACCTGGTCGTTGGGGGCGGGCAGGTCGCCGTCGCAGCCCCAGACGCTCGCCGACGAGGGGCGGTTGAACGAGGCGACGACCTGTCCGGCGCTGTTGGTGAAGGTCATCACCCGGCCCGAGGTGCGCCCGAAGTAGCGGACGTCGGGCCGGTCGCCGAACGGCACCACGGTCAGCGTGCGGCTGGTGTACGCGTTCCACGCCGAGGCGATGTAGGAGTCCAGGTAGGTGCTGCTGAACAGGCCCGCTCCGGCGGCCTTGCCCGGTGCCAGGACCCGCAGCACGGTGCCGTCGGCGCGGGTGTACACGGTGTTCGCCCAGCCGGACTGGGACCGTACGCCGTTGATGATCGCGGTGCGGCCGTTGGCGACGACGTCGCCGGTCCGCTTGGTGACGCCGTTGGCGCCGGTCACGGTGACGGCGTGCGGCACCGCGAACATGTCCACCTGGGAGCTGTTGAGCCAGAGCCCGGCGTCGTTGTAGGTGAACTCGCTCCAGTCGAACAGGATGTCGCGGTTGGCGTCGCCGGCCGCCCACGGGGCGGGCTGCACCAGGCCGGTCGGGGTGAGGAAGAACTTGAGCTTCTCGCCGAAGGAGAAGTAGACGCGACCGGAGAAGCCGCGCGGGAAGCGGACGGTGGCGCTGGCGCCGTTGGCCGGACCGGGGATCGAGGCGTCGGGCGCGGGTGACGGCGGGATCTGTCCGCCGGACCAGGGGATGAACGTGCCGGCCTGGTTGACGTAGCCGAGGCGGCCGGAGGAGAGCTGTACGCCGATGACGTACACGTGGACGGCTCCGGACCGGCCGGTGTTGTTGGTGACGGTGACGGGCAGCAACGCCGGGCCGACGGCCTGGGCGGGCGCGGCGGCGACGAGCGCGGTCGGGACGGCGGTGATCAGGGCGGCGGCGACCGCCAGCAGTCTTCTTCGGACAATCACGGGTACTCCTCCGTTCGGTGGTGACACGGGGTGAGAGAGCGCTCTCTCAGACTGTGACTGTTAAGGATGTTTGTCAATAGATGTGCGGCGATGTCGTGAGGTTCGGAGTCGGTTCCTCACCCCTGGTAGCGGCCCACCGAATGATCGCGCCGGTGTCCGGCCCCGGCCGGTACGCTGCCCCGGTGATGTTCTCCGTCGTCTCGCCGCCACCCACCCGGTAACGGCGCTTCCGCCGACCCGGCTCTGACCTATTTCGAGCCCGGGTGCGTCTCGTGCTGCCCGGGCGGCGACGACAACGGAGAATTGTTTGCACACCAACGTGCCCCCGTCAGTGGGGCGGGGAATCCTTTACGTCATCATCGCGGCGGTCGCCTGGGGCACCGGTGGCGCTGTCGCCGCGATCCTCTACGCCATCAGCGGGCTCGGACCCGTCGCGGTGTCCTTCTGGCGGTTCGTCGGCGGTGTCCTGCTGCTGGCTGTCGGATACCTGGTGCTCCGCCACCGGCGTCCGGCCCGGTCCACTCCGGTCGACGGGCGGTCGGTCGGCGCGCCGCAGCACGGCACCCGGTGGCCTGCGATCGTGACCACCGGTGTGGGGTTGGCGGTCTACCAGACGGCCTACTTCGCCGCCGTGGCGTACGCCGGGCTGGCCATCGCCACCGTCGTCACCCTCGGGTCCGGACCGGTGTTGATCGCCATCGGTGCCCGCCTGTGGACGGGGGAGCGGCTGGGTCGTGCCGGTACGGCCACCGTGGCGATGGCGCTGGTCGGGCTGATCCTGCTGGTGGGCGGCCCAAGCGCGGGCAGGGCGCCGGCACTCGGCCTGGCGTGCGCGCTGCTCTCCGCAACCGGGTACGCCTGCGTCACCCTGCTCAACCGGAAGCGGGGCCGAGACGGCACCGGCGGTGACCCCGGCACCACGGCGCTGGGCGGCTTCGTCGTGGGGACGCTCGTCCTGCTGCCGGTGGCCCTGCTCGAAGGGATCCTGCCCACCTCGGGCGACATCGGCCGGACACTGGGCCTGCTGGCCTACCTCGGCGCGGTGCCCACCGCCCTCGCGTACGGGCTGTTCTTCGCCGGCCTGGCGTCGGTCCGGGCGACCACGGCGTCGGTCCTGGCGCTGGTCGAGCCGGTCACCGCAGCCGTCATCGCGGTGCTGCTCCTGGACGAACGGCTCACCCCGGCCGCCGTCCTGGGGTCGTCGGTGCTGCTCGGCGCCGTGGTCGTACTGGCGCTCGCGGAACGGCGGGCCGCACCCACACCCGTTAGGTGAACCCGGGGCCGCTCCCGTTCCGACGGGGGCGGCCATCGGGTCCGCTGCCCGAGTTCCCGGCCCGGCCGGCTCGTCACGGGCGGATGAGACACATCCCGCCACCGGTCGGACCGTCCATGGTGGCCAGCGCGTGCGGCACGTCGGCGAGCCCGATGGTGCGGGTGACCAGCGTGGCCGGCCGCAGCACCCCGGAGGTGACGAGCCGGAGCAACTCCGGATAGGCGTGCGCCGGCATGCCGTGGCTGCCGCGCAGCTCCAACTCGTAGGCGATCACGAGATCCATCGGCACGGCCGGGTGTCCCTGGGCGGCGGGCAGGAGCCCGACCTGCACGTGTCGTCCCCGGCGGCGCAGGCTTCGGACGGAGGCGGTGCAGGTGGCGTGACTGCCCAGCGCGTCGAGGGACAGGTGGGCGCCGCCGCCGGTCGCCTCCCGGACCGCCTCGGCCACCGCGTCCGGCCCGTCCAGGGTGCGCCCGTCCAGACAGACCGCCGCGCCGAGGCGCCGGGCGAGGTCGAGCGCACCGGGCGCGACGTCGACGGCCACCACCCGGGCACCGCACGCCAGCGCGATCATCACCGCCGACAACCCCACCCCGCCGCAGCCGTGTACGGCCACCCACTCGCCGGCCGCGACCCGTCCCTGCGTGATCACGGCCCGGAACGCGGTGGCGAACCGGCAACCGAGCGCGGCGGCGGCCGGATAGTCCAGCTCGTCGGGGAGCCGAACCAGGTTGACGTCGGCGTCGCGGACGGCCACCTGTTCGGCGAACGAGCCCCAGTGCGTGAAACCGGGCTGGCTCTGCCGTTCGCAGACCTGCTGGTCGCCCGCCTGGCACGACGGGCACCGACCGCAGGCGCAGACGAAGGGCGCGGTGACCCGGTCACCCGCTCGCCAGCCCCGCACGCCCGTGCCGACGGCGGTGACGACACCGGCGAACTCGTGCCCGGGTACGTGCGGCACGACGATGTCCAGATCGTGTCCCTGCCAGCCGTGCCAGTCGCTGCGGCACAACCCGGTCGCCTCGACCCGGACGATCGCGCCACCGGGCGGCGGCGTCGGGTCCGGCACGTCGCGGACCTGCGGCGGGACACCGAACTCGTCGAAGATCACGGCACGCATGGCCGCATCCTGGCACGTCACCGGTCCGCCACGGAACCCCGGCCGGCAGGACCGCGCCCGGACCGGGCGGGCCGGTGACGTGACGCGGCTAGCCGGTGGGTTGGCGGGAGGCGGTCGCGCCGAGGTCGGCCGCGAGCGTGCGGGTCACCTGGTCGATGCCGCCGGCCTGCGCGGTGGCGAAGACGAACCGGTCCGGCCGCAGCAGGACGGCGTCCACCCGGTGCCGCCGTAGCCAGGCGTCGACGGTCCCGTCCAGGTCGACGACGTGGACCTGGGCGGCATCGCTCGCCGGCAGGCGCGCCGGGTCGGTGCCGGCCGGATGCGTCACGACGGACCGTACCGGCCCTGGCAGCCCGGACAGTTCCGCCGGGAGGCCACGCCCGACCAGTGCGAAGCCGTCGCCGAGCAGATCGTCGAGCAGCCGCGGCGTCGAGTCACCGCCGACAGCCACCCGAGGCTGCGGAAACATCACCCCGACGGCACCGTCGCGCCGGCCGCCGGCGAACAGCCCCCGCTCGTACGCGGGCAGCGGCTTGAACTCGAAGTGCCGCACGAATCGGCGTACCCGGGGCACGGTCTGCACCGCCCGCAGCACGCTGTCGCGGACCCACGCCGCCCGCCGACTACGGGCCAGGAACACCCGACCCAGACGGACGCTCGTCTCCGCCATCGCCGCCGTGTGCGGCCGACGTTCCGTCTCGTACGTGTCGAGCAGCGCCGGGGCGGCCACGCCGGACAGCACCAGCGCCAGTTTCCAGGTCAGGTTCGCCGCGTCCCGCAGTCCGCTGCACAGCCCCTGCCCGAGGAAGGGCGGCATCTGGTGGGCGGCGTCGCCCAGCAGGAACACCCGTCCCTCCCGCCACCTGGCGGCGATGAGGTGGTGGAACGTGTAGACCACGGCGCGGGTGACGGTGAAACGGTCCGGATCCACGTACGGCGACACCAGCTCGGCGATCTTCGCCGGATCCCGCATGTCGGCCTCGGTCTCGCCCGGTCGGAGCATGAACTCCGCCCGATAGCTGCCTCGCGACCCGGGGGAGACGAACGCGGGCCGCCGCCAGTCACAGACGAAGGTGGTGTGCGGCGCGCGGATCCCGTCCGGGGCCACGTCACCGGAGACCGCCAGCCACGGCTCGGCGTAACTCGCCCCCGCCAGCGGGATCCGCACCGCCGTGCGGGTGGTGCTCCGCGCACCGTCGCAGCCGAGCACGAACCGGGCCCGGACCGGGTACGACCGGTCGGCCACCACGTCCCGCACCACCAGATCCGCGCCGTCCTCGTCCTGCCGCAGGTCGACCAGTTCCGTGCCCAGCCGCAGCGTCACATGCGCGAACCGCTCCAGCCCGGTACGCAGAGACTGCTCCAGCAACGGCTGGTCGAAGAAGTTCAGCGGGGCGTGCCCGAACCCGAAGTCGACCTCGTCGAAGGCGATGGTGGCGAACCGCCGGCCGGCGGCGTTGACGTAGTCGGCGCGTACCGGTTGGTGCAGGTCGCCGACGATCCGGTCCAGCAGGCCGGCCTGCTGATAGATGCGCAGCGCCTCGTCGTCGCAGGAGAACGCGCGCGGCTGCCCGTGCGGTTCCGTGCTCCGCTCCACGACGAGCGTGCGGACGCCCCGCATGCCGAGCAGGTTCGCGGCCAGCGCACCGACCGGACCACACCCGACGATGACGACGTCGACCTCCTGGACCTCGCCGGGCGACGACGACTGGGCCGGGTTCATCTCGTTCCTCCACACCTGGCCGCCCGGGGTGGCCGGGCGGGACTGTTGACTGGTTCAGCACAGCGGGCGGGTGTGGAGGTTTCGTAGATTTCCGGTTGGGGTTCTGGTTTCTCGTGGGTGGGGTTTCCGGCAGGCCCGACCCGCTCCGGGCGGTCAGGCTTGATCCCTGCGCGGGTCGGGCCTGCCGGAAACCCGACCTGGTTTGCCTGACTGGGGCGGCTTGGCCTACCGGGAATCTGAACGTCGTTGGTCTGGCAGAGGCGGGTCGGCGTGCTGCGAGTCTGACGTTGTTGGTCTGGTCGGGTTGGCCTGCTGGGGAGCTGGTCTGGTGGGTGCTGGGGTGAGGGGTTCGGCGTGCGCTGAGTCTGGCCTGGTTCGTCTCGGTCAGGGGTGGGGGAAGCGAGAGCGGATGAGGGTGTTGCCTTGGGTGGCGGCCAGGTGGGCGCCGGTGGCGAGGGCGGTGGGGTCGCGGCGGGCGATGCCGCGGATGCGGTGCAGTTCGGGCGCGAGGACCGACTCGCCGAGGCGGTCCACCACCGACAGGCCCTCGTCGGCCAGCTCCGCCGCCGTCGACGGATCACCCGCCGCCAGGTACGCCTCGGCCATCGCGCTGTACGTGACGGTGCGGGTGGCCCGCAGCCCAGGGCGGTAGATGCCCTCCACTGCGGCCCGCATCGCGGGGAGCCGGTCGTGCTCGCCACCCCGCGCGGCCGCCCACTCCAGGAAGAAACCACCTGTGGTCACGAAGTGCGGCATGCCGTTGGCGGCACCGATCTCGCGGCACCGGTGCGCCGCCGCGCGTACCGCCGCCACGTCGCGTTCCTGCATCCCCATCCAGGCCGCGAAGAGTGCCGCGTTCGCCCGGCCGTACGGGTCGGCGAGCCGCTCCGCCAGCCGCTCCGCCTCGGCGATGTCCCGCCGGGCGTCCTCGGTCGCACCGCGCAGCGACCGGACCAGGGCCCGGAAGTTGTACGCGGCCAACACCGGCAGCCGACCGACCTGGCGGCCCAGCAGATCCGGGTCGACCGTGCGCAGCCGATCGACGGCGGCGGTGAGCCGCTGGTCGGCCTCGACCAGCGCACCGGTGAAGTAGCCGACCACACCCCGCAGGTACTCTCCGGCCGCCGCGATCAGCCCGGTGCCGTCGTCGGCCCGGACCAGCCGCTCGGCCAACTCCCCGCAACCGGCGTAGTCGGCCTGGTTGGCGGCCAGCTCGCCGAGCGCCCACAACGCGGGCCGTACGTCGGTCTCCGCTCCGACCAGCGCCAGCAGCTCCCGGGCTCGGGCGCAGACCTCGTCGACGGCGTCGGCGCCGACGCCGACCGTCATCTGCAACAGGGCGGCCCGGTGCAACTGGACGGCGAGTTCGGTGGCCGCCGCCGACGGCGAGGTGCCGGCGAGCGGCGACAGTCGCCGGGCCGCCCGGTCCAGGTGGCCGAGCGCGTCCTCGTACGCGAACCGCCGCGTCGCGTCGTCGGCCGCCGCCAGTGACCAGCGTAGATGGTCCTCGCCGTGCCCGAGTCCGATCGCCTGCCCGAAGTGGTGGGCCAACTCGGCCGGGGCGACACCGCCGATCCGCTGGTACGCCAGGGCCAGCCGGGCGTGCAGCGCGGCGCGTCGGGGCGGCGGCAACTGCGCGTACGCGACCTCGGCGAACAGCGGATGACGGAACCGCACCGCACCCGGCCCGGCCTCGGCGACCAGCGCTGCCGTATACGCCGCCGTCAGCCCCTCGGTGAGGTGCGCCGCCGAGACCTCCAGCACCGTCGCCATCGTCTGCGTGTCCAGGTCGCGTCCGGCCACGCCGAGCAGCTCCAGGCAGTCGCGGGCCGCGTCGGGCAGGGCGCCGAGGCGCAGCCGGACGGTGTCCCGGACGCTCGGCGGCAGGTCCGCGTCGGCCGGGTCGGTGCCGGCGCGCAACAGCTCGGTGATGAAGAACGGGTTGCCCCCGGTCCGGGTGGCCAGGCGCGCCGCCACCTGCCGCTGCGGGGGCGTGCCGGTGCGTCGTTGGACCAGGTCGGCCACGTCGATGTCGGTCAGCCCGGTCAGCCGCAGGTGGCGGAAGCCCGCACCACGGGCCAGGTCGGCCACCGTCGCCACCAGCGCCGGGTGGTGCTCGTAGGGGCGCATCGTGGCCAGCACGAGAACCCGGGCGTCGGCCAGGGTGGTGGCGAGGAATCGCAACAGCAGTAGCGAGTCCGGGTCGGCGGCGTGCAGGTCGTCCAGCACCAGCAGCAGGCCGTCCGCACCGGCGACCGTCCGCACCAGGTCCGCCACCGCCTCGTACGCGCGGAACCGCGCCGTCGGGTCGGGTGCCGCGTCGCCGGTCGACCCGTCCGCCGGTCCGGCCGCGAAGCCGTCCAACCGGCGCGCCGATCCGGTCGTGCCCGCCTGCGGCATCGCCGCCAGTGTGCGCACCACCTGGTTCCACAGCCAGAACGGCGGTGCCTGCCCGACGTCGGGGCAACGACCCCACACCGCCGGTACGCCCCGCGTCCCGGCGAGCGCGGCGGCGAGCGTGGTCTTGCCGATCCCCGGCTCGCCCACCACGACGGCGACCCGGCCACCGCCGCCGATGACGACCTCGGTCAGCGCCGCCATCAGCCCGGCCAGCTCGGCCTCCCGACCGACCAGGGAATCCGAACGCTCCGCCGGAGCCCCGACCATGCTGGTCGTCCCGTGGACCGGTCCGGGCTGGTAGTCCGGAGTGGACGCGGACGTGCCGGCGACCTCGGTCGGCGTGGCGTCCGGCGCGACAGGCGTGGCCGGCGGCGGCACGGACTGGGCCAGGATCCGGCCGTGTAGCTCGCGCAGCTCTTCGCCGGGGTCGATGCCGTACTCGTCGGCCAGGACCCGGCGGCCCTCGTCGAAGGCGGCCAGCGCCTCGGTCTGTCGCCCGGACCGGTAGAGCGCGAGCATCAACTGGGCGCGGGCGGTCTCGCGGACCGGGTTCGCGGCCACGAACTGGCGCAACTCGGCGAGTACGGCGGTGTGCCGTCCGGCCGCCACGGCAGCCGTGAACCGTCCCTCCTCGGCACCGAGGCGTGCCTCGGTCAGCCGGGCGGCCTCGGGACGCACCGCACTCAGCTCGGCCGCACCGGTCAGCGGCTCACCCCGCCAGAGCGTCAGCGCCTCGGTGAAGCCCCGCTCGGCCGAGACGGCGTCGCCCGCCGCGAGCGCGTGGGCCGCGTACGCCGCCAGCCGCTGGAAGCGGACCGCGTCGATGTCCTCCAGCTCGACGCGCAGCTCGTACCCCCTGGGGTGGCTGCGCAGCACGCGGGCCGGCTCGCGGTGGCTGCGCTGCGGTTCGACCGCGCGGCGTAGTCCGGCCACATAGGTGCGCAGCGTCATCTCGGCGCTGGCCGGCGGCAGTCCGTCCCAGAGCGCGTCGACCAGCCAGTCGGTGGCGACGAACCGGTTCGGGCGCAGCAGGAAGAGCGCGAGCAGCGCCCGCTGCTTCGGCCCACCGAGCGGCACGGTGTGCCCGTCCCGGATGGCCTCCAGCGGTCCCAACATGCGGAACTGCACCTGACCACCACACTGTCCGGTCCCCACCTGGTCGGGTCGAGTATGCCAGTCGTCCGCACCTCGACCGGGGCGCGCCGCACGCGCCGGTGCGATATAACGGCGTCCGTGGATATGGTGGAGATCGAGACCGAGATGGCGGACCTGGACGCCCGCTACCGCTCGGTGGCGAACAAGCCGGTCGACGTCACCGCACTGGACCGGTTGGCGGAGCTCGGTGCCGCCGTGGACGCGGAGCTGACGGCGCTGGGTGTGCAGGAGCGCGCCGAGCGGGTGCTGCGCGCCATCGTCGACAGGTACGTCGCCGACGAGACCGCCCGGGTCGAGATCCGGCGGAGGTTCGACCGGTACCCGTCGTTCCGGTGGGCGGCCCATCTGCCCACCGACTGCCGGACTGCCGAGGGGTTCCGGGACGACCTCGTCCAGCTCTCCGCCCGGGACCAGGGCGCCGACACCCGCGACGAGATCATGACGTTGCGGGCGATGTGCGACCGGGCCCGGCGAGCCGGGATCGACGTGGATCCCGTCCTGGCGGAGGTGGCCGCGATGTCCAGCGACGAGGACCGGTACGGGATGGGCTCCCTGCGCGACATCATCCTGCGCCACCGCACCCGATGAGGGCGTGGCAGGATGAGACGTGCCCGATGATCGGAGACCGTCGATCACGTTCGAGACGAGCTGTGTCGTCGCCGCGTCGCCGGACGAGGTCTACTACCACCTGACCGACCCGCACAGCTACATCGGCTTGTCGCCGCTGATCGTGGCGGTCTCCGACGTGCGGACCGACCGGGACGCCGACGGCCGCGCGGTCACCGACTACATCGCCGTCGAACGGTTCCGGATGGTCGGCCCGCTGCGCTGGGACAACCACATTCGGGTGCGGATGGTGGCGACCCGTCCCGGCAGCCAGATCGTCAGCGACGTGCGGAGCCCGGCGTGGGTGTGGCTGCGCGCGGTGGTCGACCTGACGCCCGAGACCGGCGGTACGCGGATCCGGGAGTCGGTCACCGCCGGTGCCCCGCTGCTGTTGCGGCGCTTCGTGGCGGGACAGGCCCGTCAGGTCGCGGCGTACCGGGCGACCGAACTGACCCGCCGGATGGCGACCCGACCCTGACCGCAGGTCCACCGGCGACCCGGTTGCTCCTGGTCAGACCGATCCGACCCGCCTTCCCGGCCACCCGGCCGGGATGCGTTCCAGCACCCCGCCCGCGAAGACGTCCCGCAGGCCGAGCGGCTTGAGATGGACATAGCCAATGTGGCAGTCGCAGATCGCGTTGCTGCACGGCCGAGGTGCCAGCGCGGCCCGCCACGACCCGTCGTACAGGTTGCCGATCGGGGTGTCGATGAAGTGGCAGCGGCGCACCGTACCGTCGCCGCGCACGGAGATCGCGGTCTCCCCGGCATGACAGGGGCGGTCCAGGGACAGGTGCGGACGCACGCTGTAGCCGAAGTGCGGGTCCAGCTCCGTCCAGGTCGCCTCCTCGGCGGCGTCGTAGCGACGCCCCTCGGCGGCGTTGACCCACAGATAGACCTCGTCGGGCAGCAGCGCCCGCAGCGCCCGCGCCTCGGCCAGGTGCTCGGGCAGCCCGACCACCCCGACCGAGTACCGGACACCCAGCTCGGACAGGCGGGCGCAGCGTCGCAGGAAGCGTTCCCGGGTGACCTGCCCCGGGTGGTAGGTGGTCCAGAGCGCGGCGGCGCTCGGATCGGCGTCTTCGAGCCAGTCCACCCGGGCCGCCAGGTTGGTCTGGATCACCACCCGCTCCACGTGCGGCAGGTGGGACAGCGACACCATCGCGTCCCGGTACCAGCGCCGGGTCAACCCCTCACCCCAGGGCGTGAACAGCACCGACAGGCGTACGTCGGTGGTGGTGCCCACCCAGTCGGTGAACCGCGCCAACGCCTCCCGGTCGGCGCGGAGCAGCTCCGGCGGGTCCCGGCGCTTGGCGAACGGGCAGTACGGACAGTCGTAGTTGCAGCTCGCCAGCGGGCCACGGTAGAGGATCGCCAGGTTCATCGCGGCACGTACCCGGCCATCGCGTGCTGCACCTCGGCGGAGGTCAACCAGGGGCCGACGGCGTCCGACCGGGCCAGCCCGGAGGGGGTGAGGCGGAGCCCACCGTCCGTGGCCCAGCCCCGCTCGACCAGCCGGTCGAGCTGCGGGAAGTCCACGCCCGGCGGGCGACCGAACCGGGCCCGGTAGGCGTCCGGGTCGACCCCGTCGACGCGCAGCAGCGACTTCAGCAGCCACCGGCGGCGCTGTTCGGTGCCGTCGAGGTGGTACCCGAACTCGGCGTACCGGAAGTCCTCGGCCGGTCGGGCCAGGTAGTCGTCGAGCACCGCGCGCACCTGCGAGACGCTGACCGCGTAGTCGAAGGAGTAGTGCAGCGCGGTGGTGTACGAGCGGGCGCCGCAACCCAGGCCGACCATGCCGTCGTCCTGGCAGCAGTAGTCGGGTCCGTCCGGGGCCGGCACGTCGGCCCGGCGGAACTGGCGCATCGACTCCTGCCGGTAGCCGGCCGCGCCGAGCGTCTCCACGGCCTGCCGGTAGAGCGCGAGGCGCTGCGCGTCCCAGTCCGCGCGGGCGTGCGTGCGCCGGCCCAGACCGGTGAGCGGCCGGACGTAGAGCGGGTAGAGGTACAACTCCTCAGGACGCCAGGCCAGCGCCGCGTCGAGGCTCTCCCGCCAGGTGTCGGCCGTCTGCCCGTCGATGCCGTAGATCAGGTCGATGTTGAGCACCGGGACACCGGCGTCGCGGATCGCCGCCAGCGCCGTCTCCACCTCCGTGCGCCGCTGCGGTCGACCGGCGGCGCGGGCCTCGACGTCGAGGAAGCTCTGTACCCCGATGCTGACCCGGGTGGTGCCGTACGCGGCCAGCACCGCGAGCCGGTCCGGCGTCGCGGTGGCCGGTGAGGTCTCCACCGACAGCGGTACGCCGGGCAGCCGCGCCCCGAGGGTCGTGGTGGCGATGTCGAACAGCTCGGTCAGCTCGTCGGCGGTCAGATGGGTGGGGGTGCCGCCGCCGAAGGCCGCGCGGGCGTACCCGGTCGAGCCGCCGAGCGCCTCGGCGACCTGCTCGGCCTGCCGACGAAGCTGCCGCAGGTAGGCGGTGACCTGCTCGGCGGGCGCGTTGGCCCGGGTGAACAGGTTGCAGAAGCCGCAGCGCATCTCGCAGAACGGCACGTGCAGATAGAGGAAGAGGGCGTCCCGTGCCTGGTCCCGCCACACGTCGGTCAACGACGGGCGGGGGCGCAACGCCCGGTACGAGGTCTTGTGCGGGTAGGCGTAGAGATACTGCTGGTACGGCGAGCCGTCAAGACTCGTGTCGGTGCTGGTCACCATTCTCCAGGGTGCAGGGTGAAGTGCGCGTACGGGACGGTCCACACCACGTCGTGGCCGATCCGGTGCCCGGTGTGCCCGTCCTCGCCGTACGCGGTGCCGTGGTCGGAGCAGATGATCGTGAAAACCGGCCGCCCTCGGCCGGTGACCAGCGCGAACAGCCGCTCCATCCGGCCGTCCACGTACTCCAGGGCGGCGGCGTGACTGGCCAGGTCGTCGTCGGCGGCGCCGGGCAGGTGGTGCCGGTTCGGCTGGTGCAGGGCGGCCACGTTGAGGAAGGTGAACAACGGCCGGGTCGGCGGCAGATCGGCCACCACCGCCGCCAACCGGTCGAGCTGGGCGTCCACACAGGTGGGCGACGTGACGCCGAACTCCGGCTCCCAGTGCGCCTCGCGGAACAGCCCCGGCAGGACCGCCCCGAGCGGGCTGCGTCGGTTGAAGAAGCCGACGCCGCCCAGGCACAGCGTGTGGTAGCCGACGTCGGCGAGCGCGGTCGGCAGGTCCGGCGCGTCGAACACCCACGTGTCGGCGCCGGAGGTCTCGCTGCCCGGGAAGGCCGCCGCGTAAAGCCGTTCGTGTCGACCCGGGGGCACCGGCGTGGGCAGGAACCCGGCGAAGAAGGCGTGGTGCGCGGCGTAGGTGAAACTGGCCGGGGAGTGCCGGCGTTCCCACCGGCCGCCCGGCAACGCCCGCGTCAGGTGCGGCGTCCGGCCTGCCGCCGCCAGCTCGGCCGCCACGTCGTAGCGCAGCGTGTCGAGGGTGACCAGCAGCAGGTCGTGGTCACCGATCAGGCTCCGCATCCGACCACCTCCGGCGACGCGGCCGGGCCCGCCCGACCGGGCCGCCACCCGCCGTCGGTCAGGGCGTGCACCTGGGCGGCGTAGCTGTCCCGGCCGTCGGCCAGCACCCCGGGCAGCAGGTCACCGAACGCGTTGACCTCGGCCACCGCGTGCCGCCGCCAGCCCAGCAGGAACATCAGGTCCACGCCGACGTGCAGCGAGTCGGGGAAACAGGCGGCGGCCCGCTCGCACGTCTCCATCGCCGCCGACCACTGCCGGGCCCCGGCGGCCCGCCGCACCTCGTCGAGATCGCCACGCGCGTTGCCCAGGTGCAGGTTGGTCAGCGGCCCCCGCGCCGCCCGAACCACCACGTGGTCGGGCCGACCGGCGATCACCAGCACCCGCAGGTCGACCACCCGGTCACCGATCCCGGCCTTGGGCAGCCACTGCTCCACGTGCAGACCTTCCGGCGCGAGCCGGTCCACGATGGCCGCGATCTGCGGCTCGTCGGTGTAGCGGCGTAACCGCAGCGAGTTGAACAGCGCCTCGGCGGTCTGCTCGATGGTGGTGACCGCCTGCACCCGGCCGGCGCCGACCGCCAACGCGATGATCCCGGCGGCCGAGGAGCCGTGCGCCGGCTTGACGAACACCCGGCCCCAACCGGCCTGCGCCATCGCCGAACGCAGCTCGGCGTAGCCACCGACCTGCGGCAGCGCGTCCGGCACCGGCACCCCGGCCGCCGCCAGCCGCGCGTGGCAGCGCCGCTTGTCGCAGAGCACCGCGACGTCCTCCGGCGGGTTGAGCAGGGTCGCGCCGCCGGCGGCCACCCGGGCCATGCCGTCCACCAGACCGGCGTACGCGTCGGCGAGGCCGACCAGTTCGCCGTGCCGCGCGACGGTGGCCGACCGGCGCAGCAACTGGTCGACCCGGGCGTCCTCCCCGGGCGAGTCCACCCGCACCAGCGTGCCGGCCGGGGGCGGTGCGGCCCCGGTCAGCACCTCGACCCAGGGCAGCACCTCGGGCCGGGGCAGACCGGCGGCCAACACCGCGTCGGTGAACATCGACACCCGACGGTTGCCGGGATTGCCGACCACGGTCAACCGCATGTCACTCCGAGACCGCGGTGTAGCGGTAGCTCTCGCCGTCGTCCTCCTCGTCCGCCTCCTGCGGGTCGGAGACGTTCACCCGGACGTCCGGCAGGGCGGCGACCACCGACGCGGCGACCTCCTCGGACAGATAGTGGTGGTGCAGGTCCAGCACCGTCAGGTGGGTCAGCGGCTGACCGGCGAGCAGCGCCTCCGCCCCCTCGTCGCCGAGAGTGCCGTTGGACAGGTCCAGCACCTCCAGCCGGCGCACCACGGGCGCGGTCGCCAGGGCCGCCGCGATGTCGTCGGTGATCATCGAGTTGCACAGGCCCAGGCGGCGCAGCGCCGGGAAACGCTCGTCGGCCAGCAGCGGGGCGAGGTCCGCCAGCTCGGTGGTGCCGCCGTAGTCGTCGGTGCCGAGCCACAGTTCGAGGTCGGCCAGCTCGGGCAGATCGGAGTCGAGCACCGCGCCGACGAACTCGCGGGACAGCCCGCCGCTCTGCACCACCAGTTCGCGGAGGTTGTCGTGCTGGACGGGGGAGAAGTCGAACTCCTCACCCCCGCGCACCCACAGCACCTCCAGGTCCGGGTACGCCGTCAGCAGCGGACTGACGTCGCCGACCTTCATCCAGGAGACCTCGCACTCCTCGAAGACCATGTCACCGAGGAACAGGGCCCGCAGTGCCGGCAGCCGATCGGCCGCCGCGCAGATCTGTTCGATCGGCGCGGGGTTGAAGGCCGCGTACCCCCAGGCACCGATGACCAGCGACTCCACCGTGTCGCCGACCTGCGCGACGAACCGCTCGAAGGTGGCGGCGAACTCCTTGGAGAGTGCGCCTTCCTCGTTGTCGTCGAACTCGGGATGGCTGACGCGCCACGAGACCGGGCCGGTCACGGTCGGCAGCGGCCCCTCAAGCGGAAAGTCGACCACCGGACGGTCGGCGAACTCGGCGAGGTGCGAAGAGAACGTCATGTCCGCTCACTCCCCGACTGCGGTGAAGCGGTAGGTGCGGCCGCTGTACACGTCCGGGGTGCGTCCCTCGGACACGTCTACGCGTACGCCGGGCAGGGCCGCGACGACCCGCTGTTGCGCCTGCTCGGACAGGTAGTGGTGGTGCAGGTCGAGCTCGGTCAGGTGGGTCAGCGGCTGCCCGGCCAGGAGCGCCTCCAGACCCTCGTCGGTGAGGTTGCCCATCGACAGGTCGAGCACCGAGAGTCGGGGCACCACCGGTGCGTCGGCGACCGCTCCGGCGACCACGTCGGCGATCTCGGCGTTGCGCAGTCCCAGCCGCCGCAGCTCCGGCATCCCGGCACCGGCGAGCAGCGGGGCGAGGTCGTCGGGGGTGGCGTCGCCGCCGTAGTCCGATCGGCCCAGCCACATGTCCAGCCGCTCCAGGGCCGGCAGGTCGCACTCGCCGACCGCCCGCACCACCGCGCCGGGCAGGCCACCGGACTCGAACCGCAGCTCCCGCAGGCCGGTGTGCGTGACGGCGTCCAACCGCAGACCCTCGCCGCCGCGCACCCACAGCGTCTCCAACTGCGGGTAGGCCGCCAGCAGCCCGGTGATGTCGTCGTGGGTCAGCCAGGAGAGCTCGCACTGCTCGGAGAGCAGGTCGGCGAGGAAGAGCGCCCGGAGCCCGGTCCACTGCGAGGCCGCGTTCACCAGGAGGTCGACCGGCAGCGGCCGTTCGTACGCCATCCCCCACTCGCCGACCACGACGGCGCGGACCGACTCGGCCGGGACCTCGTCGAGCATCGCTTCGACCAGGGCGACGAACTCCTCGGGCTCGGGCTCGTCATCGATGTCGCCCACCTCGAGCCGCCAGGCCACCGCCGACGGATCCGCCGGCACCTCCATCCCCGAGGTGAAGGGGAGCACCGGTAGACCGGCTAACGACGACACGTGCGTTCTGAACACTCTCAACCTCCGACCTGACCGCGATAGCGGCGAGACCGTAACAGGCCGCTCCGACAGGCATGTTCCAGGAGGCCACCCGTGGTCGCCGGGGTGGGACGGGCTCCGGCCCGGCGGAGACCGCCGGGCCGGAGGTGGTGCTGTCTACGGGGTGTGCGGATCAGCTCGTCCGCACCGACCCGTTGACCTTGGTGTCACGGATGGTCGCGCCGACGGCGTTCACCGAACCGTTGACCCGGCTCTCCACGATCGAGACCACCGAGGCGTTGTGCGCGTGGATCGCGCCGTTCAGGTTCGAGTTGAACACGATCAGACCGGCGCCCGGGTTGACCTTGATGGCGCCGTTCTGGGTGACCCCGTCCATGCAGGTGATGCCGGAGGAGATCGTCATGCTGCCGTTGTGCCGACCGCGCAGGACGGTGGTGCACTCCGGGTAGCTGGGCTGGGTCTGCACGTTCAGCTCGTCGAAGGCGACGACCGCGCGGGCGTTGTTCGTCAGCGGGTCGTCCAACTTGAGGACGTCAAGTCCCTTCTGGATGTCGTTGGAGTAGATGTAACCGTTGTGGTAGTACGTCGACCAGGCGCCGCCGAGGATCCGACGCGTGTCCGACAGCGGGCCCCGCTCCCAGAAGGCGATCTCGACCGGGTTGGCCGAGTCGGTGAAGTCGATGACCGAGATGCCACCCTGGTACCACGCCTGGACCATGATGTCGCGGCCCATCGCCGGGATCAGCGAGCCGTTGTGCGCCACGCAGTTCTCGAGGGCGGAGTTCTCCCGCGGGATCTTGAAGTAGCTCTTGAAGACCAGTCGACGGTCGGCACCGGAGCCGACGATGTCGTACAGCGCGTTCGCGCCCTGGTTGGCCCGGTAGGCCGGGGTGCAGATGGCGCCGCTGCCGCCGCCGAGCTCGTCGGTGAAGACGACCTTGGTGCCGGCGTTGTTGAACGTGGCCGAGTGCCAGAACGCGAAGTTGGTGTCGCGCACCTGGCTCAGGACCACCGGGTTCACCGGGTCGGAGATGTCCATCAGGACGCCATCACCCATGCAGGCGCCGGCGGCCAGGTCCAGGTCCGGGTAGGCGGTGATGTCGTGGCAGCCGCTGGTGTTGGTGTTGCCGCCGTCCGGGAAGAGGACCGGGGTGGCGACCACGGAGGCGCTGGTCGGGTTGTCCAGCGGCACGTCGATGATGGAGATCTTGTCGTGCGGCGGCTTGCAGTAGAACGCGTTGTTCGACGGGCTGTACGACTGGACGTACACGTAGACGCTCTTGTCGTCCTTGCTCGGCACCAGCGTCAGGGTGTGCGAACCGCAGTCGGTACGGACCGACTTGATGTAGCGCGGGTTCGCCTTGTCGCTGATGTCGAAGATCCGGACGCCCTCCCAGGCGCTCTGCTGGGCCACCGAGCCGGCGCTGCTGCTGCACGAGTCGTCGCTGCGGGGCGAGTCGACCGCGAGGAACAGCAGGTCCCCGTAGACCGACGGGTCGCCCTGCGCGCCGACGCAGACGACCTGGCTGACCACCTGGGGTGAGGCCGGGTTGCTGACGTCGAAGATGCTGAACCCGTTGTAGTTGCCGGCGATGACGTGGTTGTCCTGGAACGCCAGGTCCGAGTTGTACGCGGCCTCGCTGGCGAACCCGCCGAACTTCGGGACGTTGGCGATCTGGGTGAGGTTGGGGCTGCTGACGATCTCGTCGACGGCCGGGATGGTGTTCGCGGTCTCGGCGGCGCTGCTCGATGGCGCCACCGCGACACCGGCGACGAGAAGGGCGCCTGTGGCGGCCAGGCTGATTCCCAGCCTTCGGCTCCCTCGTGGGGTAGGTCTGAACATGTAGGAACACCCTTCGTCAGGGATGAGCAGGGTTAGCGGAGGTTAACCCTGCGGTGGGTGCTCGATCGTCGGCCATGTGGTCACGGTTTAGCAACACGACCGCCGATGTCCCGGCGCAAACTGCCGCAGGTGGGGCTAAACGATCGTTCTGCCGTTCGCAACCCTCCCGTCGCAGCTCAGGCCCGCGCTACCATCCCGGCCAACTGTGAACGGCGGGAGTCGAGTTGTGCTAGGTGTGCGGATCCGTGGGCTGCTGCGGCAGTCCCGGAAGCTTGTGCTGATCGAGTTGGCCGTGCTCGCGGTGCTGGCCGTCGGGATCGCGGTGGCCGTGTCGTGGCCGGACAGCGCGCCCCCCGCGCCGACGGCGCAGACGAACGAGCCACCGCCGCTCGACCTGCCCGGCATCCCGGACGCCACCGCACCGGTGCTGATGCCGGGCGGCCCTGGCGAACCGGCGAAGACCCTGTCGGCCAACGAGATGTCGCCGATGGCCCGGCCTCCGCACAACAACGCCGACACCCGGTTCGTCACCATGATGATCCCGCACCACGAGCAGGCCCTGGTGATGGCCAAACTGGTCGGTGACCGGGCCGAGAACTCGAACCTGAAGATCATCGCGGACCGGATCCTGGCTGCCCAGGACCCGGAGATCAAGACCCTGGAGACCTGGTTGACCGACCGGGGGCTGGACCGCAACTCCGGCGACGGGCACCGGCACGAGATGGCCGGCATGCAGACGGCGGAGGCGCTGAACCGGCTGACCGCCGCCCGGGGCGCCGAGTTCGACCGAATGTTCGTCACGATGATGACCGAGCACCACCAGGGCGCCATCGCGATGGCGAACGAGGTCCTGACGCTGGGCACCGACATCATCATCAACGAGTTCGCCAGCAGCGTCGTCGTCGAGCAGGGCGTAGAGATCAACCGGATGCGCGAGGTGCTGACCGGCCGCCGGTAGCCGTGGCGCGGTCCCGCCCGTCCGACGTACCGGAAGTTGTCGGTGGTCACCGATAGCGTCGGGCGGACGCCGACGAAGGGACCAGCCATGACGGGGAGCAGTCCACAGTCCGAGAGCAGCCTGTCGCCCGAGCGCGCGGACCTGCTGCAGGCGTTGCGTCAGCAGCGCTTCTTCCTGCGCAACACCGCGCGGGAGTTGACCGACGCGCAGGCGGCGACGTGCAGCACGGTCAGCGCGTTGTGCATCGGTGGTCTGATCAAGCACGTCGCGGACGTCGAACGAGGCTGGGCCGACTTCATCGTCGACGGCCCGGCCGAGGCACCGGATCACCACGACCCCGCCGTCCACGAGCGCCACGCACAGTCGTTCCGGCTGCTGCCGGGCGAGACCCTGGCCGGCGTGCTCGCCGCGTACGACGAGGTCGCGGACCGCACCGACGAACTGGTCCGGAGCCTGCCCGACCTGGACGCCAGCCAGCCGCTGCCCGCCGCACCCTGGTTCGAGCCGGGTGCCCGCTGGTCGGCCCGACGGGTGCTGGTGCACGTCATCGCCGAGACGTCGCAGCATGCCGGGCACGCCGACATCATCCGGGAGGCGATCGACGGCGCGAAGTCCATGGGCTGACCCGGGGGCACGACCTCAGCGACGGCCTCGACTCGTCATCGTCCCCGACCGGCCCGCGCGGGAGGCGGCCGGCGTCGGTGCCGCCGACCCGTGGCGGATGATCCACTCGGCCACCGCCAGGTTGATCAGCCAGCCGGCGGCGTGCAGCCACGCCCGGGTCAGCTCGCCCGGTGGTTCGGCGACCACGAGCCACGGCAGGTGGGTCAGGAACTGGGTGCCGGCGCCCTGACCGATGGCGTACCCACGGATCATCCACGCGCGGTGCCGGCTGACGTCCCGCCGCAGGATCGCGCGGAGACCGAGGACGATGCAGCCGGCCATCGCGCCGCCGAAGACCAGCCGCAGACCGATGAGGAACGCACCGTCGATGGGCATGAGGGGATAGAACGCGGCCATCCACATGCCGGAGAGCGAGGCGAGGATCCCGGCTGGCACCAGCAGCCGACCCGCGACGCGGTGCCATCCCGGTCGCCGACGCCGGAAGCCGGGCATGAACTGGAAGGCGCCCAGCAGGCAGTACACGCTCGCCGTGACGATGTGCACCAGCACCGGCACCGGGTCGGCGACGAAGCGGGCGTTGGCGGGCGTCACCGCCGGATCGCCGGACAGCTCGACGGTCCGGACGGCCCCGGCGACCACCGGGACGAGCGCGAGCAGGATCAGGCCGGTGGGTATCGCCCACTCGTGTCTGCGGAGGAAGCGGTTCGTGGACATGAATCGATGCTGGGTTCGCGACGGCGCGAACTCATCAGTGCATGGGCTCGGGGCCCGTCGGTCCTCGGAGTGAGCCGACGCTCGTACTTACGGCGTCGCGCCGACCGGGGAGCGCTACCGGCCGCGTACCCGGTGCGTCTCGTACGCCCAGATGGCGATCTCCACCCGGTTCCGTGCGCCGAGCTTGGCCATCAGGCTCGCCACGTGTGTTTTCACCGTGCTGAGACTGACGTGGAACTCGTCCGCGATCTCGCTGTTGGTCCGTCCCCGGGCCACCGCCGTCAGGATCTGCTCCTCCCGGTCGGTGAGCGGGTCGACGGGTTGCCGGGGCGGCGCGGCCGGTCCGGCGTCGGCGAAGGCGCGCAACAGGCGGGTGGTGACGCTGGGCGCGATGAGCGCGTCGCCGTCGGCCGCGGCGCGGACCGCCTGGGCCAGCAGCGCCGTGCCGGCGTCCTTGAGCAGGAAGCCCCGGGCGCCGGCGCGCAGCGCGGCATAGACGTACTCGTCGAGGTCGAAGGTGGTGATGACGACGACGGCGAGCGGTTCGGTGACCCGGGGGCCGGCGAGCCGCCGGGTCGCCTCGATACCGTCCACACCGGGCATCCGGATGTCGAACAGGCACACGTCGGGACGCAGTCGCCGGGCCAGTTCCACAGCGTGGTGACCGTCGGCGGCCGTACCGACGACCTCGATGCCCGGCTGGGCGTCGAGGATCATCGTGAGTCCGCTCCGGATGATCTCCTGGTCGTCCGCGACGACCACCCGGATCCGCCGGTCACCGTCGTCGCCGGACGGGTTCGGTCGTCCGGTGGTCGGTCGGGTCACGCGGGTGCCCCGGCCCGGGGCAGCACCGCGTCGACGATCCACCCCTGTTCGGGACCGGGTCCGGCGGCACAACTGCCGCCGAGCAGCGCCGCGCGTTCGGCCATCCCGGCGAGCCCGTACCCGGAACCGGGAAGCGGTCCGGCCGGGCTCTCGCCGTCGTCGCTGACACGTAGCCGGACCGAGGCGTCGTCGACCTCGACGCGTACCCGGATGCGGGTCGCGTGCCGCGCGTGCCGGCGGGCGTTGGTGACCGACTCCTGCACCAGCCGGAAGACCGCGCGGTCGACGGACGGGGCGAGGCCGCCAGCGTCACCGACGATCTGTACCTCCACGACCGGGCCGTCCGGTGCGTCCGCCGCGAACCCGGCCAGGTCCGCGATGCGCGGCGTGGGCGTCAGCGCGGCGGGCTCGTCGGTCCGCAGCACCCGGACCAGGCCGCGCATCTCGGCCAGCGCCCGCGACGCCTCGGCCTCGATGAGCTGCAACGCCTCGATCGCCGCCTGCGGGTGGGTGGCCACCACGGCGAGCCCGGCCTGGGCCCGGATCGCCATCGCCGACACGTGGTGCGCGACGGTGTCGTGCAGGTCGCGGGCGAGACGTTCCCGTTCGAGCAGCGTGACCTGGTCCAGCTCGCGCTGCCGGGCCCGCGCCCGGTACCGCACGCTGGTGCCCAGCGTGGCGGCGGCGAACAGGACGACGAAGGCGGCGACGGTGTCCGCGAGACCGGCCTGACCGGCGGCGGTCCACAGTCCCAGCTTGCCCACCACGATCAGGCCGCCGAGCACGACCTCCTGCCCGGAGCCCCAGCGGAACAGGGCGTACACCAGTAGCAGGACGAAGGCCAGGACGTCCTGTTGGAGAGCGTCCCGGTCGGTCAGCAGCGGAACCAGCCCGCAGACGCCGAAGGCGAGCGCGACCATCGGCAGCGGCCAGGTCCGGCGCCAGAGCACCGTGGCCGTCAGCGCCACCGCCACGGCCACCGACAGCGGTCGCCAGGCCAGCTCGGGCCGGACGAGTCCCTCGACGAGCGCGACCGGCGCGAGGATCGCGAGCAGCAGCCAGTCCCGCCACACGCGACGCGGCGCGCCGGGCGGGGCGGGTTCCTCCCACACCGAGCGCAACAGAGCCGACACGAGTCCATCGTAGGAACGGGACGGCTCCGCCGGATCGGCCCAAAGTACGAGCGGCCCGCGTTCAATGCAAGGAAGGGCCCCCTACTAACGCCTCCGGTATAGGAAGGGTCCCTTCCTAACATCAGGGCCGGGCGCGGTCGGGGGAGTCTTCGCCGGTTCGCCGCTCATGATCATTGTTGCTGGCAGGATCCAGATCATGCCCGCGTTGCGCCGCGCCATGACCACCTGGACCGTCTCGGTGCCCATCGCCGCGCTGCTGGTGCTGGGGCTGACCTGGGACCGCAAGCTCACCGGCGTGATGGTCATCGTGGTGGCGCTCTTCCTGGCCGGCGCGGTGCTGGCGGCCGTGCACCACGCCGAGGTGGTCGCGCACAAGGTCGGCGAGCCGTACGGGTCGTTGGTGCTGGCGGTGGCCGTCACCGTCATCGAGGTGGCGCTGATCGTCACGCTGATGATCAGCGGCGGGGAGAAGACCGAGTCGCTGGCCCGGGACACCGTCTTCGCCGCCGTGATGATCACGTGCAACGGCATCCTCGGCCTGTCGCTGCTCATCGGCGCGCTGCGCCGCCGGCTGGCGGTGTTCAATCCGGAAGGAACCGGCGGCGCGCTGGCCACCGTGGCCACCCTCGCCACGCTGTGCCTGGTGGTGCCGACGTTCACCATCGGCCGCGCCGGCCCGCAGTTCAGCCCGGCCCAGCTCACCTTCGCGGCCGTGGTGTCGCTCGCGCTCTATGCGCTGTTCGTGATGGTGCAGACCGGTCGCCACCGGGACTACTTCCTGCCCGTCGGCAGCGAGGGGGAGGTGCTGCCGGAGGAAGCGCACGCCGACCCGCCGTCGACCCGACAGGCCATGGCGAGCCTCGGGCTGCTGCTGGTCGCCCTGGTGGCCGTGGTCGGCGACGCCAAGTCGGTCTCTCCGGCGATCGAGGCGGGTGTGGCCGCGGTGAACCTGCCGCCGGCGTTCGTCGGCGTCATCATCGCGTTGCTGGTGCTGCTGCCGGAGACGCTCGCCGCCGCCCGCGCGGCCCGCCGGGACCGGGTGCAGATCAGCCTGAACCTCGCGCTCGGCTCGGCGATGGCCAGCATCGGGCTGACCATCCCGGTCATCGCGATCGCCTCGATCTGGCTGGAGGGGCCGCTGCTGCTCGGCCTGGGCGGTACCCAGGTGACGCTGCTCGCGTTGACCGTGGTCACCGGCGTGCTGACCGTGGTGCCGGGTCGGGCCACCCTCCTGCAGGGCGGGGTGCACCTGGTGCTCCTGGCCGCCTTCGTCTTCCTCGCCGCCAGCCCCTGAGGCAAGACCGCAAGCCCTGCGGACGAGACGCGAGTCGCTGAGGGCAGACCGAAAGTCCCTGCGGCAACGCCGCCAGCCCTGCGGCAACGCCGCCAGCTCTGAGGTCACGTCGCGCCCGGCGGAAAAGGATCAGGTGGACGGTGCGTCGGTGAACCGGACCGGTCGGTACGGCGTACCAGACGGTGACGGGCGTGACGGTCCTACCGTCGGGGTACTGGTCCGGCGTCGATGCGGGAGGCACAGGGTGCGGGTAGGTGCGGGGCAGCGAAGCCGGGGAAGGCTCGCCGGTCTGGCGGTGGCGCTGGTGGCGGCCACCGCGTGCATGGTGGAGCCGGTGGGCGCACCGACCGGGCCCGCCGAGCCACCCGCACCGGCCTCGCCGAGCACCGAGGTGACCCGGGCCGACGGCACCGACACGGTCGAGGAGTTCGAGCAGGACATGGCCGACGCCACGCGCCTCGCCGAACGGTACTGGGCCGAGTACTTCCGGGCCTCCGGCCGGTCGTTCCAGCCGATCCGCCGCATCATCCCGTACGAGCGGGACGGTGAGATCTCCTGTGGCGGGCAGGAGGTGCCCCGCAACAACGCGGTCTACTGCACCGTCAGCGACTACATCGCCTACGACGTCAACTGGTCGTTCCGGGCGTTCCGGCAGATCGGCGACGCGTTCGTGTTCTATCTGCTCGGGCACGAGTACGCGCACGGAGTCCAGACCCGGCTCGGCATCCGCTACGAGTTCACCATCCAGCAGGAGTTGCAGGCCGACTGCATGGCCGGGGCCTACCTCGGGGACTCCGTCCGCGCCGGCACGCTGACCCTCGACGAGGGTGACCTGGACGAGTTCAACGAGGGCCTGCTGGCCGTCGGCGACGACCCCGGTCAGCCGTGGTTCGCCGAGGGCTCGCACGGCACCCCGGAACAGCGCTCCGAGATGTTCTTCCGGGGTTACGAGCGCTCCCTGGCCGCCTGCGATCTCGGTTGACGAACGTCACCGTGTCGGGCGTCGCGCGACAGGCGGTTCCGGCGGGCTGGAAGGATCGACCGGGTACCCGACCCGAGGAGGATCCGGTGAGCAGCGCCCGACCGGCCGCAGTGCTCTTCGACATGGACGGCACGCTGGTCGACAGCGAGCGGTTGTGGGACGTCGCCCTGCAGGAGCTCGCGGAGAGCTACGGCGGCACCCTCTCCGCCGACGCCCGTCGCGCGATCGTCGGCACCGGGATGGCCGACTCGATGCGTATCCTGCACGACGACCTGCGCCAGCCGCACCGGGATCCGCAGGTGAGCGCCGAGTGGATCAACGCCCGCATCCTGGAGCTGTTCCGCACCGGCCTGCAGTGGCGTCCCGGCGCGCTGGCGCTGCTCGGCGCCGTCCGGGAGGCCCGGATCCCGACCGCGCTGGTCACCTCCAGTGGCCGGGCACTGGTCGAGATCGCCCTGAACACTCTCGGCCGGGACAGCTTCGACGTGGTGGTCTGCGGTGACGAGGTCGACTCCACCAAGCCGCACCCGGAGCCCTACCTGACGGCGGCGCGGCTGCTCGGCGTACCGATCGACGAATGTGTGGCGATCGAGGACTCGGCGACCGGGGTGGCCAGCGCGGTCGCCGCCGGTGCGGCGGTCCTGGCCGTGCCGGCCGAGGTGCCGCTGAGCCCTCGCGACGGCGTACACCAACTGGAGAGCCTGCTCAGCGCGGACCTGGACCTGCTCGCCGCCCTGCTGGTGCGATCGCGGGCCTGACACCCGCGCCACGGGAACGACCGGGCCGGACGCCCGCGCCACGGGAACGACCGGGCCTGACACCCGCGCCACGGGAACGACCGGGCCGGACGCCCGCGCCACGGGAACGACCGGGCCCCGACACCACGTCGCCGTGGTGTCGGGGCCTGTGACGTCGGTGCTCAGTCGTGGGCGATCGCGCCCAGGACGTTGATCCGGGCGGCCCGGATCGCCGGCAGGACGGCGGCGACCACACCGATGATCGCGGCCAGACCGAGGAAGAGTCCCATCTGGCCCCAGGGCAGCACCAGCGTGTTGATCCCCTCGCTGCGCAGCGCCTCGACCACCGCCGCACCGAGGCCGGCGCCGACCACCACGCCGAGCAGCGCGCCGAAGACCGAGATCACCACCGCCTCCACGGTGATCATGCCCATGGTCTGCGACCGCCGCAGGCCGATGGCGCGCAGCAGGCCCAGCTCGCGGGTCCGCTCCAGCACCGACAGGGCCAGGGTGTTGATGATGCCGAGTACGGCGATCACGATGGCCAGCGCCAGCAGGATCTGGATCATCGTGAGCAACGTGTCGAGCTGACCGGCCTGCTGCTCCACGAAGGCGTTCAGGTCGACCACCGACACCTCGGGGCTGTTCGCCAGCAGCGTCTCGATGCGCGGCTGGACGTCGGCGACCGACGTGCCCGGTTCGAGCTGGATGAAGCCCTGGCTCGGCTGCGGCACGGTGAAGTTACGGGCGACCTCCGTCGGCAGCACCATCTGCACGCCGGTGAACAGGGGAGTGTCCTCGAAGATGCCGGTCACCGTGTACGTGCTCGGCTCGCCCCGAGCCAACTGCACCGACATCGTGGAACCGACCGACAGTCCCCGCTCCTTCGCGGTCTCCTCGCTGACCAGCATCTGCCCCGCGTCGATCCGGTCGATGTCACCGGCGGCGGCGTTGAGGCTGTAGACCTGGCGCAGCGCGGCCGGCTCGGTCACCGCGCCGACGAAGGTACGCTCGTCGGCGACCATGGCCAGGTCGCCGTAGAGACCGTCGGCGACGCGTACGCCGGGGATCGCCTTCGCCTCTTCCAGCACGGCCGGGTCGAAGGTGGGCGGACGGGGGCCGGTCTGCGCACCGGCGATCACCAACTCGGCCTTGATGCTGTCCCGGGCCAGGCCACTGATGCTGCTCTTGGCCGAGTCCAGGATCACCGTGATGCCGGTGACCAGGGCGATACCGACCATCAAAGCGGCGGCGGTGATCGCGGTGCGGCGTGGGTTGCGCCCGGAGTTGAGCCGGCCCAGCTTGCCCGGCACCCAACCGGCGAACACCGCGCCGAGCGCCGCCACCACCGGCTTGCTGATCAGCGGCGTCAGCAGGGCCACTCCGATGAACGTGAAGAGCACACCGCCGAGGATGGTGGCCAGGGTGTTGCCGCCCGCGTGACCACCCAGCCCGAGGAAGAGCAGGACGGCACCGATCGCGGTCACCAGCGCCCCAGCGACGGTGATCTTGGTGAGCGGACGGTCCGGGGTGGCCACGTCCTGCATCGCCGCGATCGGTGGGATCCGGGCGGCCCGCAGCGCGGGTAGCAGCGCCGCCAGCACCGTGATCACCAGGCCGACCCCGAACGCGCCGATCACCGCCGATGCGGGTACGCCCACCCCGGCCAGGGTCAGCCCACCGGAGATGGTGCTGAACAGGTACGCCAGCAGGGCACCGATCCCGATACCGGCAGCCAGGCCGAGCATCGAGGCGATCAGGCCGATGGCGATCGCCTCCAGCACCACCGAGCCGATGATCTGCTTGCCGCTGGCACCCACCGCCCGCAGCAACGCCAACTCACGGGTGCGCTGCGCCACGATGATCGAGAACGTGTTCAGGATGAGGAACGTGCCGACCAGCAGCGCCACCGCGGCGAAGCCGAGCAGGATCCGGTTGAAGAAGGTCAGCCCCTCCTTCAGTCCGGCGGCGGCGTCGGCGGAGAGCTGCTCCCCGGTCTTGACCACGTAGTCGTCGCCGAGCGCTGACGCCACGCTGTCGCGCAGCGCGTCGTCGGAGACGCCCGACGCGGCGGTGACCGTGATGCTGTTGAACACGTCCGGCTCGCCGAGCATCAACCGTTGCGCCGCCGGGGTCGTGAACATGACCTCGTTGGTGCCGCCGATGGAATCGCGGTCGCCGCTGTAACCGAAGACGCCGACGATGGTGAAGTCCTCGCGTGGCCCCAGGGTGAGCACGCCCACCCGGTCGCCGACGGCGACCTTGCCCGCGTCGGCCAACGCCTTGTTGATCACGATCTCGTCGTCGGCCTGAGGTTCGCGGCCCTCGCGCAACCGCACCAGGTCGTTCTCACCGAGCCAGTTGCCGCCGAGCTGCGGCGGCCCGAACGAGCCGACCACCTTGCCGTTGCTGCCGATCATCCGCGCGCCGTCGGAGATCACCACACCGGTGGCGTCGGCCACCCCCGACACCGCCCGGACGGTCTCCACCGTGTCGGCCGGGAAGGGAGCCTGGACCTGCTCGCCCTCCATCTCGCTGACCGCGAGCTTCGGCTTCGCCGACACGCTGACGTCGACGTCCTCGTACGCCTCGGCGAAGATCTGGTCGAAGGTGCGCCCGAGCGTGTCGGTGAGCACGAAGGCGCCGGAGACGAACATGACGCCGAGCACCACGGCCAGGCCGGACAGGACCAGCCGGACCTTCCGCGCAAGGAGGCTCTTCAGAGTCGCCCGGAACATCAGCCGGCCACCTCGGCGGGCGTGTCCAGCTTCTTCATCGTGTCCAGCACCGTGTCGGCCGTCGGCTCGATCAGCTCGGAGACGATCTGGCCGTCGGCGAGGAAGACCACCCGGTCGGCGTACGCGGCGGCGGTCGGGTCGTGGGTCACCATGACGATGGTCTGGCCGTGCTCACGCACCGAGTTGCGCAGGAAGTTGAGCACCTCCGCGCCGGCCCGCGAGTCGAGGTTGCCGGTCGGCTCGTCCGCGAAGATCACCTCGGGGCGGGCCACCAGCGCCCGGGCGCACGCCACCCGCTGCTGCTGACCGCCGGAGAGCTGCGCCGGCCGGTGGTCCAGCCGGTCCCGCAGGCCGACCGTGTCGATCACCACGTCGTACCAGGCCGGATCGGGCTTGCGGCCGGCGATCGACAGCGGCAGCAGGATGTTCTCCTTGGCGGTCAGCGTGGGCAGCAGGTTGAACTGCTGGAAGATGAAGCCGATCTTGTCCCGGCGCAGCTTCGTCAGGCCCGAGTCACCGAGACCGGTGACCGTCGTGTCGCCGACGTGCACCGTCCCCCGGGTGACCGTGTCCAGCCCCGCCAGGCAGTGCATCAGCGTCGACTTGCCGGACCCGGACGGGCCCATGATGGCCGTGAACCGGCCACGCTCGAACTCGGCGCTGACCCCCCGTAGCGCGACGACCTGGGCCTCGCCGCTGCCGTACACCTTCCACACATCGCTCGCCCGGGCTGCGGCCGGTGCCGACTGGCCTGTCGTAGCGGTCACGTCTCGTACCTCTCCGTCGGTCTCGAATCGCGCCGCCCCCGCTGGTCCGGCACGAGTCCATCTTCTGTGCTGCCCGACGCGGATCCGTCCGACTCCGGGCGGAGACGAGGCGGATTTCCGGGTGCGGGTACCCCCTAAGCGCCGTCAGGGTTGCCCCCGACGCCGCGCCGCTCGGCCACCCCCTCGCGGCCGGGCGAGATCATCGTGAACGGTGCCGCCGGGTGAGGGTCAACCCGTTTCCGCCACCGGCGGTCACTGTAGGTGACCAATGCAACGCGGGCGTTACGCGCCGGGCCGGACCAGACCCGACTCGTACGCCAGCACCACCGCCTGCACCCGGTCACGCAGCCCGAGCTTGGTCAGCACGTGCCCGACGTGGGTCTTGACGGTGGTCTCGCTCACCGACAGCGCCCGGGCGATCTCGGCGTTGGACAGCCCCCGGGCGACCTGCACCAACACCTCCCGCTCCCGCTCGGTCAGCGTGCTGAGGCCCTTCGGGGGCGTCGCCGCCGGGTCGGGCAGGGCCTCGGCGAAGCGGTCCAGCAGCCGCCGCAGGATGCGCGGGGCCACCACCGCGTCGCCGGCGGCCACCGTACGGATCGCGGTGACCAGGTCCTCGGCCGGTACGTCCTTGGCCAGGAAGCCGCTTGCGCCGGCCCGCAGCGAACCCACCACGTACTCGTCGAGGTCGAAGGTGGTCAGGATCAGCACCCGGACCGGCAGCCGCGCGTCGACGATGGCCCGGGTCGCGGTGACCCCGTCCATCCGGGGCATCCGGATGTCCATCAGCACCACGTCGGGCAGCAGCCGCCGGGACAGGTCCACCGCCTCCGCGCCGTCGCCGGCCTCGGCCACGATGTCCAGGTCGGTCTCCGCGCCGAGCACCATCCGGAAGCCGGTACGCAGCAGCGGCTGGTCGTCGGCGAGCAGGATGCGGATCGGTCGGCGCGACGGCGTCGCTTCGGTCATCTCGTCCTCCACGTTCGCCGTCACCTGGACGTCCCGGCGTCCAGCAGGGTCTCCACCGGGATCCTCGCGTGCACCCGGTAACCACCGCCGGGCCGCGCGCCGGTGCGCAGGACACCACCGTAGAGGGCGACCCGCTCCCGCATCCCGACCAATCCGTGCCCGACCCGGCCGGTGTCCGGCGTCGGGCCCCGACCGGTGTCGGTGACCTCGACCTCCACCGCGTCGTCCGCGAAGCTCACCCGGACCTGCGCGGTGGCCGTTCCGGCGTGCTTGAGCGCGTTCGTCAGCGCCTCCTGCACGATCCGGTACACGGTCAGCGCCTCGCCCTCCGCCAACGCGGCGGGCGCGCCCCGCACCGTCAGCGTCACCGGCAGACCCGCCTCGCGTACCTGCTCGGCCAGCGACTCGATGCCGGCGATCCCCGGCTGCGGGGCCAACTCGGCCGCCGGCTCCGCCTCGGTACGCAGCACGTCGAGGAGCCGACGCAGCTCCCGCAGGGTGGCCCGGCTGGTCTCCTCGATGGTGCCGATCGCCTCCTCGGCGGCGTCCGGGTCACGCCGCAGCACCCGCCGTACCCCGGTGGCCAGCACGCCCATCACGCTCACGTGGTGGGCCACCACGTCGTGCAGTTCCCGGGCGATGCGCCGCCGCTCGTCGGCGACCGCCTGCTCGGCGAGGGCGCGCTGGGTGGCCTCGGCGATCCGGGCCCGTTCCCGCAGCGCCTGGGTGCTGGCCCGCCGGGCGTGCACCGTGCGGCCCACCGAGAACGACACGATGCCGATCAGGAGGTTGTTCGCCACCAGGTAGGCGGAGTTGACCTGCGGCATGGCCTCGAAGGGCGTCAGCGTGGCCACCAGCGCCACCGGCAGCCAGAGCACCACCGCCGCGACCACGGCCGGGCGCACCGGCCGGTACGCGGCCATCGTGTAGGTGAGCACCACGAAGGTGAAGCTCTGCGTCGCCGGGGAGATCTCCAGCGTGAGCGGCAGGGCCAGGGTCGCCAGCGAGGCCAGCACCGCCGGCCACGGTGCCGTCCGGCGCACCAGCACCGGCGCGGCGCACACCAGGCTCCAGCCCAGCGCGGCGAAGAGCGGCCGGGGCCAGAAGTCCCGGGGCGTCAGCAGGGTGAGCACGACCTCCGCCACCGCCAGCCCGACGACCAGCAGCCCGTCCGCGGCCAGCGGGTGCCGACGCAGCCAGTCCCTCGGATCCGTACCCACGCTCCGACGCTATCCGCCCGTTCGGGCGAAAGATCGTCTCCTGCGGTGACCTGGTCTCCTCCCTGGGGAGGAGAGGTGCCTACTCGTCGGCGCCCGGAGCCGCCGGCCGGGACCGGGCGTCGCGCAGCGGATCCGCCACCGCCACCTGCTCGGGAAAGGGCGGCGGGGTGCCGCCGAAGGTGGGGCACAGGGCCTGGTGGCTGCACCAGTCGCAGAGCCGGCTCGGCCGGGGACGGAAGTCCTGGTTGGCGGTGGCCTGCTCGATCGCCCGCCACAACGCCACCACGGTGCGCTCGAAGCGCACCAGCTCCTCGGCGTCGGGCGCGTAGTCGCACACCTCGGCATCCTTGAGATAGAGCAGCCGCAGCACCTTGGGCACCACGCCCCGGGTCCGCCAGAGCACCAGCGCATAGAACTTGAGCTGGAACAGGGCGCGGGCCTCGAACGCCTCCCGCGGTGCACCGCCGGTCTTGTAGTCGACCACCCGCAGCGCGCCGTCCGGCGCGACGTCGAGCCGGTCCAGGTAGCCCCGGATCAACAGCTCGTCGTCGACCACCGCCGAGATCAGACTCTCCCGCTCGGCCGGCTCCAGGCGGCGCGGGTCCTCCACCGTGAAGTAGCCCTCCAGCAGCGCCGCCGCCGAGGTCAGGAACTGCGTCACGGCGGCCGGGTCGTCACCCTCGAAGATCCCGGACAGCTCCGGCTGCTCGGTGACCAGCCGGTCCCACTGCGGCGCCACCAGGTCACCGGCCGCCTCCGGGGTACGCCCGGCCGACGGCAGGTCGAACAGGCGCTCCAGCACCGCGTGCACCAGCGTGCCCCGGGCCTGCTCCACGGTGGTCCGCTCGGGCAGGCGGTCGATGCTGCGGAAGCGGTAGAGCAGCGGGCAGGTCTTGAAGTCGGCCGCCCGCGACGGCGAGAGTGAGGCGCGCACCGCCGCCGGCAGTTGCGTCGGAGTCGGGGCCTGTCGAGTGATCACCGGATCCGCCGTCATGCCCGGAAGGTTAGGGCACGAGTGTGACAGGACCACCGGCACCGCACCGGTAGGTGATCTCCCGCCGCGTAGCATCGGGCCGGTGGAACAAGGGAGTCGACCGCGCGCCGGCCGGCGTACCGGCATGCGGGTGGGCCGGGTCTTCGGGGTGCCGCTGTATCTGAACGCCTCGATCCTGCTGCTCGCCGTGCTGATCATCGTCCTCTACGGGGAGCTGGCCGGCCAGCGCCTGCAACTCTCCCCGCTCGGCGGTTACCTGGTCGGCGCCGGGTTCGTCGTGTCGCTGCTCGGCTCGGTGCTCCTGCACGAACTCGGGCACGCTCTCACCGCCCGACGATTCGGCATCGGGGTGCGCGGGATCACCCTGGAACTGCTCGGCGGGTACACCGAGATGGACCGCGACGCCCCGTCCCCCCGGGTCGACCTGTACGTGTCCCTGGCCGGTCCGGCGGTCTCCGCGGTGCTCGGTGCGATCGCGGTCGCCGCCACGCTGGCCCTGCCCGACCGCACCGTGGCCGACCAACTGGCGTTCCAACTGGCGGCGAGCAACATCATCGTCGCGGTCTTCAACATCCTGCCCGGCCTGCCGCTGGACGGCGGGCGGGCACTGCGAGCGGTGATCTGGGCGGTCACCCGCAACCGGCACGCCGCCACCGAGATCGCCGGCTGGGCCGGGCGGCTCCTCGCCGTCGGCACCGCCCTGCTGGTGGCGGTGCTCTACGCGGTGGATGTGCTGAGCCTGCTCGCCCTGCCGCTGACGGCACTGGTCGCGCTCACCCTCTGGCACGGCGCCGGGCAGTCGATCCGGATGTCCCGGATCGGCCGCCGGCTGCCCCTGGTCGACCTGGCCCGGCTGGCCCGACCGACCTTCGGCGTACCCACCGGGACCCCGCTCGCCGAGGCACAGCGTCGCGCCGCCGAGGCGGCAGCGCAGCGGTCCGCGACGGTGGAGCCGCACGCGACCGGGGTGACCTCGGCGGACGTCGGAGCGTCGACCGCCGTCGGTCCCGACGACCGGACGCGAGCGTCGAGCGCGGCGCTGCTGGTCACCGACTCGGCGGGCCGGCCGGTGGCGGTGGTGGACCCGGCCGCCGCAGCGGCCGTGCCCGAGGCCCGCCGCCCCTGGATCGCCGTCGACGCGGTGGCGCGTTCCATCGCCGACCTGCCCACCCTGCCGGTCGAGACCGACGGGGAACGGGTGCTGGAGGGGGTGCAGGCCCACCCGGCCGCGCAGTACCTCGTGACGGCAGGCGAAGATGTCGTCGGCATTCTGCACATCGCGGATCTGGCGCGACTGCTCGAACCTCACCGGAAGATGAACACGTGACCGTGACCCACTCCGCCGGCCCGGCCACCCCGGGCACCGAACTGCCCGCCGAGAGGGCGGAGCCACCCGCCGTGCACCGCGGGCCGTTCCGCCCCGGTGACCGGGTGCAGTTGACCGACCCGAAGGGCCGGATGCACACCATCACCCTGGAGCCGGGCAAGGAGTTCCACACCCACCGGGGCATCCTCGCGCACGACGCGCTGATCGGCCTGCCCGACGGCAGCGTGGTCAGCACCTCCGGCGGGGGCACCGCCTTCCTGGCGCTGCGGCCGCTGCTGTCGGACTACGTGCTGTCGATGCCGCGCGGCGCGCAGGTGATCTATCCCAAGGACTCGGCGCAGATCGTCGCCATGGGCGACATCTTCCCGGGCGCGAAGGTCCTGGAGGCGGGCGCCGGCTCCGGCGCGCTGAGCTGCTCGCTGCTGCGGGCCGTGGGCGCCTCCGGCGAGTTGCACTCGTACGAAGTGCGGGACGACTTCGCCCAGATCGCCCGGCGTAACGTCGAGGCGTTCTTCAACGGGCCGCACCCCGCCTGGCACCTGCACGTGGGCGAGGTGGCCGGATGCCCGGAGACCGGCTTCGACCGGATCATCCTGGACATGCTGACCCCGTGGGAGAACCTCGACATGGTCGAGCGGGCGCTGCTGCCCGGCGGTGTGTTCATCGGCTACGTGGCCACCACCCCGCAGTTGTCCGAGCTGGTCGAGGCGCTGCGCGAGCGGGGTGGCTGGACCGAGCCGCGGGCCTGGGAGTCGTTGGTGCGGGACTGGCACGCCGAGGGGCTGGCGGTCCGGCCCGACCACCGGATGATCGCCCACACCGCCTTCCTCGTCTCCGCGCGTAAGCTCGCCCCCGGAGTCACCGCCCCGCCCCGCCGACGCAAGCCCAGCAAGGGCAGCGAGGCGTACGCGCAACGGCGTCAGGCGCTGCGCGCGGCGGAGGAGGCGGCCCGACAGGCGCCGACCGACGGTGCCGAACCCGACACGACGCAGGAGACGGACAGGCCGTGACGGCGGATTGGGGCGGCGCGGAGTGAACGGGCTGATCCTCGGCGCGGGTCGACGTGGGCCGGTGCCGCCGGTCCGGGCCGGCGGGGTGGGGTGACGGCATGAGCCGTCCCGGTTTCGGCGGTGGCGACCTGCCGGCGGTCTTTCCGGACTGGTCCCCCTACACCGACCTCGAATCGGCGGCCCGCGCCTACCTGCGGGACCCCGACGTGGCCCTGGAGGCGCTCGGCGGCGTGCTGCGCGGCGCCTCGGTGCTCGGCTTCACGCTGGAGCGCTTCGTCAACGAGGTCAACGGGGTGTGGCAGGAGGTCGTCGTCTGCGACGGCAGCCGGCTGGTGCTCTGGCACGGCGAGGACGTGCCGCCGGGGGAGGGCCCGCCCGGTTCGATGACCTCGTCCCTGCGGGTGGTGCCGGTCTCCTCGGTCACCGAGGTGGGGTGCCGACGTCGGCTGTTCCGCCACGACAACGGTGAGATCCGGGTCGACAGCATCGACGTCTACCTGCTGCTGACCTCGCTGGACGAGTCACCGCCCAGCGAGGAGGCCGCCGGTGGGCCCCGGCACGACGCGCTGCGGTTCGGCAAGACGCTCGACGACGGCGGTGCCGGGCAGATCGCCCGGCTGGAGGAGTTCGCCCGGCTGGTCGCCTCGGTGGTCGGCCGGCCACTGCTGTAGCGGCCGGCCGCCCGGCCGTCACCGTGGCGTGGCCGGGCCGGTCAGTCCTCGGCGTCCGGGCCGGCCACCTCGACGCCGTCGCTGCCGCGGACGACGTGGATGCACTCGCCCGGGCACTCCTTCGCCGAGTCGATCACCTCGAGGCGAAGATGTTCCGGCACGTCCACCCGGGCGCCCGGGGCCTGCTGGAGTTCGCCGTCGGGGCCCTTGACGTAGGCCAGGCCGTCGACGTCGAACTCGAAGACGTCCGGCGCGTACTGCACGCACAACCCGTCGCCCGTGCACAGGTCCTGATCCACCCAGACCTGCAGTT
Organism: Micromonospora sp. NPDC023869; assembly: GCF_055559695.1. Classification (NCBI taxonomy): domain Bacteria; kingdom Bacillati; phylum Actinomycetota; class Actinomycetes; order Micromonosporales; family Micromonosporaceae; genus Micromonospora; species Micromonospora sp. NPDC023869. The sequence goes on from NZ_JBVHKD010000003.1 coordinate 342,439, forward strand.
GGTCGGTCGCGACCTCGACCACCGGTGCACCCCCCATGTTCTCCCGTCCCACCCCACGACGGTACCCGAATGCCCGTACCCGCCCAGCTACCCACCCTTGGCGATCAAGCTTCGGTGACGGGCGCGTTGCGGAGGACCGAATCGGGCTCATAGCGGCTAGTGTTAGGGCAGAACGTTCGAGCCCCCCGGGGAGGTGGGACGTGGCACGCAGCGACGACGCGGACTCGCGCGCCGCACGGTGGGAGAAGGAGGCCCACGATCTCTCCACGCAGGTCGCGTTCCTGCAAGAGGAACTCGCTCTCGTGCGGCGCAAGTTGACCGAAAGCCCCCGACACGTCCGGCAGCTCGAAGAGCGGCTGGCGGCCACCCAGGCGCAGTTGGCGCGGCTGACCGAGAACAACGAACGGCTCGTGGGCACCTTGAAAGAGGCTCGCGCGCAGATCGTGACGCTCAAAGAGGAGATCGACCGTCTCGCCCAGCCCCCCAGTGGCTACGGCGTCTTCCTGGCCCGGCACGAGGACGGCACGGTCGACGTCTTCACCGGCGGGCGCAAACTGCGCGTGGCCGTCTCACCCTCGCTGGACGTGGGTGAGCTGCGACGCGGCCAGGAGGTCCTGCTCAACGACGCACTCAACATCGTCGACGCGTTCGGGTTCGAGCGGGTCGGCGAGGTGGTCATGCTCAAGGAGGTGCTGGCGGGCCCCGACGGTGTCCCGGGTGACCGGGCGCTGGTGGTCTCGCACTCCGACGAGGAGCGGATCGTGCACCTGGCCGAGACCCTGATCGGCAGTGCGATCCGGGCCGGCGACTCGCTCATGATCGAACCCCGCTCGGCGTACGCGTACGAGCGGATTCCCAAGAGCGAGGTCGAGGAACTGGTCCTGGAGGAGGTGCCGGACGTCGACTACGCCGACATCGGCGGCCTGCAGTCCCAGATCGAGCAGATCAGGGACGCGGTGGAACTCCCGTTCCTGCACGCCGACCTGTTCCGGGAGCACCAGCTCCGGCCGCCGAAGGGCATCCTGCTCTACGGTCCGCCCGGTTGCGGGAAGACGCTCATCGCCAAGGCGGTCGCCAACTCGTTGGCGAAGAAGATCGCCGAGCGGCGGGGGGAGGAGAAGCACACCAGTTTCTTCCTCAACATCAAGGGTCCCGAGCTGCTCAACAAGTACGTCGGCGAGACCGAGCGGCACATCCGGCTGATCTTCCAGCGGGCGCGGGAGAAGGCCGGCGAGGGCACTCCGGTGATCGTCTTCTTCGACGAGATGGACTCGATCTTCCGGACCCGGGGCTCCGGTGTCTCCTCCGACGTGGAGAACACCATCGTCCCGCAGCTCCTCAGCGAGATCGACGGTGTCGAGGGCCTGGAGAACGTCATCGTCATCGGTGCCTCCAACCGGGAGGACATGATCGACCCGGCGATCCTGCGGCCGGGTCGGCTCGACGTGAAGATCAAGATCGAGCGTCCGGACGCCGAGGCGGCCAAGGACATCTTCTCCAAGTACATCCTCTCCGGCCTGCCGCTCTCCGCGGACGACCTGGCCGAACACGGTCAGGACGCCCAGGCCACCGTCGCGGCGATGATCGACGCGGTGGTGCTGCGGATGTACTCGGAGACTGAGGAGAACCGCTTCCTCGAGGTCACCTACGCCAACGGCGACAAGGAGGTCCTGTACTTCAAGGACTTCAACTCGGGCGCGATGATCCAGAACATCGTGGACCGTGGCAAGAAGATGGCCATCAAGGAGTTCCTCACCTCCGGTCGCAAGGGACTCCGCCTGCAGCACCTGCTCGACGCGTGCGTCGACGAGTTCCGCGAGAACGAGGACCTGCCCAACACCACCAACCCCGACGACTGGGCCCGCATCTCCGGTAAGAAGGGCGAGCGGATCGTCTACATCCGCACGCTCGTCTCCGGCGGCAAGGGCGCCGAAGCCGGTCGCTCCATCGAGACCGCGAGCAACACCGGCCAGTACCTCTGACCGGTCGCGCCACCGGGGCCCGTGACATCGCGTCACGGGCCCCGTCGCGTACCTCCTCTTCGTCGAACCGGGTCGGACCTGGCAGATGCTGCACGCGACGCCCGGGCCGGATCCGCCCGGTGGCCACCGACTCCGGCGCGCGCTGACGGGCCGGGAGACCGCTGCGTTCGCTGCCCGAGACACGCGAGCGGGCCACCATCGAGCCCATGATCGTCGAGCGCTCCGGGGGCGCAGTGGTGCGACCCGCGGCGTTCCGACCCCACCGGCACGCCCCCGCGTGCGCGAGCGGCGACTACGCTCGACGTGACGGGGGACCGGTCGGGCAAGCGAAGCGGGTAGGTCGATGAGCGTAAGACGGATCATGGGCACCGAGGTCGAGTACGGCATTTCCGTGCCCGGTCAGGCCGGTGCCAACCCGATGGTCACCTCCTCCCAGGTGGTGAACGCCTACGGCGCCCGCCCGGAACTGAACCGGGGCGGTCGGGCCCGGTGGGACTACGAGGAGGAGTCACCGCTGCGGGACGCCCGTGGCTTCACCTACTCCGGGGCCGCGTACGACCCGGCCGAGGCGCTCGCCGACGACGACCTCGGGCTGGCCAACGTGATCCTCACCAACGGGGCCCGGCTCTACGTCGACCACGCGCACCCGGAGTACTCCACTCCGGAGGTGACCAACCCTCGGGACCTGGTGCGCTGGGACAAGGCGGGGGAGCGGGTGATGGCCGAGGCGGCGCGCCGGGCGGCCACCATCCCGGGCAGCGCGCCGATCCACCTCTACAAGAACAACACCGACAACAAGGGCGCCAGCTACGGCGCGCACGAGAACTACCTCATGCGCCGGCAGACCGCCTTCGCCGACATCGTGGCGTACCTGACCCCGTTCTTCGTGACCCGGCAGATCGTCTGCGGCGCCGGTCGCGTCGGCATCGGGCAGGACGGCGGCCAGAGCGGCTTCCAGATCTCGCAGCGGGCCGACTTCTTCGAGGTCGAGGTGGGGTTGGAGACGACGCTCAAGCGGCCGATCATCAACACCCGGGACGAGCCGCACGCCGACGCCGACAAGTACCGCCGCCTGCACGTCATCATCGGCGACGCCAACCTGTCGGAGATCTCCACCTATCTCAAGGTGGGCACCGCCGCGCTGATCCTCACGATGATCGAGGAGAAGGCGCTCGGCCCCGACCTCGGCATCGCCGACCCGGTCGGCGAACTCCGCGCGGTCAGTCACGACCCGTCGCTGACCCACCGGATGCGCATGCGCGACGGTCGCCGGTTGACCGCGTTGGACGTCCAGTGGGCGTACCTGGAGCGGGTGCGGGCCTTCGTGGAGGACCGGTACGGCAGCGACGTCGACGAGCAGACCACCGACGTGCTGGACCGGTGGGAGAACGTGCTGGACCGGCTCGGCCGCGACGTCATGCTCTGCGCCGACGAGCTGGACTGGGTGGCCAAGCTGCGGCTGTTGGAGGGCTACCGGGAGCGGGAGAAGCTCGGGTGGGGCTCGCACAAGCTCCAACTGGTCGACCTGCAGTACTCCGACGTCCGTCCGGAGAAGGGGCTCTACCACCGCCTGGTCTCCCGGGGGGCGATGAAGACGCTGCTGCCCGAGGCCGAGACGCAGGCCGCGATGACCGAGCCGCCGGAGGACACCCGCGCCTACTTCCGGGGCCGCTGCCTGGCGCAGTACGCCTCTGAGGTGGTCGCTGCCAGCTGGGACTCGGTGATTTTCGACGTCGGGCGGGAGTCGCTGGTCCGGGTGCCGATGATGGAGCCGGAGCGGGGCACCCGGCGGCACGTGGGTGCGCTGTTCGACAAGTGTGCCAGTGCCAAGGACCTGCTGGAGACGCTGACCGGCGGCTGAGCCGTACCGGCCGTGCTCTCGTTCGGTGCTCGCGCGCCGGTCCGGTACCGGCGCGCGACGGGCGTTTCGTCGTTCCCGCGAGGTAAGTTCATCGCAGGCGATCGTGGAGGAGGCAACAGTGGCCACTCGTGACAGCGGCGGTCAGTCGCAGACGGGCAAGTCCCGTCAGGGTGAGGAGATCGAGGACGTCACCGTCGAGGCGAACCCGGAGGTCGCCGAGCGGCACGCCGAGATCACCGAGGACGTGGACGATCTGCTCGACGAGATCGACTCCGTCCTGGAGGAGAACGCCGAGGAGTTCGTGAGGGGGTACGTCCAGAAGGGCGGAGAATAGGACTAGTGTCCGGTTCTCCGGCCCTGCGGCAACCGCTGCGCGGTCTGTGGTGAACCCGATCCGGAACTTGTGGACCACGATCATCGCACCGGGTGGGTGCGCGGGATAATCTGCTTCAACTGCACCGGTGGTCTTGGCCAGTTCCGGGACAGTCCTACGAGGCTGGCCAGGGCCATCACGTACCTGAGAGGAACCACGTGGCAGCGGGTTTTGATCCATCCGGGCGTCTACCAGATGTGTTCACCAACGCGGGGACGTCCTCCTTCACCACGTTCCTGAGTAAGGTGGCCCCCGAGTTGCTGCCCGGCCGTCGGCCGCTGCCGCCGGGCATGGCCGCCGACCTGGCCCCGCACGCCACCACGATCGTCGCCATCGTCGCCGACGGCGGTGTGGTGATGGCCGGCGACCGGCGGGCCACCATGGGCAACCTGATCGCGCAGCGCGACATCGAGAAGGTCCACCCCGCCGACGCGTACTCGCTGGTGGGGATCGCCGGGACCGCCGGCATCGGCATCGAGCTGATGCGGCTGTTCCAAGTGGAGCTGGAGCACTACGAGAAGATCGAGGGCGCCATGCTCTCGCTCGACGGCAAGGCCAACCGGCTCGCCGCGATGATCCGGGGCAACCTCGGGGCGGCGATGCAGGGACTGGCGGTGATTCCGCTGTTCGCCGGGTTCGACCTGGCGGCGAAGGACCCGGCGCGGGCCGGGCGGATCTTCAGCTTCGACGTGACCGGTGGCCCCTACGAGGAGACCGGCTACGACGCGATCGGCTCGGGTTCGCTGTTCGCCCGGTCGGCGTTGAAGAAGCGGTTCCGGCCCGGGCTCTCCGTCGACGACGCGGTCCGGCTGGCGGTGGAGGCGCTCTACGACGCGGCCGACGACGACACCGCGACCGGTGGCCCCGACCTGACCCGGCGGATCTTCCCGGTGGTGATGACCGCGACGGCGGAGGGGACGTACCGGCTGACCGACGCGGAGACGGCGGCGCTCGGTGAGAGCGTGGTCGCCGGTCGGATGGAGAATCCGGGCGGCTGAGCCCGTCCCCGCCCCACCTGAACGCAGTTCCCCCAGCACAGCGCCCGAAGGAGAGCCGCCGCCGTGGCCATGCAGTTCTACGCCTCGCCCGAACAGATCATGCGCGACCGTTCCGAGCTGGCCCGCAAGGGCATCGCCCGGGGACGCAGCGCGGTGGTCCTGAGCTACGCCGGTGGGGTTCTCTTCGTCGCGGAGAACCTCTCCAGCACCCTGCACAAGGTCGGCGAGATCTACGACCGGATCGGCTTCGCGGCCGTCGGTCGCTACAACGAGTTCGAGAACCTGCGCCGGGCCGGAGTGCGGATGGCCGACCTCAACGGGTTGAGCTACGACCGGCGTGACGTCACCGGCCTGGCGCTGGCCAACACGTTCGCGCAGATCCTCGGCACGATCTTCACCGAGCAGTCCAAGCCGTTCGAGGTGGAGATCTGCGTCGCCGAGGTGGGTGCCACGTCGGAGGACGACTCGCTCTACCGCCTGACCTATGACGGTTCGGTGACCGACGAGCCGGGCCGGATGGCGATGGGCGGCCAGTCCGACGCCATCTCCGGGGTGCTCAAGTCCCACCACCGGCCGGACATGTCGCTCGGCGAGGCGGTGAAGGTGGCGGTGCAGGCGCTGGGCAGCGTGGGTGGCGAGGGCGGTGCCGCCCGGACGATCGCCGCCGACCAACTGGAGGTGGCGGTCCTGGACCGCAACCGGGTGGGGCGTACCTTCCGACGGATCACCGGTGCGGCGCTGACCGGCCTGCTCGACGGCGGCGTGGAGGGCGAGGCGGCGGCGGAGGGTGACCGGGCGGAAACCCCGACCACGCCGACCGAGGAGGCGCACAAGCCGACCACGTCGGCCGGCTCGGCGGACCTGGAGGACAAGCCCGGCGACAAGCCCGACGCCTGACGCCGTACACGAGCCTCGACGACCTGGAGTTCCGCGGCGCCCGACAGTTTCGACTGTCGGGTGCCGCGTCGTCCGCGGAGCCCGCGGTCGCGACCTTCGTCGGCGGTAGCTCAGCGACGCGCGAGCAGTGGCCGTACCAGCGCCCACCAGGCGGCGGCGAGGGCGTTGAAGACACCCGTTCCCGGAGGTGCGGCCACGTTCGAGGGGGCCACCCGGGCGGTCATCAGGTCGGCGATCACCCCGTCTCCGACGGTGCGTTCCGACTGCAACCGGCGGCGGCGGGCGCGTATCCAGTCGCGGTGGCGCCAGAGCCAGCCCCAGCCGCGCGTCTTCTGCCGGGACCAGCCACCGGCGAGCGCGGCGGCCAGCATGGCGACCTCGGTGAGCAGCAGCATCGGCGCCAGCAGCGCCAGGGTACGGCCCTGGTAGGCGGTGAGCAGGGTCAGCAGCCGGTTGCGTTCGACCAGGTAGAGCTTGAGATCGTTGCGGGAGAACTCGTAGTGGTGCCGCACCACGGCGTCCGGCACGTACTCCAACCGCTGGCCGCGTTGCCACAGCCGCAGGCTGAGTTCGGTGTCCTCGTGGTAGGCGAAGTACTCGGTGGGGAAGCCATCCAGATCGGTCCAGCGGGACCGGCCGATCACGAAGCAGCAGCCGCTCAGCGACGGCACGACGGTCCGCCGGGCGTGTTCGCTCGCGGGTTCGCCGTTGCCGCCGGCCCAGGACAGGCCGGTGAAGTGCAGTGGGTTGCCGGAGGTGTTGATCAGGTCGGGGTCGTGGGCGAGCCGGATGGAGGCCATCGCCGCGCCCACGCCCGGTTCGGCGGCCACCGCGACCACCTTCGCGAGCGCGTCGGGGGCGACGACCGCGTCGGAGTTGACGAAGGCGAGCCAGTCGCCGGTGGCCTCGGCCGCGCCGACGTTGCACCCGCCGGAGTAACCGGTGTTCTCGTCCGGCCGGATCACCTGGACCCCCGGCAGGCCCTTGACCACGTCGATGCCGTCACCGGTGCAGCCGTTGTCCACCACGACTAGGTCGAGGTCGACGCCGGTGCTGGCCAGGACGGCCTCGGCGGCGTCGACCAACCAGGGCTCGGGGCCGTAGGCGAGCATCACCGCGGTCACGCGGGGTGGGCTCATCGGATGCCTCCGGGGGTGCTCGCGGACACCGGGACCGCGACGGGCGGGGTGGGGGTGGTGCCCCGACGCAGCCGGGTGAGCATCACCGCGACGACCGCCAGGGAACCCACCGTGTAGCCGAGTTCGACGCGCAGCGCGACACTCAGCGGGGCGAGGGTGGCGACGACCAGCGCGGCGACCCCGACGATCCACGCGACGGCCTGCGCCTGGTGCTGGTCGCGGGCGAGCAGCGCCTGCCCGAGGACCATCGCCCACAGGTAGGCCAGGGTGGCCAGGCCGAGCCAGGCGAAGTCGCCGTGACCGAGGACGTCCGGGGCGTCGAAGAGGACCTGGACCAGCCACGGGCCGAGCAGCGCGGCCAGCACGCCACCGAGCACGCCGAGCGCGGTGACGACGGCCAGGGCCCGGCGCAGCAGGGTGCCGAAGGCCGCCTGGTCGCCGGTGGCGGCGGCGGTGGACAGGCCGGGCAGCAGCGCGGCCTGCATCGACCCGAACACGAACAACGGGATGCGGACCAGCACCAGCGCGGAGAGCAGCGCGCCGGCGGTCGCCACGTCGGCAGGGGCGAGCAGCCGTACGTTGATCACGCCGACGTTCACCACGACCTGGGCGAGCAGGCTGGAGACGGTGAGCAGGGCCAGCCCCCGCAGCAGGGCCGGCCAGGGCAGGGCCGCGCCGCCACCGGCCGCCCGGATCACCGGTGGCAGGGTCGACGCGACGCCCACCAGCGGGGCCACGACCAGCACCAGCGCGTACGCCATCGGCGAGTCGACCCCGGCCAGGCCGAGGAGGGCCACCAGCCCGATGCGCAGCCCGCCGTCGATCCCGAGTTGGCTGCCGTACCAGCCGAACTGCCGCAGCCCGGAGAGCACGCCCCGGGTGGTGTGTGCCACGGCCAGCGCGGCGAGTGCGCCGCACAGCGTCCACACCAGCCCGGTGTCACCGGCGAAGAGGCGGTCGGCGAGCACGTCGGCGGCGGCGACGCAGACCAGCACCAGCAGGCCCAGCGTGACGGCGGCGACGGCGGCGCCCCGCGCCAGCACCGGGCCGGGCGGCAACCCACGGGTCCGGCGGGCGGCGACCAGCCGGGCCACCTCCTGCTCGACCGGCAGGAACACACCGAGGCCCACGGTGAACACGAAGGACCAGAGCACCGACAGCGACGAGTAGTCCCCGGCGGTGAGGTTGTGCCCGGCCACCGCCAGGTGCACGTACGCGGCCAGGCCCACGATGGCCAGACCCGCGCCGACCGGGACGGTGCCGGGCGGGACGAGACGGAGCAGGCGACCGATCACCGGCGGATGAGGGCCAGCGTGAGCACGGCCAGCGCCCGGCCGAGATAGATCATCGCCCGGGCGGGGGAGTGGCTCGGGGTGCCGGCCATCCGCCGCCGCATCGCCACGGGCACCTGTTGGATGCGGTAGCCCCGGCGGGCGGTGTGCACCAGCGTCTCGACGGTGTCGCCGAGGTACTCGGCGGGGTACCACTGGGCGAACATCGCGATCATCCGCCGGTTGGCGGCGCGGAACCCCGAAGTGGTGTCGGTCAGCGTGGTGCCGGACAGCCTGGAGAGCACCATCGACAGCATCCCCATCGCCCAGCGTCGGGGCCCGTGCACGACGTACTCGCCCTCACCGGCGAACCGGGCACCGATCACCAGGTCGTGCTCGTCGAGCAGGTCGACCAGCTTCGGCACGTACCGGGGGTCGTGCTGGCCGTCGGCGTCGATCTGCACCGCCGCGTCGTAGTCGTGGTCGTACGCGTACCGGTAGCCGAGGCGCATGGCCCCGCCGACGCCGAGGTTGTACGGCAGCCGGGCGACCCGGGCACCGGCGGCGGCGGCGACCGCCGAGGTGCGGTCGGTGGAGCCGTCGTCCACCACGAGGACGTCGACGCCGGGCAGCTCGCCACGGACCTCGCGGACCACGTCGGCGATCGACCCGGCCTCGTTGAGCGCCGGGATGACGACCAGGAGCCGCTTGCCGTTAACCATCGCGGGACACCAGCTCGTCCCGTGCGGCCCGGTCGGCCTCGATCTCGGCGCGGATCAGCGCGATCTCCTCGGCGAGCGTGCGGGTCTCCTCCTCCAGCGCACTGACCTCCCAGCTCAGGTGGATGCAGACGAGCAGGAGGAAGACGATGCCGAGGAAGAGCACGAGGCTGACGCCGGAGGCCACGCCGAGCAGGTCGGCGACGCCGTCGAGCAGCCGGGGGAACAGCGACAGGGGGATGACCACGAACAACAGTCCGAGCCAGAGCATGCCGTACTTCTCGCGAAGCTGTCGGCGGCGCAGCAACTCGACGATCGTGGCCAACAGGACCAGGCCGGTCAAGCCGGTGACCAGGGTGAGCCTCATGCGACCTTCCACGGGGAGGGTGGAGCGGCGAGGGCGAGCGCGTCGCCCAGTGTGGTGTGCCAGTCCGGGAGAGGTGCCAGCCCGGCGGCGGCCCATCGGTCGTGCCCGAGCACACTGTACGCCGGTCGGGCGGCGGGACGCGGGAAGCGGTCGCTGGTGACCGGCCGGATCCGGTCCGGATCGAGCCCGTGCAGGGCGAACGCGGCCCGGGCCAGGCCGTACCAGGTGGTCTCGCCGGCGCAGGTGCCGTGGTAGACGCCGGGTGCCGCCTGACCGGCCAGCGCCGCCCCGGCCAGGGCCACCAACTGCCGCGCCAGCGCGTACGACCAGGTGGGCTGGCCCCGCTGGTCGTCCACGATGTCGAGAAACTCGCGCTGGGCCGCCAGGCCGAGCATGGTGCTGACGAAGTTGCGGCCGTGGGTGCCGTACAGCCAGGCGGTGCGGACCACGTGACCGGCGTCGGGCAGGAGCCGGATCACGGCCCGCTCCCCGGCGAGCTTGCTCCGGCCGTACGCGTTGATCGGCGCGGTGGCCGTGTCCTCCTGGTACGGGGTGTCCGCGTCGCCCGGGAAGACGTAGTCGGTGGAGAGGTGGATCAGGCGGGCGCCGTGTGCGGCGCAGGCCGTGGCGAGGTGCGCCACCGCCGCACCGTTGACGAGGGTGGCCGCCGCCTCGTTCGACTCGGCGCCGTCCACGTCGGTCCACGCGGCGGTGTTGATCACCACGTCGTGACCGGCCACCGCGGCGTGCACGGCGGCGGCGTCGGTGACGTCGAGGTCGGCCCGGGTTGCGGGGGTCACCGTGTGTTCGGCGGCGAGGACCTCCACCAGGTCCCGGCCGAGCATCCCGCCGGCGCCCGTGACCAGCGCCCTCACGCGGACTGCGTCCGGGTCAGCGGTTCCCACCAGGAGCGGTTGTCCCGGTACCACCGGACGGTGTCGGCGAGGCCGGCCTCCAGCGGGATGCTGGGGGCGTACCCCAGCTCGTTGTTGATCTTCGAGATGTCCAGCGAGTAGCGACGGTCGTGGCCCTTGCGGTCGGGCACCGCCACCACCCGGTCCCAGTCGGCGCCGCACGCGTCGAGCAGCAGCGCGGTCAGCTCCTTGTTGGTCAGCTCGGTGCCGCCGCCGATGTGGTAGATCTCGCCGGCGCGGCCCTGCTGCTGCACCAGCGCGATGCCCCGGCAGTGGTCGTGCACGTGCAGCCAGTCCCGCACGTTGCCGCCGTCGCCGTAGAGCGGCACGGTCCGCCCGTCGAGCAGGTTCGTCACGAACAGCGGGATGACCTTCTCCGGGAACTGGTACGGCCCGTAGTTGTTGGAGCAGCGGGTCACCACCACGTCCAGGCCGTGCGTGCGGTGGTACGCCAGCGCGAGCAGGTCCGAGCCGGCCTTCGACGCCGAGTACGGCGAGTTGGGCGCCAGCGGCCAGTCCTCGGTCCACGAACCGTCCGCGATCGAGCCGTACACCTCGTCGGTGGAGACGTGCACGAACCGTCCGGTGCCGTGCCGCAGCGCGGCGTCGAGCAGCGTCTGGGTGCCCAGCACGTTGGTGGTGACGAACGGCGCGGCCCCGGCGATCGAGCGGTCGACGTGCGACTCGGCGGCGAAGTGCACGATCACGTCATGCCCCGGAACGACCTCGTCCACCACCTCGGCGTCGCGGATGTCGCCCCGCACGAACCGGAACCGTGGGTCGTCGCGGATCGGATCGAGATTGGCCGGGTTGCCGGAGTAGGTCAGCGCGTCCAGCACGGTGACGCTGGCCGGCTGCACCGGGCAACCTTCCTGCGTGCTGCCGCCCGGCACGCCCAGCAGCAGCCGGGCGTACTCCGAACCGATGAATCCGGCGCCGCCGGTGACCAGGATCCTCACGGATCCGAAAGTCTACGCGAAACAGCCGCAAACCAGCGGTTGCGCCGCGTGCCCTGTGCCGGTTCCTCCCGGTACGCTCCGCAGGTGCGTGGAATCCTGCTCGCCGGCGGCACCGGAAGCCGACTGTGGCCGATCACTCGGGCGGTGTCGAAGCAACTGATGCCGGTCTTCGACAAACCGATGATCTATTACCCGCTCTCCACCCTGGTGATGGCCGGGGTGCGGGAGATCCTGGTGATCACCACGCCCGAGGAGCAGGGCCAGTTCCAGCGCCTGCTCGGTGACGGCAGCCAGTTCGGGCTGTGCCTGGAGTACGTCGCCCAAGCCCGCCCGGAGGGCATCGCCCAGGCCTTCGTGCTCGGCGCGGACTTCATCGCCGACGAGGCGGTCGCGCTGATCCTGGGCGACAACATCTTCCACGGCGTCGGCCTGGGCGGTCAGCTCGCCGCCGCGGGCGACCCCGTCGGCGGACGGATCTTCGCCTACCCGGTGGCCAACCCGCAGGCGTACGGCGTCGTGCACTTCGACGACGGTCGGGTGCTGTCGATCGAGGAGAAGCCGGCCCGGCCCCGATCCCGGTACGCGGTACCCGGCCTGTACTTCTACGACAACCGGGTGGTGGAGATCGCCCGTGGCCTGACCCCGAGCGCCCGGGGCGAGCTGGAGATCACCGCGGTGAACGAGGCGTACCGGCGGGCCGGGGAGCTGTCGGTGACCGTGCTGGACCGGGGCACCGCCTGGCTGGACACCGGCACCTTCACCTCGCTGATGCAGGCCGCCGAGTTCGTCCGGGTCATCGAGGAACGACAGGGCATGAAGATCGGCTGTGTCGAGGAGGTGGCCTGGCGGGCCGGTCTGATCGACGACGCGCAGCTTCGGACGCTGGCCGAGCCGTTGACCAGGAGCGGCTACGGCGACTACCTGCTCGACCTGCTCGCCCGCGAGCGCGGCGACCTGATCGACCGGACCGTGCCGGTGCAGGTGACCCCGTGAAGATCCGGCCACTGGGCATCGAGGGCGCCTGGGAGATCGTCCCGCAGCAGCACGGCGACGCGCGCGGGCTGTTCCTGGAGTGGTACCGCTTCGACCGGCTCGCCGAGGCGGTCGGGCACCCGCTGCGGCTGGCGCAGGGCAACCTCTCCGTGTCGGCCCGCGACGTGGTGCGCGGCATCCACTTCGCCGACGTGCCGCCCGGGCAGGCCAAGTACGTCACCTGCGTCCGGGGTGCGGTGCTCGACGTGGTGGTGGACCTGCGGATCGGCTCGCCGACCTTCGGCCGCTGGGAGGGCGTACGCCTGGACGACGTGGACCGACGCGCGGTCTATCTGGCCGAAGGACTCGGCCACGGCTTCTGCGCGTTGACCGACGACGCGACGCTCAGCTACGTCTGCTCGACCCCCTACAACCCCACCGGCGAGCACGCGGTGCACCCGCTCGACGAGGAGCTGGGCATCGACTGGCCGACCGGATCACCGCAGCTCTCCGCCCGTGACGCCGCCGCGCCGAGCCTCGCCGAGGTGCGGCGACGGGGGCTGCTGCCGGACTACGACACGTGCCGCGCGTACACGGCGGGCCTGGCCGGCGCGGGGCTTCCCGGGGCGTCCTGACCGGGCCTCATCGACGCGTACGGGCCGTGACAGTGACGAACTGGGCCCCGGTACGGCTAATGTCTCATCATGGAGCGGCGAATCTTCGGTCTGGAGACCGAGTACGGCGTCACCTGCACCTACCGTGGGCAGCGGCGGCTGTCCCCTGACGAGGTCGCCAGATACCTGTTCCGCCGAGTGGTGTCCTGGGGCCGGTCGAGCAACGTCTTCCTCCGCAACGGCGCACGCCTCTATCTCGACGTCGGCTCGCACCCCGAGTACGCCACCCCGGAGTGCGACTCGGTGGTCGACCTGGTCGCCCACGACCGGGCCGGTGAGCGGATCCTGGAGGGGCTGCTCATCGACGCGGAGAAGCGGCTGCACGACGAGGGCATCGCCGGTGAGATCTACCTGTTCAAGAACAACACCGACTCGGCCGGCAACTCCTACGGCTGCCACGAGAACTACCTGGTGTCCCGGCACGGGGAGTTCGGCCGGCTCGCCGACGTCCTGATCCCGTTCCTGGTCACCCGGCAGTTGATCTGCGGCGCCGGCAAGGTGCTGCAGACGCCGCGCGGTGCCGTCTACTGCCTGTCCCAGCGGGCCGAGCACATCTGGGAGGGCGTCTCCTCGGCGACCACCCGCAGTCGCCCGATCATCAACACCCGGGACGAGCCGCACGCCGACGCCGAGCGGTACCGCCGCCTGCACGTCATCGTCGGCGACTCCAACATGAACGAGGTCACCACGCTGCTCAAGGTCGGCACCGCCGACATCGTGCTGCGGATGATCGAGGCCGGGGTGGTGATGCGTGACCTCACCCTGGAGAACCCGATCCGGGCCATCCGCGAGGTGTCGCACGACATCACCGGTCGCCGCAAGGTGCGGCTGGCCTCCGGCAAGGAGATCAGCGCCCTGGAGATCCAGCAGGAGTACCTGTCCAAGGCCATCGAGTTCGTCGAGCGGCGCGGCGGCGACCAGACCGCCAAGCGGGTGGTCGAGCTGTGGGGCCGGGTCCTCAGCGCGGTGGAGACCGGTGACCTGGAGCCGGTCTCCCGCGAGATCGACTGGGTCACCAAGCTCCGGCTGATCGAGCGCTACCAGCGCAAGCACGACCTGCCGCTGTCGCACCCCCGGGTGGCGCAGATGGACCTCGCCTACCACGACCTGCGGCGCGGGCGCGGGCTCTACGCCCTGCTGGAGCGGCGTGGCGACGTGGACCGGGTGGCCACCGACCCGGAGATCTTCGAGGCGAAGGAGACGCCGCCGCAGACCACCCGGGCCCGGCTGCGGGGCGAGTTCATCCGGCACGCCCAGGAGAAGCGGCGGGACTTCACCGTCGACTGGGTGCATCTCAAGCTCAACGACCAGGCGCAGCGCACCGTGCTGTGCAAGGACCCGTTCCGGGCGTACGACGAGCGGGTCGAGCGGTTGATCGCCAGCATGTGACCGGTCCCGCCCGGGCCTGTCCGCGCGCCGGACGGGCCCGGGTAGGCTGGTCGGGCCATGCTTCCTCCCGAACCCCCCACCCCCGGCACCGAGCGGCAGAGCTGGCTCGAACGCCGCCGCGAGAAGGTGCGCGCCGAAGTCGAGCGCAACCGTCGAGGCGAGTACACCGTCCCCACCTGGGTGCTCGCGCTGGCCCTGGCCGCGATGATCGGCGGCTGGCTAGCCTTGATCATCTTCGCCTGAGGTGTAAGGAAGGGCCCCTTCTTAACGCCTGCGGTATAGCAGGGGACCCCTGCTAACACGCTCCGCGAATCCCGCTCACGGCGTTGTCCGCGCGGGGTGCCAGCAGCCGCTGGGGCGATCCGTCTCGCCGCGCCTCCCGGGCCGGATGCCAGCACGATGCGCTGGCGGCATCGGGTGCCTCAGGGGGCAGCGGACGGCGGGGGCGTCGTTGACGTCAGGCGGGCCGCGTACCGGCCGGCTGCCGCGGCGGCCAGGAAGTAGGCATGATCGGCGTCCAGGCCGCGCCCCATCGTCGACAGCGGCACCGGGCTGCGCCGCAGCGCCGCGTCCAGGCCCGCGTCGTCGACCCGTACCAGCGTGTGCCGGTCGGCCAGCGGCGCCAGCGCGGCGTCGACCTCGGCCGTCAGCGTCGGGTCCAGGCCGTCGGGCACCACCAGATCCGCACGGGCCAGCGCCACCCGCCCGTACGAGGTCAGGCTGTGGTGTGAGACGCCCCGGTGTCGGGGGCGGGGGTCGGCGTCGGAGATCCGGAGCGAGCCGATCGGCCGCCCGCCCAGCGCGGCGATCGCGTTGACCGCCTCGCCCACGGCGACCCCGGAGAAACCCCAGCGGGTGCCGGTGCCCAGGTTGCCCGGGCCCTGCGCGACCACGGCGACGTCGGCGTGCAGGACGTATCGGGCCGCGAGCAGCCCGCTGTGCAGGGTCGCCGCCTCCAGGTCGCCGCCGAACGCCTGCCCGACGCTGATCGTGCCGACCAACTCGTCGCGCAGCCCGGCCAGCGTCCGGGAGAACCAGGCGGGCAGCGCCCCACCGTCGGTGAGCAGGTACGCCACCCGCGCGTGCGGCGCGTCGGCCCGGATGCCGGCCAGGATCGCCGGCAGCGCCGAGTGCAGGTCGGCGGTCACCACCGGCAGGCCGTCCAGATCCTCGGCGGCGGCCAGCACCTCGCGGTACGGCGACGCCTCCTCGTCCACCCCGAGCAGGATCGGCTGCAACGGGGTGTAGCGCGCCTTGACCAGGTGGCCCGCGTCGCGGGAGTCGAGAGCCTGCGGCGGGTCCGGCGGCAGCCGGTCGGGCATCGCCACCACCAGGGCGTACCCGCCGGTGCCCAGCCCCATCAGCAGTGCTCCGGCGTTGAGCAGCACCCGGTCACCGGGCTCGGGCTCACCCACCAGCTCCGGGTACGCCAGCGCGCGCATCGATGTGCCGTCGGTCAGCTCGACGTCGAGTTCCACGGCTCCGGTCCACCGTCGCCGCAGTGCCGCCACCACGCCCGCCCGCCATCGCACCATCCCCGCACGCTAACCCGCACCCCGCCGCCCGCTCACGCCCGGGTACGGATGAAAGGAAGGGACCCTTCCTATACACGAGGCGTTAGTAGGGGACCCCTCCTTACATCCGGAGGCATCCGGGGGCGGCGCGGGTGCGTGGCGGAAGCGGCGCGGCTGCTAGCGTCTACGCCGTGTCGCGAAGTCGCACCGAACGCCTGGTCAACCTGGTGATCTGCCTGCTGTCCACGCGGCGGTTCCTGACCGCTGCGCAGATCGCCGCGACCGTGCCCGGCTACGAGCACCACCCCGACGACGCCCGGGAACACGAGGCGTTCCAGCGCAAGTTCGAGCGTGACAAGGCCGAACTGCGGGAATTGGGCGTACCGCTGGAGACCGGGACGGCGAGCGCCTTCGATACCGAGCCGGGTTACCGGATCGCCCAGCGCGAGTACGCCCTCCCCGACATTCCCCTGAAACCGGACGAGGCCGCCGCGGTCGGCATCGCCGCCCGGCTGTGGCAGCACGCCGGCCTGGCCGCCGCCGCCTCCTCCGGGTTGGCGAAGCTGCGCGCCGCCGGGGTGGACGTCGACCCGCAGGCCACCCTCGGCCTGGAACCCATGGTGACGGTCGACCCGGCGTTCGCCCCGCTGACCGCCGCCGCGCGGGACCGGCGCGAGGTCCGCTTCGACTACCGGGTACCGGACCAGGACGCACCCACCCGCCGCCGGCTGCAACCGTGGGGGGTGGTCTGCTGGCGTGGCCGGTGGTACGTGGTCGGCCACGACCTGGACCGCGACGCCACCCGCTGCTTCCGGCTGTCCCGGGTCGCCGGTGCGGTCCGGGCCACCGGCGCGTCGGGCGCCTACCAGCCACCGGCCGACGTCGACCTGATCAGCCACGTGGCCCGCTGGTTCGGGCCGACCGAACGGCCCGGTCGGGCCACCGTGCTGGTGGCCTCGGGGCGGGCCGCCGGGCTGCGCCGCTGGGCGGTGGAGACGACCGCCGGGCCGGAGGGCGACCGGCTGGTCCTGCCCTACGCCGACGCCGACTCCCTGGCCGGGCACCTGGTCGGCTACGGGCCCGACGTGCGCGTGCTCGACCCCCCGGAGGTACGCGAGGCGGTCATCCAGCGCCTCAAGGAGATCGCCGTCCGGCACGACGAGATGGCGGTCTCGCGGTGAGCGCGAGGAGTGAGCTTGCGAGCCCCGCAGTCGCGAACGGAGGGTCGGTTCGGTGAGCGCGAGGAGTGAGCTTGCGAGCCCCGCAGTCGCGAACGGAAGGCCAGCTCAGTGAGCGCGAAGACCTCCTCCCGTACCTCGGCCGACCGGTTGGCCCGGTTGCTCAACCTGGTGCCGTACCTGCTCGCCCGGCCCGGCATCGAGATCGCCGAGGCGGCCGGTGACCTGGGCGTCACCGAGCGCCAGCTCCGCGAGGACCTGGAGCTGCTGTGGGTCTGCGGGCTGCCCGGGTACGGCCCCGGTGACCTGATCGACATGGCCTTCGACGGCGACCGGGTGACCATCACCTACGACGCCGGGATTGACCGGCCGCTGCGGCTCACGCCCGACGAGGCGCTGGCCCTGGTGGTGGCGCTGCGGATGCTGGCCGAGACACCGGGCGTGGCCAACCGGGACGCGGTCGAACGGGCCCTCGCCAAGATCGAGGACGCCGCCGGTGACCAGGTGGCGGCCCCGGTGGAGGTACGGCTGCCCGGCGACACCGGCCGCGTGGAGCAGCTCCGTGCCGCCGTGGAGGGCGGCCGTGCGCTGCGCATCACGTACTACACGGCGGCACGGGACGAGACCACCGAGCGAGTCATCGACCCGCTACGAGTGCTGATGGTCAGCGGTCGGACGTACGTCGAGGCGTGGTGCCGCCGGGCCGAGGCGGTCCGGTTGTTCCGGGCCGACCGGATCGACGCGGTCACCGAGCTGACCGAGCCGGCCGTGGTGCCGCCGCAGGCCCGCCCGCAGGACCTCAGCGAGGGCGTGTTCCGGCCCTCATCGGAGCTGCCGCTGATCACGCTGCGGATCGGCCGGGGGGAGCGGTGGATCACCGAGTACTACCCCTGTGAGCGGATCGAGTCCGACGGCGAACGCTGGGTGGTCTCGCTGCGCGTCACCGACCTGGGCTGGGCCCGCCGATTCGTGCTCGGCCTCGGGCCGGACGTCACCGTCGTGGCTCCGGCCGAGCTGGCCGAGCAGGTCCGGGATGCGGCCGTGGCGGCCCTGGAGGCGTACGCGACGCCGGTGTCACCGGGTGCGGACCCGGCGGCGTAGGCGGTCAGGCAGTAGGCTGACGCCCGTGCTGAAGTGGATCGTGCTCGCGCTGGTGCTGGTGCCGTTGGTCGTCCTCGCGCTGGCGGTTCGTCCGGTGTTGGCCCGGTTGCCGCATCTGCGCCGGGCGGTCGCGCGGTTGCAGCGGCGGGCCGACGAGGCCGTCGCGCTGAGCGCCGCCGCGGAGAGCCTCCAGCAGCGTGCCGAGAGCCTGCAGAGCCGGTTGGAGACGACCGAGCAGCGGCTGACCCTGATCCGCGCGCGCCGGGGCGACTGAGCGCCGACCTGCCCCGATCCGGCCCCGCATGATCGATTCGGTGGTTGACGGGATGCTCGTACGTGGTCGAGACTTCACCCACCGGGACGCCCCTTCGCCCGGCGGGTGGCAACAGCCGATGACGCACGTACGATGGGCTGCGGTACACCCTCATCGACACAGAGCGACTGGAGTTTCCCATGGGTGCCCTCAGGCCCTGGCACATCGCCGTACTCGTGGTCGTGATGATCCTGCTCTTCGGTGCGAAGCGGCTTCCCGACGCGGCGCGCTCCCTGGGCCGCTCGCTGCGGATCATCAAGGCGGAGACCAAGAGCCTCGCCGACGACGACCGCGACCTCGCCGGCAAGGCCGACGCGCAGGCCGGCTACCAGCCGTACCCGCCGCAGCAGCCCCAGCAGGCCCCCCAGCAGCCGCCGTACCAGGGCACTGTGCAACCGCCGTACCAGGGTTCCGTGCAGCAGCCGGTCGCCGACCCGGTGCAGCGCGTCCGCGAGAACTGATTCCGGAGGCCGATCACCGTGGCCTTCGGACTCCGCAAACGCGGGCCGAGTAACTTCGAGCGGGCCGCCGACGGCTCGATGACTCTGGTCGAGCACTTCCGTGAGCTGCGCACCCGGCTGTTCAAGGCGTCGCTGGCCATCCTGGTCGGCTTCGGCATCGGCATCTGGCTGGCTGGTCCGGTCCGTCATTTGTTGTCGCAGCCGTACTGCCAGCTTCCCGGCAGTACGACGCCCGACGGTCGATGCAACTTCGTCCAGCTCGGCCCGGCGGACCTCTTCCTGCTCAACCTGAAGATCGGGTTGTGGGTCGGGTTGATCATCGCCGCGCCGATCTGGCTCTACCAGCTCTGGGCGTTCATCGCGCCGGGCCTGCACCGCAACGAGCGGCGGTACGCGTACGTCTTCACCGCCCTGGCGGCACCGCTGTTCGCGGCTGGCGCGGTGCTGGCGTACTTCGTCACCTCCAAGGGTCTGGAGTTCCTGCTCCAGGTCTCCGGCGACGACATCAACACGACGCTGGACATCACCCGCTACATATCGTTCGTCACCAACCTGATCCTGCTGTTCGGGGTGGCGTTCGAGTTCCCGCTGATCGTGCTGATGCTCAACTTCGTCGGTATCGCCAGCGCGAAGAAGCTGCTCGGCTGGTGGCGGATCGCCGTCTTCCTGTTCTTCGCCTTCGCCGCGGTGGTCACTCCGACGCCGGACCCGTTCGGCATGACCGCGCTGGCACTGTGCCTGTGCGCGCTCTACTTCGCCGCCGTCGGGGTGGCGTTCCTCAACGACAAGCGGCGTGGGCGCGGCAAGGAGGTCTACGCCGGTCTCGACGACGACGAGGTCTCCCCGCTGGAGCCCGACCCGGAGCCGGTGCAGGCGGGCGCGCGGGTGGAGGCGTCCAGCCCGATCGAGGCCCCCGAGCCGGTCACCGCACCCAGGCCGATCGAGCGTCGCTTCGACGACGTGACCTGACCCGGTCGATCACCACGAACGCCGCTCCCGCCAAGGGGCGGCGTTCGTGCTGTGCGGCCCGGGGAATTCGGCCCTTTCCCCGCTGACCGGGGGACCGGATGGCGGGTACGGTGCACGCCGTGACCGCAGACGATCACCTCCCGAACCTCGACGGGCCTGTCGCCGTACTGGCGAATCCGACCGCCGGACGTGGTCGGCACCGGGGCCTGCTGCCGGACCTGGTGGACCGGCTCTCGACCGCCGGACGCCCGGTCCGGCTGCTGCGCGCGGGCAGCGCGCTCGAGGCGGAGGCGGCCTGCCGGGCGGCGGTCGCCGAGGGCGTGTCCGCGCTGGTCGCGGTGGGTGGCGACGGCACGGTGCACCGGGCGATGCAGGCGGTGGCCGGCTCCACGGTGCCGTTCGCCCCGGTGCCCGCCGGCACCGGCAACGATTTCGCGATCGAGACCGGATTCCCGAGCGACCCGCGCGCGGCGGCAGACACCATCGCGGCGGCACTGCGCGAGGGCCGCAGCCGACCGGTAGACCTGGCCAGAATGACCGGGTACGACGCAACGGTGCGCTGGTACGGTGCGGTGCTCGCGGCCGGCTTCGACGCGATCGTCAACGAGCGGGCCAACCGGATGCGCCGGCCGAAGGGTGCCCGCCGCTACGACCTGGCGATCCTGGTGGAGTTGGCCCGGCTACGCCCACGCCGGTACACCCTCACCCTCGACGGCGAGCGGGTTGACGTGGACGCGGTGTTGGTGGCGGTCGGCAACAGCGCCAGCTACGGCGGCGGAATGCGGATCTGCCCGGACGCGGACCCGACCGACGGGCTGCTCGACGTGGTGGTCGGCGGCCGGTTCGACCGTCGTACCCTGATCCGCGTCAAGCCGCGCATCTACGCCGGCACGCATGTGGACCATCCGCTGGTACGCACCTACCGCGCCCGCACGGTCACGGTGG
This sequence comes from Micromonospora sp. NPDC023869, assembly GCF_055559695.1. NCBI lineage: Bacteria > Bacillati > Actinomycetota > Actinomycetes > Micromonosporales > Micromonosporaceae > Micromonospora > Micromonospora sp. NPDC023869. Next base: position 363,435 of record NZ_JBVHKD010000003.1, read on the forward strand.
CCGCCGAGGGCATCACCACGTACGCCGACGGCGAACGCTCGCTACCCCTCCCGGTCACCGTCACCGCCGTCCCCGCCGCCCTCCACCTCCTCCGCTGACCCCTGCCCCCACCCTCCGCCCCCACCCGCCCCCCACCCGCCTCCCACCCGCCCACCCCGAGCCCGCCTCGTTGATCAAGGAGTTTGGTCACGTCCAGAGGCGGCGGGTGACGCAAACTCCTTGATCAACCGGACCCCCGGCGGGCGGAGGGGGCGGGGTGGGCGGGGAGGGAGTGGTGGGGGAGGGGTTAGGGGTGGGGGAGGAGGTCCAGGACGGAGCCGAGCCCGTTGGGGCGGCCTGGGTCGGCGGGGGGTAGGACCAGGACAGCGCAGCCGGCGGCCACGGCTCCGGCGTCGGCGGGGGTGTCGCCGACCATCAGGGACTCCTCCGGGTCGACGCCGAGCATCCCGCAGGCGCGCCAGAAGATCGCCGGGTCCGGCTTGCAGCGGCCCACCTCGTAGGAGAGCACGAACGCGTCGACCAGGTCGGCGAGGCCCCAGGCGTCGAAGATGGGCCGCAGGTCGAAGCCGATGTTGCTGACCACGCCCACGCGTACGCCGGCCGCCCGCAGCCCGGCCAGCGTCGGGGCGGTGTCCGGGTACGGCACCCAGCCCTCCGGCACCAGCACGCGCTCGTAGAGGGCGTCGGCGAACCCGTCGATCCCGGCGTCGACCGTGGCGGCCAGCCCGGTGTACGCGCCCCGGTGGGCGTGCTCGTAGAGGTCACGGTCAGCCCAGAGTTCGGCCAGTCGGGGCGGCACCCGGCCGGGCAGCGGTCCACCGGCCCGGCCGGCGGTGAGCAGTCGGTCGGCCAGCGAGGTGGCCCGCATCCGGTCCAGCGTCACACCGCACGCCGCCGCGGCGGCCAGCACCCACTCCCTGGGCTCCTCCACCTGCGCGAGCGTGCCGTGGAAGTCGAGCAGCACGGCTCGTACGGGCCGGCGGGACGGCTCGTGGCGGGTGTGGTCGACGCCGGGGAGGGCGTCGGTCGGTTCGGGATGATCCGGCACGACGTGCACCCTACCGACCCACCCGGACGGCCCTGCCGGACGGCCTTGTCGGGTGGCCGTCGGTGGCACGCACTAATCTTGGTGACATGTCGAGCCCCGCCGAGCGGTACGCCGCGGCACGTCGCCGGGCCGCCCAGGCCTCTCAGTTCCCGGCGCTGGAAGAGTTCACCGCCGATCTCGGGTTCGACCTCGACGACTTCCAGCGCGAGTCGTGCCAGGCGCTGGAGCGGGGCAGCGGGGTGCTGGTGTGCGCCCCGACCGGGGCCGGCAAGACCGTGGTCGGCGAGTTCGCCGTACACCTGGCGCTGCGCGGTGCCCCGGGGCAGCCGGCGCCGGCCGACGGCGCCCGGCGCAAGTGCTTCTACACCACGCCGATCAAGGCGCTGTCCAACCAGAAGTACCACGACCTGGTCGACCGCTACGGTGCCGAGCAGGTCGGGCTGCTCACCGGCGACAACGCCATCAACGGTGACGCGCCCGTGGTGGTGATGACCACCGAGGTGCTGCGCAACATGCTCTACGCCGGTTCGGCCACCCTGCAGGGCCTGGCGTACGTGGTGATGGACGAGGTTCATTACCTGGCCGACCGCTTCCGGGGAGGGGTGTGGGAGGAGGTCATCATCCACCTGCCCGCCTCGGTCACGCTGGTGTCGCTGTCGGCGACCGTGTCCAACGCCGAGGAGTTCGCCGACTGGCTGATCACCGTGCGCGGCGAGACCACGGTGGTGGTCAGCGAACACCGTCCGGTGCCGTTGTGGCAGCACATGCTGGTCGGCAAGCGGATGTTCGACCTGTTCCACGACGCGGACGCCGCCCGCAAGCACGACGTGCACCCGGAGTTGCTGCGGTACACCCGGGACACGGTACGCCGCCTCGACCTGGGCGAGGGGCGGTCCGCCGGGCCGGGTGCCGGGCGGCGGGGGCCGCGCTGGCGTGGGCCGTTGCGGCCGGACATCGTGGACCGGCTGGACCGCGAGGGCCTGTTGCCGGCGATCCTGTTCATCTTCAGCCGGGCCGGCTGCGACGCGGCGGTGCAGCAGTGTCTGGCGGCCGGGCTGCGGCTCACCTCGCCCGAGGAGCGCTCGGAGATCCGGCGGGTGGTGGAGTCCCGGATCACCGCCATCCCGGGCGAGGACCTGTCGGTGTTGGGCTACTGGGAGTGGCTCGACGGTCTGGAGCGGGGGCTGGCAGCCCACCACGCCGGCATGCTGCCGGCGTTCAAGGAAGTCGTCGAGGAGCTGTTTGTCCGGGGGCTGGTGAAGGCGGTCTTCGCCACCGAGACGCTCGCCCTGGGCATCAACATGCCGGCCCGTTGCGTGGTGCTGGAACGCCTGGTCAAGTACAACGGCGAGGCCCACGTCGACCTGACCCCGGGGGAGTACACGCAGCTCACCGGGCGGGCCGGGCGGCGCGGCATCGACGTCGAGGGGCACGCCGTGGTGGTGTGGTCCCCGGAGACCGATCCGCGGCACGTGGCGGGGCTGGCCTCCACCCGGACGTACCCGCTGCGGTCCAGCTTCCGGCCGTCCTACAACATGTCGGTCAACCTGGTCGGCAGCGTCGGCACGGCACCCGCCCGCGAGCTGCTGGAGTCGTCGTTCGCGCAGTTCCAGGCAGACCGGTCGGTGGTCGGCCTGGCCCGGCAGGTGCAGCGCAACACCGAGACCATCGAGGCGTACGGCGCGGAGGCGGCCTGCCACCACGGCGACTTCGACGAGTACTTCGCGCTGCGGGTGGCCATCGCCGACCGGGAACGGGCGATCGCCCGCCAGGGGCAGAGTCAGCGCCGGGCGGCGGCGGTGGCGGCGCTGGAACGCCTGCGGGTGGGTGACGTGATCCGGGTGCCGTCGGGGCGTCGGGCCGGTCTGGCCGTGGTGCTCGACCCGGCGGCCGGTGGGTTCAGCGAGCCCCGGCCGTTGGTGCTCACGCAGGACCGGTGGGCGGGCCGGATCAGCCCCGGCGACTTCACCACCCCGGCCGAGGTGCTGGCGCGCATCCGGGTGCCCAAGCACTTCAACCACCGCAACCCGGCCGCCCGACGGGACCTGGCGGCGCAGGTCAGCGGCACCGGCCTGGACCGGCACTCCCGGCGGGGCGCGCGCGGTCGACAGTCGGGGGAGGACCACCGGCTGACCCAGCTCCGCACCGAGATGCGACGGCATCCCTGCCACGCCTGCCCGGAGCGGGAGGAACACGCCCGCTGGGCGGAGCGTCGTCGTCGGCTGGAGCGGGACACCGAGGAGCTGCGGCAGCGGGTCTCCGGCCGGACGGGGTCGTTGGCGCGTACGTTCGACCGGATCGTGGCCCTGCTCACCGCGCGCGGCTACCTGACAGCCGAGGGCGCGGTGACCGATGCCGGGCGGATGCTGGGGCGGATCTGGACGGAGGCCGACCTGCTGGTGGCGGAGTGCCTGCGGCGCGGGGTCTGGGACGGGTTGTCCCCGGCCGAGCTGGCGGCGGCGGTCTCGGTGGTGGTCTTCGAGGCGCGTCGGGACGTCGACGAGCGGGCGTCGCTGCCGCGCGGCGCGGTCGCCGAGTCGGTCGACGCCACGTTGAAGCTGTGGAGCGAGATCGAGGCCGACGAGGCGGCGCGGGGCCTGGCCGTCACCCGGGAGCCCGATCTGGGCTTCGCCTGGCCGGTCTACCGCTGGGCGCGGGGTGAGGCGTTGGCAAAGGTGCTGTCCAGCGGGCACGAGTTCGACGGCGAGATGCCGGCCGGTGACTTCGTCCGGTGGGCGCGTCAGGTGGTGGACCTGCTCGGGCAGCTGGCCGACTCGGGCGGCGCCTCGACCGAGTTGCGGGCCACGGCCCGGCAGGCGATCGCGGCTGTCAACCGGGGGGTGCTGGCCTACCATTCGCCCGCGTGAGTGTGACCGGGAATCGACGCATCGCTGAGTGATCGCGACAACACGGCGCGAAGTGCCCCCGAACGCCTATTGTGCCTGCTCGGGTGCTCCCCGATCATGTCTTCGGCGCGTCGCTACGCGCTGGTAGCAGCTCTGGGGGGAGCCCGTTGTGGCGGAAATCAATCATTTTGAATACGGATGGATCACGCCGGGGATCAGTTACGCCCTGTCCGTGCTGGGTTCCATCCTCGGCCTGATCTTCGCGGGCCGGATAAGGATCGCGAAGTCCACCGGGCAGAAGATCTGGTGGGGGACGCTCGCGGCGTGGGCGCTCGGCGGCACCGCGATCTGGACGATGCACTTCATGGCGATGCTCGGCTTCGCGGTGAGCGGCTCGCGGATCCGGTACGACGTACCGATCACCGTCGCCAGCGCCCTGTTGGCGGTGATCGCGGTCGGCATCGGTCTGGCCATCGTGGGCACCGGCCGGCTGTCCGCGGTCCGCATCCTGGCCGGCGGCCTGTTCACCGGTCTCGGTGTGGCGGCGATGCACTACAGCGGCATGGCCGCGATGCAGCTGGACGGCCGGATCGACTACGACCCGCTGCGCGTGGCGGCGTCGATCGTGATCGCGGTGGTTGCCGCCACCGTGGCGCTCTGGCTCGGGGTCACGGTCCGTCGCGGGCTGGCGATCTTCGGTTCGGCGCTGGTGATGGGTGTGGCGGTCAACGGCATGCACTTCACCGGGATGAGCGCGATGTCGGTGCACCTGCACGACCAGCGGACCGAGCTGGCCGGCGCCACGGTCAGCACCATGCTGCTGCCGATCGTCCTGCTGGTGATCTTCGGCGTGGTGGGCCTGGTGTACGCCCTGCTCGCTGCCCCGACCGAGGAGGACCGGGCGGCGATGGCGTACCTGGACTCCCTGCGCGACCCGGCCGTCACCGCGCCGGCACCGGCCGCCGTCACCGCGCCCGATCCGGTCGGGCTGCGCGCCCGGTCGAGCCTGGCCCGGCCCGGTGCGCAGTTTCCGTCCCGCCGGGACCGACCGACGCGCTGAGCGTCGGCCTGGCCCCCGGGCCGGTGGTGGCCCCGAGCAACGGCGCTCGGGGCCACCACCGTGTGTGGCCACGGGTCAGGGCAGGGCCTTGAGGAACGGGCCGTGGTTGCGGCCGAACTCCCACTGGTAGAAGCGGTCCCAGTTGATCGACCACGTCATCAGGCCGCGGAAGTTCGGGTTGGTGCCGCTGCGGGGCGTGTAACCGCCGCAGTTCTGTCCCCGGACCAGGCAGGTGACGGCCGCCTGGACGCCGGCCGGGGCGACGTAGCCGTTGCCCGCGCTGACCGACGACGGCGCGCCGAAGGCGACCTGGTCCTCCCGCAGCGCGGGGAAGACGCGGTCCGGGTTGCCGGCCACCGGGAAGCCGGCGAGCAGCATGTCGGTCATCGCGATGTGGAAGTCGGCCCCGCCCATGGTGTGGTACTGGCCGTCCAGCCCGACGATCGGGCCGGAGTTGTAGTTCTGCACGTGCAACACGGTCAGGTGGTCCCGCAGCGCGTGGATCACCGGCAGGTACGACCCGGCGCGCGGGTCCTGCCCGCCCCACGGTCCCGGCCCGTAGAACTGGTGGCCGAGCTGGACGAAGAACGTCTCCGGCGCCATGGTGAGCAGGAAGCCGGACCCGTAGCGCTGCGTGAGCGTCCGGATCGCCGAGATCAGGTTCACCACGACCGGGGTGGTCGGGTTACGGAAGTCGGTGTCGCCGGGGTTCAGGTACAGGGAGTGGCCCTCGAAGTCGATGTCGAGCCCGTCGAGGCCGTACCGGTCGACGATCGCCGACACCGAGCGGACGAAGGTGTCCCGGGCGGTGGTCGTGGTCAGCTGGACCTGTCCGTTCTGCCCGCCGATGGAGAGCAGCACCTTCTTGCCCTGCTGCTGCTTGGCGCGGATCGCGGCGGTGAACTCGGCCTCGCTCTCCACGCCCGGACACTCGCTGGCCGGGCAGAGCTGGAACCGGATGTCGCCGGAGGTGACCGTGGTGGGCTCACCGAAGGCGAGGTTGATGACGTCCCAGTCGGCCGGTACGTCGGCCATCCGCAGGTAGCCGGAGCCGTTGGCGAAGCTGGCGTGCAGGTAGCCGATCAGGGCCCGTCGGGGCAGCCCACCGGTCGGTGGCGTGGTCGGCGGTGGCGTGGTGGGTGGCACGGTGGTCGGCGGGGTGCTGGGCGGTGTCGTGGTGGGTGGCGGTGTGGTCGGCGGGGTGGTCGGGGTGCCGCCGCCGCAGGACACGCCGTTGACCCGGCAGTCGGTGGGTGATCCGGGCCCGGTGGCCAGGAAGCCGAAGGAGGCCGAGGCGCCGGGGGCGAGGGTGCCGTTCCAGGACCGGTTGGTGAAGGTGTGCCGCTGACCGGCGCTGCTGACGGTGGCGTCCCAGAAGGAGCCCAGGGTGGTCCCGGCGGGCAGGGTGAAGGCGACCTGCCAGGAGGTGATCGTGCTGCTGCCGCCGTTGGTGACGGTGTACCTGCCCTCCCAGCCGGTGCCCCAGTCGGCGGTCTTGACGAAGCTGGCGGTGGGACCGGCGGCCTGGGCCGGGGTGGCCGCCACCAGCGTGGTGGCGGCGACGGTGGCCAGGGCGGCGACGGCGGTGAGCAGCAGGTGTCGGGTGGGGCGACGCATCCGGACCTCCCGGGGGACGAGGGCCGTCGATCGACGGATGCACAATTATTAAGATTGTTTACTGTAGATGTCCAGGGTTCGGCGGCCATCCGGTCGGCACGCTCCCTGATGGACGGTTGCGGAAAGTGTCGTACCCCGCACCCACCATGTATCCATGGCTGTCCCCGCCCTCACCCCAGGCACCGTCCCGCCGCGCTCGCTGCCGTTGCGCGAGGCGCGCACCCGACTGAGTCAGCTCGTCGCCATGGCGGAGCTGACCGACACCGTCACCGTGATCACCCGCGACGGCGATCCCCGGCCGGTCGCCGCGATCGTGCCGCCGGGCGCGGTGCGCACCGCCACCCAGGCCCGCGCCGACGCCGACCGGCTCGCCGAGGTCACCGCCGGCTGGGCCCGCCGACTGGAGGCCCAACGGGAGCAGAGCGGCCGTCGGCACGCCGCCGAGCTGCGCGCGGTGACAACCGCGCTCGCCGAGGTCTGGGCGGAGCTGGAGCGACGCGCTCCGGCCGGCGGTGACCCGGCGCTCGACCGGCTGCGCGCGGCACACGAACACCTGCTCGCCGGCTGATCACCGACCGGTCCCGCGCCCCTCGGCGTACCGGCCCGTCCGCCCCTTCAGGCGACGGCCCATCTCCCGGGCGATCTCCCGATCGGCGTCCCGGGCGGCCAACGCCTGCCGCTTGTCGTACGCCTTGCGGCCCTTGGCCAGCGCCAGCTCGACCTTGGCCCAGCCGCCCGAGAAGTACATCGACAGCGGCACCAACGTGATCCCGCCCTCGCGGGTCTGCGCCAGGATGCGCTCGATCTCCACCCGGCGCAGCAGCAGCTTCCGGGTCCGCCGGGGCGCATGGTTCGTCCAGGTGCCGTAGCCGTACTCCGCTATGTGCAGGCCGTACAACATGATCTCGCCGTCGAGTTCCTGGGCGAAGGCGTCGACGAGCGAGACCCGCTTCTCCCGCAGCGACTTGACCTCGGTGCCGGCCAGCACGATCCCCGCCTCGTACGTCTTGAGGATCGTGTAGTCGTGCCGCGCCTTGCGGTTCGACGCGACAACCGTCCGCTCGCTGCCACCGGAGGTGCCCACCCGGCGAAGGATAGTGCCTGGCCGCCCCGGCCGCGCAGGCTCACCCGGCCCCGTCGACCGGCCGCCGTCCGGTGGACTTCTCCGGCGCGGTGGCGGCCGTGGCCGCGTGGCGGGCCCGCGCCCGCAGCCGGGCGGCCAGCTCGGCCACGGCCGCGCTGAACCGGGGATCGGACTCGCCCGGCCAGTGGCCGACGATCGGCGGCGGCACGCTGTCGCCCGGTGGCGGCACCACGTCCACCGGGTCCCGCAGTCGACGGTCGACGTCACCGGCCGGACCGGGCACCGTCGGCCGCCGGTCCGGCCGGTGCGGCGAGAAGACCCAGCCGCCGATCGGGTCGGTGTCCCGCCACAGGTTGACCCACCGCCAGTTGACCCGGCGACCCACCTCGCACAGCACGTCCTCGTCGACGTAGGCCGGGAACAACCGCGCGTAGAGCCGACGCAGCGGCGACCCGTACGTCAGCAGGGCCAGCCGTCCGCACACCTGCGGCGGCAACTGGAGGATCGTGGCGGCCAGCAGCACCGCGCCGTGACTGTGCCCGGCCAGTAGCACGCCGTGCCCCTGTTCGGTGAGGTACGTGATGCGCCGACTCAGCTCCGGCACGGCGCGTTCGGCGTAGCAGGGCGGGGCGAACGGGTGCGCCGCGCGGGGCCAGAACGTGCCCAGGTCCCACAGCACGCCGACGTACCGCCGGAATCCCGCCGTGCGATAGGCGAAGATGCCACCGACCAGCAGGGCGAGCACCACCGCCGCGATCAGGAAGCTGCCCACCTGGATGCCGAACTCGGTGGCGGCGGCCGGGATCCCGGTGAGTCGCTGCACGACGGTGCCCGGTGCCAGGTCGAGCATGCCGAGCAGGCTGGTCGGCATGCCCGCGCCGACGACGCAGGCGTACACCACGGCGAGGATCTCCAGGCGTTCGGTGAACCGGGCCCGGGCGATGGTCCGTTCGACCTGGCGCAGACGGTAGCCCGCCGCCGGTGGCGCGTCGGGGTAGTCGCGCGCCACGGTGGCCCGGGCGGTGCGCCGCCGCGCGAGGCGACTGATCAGCGTGATCACGACCGCCCCCACCAGCACGGTCGCCGCCGCCACGAGGAACACGAAGATGGCCCACTTGTAGCCCAGAGGCGGCCCGATCGCCCGTTCGTTGTCGGCTGCGGCGCGCCGGTTGAGCAGGTCGGCGATCCGGTAGACGAGGTCGGCGGTGATCGCCACGGCGAGCCCGGTGGCGGCGGCCGCGATCACCGGAGCGCCCAGTCCCTGCAACGGCCCGGCACCGAGCCCGTCGCGGCCGGGCCCGCGACGGATCTCGGCCCCGTCGAGTCCGTCGCCCGTCTCGCCGTCGTCGAGGTCGTCCGACGTCGGCACGGCGCCGCGAACCCGACGGCGCAGGGCCAGCGACACCGTGCCGAGCACGAACAGCAGCGCGGCCTGGGAAAGGATCAGGATGCCGACCATGCTGGCGTAGCCGGGCAGGCCGGTGCGCGGTTGCCAGGGTGCGGGATCGAGCGCCACCGTGACCAGCACCAGCGGGGTCAGGGCACACGCCACGGCACGTAGCCCGCCGGTCAGCCGGTCCACCCGGCGGTCCGCGACCGGGGCGTCGATCAGCGGGTGGGCGCAGAGCAGTACGACGCAGCCCACCAGAACCACACCGGTGACCACGGCCAACGCGACCACGACGGCCGAGGCGCCCGAGTCGATCCGGGCGACGAGCACGCTGAGGGCGAGGGTGCCGAAGCCCGCTGCCACGTGCAGCGACCGCAGCCGGCCGACCGTCGGTGCGCTGTCCCACTGGCCGACCGCGCTGAGGTGGTGCGGGCCGGAGGCGGTGGTGGGGGTCTGGAAGGCGTCGAAGTTGCGCCCCGGGCGCGCCGCGAGCCGCCACACGAGGCCGAGCGCGGCGGCGGGAATCAGCCCGAACACCGCCAACGTCACGCCGGTGGGTCGGCCGCCGAGCCAGGACAGCCAGGGACGATCCTGGAGGCAGTACGGGTTCGGCAGGCAACGCCAGGCGAGCAGGTCGACCGACATGCAGACGGCGCCGAGCACGTACAGCATGGTCAGGGTGAGCGCGAGCAGCCGGCACACCGCCTTGAGTCCCGCGCCGGAGGTGCCCCGGTGCGCCGGGCGCATCCAGATCGCGACGTTGCACAGCATGAAGGGCAGCAGGAACATCAACGACAACGTTCGGACCAGGGTGCCCGACGGCAGGTCGCTCCACCGGTACGCCTCCAGCGTGACCCCGGCCGGCCCCCTGGTGTCGGGGTAACCGGGTCGCGGGCGGTAGAAGCCGCCGCTGCCGTCCCCGGCGACCTGGTGGCTGTGCGGGCGGTCCAGGATCTGTTCGGCGCCCGCGCCGGACACCCCGTGCACCCGCAGTTCCACGACGTCGTCCGAACTCCTCGGCCAGTCGGTCATCGGCCCCCCGGAAGATCACGCTGTCCCGGCAACCGACGGGCCGGCCGCCGGCCGGCGCGGCACGGCGTCGCCCCGTCTACCCGTCCAGGGCCCGGCCACGCCTCGGCAGCCGGGCGCCCGGTCACTTCGGTTTCGCAGGTACGAGGTCGTTAAGCTGCGCAGCGATGAACTCCGCCGACTCCAGCGGTTCCGCTCGTACCGCCGCCCAGATCGTCGCCGCCCGTGGCGACCTGGCCGACGATCTCGCTGATCTGACCGAGGCGCAGTGGGCCACCCGCTCGCTCTGCGGCTCCTGGAGCGTCGAGGAGACGCTGGCCCACCTGACCTCGGCCGCGCGCATGACTCCGTTCCGCTGGATCCGCAGCATGGCCGCAGCCGGGTTCCGGCCGGACCTGCACAACCGGCGTCGCCTGCGCGAGCAGCTCGGTGCCACGCCCGCCGACACGCTGGCGACCTTCCGGGCCGCCGTGTCCGCCACGACCGCCCCGTCGGGGCACACCGCCGCGTGGCTGGGCGAGGTCGTCGTGCACGGCCAGGACATCCGCCGCCCGCTGGGGCTCTCCGGCGGGCCGACGGTCGAGGCGGCCACCACGGTCGCCGAGTTCTTCGTGTCCAGGAACTTCGCCGTCAACAGCCGCACCGTGGCGAAGGACCTGCGGTGGGAGGCGACCGACGGGCCGTTCCGCAGCGGCGACGGCCCGGTCGTCCGAGGAACGACGGAAGCTCTGGTGATGGTTCTCGCCGGCCGACGTGCCTATCTCGCGGACATCACCGGTGAGGGCGTCGAGACGGTGCGCGCTCGCCTCTAGGCGACGCGCAGGCCCGTTGCCGGTTTCGGGTGCCGCCCGGATCGTGGACAGCTCTTGTATTCCTACTTTCCCGGTAGGAATATAGTGCAGTCTTCATCGATCCGCGTGCCCCCTCACCTGCGGAGGAACCTCCATGAGTGCCCCCGAAACACAGCCCGCCCCCACCGCGCCGGAGAGCCGGTTCGCCATCAACGAGGACTGGGCCGCCACCCTGCTCGGCCTGGCCCTGCTCGCGCTGGTCCTGATCGGCGTCGTCCCCGCCGGGCTGGTGCCCTGATGACCACCGACGCCAGCCGACCCGCGACCGGCACCACCGCACCCGCAGAAACCGCACCCGCCGGTCCGGCGGCCCTGCCGCCCGCCGTGGCACCGTCGGCCGGCGGCTTTTTCTGGGCCTGGACCGCCGTCGGTCTGCTGGTCGTCCTCGTCCTCGCCGTGCTGACCCGCTCTCTGGAACAGAACGTGCCCACGTGGGCCGAGGGCACGGCGGTCGAGGACGTCGCGGGGGCGATCGAATACCCGGTGTACGCGATCCTGCTGGGCCTGCTCGGCAACGTGGTGGTGACGCTGACCGGACTGCGGGACCGCATCGCCGCCGCGTTCCGCACCGAGTTCTTCATCAAGACCGGTCTGGTGCTGCTCGGTGCGTCGATCAACCTCGCGGTCATCGCCAGCGCCGCCGGTCCGGCCATCGCCCAGGCGATCCTGCTGATCAGCGGCGTGTTCCTGTTCACCTGGTGGCTCGCCGGGCGGCTCGGTCTGGACGACAAGCTGCGCGCGCTGCTCGCCTCCGCCGTCTCCATCTGCGGGGTCAGCGCCGCCATCGCCGCCGCCGGTGCGGTCCGTGCCCGCCGGGAGCAACTGGCCTACACGGCCAGCCTGGTGATCGTCTTCGCGTTGCCGTCGATCTTCCTGCTGCCCTGGCTGGCCGAACTGCTCGGGTTGGAGTCGGCGGTGGCCGGCGCCTGGATCGGCGGCAACATCGACACCACCGCCGCGGTCACCGCCGCAGGTGCGCTGGCCGGTGACGAGGCATTGCAGATCGCCAGCATCGTCAAGGTCACCCAGAACGCGCTGATGGGCGTGGTCGCGGTGGCGCTGACCGCGTACTTCGCGCTGCACGTCGAGCGCCGGGCCGGCGCGGCCCGTCCGGGGCTCGGTGAACTGTGGCGCCGGTTCCCGAAGTTCGTCCTCGGCTTCGTCGCCGCGTCGGTGATCGCCACCTGGTACCTCGACGTCGCCGGTGCGGACGGCAAGGCCACCATCGCGATCGTCAACGACCTGCGGACCTGGTTCTTCATCCTGGCCTTCGTCAGCATCGGCCTGGAAGTGCGGGTGGCGGCGCTGCGGCAGGCCGGGTGGCGGCCGGTGGCGGTCTTCGGTGCCGCCACCGTGTTCAACCTGGTCCTCGCGCTGGGACTGGCCTCGGTGCTGTTCGCCGGCTTCTCGGCGAGCTGAGGCGCGACCGGCCGGGAGCCGGACCTTCCCCCGGTTCCCGGCCGTCGGCCTAGGCGGGCCCGGTGGCCGACAGGTAGGCGTGGCCGCGCGCGGAGAGTTCATACCCGGAGGGCAGACTGCGGGTCAGGCCATGTGCTTTGAGGGTCCGGAGGCGTCGTTTCAGGGAGTCCTTGTCGATCGGCAGCTCTGCGGCGAGCCGCGCGGCGGTGATGCCCGGATGGCGGCCGATCCGGTCCAGCGCGGCGCGGGCCCACGGGCTTCGGGCGTCGAGCCGGTCCAGCACGGCGTCGAGGTCGGCGATGTCGGATGGCGAGAGCACCGGGTTCTCGGCGAGCGCGGAGCGGGGATCGGGCCCGGCCCACGACAGGGTGATCCGCCAGAGTGGATCGGCGTCGTCACCGCGCAGGGTCGAGACCAGGGCCTCTCGTGTGGCGTAGCCGGCGTCCCGCGCGGCGGTCGTGTCGAGCTGTTCGGGCTCGGCGCGGTCGACGGCCTCGACGCGTACGATTCCGGCCACCGTGTGGAACGTCGAGCCGGGTCGCACCCGTGGCCGGATCCAGCGCCGGTAGGCGACCGTGACCTGACCGGCGGCGACGCCGTGCGCGATCTCGTGGGTGAGTATCACCGGCGACCTTCGACGAACTGGTTCAGAGGTCGCTTCCGGGGCCGAGCCTGACGCAGCGCCAGAGTCGAACCCCGGTGGCCCGGCACGAGTCCCCACCCGCTCATGTCCACACCGTACCGGGCGTCTCCCTTCTTCCCGGTCCCTGAATCGGCAGGCGCGTCGGTGCGGTACGCAGCCCGGCCGGCTGCACGAAGACGGCCCGCCGGGTGACAGCCTTTCCCCGCATGTCGAGCTGGTAGCCCTCCAGCCAGATCCACCCGTCGTATGTGGTCCAGGTCAACACCCGGATCACGCGGAACAGGATCGGCCGACGAAACTGCACGCTGGCCTGCGGCCCGATCAGGAGCAGGTCACCGGTGCGCGGCGCGATGGTCACGGCAGCCATCCGAGGAACCGCCGATGCAGCAGCCCGGCCGGAGCCCACCCCATGTCCTGACTGGCCGCCACCAGGCACGCACCCAGGTAGAGCGCCAACGACATCGGAGCCTGGTCGTACTCGGCCCGCAATTCCTGACGACGTGTCCGGCAGGGCCAGGGGGCGCCACATCCCGCACAGGTCCGGATCGGCACCACCGGCCCGTGCGCTGTCATGACGCCTCTCCCGGCCAGTGGCCCCGATTGATCGGCACCCGGTACCGCACTCGACATGGCAGATCCCGGCCGCACCGACACGTCACCCGCCTCAGCACGTGGTTCCACCTCGGCCGGTGTCGACGCGCGAACGTGAGAGCCGCAGCGAGCAGGAACTCGTTGTAGGTCATCTGCCGGACCATCTGCCCCTCCTCTCGTGAGGGGCGTGGCGGCCGGGCCACGCCCGGTCATCCGACCACCACACCCAGTGACACCGTTTCACGCAATCCGATAATCCGCAATATGCGGATTCAAGATGTGCGGTCGACTGGAATGCGAAAGGAAGTCGCCTCGTGCGTGTGGCACGATGGCCCCATGGCCACCCGTCAAAGTCCCACCGTCCAGCGGCGGCGGCTGGCGCTCACCTTGCGGAAGCTTCGTGAGCGGGCCGGCCACACGTCCGCAGATGCGGCCCAACAGGTGGATCACGACGGAAGCTGGCTCAGCCGCGTCGAGAACGGTGACGTGCGTCCACACCCGAACGACGTGCGCGCACTCCTGACGCTGTACGGAGTGGAGGGCGACCAGGCCGAAGCAGTGGTCGCGGTGGCACGTCAAGCGAAGCAGCGTGGGTGGTGGCAGCGGTACAGCGACGTCCTGCCCGACTGGTTCACGGCGTACGTGGGCATGGAGTCCGAGGCATCGGTCATCCGCACGTACGAGTGCCAGATGTTCCCGGGTCTGCTTCAGGGCGAGGAGTATGCCCGCGCGGTCTTCCAGACCGGTCCGATACCCCTGCGCGACGACGAGATCGAGCGGCAGGTGTCACTCCGCATGGAACGCCAGAAGATCCTGGCCAAGGATGACCCGCCGATACTGCGAGTGGTGATCGACGAAGGAGCCGTCCGCCGCGTGGTGGGAGGACCCGAGGTGCTGCACCGGCAGATCAGGCTCCTGGTCGAGCACTCCACTCGGAGCAATGTCCAAGTTCAGCTACTGCCGTACTCCACCGGCCTCGGCTTCGACGGCAGCTTCGTCATCCTCGACTTCCCACCCCTGCCGGAGCCCTATCCGGACGCTGCCGAGGAGAAGATGGTGTATGTCGGCACTCTCACCGGTGCGCTGTATCTGGACAGGCCCGCGGAGATCTCTGCATACGCCACAGCTCATGAACAGCTTCAAGCTGTGGCTCTGGGACCGAAGCCCACTCGGGATAGGCTGCTCGCGTTGGCCGAGGAGTTGGTCAAGTAGGAGGACCCGCATGAACCCGAGTCGCGCGACCTGGCGCAAGAGCACCCGGTCGGGGTCGACCGGGAACTGTGTCGAGGTGGCCGACAATCTCCCGGCCGTGGTCGCGGTGCGGGACAGTAAGGATCGGCAGGGGCCGGTGCTGTCGTTCAGCTCCGGCCAGTGGGCCGGCTTCGTCCGGGGTGTCAAGGGCGGCAGCTTCGTCGCCTGAGCGGTGACGTCCCTCCTCAGGTGGGTACGCCGAGTCGGTCGAGCAGGCGGCGGCGTAGTGCGCCGAAGGCCGGGTCGTCGGGAGTCCGGTTCGGGCCGAGGGGTACGTCCAGTTCCTCGGCGATGACGCCGGACTCCAGCAGGAGCAACCGGTCGGCGAGCAGCAGTGCCTCCTCGACGTCGTGGGTGACCAGCAGCGCGGCGAAGCCGTGTTCGGTGCGTAGCCGACGCAGCAGCGCCTGCATCCGGAGCCGGGTGAGCGCGTCGAGCGCGCCGAACGGTTCGTCGAGCAGCAGCACGTCAGGTTCGCGTACCAAGGCTCGGGCCACCGCGACCCGCTGTGCTTGGCCGCCGGAGAGTTCGGCGGGCCAGGCGCGATGCCGGTCGGCGAGACCGACCTCGGCCAGCGCCCGGTCGACGCGGCCTGCCACGTCCGGGCCGGAGAGCCCGAGCGCGACGTTGTCGGCGACCCGTTTCCACGGCAGCAGCCGGTGCTCCTGGAAGACGACCGCGGCGGTGCCGCGCAGGACGGTCTCGCCGGTGGCCTCCTCGTCGAGGCCGGCGAGTACGCGTAGCAGGGTGCTCTTGCCGGAGCCGCTGCCGCCGAGCAGGGCGACGACCTCGCCCGGCGCGATGCTCAGCGAGGTGCCGGCCAGCACGGTGGTGGTGCCGAAGTCACGGCGTACGCCGGTCGCGGTCAGCACCGCCGTCCCGGCGGTCAGGTTGCCCGAAGTCCGCGTCGCCATGACAGCGTTCTCCTTTCCAGGGTGCGGATGGCCACGTCGGAGAGCAGCCCGAGCAGGGCGTAGACGAGCAGGCCGAGGACCACCACGTCGGTCTGGCTGAACTCGCGGGCCTCCATCATCAGGAAGCCGATGCCGGTCTGCGCGTTGACCTGTTCCCCGACCACCAGGCTGAGCCAGGCGGCACCGATGGCCAGCCGTAGCCCCAGGAACAGGGCGGGCAGCGCGCCGGGCAGCACCACGTGCCGCAGCCGGGCGAGCGACCCCAGCCCGCAGGTACGAGCCGCCTCGACCAGTCGTTCGTCGATGTCCCGGATGCCGGCGTAGGTGTTGAAGTAGAGCGGGAAGAACGCGCCGAGGGCGACCAGACTGATCTTCAGCGACTCACCGATGCCGACCCAGATGATCAGCAGCGGTACCAGTCCGAGGTGCGGCAGCATCCGGGCCATCTGCACCGGTGGGTCGATCAGGTCGTCACCGAGGCGCAGCAGCCCGGCGACGGCGCCGAGGAGCAGGGCGAGCCCGCCGCCGATGAGCAGCCCGGCACCGGCCCGGCTGAGCGAGTCGAGCAGGTGGGTCAGCAGGGTGCCGTCGCTGGCCAGCCGCCAACCGGTGACCAGCACGGTGCTCGGTGCGGGCAACTTCTCCGGGGCGAGCAGTCCGGTCCGGGCGGCCAGTTCCCAGCCGCCCACCAGCAGCACCGGACTGGCCAGCCGCCACCAGGCGATCGCCGAGATCGTGGTACGTCGACGCCCTTCGCGGGGCTTCGGCGTACCGAGATCTGCCGGGCCTGATGCCGCCGGTGCCACGACAGGGGGTGCGGTCGCCCTGGTCACTGGTACACCTCGTTGAAGCGGTCGTCGATCCGGGACCGGATGTCGACCGGGCCGGGGATGAGTTCCAGCGTGGCGAAGCCGTCCGCGATGGCCTGCAACTCGTCACCGACGGCGGGGGTGACCGGGGCCAGGGAGCGGGCGCTACGGTCCAGTGCCCGACTGGTGACGTCCTCGGCGATCTTCAGCTCGGGGGCGAGCACCGCGGCGCGTTCGGCGGGGTTGGCGATGCCCCAGTCGGTGACCGTCCGGTAGGTACGCAGGAACGACTCGATCTGCGGGGACTTGTCCGCCAGCGCGTCCGGGTGGGCCAGCACGTACTCGCGGTTGCTGGCCAGGCCGGTGGCGTCGGCCAGGATCCGGACCCCGGGGCGCTCGGCGAGGGCGAAGTACGGGTCCCAGATCACCCAGGCGTCGACCTGCCCGTTGTCGAAGGCGGGCCGCCCCTCGGCGGGTTTGAGGTATCTGACGTTGATGTCCTGCAACGTCAGGTTGTTCGCCTCCAACAACCGCACCAGCAGCCAGTGCACGTTGGAGCCCTTGTTCAGGGCGACCGTGCGTCCCTTCAGGTCGGCGAAGGTGCGGATCCCGGAGTCCTCCTTGACCAGCACCGCCTCGCCCTGCGGGATCGGCTCGGAGGTCCCGATGACGGAGAACGGGATCTTGCCGGCGGCGGCGAAGATCGGGGGTGCCTCACCGGTCTGTCCGATGTCGATCGATCCGGCCTTGAGTGCCTCGGTCAGCGCCGGGCCGCTCTCGAACAGCGACCACTCGGCGTCCGGCGCCTCGCCGCGCGCCTTGACCAGGCTCAGGCCGCCGAACCGCTGGTAGCCGATGCGCAGTCGGGGAGTGTCGTCGTCACCGCTGGCCGACCCGCCGCACGCGGTGAGGCCGACCGCGGCGACCAGGGCGAGCGCCGTGAGCAGCGCGGTGCGGGCACGACGTGGGGAAGGGGTACGCATGAGGTCTCCTGGACACAGCGAAGGGGGGATCGCCGGACATCGACACGAGTCCGTGACGGCAGCAGCCTACTAAACCGATAGGTTTTATCGGTAGTCTGTCCGCGTGGTCGTCTCATCTCTCAGGAGTGGACGGCCGGACCCACCCCTGCGCGCCCGAAGGATCGAGTCATGTCGTTGACGTTCCACTGGTTCCTGCCCACGTACGGCGACAGCCGGGACATCGTCGGCGGCGGGCACGGCATGTCGGCGGGAAGGGCCGGCGGCTCCCGCCCGCCCACCATCGGCTACCTCGGCCAGATCGCCCGCACGGCGGAGCAACTCGGCTTCGTCGGCGCGCTCACCCCGACCGGGGCCTGGTGCGAGGACGCCTGGCTGACCACCGCCATGCTCACCGAGGTCACCGAGCGGCTGAAGTTCCTGGTCGCCTTCCGGCCCGGCCTGCTCTCGCCGACCCTCGCCGCGCAGATGGGCGCCACCTTCCAGCGACTCTCCGAGGGACGGCTGCTGGTCAACGTGGTCACCGGCGGCGAGTCGCACGAGCAGCGGGCGTACGGCGACTTCCTGGACAAGGACGCCCGGTACGCGCGTACCGACGAGTTCCTGCACGTGGTGCGGGCGCTCTGGCGCGGTGAGACGGTCGACCACGCCGGTGCTCACGTGCGCGTCGAGCAGGCCCGCCTGGCCCGGCTGCCCGAGCCGGCCCCGCCGGTCTACTTCGGCGGCTCGTCGGCGGCGGCCGGCCCGGTCGCCGCCCGGCACAGCGACGTCTACCTGACCTGGGGCGAGCCGCCGGCGCAGGTCGCCGCCAAGCTGGACTGGATCCGCAAGCTGGCCGCCGAGGCCGGCCGGACGGTCCGGTTCGGCATCCGGCTGCACGTCATCTCCCGGGACACCAGCGACGAGGCGTGGACGCAGGCCCGGCGGTTGCTCGACGGCATCGCCGACGCCGACATCGCCGCCGCGCAGGAGGGGCTGCGCCGCAGCGAGTCCGAGGGGCAGCGGCGGATGCTCGACCTGCACGGCGGGTCCCGGGACGGCCTGGAGATCAGCCCGAACCTGTGGGCCGGTGTCGGCCTGGTCCGAGGGGGCGCGGGCACCGCCCTGGTGGGCAGCCACACCGAGGTCGCCGACCGGATCGCCGAGTACCACGCGCTCGGCCTGGACGAGTTCGTGCTTTCCGGGCATCCGCACGTCGAGGAGGCCTACTGGTTCGGCGAGGGGGTGCTGCCGATCCTGCGCGCCCGGGGGCTGTGGCACCACCCGGCCGGCGCGCCGACGGTGTCGCAGCCCACCGGCATCCCGTTCGCCACCCCGCCGGTGCCGACCGGACGGCCCTGACCCGCAACGCCCGGCCCTGACGCCCGGGGTCAGCGCCGGGCGGCGAAGAAGTCGGCCAGTACCCGGGTGTGGGTGGAGAACGCCAGATCGGTCGGCTCGGTCAGCACCAGCCATTCGGTGGCCTCCGCCGTCGGCGCCGACGGCGGAAGCTCCTCGGACCGGCGGGCCGGCAGCTCACCGAAGATCATCAAGGTGCCGCCGGCCGGGGCGCTGTGCACCGCGACCAGCCGCGCGTCGGCCGCCTCCGCGCGCAGCCAGGTCTCCTCCCACAGCTCCCGCACCAACGCCTCGCGCCAGTCCTCACCGTGTTCGACGAAGCCACCGGGCAGCGCGAGCAGGCCGCGCGCCGGCTCGATGTCCCGCCGGACGACGACCAGCCCGAGGCCGTCGGCGGTCTGCACCGGCAGCAGCGCCACGGCGACCGGCAACGGGTTGCGCCAGACCGTCTGGCCGCAGGCCGCGCAGATCCGGGGCCACCCGGCGTCCGCCGGGTAGGCGGCACCGCAGTACGAGCAGTGCGAGTACGGCAGGCCGGTCATGCCGCTGCACGTTACCCGCCGGAGCGCCGCTCACCTGCCCCGCCGCCGTCCCTGCGAGGCCCCGTCCGATCAGGGCGCGCCCGTGCGGGCGTTGCCGATCGCGTCCTTGTGGCCCCAGCGACCCGGGATGTCGAGCAGTTCGATCCGGCCGAACCGCTCCGGGATCGCCGGATGCACCACCAGGTGCTCGCCGTACGGCTCCAGACCGAGCAGGGTCCGCAGCAGCAGGAAGATCGCGCCGGTGGCGGAGGCCTGCGGGCTGTTCGCCGCCGGGTACGGCACCGGGAAGCGGGTCAGCTCCCGGTCGTAGCCGGCGAACGACTCCGGTACCCGTCCGGCGAAGTGCTGCGCCGCGTCGACGATGCTCTCCGCGATGACGCCGGCCTCGGCGAGGAAGCCGTACCGGCGCAGTCCCATCGCGATCAACGAGTTGTCGAACGGCCACACGGTGCCGACGTGGTAGCCGAGCGGGTTGTAGCTGACCTGCTCGGTGGCGAGCGTCCGGACGCCCCAGCCGGAGAACAGCCGGGGCCCGAGCAGGTGGTCGGCGACCGCTGCGGCCTTGTCGTCGTCGGTGATGCCGCTCCACAACAGGTGCCCCATGTTCGACGCCAGGGCGTCCACCCGGTCGCCGTCGGGCCCCAGCGCCAGCGCGAAGTACCCGCCGTCGTCGATCCAGAAGTCCCGGTTGAACCGCTGCTTGAGCTCCGCCGCCTGCCGCTCCAGGCGGTCGGCGTACGCCGGGTCGCCCCAGAACTCGCGGGCCAGCCGGGCGCCGCGCCGTTTCGCGTCGTACGCGTAGCCCTGCAACTCGCAGGTGGCGCGGGGCAGCCCGGGCAGCCGGCCGTCGCGGTAGCAGATCGCCTCCGGGGTGTCCTTCCAGCAGTGGTTCTTCGCCCCGCTGCGCTCGTTGCGCGGCTGGTACCAGATGTACCCGTCGCCGCGAAGGTCGCCGTACTCGTCGATCCAGCGCAACGCGGCCCGGGCGGCGTCCTCCAGCTCGCGGACCAGCGCACCGTCACCGGTCCAGCGTTCGTACTCGTCGAGCAGCACGACGAAGAGCGGCGTGACGTCCGCCCCGCCGAAGTACGGCGACTGCGGGCGTTCCTCGAAGGCCGCCATCTCGCCGTACCGGAACTCGTTGAGGATCTTCCCGGGCTCCTCGTCCCGGAAGTCGTCGAGCACCGTGCCCTGGTTCAGGGCGAGCAGGCGCAGCGTGGTGGTGGCCAGGCGGGGTACGAAGGGCAGCGTCTGGAAGCAGGTGAAGATGCTGTCGCGGCCGATGATCGTGGCCGACCAGGGCAGTCCGGCCGCCGGCATGGACTCGTGCGGCGCGGCCAGCGGCGTGTAGCGCAGACCGGCCAGGTCCACCAGACCACGCCGGTAGGTGACGGCCATCGGTTCCCAGTCGCAGGAGAGCTGCGGTGCGTCGGCCAGCCACTCGCTCAGGTCGTGGCGCAGCCGCGCGCCCTTCTGGTGCCCGTGGTGGCCGAGCCGGGTCCGGATGTCCTCACCGTTCGGGCTGGGGGCCAGGCCGGTCACCTGGAGTCTCGTGCTCCACTTGCCCTGCCGGTCGACCCGGATCCGGAACGTCAGCCCGCGCTCGTCGACCTCGGCGGGCTCGCTGGAGGAGACGTCGGTGAGCCGGTGGAACTTCTCCCGCCGGTAACCCAGTCGCAGGCAGCCGTCGGACACCTCGCGATAGCCGCGCAGCGTCGAGGCGTGCGGCCACACCACGTTGTAGATCGGGGCGAAGTCGCTGTCCACCTCGACGCGCAGGACGTGGTCGACCGCCTCGCCGGTGTGGTTGAGCACGGTCAACTGCTCGACGAATCCGCAGCCCGAGATCCACCGGTCCCGGATCACCGACACCTTGGCGTCCACGTAGTGGGTCGGGTGACCGGGCACCAGGAAGAACCTGATCTCGTAGTAGCTGGGGTCGTGCACGGCCAGCGGGTTGAGCTGCTCCCCGTCCAGGCTCAGCCGCCAGGTGGACAGGAACCGGGTGTCGAAGGCGAAGAAACCGCTGGGGTTGGTGGGGCTGAACGCCATGTCGCCGTTGTCCTCGCTGAGCGCGAAGACGTTGCCGTCGAGGATGCGGACCAGCTTCTTCACGTCAGGTCCGCTCCTGGGCCGGGCTCCCGCCACCGGCTACCTCCCGGGGGTGGCGGGCACCCGGTGGCGGAGCGAAGATCCGCTCCAGCATGATCACGAACCGGAACTCGCCGTCCGCGGTGAAGTCGTTGCGCAGCCAGGCGGGTAGCGGCTTGACCTGGCCGTGCGCCATCCGCAGGAACAGCGCCTCATCGGTGCCGATCACGGTGTCGGCGGGGGCCGCGTCGCCCCGGGAGACCGTCACCCGACCGTGGTCGATGGTGACCAGCCAGTGCTCGACGTGGTCGGGGTACCGCAGGTCGAAGCGGACCGTGCCGCAGACCTGGCGCAGCATGCGACCGCCGTTGCGCGCGAGACCGTCGAAGAAGTGGTGCACCGCCTCGGACATCACACCACCTCCTGCGGACCGGCGGCAACGGACGGCGACCGCCCCAGGGCGCGGCGGACGTGCCGGTCACGCTGCGGTATCTGTCACTTTAGCGGCTTTGGTCCACATACGGGCGGGTCTGCTGCGGCGACCGCCGGGATTTGCCATTGGATTCCCGTGCCGCCCCGCCTATGGTGGTCCGATGCATCCCGCCGCACCGCTGGACCGCGCCGCCGTCGCCACGGCGGTGCCGCTGGCGGCTGCGCTGGGGCGGTGCGCCGCGACCCGGCCGGCGTGGGTGTCCGCGCGGGCCGGACACGGCCAGCCGCGTCCCACCGGTCGGGGCCCCCCGGCATCCCGTCGCACACACACGACGGCCAGGGGCGAAGCGGACAGCTTCGGCCCTTTTCTATTTTCCGAGAAAGGAAGTGGGACATGAGCACCGAAACCTACGACCAGCAGTGGCGCACCGAACTCCAGGCGACGTTGACCCACGAGTTCGAGGCGCAGACGGCCCGGCTGACCGAGCTGACGGCCGACACCGGCGACCCGTCGGAGGCGCACACCAACGCCGCGCTGATCGCCGCCACCCGGCAGAGCCTGGAGCAGATCACCGGTGCGCTGCGCCGTCTCGCCGGCGGCAGCTACGGCAGCTGCGAGAAGTGCGGTACCACGATCCCTCGGGAGCGCCTCGAGATCCTGCCGCACGCCCGGTTCTGTGTGCCCTGTCAGCAGAAGCACAACGGCTGACGCGGGTGCCGGCTGCCGCGCCTACCGGCGCGGCAGCCCCTCGTCGCCGCCACGCCGGTCGGCGGGCGGCAGTCCCGGCAGCGCGGCCGGCGGGTCGATCAGGCTGGCGGTGACGGTGGCGGTCATGCCGTCGGGGCGGCGGGTGAGGGTCAGCGCTCCGGTGAGCTGATGGGCCAGCCAGAGGCCGCGTCCACCGGCGGTGGTGCTGGGCGGCAGGTGCACCGTCAGGTCTGCCTCGGCCTGGTCCCCGTGGTCGGAGACCTCGCAGACGAGCAGGTCGGCGCGGCGGATCAGGTCCAGACGCCCCTGGCCGCCGCCGTGCAGCACAGCGTTGGTGACCAGTTCGTGTACGGCCAGGACGAGATCCTCGGCCAGATCGCCGGTGAGACCGGCGGCGGCGATCTGCGCGGCGAGCAGATGCCGCAACGGTGTCACCGTCTGTGCGGTGAAAGCCTCGGACAGTAGGCAGATCTCCTCGCCGACCCCCGACATCGGGCCGCCGGTGCCGCCGGCGTCCGGTTGGGCGAGGTTGCTCATGCAGGCAGATTACGTCGTCCACCGACATCTGCGACCCTTGCCGAACAGCAAGCATCGCCCTTCGAGTGCTGCTCGGGCGCTGGCTAGCATGATCGAATGCCGCAGCTCGCCGCGATCGTCATCCATTGCCGTGATCCGTACCTGATGGCCCCGTTCTGGAGCCAGGTCACCGGTCTGCCGGTGGCGCCCGAGGATCGGGTCAAAGTCGCCGAACGCACTCTCGGGCCCACCGAGTCGGTGCTGCTGAGCGACCCGGCCGGGACCGGACCGGACATCTGGATCGCCCCCGCCGGGGACCTGCCGCCGGTCGGCCGGATCCACCTGGATCTGGCCGCCGAGGACGACGAACTGGCGGCGGTGGTGGCCGCTGGGGCCACCGTGCGGCGTACGCTGCCGCGCTGGACCGTGCTCAGCGACCCGGAGGGCAATGAGTTCTGCCTGTTCCGCAGGCACTGAACGGGTTCCGACGGCGGTGAGCCGGGGGCCGATCAGCCTGCTGTGGCCGGGCGGTCGGCCGGGCGGGGCAGCGCGCCGGTGGTCTCCAGGATCAGCGTGGCGACCGCCTCGGGATCGTCGCTCATCGGTACGTGCCCGCATCCGGACAGGGTCTGCACACGGGCACCCGGCAGGTCGGCGCGGGCCCGCTCGGCCTGGTGGACGCCGAAGATGCGATCTCGGTCACCCCAGCCGATGGTGACCGGTGTCGCGCACGCGCCCAGTGCGGCGCAGTCGACCCGGTAGCCCCGGGCGGCGCGGGCGACGGTGCCGAAACCGGAGCATCGGCGCAGGGCGAGGGCATCGGCCAGGGCCCGCTCGGCGTCCAGCGCCGCCGGACGGGCCACCAGCGGGCCGAAGCACCACGCGCGCAGCCCCGGCGACCGCAGCGCGGCCCGGATCAGTGGTGTGGGCAGGTGGCTGGTGACCCGCATCCAGCTCAGGGCGCGCAGCGCCCGGCGGCGTTCGGCGTCGGTGAAGAACCCGGCGGGGGAGAGCGCGGTCACCGAGGCGGCCAGTCCGGAGGCGGCCAGCTCCAGGCCGATCGCCCCGCCGAGGCTGTAGCCGGCGACGTGCGGCCGGTCCAGCCCCCAGTCGGCGAGTGCCGGCCGGAGCGTCGCGACGATGGCCGCCATGTCGGTGGGCATCCCGGTCGGCGGCACCGGGGACTCGCCGAAGCCGGGCAGGTCGATCGCGATCACGTCGTGATGCGCGGCGAGCCGGTCGAAGACCGGGTCCCACGCCTGGTGCCGGTGCCCGATGCCGTGCACGAGCAGCAGCGGCTGCCCGGTCCCGGCCCGCCGGAAACGCAGCGTCACGAGCCGCCCCCCTCCACCGAGGTACGCCCGAAGGAGCGACCGAGCAGACGCACCTCGTCCTCCATCTGCGCGACCATCGTCGTACCGCCGAAGCGGCTGATCACCGCGTCGGCCAGCCGGCTCTGCGCGATCGGTCGCAACGCCTGGACCAGGCCGATCGAGCGCGGCACGTACACCTTGCGGCGGCGGCGCTCGATGCCGCGCAGCAACTCCTCGGCGCACCGTTCGACGCCGACGACGGTGTTCAGCGGCCAGGGCAGCCTGCGTTGGGCCTGCCGGAACGAGGCCAGGTCGTCGCGCAGGTCCCGGACCAGATCGGTGTCGATCCAGATCGGATGCGCGGTTCCCACCGTGAGGCCGTGCCGGCGGTTCTCCAGGCGCAGGACGTTGCCGAACTGCTCCGCCCCCGCCTTCGACGCGCAGTACGCGGCCATCCCGGGCATCGCGCCGAAGGCCGCCGCCGAGGAGACGATCAGCACGTGACCCCGGGCGGCGAGTACCTGCGGCAGGGCGGCGCTGACGGTACGCACCACGCCGGTGAGGTTGACCTCGATGGTGCGCGCGAGCGCGTCGACCGGCCCGAGCGCGACCGTCCCCAGGTTCGCGATTCCGGCGTTGGCCACCACCACGTCGATGCCGCCGTACCGCTCGACGGTCGAGGTGACGGCGTCGTCCAGCGCGGACTGATCGGTCACGTCCGCCTCGTACCAGTGCCCGTCCAGCTCGGCGGCGAGCTGCCGCAGCAGCGCCGGCTCCAGGCCGACCAGCGCGACGCGGGCGCCTCGGGCGGCGGCGCACCGGGCCAGCGCGGCGCCGATGCCCCGGGCCGCTCCGGTGATCAGGATCGTCCGGTCGCGAAGGTCGTACCGCATCGGCGTGCTCCCTGTCCCGGTCGGCGCCGCCGGTGGTGGTGGCGCGGTGGGCGACGGGACGGAACCAGACCGTACCGCGACCGTCGGGCGGCAGCTCGTCGGAGGCACCGACCGGGCGTCGGCGGCCCGTCCCGGCGTCGTCCTGCTGCGGACATCGGGGCGGACATCGGGAAGGATCGGCCCGACGACCACGACGAGAAGGAGACCCCCGCATGGCTGACTTCGTCGGCGCCGTGGACCAGGGCACCACCAGCACCCGCTTCATGATCTTCGACCACGGCGGCCGCGAGATCGGTCGTCACCAGCTCGAACACCAGCAGATCCTGCCGCGCGCCGGGTGGGTGGAGCACAACCCGCTGGAGATCTGGGAGCGGACCCGGACCGTCGTGCGTACGGCCCTGAACACGCACGGCATCGCCGCCTCCGATCTCGCGGCGCTGGGCGTCACCAACCAGCGGGAGACGACGGTGGTGTGGAACCCGCGCACCGGTCAGCCGTACTACAACGCCATCGTTTGGCAGGACACCCGTACCGACCGGATCGCCGCGGCCCTGGAGCGCGACGGCCGGGGTGACGTGATCCGCCGCCGGGCCGGCCTGCCCCCGGCGACCTACTTCTCCGCCGGCAAGATCCAGTGGATCCTGGAGAACGTCGACGGGGTACGGGCCGCTGCCGAACGCGGCGAGGCGGTCTTCGGCAACACCGACACCTGGCTGCTCTGGCACCTCACCGGCGGCCCGGACGGCGGGGTACACGTCACCGACGTCACCAACGCCAGCCGGACCATGCTGATGGACCTGGAGACGCTGGACTGGGACGACGAGCTGCTGTCATTCTTCGACATCCCCCGGTCCATGCTGCCGGCCATCCGTCCCTCGTCCGACCCGGACGCCTACGGCAGCACCCGGCCCGACGGACCCTTCGGTGGGCCGGTCCGGATCACCAGCGACCTGGGGGACCAGCAGGCGGCCACCGTCGGGCAGGTCTGCTTCGCGCCCGGCGAGGCGAAGAACACCTACGGCACGGGCAACTTCATGCTGCTCAACACCGGTACGGAGCTGGTCCGGTCGAAGGCGGGCCTGCTCACCACCGTGTGCTACCAGTTCGCCGGAGCGGACCCGGTCTATGCGTTGGAGGGGTCGATCGCGGTCACCGGCTCGGCCGTGCAGTGGCTGCGCGACCAGCTCAAGATCATCAACAGCGCGGCGCAGAGTGAGGACCTGGCCCGCCAGGTCTCCGACAACGGCGGGGTGTACTTCGTACCCGCCTTCTCCGGACTGTTCGCCCCGTACTGGCGGTCCGACGCGCGCGGGGCCATCGTCGGGCTGTCCCGCTACAACACCGACGCCCACATCGCACGGGCCACCCTGGAGGCCATCTGCTACCAGAGCCGGGACGTGGCCGAGGCGATGGCCCAGGACTCGGGCGTGGCCCTGGAGTGCCTCAAGGTCGACGGCGGGGTCACCGTCAACGACCTGTGCATGCAGTTGCAGGCGGACATCCTCGGGGTGCCGGTGAGTCGGCCGGTGGTCGCCGAGACCACCGCCCTCGGCGCCGCGTACGCCGCCGGTCTGGCGGTCGGCTTCTGGCGGGACACCGACGAGCTGCGGGCGAACTGGAACGAGAGCCGTCGCTGGCAGCCGACCTGGTCGCCGCAGGATCGGGCGACCGGCTACGCCGGCTGGCAGAAGGCGGTACGCCGCACCCTCGACTGGGTCGACGTGGACTGACCGGGACGCCGATGCGACCGCCGACGTTTCGGTCACGTTTCGTTTGCACGCCATTACTGCGTGTTGGTGTCGCGTTCCCGGGATGTCCGGTCGGTCTGCCTTAGCATCCCGATGTCCGGCAGGTGCCGGTGTGGGACAGGGAGGGGCAAACATGCGGATCACGCGGGCCATCGTGGCGATCGTGGTCGTGTTGTCGGCCGGCGTGCTCGCGGGCACGGCGAACGCGGCGGAGCCGTCACCGTTCACCGTGGTCAACGGGTCGATCAACCCGGCGACCGGCACGCCCGTGCCGGCGTCGGGCACCCACGCCACGCTGTGGCGCAACAGCAGTAACGCCACCACCGTGTTGCAGGGCTCCGGCCAACTGGTGATCGGCGTGATCGGCGACGAGTGCGACGGCTGGCCGGTCGTCCGGGTGAGCGTCGGCGGCCAGCCGGTCGGCGAGGTGACCGTCGCGAGCGCCACCGACTACGGCAGCTACCTCGTCGGCGCGCCGCTGGCGGACGGGCGGCACTCCGTCCGCATCGAGTTGGTCAACGACCGCTTCACCGCCACCTGCGACCGCAACGTGCACGTGGCGTACGCCCGGACGGAGGCGGCCGGGCCGGTCGACACCACGTTCGGCTTCGCGGTGGTGCCGGACACCCAGGAGGAGGTGCTGACCGCGGGCGACACCCGGATGCGGCAGCGCATCGACTGGCTGGTGGCCCAGCGCACCGCCCTGGACCTGCGTTTCGTCACGCACTCCGGGGACGTGGTCAACTACGACACCCCCGACCACGTGCAGTACGCCCGGGCCAGTGCCGCCCTGCGTCCGCTGGAGGCGGCCGGCCTGCCGTACACGCTGGCGGTGGGCAACCACGACACCCAGGTCTTCGGTCCCGACGGCGCGCTGCGCAGCCCGGCCGGGCCGTTGCTGCGCGACACCACCACCTTCAACCGGTACTTCACCGTCGACCGCTTCGGGGTCGCCGGGGGGCGGTTCGAACCGGGCAAGGTGGACAACGTCTTCGCCACCTACCGCGCCGGTGGGGTGCAGTGGCTGGTGTTGACCCTGGAACTGTGGCCCCGACGGGCCGCGGTCGCCTGGGCGCAGCAGGTCGTCGCGGCGCACCCCCGGCACAACGTGATCGTGGTGACCCACCACTTCCTGGAGAGCGACGCCACCATCGGCCAGAGTGCCGGCTTCGGGTCGACGAGCCCGCAGTACGTCTTCGACAACCTGATCCGGCGGTACGCCAACATCCGGTTCGTCTTCTCCGGACACACCGGCACGGCAGCGTCGCGGGTGGACACCGGGCTGCACGGCAACCGGATCCACTCGTTCCTGCAGACGTTCCACTCGCCCCGGACCAACCCGGTCCGACTGGTGGAGATCGACACCGCCGCGAACTCGCTGCGTACCTGGATCTACGCCCCGTACACCGACGAGAACTTCCCAGCCCACACCCGCACATACCCCAACCTCAACCTGCTCCGCTAACCCCCCTCCTCCCTCCCACCCCACCCCACCCCACCCCCGCAGTGGTTGATCAAGAAGTTTGGTCGCCCTGGGCGCGCGAATCGCGCCCAAACTTCTTGATCAACGCGGATGGCGGGGGTGGGGTGGCGGGGCGGGGTGGCGGGCGTGGGGCGGGGGTGGGTTTGGGTTTTGCGACGTCTCGCAATTAGCTCAAAACTGTCTCAGTATCGTTGTCGGATTCGAGATGGCGGTAGACGGTGGCTCGGGACACCCCGAACTCGGCGGCGATCTCGTCGGCCGAGTGGGTGCCCGCCAGGTGCATCCGGCGGGCCGCCGACACCTGGTCCGGGCTCATCGAACGCGGGCGTCCCGGGCGTCGTCGGCCGCCTCGTGGGCGCGGGCTGGCAGCCGGGGTGGTCGGCCCGTCCGCACCAGTGCCGGTGGTGTCACCACGGGCGGTGGCGGCTCCGCCTCCGTCGGCTTCGGCGGCCTGGGCTCCGGCGGGGCTGCTCGCGGTCGGGTCGGCGGTGGGGGCGCCTCCGGCGGTGGAGGTCACGGCGGAGTCGGTGGTGGGGGGTGCGGCGGGGTCGGTGACGGTTGGCGGGGCGCCCGTCGGGGCGGTCTGCGACGTGGCCGGTGGGGGGTCTGTGAGCAGGCGGCGGACGCCGTCGAGCATGTCCTCGCGCAGCGCCTGTGCGGGTACCTCGGCGAGGAAGAGCACCGGGTCGCCGCACATCGCGAGCGCCTGCACCGCCCGGACACGTTCCCGCACGCCCGGGTTCGGCCCGGCCACGATCTCGTTGGCGCGCATGGCGATCTGCATCAGGCTCTGGTAGTCGGTGCCCTGGCCGACCAGCGCCAGGTCGTGATAGAGCATGCCCAGCGAGTGCCGGTGGGCCAGCATGACGTCCACCCAGCCCTCCAGCAGCGCCCAACGGCCCTGCCCCGCCGGTAGCGCCTCGGCCCGGTCGAGCAGCTCCTCCAGGTCCCGCACGAACGGCGCGGCGAGATCGCTGAGCAGGTGCGCCTTGCTGGGGAAGTGATAGAGGATCGCCGCCTTGGTCAGTCGCAGGCGTTCGGCGATCTGGCGCAGCGAGGTGCGTTGGTAGCCCTGCTCGGTGAACATCTGCAGGGCCGTACGCAGGATCCGGCTGCGCGTGTCGTCGACTTCCTCCCAGGTCATGGCGTTCAGACTAGCCCCTCCTGACCGGCGGACGGGGACCTGCGCGAAACCACTTACCGTCGGTCAGTACAGTGGGGTGGTCGGCACACCGAGCGACAGGAGGCACCCATGTCCGTGATCTCGATCGAGAACCTCGTCAAGACCTTCGGCGGAGTACGTGCCCTCGACGGGCTCGACCTGACGGTGGAACCGGGGGAGGTGCACGGCTTCCTGGGACCCAACGGCGCGGGCAAGTCCACCACCATCCGGATCGTGCTCGGCCTATTGCGCCGCGACTCCGGGCAGGTACGCGTCCTCGACGGCGACCCGTGGCGGGACGCGGTCGCGCTGCACCGGCGGTTGGCGTACGTACCCGGTGACGTCAACCTCTGGCCCAACCTCACTGGCGGGGAGGCGATCGACCTCTTCGGCGCGTTGCGCGGCGGTCTCGACGAACGCCGCCGCGACGAGCTGCTGCGACGCTTCGAGCTGGACCCGACGAAGAAGTGCCGCACCTATTCCAAGGGCAACCGGCAGAAGGTCGCCATCGTCGCCGCCTTCGCCTCCGGCGTGGAGCTGTACGTCCTGGACGAACCGACGTCCGGTCTGGACCCGCTGATGGAGGCGGTGTTCCAGGAGGAGGTCCGCACGCTCACCCAGGCCGGTGCGAGCGTGCTGCTCTCCAGCCACGTGCTCGCCGAGGTGGAGGCGCTCTGCGACCGGGTCAGCATCATCCGGGACGGGCGCACCGTGGAGTCCGGCAGCCTCGCCGAGCTGCGCCACCTGGCGCGTACCACGGTGACCGTCGAGACCGCACGGCCACTGACCGGGCTGGAGGAACTGCCCGGCGTACACGAGGTCCGGCCGGTCGACGGCCGGGTCAAGCTGGAGGTGGAGCCGGCGCACCTGGACAGTCTCCTCGGTCACCTGGTCCGCTTCGAGGTCCGCGCCCTGACCAGCACGCCGCCCACGCTGGAGGAGCTGTTCCTGCGGCACTACGGCGACAGCGCCGACGTCGAGCGGCCGGGGACCGACAACGAGCGGCAGACCACCGTCGGAGGTGCCCGATGAGCGCCTTCACCGGCACCGGGCGACTCGCCCGCCTCGCGCTGCGTCGGGACCGGACCCGCCTGGCCGTCTGGATCCTCGGCACCCCGCTGATCGGCTACGGCCTGGCCGAGAGCGTCGCCGGCCTCTATCCGGACGAGCAGACCCGCCTCGGGTACGCCGAGACCGCGCTGTCCAGTGTGGTCGCGCGCGCCTTCAACGGTCCGATCGCCAGCGCCGACCTCGGCGCGGTGGTGGTCGCCGAGACGTACCTCACCCTCACCCTGCTCGCCGCGC
Organism: Micromonospora sp. NPDC023869; assembly: GCF_055559695.1. NCBI lineage: Bacteria > Bacillati > Actinomycetota > Actinomycetes > Micromonosporales > Micromonosporaceae > Micromonospora > Micromonospora sp. NPDC023869. The sequence goes on from NZ_JBVHKD010000003.1 coordinate 394,499, forward strand.
TGCTGAGCACCTTCGCCGTGGTCCGGCACACCCGGCAGAACGAGGAGACCGGGCGCGCCGAACTGCTCGGCGCCAACGTCGTCGGCCGGTACGCCCTGCTGACCGCCGCTCTGCTGGTGGTGGTCGGCGCGAACCTGGCCTCCGCCGCGCTGCTCGTCCTGGCCTTCGTCGGCGCCGGGCTCCCGGTCGTCGGCTCGGTGGCCGCCGCCGCGGCGATCGGCGGGGTCGGTGTCGCCTTCACCGGTGTCGCGGCCGTCACCGCCCAGGTCTCGGTCAGCTCCCGCAGCGCGAACGCGCTCGCCGCGGCCACCGTGGGCGTCGCGTTCCTGCTGCGCGCCGCCGGTGACGTGCTCGGCGAGCGCGGCGGCGACGGCACCCGGCTGGACAGCGCCTGGCCGACCTGGCTCTCGCCGCTCGGCTGGGGCACCCAGGTACGCGCCTTCGGCACCGAACGATGGTGGGTCCTCGCACTGCCGCTGGTCCTGCTGGTGGCCGGGGTCGCGCTGGCGTATCTGCTGGCCGAACGCCGGGACCTCGGCGCCGGGCTGCTGGCCGCGCGGCGTGGACCGGCCCGAGCGGGCTCGGGGCTGCTCGGGCCGGTCGGCCTGACCTGGCGGTTGCAGCGGGGCGCTCTGGCCGGTTGGACCGTGGCCGTGGTGGTGCTCGGCCTCTCCATGGGGGTGGCCGGTCACGAGGTGGACGCGATGATCGCCGAGAACCCGGCGGCGGCCGAGGCGATCGCCCAGCTCGGCGGTGGGGCGGAACTGGTCGACGCGTACCTGGCCGCGATCCTCGGCCTGTACGCGCTGACCATCGGCGCGTACGTCGTGCAGGCCCTGCTGCGGACGCGCAACGACGAGTCCGACGGCATCCTGGAGGCGTTGCTGGCGACGGCGGTGAGCCGGACCCGGTGGCTCGGTACGCAGGTGGGCGGCGCGGTGCTCGGCGCGGTGTGGCTGGTGCTGCTGGCCGGGCTCACCACCGGCCTCGGGTACGGCCTGGCGGCCGGTGACCCGATGGGCTGGACGGTCGAGCTGGGCGGGGCGGCGCTGTTGCGGTTGCCCGCCCTGCTGGTGCTCGTCGGGGTGGTGACCGCCCTGTTCGGCGCGGTGCCGCGCTGGTCGGTGGCGCTGAGCTGGACGGTGTTGATCGCCTTCCTGCTGCTCGGGCAGTTGGGCGCGGTGCTGGAGCTGCCGCAGGCGGCGCTGAACCTGTCGCCCTTTACGCACGTGCCGTCGGTGCCCGCCGCCGACCTCACGGTGCTGCCCCTGGTGGTGCTCACCGCCGTGGCGGCCGTGCTGCTGGCGGTCGGACTGGGCGCGTTCCGGCGGCGCGACACCCCGACCTGAGTGAAAGGAGGGGACCCCTGCTAACGCCTCGTGCATAGCAGGGGTCCCCTCCTTACACCGAAACCCCGCTACAGCACCTGCGAAAGGAACCGGCGCAGACGCGGGTGCTCGGCCGACTCGAAGATCGAGGCCGGCTCGCCGGCTTCCAGCACCACACCGGCGTCCATGAACGCGACGGTGTCGGCGACCTCGCGCGCGAAGCCCATCTCGTGGGTCACCACCACCATGGTCATGCCCTGCGACGAGAGGTCCGCCATCAACGTCAGCACGCCCTTGACCAGCTCCGGGTCCAGCGCCGAGGTGGCCTCGTCGAAGAGCATCACCTGCGGCTGCATGGCCAGCGCCCGGGCGATGGCCACCCGCTGCTGCTGCCCGCCGGACAGGTGCGCCGGCCGGGCGTCGGCCTTCGCCGCCAGCCCCACCCGGTCCAGGTGGGTACGCGCCACCGCCACCGCCTCGTCCTCGCCGAGCTTGCGGATGCGCCGCAACGCGACGGTGATGTTGCGCAGCACGCTCATGTGCGGAAACAGGTTGAACTGCTGGAACACCATGCCGACCCGCTGCCGCAGGGCGTCCGGGTCGTCGCGCAGCACGCTGCGCCCGTCCAGCAGCACGTCACCCCTGTCCGGTTCGAGGAGCCGGTTGACGGTCCGCAGGAGCGTCGACTTGCCGGACCCGGACGGGCCGATCACGCAGGCGGTCGCGCCGCGTGCGACGTCCAGGTCCACCCCGCGCAGCACCTGGTGACGGCCGAAGGCCAGGTGTACGTCGCGCAGGCTCAGACTGACCGAGGTGCTCATCGTTGGTTACCTCCGGCGGCGCCGGGCAGCGCCAGGTCGAGGTCGTCGGGGTCGTCACCGGCCGGTCCGGTCGCCGGGCGGCCGTGCCGCAGCCGCCGGTCGATCCAGTTGACGACGTGCGTCAGCGGCACGGTCAGCGTCAGATAGAAGAGCCCGGCCAGCAGCAGCGCCGACTGGTTGCCGGTGTTGGCCGCGTAGTCCTGCCCGATCCGGAACAGCTCCCGCTGGCTGGCCAGCAGACCGAGGAAGTAGACCAGGCTGGAGTCCTTGATCAGTGCGATGAGCTGGTTCACCCAGGCCGGCAGGACCCGCCGGACACCCTGCGGGATCACCACCACCCGCATCGCCTCCCACCAGGAGAAACCCAGCGCGCGGGCGGCCTCCACCTGAGTGGCCTCCACCGACTGGATGCCGGAGCGGAAGATCTCTCCGATGTACGCCGCCGCGATCAGCGACAGCGCCAGGATCCCCAGCGGGTACGGGTTCGGTCCCCACACCTGCATGCCCAACGGTGCCAGACCGACCCCGATCAGCAGGATCGTCGCCGCCGCCGGCAGGCCCCGGAACACGTCGGTGTAGACCCGGGCCGGCCACCTCAACCAGCGGGTACGCGAGATGCCCGCGACGGCCAGCACGATGCCCATGGCCGAGCCGAGCAGGGCGGCGGTGACCGCCAGGATCAGCGTGTTCGGCAACCCGACGGTGATCATCTCGGGCAGCGCCTCGCGCATCGACTCCCAGTCGAAGAACGTCTCCCACAGGGTGCGCAACGGATCCACGGTCAACCTCCGCCCTACTCGCTCGTCGTCCTACCTCAGGAGGCGGCCGGCGCCGACACGTCGCCGCTGCCCGGGGTGAAGTCGGCCGGGATCGGCCGACCCGGGTAGTACTGCTCCTGCAGGCGGGTCCAGGTGCCGTCGGCGATCACCTCGTCCAGGGCCCGGTTCAGCGCCTCGCGCAGCGGGTCGTTGCCCTTGGCCACGGCGTACGCGGTGGGTGCCGGGCTGAGTTCCTTCGCCGCGACCTTGATCCTGCCGCCGCTGTCGGCGGCGGTCTTCTCACCGATCTCGGCCGGGGCGATCCAGGCGTCCGCGGTGCCCGCCTTGAGCTGGTTGATCGCGCCGTTGTAGTCCGGCACCCGCACCGGGTCGAGGCCACGCCCGGTGGCGTAGTCGTCCTGGACGGTGCCCTGCACGACCACCACCCGCTTGCCGGACAACTCGTCGAAGCTCGCCAGCGTCGAACCGGCGGGCACGTCGAGCCCGAAGTACCCGAAGTCGTAGCCGTTGCCGAAGTCGACCGTCTTCTTCCGCGCCTCGGTGATCGTGATCGAGGAGCTGCCGACGTCGAACTTGCGGTTGTTGACCTGGGCCAGAAGCCCGGAGAAGTCGGTGCCGACGAACTCCACCCGCAGCCCGAGCTTGTCGGCGGCGGCGACCAGCAGGTCGTTGTCGAACCCGGTGAACTTGCCGTCCTTGAGATAGACGTTCGGCGGCGCGTCGGTGAGCGTGCCGGCCCGCAGCACCCCCGGCTGGAGCAGGTTGTACGGGTTGTCGGCGGGGTCACCGTCCGAGCCGCAGGCGGTGAGGGCGGTGGCGGCGAGCACGGCGGTGACGCCGACGGCGGCGGCCCGGGTCAGGGCAGGAAGGAAGCGCACAGGTGTCTCCTGATGAGCGGCGGCGGGCACGCACGTGCCACACCGACGGTCCGCCGTGGGACGGACCGCGAAGGATGGGAACGAACGGGGTGGTCGTCCGACCGGGTGGGGTCGGCGGCCGGGTGGCGACGCGGTCAGCTACACGCGGCGCTGCACACCCGCATCATGTCGACGTGCCGACGCCGGGTCAGGTCCCGGCAGGCAACCGGTCGATCGGGGTACGCCATGGTTCTCCTCGAGGTCGTGATGACCTGGGACACCAGGCCACGCTTGCACCGGAGGTCGCTCCGATGCCTGGTCCTCACCCGGGGCACCCCTGCGCGGACGAGGGTTGCCGGCCAGCGAGCCGGGGCTTGACGCTGGCGCTCTTGACCTGTCGCCGAGGCTAGCAGCCGGTGACGGGGCAGCGTCCACCCGTTATGACGACCCTCACGCGAGGTGTTGCCCGCCGCCCGCGTGATCCCTTACGGTCTGCTCAGCGGTGGGCGGTGCGGTCCGCATCCGACCCGACACCGCCGGTGGTCCGTCACGCGGACCGGGGAGGTGGAAACCCCGGGCCCCGCGCACGTGGCGGTCGGGACCGGCGGGCGAACCCCGACCGGCGGTCGGCGCGTCGAGGCGCCGGACCGACGGTGTCCGGGGGCGCGGACACCCACCGGGAGCACCCGTGTATCTCACCCCCCACGAGCAGGACCGCCTGCTCGTCCACGTGGCGGCGGACGTCGCCCGGCGTCGCCGCGAGCGCGGCCTGCGCCTCAACTACCCGGAAGCCGTCGCGGTGCTCACCGCCTTCCTGCTCGAAGGTGCCCGCGACGGGGCGACCGTGGTCGACCTGATGGCCTCCGGCCGCGCCGTCCTGAGCCGGGACGACGTGCAGGACGGCATCCCCGAGTTGCTGAGGGAGGTGCAGGTGGAGGCGACGTTCCCGGACGGCACCAAGCTGGTGACGGTGCACCACCCGATCCCGTGATCCCCGGGGAGATCCTGCCGGCGGCCCGGCCGGTGGAGATCAACGCCGGGCGTCCGGTGACCACGCTGCTCGTGGTGAACACCGGCGACCGGCCGGTGCAGGTCGGGTCGCATTACCACTTCGCCGAGGCCAACCCGGCCCTGGACTTCGACCGGGCCGCCGCCTGGGGACAGCGTCTCGCCGTACCGGCCGGGACGTCCGTGCGTTTCGAACCGGGCGTGAGCCGCACCGTGGACCTGGTGCCGCTGCGCGGCGCGCGGATCGTGCCCGGCCTGCGCGGCGAGTGCGCCGGCCCGCTGGACCCGGCCCCGACGACGGCGGTGCCCGATGGCGGCGCGCAGCGCAGCGGAGCGGCGGCATGAGCCTGGTGGAGCGGGAGCGCTACGTGGCGCTCTACGGGCCGAGCACCGGCGACCGGATCCGGCTGGCCGACACGAACCTGTTGATCGAGGTCGAGCACGACCACTGTGCCGGCGGCGACGAGGCGGTCTTCGGCGGCGGCAAGGTGATCCGCGAGTCGATGGGCCAGTCCCGGGCCACCCGGGCCGACGGCGCCCTGGACACGGTCATCACGGGCGCGGTGGTCCTCGACCACTGGGGCGTGGTCAAGGCCGACGTGGGGATCCGCGACGGGCGGATCGTCGCGCTGGGCCGGGCGGGCAACCCGGACACCATGGACGGCGTGCACCCGGATCTGGTGATCGGTCCGGCGACCGAGGTGATCGCCGGCAACGGCCGGATCCTCACCGCCGGGGCGGTCGACACCCACGTGCACTTCATCTGCCCGCAGATCGTCACCGAGGCGCTGGCCGGCGGGGTCACCACCCTGGTCGGTGGCGGCACCGGACCGGCCGAGGGGACCCGGGCGACCACCGTCACGCCGAACTCCTGGCACCTGGCCCGGATGCACGAGGCCCTGGACGCGTTCCCGGTCAACGTGCTGCTGCTCGGCAAGGGCAACACGGTCTCCGCCGAGGCGCTCTGGGAGCAGTTGCGGGCCGGTGCCGGTGGGTTCAAGCTGCACGAGGACTGGGGCACCACCCCGGCGGCGATCGACGCCTGCCTGCGGGTCGCGGACGCCTCGGGCGTGCAGGTGTCCATCCACACCGACACCCTCAACGAGGCCGGGTTCGTCGCGGACACCCTGCGGGCGATCGGCGGTCGGGCGATCCACTCCTACCACACGGAGGGGGCCGGGGGCGGGCACGCACCGGACATCATCACCGTCGCCGGGGAACCGAACGTGCTGCCCTCGTCGACCAACCCGACCCGCCCGTACACCCGCAACACGCTGGCCGAGCACCTCGACATGCTGATGGTCTGCCACCACCTGAACCCGGCGGTGCCGGAGGACCTGGCGTTCGCAGAGAGCCGGATCCGACCGTCCACCATGGCCGCCGAGGACCTGCTGCACGACCTGGGCGCGATCTCCATCATCGGCTCGGACTCGCAGGCGATGGGCCGGGTCGGCGAGGTCGTGCTGCGGACCTGGCAGAGCGCCCACGTGATGAAGGCGCGGGTGGGGGCGCTCGCCGGTGACGGTGCCGCCGACAACCACCGGGCCCGGCGGTACGTGGCGAAGTACACCATCTGCGCGGCCATGGCCAACGGGCTCGACCACGAGATCGGCTCGGTCGAGCCGGGCAAGCTCGCCGATCTGGTGCTGTGGGAGCCGGCGTTCTTCGGCGTCCGACCGCACCTGGTGATCAAGGGTGGCTTCATCGCGTACGCCCAGATGGGGGACGCGAACGCCTCGATCCCGACGCCGCAGCCGATGCTGCCCCGACCCATGTTCGGCGCGTACGGCGTCGCGGCCGCCGCCACCAGCCTGGCGTTCGTGGCACCCGCCGCGCTCGACGCCGGGCTGCGCCTGGACGTGCGTCGCCGGGTGGTGCCGGTCGCCGACGTGCGCTCCCGCGGCAAGACCGACCTGCCGGAAAACGGTGCGCTGCCGCGCATCGAGGTCGACCCGGACACCTTCACCGTCCGCATCGACGGCGAGGTGGTCGACCCCGACCCGGTGACCGAGTTGCCGATGGCCCAGCGTTACTTCCTGTTCTGATGACCGCGCCGACCATGCTGTTGCTGCTCGCCGACGGGCGGTTCCCGGCCGGGGCGCACGCCCACTCGTCGGGCCTGGAGGCGGCCGTCGCAGCCGGGCGGGTGACCGACCTGGCCACGCTGGGGGAGTACCTGCGCGGACGGCTGGCCACCGCCGGGCTGGTCGCGGCGGCGTTCGCGGCGGCGTCCCGGCGGGCGGCCCGAGCGGCCGGACGCCGGGACCTGCTGGCGCGGCTCGACGCCGAACTGGACGCCCGCACCGCGTCGCCGGCCCAGCGGGCGGTGTCCCGACGGCAGGGCCGGGCACTGCTACGGGCCGGACGCGAGATCTGGCCCGGCGACACCTTCGACGACCTGCCCGCCGTGCCGCCCGGCCCGCACCAGCCGCTGGTGCTGGGGCTGGTCGGCGCCGCCGCCGGTCTGGACCCGGCGCAGGTCGCCACCGTCGCCGCCCACGCGACGGTGACCGGTTCGGCAAGCGCCGCCGTACGTCTGCTGGGCCTCGACCCCTACCGGGTGCAGGCCCTGCTGGTGCGGCTCGCGGTCGCCTGCGACGCCACCGCGGCGCGGGCGGCCCGGGCCGCCGAGGAACCACCGGAGCGGCTGCCGGCCGCCGCCGCTCCGCTCGCCGACATCCATGCCGAAGTCCATGTCACCTGGGAGGTGCGTCTCTTTGCGTCCTGAGACCGATCACGACGAGTCCGTTCCCCACACCCATCCCGAGCCCGGAGTCGACCCGCACGCCCCGCTGCCCGCCGCGTCGCGGGCGCTGCGGGTCGGCATCGGTGGCCCGGTCGGCTCCGGCAAGACGGCGCTGGTCGCCGCGCTGTGCCGGGCCTTCGCCGACGAGCTGCGGTTGGCGGTGGTGACCAACGACATCTACACCACCGAGGACGCCGACTTCCTCAAGCGGGCCGGTGTGCTCGACCCGGACCGGATCCGGGCCGTGGAGACCGGCTGCTGCCCGCACACCGCCATCCGCGACGACATCGGCGCCAACCTGGACGCGGTCGACGAGCTGGCCGAGGCGCTGGGCCCGTTGGACCTGGTGCTGGTGGAGAGCGGTGGGGACAACCTCACCGCGACCTTCAGCCGAGGTCTGGTCGACCGGCAGATCTTCGTGGTCGACGTGGCCGGCGGGGACAAGGTGCCGCGTAAGGGCGGCCCGGGCGTGACCGCCGCCGACCTGCTGGTGATCAACAAGACGGACCTGGCCCCGATGGTCGGGGCCGACCTGTCGGTGATGGACCGTGACGCGCGAGCCCGCCGGGGCGACCTGCCCACGGTGTTCCAGTCCATCACCGAGGATCCGCTGGCCACCCGGGTCGCCGGGTGGATCCGGCACGAGCTGGCCCACCATCGGGGCGCGACGGCTTCTCCCGTCGGGCCCGAGCACACCAGGCCGGTCGCCGTGGTGCCCGCCGGGCAGGCCTGATGCGCGCCACCGCCCGGCTGGTGGCCCGCGCCGACCGGCACGGCCGCACCGTGCTGGCCGAGCTGCGGGGGGAGAGCCCGCTGCTGCTGCGGCAGGTGCCGGCGTCGGGCGGTGGCGTCACGGTGTACGTCGTCGGCGGTGCGGCCGGTCCGCTCGCCGGCGACGACCTGCGGCTGGATGTCGAGGTGGGACCCGGTGCGGTGGTCGACGTCCGGACCGTGGCGGCCTCGATCGCCCTGCCCGGCCGCCCCGGCGCGGTCTCCCGGATGCTGGTCCGGGCGACCGTCGCCGCCGACGCCACGCTGCACTGGCTGCCGGAGCAACTCGTCGCGGCGGCGGGCTGCGCGCACGTGGCCGACGCCCAGGTGGACGTCGCCGAGGGTGGCACCCTGCACTGGCGCGACGAACTGATCTGCGGCCGACACCGGGAGTCACCCGGCAACGCCGAGGTCGTCACCCGGGTCGACCTCGGCGGTCGACCGCTGCTGCGACAGTCGCTGGCGGTCGGGCCGGACGCACCCGGCTGGGCCGGACCGGCGGTGCTCGGCGGCGCTCCCGCCACCGGCTCACTGCTGCTGGTCGACCCGACCGCACCGGCCGAGCCTGCGGCGGTACGGGGCACGGTCGCCCGGCTACCGCTGGCCGGCGGTCCGGCCACCCTGTGGACCGCCACCGCCCCGGACGCGCACACCCTGCGCACGTACCTCACCCCAACGCCGACGGTGTTCCCGGCCGACGACCGGATGCCCCGAGCCGGGTGAGGCCATCCCGGAGGCCGTTCCGCTCCACTCTGGAGTGAGGTCCAGCGGAGGATGGGTGGGTATGGCAGGGTGTGTCCGGTGCCGGCGATCCCGCCGGTGGCACGCCGGACCAGAGGAGTGGCAATGGCCGAGCAGATGAGTCGTCGGGCCGCGATCGGGATCGGAGCCGCTGCGGCGGCCCTGGTGGCGACACCCGCCGGTGCCGCCGCCGCGCCGAGCACGCCGGCTGCCGGGGACGCGTCTGGCCGTGGTGGAGCGCAGGCGCTGATCCGGCGTACCTATCGTCAGCAGAAGGCGCGCGCGGGCGGCGTGTGGCACTCGCACGTGGCGATGGTGGACGGCTCCGGCGCACTGCGGACCGTGGTGGCCGACGACGCCGACCGGGTCACGCACGGGTACAGCGTGCAGAAGCTGGCCGTCGCGGTGGCGGTGATGGACAAGATCGACCGGGGTGAGCTGGCACTCGGCCAGCGCCTCGACCTGACCGGCGACATCATCCTCGGCGGCAGCGGCATCTATTTCCTGCACACCGTGTGGGGCGACGAGATCACGGTGGCGAACTTCCTCACCGCGATGCTGCTGGTCTCCGACAACACGTCGGTGCGAATGTGCGGGCGGGTGGTGCCGGCGCTGGAGATCAACGAGATCCTCGCCGCCAAGGGCTTCACGCACACGCGGGTCGAGCCGGTGGCCAACCCGAACCGCTTCTTCCTCGGCGTGACCACTCCGCGTGAGACCCACGACCTGCTCTGGCGGCTGGCCAACAAGACCCTGCTGTCGACCCGGTCGTGCGACTTCCTGCTGGGCATCCTGCGCTGGGTGAACGGCTACCACGACGGGATCCGTCGCGACATGTCGTCGGCGGAACGCAGCCGGGTGGCCACCAAGTACGGCGCGGACTACGACACGCTGGGCGCGGCCCGGCACGAGGCCGGGATCATGTTCGACCCGACCGGCGCGCCGACGCTGACCTACGCCTTCTTCGCCGACTCCCTCGGCGACCTGGACAACTACGGCGGCACCCACCCCGCGGTACGCGCCCACGCGACCCTGGGCCGGGTGATGTTCGACGCCGTCGGGCCGGTCACCAACAGCGCGGCACGGGCCCGCCACTCCGTCAACCGGTTCCGCCCGGTCAACGGCGGCTGACCTGACGTCACCGGCACCGTGGCCGGCCGGCGACGGTGACCCGCCCGCCGGCCGGTGGCGGCCTCAGACCCGGGTGGAGGCCGGGCGGCGGTCCGGTTCCAGTCGTCCGATCAGGTCGTCCAGGTGCCCGGCCAGGTCCGCGTCGCCTGAGGCGCTGAGCCCGGACAGGTCGGTGTGGATCTGCGCGGCGATTCGTTCGTGCTCGCCTCGCCCTCGGTCGGTCAGGTACGCCCGGATGCGCCGCCGGTCGAACGGATCGACCCGCCGGAACACCAGGTTGCGGTCCACGAGCTGGTCGACCAGCTTGGTCAGGGTGCCCGGTGGCAGGGACGCCGCGACGGCGACCTCGCTCATCGGGTGCCCCCGACCGTCGGCGAGCAGGCAGAGCACCCGCCACGCCTCGATGGTGAGCGACTCGACGGCGAGCACCGTGCCGACCCGGCGGGCGAGCAGCCGCTCGGCGCGGGTGAGCAGGGGTAGCAGGTCGGCTGCGGAGCCGGGAAGGTCTGACATGGCACTCCCGCCTGGCGGTTGCCGGGTCATCGTACCGAGACGTCCCGTCTGCTGGGGAGGTCTGGTCATCATCCTCGGCTGCGGCCACGATGTGTTCATGTCCGCGCCGGCACCGGGGTACGGGCGTCCGCAGGCGGGGGAGAGGCTCGCCGCCGGGGCGTCCTGGCTCACCGTCGACCGGGGCGTGGTCAGCATCGCGCTGGTGTATCCGATGCGTGGCCCGGCCGGCATGTTCGGCCCGAGCTGTGAGCAGTGCGCCCAGCTCGCGGTGGAGGAGGTCAACCAGCGCGGCGGGGTGCTCGGACGCGAGCTGCGGCTGGTGCCGGTCGACGGTGGCGCGCCACCGGCCGAGGTGGCCGCCGAGGTGGAGGCGCTGGTGTCGACCGGCGCCGTGCAGGGCGTCACCGGCTGGCACATCTCCTCGGTGCGACAGGCGGTCGCGCCGCGCATCGCGCACCGGGTGCCGTACGTCTACACCGCCCTGTACGAGGGCGGGGAGCGGACCGAGGGTGTGTTCCTGACCAGCGAGACGCCGGACGCGCAACTGTGGCCGGCGATGCGGGTGCTCGCCGCCGACCTCGGAATCCGGCGGTGGTTCGTGGTCGGCAACGACTACGTCTGGCCCCGCCGGACCACCCGCGCCGCCTACCGGTACGCGCTGCGCAGCGGCGGCCGGGTGGTCGGGCACCACTTCCTGCCGTTGGAGACGCACGACTACGTCGAGGTGCTGCGGCGCATCGAGCGCAGCGACGCCGACGCGGTGCTGATGCTGCTGGTCGGGGCCGACGCGGTCCGGTTCAACCGGGCCTTCGCACGGTCCCGGTTGGACCAGCGCTGCCTGCGGTTGAGCACGCTGATGGACGAGAACATGCTGCTGGCCAGTGGCGCGACGAACACGCGGGGCCTGTTCAGCACGGCCGGCTTCTTCGCCGGGCTGGTCACGCCGGAGAATCTCGACTTCCACGGCCAGTTCGCCCGCCGCTTCGGGTTGGAGGCGCCGCCGCTGGGCAGCCTCGGTGAGTCCTGTTACGAGGGCGTGATGCTGCTGTCCGCCCTCATCGCCAAGGCCGGCACGCTGGACGTGCGGGCGGTGGAGGCGTCCGCCGACGTGGTGTCGTACGACGGGCCGCGTGGTGAACTGCGGCTGCGGCGTCGGCACGTACGCCAGCGCATCTATCTGGCCGAGGCCGACGGCCTGGACTTCACCGTCCTCGCCGAGCTCTGAAGCGGTCGGCGGCCGGCACCTGCGGGCCGAGGACCCAGCGGTCGGCGCGGTCGAGCGAACGGCGGGGGGTCGATCGGCGGCGTGACCCGACCGTGCCTTGACAGGATCGCGCACCGGCCACATAAGATACTTCCTGCGTGAAGTATCCGGCCTGCGGGCGGGATGCGACCACCCACCCGACGGTGATCGGAAATTGCCGCCGTCGCGGTCCATATTCGTGTGCCGGTGCCATTCCGCCGATTCTCGCGGCGGGGCTCCGGCATTTTCTGCATCCGCGCCTGCGATCGGCAGTAGCCTGCGGAAACAGTCTATTGAGGATCGGGAAACATTCGCGCAACGAAGCGGATCGAAGCTTTCCCTGCCCGATATCCGAATCGGTGCCCGGACCGACGTCCACCCGCCGTGCCGGGCAGCGCGACATGTTCCGACGGACCGCACCGCACCCGCAGAATCCGCACTTCTCGACCCGGGACCGACGCTCGTTCCCGGGCACTGACTCCACGCCCAGGCGCGAAGCAGGGAGCATTGATGACACTGATCCGGGGCCGCCGCATCCTGGCGGGTGCCATGACCCTGGTCGCCGCAGCCGCACTGGCCGCGTGCGGCAGCAAGACCACCGATGGGAACACCTCTGCCGGCGTCAGCGCCGACGTCTCCGGCGACACCGTCAAGGTGGGCCTGCTCAACTCCCTCTCCGGCACCATGGCCATCAGCGAGGTGACCGTCCGCGACGCGATCACGCTGGCGATCGAGGAGATCAACGGCGCCGGTGGCGTACTCGGCAAGAAGATCCAGCCGGTCGGCGAGGACGGCGCCTCGGACTGGCCGACGTTCGCCGAGAAGGCCGAGAAACTAATCCGTGAGGACCGCGTCGCCGCCGTCTTCGGATGCTGGACCTCGGCCAGTCGCAAGGCCGTCAAGCCGGTCTTCGAGAAGAACAAGGCGCTGCTGTTCTATCCCGTGCAGTACGAGGGACTGGAACAGTCGCCGTACATCTTCTACACCGGCGCGACCACGAACCAGCAGATCGTTCCCGGCCTGGAGTATCTCAAGGCGCAGGGTGCCAAGTCGCTTTATCTGGTCGGGTCCGACTACGTCTTCCCGCGCACCGCGAACAAAATCATCAAGGCGTACGCGCAGGCCAACGGAATGACCGTGCTGGGGGAGGACTACGCCCCGCTCGGGTCCACCGAGTTCGGCACGATCACCAACAAGGTGAAGTCCGCCGGGGCGGACGCGGTCTTCAACACCCTCAACGGCGACAGCAACGTGGCGTTCTTCAAGGAGTACAAGTCCGCCGGGCTGACCGCCGCCGCCATGCCGGTGGTCTCGGTCTCCATCGCCGAGGAGGAGGTCAAGAGCATCGGCACGCAGTACCTGGAGGGCCAGCTCACCGCCTGGAACTACTACCAGACCACGCCGGGCGCGGCGAACGAGAAGTTCGTGGCCGCGTACAAGGCCCGCTTCGGCGCGGACAAGCCGACCAGTGACCCGATGGAGGCCGCGTACGTCTCGGTCCACCTGTGGAAGGCGATGGTGGAGAAGGCCGGCACGTTCGACGTGGAGAAGGTCCGGGAGGCCTCCGACGGCATCACCTTCGAGGCGCCGGAGGGTCTGGTCACCGTGGACGGTGCGACCCAGCACATCGCCAAGACGGCCCGGGTCGGCAAGGTCGGCGCGGACGGGCTGATCGCCGAGGTCTGGAACTCCGGCCAGCCGATCACGCCGGACCCGTACCTCAAGAGCTACCCCTGGGCCGGCGGCCTGAGCTGACCGACGCCCCGGTCCCACGGCCCGGGCGGGACCCGTCCCGCCCGGGCCCCCATCCGCAGTTCGGAGTACCCACCGTGACAGTTCTCATCGGTCAACTCTTCACCGGCGTCAGCATCGGCGCGGTGCTGCTGCTGATCGCGCTGGGCCTGGCGCTCACCTTCGGCCAGATGGGCGTGATCAACATGGCGCACGGCGAGTTCATCATGGCCGGCGCCTACACCACCTACGTCCTGCAACAGGTCATCACCGCAGCCGGGTGGTCGCTGCTGGTGGCGCTGCCGGTCGCCTTCGCGGTGGCCGGCACGATGGGCGTCCTGCTGGAGATCCTGCTGATCCGCCGGCTCTACGCCCGGCCGCTGGACACGCTGCTGGTCACCTGGGGCGTCTCGCTGATCCTGCAACAGCTCGCCCGGGACGTCTTCGGCAGCCCCAACGTGCAGACCCGAGCCCCGGAACTGCTCACCGGCAACATCGCGCTGCCGGGCGGGATCACCGTCGCCAACAACCGGCTGTTCATCCTGGCCCTGGCCGGTGGCGCGGTGCTCGCGCTGACGCTCGCGTTGCGCCTCACCCCGCTGGGTCGCCGGATCCGCGCCGTGGTGCAGAACCGCGACCTGGCGGCCGTCTCCGGCATCGCCACCGCCCGGGTGGACCGGATGACCTTCTTCATCGGGTCCGGCCTGGCCGGCATCGCCGGAGTCGCGCTGACGCTGCTCGGCCCGATCGGTCCCACCATGGGCACCAACCTGATCATCGACGCCTTCCTGGTCGTCGTGGTCGGTGGCATCGGCCAGCTCAAGGGCACCGTGATCGTCGCCTTCGCGCTGGGCGTGCTCCAAGCCTCCGGCGAATACCTGACCACCCTCAGCGTCGCCAAGGTGATGGTGTTCGTCGCCATCGTCGCGTTCCTCCAGTGGCGACCCCAGGGCCTGTTCACGCTGCGTACCAGGAGTTTGGCATGACCACCGTGGCCAGAGATCCCGTCACCGCCGACGCACCCGTGCCTGCACCGGCCACCCCCGCCGCCGGCCCGTCCCGGCACCGGTTCCGGGCCGCCGCCGGGTTCGCGTTCGGCGCGGCCCTGCTGTTCGCCGTCGCCCCGCTGCTGCTCTCCGACTTCCGGCTGTCCCTGCTGGCCAAGTACCTCTGCGTGGCGATGGTCGCGGTCGGCATCGGCCTGGCCTGGGGACGCGGCGGCATGCTCGCCCTCGGCCAGGGCGTCTTCTTCGGTCTCGGCGGCTACGCGATGGCCATGCACCTCAAGCTCGCCGACGCGGGTCCGGGCACCATGCCCGACTTCATGATGCTGTACGGGCAACTCGACGAGTTGCCACTGTGGTGGCGACCGTTCGCCAGCCCGTGGTTCGCACTGCCCGCCACGGTGCTGCTGCCGATGGCGGTCGCCTTCGTCCTCGGGTCGCTGGTGTTCCGCCGCCGGGTCCGGGGCGCCTACTTCGCCATCCTCAGCCAGGCCCTCGCCGCCGCCATGGTGATCCTGCTGATCGGTCAGCAGGGCACCACCGGTGGCACCAACGGCCTCACCGACATCCAGGGCTTCTTCGGCTACGACCTGGACGACCCGGTCAACCAGCGGATGGTCTACTTCATCATCGCCGGCACCCTGTTGGCGCTGCTGGCCCTGACCCGGCACCTGATGCAGAGCCGCTACGGCGAACTGCTCGTCGCGGTCCGCGACGGCGAGGAACGGGTCCGCTTCCTCGGCTACGACCCGGCCACCGTCAAGCTGGTCGCGTACGTGGTGGCGGCGGGGATGGCCGGGCTGGCCGGGGCGCTGTTCGTCCCCGCGGTCGGCATCATCTCGCCGGCGCTGATCGGGATCGTGCCGTCCATCGAGTTCGTCATCGGTGTCGCCATCGGCGGTCGGGCCACCCTGCTCGGGCCGGTCCTCGGCGCGGTCGCGGTGGCGTGGGCCCGGACCGCCCTGTCGGAGCAGTTCCCGGGCACCTGGACGTACCTGCAGGGTCTGTTGTTCGTGGTGGTGGTGGCCTTCCTCCCCGGCGGCCTGGCGTCGCTGGTCGGCCTGGTCCGCCGCCGCGACGACGGCGACGAACGCCCCGGCCGGTTCGGCCGGCTGCGGCGGCGGAAGGCGGAGGCGACCTCGTGACCGGGCAACTGCACGGGCTCACCGTGCGCGACCTGCGGGTCAGTTTCGACGGCTTCACCGCCGTGGACGGCGTCAGCCTGGACGTCGCACCCGGGGACATCCGGTTCCTCATCGGACCGAACGGCGCCGGCAAGACCACCCTGGTCGACGCCGTCACCGGGCTGGTCCGGGCCGGCGGCTCGGTCCGCTTCGGCGACCGGGAACTGCTCGGGCGGCCGGTGCACCGGATCAGCCGCCTCGGCGTGGGACGCACGTTCCAGACCTCGACGGTGTTCGAGGAGCTGACCGTGGTGCAGAACCTCGACATCGCGGCCGGTGCGCGGCGGAACTGGGCGACGCTGCTGCGCCGCCGGCACGGGGTGCCCGACGAGGTGGCCGAGGCGCTCGACGTGATCGGCCTGGCCGACCGGGCCGAGCAGCTCGCCGGCACCCTCGCGCACGGGCAGAAGCAGTGGCTGGAGATCGGCATGCTGCTCGTCCAGGACGCCCGGCTGCTGCTGCTCGACGAACCGGTGGCCGGGATGAGCCACGAGGAACGCGACGCCACCGGTCGCCTGTTGGAGAAGGTCGGCCGGGACCGCACGGTGGTGGTGATCGAGCACGACATGGACTTCCTGCGCCGCTTCGCGCGGACGGTCACCGTGCTGCACGCCGGTCGGGTGCTCAGCGAGGGCACCGTGGCGCAGGTGCAGGCCGACCCGCGTGTGCAGGAGGTCTACCTCGGTCACCCGGTCGACGCCGGGGCGGCCCCGACGGCTACGGAGGCATGATGCTCAGTCTGCGCGGCGTGCACGCCGGTTACGGCCGCAGCCGGGTGCTGCACGGCGTCGACGTCGAGGTGCCCGACGACGGGGTGGCGGCGGTCCTCGGGCACAACGGCGCGGGCAAGTCCACCCTGCTGCGGGTCGCCGCCGGTCTGCTGCGTCCCCGCGCCGGTCGGGTCGAGCTGGACGGGGTGGACATCACCCGGCTGGCCCCGCACGAGCGGGTCGCCCGGGGCATCGCGTACGTGCCGCAGGGCCAGCAGTGCTTCCCGCACCTGACGGCGGCGGAGAACCTGCGGCTGGTCGCCGACGGTCGGCGTGACGGCGCGGCGGCCACGGCCGAGGTGCTGGACCTGTTCCCCGCGCTGCGACCGTTGCTGCGCCGTCGGGCGGGACTGCTCTCCGGCGGTCAGCGCCAGCAGTTGGCCATCGCGCGGGCCCTGATCACCCGGCCCCGGCTGTTGATGCTCGACGAGCCGACCGAGGGCATCCAGCCGTCGGTGGTGACCGAGATCCAGGAGCGGATCGTGGCGCTGATCGCGCAGCGTGGGTTCAGCGTGCTCCTGGTCGAGCAGCACCTCGGGTTCGCGCTGCGGGTGGCCGACCGCTACCACGTGCTGGAGTCGGGGCGGGTCACCTCGGCCGGCGAGGGTGGGGCCACGGCCGAGTCGACCGTACGGCAGGCGCTCGCGGTCTGAGCCCGCCGCAGGCTCCGGGACCCCTGCCCCACCCGCCCCCGGGTGAGGCAGGGGCCGTCCGGTGTCGCGACGCCACTCCGGACGGCCCCGCGCGGCCCGGGCCTGGAGTGGGCCGCGTCCTGGGTGTTCGCGCCGCCTAGGCCAGCCGGATGGCGTCCCCGTCGACGGAGACGTTCGCGGCGGGCAGCGGGGACCCCGCCGGTCCGCTGCGCACCGAACCGTCGGCGATGTCGAACACGCTGTTGTGGCAGGCGCAGACGATGGTGCCGTTGGTGACCGAGGTGACCGTGCAGCCCTGGTGGGTGCAGGTCGACGAGTACGCCTTGATGGTCCCCGGCGTCGGCTGGGTGATCACCACCCCGGCGTCGCCGTAGATCTGTCCACCACCCACCGGGATGTCGGCCAGGGTGGCCAGGGCCGGCGGGCCGCCACCGGCGTCCGGCGCGCCCGACGCGGACGGGTCGGCACTGGGGTTCCCGGCGGGCGGCGGTGGTGGCGGGGGCGCCGAGGTCGGCTGGCCGTACGTGGCGCATCCGGTCAGCGCGGCCACGCCCACCGCACCGGTGCCGGCCAGCATGGCCCGTCGCGACCGGCAGCAGCCGGCCTGCTCGTGGTTCATCCGAGGTGCCTTTCCGTCAGAGCTGGAAACCGAACGTGGTGAAGTACCAGACCGACGAGGTCAGGAAGACACCGATCAGGGCGACGAACACGACTCCACCGATCACCGGCAGCACCCACCCGGCGAGACCACGCTTGGGCAGGGTCAGCATCTTGGTGGCGAACACGCCGAAGAAGAAGCAGCCCAGCAGGGAGTGCATCAGCACCCGGGTGTCGAAGTCGGCGAAACCGAGCGCGTACAGGCAGTGCACCGCGACCGGCACGGTGAGCAGGAAGGCGATCCGTCCCGACCAGCGGTGCACGGCACCGGCCCAGGGCGGGGAGAACCCGCCGAGCCGGCCCCACATGGACAGCGCCGAGAGCAGTTGGACGACGGCGAAGAACGCCGCGCCCGTGCCCAGCCACACCTTCACCGTCAGCGGCGACGAGAACCCCGCCACGTTGACCGCGATGCCGGTCGGGGTGTGGGTGCGGCCGTACACCCCCAACGCCACCGCGACCCCCGCCCCAACCAGCAGCGGGACCACCATCGAGGGACGCGGCGCCGGAGCGCTCGGCGGCGGGCCGTCGAAGTCGCGCATCACCTCCATGGACGGATCCCGGGGGCGGCGGGGCACGGTCCGCACGCTGCCGTGGCGGTGCTGGGACATCACCGTGCTCCGGGGACGACCGGCGCGGCGGTGATGGTGACCCCGTTGACCTTGGTGGTGAAGAAGGCCGGGTCCAGCGGTGGTGCCGGGATGGGCTTGCCGTTCCAGGTGACGATCCCGATCTGGGTACCGTCCGGCAGCATGATCCAGCCACCGTCGATGCCGGCCGCACGGATGTCCTCGGTCGCCCGGTAGATCGCCGGGGCGGTGCCGGAGCCGGACTTGACCACCGGGCTGTCGTCGGTCTTCTGCTCGGGCCGGGCGGTGAACTTCCACCGGCGTACGCCGACGATCATCTCGCCGCTGGCCACGTCGCCCCGGATCACGCCGGAGAGCTTGGCGTCCTTGCCGGTCAGCTCGATCTTGCCGTCGCGGACCGTGCCGGAGAGCCAGACCTCCATCTCCCGACCGTCGCAGACGTACGCCTCCGCCTTGCCGTTCTTGACGGTGATCGCGATGGTGGCGCCGTTCTCCAGCTCGCCGATCCAGTTCTGCTCCACCGAGTTGACCTCGGTGCCGGCCGACGACGGGTCCCGGTCGGCCGGTGGCGAGGTCACGCCCGGCCGTGCGCCGTCCGGGGCGTCCGGGTCCACCTCCGGCTCGGCGGGGTCGTCCACCTCGTCCTCGACGTCGGCCTCGACGTCGTCCTCGATCCCGGTCGACGGTGCCGGCGCGGCGGCCGGCGGTCCGTTCCCGGCGGCGGGCTGGGTTCCCGGCGGGGATGCCTGCGCACTCATCGTGAACAGCACGGCGGCCGTCACCGCCCCCGAGAGGAGGGTGAGCAACGGGGTCATGCGCTTCATGGGCCACTCCCTTCGCCCAAGACGTACGGCCGACGGCGGTGTATCGGTTCAATCGGCGCGGGAGAACCTTTGCCGGACGGCCCGGGGCGGTGTCCGAGGTGGTCCGTTCGGACAGGTGTCGATCACCCTGAGCGGTCGGTCGGCCCACCGTCGGCGACATTTGCGCGCGGGGAGCCTGTCTCACGACATCGATAACGACTACCATTACACCGCTCGGGAGGTCCTCAACGGACCGACGACCGCCGACGAGACGGGGTGGGCGATGGCCGCCGGGACCGACACGGACGCCGGTGGTGGCGGCCGCGAACTGCTCCGATCACTGGTACGCGCACAACGAGGCCGACTCACCTCGGCCGTGCTGCTCGCCGTCGCGGCGGTGGCGTTCCAGCTCGTGCCCTACCTGATGGCCTACCGGGTCGCGGTCGAGCTGGTCACCGAGGCGGATCCCGACGGCGGTTCCCTGATCCGGTACGCCGTCGTCGCACTGGTCGCCATCGCGGCCGGCACCGCGCTGATGGGCGGAGCCCTGGCGATCAGCCACGTCTGCGCGTACTGGCTGCTGCACCGGCTGCGCCAGCGCATCGCCGAACGCGTCTCGGTGCTGCCGCTGGGCGAGGTGACCCGGCGCGGCAGCGGCGGGGTCGGCAAGCTCGCCATGGAGGACGTCGAACGCATCGAGGTCTTCGTCGCACACATGCTGCCCGACGCGGTCGCCGCGTTGACCGTGGTCGCGGCGACCACCGTCTGGCTCTTCGTCATCGACTGGCGGCTGGCGCTGGCGGCGGTGGCGGTCGTCCCGCTGGCCATGCTGGCGATGCGGCACGCCACCCGGGGCTCCGGCGCATGGGTGGCGCAGTGGCACGGCGCCGGAATGGCGATGAACCAGACGGTCACCGAGTTCCTGCACGGCATCAAGGCCGTCAAGGTGTTCAACCGGCAGACCGACACCGTGGCCCGGGCCACCGACGCGGTCCGCCGGTACGTCGACTCGGAGACCCGCTGGGGGCTGGCCTTCCTGCCCGGCGGGGCGGCGTACTTCACGATCATGGCGGCCAACGTGGCCGTCGTCGTACCGGTGGGGCTCTGGCTCTATCGCGACGGCGCGGTCGACGTGCCCACCCTGCTGCTGTTCCTGCTGCTCGCCCTCGGCTACACCGCGCCGCTGACCAAGCTCACCGGCTACAGCTCACAGTTGCGCCAGGTGCGGTTCGGCGCCGACGAGATCGCCGCCCTGCTGAACAGCCCGGCGCTGCCGGACACCGGTCGTCGGGTGCCGCTCGGTCCGGCCTCGGTCGAGCTGGCCGACGTCTCGTTCGGTTACACCCCCGACCGGCTCGCCCTCGACGGGGTGAGCATCCACGCCGAGGCGGGCCGGGTCACCGCCGTCGTCGGCCCCAGCGGCTCGGGCAAGAGCACCGTCGCCCGGCTGGTCTCCCGGTTCTTCGACGTGGATGCCGGCAGCGTACGGGTCGGCGGTGTCGACGTCCGGGAGATGGCCGTCGACCAGCTGATGGACACGGTCGCGGTGGTGTTCCAGGACCCGTTCCTGTTCCACGACACGGTCCGGGCCAACCTGACCCTGGGCCGCCCCGACCTGGACGACGAGACCGTGCACCGGGCCGCCCGTGCGGCGCGCTGCCACGACTTCATCCTCTCCCTGCCCGAGGGCTACGACACCGTGGTCGGCGAGCGGGGCGCCACCCTCTCCGGGGGCGAGCGGCAGCGCATCTCGATCGCCCGTGCCCTGCTCAAGGACGCGCCGGTGGTGGTGCTGGACGAGGCGACCGCCTCCACCGACCCGGAGAACGAGATCGCCATCCAGCAGGCGGTGGCGAACCTGGCCACCGGGCGCACCCTGCTGGTCATCGCGCACCGGCTCAGCACCATCCGGGACGCCGACCGGATCGTGGTGCTGACCGACGGCCGGGCGGTCGAGACCGGCCGCCACGACGACCTGGTGGCCGCCGACGGCACGTACGCGCGGCTCTGGGCCGACGCCACCACCAGCGCCCGATGGAGTCTCGGCGCCAGCGACGAGCGGAGCGGAGCGCGCGGATGAGCACCCTGACCTCACCCCTCGGCGGTCAGCAGGACGCCCCGCCGGTCAGCACGGTGGCCGGACGCACCGTGGCGCTGATCCGCCGGCTCTGGGAGCTGTCCGATCCCCGGCTGCGTCGTCAGCAACTGTGGGGGATCGCCGCCCGGATGGCGGCGGCGGTCTGCATCGCGGTGCCCATCTGGCTGCTCGTCGTGGTCCTGCAACGACTCCGCGAGGCCAACCTCGGCGGGCCGCCGATCAGCCAACGCGAGGTGCTCCTGTGGAGCGCCGCCGTGGTGGCGGCGACCGTCGGCCAGTTCGGCTTCGACCTGCTCGCCCAGCGGCAGAGCTGGGTGGCCTCCTTCGAACTCCTCGGCGAGCTGCGTCTGCGGGCGCTGGAACACCTGCGCCGGCTCCCGCTCGGCTACCACACCAAACGGCAGACCGGTGACCTCACCGCCCTGGTCACGCACCATCTCAGCGAGCTGGAGCCGGTGGTCTTCGGTGCCGTGCCCACCATCATCGGCGCGGCCCTGCTGCCGCTGGTGATCGCGGTGGGCCTGCTGGTCGAGGACTGGCGGATGGGCCTGGCCGCGCTGGCCACCATCCCGCTGGCGATGCTGGTCTACGCCTGGTCGCAGCGGACCTTCGCCCGGCTCGCGGCGGAACGCGCCCAGGCCAGCGGCCAGGCCGCGGCCCGTTTCCAGGAGTACGTCTCGGGCATCGCGGTGGCCCGCGCGCACGGTGCCACGGGTGAGCGCTCCAGTCGCCTCGCGCAGGCCCTGGTCCGGCACCGGGAGGCGAGCATCGGGCTGGTGAACAAGCTGGTCGTCCCGCTGGTGCTCTTCCTGACCGTGATCGAGCTGGGGCTGCCGGTGGTGCTCCTGGCCGGGGCCTTCCTGCTGATCGGCGGCGACCTGGCGCCGGCCACCTTCCTGGTGTTCGCGGTGCTGTCGCTGCGCATCCACGGGCCGCTGCGGGCGATGGGCGAGCAGACCGAGAGCCTGCGGGTCGGCGAGGCGGCCGTGGACCGGCTCGGCGCGCTGCTGGCCGAACCGGTGCCGGCGGAGGTCCGGGCCGGACCTCCGCCACAGGGCCACGACGTCGAGTTCGACCGCGTCTCCTACGCCTATCCGGGGGCGTCCCGCCCGGCGCTGCGGTCGGTCAGCTTCGAGGCCACCAGCGGCACGGTGACCGCGCTGGTCGGCAGCAGCGGCGCCGGCAAGACCACCTGTCTGCACCTGCTGGCCCAGTTCTTCGCGCCGGACTCCGGGACGATCCGGATCGGCGGGGTCGACATCCGGGAACTGGACAGCCGGACCCTCTTCGACGCGGTGACCGTGGTCTTCCAGGACAGCTATCTGTTCAGCGAGTCGGTGCGGGACAACATCCGCTTCGGTCGGCCGGAGGCCGACGACGACGAGGTGGACCGCGCGGCGGCGCAGGCCCGGGTGGACGAGATCGTGGCCCGGCTGCCGCAGGGCGCGGACACTCTGGTCGGTGAGGGCGGGGCCACGCTCTCCGGTGGGGAGCGGCAGCGGTTGTCGCTGGCCCGGGCCATCCTCAAGGACGCACCGATCGTGCTGCTCGACGAGCCGACCGCGGCGATGGACGCCACCAACGAGCGACACGTCCAGCAGGCCCTGTCCGGCCTGATCCGGGACCGTACGGTACTGGTGGTCGCGCACCGGCTCGGCACGGTGCGGCACGCCGACCGGATCGTGGTTCTCGACGGCGGCGAGGTCGTCGAGGTGGGACGGCACGACGAACTCCTGGCCCGCGACGGGCGGTACGCGCGGATGTGGGCCGAGCAGGAGGCGACCCGCTCCTGGCGGCTGTAGTCGCCGGACGGGCGGCCGACGGCCGCCCGTCCGGCGGGTGACGCTCTCCGGGGGTCCCGGCCGGAGCCGGGACAACCTCAGGCGGCGATCCAGACGTTCTTCGGCCGCAGGAACTCCCGGACGCCGGCCTCGCCGCCGATCCGGCCCCAGCCGCTCTGCCGCATCCCGCCGAACGGGGCCGACGGCAGCACGCCGGGCACCCCGTTGACCCAAACGCTGCCCGCCGCCACCGCGCGACTGACCCGGTGCGCCGTGCGCAGGTCGGTGGTGTGCAGGTACGCCCCGAGCCCGTAGCGGGTGCCGTTGGCCAGCCGGATCGCCTCCTCCTCCGTGTCGAAGGAGGTGAACGCCAGCACCGGCCCGAAGATCTCCTCCTGCGCCAGCTCGCTGTCCGGGTCGACCTCCCCGAACACCGTCGGCGCGATGAAGTACCCGTCGCCCAGATCGCCGCCGAGCCGTTCACCGCCGGTCACCAGCCGCCCCTGGCCCTTGTCCCGGGCCCGGTCCACCACGCCCAGGATCCGGTGGCACGCCTGCTCGCTGACGACCGGGCCCATCATGGTGCGCTCCTGCGCGGGATCGCCGAGCGGCACCCGGGCCAGCCGGGCGGCGACGGTCCGCAGCACCTCGTCGTAGACGGACGAGTGCACCAACACCCGGGTGCCGTTGGCGCAGCCCTGGCCGCTGAGCGCGACGACGCCGCTCATCGCCAGCCGGGCCGCCATCCGCACGTCGGCGTCGGCGAAGACGACGTGGGCCGACTTGCCGCCCAGCTCCAGGCCCACCGGCAGGAGCCGCTCGGCGGCGGTGGCGAGGATCCGCCGGGCGGTGCTGCCGCCGCCGGTGAAGTGCACCTTGTCCACGCCCGGGTGCCGGACCAACGCCTCGCCGCCGGCCGCCCCGCCGGGCACCACGTTGAGCACGCCGGGTGGGAAACCCGCCTCCAGCGCCAGCTCACCGATGCGCAACGCGGTGAACGGCGCCAGCTCGGAGGGTTTGAGCACGATGGTGTTGCCGGCCGCGAGCGCCGGGCCGAGCATCTGCGCGACCGACACGAGCGGGCCGTTCCAGGGAATGATCAGGGCCACCACGCCGTACGGCTCGTCAAGCGTGTAGTCGACGGCCCGGATCGGCCACGTCGGGACGACCTCGCCGCCGACCTTGTCCGCCCATCCGGCGTTGTACCGCAGGTGGTCCACGGCGACGCGGGGCATCACCGAGGCGAACTGTCGAGGGCAGCCGTTCTCCAGCGTCTGCAACGCACTCAGCTCGGTGGCGTGTCGCTCGACCAGGTCGGCCAGGGCGAGCAGCAGGTCCCGGCGTACGTTGCCGGCAGTGGCCCGCCAGCCGTCGAGGGCCTCGCCTGCGGCACGGACCGCCGCGTCCATCTCGGCGGCGCCGCCCAGCGGCACGGCGGCGGTGACGCGTCCGTCGGCGGCGTACACGTGCTCGTGCACGCCGCCGGTGGTGGTGGCCGTGCGAACGGCGCCGATCAGGGCGGCGGTGTCCGGGATCAGTTCGGTCGGAGCGGCGGTGACGGGCACGTGGTGACACCTCTTCCGGCTCGGCGCGCCATCCGATGGCGACGGTCAGCGGAGTATGTTGGGTCGAATCCTAGTGTAGTTTGTTGCGTTAGATAGCCCCCGTCCGGACGGTCGGTCGGGTGGCGCACCGGATCGTTGGACCGAGGAGGCCGGTCGTGTCAGGACAGCTGTCGTACTTCGAGTTCGGGGTGCCGGACGTCGCGGTGGCCAGCAGCTTCTATGCCGAGTTGTTCGGCTGGAAGGTGCAGGCGCAGGAACACGGTGGGTCGATCGACACCGGGGAGGCGGCGGTGCCGGGCGGCTTCCACCGCGACCCCGGGCCGCCGCAGCACTACCTCTACTTCCGGGTGGACGACATCGACGCCGCCATCAAGCGGGTGCAGGAACTCGGCGGCGAGGTCGAGCCGATGCGCCCGGCCACCGAGGAGTGGGGTGCGTTCGCGGAGTGCCGGGACAACCAGGGGCTCGCCTTCGGCCTGCACGTACCGCCCAAGCCGAAGGGCTGACCACGGCGCGGGGGCCGGCTGTCCGATCGGACACCCGGCCCCCGCGCGGTCTCCGGCGGGTCACCCCGCCGCGTCACTGCTCGTCGGTGAGGAACCGGCCCGGCACGTATCCGGTCCGAGCGGTGGAGAGCCCGCCGTCGACCGTGACCACCGCACCGGTCACGTACGACCCGGCGCGGCTGCACAGGTAGATGGCGGTGCCGACGATGTCGTCCGGTCGCCCGATGCGCTGCAACGGCGTCACCGCGGCGATCTCCTCACCCATCGCCTCCAGCACGCCGGCCATCATCCGGGACGGGAAGCTGCCCGGCGCGATCACGTTCGCGGTCACCGTGGGCGCGAAGTCGTGCGCCAGCATCCGGGTGATGTGGTGGATCGCCGCCTTGGCCGCGGCGGCCGAGTAGGTCGGCATCTCCGGCACCCGCTGGGCGTCCGCGCTGCCGATGTTGACGATGCGGGCCGGATCCTCGGCGGTGCCCGCCGCCCGCAGCAGTCCGGCCAGTTCCCGCACCAGGAACAGCGGTGCCTTCAGGCCCAGGTCGAGCACGCTGTCCCAGGCGTTGGCGGGGAACTGCTCCACCGGCGCGGTCCAGGCGGTACCGGCGTTGTTGACCAGGATGTGCAGCGCGGACTCCCGCTCGCCGATCTCCCGCGCCAGCCGGACGCACTCGGCCTCGTCGGAGAGGTCGGCGGGGATCGCCACGCACGTCCCACCGCCGGCCGAGAGCTCCTGGGCCACGTCCTCGCAGTCGGACTTGGTCCGCGCGGTCAGATAGACCCGCACACCGGCGGCGACGAAACCCTCCGCGATCATCCGGCCGATGCCCTGGGTGCCGCCGGTGACCAGTGCCGTCTTGCCGGCGACCGAGAACAACTCACTCATTGGAACCTCCACAGACGATGTGCTCTCCACGGCGCCGGTCCACGGCCGGCCCCGCGACGACTCGGGTCAGCGCGGCCCGGCGGACGTCTCCTCGTCCACCGCGAGCGCGCCCAACGTGGCGTACGAGTCGCGACCCGCCACGAAGTGCTGGGTGGCGGTACGCATGTCCCGCATCCGCCGTTGCAGCGGCGAGGTGTCGTACACCCCGGTACCGCCGGACAGCGTGTACGTGGCGTCGACGACCTGTGCGCAGAGGCTGGTCACCTGGGCCGCCGCCGCGCGCAGTCGGGCCCGGCCACCCGGCGACGCGGAGTCGGGTGCCGTCGTGGCCTCGGCCGCCTCCGCGTACAGCAGCGCCCGGGCCGCGCGGTGCATGGTTTGCGCCTCGCCCAGCCGGTCGAGGAAGACCGGCGAGTCGGCGAGCCGCCGCGCGCTCAGCGCCGGACGTTTGCCGTCGGCGGCCAGGCGCACCAGGTCGGTCAGCGCGCCGTCGGCCAGACCGACCGCCACCGCGCCGATGATCAGGCTGGACTGCGCGATGCGGTGTGCGGCGTCATCGTCCTGCGGGGCGACCGCGAGATGCTCCGGCACCCGCGCGTCGTCGACCGTCACGTCGTGGCTGGCGGTGCCGCGTAGGCCCAGCACCTGCCAGGTGTCGAGGACGCGCACGTCGCGGGCCGGGACGAACAGGATGCGGGTGGCGGGTGCGCCGTCCGGGCCGACCGGCACGCTGCGCCCGGACACCAGCACGCAGTTCAGATAGAACCAGGCGGCCCGGGGACACCCGGTGACGAAGGGCCAGCGGCCGGTCACCCGCCAGCCGTCGTCGCCGGTACGGGCCCGGCCCTTGGGCGCCACGGCACCGGCGACCAGGGTGTCCGCGCCGTCGGCGAAGACCTCGTCCAGCGCGGCGGCCGGACCGCACCGCACGATCAGGTGCGACAGCGCCACCTGACCCACCGTCCACGAGGTGGCCGCGTCGGCACGGGCGAGTTCCTCCAGCACGGCGAGCACGTCGGGCAGGTCGAGCTGGTCGCCGCCGTGACTGGCGGGGGCGAACATCCGGAAGCAGCCGGCCGCGCGGAGGTCGTCCACGAGGTCGTCGGGGAGGCCGCGCCGCTGCTCGATCTCCTCGGCGTGCTTCGCCACTCGGGACGCCAGCTCGCGTACCCGGGACAGCGTTGGGTTCACGTCGGCCCCCTCCTGTGTTCGGTGTGTCGTGTTCGGACGCTATCTCCCGCCGCCGGGTGCTGTCCATGGCGCGCCCGCGTGGATAGAGTGTGTCGAGAAAACAACACACACATATGTCGCCGGAGGGGATACCGATGACGACTCCCGTCGACCCGCAGGCTCGGGTCTTCGCGGTCCGGATGTGGACCTCGCTGCTGGCCACCCAGGAACTGCTCGCCACCTATCTCGGTGTCCGCCTCGGGCTCTACGACGACCTCGCGGCCAAGGGGCCCGGCACGGTGGGGGAGATCGCCGCGCGGGTCGGGGTCGACCCTCGGTACGCCCGCGAGTGGCTGGAACAGCAGGCGGTGGCCGGTGTCCTGACCGTCGACGACGCCTCGGCCCCGGCCGACGAGCGGGTGTTCACGCTGCCCGCCGCGCACGCCGAGGTGCTGACCGTCTCGGACAGCCCGCTGTCCATGTCGGCGTTGGCCGTGCTGCCGCTGGGCGGGGTGGCGGCGGCGCTGCCGGCGCTGCTCGACGCGTACCGCAGCGGCGCCGGCGTGGCCGACGCGGTCTACGGCGTCGACTGGCGGGAGGGGCACGCCGGGGCGAACCGGGCGATGTTCACCCACCAGATGGCCGGCTGGCTGCGCCGGCACGCTCCGGACATCCACACCCGACTGGTCGGCACCCCGGCCCGGGTCGCGGACGTGGCCTGCGGTGCGGGCTGGGCGGGCATCGGGTTGGCCCGGTCCTTCCCCGGGATCACCGTTAACGGGTACGACATCGACCCCGAGGTGATCGCGGACGCCACCGGGCACGCCGCCGACGCCGGGTTGAGCGACCGGGTCTCCTTCGCCGCCCGGGACGCCGCCGATCCCGACCTGGCCGGCACGTACGACCTGGTCTGCCTCTTCGACGCGCTGCACGAGATCGCGCGCCCGGTGGAGGTGCTGCGGGCCTGCCGGCGGCTGTGCGCCGACGGCGGCAGCGTGCTGGTGCTCGACGCCCGGGTGGCGGAGCGGTTCGCCGCACCGGCCGACGAGATCGAACGCTTCCAGTACGCCACCAGCGTGCTGCACTGCCTGCCGGCGAGCCGCAGTCAGCAGCCCTCGGCCGGCACCGGCACGGTGCTGCGCCCGGACGTCGTCCGGGACCTCGCGACCGAGGCCGGGTTCGTGGCGGTCACCCAACTGCCCATCGACGACCGCTTCCACCGGCTGTACCGGCTGATCGGCTGAGGACGCCGCCCGCCGACGTCTGGTGCGGCGGGTCGGACGAGAACGGCCGGCCACCCCGAAGGGTTGCCGGCCGTTCTCGTCCTCCGAGGATCAGGCCCCGGCGTCACGCTCCGCGATCCGGCGTAGCACGTGCTCCTGCACCGCGCCGAGGGAGGTGATCGACCGGGCCGTCTTCTCGTCGATCGGTTCCAGGTCGAACTCGTCCTCCAGCGCGAAGGCGAGTTCCATCAGGGCCAGCGAGTGGAAGCCGAGGTCCTGGACCAGGGCCGTCTCCTCCCCACGCAGGCCGTCGGGGTTGGGCGCCAGGTCGAGCACGATGGCCTGGACCTGAGCGCGGATCTGCTCGTCGGACTGCTTCGGCCCCACGACCGTCGGGGTCTGCTCACTCATGGTCGCTACTTCCTTCCGGATCGCCCGGCTCACCGGAGCTGTGCGGGTTGATGGACGGGAACGGGTTCCGCGGGTCGGTGCGGTCCCACAGACGGGGGCTGGCAACTACGCAGCACGGCGGCGAGCACCGGCACCGCGGCCGTGGTCCATCCGGCGACCGCCGCGTCGAGGTCGCCGAACTCCTCCTCGAGCACCGCCAGACCGCGGACCGGCACCACGGCGCCCAACTCCACCAGCAGTGGTCGAAGCTGGGCGTCGGCGACGTACCGGTGCTGCGCCCAGCCGGCGGTCGTCACCGGTACGGCGACCGTGCCCGGACGCAGGCCCTCGCGGGGGAGCATGTCGAGGAAGAGCTTCAGCAGGCCGGTGTAGGAACCCTTGAAGGTCGGGCTCACCACCACCAGCAGGCCGGGTCCGCGGACCCGGGCGACCACCCGTTCCAGGGGCGCGTGGGCGGCGGTGCCGGCGATCAGCCGGGACGGCAGGTCCGCGCCGAGCTCGGCCAGGTCGACCAGGTGCGGCTCGCCGAGGTGTACGCCGAGGTCGGCCAGACCGTCACGCAGCGCGCCGGTCACGTGCCGGGCGACGGTGAGGGTGCGCGAGCCCCGGCGCGGGTTGCCGATCAGGACGGTGGTCGGTACGGACCGGGGATCCGTCGGAGGGATCATCCGCTCGGGCGCGTGCTGCCGCAGGTCGGTCACCGGTCTCCTTCCGGTTCGGCCAGCAGTCCCCGCCTGCGGAGGATCGGCAGCACACCCTCGCCGAAGGTGTACGCCTCCTCCAGATGCGGCTGGCCGGAGAGGATCAGATGGTCCAGTCCGAGGGTGTGGTACTCCTCGATCCGGTCGGCCACCTCGACGTGGCTGCCGACCAGCGCGGCACCGGCGCCCGGGCGGACCAGCCCGTAGCCGGCCCACACGTTCGGATAGACCTCGAGGCTCTCGGTGCGGCCCTGGTGCAGGGCGGCCATCCGGCGTTGCCCCTCGGACTCGGTACGCGCGAAGCGCCGCTGGGCGGCGGCGATGGTGTCCGGGTGCATCCCGGCCACCAGGCGGTGCGCGACGTCCCACGCCTCCTCGGCGGTGTCCCGGCTGATCACGTGGAACCGGGAGCCGTAGGACAGCTCGCGGCCCTGCGCGTCGGCCCGGTCCCGGACCTTCTTCACCAGGGCGGCGAGTTGCTCGGGCGGCTCGCCCCAGGCCAGGTAGACGTCGGCGTGCCGGGCGGCCACGTCGTGCGCGGCGGCCGAGGAACCGCCGAGGAAGACCGGCGGGGTGACCGGGTGTCCCCGGGTCAGCCGCCCGGCGCGGACCCGGTAGTGGGTGCCCTCGAAGTCGTACGTGCCGCCGGACCAGGCGCGGCCGAACACGTCGAGGAACTCCTCGGCCCGGGCGTAGCGCTGGTCGTGGTCGAGCCAGTCGCCGTAGCGCAACTGCTCGTCGCGGTCGCCGCCGGTGACCACGTTGAGCAGCAGCCGACCGCCGGAGAGGCGTTGCAGGGTGGCGGCCATCTGCGCGGCGATCGTCGGGGCCATCGACCCGGGGCGTACCGCGACCATGAAGTGCAACCGGCGGGTCCGGTCCGCCAGGGCGGCCGACACCAGCCACGGGTCCTCGCAGAACAGCCCGGTCGGCACCAGGGCGCCGGTGAAACCGAACCGGTCGGCGGCCATCGCCACCTGCGCCAGGTAGTCGATGTCCGGCGCGCGCCGGACGTTGTCCGCCGGGTCGACGGGCGCGCCCTGCGGGGTCTTCGCCACCTCACGGCCGTCACCGTGGGACGGGAGGAACCAGTGCAGGTGAAGTGGCATGTGGACCTTCCTGTCACAGCAGTGGTCGTGTGAGCGGTCGCGTCCGGCGGGTACAGGCACCCCCGCTTCCTGCGCGCTACCAGGTAGGGCTGGTCGAAGCCTCTCAGCACCCGGATGCGGTGTCAAGAGTGTGTGACGCCAGTGTCGTGTTGTGTGGCGCTTGTTCGTGCTGCCGTCAGCCGCCGCGCCTGGTCCGCAGCGGTGCGGTCGGTTCGGCGGCCAAGCGGGCGGCCAGGTCCGCGTAGCCGGTCAGGAACGCCTGCGCCTCGGCGGGCGGGTACGCGGCGGTGCTGTGGTAGAAGACCGCACGCAGGTCCGCCGTGCCGACCGGGGCCACCGCCAGCTCGAACTGGAACCGGCTGCCCAGCCCGGGCGGCACCAGCAGCTCGAAGCCGACGCCCGCCGACACCGTCTGGTGCTGCACCTCGGCCATCACGTTGAACAGCACGTCGTCGGCGCGCCGGCCGCCGGTCTGCACCACGTCCAGCGGCAGCATCTGGTAGGGCAGGTCCTGATAGGTGAAGGCGCCGATGGCCGCCCCATGCGCCTGCCCGACCAGGTCGGCGAAGGTCTCGGCCTGCCCGACCTTCGCCCGCAGCAGCACCATGTTGGCCAGCAGGCCGACGGTCTCCCGCAGCTCCGGACGGGACCGGTTGGCGAACATCGAGGCCACCGCCAGGTCGTCCTGACCGGTGATGCGGTGCAGGTGGTGATAGAAGACCGCCAGCAGCACCGCGAACAGGGTGCTCCGCTGGGTACGCGCCAGCGCGCGCAGCCGGGCCACCGCCTCCCGGTCCAGGTCGACCGCCACGTCCGCGGTGGCCGGACCGTCCGACGGCGGATCGACGACCGCGGTCGTGCCCACTGCCGGCAGTTCGCTGCCGGTCAGCTGCCGCCGCCAGTACTCCCGGTGCCGGCGCAGCCCGTCGCCGTCGAGCAGCTCCTGCTGCCAGCGGACGAACGACGCGTACTGCCAACCGGTGGCGGGCAACCGCGCCGGCACCCCGATGGCCTGCGCGTAGAGCACGCCGAGGTCCCGGAAGAGGATGCCGGTGGACCAGGCGTCGGTGACCAGGTGGTGCAGGTTCAGGCAGAGCACGTGCTCGTCCGGCCCGAGCCGCCACAGCGTGCTGCGCGACGGCCACTCGGTCGGGTCGATCGCGGTCCGCAGCTCGGCGCGTACCGCCTGGTCGAGGGCGGCGGCCGGGTCCGGCCGGTCGGACAGGTCCACCCGGCGGGCGGCGGCCGGTGCCGGCGGGTGCACCACCTGGGCCAGCCGCGCACCCCGACCGGTGAAGGTGGTGCGCAGCGACTCGTGCCGGGCGGTGAGGGCGGACAACGCGGCGTCCAGCGCGTCGGCGTCGACCCGACCGGTGAGCCGACACAGCAGCGGGCAGCTCAGCGCACCGAAGTCGGTGCGGTAGTGCTTGATCATCCAGAGGAGTCGTTGGGCCACGGAAGCTGGTGTCTGTTGTGTCTCCACGCACGGACCATAGCGTCACCGCATTGGCATCGGTGAGGTCTCTGGGTACCTTGTGTCGTATGAGCTTTGTTGTGCCGGCCCGCGTCGACACCACACTCACCTGGGACTACGAAGCCTCCGATCCACGGCTCGTGGCGCTCTACGAGCGGGCCAAGGAAGCCCAGTGGAAGGTCTCCGACGTCGACTGGTCGGTGCCGGTGCCGTTCGGCGAACCGCTGCCGGACGACTCCGCCTTCGCGATGGCCGCGTTCGCCGAGTCGCCGCTCGCGCCGCGTGGCCCCCGGGCCTGGGACGCGTTCCGGTGGGAGTTCCAGTCCTGGATGGTCAGTCAGTTCCTGCACGGTGAGCAGGCCGCGATGATCGTCGCGGCCCGGCTGGTGGAGACCGTGCCGGACCTGGACAGCAAGTTCTATGCCGCCACCCAGGCCGTGGACGAGGCCCGACACGTGGAGGTCTTCTCCCGGTACCTGCGGGAGAAGATCCCCGAACCGTACCCGGTCTCCGAGCCGCTGCGGGAGCTGCTCACCGACATCCTGTCCGACTCGCGCTGGGACGTCACCGCGCTCGGCATGCAGATCATGGTCGAGGCGATCGCGATGGCCTCGTTCCGGCTCTCCAACAGCAGCTTCCACGATCCGCTGATCAAGGAGCTGACCCATCTCGTGGCCCGGGACGAGGCCCGGCACGTCACCTTCGGCGTGCTCTCCCTCTCCGGGCTCTACGACCAGCTCACCACGGCCGAGCGGGCGGAGCGGGAGGAACTGGTCCTGGACGCCGCGGCCCTGATCCGTCGGCGGTTCCTGCTCGACGACATCTGGGAGCGGCTGGAGGTCAACCGCGCCGAGGGCGTCGCCTTCGCCACCAACCACGACCTGATGATCAAGTACCGGCAGGCGGTGTTCTCGCGGGTGGCGGTGGCGCTCGGACAGATCGGCCTGATGACCGAACCGGTCCGCACCGGACTGGACAAGCTGGGTCTGTTGCAGTTCGCCGGTGAGCGGCTGCGTATCCGAAGGGGGAGACTGGCATGACGGCCACCCGACGCAATCTCGACCTGACCGCCGTGGTCCGGCTCGGCGAGTTGGGGGACCAGATCACCCCGTTCGCCCTGCGGGCCGCCTGTGACCTGCGTATCGCCGACCTGCTGGTCGACGGTCCGCGACCCGTGTCGGAGCTGGCCGCCTCGGCCGGCGCGCACGCCGGGGCGCTGCTGCGCCTGCTACGGGCACTGGCCGCCCGGGGCGTGTTCAGCGAGGTCGCCGACGCCACCTTCGCGCTCACCCCGCTGGCCGAGCCGTTGCGCGGCGACCACCCGATGTCGCTGCGCGACAGCTTCACGCTGCTCGAATCCGACGTGCGGGCCTGGGCCGCGATCGGGCACACGCTGCGCACCGGGGAACCGGCCTTCGGGCACGTGCACGGCCAGGACTACTGGAGCTACCTCGCCGACCACCCGCAGGAGAGCGCCCGCGTCGACGACTGGATGCGCAGCGTCAACCACCTGCACCTGCGGACCGTGCTCGGGGCGTACCCGTGGCGTCGGTTCGGCACGCTGGTGGACGTCGGCGGTGGGACCGGGGGGTTCCTGGCCGGTCTGCTCACCCGCTTCCCCGGCGTACGCGGGGTGCTGTTCGACCTGCCGCACGTGGTGGCCGGTGCGCCGAAGGTGCTGGCCGAGGCCGGTGTGGCCGACCGCTGCGAGGTGGTGCCCGGCGACGCCTTCGGCACCGTGCCCGCCGGTGGGGACGGCTACCTGCTCAAGACCGTGCTGCCGGGCTTCGACGACGACGGCGCGGCGCGCATCCTCGGCAACGTGCGCGCCGCGATGCGACCCGACTCGCGGCTGGTCCTGCTGGAGGCGGTGCTCCCGCCCGGGGACGCCTTCGACATGGCGAAGCTCTTCGACGTGCACGCGATGGTGCTCACCGGTGGCGCGCACCGCAGCGCCGAGGAGACCGGTCGGTTGCTGGAGCGGGCCGGGCTGCGACTGACCCAGGTCATCGGTACGCCCACGCTGACCGCGATCGAGGCCCTGCCGGCCGACTGAGCCGGCCGGCAGGGGACCTCGGACGCACCGGCCCGCTGCGGCGGGCCGGTCAGCCGAGCCGGATCGGCACCGAGGCGTACGCGCGGAACGGCGTGTCGCGTTCGCGTACGGTCGGGCCGTCCGGTTCGAGCACCGCCAGGCGGGCCAGCCGGTCGAACACCACGGCACCCTCCATCCGGGCCAGGAAGGCACCGAGGCACAGGTGGGCGCCGCCACCGAAGGCGAGGTGCGGGTTGTCGGTGCGGCCCACGTCCAGCCGGTCCGGCCGGGTGAACCGGCGCTCGTCG
Organism: Micromonospora sp. NPDC023869; assembly: GCF_055559695.1. Classification (NCBI taxonomy): domain Bacteria; kingdom Bacillati; phylum Actinomycetota; class Actinomycetes; order Micromonosporales; family Micromonosporaceae; genus Micromonospora; species Micromonospora sp. NPDC023869. The sequence goes on from NZ_JBVHKD010000003.1 coordinate 429,093, forward strand.
TGGTTCGCCGAGCCGATCATGAGCACCAGGACCCGTCCCTTGCGGACCGTGCGCCCGCCGATCTCGATCGGCTCGTGCACGTAGCGGGCCGTGCCCTGGATCGGGGCGTCCCAGCGCAGGAACTCGTCGACCGCGGTGGTCGCCAGGGCCGGGTCGGCCCGTAGCCGGTCGAGCTGGTCCGGGTGGGCCAGCAGCGCGGCGGTGCCGGTGGTGATCATGTGCACGGTGGTCTCGAAGCCGGCGAAGAACGAGAAGACGGTGTTGTCCACGATCTCGTCGTGGCTCAGGCTGTCGCCGGACTCCTCAACGTCGAGTAGCCGGGAGAGCAGGTCGTCGCCCCGGCGGGAGCGGCGCTGGTCGAGCAGGTCGCCGATGTGCTCGCGCAGCCAGCGTACGGCCACGTCGGCGTCGGCGCGGGCGTGCTCGGGGACCACGGCGGTGAAGGCGCGACCGAGGTTCATCGCGTGCCGACGGACGTCGTCGGTGGACTCCGGCGGAATGCCCATCAACCGGCAGACCACCCGCACCGGCAGCGGGTAGGCCAGCTCGGGGACCAGGTCCATCCGGCCCGCCGCCACGGCCGGCGTGAGCATCTCGTCGACCAGTTCCTCGACGTAGGACCGCAGTTGACGGACGACCGCGGGGCTGAACGCGCGGCTCATCAGCCGGCGTAGCCGGACGTGGTCCGGCGGGTCGCGGTAGAGCATGATGCGCTGGAAGAAGGCACTGGCGGGGCCGTCGCCCACGGACACCTCGTGGTAGCCGGCGGGGAACTCGCTGCCCAGTCGGGGGTCGTGTTGCAGGGCCACCACGTCGGCGAAGCGGGTGACACCCCAACTGCCCGGCCCGATCCGGCACAGCGGGCCTGCGGCGCGCAGCCGGGCGTACTCGGGGTAGGGGTCCTCGACGACGTTCGGGTCCAGGGCGTCGAACCGGGGTGCGAGGGTCGGTGCGCTCATCTGCCTAGTGTCTGTCGGGTTGCCGCCGTCGGGCAAGGGTGATGACGACACACCACACACTCCGTCGGTCCGGTAGGGACGTCCGATCCGTGCCGGTCAGGGACTCCGTCGACTTTTGTCGGATGTTCGGCCCGGCGGTCCGGGTGCGATCACGTGCGGTGACCGGTGCGCCCGAACGGGCATCGGCTCCGCCGTGCCGCATGCGCGGGACGGGTGTCCGGTTCCCCAGGTCGTAGCCGCTGCTCACCAACGAGGCGTCAGTCCGGTGCCCGGGACCGGGGTCGGGCGGCCGGAGATCTTCCTGTGTGGGCACGGAAAGTGACGTGCATTGTGGTCCATCAGAATCATCAGCCGGAGATAGCACGCGGATGTCCCAGTATTGAAGCCGATCGGTTATTCCCATGCCGCGCGAGTGCGTTCTATGGTGTGAGATCAGCAGGAGGGGGGAATTGTGTTGCCTATGGTCAAGGCTCGGAGGGTGAGTCGAACCGCCGTAGCGATTTCCGTCAGCGGCAGCGTGGATCAGAGCACGGCGGGGTACGTCACCCGCGTCGCCGAGTACATGTTGGACCACGGTGACCTGCTGCCCGACCAGGTGGAACTGGACCTGACCGACGTCACCGGCGTGGACGAGGTGGGCTTCACCTCGCTCGTCGACGTCGCGGCCGGTGCGAGCGCGGCGGGGGCCGCGGTGGTCGTGCGCTGCGGGGCGGAGCGGGCGATGCTGGAGGGGCGGCGCAGCGGGCGCGGCGTGGCGTCCGAGCAGATCGGCCGCATGCTGCGGCTGCACCTGCAGTTCCTGGTGCGTCGGCGCAGGTCGCGACCGGCGGTGGCGGAGGCACGGGTGGTGCGCTGGTGCCCCGGTCCACTCGCCGGGCGCAATCGGGGCTGACCGGATCTGCGGGGGTGCGGGTCGGTCGGTCCGAAAGTTTATGTGTGTCGTTTCGGTCCGATTCAGAAAGACTTAACCGGATTATCCGTGCGGCGAGATCTGCAATTTGCATAAGTGGTCGACGGCGTCACGTCGGTGGGGAATAGCTCGATTCGTGCGATGTCGATAATTGCGGGTTCAATCAATTGTGTTGTCGGATGTCGCCTGTTCCGGTCGGCCGGGCGAGCCCACTACCCGACACCACCCTCGCCCGGACGCCCCGAGTCGAACGCCGCCACCAGACGTCGGGGCGCCCGCCGTCGCCAGGCTTCGGTGAGCAGCTCGGACAACTGCCCGGGATCGACCCGGTCCAGCCGGGCACTGGTCCAGCCCTGGCGTCCCCAGTGGTTGTCCGGGGCGCCGAAGGTGGCCGGGTCCTCGGCGAGCAGCGCGGCCTGCTCCTGCGGGTCGAGCCGCAGCATGACGGTGCCCGCGCCGGCCGGGAAGGCGGCGAAGATCTTGTTGCGGACCCGCAGGTCGGCGTTGTCGAAGTGGGCGCTGGCCTGCGCCTCGGGCAGGCGCAGCGCGATCCGCCGGACCTCGTCCTCAGTGATCATCTCGGCCCTCTCCGGGTCGTGCCGGCCCGGAGCGGACCGGCGGGCTCAGGTCACCGGCGCGCCGCGCAGCCGGGCGAGCGGGACGTCGGCATCGGCGACCGCGCGTCGCACCAGGGTGACATAGTCGCGGACGAAGGCGTCCGCCCACAGTGGGTCGAACTCCGCCCGCGAACACAACAGCAGGGCGGAGAGCTGGTCGCCCTGCGGCACCACGACGAACTCCAGCGCGAAGCGCCGCCGTTCGAGCTGGGCCTCCATGTCGTCGAGCTCCTCGCCGGCCATGTCCGCCCGGGTCATCAGGCTGCCGAGCAGCTGGAACAGCACGTCGTCGGTGCGTCCGGTGCCGCCCGCCACGGTGTCCGGCGGGAGCAGCTGGTGCGGCAGGTCCTGGTGCCGCATCGCGTCCATCACGGTGGTCCGGGCCTGGGCGATCAGCTCGCTCAGTGTGGTGTCCGACGTGAAGCGTTCCCGAAGCAACACCATGCTGGCGAAGAAGCCCACCGTGTCGCGTACCTGCGGCTGCCCACGGTTGGCGAACAGCGAGGCCACGGTGAGGTCGTCGCCGCCGGTCTCGGCGTAGAGCAGGGCGTAGAACACCGCCAGCGTAACCGGGAACAGCGTGGTGCGGTGCCGACGGGCGAGCTGGCGCAGGGCGGCGGTGGTCTCGGCGTCCACATAGTGCTCGACCGAGATCCACGGCGGTTCGCCCTCGGGCACCGGACGCCGTCTGCGGGCCGGCAGCTCCACCAGGCGCGCGCCGCTCAGCTTGCCGGTCCAGTAGTCGGTGAGCCGCTGAAGGTTCGCACCGGAGAGCTGCTCGGCCTGCCAGCGGGCCCACTGCGCGTACTGCCACTGCGGGGCGGGCAGGTCGACCGTCTCGCCGGTCTCGGCCGCGTACAGCGCCCGCAGGTCGCGGGCGAGCAACGCGTTGGAGTAGTCGTCGGAGCAGTAGTGGTGCAGGGTGAGCACCACCAGGTGGTGCTCCGGGTCGAGCCGGACCACCCGTGGTCGCAGCGGCCAAACTGAGGCGTCGACCCCGCCTGCCACCTCGGTGGCGACGATCTCCCGGGCGGCGGCGGCCGGGTCGGCCTCGGCCGACACGTCGGTCACCGGCACCGGCACCGGGCGCGGCTCGTGGATCTGCTGGCGCATCCGGCGACCCCGTGGGTATGTGGTCCGCAGTGGCTCGTGCCGGGCGGTCAGGGCGGCCACCGCCCGCGTCATCGCCTCGTGGTCGTACGGACCACGCAAGCGCCACAGCACCTGTTCGTTGAGAGCGCTGTCCCGTCCCCGGTAGTGGTCCATCAGGGCCAGGAGGCGTTGACCGACGGAAGCGGGTTCCTCACGCACGAGCTGAGCCACGGACCGAGCCTAGAACAGCCCGTGGACCTTGTCGACTGTGACGATAGATGTATGTAGGGTCTTGCCGCCCGCCAGGCTCTCCCGGATAGTGCTCTGTATGCGAGCCGAGACCGCGCGTCCTCACCTGTCCGCGGCGTTCCTGGCGACCCAGGACGACCCGTACCCGGCCTACGCGCAACTGCGGGAACGCGGCCCGCTGTCCCGGGCCGAGCTGGGTCAGTGGCTGGTCACCGGCCACTCCCTGGTGTCCACGCTGCTGCGCGAGGGCCGGCTGGAGAGCCGGATGCCACCGGAGTACACGCGGATCACCCTCGGCGACGGGCCGGGCGCGGAGTTCCTGGACCGGATCGTGCTGACCCGCACCCCGCCGGACCACACCCGACTGCGGCGGTTCATCGGTCGGGCGCTCGGTACCCCGGTGGCGCGCCGGCTGACCGGACACATCGGTGCGGCGGCCGACGCGCTGCTCGACCCCGCCCTGGAACGCGGCACCCTCGACGTGGTGACCGACCTCGCGGTGCCGTTGCCGGTCGGGGTGGTGTGCGACCTGATCGGGATTCCGGCCGTGGACCGGCCGGAGGTGCTGACCCGGGTGATCTCGCTGGCCAAGGTGTTCGACGCGGCCAACCTCACCCCAGCCGACCTGCACGACATCAACGCCGCGCTGCCGTGGCTGCACGACTACCTCGGCGAGCTGCTCGCCACCCGCCGCGACGAGCCCGGCGGACCGACGCTGGCCGGGATGTACTGGGAGGAGTCGGCCACCGACCGGCTGTCCGTGGCCGACTTCGTGGACAACATGCTCTTCCTGTTCCACGCCGGCTTCGAGACCACCATGGGCCTGGTCTCCAACGGCGTCGCGGCGCTGCTCGCGCACCCGGACCAGCTGCGCCGGCTGCGCGCCGACCCGGGTCTGGTGCCCACCGCGGTGGAGGAGTTCCTGCGGTACGACGCGCCGATCCAGAACGTCATCCGGGTGGCCCGCGAACCGGTGGAGGTGGAGGGGGTGAAGATCCGGGCGGGTCGGACCGTCCTGCTGCTGCTCGGCGCTGCCAACCGGGACGCCACCGTGTTCGCCGACGCCGAGCGCCTGGACGTCGGTCGTGACCCCAACCCGCATCTCGGGTTCGGCGGCGGGTTGCACCACTGTCTCGGCACCGCGATGGCCCGGTTGATGTCGGTGATCGTGTTCGAGCGGTTGGTGCGGACGGTGGAGATCCTCGGTCCGGCGGGTCCGCCGGTCCGGCGCCGACACGCCAGCCTGCGCTCGTACGACCAGCTACCGTTGCTGGTACGACCGCGCTGACCCGGGTGTGTCGGCTGTCTGCGCCGGAGGCGGCTGGGTAGGGTGGATGTCGTCTGTCGACATCAGGAGGATCCACACATGTCCGATGTGGTCGCACCGGTGATCCCTTTCCTTCGCTACCGGGACCCGGGTGCCGCCATCGACTGGCTCTGCTCCGCCTTCGGGTTCACGCTGCTGGAGAAGACCACCGGTGGCGAGGGTCAGGTGGTGCACGCCGAGCTGCGGTGGGGCATCGGGACGTTCCAACTCGGTCCGGCCGGCTCGTCCAGCCTGCCCATGGCCAGCCCCCGGGACCTGCCGATGACCAGCCAGGGCGTCTACGTCTACGTCGGTGACGCCGTCGACGCCCACCACGACCGGGCGGTGGCGGCGGGCGCCGAGGTGGTCATGCCGCTCACCGACACCGACTACGGCTCGCGGGAGTACGTGGTCCGCGACCTGGAGGGCCACCTGTGGGGTTTCGGCAGCTACGCCCCGAAGCTCGACTGACCGTCGACGACAGAACGTCGGCTTCTTGTCGTCCGCCGGACGCAAAGAGCACATAGAGTGATTGTTCGTCCTGACAGGCTCGCCGTATCGACTCCGAGGAGTGACCCATGGCCGATTCCTCCGTGCCGCCCACCGTCGCCCCGTACATCGCCTACGAGAACCCGGCCAAGGCCATCGAATGGCTGGTGAACACGTTCGGTTTCACCACGCTCGGGGTCTTCGACGACGGGCAGGGCAACGTCTACCACGCCGAACTCAAGATCGGTGACCACGGTCTGATCATGATCAACCCGGCCAACGGCGGGCTCCGTCTCGGCGAGCCGCGGGCGCTCGGTGCCGCCACCGCCGGCACGTTCGTCCGGGTCGAGACCGACACCGAGGTGGACGCGCTGCACGCCAAGGCCGTCGCCGGTGGCGCCGAGATCCTGCTCGCGCCGGAGAGCAAGCCGCACGACTCGTACGAGTTCACCTGCCAGGACCCGCAGGGCCACGTGTGGACCATCGCGACCTACCGGACCGCGCTCGGCTGATCCGACCCGCGACACACCGCGGCCCCGGTACCCTCCGCGACGGAGGTACCGGGGCCGCTGTCCGTGTCGGCCGAACCTGATCAGCGGCGAGGCAGCAGGAAGCTACCCAGCAGGGCCAGCGCGAAGCTGATCACGCTGAACCAGAGCGTGCCGACCATGGCCCGCTGGAAGCTGATCTGGCTGGCCTCGAACGACCGCTGATCGATCACCTCGACGGCCCGGTCACCGCCGCCGGCCGCCACGGTCGCGCTGTCGCAACCGGCCGGAGGCAGTGTCGGGTCGGCGGCGCCGAGCTGGGCGCTCACGCAGTCCCGGAAGCGTTGCCCGATCTGCTCGGCCTGGCCCTCGGCGACACCGACGGCGACCAGGTCCGCGCGCAGACGCGGTCCCACGTCGTCGGTGGCGGTGGGCGCGTTGGCGGCGATCAGGCTGAAGAAGAGCGTGCCGCAGGCGGCGATGCCCAGCGTCACACCGATCTGGTAGTTGGCGTTCACCACCCCGGAGGCCGATCCGGCCTGATGCCCGGGCACGTCGTGCAGGGAGTACCCCATCAGCGGCGGGAACGTCATACCCATGCCGGCGCCGCCGATGAACATCGGCACGAGCAACTGCCAGATGGTCACCTGCGGGGTGCTGTCGATCACCCACATGAACCAGAACATGCTGGCGATCAGCAGCACCAACCCGAACTGGAGGCCCACCCGACCGAGCTTCGGCGTGATCCAGCGGGCGGAGAGCCAGCCGAGCAGCGGCACCGCGATGTCCCAGGGCAGACCGGCCAGCCCGGCGCGCAGGATGCTGTAGCCCACCCCGATCTGCACGTAGATCGTGATGACCAGGAAGAACGACATCACCGCGCCCTGGAAGAGGAAGACCACCACCAGGCCGGAGCTGAACGAGCGGTGCCGGAACAGCGACAGCGGCACCAGCGGCGACTCGGTGCGGGAGCGCTGGTGCAGCACGAACAGCGCGAACACCACCAGACCGGCGACCATCATGGCGTACGTCCACAGCGGCCAGCCGTGCTCGCGACCCTGCACCAGCGGGTAGACGATCAGCATCACCGCCGCCGTGATCAGCGTCGCGCCGACCACGTCGAGCCGTTCCCCACGGTTGCGCTCGGACTCGGGCAGCAGCGCCCGCGCGGCGAAGAACGCCGCGATGCCGATCGGGACGTTGACCAGGAAGATCATGCGCCAGCCGAGGCCGCCGACGTTCGCGGTGGTCAGCAGCGCGCCGACCAGCGGACCGCCGACCGTACCGAAGGCGAGCGCGGCGCTGAGCGCGGCGAACGCCCGGCCGCGTTCCTTGGGGGCGTAGAGCAACTGGATCAGCGTGTAGACCTGCGGCACCATCACCGCGCCCATCGCGCCCTGGAGGAAGCGCAGCACGATGAGCTGCTCGGGCGACTGGGCCATGCCGGCGAGCAACGAGGTGAAGGTGAAGCCGGCGACACCGATCAGGAACATCCGGCGTACGCCGACGATGTCGCCGAGCCGACCGGAAATGATCAGCATCGAGGCGAAGGCGAGCGCGTAGCCGGCCACCAGCCACTGCATGGTGGAGGCGGTGGCGTTGATGCCGTCCCGGATCGACGGCAGCGCCACGTTGACGATGGTGATGTCGAGCAGGTCCAGCACGAACCCGGTGAGCACCACGATCAGGGCGAGGGTGCGCTTGCGACCGGTGACCGGTGGTACGAACTCGTCGGGTGGCGTCGCGGCCGGCGCAGGCGCCGACACCGTGTCGGTGTCGGTTCCTGGCGACGTGCGAGTGTCGTCAGACATCAGATCCCTCTCCTGGGGGGTTCGGTGGACGTGACGGTGCGGGTGCGTCCCCGGTCTCGGGCACGGAAGGAGATCACCCGGTCGCGCTAGGTCAGCAACTTATTGGAAATGTGTGTCGATGCGAAACCCGCCACACCGGAGCGGATCGGGTCGAGCAGTGAATTGCCGTCGTGAGTGGACACGACAAGGGTTCTGCCGAGGCTCGCCAGTGCGGCGGCGTACCCGGTGGGGGCGGCCAGGTCGGCGAGGTGCGGTCGGGCGACCGGGGTGGGTGTGCCCGTCCAGCGCAGCATCCGGGCCGGTTGGTCCGGCGTGGACACCGTGATCGTGGCCGGGTCGACGGTCAGGCCGTCTCCGGTCGCCTTGACCAGTGCCTCCTTCCTGGTCCAGTAGCGGATGAAGGCGGCCGTGCGGTCCCGGTCGGCGGTGGCCGCGACCACCGCGCGCTCGACCGGGGACAGGGCTCGCCACGGGAGGTCCCGTCCGCGTACCGCGATCCGTTCGACGTCCACCCCGACCTCGGTGCGACCGGCGAACGCCACCGCACACCACCGCCCGGAGTGCGCGACGGAGAACGTCACCGGTGCGGCGGGTACGCGCAGCACCGGCTTGCCGTGTGGACCGCCGCACTGTCGGCACACCGCCTCGAAACGCAACCCGGTGGCCGGGGTGTCGAGCATCCCGGCGAGCACCAGCCGGGTCAGCGCCCGGGCGGTGAGGTGTGTCGCGCGCGAGTGCGGGTCGGTGAACCCGGCGTGCCGGTCGCGTTCGGGCGCGGACAGCAGGGCGAGCAGGCGCTCGTCGTCCGGTGACCCGACCTCGGCCCACCAGACCTGGCAGGTGCCCTCCACGGGCGGGCCGGTCACCATCGCGGGTGCCACCTCTCCGCCGGTCACCACCGGGGTCTGACCGGCCGTCATGCCGTCGTATGTGGAGCCTATTGCAAGTAGCATGTTCTTTCTACTGTACGTATCCGTGTCGGCTTGTTACCTTGGCGTCGGCACGGACTCGTGTGGCGGTGCCGGACAACTCCGTCGAACAGGGGAGACCCAGATTGGGCGTCGAGGCCGAACACACACGACCCTTCACCCGGGACGGCATGCGGGACGACATCGCGGCCGTCCTCGGTGAACCACCCGGCACTGTCGCGGACGACGCCGACCTGCTTCAGCTCGGTCTCGACTCGATCGGTGTGATGCGACTGGTGGCCCGCTGGCACCAGCGGGGCGTGACGGTGAGCTTCGCGGAGCTGGTCGAGGGACGCACACTGGACGACTGGTGGACAATGGTCGCCGGGCGGGCTCCCGCCGCCGCGGTGACGCCCGACGCGCCGCCGCTGACCGTTGTCGACGCGGACGAACCCTTCGACCTCGCCGCGATGCAACACGCGTACTGGGTGGGGCGGGGCGACGGCCAGGCCCTCGGCGGCGTCGGCGCGCACTTCTACAACGAGTTCGACGGCCGCGGCGTGGACCCGGCCCGGCTCGACGCCGCGGTCCGTGCCCTGCTGCGCCGACACGGGATGCTGCGGGCCCGCTTCGACGACGACGGTCGGCAGCGCATCCTGCCGGAGAGCCCCTGGCCCGGCCTGACCGTGCACGACCTGCGGGCACACGACCACGCCGAGGCCGAGCGGACCCTGCTCGACCTGCGCGACCGGCTGTCGCACCGGCGGCTGGAGGTGGGCCGGGGCGAGGTCTTCGACGTGCAGCTCTCGCTGCTGCCCGACGGCGGTACGCGCTGCCACGTGCACATCGAGATGCTGGTGGCCGACGCGCACAGCTTCCGGATCCTGATGTCGGAACTCGCCCGCCTCTATCGGGACCCGGACGCCGAACTGCCCCCGATCGCGCTGGACTATCCGAGCTACCTGGCGACCCTGCGTGAGCGCCGGGTCGGCGAACGGGACGCGGACCAGGCGTACTGGCAGGCGCGGCTGCCCGAGCTGCCCGGCCCGCCGGAGCTGCCGCTGGCCGTGGACCCGCAGCAGGTCAGCGGCCAGCGGGTGGTCCGGCACCACCACTGGGTCGCCGCCGACCAGGTCGAGCGACTGACCCGGCGCGCCCGCACCTACGGGCTGACCCTGCCGGTGCTGTTCCTGGCCGCCTTCGGGCACGTGCTGGGCCGGTGGAGCGCCGCCGGCCGGTTCCTGCTCAACCTGCCGCTCTACGACCGGCAGCCGGTGCACCCGGACGTCGCCCACCTGGTCGGCGACTTCACCAACCTGCTGCTGCTGGAGGTGGACACCACCGCCGAGCGCGACTTCGCCGCCTTCGCCCGCGCCGTGCAGGAGCGGCTGCGCGCCGACGCCGCCCACCCCGGCTACACCGGAGTGGACGTGCTGCGGGACCTGACCCGGCTGCGCGGCGGTACGCCCGTCGGCGCCCCGGTGGTCTTCACCAGCGCGCTCAGCCTCGGTGAACTGTTCGACGGCGAGGTGCGGGAGAGCTTCGGCGTACCCGGCTGGACCATGTCGCAGACCCCGCAGGTCTGGCTGGACGTGCAGGTCACCGAGCGCGAGCACGGGCTGTTCGTGAACTGGGACTGCGTCGAGGAACTCTTCCCGGCCGGGCTGGTCGGCGAGATGTTCGACGCGTACCTGCGGATCCTCGGCTGGCTGCTCGACGACGACGCCGACTGGGCCGCGTACCCGCCGGAGCTCCTGCCGGAGCGGACCCGGCAGGTCCGCGCGGCGGCCAACGACACGGCCCGTCCGGTCCGTCGCCGGCGGCTGCACGACGATTTCTTCGCCCGGGCCGCCGCCGAGCCGGACCGCCCGGCGCTGCTCTGGGGCACCGACGGCCGGCTCGACTACGGCGACCTGGCCGCGCAGGCCGACCGCATCGCCGGAGCGCTGGTCGCCAACGGGCTGCGCCCCGGCGACCCGGTGGCGGTCACCGTCGAGAAGGGACCCCGACAGGTCGTCGCGGTGCTCGGCGTGCTGCGGGCCGGCGGGGTGTACGTGCCGGTCGGCGTCGACCAGCCGGCCGCCCGCCGGGCCCGGATCCACGCGGTGGCCGGGGTGCGGCACGTGGTGACCGGAGTGCCTCTGCCGGAGCTGCCCGCCGACCTGTGCGTGCTCGACGTGGCGGACCGCTCCTACCCGCCGGCCGGCCCGATCCCCGGCACCGACGACGACCCGGCCTACCTGCTGTTCACCTCAGGCTCCACGGGTGAGCCGAAGGGCGTGCAGGTGCCGCACCGGGCGGCGGTCAACACGATCGACGACATCGACCGGCGCTTCGACGTCGGCCCGGACGACCGGGTGCTCGCGGTCTCGGCGCTCGACTTCGACCTCTCCGTGTACGACATGTTCGGCATGCTGAGCGTCGGTGCGGCGCTGGTCTGCGTCGGCGAGGACGAGCGGCGTGACGCCGACCGGTGGGTGGAACTGGTCCGGCGACACCGGGTGACGATCTGGCAGTCCGTGCCGGCGTTGCTGGACATGCTGCTGACCACCGGCACCGACGGGGACCTGCCGCTGCGACTGGCCCTGCTCGGCGGCGACTGGGTCGGGCTTGACCTGGCCGGACGGCTGGCCACGCACGCGCCGGGCGCGGTCCTGGTGGCGCTCGGCGGCACCACGGAGACCGCGATCCACTCCACCGTCCAGGTGGTGCCGGTGCCGGTGCCCGACGACTGGCGCTCGGTGCCGTACGGCGTGCCCCTGGCCAACCAGCTCATGCGGGTGACCGATCCGGAGGGCCGGGACCGGCCCGACTGGGTCACCGGCGAACTCTGGATCGGTGGCCTCTCGGTGGCCGACGGCTACCGCGGCGACCCCGCCCGCACCGCCGCGCAGTTCCGTGAGATCGACGGGGTGCGCTGGTACCGCAGCGGTGACCTGGCCCGCTACCACCCGGACGGCACCGTGGAGTTCCTCGGCCGGGCCGACGCCCAGGTGAAGATCCGGGGTCACCGGATCGAGCTGGGGGAGATCGAGACCGCGTTGGAACGGCACCCCGCCGTCCGCCGCGCGGTCGCGGTCGCCCTCGGTACGCCCCGACGACTCGCCGTCGCCGTCACCACCGACACCGACCTGGACCCGGCCGCGTTGCGTGACTGGCTGGCCGAGCAGGTGCCCGGGTACATGGTGCCCGAGCGGGTGGTGCTCACCGACGACCTGCCGCTGTCGGCCAACGCCAAGATCGACCGACGGGCGGTGACCCGGCTGGTCGAGGCCGCCGGCCCCGGCCCCGAGCAGCTCGATCCGCCGGTCGGCGACATCGAGCGTGAGGTGGCCCGGATCTGGGCCGACCTGCTCGGGGTGCCCGCCGTCGGGCGGCGGCAGAGCTTCTTCACGGCGGGCGGCGACAGCCTGGTCGCCACCCGGTCGATGGCCCTGCTCACCGCCGCCGGGTTGGACGGTGCGAACCTGCGCCAACTCTTCGCCACCCCGGTGCTGGCCGACTTCGCCGCCACCCTGCGCCGCGCCGAGGGGAGCCGCCCGGTCGTCGCCGAGCTGCGATCCGACCCGGCCAACCGGTACGCGCCCTTCCCGCCCACCGACGTGCAGCGGGCGTACTGGCTGGGGCGCAGCAGCGAGTTCGCGCTCGGTGGCGTCGGCTCGCACTGGTACTGGGAGTTCGACGGCGCCGACGTCGACCTGGACCGGCTGGAGGACGCGGTCGACCTGCTGGTCACCCGGCACGACATGCTCCGCGCGATCTTCGACGACGACGGCGACCAGCGGGTGCTGGCCGAGGTCGACCGGTTCCGGATCACCGTCCACGACGGCGGTGACGCCGAACTGCGCGACCTGCGGGAGCGGATGGCCCACCGGGTCCCCGACCCGAGCCGCTGGCCGCTGCTGGCGATCGCCGCCGTCCGGTACGCCGACGGCCGGGTCCGCATCGGGTTCAGCTTCGACTACATCGTGCTCGACGCGCTCAGCATCGTGATCTTCTTCGACGAGCTGACCACGCTCTACACCGACCCGGCGGCATCGCTGCGGCCGGTCGGGGTGACCTTCCGCGACTACGTGCTGGCCGACTCGTCGGCCGTGGAGGACGACCAGCGGTACTGGCGGGAGCGGCTGGACAGCCTCCCGCCCGCGCCGCCGCTGCCGCTGGCCGTGGACCCGGAGACCGTGGTCGCCCCGCGCTTCGTCCGCCGGGAGGACCGGCTCGACCCGACCCAGTGGGCCCGGCTGACCGAGCAGGCCCGCCGGCACGGGGTGACCCCGGCCAGCGTCCTGGCCGCCGCCTTCGCCGAGGTGCTGTCGGCCTGGTGCGGTCGCGGGGAGCTGACCCTCAACCTCACCCTGTTCAACCGCCGTGACGTGCACCCCGACATCAACAACATCCTCGGCGACTTCACCTCCCTGCTGCTGCTGGCGCACCGGGCGGGGGAGGGGGACACCTGGCTGGACGTGGTCCGACGGACCCAGGAGCAGGTCTGGGAGGGGATGGCCCACGACTCGGTCTCCGCGCTGTGGGTGCTGCGCGAACTCGCCCGCCGTCAGCAGGGCGGCGCGGTGAGCATGCCGGTGGTGTTCACCAGCGCCCTCGGCGTCGCCGGTGGCATGAGCGAGATGTCGTTCCCCTTCGGCGAGCTGGTCTGGGGCATCTCGCAGACCCCGCAGGTCTGGCTCGACAACCAGGTGATGGAGCGCGACGGCGGACTGGTCTACAACTGGGACTCGGTCGACGAACTGTTCCCGCCCGGACTGCTCGACGCCATGTTCGACGCGTACCGGGAGCTGCTGCTGCGGCTGACCACGGCGGACTGGGACGCGGTGCCCCCGGCGCCACTGCCGGCGGCGCAGCGGCGGGTCCGGGACGCGGTCAACGACACCGCCGGCCCGCTGCCGACCGGCCTGCTGCACACCGGCTTCTTCACGCACGCCACCGCCACGCCCGACGCCACGGCCGTGGTGACCGCCGACGGCGTGGCGGTCGACTACCGCGAACTCGCCGTGCGGGCGCTGCGCCTCGGCGGGGCGTTGCGCGCGCACGGCGTCCGGCCCGGCGACGCCGTCGCGGTCACCCTGCCGCGCGGCGTCGACCAGGTCGCCGCAGTGCTCGGCGTGCTCGCGGCGGGCGGCCACTACGTCCCGGTCGGCGTCGACCAGCCGGCCGAACGCCGCGACCGGATCTACTCCCGGGCCGGGGTACGCGCCGTCGTCGCCCGACCCGACCTGGACACCGGTCACCCGGTGGTGGCGCCGGACACGCCCGCCGCCCCGTTGCCCGCACCGGTCGAGGTGGACCCGGACCGGCTCGCCTACGTCATCTTCACCTCCGGCTCCACCGGCGAGCCGAAGGGCGTGGAGATCACCCACCGGGCGGCGTTGAACACGGTCGACGACATCAACACCCGCTACGGCGTCGGCCCCGACGACCGGGTGCTGGCCATCTCGGCGCTCGACTTCGACCTGTCCGTGTACGACCTGTTCGGGCTGCTCGGCGTCGGCGGTGCGGTGGTCTGCGTCGCCGACGAGGACCGGCGGGAGGCCCGCCGGTGGGCCGCTGCCGCCCGCAGCGCCGGTGTCACGGTCTGGAACTCGGTGCCCGCGCTGCTGGACATGCTGCTGGTCGCGGCCGACACCGACGGCCTGCCCGACCGGCTGCGGCTGGCCCTGCTCTCCGGCGACTGGGTCGGGCTCGACCTGCCCGGACGGCTGCGCGACCGGTGCCCCGAGGCCCGGTTCGTCGCACTCGGCGGGGCGACCGAGGCGGCCATCTGGTCCAACGCCTGCGAGGTCGACGTGGTGCCCGCGCACTGGCGGTCCGTGCCGTACGGGCTGCCGTTGCGCAACCAGCGCTACCGGGTGGTCGATCCCCGCGGCCGGGACTGCCCGGACTGGGTCCCCGGTGAGCTGTGGATCGGCGGCGTCGGGGTGGCCCGGGGCTACCGGGGCGACCCGGAGACCACCGCACGGCAGTTCGTCACCGTGGACGGAGCGCGGTGGTACCGCACCGGGGACCTCGGCCGGTACTGGCCCGACGGCACGCTGGAGTTCCTCGGCCGGGTCGACTTCCAGGTCAAGATCCGTGGGCACCGGATCGAGCTGGGCGAGATCGAGGCGGCGGCGGAGGCGTACGCCGGGGTGACCCGCGCCGTCGGGCTGACCGTCGGCGAGGGTACGCACCGGCGGCTGGCGCTGGCCGTGGTGGCCGCCGACGAGCCGGTCGACGAGGCGGCCCTGGTCGGCTTCCTGGCGACTCGGCTGCCCAGCTACATGGTGCCGGAACGGGTGGTCGGCGTACCCGGGCTGCCGCTGACCGCCAACGGCAAGGTGGACCGTCGGGCGTTGACCGCCCAGGTGGACACCGAACCCGACGACGCGGCCGACGAGAGCCCGCGCGGGGACAGCGAGAAGCTGATCGCCGAGATCTGGGCCGAGGTGCTCGACTGCGAGCGGATCGGCCGGCAGCAGAGCTTCTTCGCCCTGGGCGGGGACAGCCTGCTGGCCACCCGGCTGGTGGAGACGCTGCGGCTGCGCCACGGGGTGGAGCTGTCGCTGCGGCAACTGTTCCTGGCGCCGACCGTGGCGCAGTTGGCAGACGTCTTCGACGCCCACCGCGGCGCGGTGGAACCCGGTGACTTCGAGGAGGGCACGATATGAGTCAGTCGTCCGCCGGTGACCTGCTCGCCGAGCTGGAGAGCGTGGGGGTACGGGTCTGGTTGGAGGCCGGTCAACTGCGCTTCCGGGCACCGCAGGGGGCGATGACGCCGGATCGCCGCGAGGCGTTGCGCGCCCGCCGCGACGAGATCGTCGCGCACCTCGACAACGCCGCCGGCACCGGCACCCTGGTCCCCGACCGGGCGCACCGGCACGACCCGTTCCCGGTCACCGACGTGCAGGCGGCGTACCTGCTCGGGCGGGGCGAGACGTTCGCGTACGGCGGCGTCGCCTGCCACGGCTACGGCGAACTGGTCTACCCCGAGCTGGACCCGGAGCGGATGACCGCCGCCTGGCGGGCCCTGATCGCCCGGCACGACATGCTCCGCGCGGTGGTGGAGGCCGACGGCGCGCAGCGCGTCCTCGCCGAGGTGCCGCCGTTCGAGGTGCCGGTGATCGACCTGACCGGCCGCCCCGAGGCGGTGGTCGAGGCGGCGGTCAGCGCGGTCCGCGCCGAGATGGACCACCTGGTGCACACGCCCGACCGGTGGCCGCTGTTCGCCGCCCGGATCACCCGCGCCGACCACCGGACCGTGCTGCACGTGTCGATCGACTTCCTGATCGCCGACTTCATCAGCGTCCAGGTGGTCCTCGACGAGCTGCACCGGCTCTATCACCGGCCGGACGAGCCGCTGCCGCCCCTGGAGATCACCTTCCGGGACTACCAGCTCGCCGAGCGCGCGGTGCGGGAGAGCCCGCGCCACGAGCGGGACAAGCAGTGGTGGCTGGCCCGGGTCGACGACCTGCCGGCCGCGCCGGAACTGCCCACGGTGGCCCGTCCCGCCGACAGCGAGGGCCGCTTCCGCCGCTGGGAGACCCGGCTGTCGCCGCAGGTCTGGGAGGGGCTGCGGCAGCGCGCCGGCCGACACGGGGTGAGCCCGTCCGGTGCGGTGCTGGCCGCGTTCTCGGACACCATCGCCGCGTACAGCCGGCGGTCCCGGTTCACCCTCGACATCACCCTGCTCAACCGGGCACCGGTGCACGAGCAGGTCAACGCGCTGGTCGGCGACTTCACCTCGGTGGACCTGCTGGCCGTGGACGCCGACCCGACCCGCCGGTTCGACGAGCGGGCCCGGGACCTGCAGGCCCAGCTCTGGGAGGACCTGGACCACCGCTCGTTCAGCGGCATCGAGGTGATGCGGGAGATCGCCCGCCGGCAGGGCGCCGAGGCGGCGCTGTTCCCGGTGGTCTTCACCAGCGCCATCGGCATCACCTCGGCCGGGGCCGCCGCCGACGGCGCGCCGCTGGGCGAGCTGGGCTACGGGATCAGCCAGACGCCGCAGGTCTGGATCGACTGCCAGAACATCGAGCGCGACGGCGGCCTGGTGTCCAACTGGGACGTCCGGGAGGAGGTCTTCCCGCCCGGCGTGGTCGACGACATGTTCGCCGCGTACGACGCGTTGCTGCACCGGCTGGCCGGTGACGATGCGGCCTGGACCGGGACCGGGCACCCGGACCCGCCCGAGGCGACGCGGGACCGCCGCGCCGAGACCAACCGGACGCAGGCGCCGGTCCCCGCCGGGATGCTGCACGACCGGGTGGTGTTGCAGGCGCTGAGCACCCCGGACCGACCCGCCGTCGTCGCCGCCGACCGCACGCTGGACTACGCCGAACTGCTCGGCCGGGCCGCCGGGGTGGCCGAGGCGCTGACCGCCGCCGGCTGCCGCCGCCAGGAACTGGTCGCGGTGGTCATGGACCGGGGCTGGGAGCAGGTCGTCGCGGTGCTCGGCACGTTGCTGGCCGGCTGCGTCTACGTACCGGTGGACACCTCGCAACCGGCGGCGCGCCGCCGGACCATCCTGACCAACGCCGGGGTCCGCTGCGCACTCACCCAGTCCGCAGTGGATCGGGACGGCTGGGCCGAGGGGCTGCGCCTGCTCGACGTGGACCTGCTGGGCACCGGGCAGCCGCAGCCGGTCGAGGGCTCCGGCGACCCGGAGGAGTTGGCGTACGTCATCCACACCTCGGGCTCCACCGGCACCCCCAAGGGCGTCATGATCAATCACCGGGGCGCGGTGAACACGGTGCTCGACATCAACGACCGCTTCGGCGTCGGCCCCGACGACCGGGTGCTCGGCCTCTCCAACCTCGGCTTCGACCTGTCGGTGTACGACATCTTCGGGCCGCTGTCGGTGGGCGGTGCGGTGGTGCTGCCCGACCCGCAGCGCCGGGGCGACCCGTCGCACTGGGCCGACCTGGTCGGCACGCACGGCGTCACGGTGTGGAACTCGGTGCCCGCCCAGTTGCAGATGCTGCACGACTACCTCGTCTCGGCCACGGACACCGTGCCGGCCGGGCTGCGGCTGGCGATGCTCTCCGGCGACTGGATCCCGGTGGCGCTGCCGGACCAGATCCGCGCCCGGGTGCCCGGACTGCGGATCGTCAGCCTCGGCGGGGCGACCGAGGCGTCCATCTGGTCGATCTGGTACCCGATCGAGCAGGTCGACCCCCAGTGGCGCAGCATCCCGTACGGTCGTCCGCTGACCAACCAGAGCTTCCACGTGCTCGACGCGGCCCTGCGGCCCCGCCCGGACCTGGTCAGCGGTGAGTTGTACATCGGCGGCGTGGGGCTGGCGGTGGGCTACCTCAACGACCGCGAGCGCACCGCCGAGCGCTTCGTCGTGCACCCGCAGACCGGTGAGCGGCTGTACCGCACCGGTGACCTGGGCCGGTACCTGCCCGACGGCACCATCGAGTTCCTCGGCCGGGAGGACCTCCAGGTCAAGATCCGGGGCTACCGGATCGAGCTGGCCGAGATCGAGGCGGCGCTGGGCGGACACCCGGCGGTCGCCGGGGCGGTCGTGGTGGTCGACGGGGACACCCCGCTGGAGCGCCGGCTGGCCGCGTTCGTCGAACCGGCCGGACGTGCGGTCACCGCTGCCCAGGCCGAGCACGACCAGGCGACCGTCGGGCAACTCGGCGAGGACGCCTGCGCCGACGCGGACAGCACGCTCGCCGGTGTCGACCGGGACCGCTACCTCGCGTACGCGCACCGGCTGGACGACGTCGCGCTGCCGGCCATGGTGGACGCGTTCCGCGCCGCCGGGCTGTTCGCCGCCGGCCGTCGGCACCCGCTGGCGGACCTGCTGGAGACCGCGCACGTCGCGCCCCGCCACCACCGGCTGGTCCGGCGCTGGCTGCGCGCGCTCACCGGCGCCGGCCTGCTGGACCAGGACGCCGACGGCCGGTACGGGCTGACCGCGGCGGGTGCGGCGGCGGACACCGACGCCGGATGGCGGGAGGTCGCGGAGCTCGCCGACGCCGAGGACCGGGACCTGCTGGACTACTTCCGGGCCAGCACGGCGCAACTGCCCGCCCTGCTGCGCGGCGAGGACGACCCGCTGGCGCTGCTGTTCCCGCAGGGCCGGGTGGACGTCTCGCAGGGCCTCTACGAACGCACACTGTTCAACAGGTGGGCCAACGAGGCGGCGGCGGCCCTGGTGCGGCGGATCGCCGAGCAGCGGATCGAACCCGGGGCGCTGCGGGTGCTGGAGGTGGGCGCCGGGGCCGGCGGCACCACCGCCGCCGTGCTCGCCGCGCTGGACGGGCACGAGGTGGACTACCTGGCCACCGACCTGTCCCCGTTCTTCCTGGGCGAACTGCGGACCCGGTTCGGCGACCGGCCCGGCCTGCGCCTGGAGGCGGTCGACATCGACCGGGACCTGGCCGGGCAGGGGCTCTCCCCGAACTCCTTCGACGTGATCGTGGCCGGCGACGTGCTGCACGCCAGCGCCGACGTGGGCCGGGCGCTGGACCGGCTGCGCGAGGTGCTCGCCCCGCAGGGCTGGCTGGTGGCCTGCGAGATGACCCGCGACCACCACCAGATCATGACGTCGCTGGAACTGCTGGTCCGGGTGGACGAGGCGACCGCCGACTTCACCGACCTGCGTCAGGGCACCGAGCAGGTGTTCCTCGACCGGCGCTCCTGGCTGGACGTGCTGGGCGCGGCGGGCGCGACCCAGCCGCTGTGCCTGCCCGAGCCGGACGGCTTCATCGCCGAGCTGGGCATGTGCGTGCTGGCCGCCCGGTTCAAGACCGACCGGGTGCGGATCTCCCGCGACGACCTGATCGAGCATCTGGCCGGGCGGCTGCCGCAGTACATGGTGCCGTCGGTGGTCCAGGTCGTCGACGCCCTGCCGCTCAACGCCAACGGCAAGGTCGACCGGGCGGCGCTGCGCCGTCGACTGCCCCGACGGGGTACGGCGACCGCCGCCGGGTCGTCCGGTGCCCTCGGCAGCGACCTGGAACGCCGAATTGCGGCGGTCTGGGCCGAGGCGCTGCGGCTGCCCCGGGTCGGCCGGGACGAGAACCTCTTCGAACTCGGCGGGGACTCCCTGGTCGCGGCGCAGATCACCGGCCGGATCCTGGAGGAGGTCCCGCAGGCCGCCGGTCTCTTCTTCGACCAGCTGCTGCGGCAGGTGCTGGAGCAGCCCACGGTGGCCGCGCTCGCCGGGCACATCGAGGCGGAGTCGGCGGCCACTTCGGTCACCGCGTCGCCGTCGGAGCCGACCACGTCCAGCGGGGACGGACTGTCCGTGCTGCACGAGGGAACCGAGGGGACGCCCTGGGTGCTGGTGTCCGCTGGCGCGGGTGTCGACCCGTACGCGGGTCTGGTGCCGCACCTGGCGGCGACCGGTCTGGTGCTCGGGTTGGCCCCGGGCGCGGCCGACGACCTGCTTCGGGTCGCCGCCGCGCAGGCCCGGCTGGTCACGGCGGCCGGACACCCGGCGGTACGGCTGGTCGGGTTCGGCCTTGGTGCCACCGCCACGCTGGAGGTGGCCCGGTCGCTGATCGAGGCCGGCGGGCAGGTCGACGCGGTGGTGCTGATCTCGCCGTGGCGGCCGACCCCCGGCGGTGACCCGGCGGCGGCGTACCGGGCGGAGACCGGCTCCGGGGAGCCCGGCGAGGACTTCGCCGCGCGACTGGCGGCCGTCGCCCGACACGAGCCGACGCTCTACGCCGGTGACCTCGTCGTGCTGCGGCCCACCGGCGCGGTGCCCTACGACGCGCAGAGCCTGGAGTTCTGGGCCGACCTGTGCCTGGGTGACGTCCGCACGGTCGACGTGGACGCCGACCATCTGACGGTGCTGGGTCCGGCGGCCGGGACCGCGCTGGCGGCCCTCGACCCGGAGCCGGCGCGGTGACCGCTGTCGCCGTGCTCGGTGCCTCCGGGGCGGTCGGTCGGGCGGCGGTGGCGCTGCTGCGGTCCTGGGACGTGGGCCCGCTGCGGGTCGGTGCCCGGCGACCGCCGCAGGTCGACGGTGCCGAACCGATGGTCGTGGACGCCCGTGACCCGGCCGACCTCGCCCGGTTCTGCGCGGGTGCCCGGGTGGTGCTCAACTGCGCAGGCCCGGCCGTGGAACTGGTCGACCAGGTGGCCCGGGCGGCGGTGGCGGCCGGTGCCGACTACGTCGACGCGGCCGGTGACGACGCGCTGCACGCCGCGGTGGCGGCGGCGGCCGACGGCAGCGGTCGGGCGGCGGTGGTGTCGGCCGGGATGATGCCCGGACTGACCGGGCTGCTGCCCCGGCTGTTGGCCGCCCACCTGCCCGACGGCGAGCGGCTGGCCGGCTACGTCGGTGGGCGGGACCGGTTCACCCTGACCGCCGCCGTGGACTACGTCGCCGCCGACGAGAGTTTCGGCTGGCCCGCCGCGGCCTGGCGGGACGGCCGGGTGGTGCGCAACGCGCTACGCCCGGTGCCGGAGCTGACCCTGCCGTGGTTCCCCGAGCCGGTCACCGCGCAGCCCTACCTGGGCACCGAGACCGCCCGGGTGGCCGCCGCGCTGGGGCTGCGACACGCCGACTGGTTCTCGGTGTTCGCCGGTGAACGGGTGCTGGCCGCGCTGCGGGCCGTCCCCGGGGCCGCCGAGGGCGGGCACCGGGAGTCCGGCGAGCGACTGTGCCGGGCGGCGGAGCTGGACCTGTTCGGCCACCCGGCGTACCAGAACCTGGTGGTCACCCTCGCCGGGCCGACTGGGGAGCGCACCGCCGTGGTCCGCAGCACCGGCGCCAGCGAACTCACCGGCAGCATGGCCGCGCTGACGGCCCGGGCGGTGCTGGCCGGCGCGGTGCCGCCGGGCGTCTGGCACGCCGACGAGGTCCTCGACCCGATCGCCACCGTCACCGAACTGGCGGCGGTGCCGGCGGTACCGCTGGCCACCGTGGTGGCGGACGTCTCCGCCGTCGAGCAGTACGAGGAGGACGTGATATGAAGCGACCCACCCGGGTGGTCGTCTGCGGCACCCGGTTCGGCCAGGTCTATCTGGAGTCCTTCCGCGAGGCGGACCCGAGCTTCCAGCTCGCCGGTGTCCTCGCCGGTGGCAGCGACCGGTCCCGGGCCTGCGCCGCGCACTACGGCGTGCCGCTGTACACGGCGGTGGACCAGTTGCCCGACGACATCGACATCGCCTGCGTGGTCATCCGGGGCGGGCTGCTCGGTGGTCGTGGCTCCGAGCTGGCCATGGAGTTGATGGCGCGGGGCGTACACGTGCTCCAGGAGCACCCGCTGCACCACGACGAGCTGGCCCGCTGCCTGCGCCAGGCCCGCCGGCACAAGGTGGTGTACCAGCTCAACCCGTTCTACCGGCACATCACCCCGGTCCGCCGGTTCCTCGGCGCGGCGGGCGAGTTGCTGCGTCGCCAGCCACCGCGCTACCTCGACGTGGCCTGCGGCTTCCAGTTGGCGTACTCGCTGCTGGACCTGCTCGGTCAGGCGCTCGGCGGGGTACGACCGTGGCGGTTCTCCGAGCTGCCGGCGCTGCCCCCGACGGTCACCTCGGCGACCGAACTGGACCTGCCGTTCCGCAGCCTGGACGGGGTGCTGGCCGGAGTGCCGGTGACGCTGCGGGTGCAGAACCAGATGGACCCGGCCGACCCGGACAACTACGCCCACCTGATGCACCGCATCACCATCGGCACCGAGGCCGGCAACCTCACGCTCGTCGGCACGCACGGCCCGACGGTGTGGACCGCCCGGCCCGACTTCCCCCGCGAGGTCGCCGGCATCGGCGCCGACCCGCACTTCGCCGCCGACCGGGACACCAGCACCCCGAGCGCGATCACCTTCGGCCCGAGCGAGGTGCCGCACTACGACACGGTCTTCGGCACCACCTGGCCGCAGGGCGTACGCCGGGCACTGTGGACCCTGCGGGACACCGTCGAGCGGGGCGAGGACCCGCTGCGGCAGGGGCAGTACCACCTGACGCTGTGCCAACTGTGGCAGGAGCTGACCGCGATCCTCGGCCCACCGGAGCTGGTCTCCGCCGAGCCGCCCCGGATGCTCGGCGCGGAGGACCTGGCGGCCCTGGCGGCGGCCGGTGAGGCGGCGGTGGCCGACCCGGCGCAGACGCGGCAACCGGCGGGAGTGGGCGGGTGACCTCGGTGGAGACCAGCGCGCGACGGTGGCTGCGCTGCTACCGGCCCCGGCCGGCGGCCACCGTGCGCCTGGTCTGCTTCCCGCACGCCACCGGCAGCGCCCCGTTCTATCGGAGCTGGGCCCGGGAGTTGCCGGACGACGTCGAGGTGCTGGCGGTGCAGTACCCGGGTCGGCTGGACCGGATCGCCGAACCCGCGCTGACCGCCATGCCGGTGCTGGCAGACATGGTCACCGACGTGCTCGCGCCCCGGCGTGACCTGCCGATCGCCCTGTTCGGGCACAGCATGGGCGCCGCCGTCGCGTACGAGGTGGCGCGCCGGCTGGAGCGGCGGCACGCCGCGCCGCTGGCGCACCTGTTCGTCTCGGGACGTCCCGCGCCGTGCCACCACCGGCCGGGCAGCAAGCACCTCGGCCCGGACGACGACCTCTGGGACGAGCTGCGCCGGTTGGGCGGCACCGACCCGGCGGCGCTGGAGAACCCGCAGCTCCGGTCGGCGCTGATGCCGACGCTGCGGGCGGACTACCGGCTGATCGAGAGCTACCGCCCGGTCGACGCCGCGCCGTTGGCCACGCCCATCTCGGCGCTGGTCGGCGACGTGGACACCGAGGCGGCGGTGGACGAGGTGGCGGCCTGGGCCGGTTACACCCGGGCCGCCTTCGACCTGACCGTCTTCGACGGCGACCACTTCTATCTGGTGCCGCACCGGACGAAGGTGCTGGCCGGCGTCATCCGGAGCCTCGGCCTGACCTGACCGTGCCCGCCGCATCGTGCGGCGGGTGCGCGGACCCGTCCAGGTGCCGCCGCCACAGCTGACGCCGTCTCGGCTTGCCGCTGGTGGTACGCGGGATGGTGCCGGACGGCACCGGCACCACGTGCACGTCGGCCCCCGGCACCAGCGGCGCGACCAGGGCGGGGATCCGGGGCAGCCAGTCCGGCCGGGGATGTTCCAGATAAGCCACCACGGTCGGGGCGCCCGCCACCAGGCCGAGCACGGTGGCCAGCCGTCCGGGCGGCGCGTCCAGGGCCGCGCCGAGCACCGCGTCGACGTCCTCGGCGAAGACGGTCCGCCCGTGGACCTTCAGGCTGTCGCCGAGGCGGCCCAGCACGAAGAGTTGCCCGTCCCGCAGGAAGCCGGCGTCGCCGGTGCGGACCGTGCCGTCGAAGGACGGGCCGCCCGCGTAACCGTCGGCGAGCGACGCGCCGCCGACCACGATCTCACCGACCGTCCCGTCGTCGACCGGTCGGGCGTCGTCGTCGACCACCGCGATCCGGGCCCCGGTCACCGGCCCACCGCAGCCCACCACGGGTACGCCGTCCGGGCCGGGCATTTGCCGCCACCCGGTCCGCAGCGGCAGCCCGGTCACCGCCAGCGTCGCCTCCGCCAGCCCGTACGCGGGCAGCAGCGCCTCGCGGCGCAGCCCGTGCGGGGCGAGCAGGTCGGCGAAGGCGGCCAGGGTGGCCGGTGGGATCCGTTCGGCGCCGACGATGACCGCCCGCCACTGCCGGAAGTCCAGCCCGGCGAGCTGCTCGGGGCGGACCCGCCGCAGCACGTGTGCCAGTCCGAAGCCGGGCATCGCGGTCAGCCGGGCTCCGGCGCGGCCGAAGCACTCCAGATAGCGGCTGGGTCGCCGGACGAACTCCGCCGGGGTGAGCAGCCACAGGTCGGCGCCGGTGACCACGGGTGCCAGCAGGCACCCGACCAGACCCATGTCGTGGTGCACCGGCAGCCACGAGGCGGTCGCGTCGTCGGGCGTCATCTCCAGCCAGTCCCGGACCGCCGCGATGTTGGCCTCCAGGGCGGTACGCGGCACCTGCACCCCGCGTACCGCGCCGGTGGTGCCGGAGGTGAACTGGAGCAGCGCCACCCGGGCCGACGCCACCTCCACCGGCTCCGCCGCCTCGGCGGGCAGGTCCGCGACGTCGACGGTGGACACCCCGGCGTCGGCCGCCGCGCGGGCCACCGAGGGCGCGGACGCGGCGTCGACCACCAGCAGCCGGGGCCGCATCGCCGCCAGAGCCGCGCTCAGGTGCCCGGCGTACCGGTCGGGATCGCCGAAGGCGGCGGGCGGGGCGAGCGGGGACACCGTCGCCCCGGCCAGCAGCGCGCCGAACAGGGTGCCGACGAATCCGGGCCCGGAGGGCAGCACCACCCCGACCACGTCGTCCGGGCGTACGCCACGCGCGGCCAGCCCGGCGGCGTGTCCGTGGGCCAGCCGGGCCAGCCGCGCGTACGACCACCGGTCCCAGTCCCCGTCGGGGCGGGAGAACCGGATGCCCCGGTCGGCGCGCGGCTGCGCCAGCCAGGACAGCAGACCGGTCATACCGGTCGGGCCTCGATCACCGGGAACATCGGGGTCTGCGTCGCCTCGACCAGTTCCAACCCGGCCCCGGCCAGGATCGCCCGTTGCTCGTCCAGGCTGCGCGCGCCGCCCGCGCTCAACGTCAGCATCAGCATGTCCATCCGGCGGGCCAGCGGGGTGCTCTCCGCCTCGGACTGCCGTCCGGCCTCGAGGATGAACACCCGGCCCTGCGGGGACATCGCGGCCCGGATGCGGCGCAGCACCCCGGTCGCCTCCTCGTCGCTCCAGCTGTAGAGGATCCGCTTGAGCACGTACGCGTCGCCGCCCGCGGGGATGTCGTCGGTGAGGAAGCTGCCGGGCACCACGCGTACCCGGTCGGTGACGCCGGCCGTGGCGAAGGTCTCCGGCGCGTTCGCCACCACGCCGGGCTTGTCGAACAGCACACCGCGCATCCGGGGGAAGCGACCCAGCAGGTCGGCGAGGAAACGGCCGTTGCCGCCGCCGACGTCGACCACGGTGCCGAATCGGGACCAGTCCGAGGCGCGCAGGATGGCCTCCAACTCCATCCCGGTGACCCCGCTCATCACCTTGTCGAACGCCTCGCCGTCGCCGGGGTGCTGCCCGAAGTGGTCCCACATGCCGACGCCGTGCACCGCGTCGAAGGCGCCCTCACCGGTGCGCAGGGTGTGGTCCAGGCCCTCCATCGCCCGGGTGCACACCACGGGGGAGAGGAAGATGTCCCGGGCCGAGTACGGGTGGTCGGCGCGCAGCAGGTCGGCCATCGGGGTCAGCCCGAACTCGCCCGGCGTGACCTCGGCGAACAAATCCCGGGAGGCCAGGTACCGCAGCGCCTTGGTCAGCGAGGGCTCGTGGGCGTCGCAGGCGCGGGCCAGGTCGGCGGCGGCCATCGGCCCGTCCGCGAGCTGGTCGGCCACCCGCAGCAGGCAGACCGCCCGGATCGTGTACGGCAGCAGGTAGTCGCCCACCTCCATCAGCCGCAGGATGGCCGGTACGTCGATGCGGGGACGTCGTCTCGTCAGCATCGCTGCTCCTTGTCAGTCTCGGTCGGTGCGCCGTCGGCCGGTGGGGTCACGCGGCCGGCCGTGCCGGTTGCGCCCGCCCGTTCAGCAGGTGACCGGCGAGGGTGGCGAGGTGGTGGTCGGTGGGGGTGTCGAAGCTGTCCAGCCAGAGCGCCCGGCGGTACCACCAGTGCAGCGGGTACTCCCAGGTCGCGCCGAGTCCGCCGGTGACCTGGAGGGCGTCCTCGCAGGCGCGGACGGCGGCCCGGCGGGCCGCGACGACGGCTTCGGCGTACGCCTGGGCGGTCTCGTCCGGTGCCGCGTCGTCCGGCCCGGCGCCGACCAGCCAGCAGGCCCGCAGGGCGAGCGAGGTGGCCAGTTCCAGTGCCACGTAGCCGTCGGCGAGCCGGTGCGCCACCGCCTGGTACGCGCCGATCGGTCGGCCGAACTGCACCCGGTCCAGGGCGTGTCGACGGGCCAGGTCCAGGGCCCGGCGGGCGACGCCGACGGCCTCGCAGGCCAGCAACGTGCCGCCGTGCCGGCGCGCGTCGGCCAGCACCCGCTCGGCGTGCTCCGGCCCGATCAGCATCTCGGCCGGGGTGTCGACGAGGTCCAGCCGGGCGGCGCCGCGCAGCCGGTCCAGGGCGGGCTGCGGCGCGACGGTGAGCCCGTCGGCCGAGGAGTCCACCAGGAACAGGGCCGGTCCGGTGTCGGTGTCGGCGGCGACCACCAGCGCGGTGGCCCCCGCCACCTCGGTGACCAGGCCACGTCGACCGGTCACCCGCCAGGTGCCGGAGCGCTGCTCGGCGCGGGCGCCCTGGCCGGTGTCCGGGTCGTCCTGCCAGGCCAGGGTGAGCGGGCCCGTCGGCAGCTCACGCCCGGCCGCCGCGAGGACCGGGTGGGCCAGGCCGACCGTGCTCCACCAGCCGGTGGCGGCCAGCGCGTACCCGGCCTCCTGGGCCAGCAGGCCCTTCTCCACCACGCCCAGCTCCGGGTCGCACCAGCCCTGCCGGCGCAGGTGCGGCCATCCGTCCGGGTCGGCGTCGCCCGCCTCGGCGAGCGCGGCCACCCGGTCGACCGGGTACCGGTCGGCGTGCAGCCGGGCGGCGGCCGACGCCAGGTCACGCTGGTCGTCGGTGAGGGCGAAGTCCATGGTCATCCTCTCCGGGTCACCGGGTGCGGGGCAGACCGAGCACGCGCTCGGCGATGATGCCGCGCAGGATCTCGGAGGTGCCGCCCTCGATCGAGTTGGCGCGGCTGCGCAACCGCAGGTGCTGCCAGTGACCGGCGGCGTGACTGTCCGGACCGGCGAGCACCGCCGCCGGGCCGAGCAGACGCAGCGCGAACGCGGCCAGCCGCTGGTTGGTGACCGACCAGTGCAGCTTGAGCACCGAGCTCTCCGGACCGGGCTTGCCGGTCCGCGCCAGCGTCGCCATCGTCCGGTGACCGGTCCAGCGCAGGGCCTGCAACTGCACGTGCAACTCGGCCACCTCGGCACGGACCGTCGGGTCGTCGGCCAGCCCGAGGTCGCGTACGGTGCGCAGCAGCCGGTCGAACTCGACGGTCAGCCGGGCGGTGAGCGTGATGCCGAAGGTGCCGCGTTCGTGGGCGAGGGTGGTCATCGCGATCCGCCAGCCCTCGCCGACCGGCCCCAACACGCAGTCGCGGGGCACCAGCACGTCGTCGAGCACGATCTGGTTGAAGTCGGCGTCGCCGGTGCTCTGCCGCAGCGGCAGCACCTGCACCCCGGGGCTGCGCATGTCGACCAGCAGGCAGGTCAGGCCGGTGTGCGCGGTGGAGTCGGGCTGGGTGCGGGCCAGCAGCAGACACCAGTCGGCCTGGTGCGCGTAGGACGACCAGACCTTCTCGCCGGTGACCCGCCAACCGTCGGCGGTGGCCGTCGCGCGGGTCCGCACCGCGGCCAGGTCACTGCCCGCGTCCGGCTCGGAGAAACCCTGACAGAAGACGTACGCGCCGGACAGGATCGGCTCCAGGAAGCGTTGCTGCTGCTCGGGGCTGCCGTGCGAGACGATGGTCGGTCCCACCATGCCCAGGCCGATCACGTTGCCGTGGTCCGGCGCCTCCGCCAGCGCGCTCTCCTCGGCGTAGATGCCCTGGTAGGTCGGGGGCAGTCCGCGTCCGCCGTAGGCGGCCGGCCAGGTCAGCCCGGTGTAGCCGGCCGCGTGCAACGCCTTGGTCCAGTCGCCGGGTGCGCCGCCGTCGCGGTGTCGGGGCACGTGCTCGGCCAGCCAGGCGCGCAGGTCACGGCGGAAGGCGGCCTCCTGCGGGGTGTCGCGCAGGTGCATCCCTCAGCCCTCCCGCGCGGTGACGGCGCGCGCCGGGTCGCGGTAGGTGCTCACCCCGGCGCCGAAGTACCGTTCGCGCAGTGTCGTCTCCGCCGGGTCGTACGCGGTCCGGAACAGGCCCCGCCGTTGCAGCTCCGGCACCAGCAGGTCGCAGATGTCGTCGATGCCGTCCGAGGGCGGGCTGGGGATCAGGTTGAACCCGTCCACGTCGGCGACGGTCAGCCACTGCTCCATCCGGTCGGCGACCTGCTCGGGCGTGCCGAACAACGTCACCGGGGCGTCCACCCGGGGGCGGCGGGGACGCGAGACCAGATACTTCACGTCCCCGACGGTCCAGGTGCGGTCCGGGCTGAGCTTGCGCAGGAAGCCGAGGAACGAGTGGCTGGCCTGGCTGCGGATCTCGTCCACCGGGGTCTCGTCGGGGAAGGCGGCGAGGTCGATGTCCATCCAGCCGCACCACTTGGCGAGCTGTCCCTCGCTGCTCCACAGCGTGTTGTACGCCTCGGCCTTGGCCTTCGCCTCGGCCCGGTCCCGCCCGATCATGACCATGCCGCCCTGCAACGCCTTGACCATGCCCGGGTCCCGGCCGTGCCGGGCCGCCGCCGCGCGCAGGGCGGCCACCGGCTCCGCGCCCGAGGCGGGATCGGCCAGGGTCAGGAAGGCCACCTCGGCGTGCCGGGCGGCGAACTCGATGCCCCGGGGCGAGGAACCGGCCTGGTAGAGCACCGGTGTGCGCTGCGGTGACGGCTCGCACTGGTGCGGACCCCGGACGCTGAACCAGCGGCCCTCGTGGTCGATCTGGCGGACCCGGTCGGGGTCGGTGAAGATGTCGCGTTCGGCGTCGCGGACCACCGCGTCGGCGTCCCAGCTGTCCTCCCAGAGGGCCCGGGCGACCTGGACGTACTCGTCGGCCCGCTCGTAGCGCTCGTCGTGGTCGAGGTACTCCCCGAGGCCGTTGGCGGTGGCCGAGCGCAGGTAGGAGGTGACGATGTTCCAGCCGACCCGGCCACCGGTGAGGTGGTCCAGTGAGGAGAAGAGCCGGGCGCACTCGTAGGGGGAGTGGTAGGTGGTGGAGTAGGTGATCGCGAAGCCGAGGTGCCGGGTGGCCGCCGCCGCGGCCGACAGCAGCAGCGCCGGGTCGATCGAGGGGATCTGCACCGCGTGCCGTACCGCCGGTGCCCAGGAGCCCCGGTAGACGTCGTAGACGCCGTGGATGTCGGCGAAGAACAAGGCGTCGATGCAGGCCGCCTCCAGTTGCCGGGCGCGGGAGATCCAGTACTCCAGCGACCGGTATCCGGTGGCCGTACGGTCGCCGGGGAGCCGCCACATGCCCTTGAACTGCGGTGACGGCGAGCACTGGGTGAACACGTTCAGATGCATGCCCGGTTCCTCACATCCGTTCCGGCCCGGTACGGGCAGCGCGCTGCCAGGTGACGACACGCTACCGGTTGTCGACGACAACACGCCACACCCAAGATACAAGTGAAGCATCTATGATGCGTCATGTGCCTAAACTCAACGGCAGGAACCACGTCAACCTGACCGTCCGCGACCTGGATCGCAGCACCGAGTGGTACTGCCGGGTCATGGACTTCACGCCGGTACGCGACGCGACGCCGGCCGAGTCCGGGTTCACCTTCCGCACGTTGGTGCACCGGGGCTCGCTCTCCTCGATCGTGCTCGGCCAGGCCGTCGAGCCCGACCCGGCCCCCTTCGACGAACGCCGGGTGGGCCTGCACCACCTGGGCTACCACGTGCCCGAACTAGCCGACCTGGATCAGTGGGCCGCGCACCTGGACGCCGTCGGCGCCGAGCACTCCGGTGTCCGCGAGCTGTTCCTGGAGGCCGGTTACGGCATCTGGCTGCGCGACCCGGACAACATCTGGCTGGAGTTCTACTGGCTCAACGCCGACTACTTCATGAACCGGCTGCGCCAGCAGCACCGGGCCGATCGGGCGGCGCGGCTGGCCGCCGACCGGCAGTGATTGTCGGGTCTTGCCGAACACAACACACACTATGGATAGTGGGTGCGGACCGACGACTTGGAGAGCGACGTGGAAGAGACCCGGAACAGCGTCTACTGGCACGACACCGAGCCGGTCGAGGTCGGCGAGCCCCTCGACGGTGACGCGAGCTGCGACATCTGCATCGTCGGCGCCGGATACACCGGCCTGTGGGCGGCGCACTTCCTCGCCGAGGCCGAGCCCTCGGCCGACATCAAGGTGCTGGAGGCGCAGGCCGTGGGCGGCGGCGCGTCCAGCGCCAACGGCGGGTTCGTCGGGCTGACCGCGGGCAAGGTGCTGCGCCGTTTGCTCTGGTACTACGGCCGGGAGAAGGCCGCCGGTGTCTACCGCAGCGGCGCCCGGTCGATCATCGACATCGGGCGGTTCTGCCGCCAGTACGGCATCGACGCCGACTTCGCGATGAACGGCGTGCTCCAGGTGGTCACCGACCGCAAGCAACTGGCCCGGCTCGAACTCCAGGTCAAGCGCAGCGAGCGTACCGGCCTGCGGGGGTCGTTCAAGCTGCTGGACCGCGACGAGGCGCAGCAGCGCATCGGCTCCCCGCAGGTGCTCGGCGCGCTGCGCACCACCGGCGCGCTGGTCAACCCGCACCGGCTGGTGCAGGGCCTGGCCCGCGTCGTGCGCGAGCAGGGCGTGGACATCCACGAGCGGACCCCGGTCACCGAGGTCCGCAAGGTCGGCGGACGGTACCGCGTCACCACCCCCACCGGCACGATCACCGCCAACGAGGTCGTCCTGGCGACCAACGCCTGGCAGCACAGCTTCGCCCAGACCCACACCAAGGTCATGCCGGTGTGGAACTACCTGATGGTGACCGAACCGCTGACCGACGCGCAGCTCTCCCGGGTCGCCTGGCCCGGCCGGGAGGGGGTCAGCAACTCGCTGTCCTTCGCCCACGCCGCGCGCCTCACCGCCGACAACCGGGTGGTCTGGTCCGGCGGCCGGTGGTACTACTACGACCAGCGGGACACCGACCGCTCGCACCTGCGCAACGACGCCGCCCACGCCGCCCTGCGGGAGTCCTTCGCCCGCTTCTTCCCGGCCTGGCGGGACGTCCGGTTCAGCCACGCCTTCGGCGGCCCGATCGGCTGGAGCCGCACCTTCATCCCGCAGTTCGGCCGCACCGACGACGGCCTGGTGTACGGGCACGGCTACACCGGCAACGGGATCGCGCCCAGCCACACCGGCGGCAAGATCCTGCGGGACCTGGTGCTGCGGCGGGACACCGAGTACACCGACCTGGCGTACGTGACCGTCAACCAGCCGAAGTTCGCCAAGGGCGCGATGGGCGACAAGGGCGCGCACCTGTTCATCTGGCGGCAGGAGACCGGGGACCGGCTGCCGCTGATGCTGCCGCACCCGGCCGCGCTGGCGCCCCGGTCGTTCTTCGCCGGCCGTGCCGCACGCCGGGCCGCCGGCGCCAGCCGCTGATCCCGCGCACCGCACCCGCAGCGGCCCGGCCCGACGACCGGGAGCCACAGCGAACAGTCGGCCCGGCCGGTCACCACCGGCCGGGCCGACTGTTCAGCTCCGGTCGGTGGTGTCGAACAGCCGGCTCTGCCCGACCGCGAGGTCCCAGAGGGTGTCCGCTGGTCGGCCCGACTCGGCCCACGCCTTGCGGGCCAGCTCCACCGGGGCCAGCACCGGCTCGGCGGAGAGCGCGAAGGTGCCCCAGTGGATGGTGAGCATCCGTTCCGCGCCCAGGTCGCCGCAGGCGCGGACCGCCTCGGCCGGGTCCATGTGCAGCGGCTTCATGAACCAGCGCGGACGGAACGCGCCGACCGGCAGCAAGGCCACGTCGATGCCGGGGAAGCGCGCGCCGATCTCGGCGAAGGCCGGCCCGTACGCCGAGTCACCGGCGAAGAAGACCCGGTGGGTCGGTGCCTCCTCGCTGGTCATCAGCCACCCGCCCCAGAGGCTCTGGCAGGTGTCGAACAGGCCCCGCCGGCTCCAGTGGTGCGCCGGGGTGAAGTCGAACCGTACGCCGCCGACGACGGTCGACTCCCACCAGTCCAGCTCGACCACCCGGCGGAAACCCCGCGTCTGGAACCACCAGGCCAGCCCGGCCGGCACCAGCACCGGAGTATCCCGGGGCAGCCGGCGCACGGTGGGCTCGTCGAGGTGGTCGAAGTGGTTGTGGCTGATCACCACCGCGTCGATCGGCGGCAGCGACTCCCAGCGCACCCCGGGCGGGGTGTACCGGCGCGGCGTACCCGGGATCTTGTCGGCGAAGACCGGATCGGTCAGCACCGCCCGGCCGCCGATCTGCACCAGGCAGGTGGCGTGCCCGATCCAGGTCACCGCGGTCTGTCCGGCACCGACCCGGGGCACCGCCTCGTCCACCACCGGCACCCGGCCACCGGTCGCGCCGACCGGGTGGGTGCCGCGCTCGCGCATCAGCCGCAGCACCGCCGCCGGGCCGGGCACCGGGTGCGTGAGACGGTCGGTGAAACCACCGGGCCAGGTACGCCCCCGGGGCGCCCCGGTGAGCCGGGCGAGAGCGCGGTGCACGGCACGTGGTCGGTACACGGGTTCCTCCTCGGGTAATGGGGTCGGCACCGGCCGCCGGGCCGTGGCCTGCGCATCGGCGTCACCCCCGCCGGTGCGCGGTGAGCATCAGGTAGCCCAGGCAGGACTCGGCGACCGCCTGGAGGTCCAGGACCGCGTTGCCGAGCTGGCGCAACACCCGGGGCCCGTACGTGCCGGCGAGGCGCTCGCGCTCGCGCGCCACCGCCTCGCGGGTGGCCTCGTGCGAGCGGCGGACGTGAGCCCCGGCGTCGAAGACGTCGACCACCTCGAAGCCGGCCGCGCGGACCAGCTCGACGTAGTCCGGTGCGGTCGGCGGCGTCGACATCGGCATCCCCGACCAGATCCGTGCCTGCGCGTCGTCCATCGGCCGGACCAGGGTGAGTTCGGCGAGGACGAGCCGCCCGCCGGGGCGCAGCACCCGGTGCACCTGGCTCAACGCGGCGGCCTTGCCCGGCACGTGCACCAGCACCTCCAGCGCCAGCGCCGCGTCGAACCACCGGTCCGGGTACGGCAGGGCGGTGGCGTCGGCCCGGGTGAAGCGGACCCGGTCGGCCAGGCCCTCCTTCTCCGCGAGTTCCCCGGCGCGCTCGACCTGACGGCCGGAGAGCGAGACCCCGCTGACCTCGGCGCCGGTCACCCGGGCCACGTGGCGGCTCGGGCCGCCCGTGCCGCAGCCGATGTCCAGGACGTGGTCGCCGGGCCCGACCGCGAGCCGACCGGCGAGTTCGTCGTTGAGTCGTGCCTGGGCCTGCGCGACGCCTGCCGGGTCGTGCTCGTCGGACCAGTAGCCGTAGTGCAGGTTGTCGCCGTAGACGGCGTCGAGGAACGGGCCCATCAGGTCATAGAACAGACCGACCCGTTCGGCCCGTGTTTCTGGATCTTCGGTCACCTGCGACCTCCCCCGTGGATTGACGTTTCTCAGCATAGTGTCCGTCGTTTGCGACAAACACAACACTGTCTTTATGTAGCTTCTAGGCCGCCGGTGGTGTCTTCGTTAGGCTGTGCGCAGAACCCACACCGACTGACGACGGAACGGACGGTGGACCGACCGATGAGCAACTCTGCCAAGGTGCTGGACCGCGCGGAGCGCATCGCCGAGGAGGTGCTGTTCCCGGCGGCGGAGAAGGTCGACGCCGCCGACACGGTCCCGGGCACCCACCTCGACCTGCTCGCCGCCGAGGGCTTCTACGGCCTGGCCGGCCCGCCGCAGTTCAGCGAGATGGCCGCCGAGGAGACCGCCACCGCGGCCCGCGCGTTGGAGATCATCGCCAGCGGATGCCTCACCACGGCGTTCGTCTGGGCGCAACACCACAGCGCGGTGATGGCGGCGACGCACAGCCAACGGCCGGGCATCTCCGACCAGTGGCTGGAGCCGCTGTGCCGGGGCGAGCGACGCGCCGGGCTGGCCATCCTCTCCGCCACCCGGCCCGGCCCGGCGGCGGTACGCGCCGAAGCGGTCGACGGCGGCTGGCTGCTGCACGGCACCGCGTCCTGGGTGACCGGGTGGGGCCTGGTCGACACCCTGTTCACCGCCGCCCGGGACACCTCGGACACGCTGGTCTGGTCACTGCTGGACGCCACCGAGAGCGACACGCTCAGCGTCACGCCGGTCGACATGGTCGCGGTGTCGGCGAGCCGCACCGTGCAGGTCACCTTCACCGGCCACTTCGTGCCGGAGCACCGGGTCACCGGCGTCGTCCCGCACGAGGTCTATCTGCAACGCGACCCGGCGACCCTGCGGTTCAACGGGTCCCTGCCGCTGGGCGTGGCGACCCGCTGCGCCCGCCTGATCGGGCCGAGTCCGCTGGACGCGGCGATCGACGAGTGCCGGGCCGCCCTCGACGCCGCCGGCCCGCAGGAGCTGCCCTCGGCCCGGGGCGCGGCCGCCGCCCTGGCCCTGCGCGCCGCCGGACTGCTGGCCACCACCACCGGCAGCGCGGCCGTGCTGCGGCACCGCCCGGCCGAGCGGCTGATGCGGGAGGCGCTGTTCCTGCTGGTCTTCGGCACCCGCCCGGGCATCCGCGCCGACCTGCTCGACCGGCTGCACCGAGGCTGAACCACTCGCTGACCACGCGCCCGGGGTACGGATCCGTACCCCGGGCGTCTGTCGGTCAGGACGCGGTGAGGACGTCGGTCACCACGGCGGCGGTCGGGGTCACCGTGTCCGGGTCGGTCACCGCGAAGTGGTCGCCGGGCACCTGCCGACGGGTCGTCACGGCACCCTCGGGCAGCCGCTCGCCCAGCGGCACCAGATAGCCGCCGGCTGCGCCGCCCAGCGCGGTCCGGGCCTCCAGCAGGTGCACGTCGAGGCCGGGGGCCGCCGGGACCGGGTAGCGCACCAGCGCCCGGGTGTGCGCGGCGAAGACCTCGAACAGCCGCTCGGCCGAGTCCAGGCCCAGCGACGCCAGCGCCGGACGGGCGGCGGCCACCTGCGGCCACGCCGCCCGCAACGCCTCCACTCCGGAGGCGTCCGGGCCTACCGCGGCGTCGTCGGACACCTCGCCCCGGGTCACGTCGGTCAGGAACGCCCGGACCAGTTCGGCGGCGCTCGGCTCGGCGGGCGCACCGGGCGGACCGACCCAGGGGTCGATCAGCACCGCCGTGCAGGTGCGGCCCGCCTCGGTCAATTGCCGACCCACCTCGTACGCCAGCACCGCGCCGAGCGACCAGCCGACCAGGCGTACCGGGGCGTCCGCAGGCAGCGCGGCGGTCAGCTCGTCCCGGTAGGCGCGGGCCAGCTCGGTCAGGGTCGGCGGCACGGTGGCCGTACCGTCCAGCGCGGGCGACGCGACCCCCAGCACCGGCCAGCCCTCCGGCAGCCGCGCGACCAGCTCGCGGTAGCAGAGCAGGTCGCCGCCGACCGGGTGGATCAGCACGACCGGCGTGCCGTCGCCGGGGGCCAGCGACTGCACCGGCGAGGACCGGGCGACGCCGTCCCGTTCGTCGAGCAGGCGGGCCAGCTCGGCGACGGTCCGGTGCTGGTAGAGGGCGGCCAGCGGGAGCCGGCTGCCGAACTCCCGCTCGACCCGGTTCATCAGTTGCGCCGCCTGCAACGAGCTGCCGCCGAGGACGAAGAACGGGTCGTCGACGCCGACCGAGGGCAGGTCGAGCAGGTCCGACCAGAGCGTGGCCAGCCGCCGCTGGGTGGCGGTGTGCGGGGCGCGGAACCGCCCGCCGCTCGGTGCCAGCCCGGCCGCGTCCGCGACCAGGGCGGCCCGGTCCACCTTGCCGTTGCCGGTCAGCGGCAACGCCTCCCGCACCTCGATCACCGGCGGCACCAGGTACGCGGGCAGCGTCGCGCCGAGCGCCGCCCGGACCTCGTCGGCGAGGTCCGGCTTCGCCGCCTCGGCGGCCACGAAGGCGACCAGCGACGCACCCCGCTCGCCCCGGCGGGCGACCACCACGGCGTCGGTCACCCCCGGCTGCGCCACCAGCGCCGCCTCGATCTCGCCCAGCTCCACCCGAAAGCCGTTGATCTTCACCTGCGGGTCGTCGCGGCCGAGGAACTCGATCACCCCGTCCGGGCGGTACCGGCCCAGGTCGCCGGTGCGGTAGAGCCGCTCACCGGTGACCGGGTGGGTGACGAACGCGGCGGCGGTCAGCTCCGGCGCGTGCAGGTACCCGTCGGCCAGCCCCCGCCCGGCGATGTACAGGTCACCGGGTACCCAGTCCGGCCGGTGGGCGAGTCGGGAGTCCAGGACGTGGAAGCGCTGGTTGCGCAGCGGCCAGCCGTACGGGACGCTGGTCCACTCCGGGGGCACCCGGGCGGGCACGTCGAACCAGTTCGACCAGATCGACGCCTCGGTGGCCCCGCCGAGCGCCACGCACCGGGCCCTCGGGGCGATCTCGGCCAGCTCGCGACCGAGGGACAACGGCACCCAGTCGCCGCTGACCATCGCCGTCCGCAGCGCCTCCGGACGCTCCCGGTCCGCCGCTGCCCGGACGTAGTCGACGAACATCGCCAGGTAGGCCGGCACCGAGTTCCACACCGTCACGCCCGCCCGGACGGCCAGCTCGTGCAGGTGCACCACCTCGCGGGCCTGGCCCGGATCGGGGACGACCACGACGCCGCCGACGGCGAGCAGGCCGAAGACGTCGTACACGGACAGGTCGAAGGTGAACTCCGAGACGGCCAGCACACGGTCGGCGGCCCCGACACCGAAGCGGGTGTTCACGTCCACGATGGTGTTGGCCGCGCTCTGGTGACGGATCATCACGCCCTTCGGCGTGCCGGTGGTGCCGGACGTGAAGATCACGTATGCCAGCGCCTCCGGCTCGTCGGCGGCCTCGGCGTCGGGCAGGTCACCCGACGGCAGGTCGGCCAACCGCCACCGGAGCGCGTCGGCGGGCGCCCCGTCGAGATCGTCGTCGGTGTCGCCGAGCACCGCGGCCACGCCCGCCCCGGCGAGGATCTGCGCGCGGCGCGGCAGCGGCCAGGCCGGTGCCACCGGCACGTAGGCCGCGCCGGTCATCAGGACCCCGAGCAGCGCGGCGATCTGGTCCACGCCCCGGTCGGCGACGACCGCGACCAGGTCACCCGGGCCGCGTCCGGCGGCCCGCAGCGCGGCAGCCACCACACCCGCTCGCGCTCGCAGCTCCCGGTACGTCACGGTGCCGGCGGAGGTGACCACCGCGTCGGTGTCCGGGGTGCGGCGGGCCTGGGCGAGGAAGCCGCCGTGCAGGGTCTGCGCGGCCACCTCGGCGGCGGTGTCGTTGACCTGCGCCCGGACCGCGAGCTGCTGCGCCGGGGTGAGCCGGTCGCCCCGCGCCGTCGACCAGGCCGCGTCGTCGCCGCCCAGGTCGACCAGCAGGGCCCGGTACGCGGCGAACATCTCGTCGACCATGCCGGGCGGGTAGAGCCCGTCGGCGGTGTCCCAACTGAACACCATCTCGCCGTTACGCATGAACACCTGGTGGTCGAAGGCGACCTGTGGGGTACGGACCAGCGACTCGCGGCGCTGCCAACCGAGCAGCTCCAGGAAGACCGGGTCGGTGTCGGAGCCGAGCCCGAGCATGCTGGTGAACACCACCGGCATCCGAGCACCGGAGACCGTCCCGGAGCGGCGGTTCAGCTCCCGGATCACCGACACCCCACTGAACGCGCCGTGCGCCATGTCGCGCAGCATCCGGCCCCGCAACGCGGCGGCGTCGGCGGCGAAGTCGCTCTCCCCGCCGGCCGGTGAGCACTCCAGCAGCAGCGTGCTGGCGAAGCTGCCGATCAACTGGGACACGTCCGGGTGCAGATTGAGCCGCTCGCCGTACATGATGTTGACGGTGAACCGGTCCTGGCGGCTCCAGTGCCGCAGCACCCGGGCGAACGCGGCGGCCACCGCCATCGTCGGGGTGAGCCGACGGCGGCGCAGCGCGGCGGAGAACGCGTCGGTCACCGCGACCGGCAGCGTGAAGACGCGCCGGATGAGCGGGCCGTCGTGCCGTCCACCCCGGCGCAGCGGCAGCTCCGGCGCGCCGGGCAGGTCGTCGAGCCGGTCGGTCCAGTACCGGCGGGCCGCCGCGTACTCCGGGCCGTCGCGGCGCTGGTCCAGTTCCCGGCGGTACCGCTCGTAGGTGAAGTCCAGCGGCGCGAGGTCCCCACCGGCGAGCAGGGTGCGCAGCTCCTGGGCGAAGACCTCCCCGGACTGGCCGTCGAAGACGATCAGGCGCCCGGCCATCTGGACCAGGTACTCCCCGTCGTCGCACCAGACGAGCATCCGGAAGGCCGCCGGTCCGGTCAGCGGCGGCCCGTCGCCGGAGAGTTCCCGGCGGCCGGCGGCCAGCAGTTCGGCGCGGCGGTGGGCGGGTTCACCGCGCAGCGACCGGACCGACAGCGGGGACGGCGGGTCGTCCAGGATCCGCACCTGGCCGTCCTCGCCGACCGCGCAGCGCAGCATGGGATGCCGGCGGACCAGGGCCTGCACGGCCGTGGCGAACGCGTCGGTGTCGAAGGGAGGTGCGGCGTACTCCTCGTAGAACAGCGCGGGGCCGCCGAGCTGGAAGTCACCCAGCTCGCCGATCAGGTACGCCTGCTGGAGGTCGCTGAGTCCGAACCCGGTTGCCGTGAGCTGGTCCATCGTGCTCCTCGCTGGGGTGGCCGGCGGTCAGCCGACCGTGAGCTGTTCCCGTACGGCCGCGAGCAGTTCCGCGGGCGTCGGGCGGTCGAAGACCTCGAACAGGGGCAGCGAGACACCGAACTCCTCGGCCACGTGGTGCACGAGGGCGGCGGCGGCCATCGAGTCGCCGTCGAGATCGGTGAAGAAGTCGGCGTCGTCGGTGACCGACTGCTGGAAGATGAACTCCCAGACCTTGCGCATTCTCTGTAGGTCGTCCATGCCAGGCTCCTCGTCGCTGATCGGGGGCACAGCCGGTCGGGGGCTCACACGATGGCGCGTAGCGCGAGCCGGGCCAGGGGCGCCGTCCGGTCGATACGGTGCTCGTAGTGGTCGGCGCCGGTGGCGACCGCGCTCACGCCCCGCACGCCGATGAACCGCAACGGTTCCGGCTCCCACCGGCGGGACGCGTTGTCCACCCAGCAGAGTCGGGTCTCCGGGCGGCTGACCCCGGCCACCAGCGCGGCCAGCGACCGGGCGGCCAGGTTGCTCAGCGCGATGCCCTCGCCGCCGTAGCCGCCCGCGTGCCCGAGCCCGGTGTCCCGGTCGTAGACCACCTCGGGCTCGGTGTGCCGGTGCAGCCCGTACACCCCGCTCCACCGGTGCGACACCGGCACGTCGGCGAGGTCGGGCAGCAGCTCGGCCAGGGTGCGGCGCAGCCGGTCGTGCGCCCGACGGTCGGCGGTGCGGCCCCGGTCGGTGGCCGAGCCGAACCGGTAGTAGGCGCCCCGCCCGCCGAGCACCAGCCGGTCGTCGAGGGTGCGTTGCAGGTAGCCGAACTGGTAGCGGCCGTCGGCGACGGTCCGGTGGTCGGTCAGGCCCAGCCGCTGCCAGGTCGCCTCGTCGAGCGGCTCGGTGGCCAGCACGTACGAGTGCAGCGGCAACACCCGGCGGGCGTGTCCGGGCAGCCGGCCGGTGTACCCCTCGGTGGCGCAGAGCACCGACCGGGCGCGCACCGTGCCGCAGTCGGTGACCAGCAGACCCGGGGCGATCCGCAGGGCCCGGGTCTGCTCGGCGACGCGGACCCCGCGACGTTCGACGGCGGCGAGCAGGCCGCGCGCGATGCGGGCCGGCTGCACGGCGGCGCAGTGCGGCGTGTACGCGGTGGCGCGTACCCCGGTCAGTCCGATCTGCGCGGCGGCCGAGGGACCCACGGTGAGCGTGAGGCCGGTGATGCCGAGCTTGTCCCGCACCTCCTGCCAGCCGCGCAGCCGGTCGACCTGCGGCGCGCTGCGGGCGACGTAGAGCGAACCGTCGTGCCGCCAGTGCGCGTCGATCTCCTCCGCGGCGAACACCCGGCGCAGCTCGTCGAGCGTGCGTTGACCGGCCCGGTACAGCCGCATCGCGGCCATCGGCCCGTGCCGGCGGATCAGACCGGGCAGCAGCGCCGGCATCTCGGCGGTGCACCAGCCCCCGTTGCGGCCGGAGGCCCCGAACCCCGCCCGCCCCGCGTCGACGACCACGATGGACAGCTCGGGTCGGTGCACACTGAGGTAGTACGCGGTCCACAGGCCGGTGTACCCGGCGCCGACGATGGCCACGTCGGCGGTGGTGTCGCCGTCCAGCGGCGGGCGGGGGGCGAGCTGGTCGGCGGGCAGCCCGTCGAGCCAGAGCACCCGGTCGGCGGTGCCGGTGACCGACGGTGGGCGGGTCACGCCGCCGCCACCTCACGGGCCAGCGCCCGCCGGTCGATCTTCCCGACCGGCGTGTACGGCAGCGCGGGCGCGATGTGCAGCCGGTCGGGCAGCTTGAAGTCGGCGAGTCCGCGTTCACGCAGGAAGTCGTGCAGATCCCCGAGGCCGGGCGGGGTGTCCCGGGCGACGATCACCGCGCAGGTCTTCTCGCCGAGGCGCGCGTCCGGCACCGGCACCACGGCGGCGGTCCGCACCGCCGGATGCGCGATCAGGTGGGCCTCGACCTCGTCGACGGAGATCTTCTCGCCACCCCGGTTCACCACGTCCTTGATCCGACCGGTCACCACCAGCCGCCCGGCGGCGTCGCGGCGGACCAGGTCACCGGTGCGCAGGAACCCGTCGGCGGTGAAGACCGTGCGGTTGTGCTCGGGCACCGCGTAGTAGCCGCGCAGCGTGCACGGACCCCGGGCGAGCAGTTCGCCGACCTCGCCGTCGGGCACGTCGCGGTCGGCGTCGTCCACCACCCGCAGTTCGTCGGCGGGGCTCAGCGGGGTGCCCTGGCTGGTGGCGGCGGCCTCGTCGCCCTCGTCCGGGCGGGTGAAGCAGAGCACCCCCTCGGCCATCCCGAACCAGTGGGTCAGCGTGGCGCCGGTGGCCGGGCGCACCCGGCGGGCCACCTCCGGGCTGAGCGTGGCGCCACCCACCTCGATGACCAGCTTCGACAGGTCGGCGCCGAAGATGCCGGCGGTCTCGGTCCAGACCGGCAGCAGCGCCGGCATCAGCGTGGTCAGCGTGACCTGCTCGGCCGCGACCAGCGGGAACACCTCGTCCGGGGCCGGGCTCGCGGCGAGGACGGCCCGACCACCGGCCCGTAGCGCCCCCAGCACGCCGGGGCAGCCGAGCGCGGCGTTGTGCGCCACCGGCAGCGCGGCCAGGTACGCGCCGTTCTCGTCGAAGCCCATCGCCTCGGCGGTGGCGCGCAGTTGGAACGCGTAGTCGTCGTGGGTGCGCGGGATCAGCTTGGGCAGCCCGGTGGTGCCGCCGGAGAGGAGGAAGAACGCCACCTCCGACGGGTCGGGGGCGGGCAGGTCCACCGGCTCGGCGTCGACGTCGCGCAGCGCGGTCAGCTCCTGCGGCTCGCCGGCCACCAGCACGTGCCGAACCGAGGGCACCGCCCGGCGTACCGCCCGGGCCAGATCACGGTGGTCGGTGCCGGCCACCACGTCGGGCACCACCAGCGCCACCGCGTCGGCGTACTCGGCGAGATAGACCAGCTCGGCCCGGCGGTGGGCGGGCAGCGCCAGCACCGGCAGCGCGCCGAGTCGGAAAAGCGCCACACACGTCACTACGAAGTCGGGGGTGTTCGGCAGTTGCACGACCACCCGGTCACCCGGCCCGACGCCGAGCGCGACCAGGCCGGCGGCCAGCCGGTCGGCGCGGGTGTCCAGCTCGCGGTACGTGTGCCGGCCGTGCCGGGTCACCACCGCGATCCGGTCCGGGTCCCGTGCGGCCCAGGGTCGTAGCAGGTCACCCAGCACTTCGCCGCGCCAGATACCGTCGCGGCGGTAGCGCTGCGCGAACTCGTCGGGCCAGGGGACGCATCCGGTCAGCATGCTCGGCCTCCAGGACGTGCCATCGGGGAAGCTACCCGCCGGAGCGGACCGCCCGACGCTATGCGACGTTTCTTCTCTCGCGCAAGTGTCTGTTGTTTCTGGTCGGCGAATCCTACATGCGTCATCTATCGTGGGCGTGCCCCGGCCAACCCGAAGCGTGGGAGAAGACGATGTGGATAGTCGTGGACTACGACCGCTGTGACAGCCACGGGGTCTGCGCCGACAGTGCCCCGGAGGTGTTCGAGATCCGGGACGACGACTTGATGTACGTGCTGGTCGAGCAGCCGTCGGCGGAGCAGTTGCCGCAGGTCGAGACCGCGGTACGCGGCTGCCCGAAGCTCGCCCTGTCGTTGCGGGGGGAGTGAGCGCCGTGGCGGAGGCGGTGATCGTCGCGGCGGCGCGTACCCCGATCGGTCGGCGGGACGGATGGCTGCGCGGGCTCAAGGCGGTCGAGCTGCTGCGGACAGTGCAGCGGGAGGTGCTCGACCGGGTCGACCTGCCGGCCTCGGCGGTGGACCAGATCATCGGCGGATGCGTCACCCAGGTCGGCGAGCAGAGTCTGAACGTGACCCGCAACGCCTGGCTGAGCACCGGGCTGGACCCGGAGGTCGCCTGCACCACCGTGGACGTGTCCTGCGGCTCGGCGCAGCAGGCCAACCACCTGGTCTCCGCGCTGATCACCGCCGGGGCGATCGACGTCGGGATCGCCTGCGGGGTGGAGTCGATGACCCGGGTGCCGGTGGGCACCAACCTCTACCAGGGCCCCGGCCACTACAAGACCGACGACTACCCGTGGGACGACCCGCCCAAGGCGCAGTTCGGCGGCGCCGAGCGGATCGCCGCCAAGTACGGCGTCGACCGGGCCGCCGCCGACGCGTACGGGCTGCGGTCGCAACGGCGCGCGGCGGCGGCCTGGGCGCAGGGACGCTTCGACGCCGAGGTGGTCCCGGTCCGCGCCCCCGGCCCCGACGGCGACACCGTCGAGGTGACC
This sequence comes from Micromonospora sp. NPDC023869, assembly GCF_055559695.1. Taxonomy (NCBI): domain Bacteria; kingdom Bacillati; phylum Actinomycetota; class Actinomycetes; order Micromonosporales; family Micromonosporaceae; genus Micromonospora; species Micromonospora sp. NPDC023869. Next base: position 472,539 of record NZ_JBVHKD010000003.1, read on the forward strand.
CGGGACCAGGGACTGCGCGAGAGCACCCCGGACGGATTGGCCGCGCTGAGGCCCACCGTCGAGGGCGGCGTGCACACCGCGGGCACCACCTCGCAGATCTCCGACGGCGCGGCGGCGATCCTCTGGATGTCGGCCGAACGGGCCGCCGCGCTCGGGTTGCGCCCGCGCGCCCGCCTGTTGCACCAGGTGGTCACCGGCTCCGATCCGGCCCTGTTGCTGGAGGGGCCGGTGGTGGCCACCCGAAAGATCCTCGACCGGGCCGGGATGCGACTGTCCGACATCGACGTCGCCGAGGTCAACGAGGCGTTCGCGGCGGTGGTGCTCGGCTGGACGGCGGCACACGACGCCGACCCGGAACGGGTCAACGTCAACGGCGGCGCGATCGCGCTGGGTCACCCGCTGGGCGCCTCCGGCACCCGGTTGTTGGTCAGCGCGCTGCACGAGCTGGAACGCACCGATCGGGAACTGGCCCTGGTCACCATGTGCTGCGGTGGCGCGCTGGGCACCGCCTCGATCCTGCAGCGGATGTGAGCGCGGTGCACGGGCACGACGCCGGGGACTTCTATCGCGAGGCCCGCGACGATCTGGCCGGACCGCTGGACGGGATCCGGGTGTTGGACGTGACGAAGGTCTGGTCCGGCCCGCTGACCAGCGCGATCCTCGCCGACATGGGTGCCGACGTGATCCGGGTGGAGCTGCCGCACGGGCGCGACGGCGAGGTGCCGCCGCGGATTCCCGGCACCGGGCTGTCCTGGTTCCGGCAGACGGTCAACCGGAACAAACGCAGCGCCGGGCTCGACCTGCGCGAGACGGCCGGCCGGGAGACCTTTCTGCGGCTGGTCGCCACCGCCGACGTGGTGGTGGAGAACTACCGCCCCGGCACGCTGGACGGATGGGGGGTGGGCTGGGCGCAGTGCCGGGCCGTCCGCCCCGACCTGGTCTTCGTCTCGATCTCCGGCTGGGGCCAGTACGGCGAGCGGCGGACCGAGGCGGCCTACGACCCGATCATGCAGGCGGCCAGCGGGTGGATGGCGCTCAACGGGCCACCCGATGCCGGACCGGTCCGGGCGCCGACGTTCCTCGCCGACGAGTTGGCCGGCCTGCACGGGGCGATCGGCGCGCTGGCCGCCCTCTGGCACCGGGCGCGCACCGGCGAGGGGCAGCACGTGGACGTGGCGATGTTCGACGCCATGCTCGCCGGCAGCGCCGGCCTGCACACCCTCGCCGCCGCCGGGCGTCCACCCGAGCGGTGGGGCAACCAGACCGACTTCGTGGTGCCGTCCAACGTCTACGACTGCGCCGACGGGCAGATCTATCTCGCCGTCGCGCTGGACCGGCACTGGCGGGACCTGGCCGAGGCGATGGACCGCCCGGAGCTGGCCCGTGCCCCCGGCTTTGGGCGCGCGGCCGACCGGCTGGCCAACCGGGTCGAGGTGGACGCCGTGGTGGCCGGGTGGTGCCGGGGGCGGCCGGCGGACGCCGTGGTCGCCGAGCTGGTCGGGCGGGGTCTGACCGTCTCCCGGGTCCGCACCGTGGCCGAGGTGGCCGCCGATCCGTACCTGGCCCAGCGGGCGATGCTGCAACCCACCGTGCTCAGCGACGGCAGCACCGCTCCGATCGTCGGTCCGGCGGCGAAGTTCTCCCGCACTCCGACCCGGGTGCGACACGGTGCGCCGGCCCCGGGGCAGCACACCGCGCAGGTGCTCGACGAGCTCGGTCTGGTGCCCGTCGAGGTGGCAAAAAAAACATACGACACCACTTGCTGAGCCCGTTGCCGGTGGGTCAGTATGTTGGCGCGGAACAGATACAACATACGCGTCAGTGGAGTGTTGTATCGCGTTCGGTCGGCAGTCGTCCGACAGGGGAGGTTGGCTTGACCACTCAGCTTCGAGCTCTGGTGACCGGCGTCTCGCGGGGAATCGGGCGCGCGACGGCGCTGCGGCTCGCCGAACAGGGCTACGCGGTGGCCGGTTGCTACAGCACCGCCAGCGAGGCGGCGGCCAAGACCCGGGCCGAGGTCGCGGCGTTCGGGGTGCCGGTGCACTTCGCGCCCTGCGACGTGACCGACCTGGCCGCGGTGGAGGCGTTCGTCGGCGCCGCCGAGGACGCGCTCGGGCCGATCGACTGTCTGGTCAACAACGCCGGCATCACCCGGGACAGCCCGTTGGTGCTCTCCAAGGAGGAGGACTGGTCGGCGGTGATCTCGACCAACCTCACCGGCACCTGGAACTTCTGCCGCGCGATGACCTTCCGCTTCATGAAGCGTCGGGCCGGCGTGGTGGTCAACATGTCGTCGGTGGCCGGTGTCTACGGCAACACCGGCCAGACCGCGTACGCCGCCAGCAAGGCCGGGATCATCGGGCTGAGCCGCTCGCTGGCCAAGGAGGTGGCCCGGTACGACATCCGGGTCAACGTGGTCGCCCCCGGCTTCATCGAGACCGACATGACCGACGCGCTCTCCGGCAAACTGCGCGAACAGGCCCTCGGCCAGATCGCCCTCCGTCGCTTCGGCCGCGCCGAGGACGTCGCCGACCTGGTCGAGTTCCTCTGCTCGCCGCGCGCCGGGTACATCACCGGTCAGGTGTTCCAGGTCGACGGGGGGATCACGTTGTGAGCGCCCCGGCCGTCACCACCCGCCGCTGCCCGCCCGGCGCCGCGCCGTTGGCCGCCGTCGACGACCTCCAGGTCACCGCCGTCGGTGAGCACGTCGAGGTGATCGCCGCGGTGCCGGTCCGCCCGGACGACCCGAACCTGTGCGGTCACTTCCCCGGCTTCCCGGTCTTCCCGGGCGTGTTCGTCCTCGAGGCCCTGGCGCAGGCGGTCGACATCGCGTTGCGTGGCGCCGGCCGGCCCCGCCTGCGTACCCGGGCGGTCGAGGCCGTGCGGTTCCTGGCGCCGCTGCTGCCGCCGGACCGGTTGACCCTGGACATCAAGGCCGTCGCCGACGGGCCGGACCGGTGGGTGGTGACCGCCTCCGGCCGCCGCGACGACGGCACCGTGACCGTGACGATGCGCGCGCGCTTCGACGGCGGCGACCTGGTCGAGCCGACCGGGCCCGACCAGTCGGGCTCGCCCACCGTCAGCGGGGGAGGGCTCGGGCACCACCAGGTCCGGGCACTCCTGCCGCAGCGGTACCCGCTGCTGCTGGTCGACCGGGTGCTGGGGCTCGCGCCCGGTGACCGGATCGAGGCGGTCAAGACGGTCACCGCCACCGAGCCCTGCTACCGGGCGCTGACCGACGACGCGCCGCCCGGCGACTACGCCTATCCGGCGTCGCTGCTGGTGGAGTCGCTCGGGCAGACCGCCGCCCTGCTCTGGCTCACCGGGTCGAACACCCCGGTCGGCGACGAGCACGTGTTGATGTTCGTCGGGGCGCGCGACTTCACCTTCGACGGCGTCGCCTACCCGGGCGACGTGCTGCGTCACGTGGTCCACCTGGAACGGGTGATCGCCGACACCGCCTTCGCCACCGGCGAGACGTACGTCGGCGACCGCCGCATCGCCCGCGTCGGGACGCTGATGGCGGCCCGACGCCCGCGTACGGCGCTCACGGCCACGGCCGGCGCCGAGACCGCCACCTCGGGAACCGTCGGCGTCCCCACCGGCCGGGAATCCTCCCGGCCCGGGGTGCCGCCGGCTTCGTCAAACCTCCGCTGGAAAGGCTGACCTGTCATGACGCAGACCGACCCCCGCATGGCCGAACTCCGCGAGATCGTGGCGGAGGTGCTGGAGCTCGAGCCGGAGGAGCTCACCGAGACCGGCGACTTCGCCGAGGACTACGAGGCCGACTCGCTGCGGGCGATCGAGATCCTGGCGCGGATCGACAAGAAGTTCAAGATCGAGATTCCGCAGTCGGAGTTGCCGCAGCTCAACAACCTCAAAGCGGTCTACGACGCGGTGGTGCGTCACTCAGCCGACCAGGCCTGAGCATGAACCGGGTCGTGGTGACCGGGCTCGGCCCGGTGTCCAGCATCGGGATCGGCGTCTCCGCGTTCACCGACGGCCTGCGTGAAGGCCGATCCGGCATCTCGCCGATCCGCAGCTTCGACGCCAGCGGTTTCCCCCACCGCAACGCCGGTGAGGTACCCGGGTTCCGCCCGGAGGCGCTGCTGAACCGGATCGACGTGGCGCGGTGGGGGCGGTCCGCGCAGTTCGCGGCCGCCGCCGCACGCCTGGCCCTGGCCGACTCCGGTCTGGACCCAGCGGCGGTCGCGCCGGAGCGGGCCGGGGTGGTGGTCGGCACCACCAGCGGCGAGTCGGTGGTGGTCGAGGCGGTGACCGCCCAACAGGTCGAGTCCGGCTTCGAGGGCATGGACCCGGACCTGCTGCGGCAGGTGGCGGCGGGTCGGCTCGCGCACGCGGTGAGCACCGAACTGGATCTGGCGGGGGAGTCGCTGACTCTGGCCACCGCCTGCTCGGCCAGCAACTACGCGATCGGCTACGCGTACGACATGCTGGCCACCGGTGAGGCGGAGGTGATGTTCGCCGGTGGCGCCGACTCGGTCTGCCGCTGGGCGCACGCCGGCTTCTACCGTCTGGGGGCGCTCACCGCCGACGCCTGTTCGCCCTTCGACCGGGACCGCTCCGGCATCCTCACCGGCGAGGGCGGGGCGATCCTGATGCTGGAGACCCTCGACCACGCCCGTGCCCGGGGCGCACGGATCTATGCCGAGGTCCTCGGGTACGGCGTCAACTGCGACGCCAACCACCCCGTCGCGCCGGACCGGGGCAGCATCGCGGCCTGCATGCGCGCGGCCCACCGCAACGCCTCGGTCAAGCCGGCCGACGTGGACTACATCTGCGCCCACGGCACCGGCACCCCGGCCAACGACTCGGTGGAGGCCCAGGCCATCTTCGACGTCTTCGGTGACCGGGTGCCCCCGGTCAGCTCGATCAAGTCGATGATCGGACACACCATGGGCGCGGCGAGCGGCTTCGGGGCGATCGCCGGGACCCTCGCCATCGCGCACGGATTCCTGCCGCCCACGATCAACTGGGCCAATCCGGACCCGGCCCTGGCCGGGCTGGACCCGGTGCCGAACACCGCCCGGCAGGCCGGTGTCCGGGTGGTGCAGAACAACGGGTTCGCCTTCGGCGGCAACAACGCCATCGTCCTGATCGGAGCCGTCGAATGAGCGGGGTCGTGATCACCGGATGGAGCGCGGTCAGCCCGGCCGGGGTGGGCCGTACCGCGCTGGCCGAGCGCCTGGCCGCCGTCGCGGCGGGTGTCCCGGCCGGCGTACCGGGCGAGCCGCCCCGGGCCGAACCGGTCGACGTGACCACGCTGAGCGACGAGCCGTTGCCCACCCCGACCGGACACGCGCTGGTCGACTTCAACGTCCGCGACCACCTGGGCCGCAAGGGCACCAGCTTCTACGACCGGGCCACCGCGCTGTCCGTGGTGGCGTGCGGCGACGCGTTGCGCGACGCGGGCGTGGAACTGGACGACACCAATCGCGCCCGGCTCGGCCTGGTGCTCGGCACCTCGCTGGGCAGCTTCCGCTCCACCAGCGACTACACCCGGGAGACGCTGGTCCAGGAGAAGCCGTACCTGGTCAACCCGGTGCTGTTCCCCAACACCGTGATGAACTGCGCGGCCGGGCAGGCCGCCATCCGGCACGGCCTGCGCGGAGTCAACGCCACGGTGGCGACCGGTTCGCTGGCCTTCCTCGACGCGCTGCGCTACGGCAGCAACGCCATCGCCCGGGGCTACGTCGACGCGATGCTGGTCGGCGCGGTGGAGGAGTTCAGCCCGCACCGGGCCTGGACCACGTGGCTGACCGGGCGCCCCGAGCAGCCGGTGCCGACCGGGGAGGCCGCCGTGGTCTTCGTGCTCACCCGCGCCGAACAGCCCGCCTGGGCCGGCGTGCGCCGGGAGGCCGAGGTGCTCGCGCTGGCCACCGCGTACGGCCCGGGTGGCGGTCCGGCCGCCGACCGGGCGTTGACCGGATGCGTCTCCCGGGCGGTCCGTCGCGCCGGCGTCGACCCGGCCGAGGTGGACTACGTCCTGACCGGCGAGACCGCCGAGGACGACACCGACGAGTTCGACCCGGCCTGCGCGGCGCTCGGCCAGGTGCCGACCCGGATCCGGGCCAGCCGTCTCTTCGGGCGCTGCGATGCGGCCACCGGCGGGCTCGCGCTGGCCACCTTCCTCGCCACCGCACCGGCCGGCGACACGCCGCGCCTAGCGCTGATCACCTCGCGCAGCCCGGACGGCGGCACCGCTGCCGCCATCGTCAGGGGGTGGCCGGGTGCCGGCGCGTCTGACCGCTAGCGAGCTGCGTACCTGTCTCGGCGACGGGGACCGGACATTCGCCGGCCTGCTGGCCGGGACCAGCGGGATCGGTCCGCTGCGACACGGCGCACCGACTGCCCTGAACGTCGCCCACGGCTACCACATCGACGACGGCGCGGAGCGGGTCTTCGCGGCCAGCCGCTGGGTGGCCGAGTGCGCCGCCCGGGCGGTCGCCGCCGGTGCGCTGGACCCCCGGCGTCGCCGCGTGGTCGCCCTGGTCGGCACCGGCCTGCGGGAACTGGCCGCGGTGGAGGCGTACGCCACCGGCGGTGACGCGTTCGCCGCCCACCGGCTGCACTTCGGCGACGCGGTGCACGCGGCCGTGCCCGGCCTGCGGGAGGTGGTGACCGTCAGCAACGCGTGCAGCGCCGGTGGGCACGTCCTGGCCCTCGCCGAGGACCTGCTCATGCTCGGTGACGCCGACGCGGTGCTGGTCTGCGGCGTCGACGCGACCACCGAGTCGATGCTGGCGATGATCGGCCGCGTCGTCGACCACCCCACCGAGACGGTACGGCCCTTCGACGCCGACCGGCAGGGTGTCCTGCTCGGCGACGGCGCCGCCGCAGCCGTGCTGGTGCCCGACGACGACACCCGACCCGCGCTGGCCCGGGTGGTGGCCACCGGCCTGTCCTGCGACGCCCACCACGAGACCGCCCCGTCGGTGGCCGGGATCACCCGCGCGATGCGGGACGCGCTGGCCCGCGCCGGCCGGGAACCGGCCGAGGTCGACCTGGTCGTGGCGCACGGCACCGGCACCGCCCTCAACGACCCGGCCGAGTGCGAGGCGCTGCGGCAGGTGCTGGTGAGCGGCGGCGCGGACCCGCTGGTGACCGCCGTGAAGGGCGCCACCGGCCACACCTCCGGGGCCGCCGCGCTGGTCAACCTCGACGTGGCGCGCCGCTGCCTGAGCCAGGGCCGGGTGCCCCCGGTGGTGGGGTTGCGCCGTCCGCTGCCGGAGGGTGCCGGTCTGCGGTTTCCCACCGAGGCGACCGGGCACCCGGCCCGGCTGGTCCAGTCCGACGCGTTCGGCTTCGGCGGCGTCAACGCCGTCACCCTGGTGGAGGCCCCGTGACCAGCCCATTGATCGCCCCCGGCCCGACCCGCTCCACCGGCACCGCCGCCCCGGTGACGATGCGGGTGGCCGGGTGGAGCCTGCACCTGCCCGAGGCGGACGGTCTCGCCGCCGACCTGGCCGCCTGGTCCGACACGTCGGCGTCGCGGCTGACCGCCACCCTGGCCGACGCGGTGCCCGCCGACCGCGCCCACCAGGTCCTCGGCCGCAAGGGCCTGCTCTACAAGGAACCCGCCACCCGGCTCGCGCTCTGCGCGGTGCACCGCGCGCTCGGCCTGCCGCCCGGCCGCCACCCGCCCGACGGCGTCGACCCCCGGACCGCGGTGGTGGTCGCCGGCAACCTCGGCAACGTCGCCACCGTCGCCGACCTGGCCCGCACCGTGCACGCCGAGGGCGGTCGCGCGGTCAGCCCGCTGGCCGCCCCGAACGCGTCGAGCAACGTGGTGGCCAGCACCGTGGCGCTCTGGTTCGGTCTCGGCGCGGCCAACCTGATGGTCTGCTCCGGCGCCACCGCCGGCCTGGACGCGGTCCGCGCGGCGATGCTGCTGCTGCGCGCCGGACGGGCCGATCGGGTGCTGGTGGTGGGTGCCGAACCGGCCGACGAGGTGGCCACTGAACTGCACCAGGCGGGTCGCCCGGCTTTCCCGCTGCGCGCCGGTGCCGCCTGCCTGGTGCTCACCACCACCGCCGCACCCGGCACGGGACCCGTGCTCGGGCCGTCCGACGGGCGGGCCGCGTACCGCCGGATCGGGCCGGGCGGCTTCGACCCGGCGGCGTACTGGGGGGACTGCTACGGCGCGGCCGGCGTGGTGAACCTGGCGCTGGCCGCGACGCTGCTGGACGCCGGAGCGCCCGGCCCGGTCGCGGTCGCCTGCGGCGACGACACCGACGGCGTACGCGAACTGCTCCTCGACGCCGCCCCCGGAGCCGGCCGATGATCCCGGCCCCGAAGCGACACGAGCTGACCCCCGGCGCGCCCGGGGGAGACCTGGTGGTCCTCGCCCACGGCCTGGAGGACTCCTGGGAGTCGTGGCGGCCGCTGGCCCGGGCCTTCGACCCGCGCTGGCACGTGGTCGCCCTGGACCTGCCGTGGCGGGCCGGTAACGACTACCGGTGGCGTCGCCAGGGCAGCCCGGCGCAGTGGCTGGCCGCCGGGCTGGCCGGGCTGCCCCGCCCGGCGGACACCATCGTCGCGCACTCCTTCGGCGCGAACGCGACGCTGGAGCTGCTGGCCGGAGGCCAGCCGGCGGCCCGCGCGACGGTGCTGATCTGCCCGCTGTACTGCCCGCCCGAGCAACCGATCACCTGGCAGGTCTTCGACCGGGCCCGGCGTACCTTCGACCGGCACGTCCGCGACGGACTGCGGCTGCGCGTCGGCGCGCGACTGCGCAAGCTGGACGCCGCGTTGCTCGACGCGATGTTCGCCAAGGCCATCGACCGGATCGGGCCGGCCGGCTTCCTCACCGTCTTCGACCAGTTCGTCAGCAGCGGCGGGTTGGCACTGACCACGGTGGACATCCCGACGTTGATCCTGGCCGGCGGGGCCGACCCGACCCTGTCCCCGGCCGCCGCCGCCACGCTGGGCCGGGACATGCCCCGGGCCACCCTGCTGGTGCACGAGCACTACGACCACTTCTGCCACGTCCGCCACGCCGACGAGGTCGCGGAGCAGGCCGCCCGGTTCGTCGGTGAGGCGAACCGGGTGACGGTACGTCCCTGACGACAGGAGCAGCCACCATGACCAGTGCGCCCACCGCCCCGCTGACCGTCCTGGTCGGGCGACCCCGGTACGAGGGGGCCAACATCCGCACCTGGATCGGTTTCAAGCACTTCATCTATCTCGTCGAGGAGGCGGTGCTGCAGTGGCTGCGGGACCGTGGCCCCGGTGCCCGCGACCTGTTCCACTCCCATGGCCTGGGCGTCGAGATCGTCGACTGCTCGGTGCAGTTGCCGGCGGTGCTGGAGGTCGACGACGAGGTACGGGTGGAGGTCACCGGCGAGTCCGCCGATCGACTGGCGGTGCGGATGACCGTGTTCCGCGACGACCGCGAGCAGGTGGTGCTGCGCGGCAAGGTCCGGGTGGCGCTGGTCGTCGAGCCCGCCGCCACCACCTCCGCGCCCGCCCCCGCGCACCTGGCGGACCTGGTGGTGCCCACCCTCGGGGCCGCCGCCACGGTGACCCGCCCCGACCACCGGCCGATCCGTCCCGGCGAGACGGTCGCCGACGTACTCACCCCGGTCGGGTCCCGGTCGTTCCTCTGGAGCTGGCGGGCGCCCTACTTCTACTGCCACTTCTCCGACCGGGTGCAGCACTCCGGCTACGTCCGGGCGCTGGAGGAGGTGGTGGACCGCTTCCTGGCCGCCCGAGGCATCTCGGTGGGTCGGCTGGTCCGCGAGCGCTCCTGGATCCCGGTGGTCTCCCGGGCGCGGGTCCGGATGGTCGAGGCGGCCCGGATGGAGGAGGACGTGCACACCGTCCTCACCGTCACCGACGTGCTGCGCGGGGTCATGTTCGACGCCCGTATGGACTGCTACGTCCGGCGCGGCGAGCGGCTGGTGCACACCGCGACCGCGAGCATCCTGCACGGGTACGCGATCAGCGCCGGCCCGAACGCCGGCGAGCTGGCCGAGTTCGACGACGAGGTACTGCGCGCGCTGGCCGGCGGTGTGGCATGAAGAAACGGCCCCGGCTGTACTTCTCCTTCCGCAGCCCGTACAGCTGGCTGGCGGTGCACCGGCTGCGTGCCGAGGTGCCGGACCTGTTCGCGCAGGTCGACTGGTACCCGTACTGGGACCCGGACGAGAAGACCAACGCGGCACTGGCCGAGCGGGGCGCCGAGCTGCACTACGTGCAGATGAGCCGGGCCAAGCACCGCTACCTGCTGGTGGACACCAAGCGGCTGGCACAGCGGGCCGGGCTGCCGATGGCCTGGCCGATCGACGTGGACCCGTGGTGGGACCTGCCGCACCTGGCCTGGCTGCTGGCCCGCCGGGCCGGTCGGGCGGTGCCCTTCTACGACGCGCTGGTGGCGGCCCGCTGGGAGCGGGGCGAGGACATCTGCACCCCGGAGGTCGTCGCCCGGGCCGCCGTCGAGGCGGGCGTCGACCCGGTGGCCGCACAGAACGCCCCGCAGGACGAGACGCTGCGCGCGGAGGGGGTCGACTGCCTGGCCGCCGCGTACGACGACGACATCTTCGGCATCCCGTACCTGCGCGTCGGTCGGCACCGCTTCTGGGGCCTGGACCGGGTGGACCACTTCCTGGCCGAATGGCGACCGGAGAGCACGCCCACGGCGGACCCGAGCCCCGCCGTACCCACGGCGGTGCTGGCCGGTGCCGCCGTGCCGGCGGCGGTGCTCGACGGTGCCGCCTTCGACACCGACACCGCGGGAGGTTGCGGATGACCGGGCGTACGCCGGCCGAGGAACGCCTGCGTCGGCAGCGGCAACTGGCGGCGACCTGCCGACTCTTCGCCCGTTACGGGTTCGACGAGGGCGCCGGGGGCCACGTCACGGCCCGCGACCCGGAGGACCCGGACCGGTTCTGGATCAACCCGTTCGGGATGCACTTCGGACACGTGCGGGTCAGCGACCTGCTGCTGGTGGACGCGGGCGGGGAGGTGCTGGAGGGCACCGGGCGGATCAACCCGGCCGGGTACGTCATCCACTCGCACGTGCACGCCGCGCGTCCCGACGTGGTCGCCGCCGCGCACACCCACTCCACCCACGGGCGGGCCTGGTCGGCGCTGGGCCGGCCACTGGACCCGATCACCCAGGACGCCTGCGCCTTCTATCAGGACCACACCGTGTTCGCCGACTACACCGGCGTGGTGCTCGCCGACGAGGAGGGCAAGCGGATCGCCGACGCCCTCGGCGACACCAAGGCGGTGGTGCTGCGCAACCACGGGCTGCTGACCGTCGGCGGCTCGGTGGCGGAGGCGGCCTGGTGGTTCATCGCCATGGACCGCAGCGCCCAGGTGCAGTTGCTGGCCGAGGCGGCGGGCCGACCGATCCTGATCGGCCCGGACGAGGCCGCCGAGACCCGGCGCGTCATCGGCACCCCGGGGATCGCCCGGCTGAACTTCCGGCCGCTGTACGCCGACATCGTGCGGGCCCAGCCGGACCTGCTGGACTGACCCGGAGGGAACGCGATGGCCGTACTGCTGAGGGACCTGGCCGGGGCCACCGGTGCACCGGCACTGACCGACGCCGACGGTGAGCTGGACTGGACCGACCTGGACGCGCGGGTCAACCGGTGGATCCGGCTGCTGCGCGCCGAGGGGCTGCGGGTCGGCGACACCATGGCGGTGGTCTGCGGCAACCGGCGGGAGACGTTCGAGGCGCTGCTGGCCGCCCTGCACACCGGCGTGACGGTGGTGCCGGTCAACTGGCACCTGACCGCGCCGGAGATCGCGTACCTGCTGGCGGACTCGGAGAGCCGGCTGGTGCTGACCGAGCCGGCCTACGCGTCCGTGGTGGACCAGGCGGTGCGGACCGCGGCCGTGCGGGTACGGCAGCTCGTGACGGGGGAGCACGACGTCGGCGACGCGGTCGCGGTCGAGCCACGACTGGCGGTTCTGGCCGCCGACGAGCCGCCGGAGCAGGTGTGCGGCTCCACCATGCTCTACACCTCGGGCACCACGGGTGCGCCCAAGGGGGTCCGCAACGGACTGTTCCGCGCCGAGGCGCCGTTCGGGCGGGTGGAGCGGCTGCTGGCGTACGCCGGGCACGCCCTGCACGTGCCGGCGCGCGGCGCGGTGCTGCTGGTCGGCCCGTGGTATCACTCCGCGCAGCTGTTCTTCGCGCTGCTGCCGCTGCTGCGCGGCAGTCGGCTGGTGCTGCACGAGCGCTTCGACCCGCAGGCGTTCCTGGCCGCGGTGGCCGCGCACCGGATCACCGCCTGCCATCTGGTGCCGACCCAGTTCGTCCGGCTGCTGCGGCTGGACGAGGCGGTCCGGGCCGCCGCCGACGTGCGCAGCCTGCGGGTGGTGTGGCACGGCGGCGGGCCGTGTCCGGTCGAGGTGAAACGACAGATGATCGAGTGGTGGGGGCCGGTGGTGGTCGAGTACTACGCGGCGACCGAGGCGGGCGTGGTCACGCTCATCGGCGCCGAGGAGTGGCTGCGTCGGCCGGGCAGTGTCGGTCGACCGGTACCTCCCAACGAGGTGGTCATCCTTGACCCGGACGGGGTGGCGCTGCCGCCCGGCCGCCCGGGGCGGGTCTTCGTCCGCCGGGCCGGGGGGAAGACGTTCGAGTACCACAACGCCCCGGAGAAGACCCGCGACGCGCATCTGGGTCCCGGCGTCTTCACCTACGGCGAGACCGGTCACCTGGACGAGGAGGGTTACCTCTATCTGACCGGACGCGCCCGCGACCTGATCATTTCCGGTGGGGTGAACATCTACCCGGCCGAGGTGCAGGCGGTCCTGCAGGAGCACCCGGCGGTCCGGGACGCGGCGGTGACCGGGGAACCCGACGACGAGTACGGCGAGCGGGTGGTGGCTGTGGTCGAACTCGATCCGCACCGGCTCGACCCGGCCGCCGCCCCGCAGGTGCTGGAGGCGTTCTGCCGCCGTTCGCTGGCCGGGTTCAAGGTGCCCCGCCGGTGGCGGTTCGTCGCCGAGCTGCCGCGTGACGGCACCGGCAAGCTCCGCCACGACGTGCTGCGTGAGCTGCTGCGTCCGCAGACCACGGCGGGACGCTCGTGAGCCCGGTGACGCAGCGTCCGGACGTGGCGCACCCGGCCACGTACGGCGTCGAGGTGCCGCACACCGAGTTCGCCCGGATGCGTTGCGAGGAGCCGGTCTCCTGGGTGCCCGAGCCGGCGCTGTGGCGGCGGGGCGGCGGCGGCCGGATGCTCAGCCAGGGATCGGGCTTCTGGGCGGCCACCAGTCACGAGGCGGTGGTCGCCGCGTCCCGGCAGCCGGAGCTGTTCTCCTCAGGGCGCAAGGGGGCGTTCCTGCCCGACCCGCGAACCGCCGCCGACCTGGAGCAGGCCCGCCAGCTTCTGGTCAACATGGACGCGCCGCAGCACTCGCGGATCCGCCGGCTGGTCACCTCGGTGTTCACCCCACGGGCGGTGCGCGCACTGCACGACAGCGTCGCCGCCCACGCCCACGACCTGGTGCGGCGTGCGATCGCTGCGGACGAGTGCGACGTGGTTGCCGATCTCGCCGCCGAACTGCCCCTGCTGGTCCTCGCCGACCTGCTCGGCCTGCCACGCGAAGACCGGCACCTGCTCTACCGGTGGAGCAACAACCTGGTCGGCTTCGACGACCCGGAGTACGGCGGCGGCGACGTGGAGGCGTACCGCACCACCTTCGTCGAGGCGTTCCAGTACGCCCTCACGGTGGCCGGTGAGCGGCGTCGGTCGCCCAAGGACGACCTGATGACGCTGCTGGCGACCAGCGAGGTGGACGGCCGACGCCTGACCGACCGTGAGTTCTGTAGCTTCTGGCTGCTGCTCGTGGTGGCCGGTAACGAGACGACCCGACACCTCATCTCCGGTGGCGTGTCGGCACTGCTGGCCGCGCCGGCGCAGCGGGACCGGTTGGCGCGGGACATGTCGTTGTTGCCGACGGCGACGGAGGAGTTGTTGCGGTGGGTCACGCCGATCATGCAGTTCCGACGTACCGCCACTGAGGACACCGAGTTGTGCGGTCAGGCCGTCGCCGAGGGCGACAAGGTCGTGCTCTGGTACGTCTCGGCCAACCGCGACGGTGCCGTCTTCGACGACCCGGACGCCCTGCGGCTGGACCGGAATCCGAACCCGCACCTGTCGTTCGGCATGGGCCCGCATTTCTGTCTGGGCGCGCATCTGGCCCGGCTGGAGGCACAGGCGATGCTGCGGGAACTCGTGCCGCACCTGGCCCGCTTCGAGGTGACCGGACCCGCCGTCCGGCTGGAAAGCAACTTCGTGAACGGCCTCAAGTCATTGCCCGGACGCTTCATTCCGGACGGCTCCGCCGGGCCTGACAGAGCGTGAAGCAAGTGTTAACTACCGACGGTGATATCGTCATATGCCGGGTCGCTTCTGTGAGTAGGCCGCTCAATCCGCTAATCTGGTGTGAAGCGTTCAACCACCACACTGCCGGAGTGTGCAGTGTGATGTGACGAACAGCGGAGGGTGGCGATGAGTGACTACACAATCACGATCCGGGCCGAGGGTGCCGACACGGAAACCGTTATCTGTGTCGACATCGACGATGCCACGCCGCGCGTGGTCGAACTCGTGATGCGTGCCGGCAGCGGCATCTCGGCGCCGACGCTTCCCTCGTTCGACCTGAATCTCTTACTGCGCGCGCTGTTCCCGGCCGGCGGCGCGCCGGTGACTCCCGCCTCCGTCGTCGAGTCGCCCACCGAGGTCTCCGCCACCGAGCAGTCCTTCACCCCGGCCACCGGCAACCGGTCCGTGCGCTCCGGCGCCAACCGCGCCGGCTCCGGCACGACGCGACGCCGGACCGAGGCGGCGGTGCCGAAGGGGCGGGTCTACCGGCGCATGCCGGAGGACGTCGTCGAGGTCTTCAACCGCACCGGCACGGTCACCGCGGTGGCCGAGCACTACGGCGTGCCCCGGCACACCGCACAGGGCTGGATCGGCCGGCTGCGCCGCCGGGGCGGGTTCTCTGCCGCCTCCTGACACGTCCGTCCACCGGTGGCCGCGAGACGGGCCGCCGGTGGACGTGGGGCGTCGCCTCGGGCAGACCGTGCCGACTGCGCGCGGACTCAGACCGTGACGTGACCGGCGGGACTGCGCTGCGCCACCACCTCGGCGTCGACCTCCGCCGTCGCCAGGGCGGCCTGCCGCAACTGCGCCACGGCCTCGTCGAGGCTCTCGAAGATCGGGAACACCCCGTCGAGCTTCATGGTGTGCAGCACCGTGCGGATGAACCGCGACGGCGCGGCCAGGCACAGCCGTCCGCCCCGCTCGCGTACCTCCCGGTGGGCCCGCACCAGCAGACCGAGTCCGGCGGAGTCGATGACGTGTACGCCGTCCAGGTTCACCACGACCGTCCCGTGTACGTCGACCGCCTGCCGCAGCGCGACGCGCAGCGCGTCCTCGGGACCGGTCACGGCCTCGCCGCCGACGGCGACCACGGGCGCGTCGTCGGCACCGCCGAGGCCGATCGGCGTACGGTCGGCGCGCGGGGCCGGGCCGGCCGGCAGGGCACTGCACCGGGGGCAGCGGTGCGGACCGGTGGCGAACGGGGAACCGCTCCACCCGTGATCCGACACCAGCGTCCAGACCACCTCCGCGTCGGGCAGCACACACGCGGTGCCGGTGGTGGTGTCCCCGCAGACGTCGCAGATCAGGGTCATCAGGTTGTCGTCCGGTACGACGGTCATTCTGCTTCCTCTCCGGTGCCGCAGCCGTGCGGCTGGGACACGGACTCGGGGCGTCGGTGCGGTGCGCCGCCGCCGTACGGACTTCTCAGAGGGAGTCGGAACGTTCCTTGCCGGCGGTGGCAACCACGATCACCACGCCGACCGCGGCGAGACCGGCCTGCGCGACCAGCCCCAACAGGCTGAATCCGCGGAGGCCGGCGAGCCAGGCACTGATCGCGCCGAGCAGCGCGATGACCGCGCCGATGGTCATCGTGAGCCAGAGCGGCACGGCGGGACGGCCGGGGACGACGAGCCGGCCCACGGCACCGACGACGAGACCGACGACTAGGGCCGCGGCGATCCCGGCGATGGTCATGCTGCTCCTCGTACTCGCGATGTCGGTGCGTCGGCGACGGTGGGTCAGGTGCGTACGGTCACGGCCGCCCGGCCGTACCCGGCCGGCTGCGGTGTGACCTCCGGCGACGCGGGCTGCCGGGGCGGCACCACACCGGGTGCGGCCGGTGTGGTGCCGGTCGGTGTCCCGGCGTCGCCGCCCGGCTCCGGCGCGGTCCCGCCCGCGCCGTGCACCGGCAGGATCTGGTCCAGCCGGGCGGTCCGCAGGATGCGGGTGATGCGGGGGTTGGGGTTGCGGACCGCCAGCACCCCACCGAGGCGCACCATCCGTCGATGCACGTCGAGCAGCAGGCCGATGGCGGCGGCGTCGATGTGCCGGCAGCCGGCCAGGTCGATCACGACCTGCTGGGGGCGCAGGGCCAGTAACTGGTCGAAGACCGCGCCGGTCTCCGGCAGGCAGGCCAGGTCGAACTCGGTGATGGACACCTCGACCAGCGGCACCGCGCATTCGGGGCGTCGTGGCGTGGTCACGTCGAGGGCCCCCTTCCTGGTAACCCGAGGCCGGTTCTCACCCTGCCCAGCGGGCTTGGCGGGCACCGCGCGGACGTATGACAGTTGCGTGACAAAAGCCCCGCAGGTCGGTGGCGGTTGGCCGCCCGGTCAGGGCTTGGGGATGATGCCGGTATGACAGCGGTACTGGTGATCGAGGACGACGACCGGATCCGGTTGGCGCTGCTGCTCGCCCTGGAGGACGAGGGCTACGAGGCCCGGGGCGCGGCCACCGCCGAGGAGGGCCTGCGCTCGCAGCGCCGGGACCCGGCCGACTACGTCCTGGTCGACCTGATGCTGCCCGGCATCGACGGCTTCGAGGGCATCCGTCAGCTCCGCCGCGACGACGACGTGCCGATCGTGGTGGTCAGCGCCCGCGACGACACCCACGACATCGTCGCCGCGTTGGAGGCCGGCGCCGACGACTACGTGGTCAAGCCGGTGGCGATCAAGGAGCTGACCGCCCGGCTGCGGGCCCTGCGCCGCCGGGCCCGCACGGTGGCGCCGGTGGAGGCGTCGGTGCCGGTGCTCGCCTTCGGCGAGCTGGAGGTCAGCCCGGAGGCGGGGGAGGTACGCCGGTCCGGTGCCCCGGTCGCGGTCACCCGCACCGAGTTCCGGCTCCTCTGCGAGCTGGCCGAGCACGCCGGGCGGGTGCTCTCCCGGCAGCAGTTGCTCAGCCGGGTGTGGGGCTACGACACCGGCGACGAACGGCTCGTCGACGTGCACGTGGGTCGGCTCCGCCAGAAGATCGAACTCGACCCGGCCAACCCCCGGCACCTGGTGACGCTGCGCGGGCTCGGCTACAAGCTGCAGAGATGAGACCACGCCTCGGTCTGCGTGCCCGGGTCACCGCGGCGTTCGCCGTGGGCGCGCTGTCGCTGTCCGCCTCGATGGCCCTGGTGTCGTACGAGCTGACCCGCCGGACCCTGCTCGACGAGCGGGAACGCACCGTGCTGCGGGCGGCGTACTACGACGCGGAGGTGGTCCGGGCGGGCCTGGCCACCGACGAGCCGGACGTGGCGGAGGCGCTGCGCGCACTGGACACCGGCACCAGCCGACGGGCGGTGCTGTATTTCAACGGCGAGTGGTACGGCCGGCGGGCCGACACCGGCACCACCCCGGCCATCCCGCAGCGGTTGCAGGACCTGGTGATGGCCGGCGAGCCCGCCGTGCAGCGGGTCCGGGTCGCCGACCAGCCGGTGGTGCTGGTGGGGGTGCCGTTGTCGGACTCGGCGGCGTTCTACGAGATCGTCTCGCTGCGGGAGCTGGACCAGACCTTCCAGGTGCTCGCGCTGGCGCTCACCGCCGTCGCGATCGTGGTGGCCGGTTCCGGGGCGGCGCTCGGCTGGTACGCCACCCGGCACGGGCTGCGCCCGCTCACCGCCGTCGCCGACGCCGCCGAGCGGATCGCCGCGGGCGACTTCACCACCCGGCTCGCGCCGGACACCGACCCGGACCTGACCCGGCTCTCCACCTCGTTCAACCGGATGGTGGACGAGTTGGCCCGCCGCATCGACCGGGACCGGCGTTTCGCCGCCGACGTCAGCCACGAGCTGCGGTCGCCGTTGCAGACGCTCGCCGCGGCCGCCAGCGTGCTGAGCAAGCGGCGGGAGAACCAGGACGAGCGGACCACCACCGCCGCCCGGCTGGTGGCCGACGAGATCGCCCGGTTCCAGCAGCTCGTCAACGACCTGCTGGACCTGGCCCGCAGCGATCAGCCGACACATCGGGAGCCGGTCGACGTCGGCGCGCTGGCCCGGCAGGCCTGCCGGGACCGGGACCTGCCCGAGTCGATGGTGCACCTCGCCCCGGACACCCCGGCCACCTGGCAGGTGGACCGGCGACGTGTCGCGCAGGTGTTGACCAATCTGCTCGACAACGCCGAGAGCTACGGTGCCGGCCCGGTGGCGGTGTCGCTGTCCCGCGACGGTGACACCGGCGTGGTGGAGGTCGACGACGAGGGACCGGGGGTGCCGATGGAGGACCGGAAGGCGATCTTCGACCGCTTCGTGCGCGGCCGGGCGGCCAACTTCCGGGGTGGCGGCGACGGCACCGGCCTCGGCCTCGCGCTGGTGGCCCAGCACGCCGCCGCGCACGGCGGTGACGCCACGGTCAGCGACCGTCCCGAGGGCGGGGCGCGATTCCGGATCACGCTGCCGGGCAGCCTCGGATGAGGCGTACCGCCCGGCGGGTCTCGGCCGCCCTCGTGCTGACCCTGGTCGCCGCGTGCGGGGTACCCGCCGAGGACCAGCCCCGGACCGTGACGCCGCCGCCGGGCCCGTTCCCGTACACCGCGACGGCCGCCCCCACCTCGGCGGAGACCGGGGCCCTCACCGAGTTGCTCTACTTCTCGCGCGACGACCGGCTGGTGCCGGTGACCCGCCGGGTCGACCGGGTGCCCACCCCCGACGAGCAGCTCCGCGACCTGCTGGCCGGGCCGACGCCGGGGGAGCGGGACGACGGTGTCGGTAGCGCCCTGCCCGGGGCGCTGAGCACCGCCGTGGTGCAACTCGTCGGCGGGCAGGCCCGGGTGACGGTCACCCCCGCCGGCGCCGACACCGGCCGCAGCGACGAACTGCTCGCGTACGGGCAGATCGTCAGCACGCTCAGCGCCCGCCCCGACGTGTCGGCGGTGATCTTCCTGGACGGTGACGGCACCCCGCTGCGGGTGCCCCGGGCGGACGGCTCGCTCTCGGCGGATCCGCTCACCTCCGCCGACTACGCGGTGCTCGTCAGTCCTCGATGACGGGAGTTCCGCAGCTTCGTGACGGTTGCGTGACAAACGCCTCAGGCCCCGGGCGGTGGCGTTTGACCGGTATGGCGGCAGGGGCACCACGTCGTCACACCAAAAGCGCGAAGGGACGGCTCTCGTGGAAATCACCGGCTTCTTCATGGCCATCGTCATCGGTCTGGTCATCGGCGCGCTCGGTCGGCTCGTGGTGCCGGGCCGGCAGCGGATCCCGATCCTGTTGACGATCCTGATCGGTATCGTGGCCGCGATCCTCGGCACGGTGGTGGCCGGACTGCTGGGCGTGGACGACACCGCCGGCATCGACTGGATCGAGCTGTTCATCCAGGTGGCCTTCGCCGCGGTCGGCGTGTCGATCGTCGCCGGAGCGTACGGACGCCGACGCTGATCCTCCTCCTTCGTCGGCCCGTTCCGGGGTGTTCCCGGGGCGGGCCGACGGCGTTTGGCGATTCGGGTGACCACCGGACGCACGTACGTCATGACGGCTCGTATCCTTTGTGCGACCCGTCATGCGTACGACCGAGAGAGGACACGGCGTGAACGACCGGACCGAGACCTTGGAGTTCCAGGCCGAGGCGCGTCAACTGCTCCAGTTGATGGTCCACTCGATCTACTCGAACAAGGACGTGTTCCTCCGCGAGTTGATCTCCAACGCCTCGGACGCGCTGGACAAGCTGCGCCTGGCGTCGATGGTCGACAAGGATCTCGACGTCGACACCGGCGACCTGCACATCGCCCTCGACGTCGACCGGGACGCCCGCACCCTGACCGTCCGGGACAACGGCATCGGTATGACCCGCGACGAGGTCGTCTCCGTCATCGGGACGATCGCCAAGTCCGGCACCGCCGAGCTGCTGCGCCAGTTGCGCGAGAGCAAGGACGCCGGGGCGTCGCAGGACCTGATCGGCCAGTTCGGCGTCGGCTTCTACGCCGCCTTCATGGTGGCCGAGAAGGTCGAGCTGGTCACCCGGCGGGCCGGCGAGAGCGGCGGCACCCGCTGGGAGTCCGACGGCGGCGGCACGTACACGGTCGAGGCGCTCGACGACGCGCCCCAGGGCACCGCGGTGACGCTGCACCTTAAGCCCGTCGACACCGAGGACAACCTGCACGACTACACCGCCGAGTGGACCGTCCGCGAGATCGTCAAGCGGTACTCCGACTTCATCGCCCACCCGATCCGCACGACCGTCGAGCGGCCCGGCACGGACGACGCCCCGGCCACCACCGAGACGGTCACGCTGAACTCGATGAAGGCGCTGTGGGCCCGCCCGCGCAGCGAGGTCGAGCCGGCCGAGTACCACGAGTTCTACAAGCACGTCGGCCACGACTGGGCGGATCCTCTCGAGACCATCCACATGCGGGGCGAGGGCACCTTTGAGTACGACGCGCTGCTGTTCATCCCGTCGCACGCGCCGTTGGACCTCTTCGCCGCGCAGGGCCGTCGGGGCGTGCAGCTCTATGTCAAGCGCGTCTTCATCATGGACGACTGCGACGCGCTCATGCCCAACTACCTGCGCTTCGTCAAGGGCGTGGTGGACGCGCACGACCTGAGCCTGAACATCTCCCGGGAGATCCTCCAGCAGGACCGCCAGATCCGCGCGGTGCGTCGCCGCCTGGTCAAGAAGGTGCTGGCCACCGTCAAGGACCTCAAGGCCGGGCAGCCCGAGCGCTACCGCACCTTCTGGACCGAGTTCGGCGCGGCGGTCAAGGAGGGGCTGGTCGACGACACCGACAACCGGGACACCCTGCTGGAGATCCTCTCGGTCGCGTCCACCAACGACCCGGAGGAGCAGACCGACCTGGCCGGCTACGTGAGCCGGATGAAGGACGGCCAGACCGACATCTACTACGCCACCGGCGAGCACCGGGCCACCATCGAGAACTCTCCGCACATGGAGGCGTTCCGGGCCAAGGGCTACGAGGTGCTGCTGCTCACCGACCCGGTCGACGAGGTCTGGGTGGAGCGGGTCGGCAGCTACGACGGCAGGGAGCTGCGCTCGGTCGCCAAGGGCCAGGTCGACCTGGACACCGAGGAGGAGCGCACCGAGGCCGAGGCCGAGCGGGAGCGACAGCGCACCGAGTACGCCGCCCTGCTCGACTGGATGGGCGGGGTGCTGACCGAGTCGGTGAAGGAGGTCCGTCTCTCCTCGCGGCTGACCACGTCACCGGCCTGCGTGGTCGGCGACGCCCAAGACCTCACCCCGACGCTGGAGAAGATGTACCGGGCGATGGGCCACGAGGTGCCGAAGGTCAAGCGCACCCTGGAGCTGAACCCTGGACACCCGCTCGTCTCCGGCCTGCGCAAGGCCCACGAGCAGGGCGACAGCGAGACGTCCCTGGCCGAGACCGCCGAACTGTTGTACGGCACCGCCCTGCTCGCCGAGGGCGGCGACCTGGCGGACCCGTCCCGCTTCGCCCGGATCCTCGCCGACCGCCTCGCCCGCACGCTGTAGTCGGTCACCGGAACGCGGGCACCGGGCGTGTGCCCGCGTTCCGGTACGTCAGGTCTCCCGCCCGTGCGAGGCGGCACCCGTGTTCCCGCATGTCGGCGTCGGCGGACAGTTGGGGCCAGGCGTGGACTCTCGGGCGGCGGGGTATTGCGGCGGCCATGAGCGCGAGTGTGGTGGTGGACCCGGACCGTCCGCCGGCCCCCGACCTGGCGGTCGGCACGGTGGCGGTGGTGGCCCATCGGAAGAAGACGCTGGGCGGCGGCCTCGACGAACTGCGCGCCGCGCTGGTCGGCGCGGGAGTGCGGGACCTGCTCTGGTACGAGGTGCCCAAGAGCCGCAAGGCGCCGAAGAAGGTGCGCAAGGCCCTCGACCAGGGTGCCGAGCTGATCTTCGTCTGGGGCGGCGACGGGATGGTGCAGCGCTGCGCCGACACCCTTGCCGGCACGCAGACCCCGATGGCCATCCTGCCGGCCGGCACCGCCAACCTCTTCGCCGGCAACCTCGGCATCCCGGAGGACCTGCCGGAGGCGGTACGCATCGGCCTGCACGGTCGACGCTGCCGCCTCGACCTGGGACGGCTCAACGGGGAGCACTTCGCGGTGATGGCCGGGGCAGGGTTCGACGGTGACCTGATCCGGGAGGCGGACCGGGACATGAAGGGTCGGCTCGGCCGGCTCGCGTACGTCTGGACCGGCCTGCGTCACGTCCGTGGGGAACTGACCCGGACCCGAATCACCGTCGACGGGGACCTGTGGTTCGAGGGGGACGCGAGCTGTGTGCTCTTCGGCAACGTCGGCACCATCACCGGTGGCATACCCGCCTTCGACGACGCGCGCCCCGACAGCGGCTCGCTGGAGATCGGTGTCTCCACCGCCGGCGGTGCCGTCGACTGGGCGCGCACGCTCGGCAAGATGGCCACCGGCCGGTCCGAGGACTCGAAGTTCGTCCGGATCACCCGGGGTCGCAAGGTCAGGGTCCGCTTCGCCGAGCCGAAGACGTACGAGATGGACGGTGGCGCCCGGTCGCGGACGAAGCGTCTCAAGGTCAGGGCCGTACCCGCCGCACTGACCGTCTGCTGCCCCGACGAGGAGGCGGTGACCACGCCACAGTGAGGCGGCGTTCCTTGCACCACACGACGGCGGCGGCGACGAGGCAGACGGTGGCGGCGAGGACGAGCGGTGGCCGGCCGCCCAGCAGGACGGCGGCGGACCCGAGCGGGATCGCCGCCGCGATCGGTCCGAACATGATCGTGTTGGCGGTCGCGGCGGCCCGGCCCAGCAACTCGTCGGGGCTGTGCGTCTGCACGGCGGTGACGGCCGCGACGAGCGCCCACGGCAGGCCGACCCCGGCCACCACCGAGGCGACGACCACCGCCGGCCACCAGGGCAGACAACGGCCCAGACAGCTCGCGGCGAAGAGCGCCACGCCGCCGACGGCGACCGTGGTCGGGCCGAACTTGGCGATCAGCCGACCGGCGATCAGCCCTCCGACGATCGAGCCGAAGCCCTGCGTGCTGAGCAGGACGCCGAGGAAGGTCGCCGGCAGGCCGAGATCGTCGGTGACGACGGCGTACCCGGCGGCGGTGGTGAAGCCGGACGCGGCGATCGCCACGCCCGCGAGGATGACCGGCAGTCGCGTCGACGGCGACGCCCACAGGACCGCGAGGCCGGCCCGGACACCCGGGCGGCGGGACGCGGTTGCCGGTGCGGGACGCCGTAGCCGGAGCAGGGCGTACAGGGCGGCGACCAGGGCGGGCAGGAGTGCGGCGAGCAGCGCGACGAGGTGTCCGCCCTGCCAGGCGTACAGACCGGCGCCGGCCAGCGGGGCGACGAGTTTGACGCCCTCCTGGGCGCTGGACCGCCACCCGTTGACGTGACCGAGTTCGTCCGGTGACAGCGCGGCGGGCAGCAGCGCACTCTCGCCCGCGTCGACGAGCACGTACGCGACGCCGTACACCGTGGAGACGCAGAACAGGAGCCACACCTGCCCGGGTCCGCGTACGGCCAGCAGGGTCGGCAGGACGGCGGCCAGGGTCAGGTTGACCACGATGACGAGCGGTCGTCGGGGGAGCCGGTCGACCAGGGCACCGCACCAGGGTCCGGCGAGGGTGGGTGCGTAGACGCAGAGCCCGGCGAGCGCGGCGAGGCTGCTGGACCGGGTCAGGTCGAGGATCCAGATTCCGGAGACCAGGGCCATGGCGCTGCCACCGCAGCCGGAGATCACGGAGATCGTCACGAACAGGATCGCGTTGCGCCGCACATGCCGCTCCCGGATTGAGTCGAGGTGACTCATAGCCTCAACCCTTGAGTCGGCCAGGGGCAATAGCGTCGCGGGTCGTCAACGGGTCGTTGACAGCGCGGTGTCCAGGTGTCGCGCGATGGTGCGTACCGGGTTCGGCAGTCGACGCCCGGCCCGGCGGAGGTCGGCGGCGACGTGTCCGGCCAGGTCGTACAGGGCGCCGGGTGCGGCCTCCAGGGCCAGCGTCGTGGTGTGTCGGGTCAGCGTGGCTCCGGGAAATCGGCCGTCCCAGCGGCGATCGGCGTCGATCCAGCGCTGCAACCCGGTGAGCAGGGCGCGAAGCGCGGCGACCTCACTCGGCCAGCGCCGGTCGGACTCGACCCGCCGCGCCCGACGGCGGGCAGCCAACCGCTGGCGACGTTGCTCGGCGGCCTGCCGGCTACCCAGTCCGAGCGCCTCGGCGATCTGCTGCCAGGCCGCGCCGGACTGCCGGGCGCGGTCGATGAGATCCAGCTCTGCCTCGTCCAGTCGGTCACGGGCGGCCGGGACGCCGGCCAGGTCGCCGAGCGGATCCTGCACGTGTCAACGTTACCTTGACAGGCCGGTGCGGCGGGTCGCCCGGCGAGCGGTGCCGGGGCGACCCCCGCGCTCAGGCGGCGGCGGAATCGCGGCGCGCGCGCTCCGCGGCCCGACTCGGCAGTGCCGGCGACGTCGACCACCCGACCTGCTGCGTGGGTGCCTGTGGCGCGTCCGCCGCGCCGCCCTGGGCCAGGCTGAGGGCACGCTGGGCCTGCTGCCACGGCTCGCACGGCCACTCCCGGCCGGCGCAGAGCAGGTGGGCGCAGTCGCCGTCCTCGGCCGGTGCGTGCGCGTCGGCGACGTGTAGGGCGAGCCGCCACAGCAGCGGATCTGTGACGTGGTCGGGACGCTCGTCGGTGGCGTTCGGTCGGCCAGTGGTGTATTCGGACATGCGTGGTCCCCCCTCGTTGTCGAGCTTCCCGTTCCTGGTCTCCACTCTGCGCGCAGGTCAAACGCCCACCGGGCGAGAAGCATGTGACCAAGTCCGGCTCTCGGAACGATTGACACGCGTCGCTTGTTGCGTGAAAGTTGTGCGCAATCGATCACTCTCCACATTCGAGGTGTGACGCTGCGCAGTCGGTGACGCGGGCGGCGTCCACTCCGGACGCTCCGTGCTGGCCGCCGCCAGCGAGCCGAAGCTCGGGGCGAAGCCCACCCCATCACCTTCCGCGCGCCGAGAAGGGGCCACAAGCCTCATGTCTGAGTTCCGTACCCGTTCCCCGTGGCGACGCCGGATCGCCGTCTCCTCCGTGTTGGCGGCTGGCGCCGCGGTGCTGCTGGTCAGCCCCGCCGCCGCCATCGTCCCGCAGGCCACCGCCCCGACCGCCAGGACCGCCACCACGATCGACTCGGGCGCGTCGTCTCTGCCGCCTGTTCTGCAGTCGCGCTTTGCCGGAGCCGGCA
Organism: Micromonospora sp. NPDC023869; assembly: GCF_055559695.1. Classification (NCBI taxonomy): domain Bacteria; kingdom Bacillati; phylum Actinomycetota; class Actinomycetes; order Micromonosporales; family Micromonosporaceae; genus Micromonospora; species Micromonospora sp. NPDC023869. Next base: position 498,052 of record NZ_JBVHKD010000003.1, read on the forward strand.
CCACATCGTCGTCCGACGGCTCGGAGGCGGTGCGGTCGACATCGGACCGTGCTGCGGCGCGCGACCGCATCGTCCGGCCGCTGCCCACCGTCTCACCGGGATCGCCCGGTGCGTACAAGGTGGTGACCGGCGAGCTGTATCCGCGCCACGTCGCCTTCGAGCAGGTCAAGGGCACGCCGGCCGGCCATTCGGTGTGGCGTGTCCTGTACGGCATGAAGTATGTGGGCGGACTCGTCGGTGAGACCGAGGACGTCGAGTTCCAGATCCTGGATCGCGAGGGCAACGGCACCATCGACAGTGCCGGAGTCTTCGCGGGCACGCTGGACGGGCTGGAGGGCGGGTTCGTCTTCGAGTCCGAGGGCAAGCAACTCGCCGACGGCACCTTCACGATGAACTTCGTCATCACGCCGGGTACCGGTTACGGCAAGCTCGCCGGGGTGAACGGAAGCTTCACGGTGGTGGCGACCCGCGACCACTGCGGACCGAGGGATACCCCGGAGACGTGCGAGACCATGGTCTCGTACAGCCTCGGTTACAGCCTTCCGTAACCCGGAAGCCGCGCCCGGCGCCGCGTTCGGCCCTTCCGCGACGGTGGGTCGGACGCGGCGTCCGTGCTCAGCGGGGGTACGCGGTGGCGATCGTCCATACTCCGGGACGATTGACAGATGACCTTCGCCAGGTGAGAGTGGTCCGCAACCTGATCACTCCTACCTCTCGATGTGTGACGCTGCGTAATCGGCGATGCGGGCGGTGTCCATGTCGGACGCACCTGGCCGTGGTTGTCACCGGAGCTGAGACAGCCCAGGACAGGTGCGAACCCCCACACCCCCACCGCACGCCGAGAAGGGGCCACGAGCCTCATGTCGGAGTTCAGTACCCGTTCCCGGTGGCGACGCCGGGTACCCTTCTCCGCCGCGCTGGCCGCCGGCACGGCCGTGCTGCTGCTGGTCAGTCCGGCCTCTGCCGTGGTGCCGCAGACCGCCGCGCCGGGCGCCGAGACCCCCGCCGACCTCGGCCGGCTGGCAGACGAGCAGACCAGCGTGATCGAGGTGGTGGTAGCCGACACCACCGAGCTGGACGCCCTGGTGGCTACCGGCGTCGACCTCGACCACCACGTCCACCACACCGACGACGGCATCGTGGTGCACGCCGTGGTGACCGGCAACGAGGTCGCCACGCTGACCCGGGCCGGCTTCACCTTCGGCAAGGTGCTGCACACCGAGGAGGACGCGCAGGACCGGATCGCCGAGCGGGAGGCGACCATCGCCGCCCACCTGGCCGACAACCGGGAGTTCTCCGGAGCCGCCGTCGCCGCCCGGTCCGCCGCCTCGGACGTCAAGATCATCCGTGCCGACTACTACACCTCGGGCACCACTGCGGTGCTGTCGGTGGAGGCGAAGTGGGCGCAGGGACAGACCGCCGCCACCGCGCTGACCGTCGAGCGGGACAGCGGGCCGGGCACCGAGTTCGGCTCCGGCGGTACGCAGAACATCACCCGGTTCGTCGACGCCGGGGTGTACCTCTACCACCGAGGTGCGGCGCAGGTGACCAGCCGCCCGGACTACGTACGGATCACCAGTCCGACCGGTGACGTGGCGGTCGCCAAGGTGCACGAGTGGCTGCCCATCCCGGACACCGACCCGGAGGGGCCCGGCTACCAGAAGGACTTCGTCACCAGCTACCTGACCCCCACCGAGCTCTACGACCGGATCAAGGCGATGTCCGCGCAGTACCCGGAGATCTCCGAGATCGTCGAGCTGCCGCACAAGACCAACGGCTACCGCCGCAAGGCGCAGGCCGTACTCGGCACCGCCAACGCCAGCCGCGTCGGCGTCGACTCGCTGGCCTGGGGGCACCAGGGCGGTAACGACATCACCGTCGAACTGGCGAACCCCGGCACCGCGAGCGCGTCCCTGACGGTGACCGTCACCGGCAACCAGGTCCGCGTCGGCCTCGCCACCGACGCCGCCGGCACCGTCACCAGCACCGCCGCCGAGGTGGCCGCCGCGCTCAACGCCCAGGCGGGCACGCTGCTCACCGCGTACACGTACCGCGGCAACGCGGGCACCGGTGTGGTGGCGCCGGCCGCGCCGACCGCGCTCTCCGACGGCCTGTCCGCGCCGACGACGGTCTCCCGTGACCCGCACGCGGTGTACGCCATCCGGATCGGCAAGCACCGCGACGGCTCCAAGATGGGCGTCCTGGCCTACGCGCAGGAACACGCGCGGGAGTGGGTGCCTCCGCTGGTGACCATCGAGACCGCCGAGCGGTTGCTGCGCAACTACGCGCACGACGCGAACACCCGCGAGCTGGTGGACAACCTCGACATCTGGATCGCGCCGTCGATCAACCCGGACGGCGGGCACTACTCGTTCTACGACTTCAACTCGCAGCGCAAGAACATGACCAACCACTGCACGCCGGAGACCTCCGGGGACTTCCTCGGCCGGACGTCCTGGGGTGTGGACAACAACCGCAACTACACCGAGTACAGCCTCTTCGACGGGTACTCGGGCGCGTCGACGAGCTGCACCAGCGGCACGTACGCCGGGCCGGACGAGCTGTCCGAGCCGGAGAGCCGCAACGTCGACTGGCTGGCCTCCCGGCCGAACGTCAAGTTCTCGATGAACCTGCACTCCTCGGGCAACTACTTCATGTGGTCGCCGGGCTCGTACGCCACTCCGGGCCGGGTCTCCGCCCCGCGTCCGACGCTGGCCGAGGAGTCGCTGTTCTGGGGTGCGTCGTCGCGGATCCTGACCTCCATCAAGCGGCACCGTAACCTCGCGGTCACCCCGGCGCGCACCGGCCCGATCGCCGACGTGCTCTACTCGGCGGCCGGCAACTCCGGTGACATGCTCTGGTACAAGTACGGCATCTACGCCTGGAACTTCGAGGTCGGCACCTCCTTCCAGCCGACCTGGACCTCGGCCCGCGAGGAGACGATGGAGTTCTCCAACGGCCTGGTCGAGATGCTGCGGGTGGCCCGCGACTTCGACACCGACGAGTCGGCGCCCACCAGCTCCGTCGAGGTGGCCACCAGCGCCACCGAGGGCTCGGTCGACGTGACGTTCTCCACCAGCGAACCGGCGGCGGTGTTCTACACCCTCGACGGCAGCCGGCCGACGTTCGAGTCCACCCTCTACGGCTCGGGAGGCATCCGGGAGGGCGGCGAGACGCTGACCGTCCCGGTCGGCACGACCGTGCACTGGTTCTCGGTAGACGCGGCGGGCAACGTGGAACGCGGCTACCAGCCCGACGGCCAGGACGACAACTACAACCGCAAGCGGCTGACCGACCCGAACGCCGAGCCCGAGGTGCCGGTGACGGTCACCGTGCAGGCGCGGTGTGTGGCCGGGAAGGCGTACGTGGCGGTGCAGGCGCGTAACGATCACGACGGTCCGGTGGACGTGGTGTTGGAGAGTGCGTACGGGCAGCGGTCGGTGTCGGCCGTGGCGTCGGGTGCGAGCGCGTTCCAGCAGTTCACGACCCGTGCCGCGTCGGTCCCGTCCGGCACCGCGACGGTCCGGGCCACCGGCACGGTCGACGGTGAGAGCGTCACCACCGTCGTCACCGCCGACCACGCCGCGGTCAACTGTGCCGCCGACCCCCGCCAAGCCCAGTGACCGCGAACGACACGGAGATGCAGATGAGAACAGACAATCGGAAGCGGTTGCTGGCGGCGGGTGCCGCTGGGGCCTTGCTGGTGGGGTCGGTGGCGATGGCCGCGCCGGTGTCGGCTGACCCGGGTGACAGCGGTGACGTGACGGTCACGGTGGAGATCGAGGAGTTGGTGGAGCCGGGTGTGTTGGCGATGTCGATCGCGGGTGATGCGGTGGCGTTGACCGAGGACGGGTCGACGTTGTTGGTGCGTCAGTTCGTCGGCGGGTTGCCGACGGTGACGGTGACCGACACGCGGACTGCTGACGAGGTGCCGGAGGGTGCGGCGTGGGCGGTGCTGGGTAGTGCGACGGACTTCACCGGTGGTGCGGGTCAGGAGCCGATCGGTGCCGGTCACCTGGGGTGGAAGCCGCGTCTGGTCGACGGTGGTGACACCGGTCTGGTCAGTGAGGGTGAAGAGGTCGTGACGGTGTTGGACGAGCCGACGCAGCCGGGTAACAACGTGGGTCTGGTCGACCAGGAGTTGCTGGTCTCGACGTTCGACTCCGGTGCGGTCGCGGGTGGGGCGTACTCGGTCGACGCGGACCTGTTCCTGCGGACCCCGGCCGACGTGGCCGCGGGTGAGTACACCTCGACGTTGACCCTGTCCCTGTTCGAGTGATCCGCTGAGGGCGGGGCCGCCGAGCCGTGGCGACCCCGCCCTCACCACTGCGGCCGTGACCTGGCCGAAGGGCGACCCCTGCGGCGACGGGGGAGCGGTAGGCGCGATGATGGACGGGTGAAGATCCTGTCGATCCAGTCCTCGGTCGCCTACGGCCACGTCGGCAACTCGGCCGCCGTGTTCCCGCTGCAACGGCTCGGGCACGAGGTCTGGCCGGTGCTGACCGTGCACTTCTCCAACCACACCGGGTACGGCGCCTGGCGCGGACCGCTGCTCGCGCCCGCCGACGTCGCCGAGGTGATCGCCGGCATCGCCGACCGTGGGGTGCTCGGCGACGCCGACGCGATCCTCTCCGGCTACCAGGGCGACCCGGCGATGGGCGCGGTGATCCTCGACGCCGTGACCCTGGTCAAGACCGCCAACCCGGACGCCGTCTACTGCTGCGACCCGGTGATGGGCGACGTCGGCCGAGGCATGTTCGTCCGGCCCGGCATCCCCGAGTACCTGCGCGACGTGGTGGTGCCCCGAGCCGACATCGTCACCCCGAACCAGTTCGAGCTGGAGTTCCTCGCCGGCCGGTCGACGCACTCGCTCGACGACGTGCTGGCGGCGGTCGACGTGGTACGCGCCACCGGACCCCGCCACGTCCTGGTCACCAGCGTGCTGCACGGCGACGCACCGCCCGACTCGCTGGAGGTGGTGGCCGTCTCCGACGAGGGCGCCTGGGCGGTGACCACGCCACTGCTCCCGATCAGCCCGAACGGCGGTGGCGACGTCACCGCCGCGCTCTATCTGGCGCACCTGCGCAGCACCGGATCGCCCGCGACGGCGCTGGAACGCACCACCGCCTCGATCTTCGCGGTGCTGGAGGCGACCCTGGCGGCCGGCACCCGCGAACTGCAACTGGTCGCCGCCCAGGAGGCGATCGCCGACCCACCGGCCCGGTTCCCCGCCCGCCGGTTGCGGTGACCCCAGCGCACCACTGCCGGTGACCGCAGCGCGCCGGTTGTGGTGACCCCAGCACCGGAGGCCACCTCCCCTGGCTCGTGGGGAGGTGGCCTCCGGCGGGACCGGGGCCGGGGGAGGACGGCCCCCGGTCCGCCTAACCGGCGCGGCAGGACGCCAGGACGCCCACCACGCCGACCCCCGGGTCACGCACCGGCAGTCGGGTGGACGCGGCCGGGCAGCGGGGGACCGTGAGGTCGTAGATGCCCCGACCGAACGTCGCCGCCGTGAGCTGCCGCGACGGCTCGTGGTACCGCAGGTACATCACCGCCGCCTTCGGCAGGGCGGTGCCGAGCGCGGCCCACTCGCCGCCGTTCCACGCCGACACGAACACGCCCACGTCGGTGCCGACCAGCAGCAGACCGTCGGCCGTCGGGATCACCGAGTTGACCGGCGCGTCGGGCAGGCCCCGTCCGATGTCGGTCCAGGTCCGGCCGCCGTCGCGGGTCATCATCACGTGCGCCCGGTCGCTGCCGGACCGGAAGGCGGAGAAGGTGGCGTACGCGACGTTCGCGTCCCGGGGGTTGACCGCCACCCGGGTGACCCAGGTGCCGGGCAACTGGGCCGGGTCGACCTGCTGCCAGGTCGCACCGAGGTCACGGGTCCACCAGAGCCGGCCGTCGTCGGTGCCCACATAGAGCGTGGCGCTGTCGCTCGGTGCGGCGGCGACGGTGGTGATCGTGCCCCACGGGTAGCCGGACGGGTCGTTGGGGCCGCCGCCGGTCAGGTCCGGGCTGATCGCCGTCCAGGTCCGGCCGTTGTCCGTCGACCGGTTCACGATGTTGCCGGCGTAGTACATGACGTTCGGATCGTTCGGGTCGAACTGGAGCGGGGTCAGCCAGTTGCGCCGCTGCGAGGTGGTCTGGCCCGTTCCGATCGACTGGCGCGGGGTGCCGCCCGCGTTCTCCGACCGGTAGCAGGCGCCGTACTGGCTGCACCCGAAGACGATGTTCGGGTTCTCCGGGTGGATCAGGGTCTGCAACCCGTCACCGCAGCCGATCGCGTTCCACGGGCCGCCGACGCCGTTGTAGCCCCGGTTGCAGCCGTTGTCCTGGGTGCCGCCGACCTTCAGGCTCGGATCGGTCTGCGCCACGTCGACGGTGTAGAACTGGGTGTACCGCTCGTCGACGGCCTTCACCCACCCGCCGGCGCCGTTGGTCTGGGAGCGGTAGACGCCACCGTCGTTGCCCAGATAGACCCGGTTCGGCACCTTCGGGTCCCAGCGCATCACGTGCTGGTCGGCGTGCACACCGCCGACGGAGGAGAAGCTCCGTGCGCCGTTGGTGGAGCGCATCAGGTTGACGCCCATCAGGAACACGTGGTCCGCGTCGCCCGGGTCGACGAAGATCTTGCCGAACCACCAGCTGAACGTCGACTGCGACGCCTGGCTGGTGCTGACCGGCGTCTGCGTCCAGGTGTCGCCGCCGTCGTCGGAGCGGTAGAACGCCCGGAACGGGCCGAGTGCGGTGCCCACGTACGCGTACAGGCGCTGCGGGTCGCTCGGTGCCAGGGTGAGTCCCCAGCGGCCCTGGTCGGCGTCGGTGGGCAGGCCGGTGGTCATCCGCGCCCAGGTCTCGCCGCCGTCGTCGGAGCGCCACAGGCTGGAGCCCGGACCCCCGTACGTGCGCTGGTGCGGCTCGCGCAGGTGGTCCCACATCGCGGCGTACACCCGGTCGGGATCGGTCGGGTCGATCACGACCTCGGTGGCGCCGGTGGTGTCGTTCGGCGGGGCGAGCACCTGCCGCCAGGTGTCCCCGCCGTCGTCGGTCAGGTAGACCCCGCGCTCGCCGCCGGGCACGAACAGGTTGCCGCTGGCCGCCGCGAAGACGCGGTCCTCGTCGCTCGGGTCGACGGCGAAGCGCCCGATGGCGTGGCTGTCGGCCAGGCCGACGCGTTGCCAGGTCGCGCCCCGGTCGGAGGAGCGGTAGACGCCGTCACCGCCGAAGGTGATCGACCCGCCGCCCGGCTGCGCCTCACCGGTGCCGGCGAACAGCACCCCGTCGCTGGTCATCGCGATCGCGCCGATGGCCTGCGCCCAGCCGTCCGGCCAGGCCGGGGTGAAGGTGGCCCCGGCGTCGGCGGAGCGCCACACCCCACCCGAGGCGGCGGCGACGAAGATCTGGTCCGGGACCTGCGGATCCACCGCGATGTCGACCACCCGGCCACCGATGTTGGCCGGGCCGAAGAAGGACCAGGGACGTTCGGCCAGCGGGCGGTAGGCGCTGCGGGTCCGGGTGGCGAGCCGGTCGGCCTCGCCGCGGGCCCGGGTGTACTTGACGACCGACAGGTCCCGGCTGCCGTCGCTCATCCGCTGGGCGGTCATCCACTCGTCGGGGACCTCCATCGGTCCGGTGGGATAGCTGGTGGCCAGCGACGGGGCGGCCGGTGGGACGGTGGCGGACGACGCCGTCAACGCGACCGTGGCGAGCAGCGCGACCAGCGCCGTCGCCGTCAGCCCGCGATGTCGCCGGACGAAGGTGGCCCTCATGTGGTCTCTCCCGATCCGAGCGCGGAAAGTGCTGTGTGCGCAGGCTAGACAGGAGATCGGCGAACGTCACCGAGCAGGTGTCGGGAAACGCGCCGTCCGGTTAGGACATCTGTCGAGGTCGATCAACCACCGCTGCGGAACTCGGGCAGTCCGGCGTCGTCGGAGTCCGGGCCGACCATCACGGTGAGCGTGCTGCCGTCGGCGCAGAGCGCCGAGGCCCGCAGGTACATCCGGCGCTGTTCGGCCCGGGTCAGCACCTCGGTCTCGAAGATCTCGTCCTCGATCTTCAGCAGGTCCACGTCGGCCCGCTGCTCGTAGTGCGCGCGGACGTCCAACGGCGACATCCGGACGGTCGCCTCCACCGTGGTCAGCACGCCCTGCCGCACCACGGCGGTGACCCGGGCGCCGTCGGGCAGCACCAGGCCGGGCACGTCCGCCTCGACCTCCGGGTCCTCGTCCAGCGGCACCCGGTCGCAGCCGGGCAGGTTGGCCAGCAGGTCCCGTGGTCCGCCGCCGGGCGTCTCGGCACCGCCGCAGGCGGCCAGCACCGGCAGCAGCACGACGGTGACGGCGAGGTGACGCAGTCTCACCGCAGCAGGATGCCAGCTCATCGGGGTACCCGCCAGCGGCGGACGGCGAGCAGCAGCCCGGTGATGATGGTCGCCGTGATCAGCATCAGCACGATGGTGACCAGCGAGCCGTACGCGAAACCGGAGAACTCGAACGCCTGGTCGAAGATGTAGACCGGCAGGTAGAGCGTGGCGTTGGCCGGTCGCCCGTCGGTGAGCACGTACGCCGGGACGAAGTTCACCTGGAGGGTGAGCACGATGTCCCGCACCGCCAACAGCACCAGCACCGGGGCCAGCAGTGGCAGGGTCAGTCGACGCAGTTGCCCGAACGGCCCGCACCCCTCCAACGCCGCCGCCTCGTACAACCGACCGGCGAGCAGCCGCCGGGCGGCCAGCACCACCACGAAGCCCTCGCCGATCGGGAACGCGAGCATCAGCACCACGCCCACCCGGGCCGTCGTCGGGTCGGCCAGCCAGTTGTAGCCGTCGTGCCCGAACAGCCCGAGCATCTGGTTCAACGGCCCGTACAGCGGGTTGAGCACCCAGAGGAACAACACCGCCAGCGCCACGTCCGGCACCACCGTGGGCAGGTACACGGCGGTCCGGAACCAGCGACCGCCGACGCGCGGGGCGGCGAGCAGCAGACCCAGCCCGACCGCCGCGACGAACCGCAGCGGCACGGCCAGCGACACGTGCACCAGCGACGCCTCCAGGCTGTCCAGCAGGAACCGGTCGTCGAGCAGTCGGCGGACGTTGGCCAACCCGACGAACTGCGGATCACGGGTCAGGCCGGTGTGGTCGGTGAACGCGTACCCGACGTTGAGCAGCGCCGGCACCGCGATCAGCAGGACCACCGCGACCGCGTACGGGGCGAGGAACACCCAGCCGGTCAACGACGTGCGGGTACGCCTCACCGGCGCCGCCCGTCGGCCGCGTCGAACAGGTGGCGTCGGTCGACCCGCAGCCGGATCTCGTCACCGGGCCCGACCCCGGGGCGGGGACCGGTGCGGACGGTCAGCCGGGTGCCGTCCGGGCAGCGGGTCAACAGGATCGCCTCGCTGCCCAGCGCCTCGACCGCCTCGACGGTGGCGACGACCGGTCCGGCGTCGTCGCGCACCAGGTCCTCCGGGCGTACGCCGACAGTCAGCGTCGGATCGCCGCCGAGCACACCGCCGCCGGGGACCAGGTTCATCGGCGGGCTGCCGAGGAACCCGGCGACGAAGGTGTCGGCCGGTGCGTCGTACACCTGCTGCGGCGGGCCGACCTGCCGGATTCGCCCGTCCGCCAGCACCACCACCCGGTCGCCGAGGGTCATCGCCTCGTGCTGGTCGTGCGTCACGTGCACGGTGGTGGTGCGCAACTCCCGGTGCAGGGCGAGCAGGTCCGCCCGGGTGGCGAACCGCAGCGGCGCGTCCAGGCTGGCCAGCGGCTCGTCCAGCAGATAGACGCTGGGGTCGCGCAGCAGCGCCCGGGCCAGCGCCACCCGTTGCCGCTGGCCGCCGGACATCTGGTCCGGGTAGCGGTCGAGCAGGTCGGCGATGCCAAACCGCTCGGCGGCGGCCCGGGCCCGCCGGTCCGCCTCGGCGCGCCGCACCCGCCGTACCCGCAGCCCGAAGGTGAGGTTGCCGTGCACGGTGAGGTGCGGGAACAGCGCGTAGTCCTGGAACACCATGGCCACCGCGCGGCGGTGCGGCGGCAGCGTGGCGACGTCGACCCCGTCGAGCAGGATCCGGCCGGCGTCCGGCCGGTCCAGCCCGGCGATCAGCCGCAGGATGGTGGACTTGCCCGAGCCGGAGGGCCCGACCAGGGTGAGCAGTTCCCCGGCCCGTACCTCCAGGTCGACACCGTCGACGGCGACGGTGCGCCCGTACGTGCGGGTCAGCTCCTCCAGCCGGATGACACCCTTCACTTACCCACCGGCAGGTCGAACAGCGGGCGGACGGTCTCCTCCAGCCGACGCAGCCCCTCCTCCCGCTCCACCCGGCCGTAGAACACCTCCTCCAGCAGGGTGTTCGTCTCCTTCTCCACCCGCGACCAGGTGCCGGTGCGGGGCGTGGCCCGCAGGTGCGGTTCGGCGTCGAGGAAGACCTGCGACGAGCGGGGCGCTCGGGCCGGATCGAGGAAGGCGGGGGAGTCGGCCACGTCGAGTCGGGACGGCACGGTCCGCCCCGACTCGGCCAGCACCCGCTGCCCGGTGGCGCCCATGGCGTACTCGATGAACCGCCACGCCGGCCGGTGGTCCGGCAGACCGGCGCTCATGCAGTACGCGTCGCTGTGCAGGATCGACGCCGGCACGCCACCGGGGGCCACCGGCAGTGGCGCGGCATCCCAGGTGAACCCGTCGATCGTCCGCAGGGTGGGCACGGCGACCCGGCTGTTGAGATACATGCCGAGCGTGCCGCGCAGGAAGCGGGCCTCGCTCGACTCGCTCTGCTCCTCCGCGTCCGGCGGCACGACGCCGTGTCGCAGTCGCAGGTCGAGGAACCAGTCCACGGCCGTACGGGCGGCCGGGTCGTCGCGCAGCGTCAGCCGGGTCGGCCGGTCCGGATGGTCGACCAGCTCGCCCCGGTTGGACCAGACGAACGGCGCCAGCCGCGCGACGGACGCCTCCACGCCCACCCCGTACCGGCCGTCGCGGGTCAGCGCCTTCCCGGCGGCGAGGAAGTCGTCCCACGTCCAGCCGGGGCGCGGGGTCGGCACACCGGCGGCGGCGAACAGGTCGGCGTTGTAGTAGACGACCAGCGAGGACAGGTTCTGCGGCAGGCAGGTCAACTCCTCGCCGTCGAACCGGAACGCGTCCAGGGCCCGGCTGCTGAAGTCGCTCTCCCGGATGGTGTCGCTGCCGTCCAGGTAGGACTGCGCGGGCTCGATCGCGCCCTGCGCCGCGAACTGCCCGTACCGGCGGTAGTTGAGCAGGAACACGTCCGGCGGGCGGCCCCCGGCGAACGAGGTGGTGAGTCGCGCCATCAGCTCGTCCTGGGTGGCGACGGGGGAGAGCGTGACCGGGACATCGGGGTTCGCCGCGGTGAAGCCGTCGACCAGGGTGTGGTAGCCGGCCACCTCCTCGGCGTCGCCGAACAGCACCACGGTGATGCCACGGCGTTCCGCCGCCCGCTCGCCGGCGGTACAGCCGGCGGCGACGAGCAGGACGGTGAGCAGGGCCGCACACGTGCGCCACCGGGTCGGGGTCATCGGCGTCCTTTCGGTCGAAGCGCCGCCAACGGGTCGTCGGCGAGCAGGACCCGCTGGGCGAGCAGGAAGACCAGCACGCACGGCGCGGTGGCGACCACGCTGCCGGCCATCAGCAGCGGCCAGTCCGTCGGGTTGAGCAGCAGCAGGAAGCGCAGCCCGAGCGGCCAGGTGTACCGGTCACCGCTGGTGAGATAGAGCAGCGGGTCGATGAAGTTGGACCAGTGGAAGGTGAATGCCAGCACCGAGACCGCCAGCGTGGCCGGTTTGACCTGTGGCAGCGCCAGCCGCCGCCAGATGGTCAGCCAGCCCGCCCCCTCCAGACGGGCGGCCTGCAACTGGCTGTCGGGGATCCCGCCGAAGCTCCACGCGTACAACAGCACGAGGAACGGGCTGACGGCCAGCGCCGCCGGCGCCAGCAACGGCAGGTACGTGTCGACCACCCCGGCCAGCCGGAACACCTCGAACCGCGTCGCCCAGACCGCGGTGACCGGCACCAGCAGCAGCACCAGCAGCCCGGTCACCGCCCGCCGCCGCCCGCCCCGGGACAGCAGCCGCAGCCCGAAGCCGCTCAGCGAGGCGACCAGCACGGTCAGCGGCACCGCCAGCGCCACCACCAGGGCGGAGTTCGCCAGATAGCGGAATATCGGGATCAGCTCCGGCAGGCGGGTGTACGCGGCCGTGGTCGGCGCGGCCGGCCACCACTCCAGCGAGCGCGGTGGCGGGGCGCCGGTGGGGCGCAGCGAGCCGACCACCATGAACCACAGCGGGGCGACGAACACCAACGCGACCAGGGTGGGCAGCAGGTACCGGCCGAGCCAGCGTGCCCTCACCGCGTCGCCCCCTCCCCGCCGTCGCACCGGACGCCCCGGGTCCCGCCGAACCTATGGACCGCCGCGTCGACCGGTCATCGGTCACCTGTCGGAGATCTCCGCCTCCGGTTGCTACGCCTGTCGGAGTCGACCGTCACTCCTCGCCGCCGTGCCGCTCCGCCAGCCGGGCCAGTTTCAGCGCCAGGTGCAGGCAGAGCCGCTCGCCGCCGTCCTTGAGGTCGGTGCCGGCAAGCTCCTCGATGCGTTGCAGCCGGTAGTAGAGCGTGGTCCGGTGCAGTCGCAGGTCGGCGGCGGTGGCGTGGGCGTTGCCGGCCCGGTCCAGGTAGTGCTCCAGGGTGGTCAGCAGCGTGCGGTGGCCCGGCGTGGACACCAGCCGGGCCAGCCCCGGGTGGACGTCGGCCACCGTGAGCTGCTGCTCGCCGAGCCGGGCCAGCACCCGGTAGACACCCAGGCCGGACCAGGCGACCACCCGGCCCAACGCCGGCAGTTGCGCACCGACCCGGGCGGCGTGCAGCGCCTCGACGTACGACTCGACGACGTCGGCCAGCCGTGGCCTGGTCCGGCCGACCCCGACCACCGTCCGCTCCACGGAACCCAGGCTGCGGGTCACCTGTTGCAGGTCGTCGTCGAGTTGCCGGGCGGCCACCTCCGGCGTCGGCCGACCGGCGGCGGGTTCGGCCGGCAGCAGGAGCACCCCGTGGTCGTGCCGGACCAGGTGCAGCGCCTCCCGCGTACCGGCCCGACGGCGCGCGGCCACCAGCGACTGTTCCAGCGCGATCCGGGCCCGTTCGTCCGGCTGCCGTTCCTCGGGGGCGACGAGCCGGGCGACCAGCGCGGTCCGTGGCCCGTCGGCGTTGATCATCCCGGCCTCCAGCAGCGCCCGGACCGCCTGGTCGCGGCTGCCCGGACTGTCGGCGAGCAGGGTCCGGGCCGCCTCGGTCTCGCTCTGCGCGGCCAGCTCGCCGAGCAGGTTCTCCCGGTACAGCGCCAGTGACAGCTCCTTGAGCAGGCCGGTGGCCGCCAGGTCGACCTCGGTCATGGTCCCGTCGGGGTCGATGAACCAGACGAAGCCGAGCAGCAGGTCGTGGTGACGCACCGGGACGCAGAGCCGGGGCAGCAGGTCCAGTTCCGGGCTGGCCGGGGTGCGTACCGCCCGGCGGGCGTCGGTGATGCCGAGGCCGCGCAGCCAGGCGATCACCTCCGGCGCGGTCTGCCGCCGCAGGATCGACGCGCGGCGGACCTCGTCCATCAACCCGGTCTGTTCGCTGTAGACGACGACGCGTTGCCGCCGGTCCTCGATCAGTGCGGGACGGCCGACGTGGGCGGCGACCGCGTCGACGATGCGTTGCAACTCGCCCCGCACCGCACCCCCTCTCCCACGCCGTTGCGCCGGTTCCGGCGCACGGCATGATCGAATCTTGTCTACACCGGTGGAGAGCGTCGGGCCAGGCCCATTCGTTACGGATGCGTTTCCGCCCGCGCCCACCTGGACCGGTCGCGGCACTAGCCTTACCGACTATGAGCATCAACGTGTGGAGCTACCTCACCGAGTACGAGGCGGAACGCGAAGAGCTGCTCGAAGCTGTCGACAAGGTGTTCAGATCGGGTCAACTGGTGCTCGGGGCGAGCGTGCGGTCCTTCGAGACGGCGTTTGCCGCGAAGCATCAGCGCAGCCACTGCGTCGGCGTCGACAACGGCACGAACGCGCTGGTGTTGGCGCTGCGCAGCCTCGGTGTCGGGCCGGGGGACGAGGTGATCACCGTGTCGAACACGGCCGCCCCCACGGTCGTCGCGATCGACGCCGTCGGTGCGACTCCGACCTTCGTCGACGTACGGCACGACACGCAACTGATGGACGTCGGGCAGTTGGCCGCCGCCGTCACCGACCGCACCCGCTGCATCCTGCCGGTGCACCTGTACGGCCAGGCGGTCGACATGCGGACGGTCAGCCGGGTCGCCCAGGAGCGGGGGCTGGCCGTCCTGGAGGACTGCGCCCAGGCCCACGGGGCCCGTCAGGACGGCCGGATCGTCGGGTCGTTCGGTGACGCGGCGGCGTTCTCGTTCTATCCCACCAAGGTGCTCGGCGCGTACGGTGACGGCGGCGCCGTAATCGTCGACGACGACCAGGTGGACGCCGCCCTGCGGCGACTGCGGTACTACGGCATGGCGGAGCGGTACTACGTCGTCGAGACGCCCGGGTTCAACAGTCGCCTCGACGAGGTGCAGGCCGAGATCCTGCTCCGGAAGCTCTCGCGGCTGGACCAGTACGTCTCGGCCCGGCGCGCGATCGCGGCCACCTACGACGAGGCGTTCGCCGGAACGGACCTCGGACTACCCACCGTGGTGCCCGGTAACGAGCACGTCTACTACCTGTACGTGGTGCGGCACCCCGCCCGCGACGAGATCATCCGACAGATGAAGGAGGCCGGGATCATGCTGAACGTCAGCTATCCGTGGCCGGTGCACACCATGAGCGGGTTCACGCACCTGGGACAGGAGGTCGGCTCGCTGCCGGTCACCGAACGACTGGCGAACGAGGTCTTCTCGTTGCCGATGTACCCGACGCTGTCGGCGTCGGACCAGGCCCGCGTGATCGACGAGCTGCGCACCGTCCTGTCCCGGCTGTGAACACCACCGGTCAGCTCACTGGTCGACTCGCTCGAAGACCGAGATGACGAGCGGGCTGTCCGACTCGACCGGGGTCCGCTCCCAGTCGCACCAGCGCTCACGCAACCGCAGCCCGGCGAGCCGAGCCATCAGGTCGAGTTCCGCGGGTGATACCCCACGGCCGTCGAACGGGACGACACGCATCAGGTTCTCGCCGTAGATGATCTCGCGGATGTGGAACTGCTGCGACAGCGGGTCGACCTGGTAGGCCCAGAGCACGGTGGCGTTCTCGCCCAGGTGCGCGGGCATCACCCCAAAGTCGCCGGGTGCGCGGGCGAAGGTCTCCAGTACCAGCAGACCGTCGTCGGTCAGCATCTCGGCGGCGTTCAGGACACACTGCGTCTGTGCGTCCTGGGTGGTCAGCAGCAGGAAGGTGTTGTCGAGACACGCGACGAGCCGGTACCGGCCGTCGACCGCGATCTGCGGCAGTTCGCTGAGCGCGGTCCGCACCGAGTCGCCGCCGGGCTTGCCGGCCAGGGTCTTCAGCATCGCCGTCGAACTGTCCACACCGGTCACGGCGAGCCCGCGAGCGGCGAGGGGGATCGCGACCCGGCCGGTACCGACGCCCAGTTCGAGGACGGGCCCGCCCTCGGCCAGGTCGGCGAGGGTCGTCACCATCGAGTCGGGCGCCTCGGCGCCGTAGACGAAGTCGAAGAGTTCGGCGTAGCCCTCTCCGTACGTTTCTGCTGCCATGTCGGCTCCTGCCAGTGAGGGGTCGGGATTGGAATGCCCCGTGCACACATCAGCACACCCGACGGACCCTCCACAAGGGGCTGACACCGATCACCCGGAAACCACGCGGGGCGCCCGGAAACCGATCCGTCGTGCGATCAGTTCCGAGTGCCCCGACCTGGTGAAACTGCCAGACGCGACGTCCGGCCACCATTCACACCCGTCAACGGGTGTCGTGCTGTGGTCCTATTCCGCCGGCGGCTCGTACTTCGGGTTCTCCCACACGAAGTTGACCTTGTTGCCGGCCGGGTCCACGATGTCGACCAGCTTGATGAAGTCGAAGTCCTGGATCTCGCCGGTGGGTACGCCCGCGCTCGCCAGGCTGGCGACATGGGCGTCGATGTCGTCCACACCGATCACGATGTTGGTCTTGCCGGTGGTCTCCGGATCCAGCGAGACCTGGATCCACGCGTTCTCCGCGATCTGCCACTCCGCGACGCCCTCCTGGGGCTCGACGTCGGGGTCGCGCCCGATCCACTGCTTGTACCAGGCGACCGCAGCGGCGTGATCGGAGACCGGCAGAACCGCCGTGACACTCTTCAGGTTCGGCACGTGGGGCTGTCCCTTCAGTTGATTGCTCGTCAATTCCTACGCCGCGCAAGACGGTAGGCGAAGGTGTACGTTAGCAGCGTTTCATGCATTTCGCCTGGGTCGCCGGACGACAATGTCGCGTGTCGCGACCGCGCGCAAACACGCACTGTCGACAGTGTCCGTACTGGTCGGACCGGCGATCTCGCACCCGTGACAGTGGGTGACCGCGAGCGCCGCCGCACCCGAGTACGGGGGTGCGGCGGCAACGTCGAGCGAACCTCTGCCCGGTGTCGGGTCAGTCCGTGACCACCCGGCGTAGGGCGGTCTCGGTGAATACCTTGATGGCGACGACCTCGTTGTCGGCGTTCGCCATCGGAACGAGGCCCTCCTGGAAGTAGGAGAAGCCGATCGGCGGGACCTTGTTGACCGTCGCGAACATGTGCGCCGCGTCCGGGTTGTGCAGCGTACCGATCGGCGTCTCGACGGCCAGGAAGATCATCTGGTGGCTGCGCACCGTGTCACCGGCGGCGAAGTCGATCCCGAGCGGGATCTCCAGACGGCCGACCGACGGCGGCAGGTTGACGTCGAACGACCGCCCGACGCCGAGGGCCACCTTCTGTCCGGGGAACAGCACCTGACTGGTCGCCTCGGCCCGGTAGGACTTGATCTCGAGGTCGAGCCGGAGGGCACCGTTGAGCGTGAGCACCGGGTCGTGGAGCTGGATGACGCAGGGCGACTCCGGGAACTCGAAACGCTCCCGCGGCATCGTCGTGTCGTTGGGGTCCTTGCCGGCGACGACCTCGATCGTGGTCTGTGCGATCGCGTGGTAGCCGCGGCTGCCGTCGGCGAAGGTGCGCCGAGGCGTCATGACCTCGAGCACCTGGCCGGCGCGGCCCCGCAGGGCGGCGGCCGGGTCGGCGATCTCGCTGGGGAGATCGCGGTCGAGCTCTTCGAGGAGCATGTCACCGATTTTGATCATCTCTTCGACCTTTCGTGCGAGTCGTCTTGACGGGTGTGATTGCTGCCGGCCGGCGGTTCGCTCGTAATCGCAACCCTAGGAGCGCATCGCGGAACCGGGCACCGGCTAATCACGCCAGTCGATCCGACAGGCACGCCAGAAAACGTGGCGCACCTGGGACGCCGACCGGCGCGGCTGCGACTCGGTCGGGGTGATCCACGACGGGCGCCAGGCTGAGCCGGTGGTCAGCGCCTAGCATCCGCTACATGCCTTGCAGAGCCTGTGGCGACGCGGTGACGCAGTTCCTGGATCTGGGCCGGCAACCGCTGTCCGACGCATTCCGAATTCCCGACGATCCCTCCGAAGAGTTCTGGCTCCACCTCAGGGCCGTGGTGTGCCACGGTTGTCACGTCGTCCAACTCGCCGACCCGGTCCCGGTCGAGCGGATGTTCCACGAGGAGTATCCGTTCCGCACCTCGTCGTCGCGGCGAATGGCGTCCCATTTCGCCGCGACCGCCGAACGCCTCGTCGCCGGGTTGACCTCCCCGGACCCCTTCGTCGTCGAGATCGGCAGCAACGACGGCACCATGCTCGCCACCATCGCCGATCGCGGCATCCGACACCTCGGCGTCGACCCGGCCGCCAACATGGTGGACGAAGCGGTGGCCCGCAGGGTCAACGCCCGGGCGGAATGGTTCGACGCCGCCACCGCCGACCGGATACGCGACGAGTTCGGCCCCGCCGACGTGGTGTACGCGGCGAACACGATGTGCCACATACCCGACCTGCACGGTGTCTTCACGGGCCTGGAGACGTTGTTGGCCACAGACGGTGTCGTCGTCTTCGAGGATCCCTATCTCGGTGACGTGTTGCGTCTCGGCTCGTTCGACCAGATCTACGACGAGCACTTCTATCTCTTCTCGGCCACCTCGGTCGCGCGCATCGCCGAGTCGCACGGGTTCGCGTTGGTGGACGTCGAGCACCTCGGGGTCCACGGTGGAGAACTGCGCTACACGCTCGCCCGGGACGGGCGGACCGCCGCGCCCACCGTCGGCGCGCTGATCGCCGCCGAGGAGCGGGACGGGACGCACGACCTGCCTCGGCTGGAGGCGTTCGCGGCCGGCGTCGCCGACCGCCGGGAGCAGCTCCGGGACGTACTCGTGGCGCAGCGGAAGGTCGGCCGGAGCGTCGCGGGGTACGCCGCGACCGCGAAGAGCGCCACGGTCCTGAACTACTGCGGCATCGGGCCGGAACTGCTTCCCGTCGTCTACGACACCACGCCGGAGAAGCAGGGCCGCACGACTCCCGGTTCCCGCATCCCGGTCGAGCCGTTCCCGCAGGATCTCGCCGACTACCCGGACACCTTCCTGCTCTTCGCCTGGAACCACGCCGACGAGATCGTCGCCAAGGAGCAGGAGTTCGTCGACCGGGGCGGCCGGTGGATCCGTTACGTGCCGGAGGTGCGGGTTGGTTGACCGTCGGGTGGCCACCCCGTCGCATCTCGTCGAGTCGCGTGCAGATCCGTCCCTGCTCGACGAGATACGACAGTGGCGAGAGGCGATGGGTCGCACCCGGTACGCGCGCCCGTCGAGACTTCCGCTCGATGCCGTACCGGGCTGGAACACCGGCGTCGGGGAGGCGGCGCTCACGCATCGCACCGGCCGGTTCTTCGCCGTCCGTGGGCACCGCGTGCGTACCGAGGACGGGCGGCACTCGTGGATGCAGCCGATGGTCGACCAGCCGGAGATCGGCCTGCTGGCGATCGCGGTGACACCGTCGGACCGGGGCTACGCGGCGCTCGTGCAGGCGAAGGCCGAGCCCGGCAACATCAACGGGATCCAACTGTCGCCGACCGTGCAGGCCACCCGGAGCAACCGGGAGCGGGTGCACGGCGGCCGACCGGTGCCGTACCTCGAACTCTTCGATCCCGCGACGGCCGACGTCATCGTCGACTCGCGGCAGTCCGAGCACGGCGGCGTCTTCTGGCGGAAGCGGAATCGGGTAATGATCGTCCGGACACCGCGCTTCGAGCCGGGTGTCGGCTTCCGCTGGATCGAGCTCGCCGACCTGCTGGCGTTGCTCCATGACGACGACCTCGTGCACGCCGACACCCGTGCCGTCCTGGGGTGTGCGCCGTGGACGCTGCCCGGTGAGTTCGCCGTGTCCGGGGCGCGGTTGCCGGTCCTGCCCCGGACCCTGGCCGGTGCCGCCAGGTGCGACGTCCGGCCGCTGGCGCGTTGGCTCTCGGCCGAACGCGCCCGGCAGTCGTCCGTCTCCGTCCGTGTCGCCCTGCCGGACCTTCAGGGCTGGCGCCGGAGCGCCGACGCGCTCCGGCGCGACGACGGTACGGGTTTCGAGGTCGTCGCCGTCAGCGTCGACGCGGCCGGACGCGAGGTCGACCAGTGGTGCCAGCCGATGGTCCGGCCGGTCGGTCTCGGTGTGGTGGGCCTCGCCGTCGCCGACCGCGACGGTGAACTCCACCTGCTCATGCAGGCCCGTCCCGAGCCCGGCCTCGTCGACGACGTGGAGTTGGGCCCGACCGTGCAGATCGCGGGCGGCGAGACGCCACGATCCGGCGCGGAGGCGGAGCTGCTGACCCTCCTGCTCGACAGCCCGGCGGAGGCGGTCCTGTTCGATGCCGTCCTCTCCGACGAGGGCGGACGCTTCCTGCACAGTCGCTGCCGGCATCTCGTCACGGTGGTCGACCACCACGACGCCCCGCCGGGCTTCCGGTGGTGCCCGGTCAGCGAGGTGATCGCCATGCTCGTGCACAGCCACCAGGTCAACATGCAGGCGCGCAGCGCGCTGGTGTGCCTGGTCGGCGCGGTCGCGGGGGAGTCGCTGTCGCGCCCGACCCCGCTGCGGCACCGGGCCGCGCGGACCGCCGCGTGACGCCGCGGAGCGGCTGACCGCCCGCAGCGCTGGGCTCGGCTGCGGTGCGGCCCCCTTCGCCCGCAGGGCCAGCCACGGCACGGCTCGGCCCGCCCACGGCGCTCGGGCACGATGTGGACGTCGGCCTCCGCGATCAGCCGGGCGTCACCGGCGGCTCGGGGCCGCCGACACGGTCGCGGGAGGCTGCCGGTCCACACGGTGCGCGGTGTCGGCCAGGACCGCCCGGGTTGCGGTGCCGTTGCGGACAGCGGACCGGCCGTCGTCTGCCGCACGCTGCCGCATGGCGTCCATGGAGCCGTCGAGGAGGCCGTGCCGCGCGGCGACCACCACGGCCTCGTGCCGGTTCGACACGCCGAGCGTGCGGTACAGCTCCTGGAGGTGCCGGAACATCGCCCGGGTCGAGAAGTTCTCGTGGCTGGCGAGGCGTTCGACACTCCATCCGCTGGCGAGTGCCGCGAGGCGCAGCACGTCGGACTCGTCCACCGACAGGTCCGCCTCGGTCCGTCCGGGGCGGCTGAGCAGGTCGACGGCGACCGCCCTGGGCAGCCGGACGGCACCGGCCCAGGTCGCTTCGAGCGCGGCCACGATCTCGTCCGGTGACGCCGCATAGTCGACGACACCCCAGGCACCGGCGTCGAGCGCGCGCCGGTAGTCGTCGGCGGCGGGGTCCACCAACAGGGCGAGCAGTGCCACCGCGTCGTCGTGCGCCCGTAGCGCCGCGAGCACCTCGATGTCGGACTCGCTGCGGATGGAGAGCAGCACCGCTAGGCGGTACTCGGTCGGGTGGGCCGCATGACGAAAACGCCGGATCCAGGCGTAGCAGTCGCCCGGCTCGGCCGTCTCGTAGCCGGCGTTGTCGAGTTCGCGTGCGATGCCCTGCCGGTAGGCCGGGATCGGATCGCGGATGGCGCAGACGTGCCGTGGCCTGCTCATGCCGATCGCTCCGGAACCGGGAGTTCGGTGCGCAGCCGATGCTGCCACGCCACGTAGCCGCCGTCGCGGCTGGTGTCCCGCCCGGGTGGCGCGAGGCACCGGTCGGTGACCGTGGTGACCCAGCCGGCGTCGGACCGGTCGAGCTGGTCGAGGAACCGCGCGAAGCTGCGGGGCGAGGCTTCCCGGCGCGCGGTCAGGCCGAACGCCAGGCCCTGGAGGAAGGCACGTCGCTCGCTCTCCTGATCCGACGGTGCCGCCGGGATACACCGCATCCGGCGCATTCCGGCGAAGGCGGTCGCCAGGCCGAGACCGGCGTGCAGCTCCGGACGGAGCGCAGGGGCCAACCGGGCGCTCTGGTCCTCGATGACCTCCGGTCGACCACCGGCGACGAACCAGAGCGCCCGACCGTAGCCCTGTGACCACAGCGTCCGGTACTCCGGCTCGGGGAAGGGGCAGGGCACGTCGAAACGCGGTGGCTTCGCCTTGAGGAAGCACGTCGCGAACGCCATGCCGTCGATGCCGAGGCCGGTGAAGAGACCGTCCTGCCGCCAGAGCGGACTGCGTCTCATCGCCCGCGCGGCGAAGGGCCGCACGGCGTACCACCATCCCCAGCCGGCGAAGATCAGATACCGGTGGCCGGGCAGCGTGGCGAGCAGGTGGTGATGCGCCGTACGCGCCCGACCCGGATAGAGCGTTCCCGCCGCAGCGAACGCCATCGCGGCGCCCTCGACGTAGAAGGGCGCGAGATAGTCGTCCGCCATGCCGTCGACCCGCGCGCTCACCGCCGCCGGATCGTACGTGCGCAGCGTGTCGTTGAAGCCGGCCGCGAACTCGCGGCTGATCGCCCGGACGAGGTCGCCCACGGCGGCGTCGACCGGCGTGAACAGCGCGAGCCGACGGTCCAGCCGCTCGTCGGTGAGTGCCATCCGGGCCGCGACGCGCGACCGTACCCGTTCGCCGGTGCCGGTCATCGGCGCGCGTTCTCGGCGTGGACCCGCTCGATGAACCCGACCGCCGCGTCGTCGATCGGCGGCACCGTCAGCGTCCGGGCCTGCAACCGGCGGGCCGCCCGCCGGTACGCCGGATCGCCGAGGACGGTGGTGGTCGCCGCCGCCACGTCCTCCGGGGTGAAGCTCGTCCAGTCCAACTGCACGCCCATGCCGTGCTGCGTGAACCGCTCGGCGATCTCGAACGCGTCGAAGAGCAGCGGCACCGCGACGACGGGCACACCGTTGACGATCGCCTGGCGGGCGGTGGCCGGGCCGGCGTGGGTGAGCAGCATGTCGATGGAGCGCATGAGCAGCGCCTGCGGCACCCACTCGACGACGCGGACGTTGTCGGGCACCGGGACGCCTTCGATGATCTCCTTACCGTGCCAGTCCAGCCCCTTGCCCGTGGAGACGATGACGTTCGCGTCGACGGCGCCCATGCCGGCGATCACCTTGGCCAGCGGCGGCCCGTAGGAGGGGATCGTCGAGGCCGCCGTGCCGAAACTGGCGTAGACCAGCGGGCGCCCGTCGTCGACCAGGTCCCCGATCCACTCCGGCAGCACCTCGCCGCGTCGGACGCCGTCCACCCGGACGGTGAACACGTTGGGCAGGTCGAGCTCTTCCGGCGCGAAGCTGGGAGACAGCATGTTGAGGTGTCCGTAGGCGTACTGCCGCAGGCCGTCCGGGTCCGGCGGCAGCCCGAACTGCTTACGGCGGCGGTCGAGCGCGGCGACGACACCCTTGCCGAGCATCATGCCGTTGAAGTCGAGGACACCGACGGTGACGTGCGGCAGCCCGGCCCGTTCAGCGGCGAGATATCCGCCGAGTTCGCCGGTGTCACGCAGCACGATGTCGGGATTCCAGTCCGCGATCGCTCTGGCGACGTCCTCGCCCATCGCGACACACGCCTCTCCGCAGAACAGTTCGGCCATGAAGTTCTGCGTGAAGTCCTCCATCTCCTCGGGGAGGACGTCACCGTCGAGGCTGTCGAGGAAGTCGCCGACCCAGTCCGGACCGGCGGTGATGTGCTCGATGCCAAGCGCCTCGACGGTGGCGGCGAAGCGCGCCGACACGGCGATGGCGACGTCGTGCCCGCACCGCTTCGCGGCCTCTGCGACGGGGATCATTTCCAGCAGGTGGTCGTGGGCCGGCAGACTGCAGAACAGCAACCTCATGGCGAGTCGTTCCTCCGTGGTGAGTGGTGCGGTGGGCGGTGGGCGGAGACGGGGCTCGTCATCGGCCGGCTCCGCCGCCCGCGAGACGAACGACGGCGAGATGCGCGGATTCCATCGCGCCGTCGAGGAAGGGATGGTCGATGACGTCGACACCGGCGACGGCGATCCGTCCGACACCGTCGGCGAGCCGACGCTTGTCCTCGGTCGCGGCACTGCCGTCGCCGGGACGGTCGCGCGAGGTGGCGTACCGCGCGTAGCCGTGCGGCCAGACCTCGACGCGGACGTCCACGATGTCGCGGTCGGCCACGAAACCACCGGGTGCGAGCGCCTCCGCCAGCAGGCTCCGCAGTTCGGTGGCCATCTCCCGGCGTGCCGTCGCAGCGCGTAGCCGTCGACGCCCGGCGGCCGCACCGGCGGCGGGCGCGGTACCGGCCTCGGTGAGCGCGCCGAGCGCGGTCGCGGTCGTGGGGTCGTCGGGCGACGCGGACGGTGCGCAGGCGCCGATGGTGACCGGGAACTCCAGCCCGGCGATCTGCCAGGTCGGGTGGCCGGGCCAGGAGAGCCGGGAGATGCCGAGCGACTGCCAGGCACGCCAGTTCCGCACCGCGACGGAGGCCGACACGATCGGGTACCGGCCGAGGCAGGCGGCGGTGGCCCGCTGCTCCGGCCCGAGTTCCGGGACGAGCCGCGCCGTGGCGTGGGCGGGGGCGGCGACGACGGCGGCGCGGGCCCGGTATGTGGTCGTGGCCGCACCGGCCGCTGTCACCTCGACCAGGACCGTGTCGGGACCGTCGTGGCGCAGCGCGGTGGCCGTGGCGTTCAGGCGGATCCGCACCTGATTGCCCGGCCGGTCCAGCGCGTCGACGGACATCTCGGCGGTCAGCCGGTCGTCGACGGTGTCGGCGTCGAACAGGTCGGGGACCAGGTGATGGGCGAGGGCCCGGGCGACGGTGGCGTTGCCGTCCGGGAACCGGAAGATCGGCGGGTCCAGGTGGGGGAAGAATCTCGCGCCGGTCCGGGTCAGCCCGGCCCACGGGACGCCGCCGGGGCGGACAGCGATCCCGTCCAGGCCCAGGTATCCGATCAGCGCGGCGTCCAGGGCGGGATGCTGGTCGAACGTCATGCCCGACTGCGCGGACGTGCTGTACCGCAGGAACCGGTGGGTGTCCTCGTCGAGCGCGGCGAAGTCGCGAAGCACCTCGTCACAGCTGCGCCCTCGGAGTGCGGCGAGCTTCTCGTCGTCGGTCCTTCCGACCAGCCAGTCGGTGGGTTCGTTGACGAGCGCGGCGACCTCCGGCCTGGCCCGTGGCGCGATCGGCGCGTCGGCGAAGTCGGCGGCGGCCGACGGGCCGTGGGCGACCAGGTGGCTTCGCCCCCAGATCGACGCGGCGAAGGCGAAGCCGTGCCCTCCGGCGCCCCGGTCGGTGTAGTGCGCCGCCACGGTGTCGGAGTGGAAGCGGTCGACGTCGACGCCGACGGTGGACAGGGCGGATCGTACGGCGGGGGCGAAGGCGGAGGGGAAGGTCAGTTCCTGTGCGCCGCCCGGCGAGACGAGTCGGCGGCCGTCGACGTCGAAGGTGTGCTGGATCGCGGGTCCGCCGAGCCGCGGACCGGCCTCGACGATCAGCACCCGCGCGTCCCGGTCGACCTCGGTGACCCAGTAGAAGGCGGCCGACAGTCCGGCGACGCCACCACCGACGACGATCAGGTCGACGTCGTGGGTGGGGTCGGTCGGCGACCCGGCGTCCGTGTTCGTCATGGTCAGCCTCCTGCTCGCGGCGCGACGACGGTCAGCGGCCGACCCGACGGGTCGAGAGTCCACCGGAGGCCGGCCGAGAACGTGCCCGGCGCCCGCTGCTCGGCCCACTGGTCGCCGACGAGGGTGGCGAGGTCGGACCGGTGCGGCGTCCAGTCGAGCACCGCGCCGGCCGGACCCAGGTCGCAGGCCGGTCGGTCGTTGACGTCGGCGCGTACCGGCAGATGTCGGCGCGGTACCCGCCGCCGGGTGACGTGTTCCACGGCCGCGATGACGGCGTCGATCGTGGACAACCGGCCGCTGCCGATCTCGACGGCCCGGTAGCCCGCGACCGGTCGGCGGGCGGCGCAGACGACCGCCCGCGCGGCGTCGAGGACGTGCAGGTAGTCGCGGCCCGACGACCCGTCGCCGTAGACGTCGAACGGCCGGTTCTCGTCGGCGGCCCGAAGCGCCGCCGCGACGATGCCCCGGTCGGTCGGCGTGCGCGGCCCGCCGAGCGCGTTGAACCGCAACGAAACCCCGCAGCCGTACGCCTCGACGAGGCCCTCGGCGATCAGCTTCGACTCGGCATAGGCGGCCCGGTCGGAGTGCCGTCTGGTGTCCGTCGGGCCCAGGCCGTTGACCATCGCGGTCGACGCGAACACGACCCGGCATCCGCTGGTGGCGGCGACGGCGTCGAGGAGCAGGCGCGTCGCGTCGACGTTGCACCGCGCGTAGGTGAGGTCGGTACGTCGGCCGGGCTGCAACGGCGTGGCGGCGGCGAGATGGCAGACGGCGTCGACCTCGGCCACCGCCCTGCGTAACGCCCGACCCGTTCCCGCCCCCGCCACGCCGAGTTCTCGCCCGGGAAAGGTGGTGACGTGGTCACCGAGTGCGGCGAACCCCTCGGCGACCCACCTGCCGAGGACACCCGTCGCCCCGGTGACCAGGACCCGCACCGGACGCGCGGCGGCCTCCGCCTCGACGGCCGGTACGCGACCGAGGCCATCCGGCGTCCGCAGCGCCCCCCGTCCGCTCACGGCGCGGCCTCGGCGGCGGCGACGGCCACCATCACCAGCTCGGGGCCGGCGGTGTTGACCTGGATCTCCGCGTCGATCCCGGCGGCGTCGAAGTGCGCCTGCCAGGCTGCCGCGGGATAGAAGCGGCTTCCCCGCCGACCGGCGTCGGCGGGCATCGGCAGGAGGTTGAAGATGAACTCCTGGTGCACGAGGTCGCCGGTGGCGCAGAGCGACTCGCTGAGCACCAGCGCGCCGCCGGGGCGGACCAGCGACCGGAGGTGGCGCAGTGTCGACGGGATGTCGGCGGCCACGTGCAGCGCGTTGACGGCGAGCACGACGTCGTGGCTTCCCGGAGCCAGGCCCTGGTCGTCGGCGAGGTCGAAGTCGAACCGGCGGAACTCCAGGCGTACGTGGGGCGGGGTGTTCCCGCTGTGCCTGCGGCGGGCGCCGACCAGGAGGCTGGCGCTCATGTCGGTGACGGTGTAGTCGTAGGCGCCGCGCAGGTCGTCGGGCCACTGCGCCAGCAGGTGCGCGGTCGCACCGCCGGTGCCGGCGCCCACCTCGAGGATCCGGGTGCCGCCACCGGTCCGCAGGGTGTGGCTGACCGCCGCGCCGGCGGCGGCGTTCAGCGGCCGGTACAGCAGGTTGTCGGACTGGAAGTAGCCGTGCCACAGCCGCATGCCCGGACCGGCGAGCAGGATCTTGCGGCCGGAGAAGGTGCCGTCCAGGAACCGGGGGTACGCGCCGGCGGCGTGGCGCAGCAGGTCGACCGTTGGCGCGTGGGCGTCCGTCGACGGGGCCGCCGCCGACGCGGGCCGGGCCAGTGTCCGGCGGTCGGCGGCCCGGCGTAGCCAGTCGACGCAGTGCCGCCGATGGTCGTCGGTGGGTTCCACCGTCTCGGGATCGAGCGTGTCCAGGATCGACTGTGCGAGGTCGCCGGTCACCTGCCACGCGTCGGCGCACGCGTCGAGGTACGCTTCGTCCACATAGGCGTCGACGTGGCCGGTCTGGGTCTGGGTCTGGGTCTGGTCGGGCATGTCAGATCGACTCCAGGACGATCGCGCCGTAGAACCCGCCGAAACCGACGGCGGACTTGACGGCGTACCGGACGTGTCTCGACTCCCAGGCGGTGGGGAGGTCGAGGCCGTGGGCGGACCCGGCGCCGGGCGTCCCGGGTACCCGCCGCTCCGCCATCGCCTTGAGCAGCAGGGCCGTCTCCAGCAGCGACGACCCGCCGAGGTTGTGCCCGACGTACGGCTTGAGCGGGAGGCACACCGGTTGCCGGCCCCGGTCCGGCCAGAGTCGCCGGATCGTCCTGGCCTCGTAGGTGTCGATCATCCGGATCCCGGTGCCGTGCGGCACGACCACGTCGACGTGCTCCGGGTCGAGGGCCGCCTCGCGCAGCGCCCGCCGGATGGACCGCTCCTGGTTGGCGCTCGCGGGGTGGGGTGCGCTGACCCGCCACCCGTCCTGGGTGAACCCGGCACCGCGCAGGCGACCGTAGATCCGGGCACCACGGCGTCGGGCGTGCTCCTCGTCCTCCAGGACGACGGCGGCGCCACCGTCGCCGAAGACGGTGCCGGAGGCTGCCGGGTCGAACGGCCGGGGGATACCGTCCGTCGCGTAGAGGTGCATGTCGGCGAACCACCGGAACTTGCCCGAGCTGAGCGGGTCGTCGGAGGCCACCGCGATGGCCAGCGGGTTGCGGCCCAGCCGGATCTGGGTGGCGGCGTTGTCGATCGCGGTGAGACCGGACGCGCACGCGGAGTTGACGAAGCCGCACTCGCCGCCGATGTGCAGCGCGCGAGCGACGAGGTAGGGCGCGAGGAACGTGTTCAGCGCGAAGATCTGCTCCGACAGGTCGGTGTAGTCGGCCTGCGCCGTGGCCTCGTCGGACACCGCCCCGTACAGCGTGCGGGCCAGACGCTCCACGCCCGGGTGTTCGTCGGCCACCACCAGCCCGACCTCCCGCAGGTCGAGGTCGGAAAAGGACCGCAGACCGGCGTCGTCGATGGCGAGTCCGGCTGCGGCGACCAGGTGTTTGATGTCGCGTTGCCGGTCGATGCCCTCGCGTTCGAGTTGGGCGCCGTCGACGTACGTCTCGGTGACGTCCGCGAGGCGGTAGTCCGGGGCCATGAAGACCTTGAACTTGCCGTCCTCCGGACGCGCGGAGGGCAGCTCGACAAGCTCGGCGCACGGCGGGTCGGCCTCGATGGTCCGCCAGGTCTGCTCGATGCCGATGCCACCGGCGCTGACGACGCCGAGTCCCGTGATCACCACTGGCCTGGTCATTCGCGCCTCCTATGCGGTCAGCCCACCGTCGACCACGAAGGTCTGCCCGGTGATGTATCGAGCGCCGTCCGAGACGAGAAAGCTCACCAGCGGGGCGATGTCCTCCGGCTCCGCGAAGCGCCGCAGCGGGATCCGGCTCAGATAGGCGCGCTTGACAGCGGACGGCAGGTCGGCGGTCATGGCGGACTCCACCAGGCCCGGCGCGACGCCGTTGATGGTGACGCCGAACTGCCCGAACTCGCGGGTCAACGCACGGATCATCGCCTCCATGCCGCCCTTGCTCGCGCCGTAGTTCGCCTGGCCCGCCACGCCGGCCCGCCCGGAGACGGACGAGATCAGGATGATCCGGCCGAACCCGGCGCGGACCATGTCCGCCCCGGCCAGCCGGACGAACTGCATCGCGCCCCGCAGATTGGTATCGAGGACGTCGGCCCAGTCCTCGTCGGCCATCTGCAACAGCGGCCGGTCGCGTCGGATCCCGGCACAGTAGACGAGGATGCCCGGCGGCCCGAGCGCCTCGACGAAGCTCTCGTAGGTCGCGCGGACGGCGCTCGGGCTCCGCGTGTCGCACCGGCTGCCGACGCTGTCCAGGCCCGCCTTGTCGGCGTGGGCCAGCAGGTCGCGCATCGCCTCCTCGTTCGCGTGGCAGGTGAGCGCGAGACGGTGGCCGGCGTCGACGAGGGTGGTGGCCACCGCTCGTCCGATGTCGCCGCTGGCACCGACGAGGAACGTGGTCGACCGCGTCGTCCGGCCCACGGTCGTCGCGTTCGTCTCGACCGCTGGAGGGGCCGTCATCGCGCGACCGCCCCGGCCGCGACCGCGTCCGAGACACCGACGACGCCGTCCGCCGTGCCCGCGACGTCCCCCGCCGTGCCTGTCGCGACGTCCCCCGCCGTGTCTGCGGCGACGGGCTGCGGGGCGAACGTGTTCGCGAACCCGACGAGGGCCGCCACACCGCCACCGTCGCCCCCCTCGGACGGTCCCGGCCGCGCCGCGACGCCGGCCCGGTGCAACTGCGTGGCCAGGGGCGCCAGGTGACTGCCCCCGAGGGCAGCCGGGTCCATGCTGAGAGCGATGAAGGCGGCGACGGTGCCGGTGCCGCCGTCCGAGAGCCGCTGCGACTCGAAGCCGCCGACGAACACGATGTCGGCGCTGCCGTCGACGAGCAGCGCGCGGGCCGTGTCGAGCGCCGACCACACCGAGTCGGTACCCGCGCTCACCACCACGCTCGGGCCACGGCACTGGGCGGCGATCGCCGCGTTGCCGGCGGCGGCGTTGTGCACGGTCATCGGGAAGAGCGCCGGGTTGACGAGGTGGTCACCCCGGCGGATCGACTCGTCGAGGAACGCGTCGATGTCCGGGCCCGCGCCGGTCTCGGTGCCGAGGGCGATGCCGCGACGCTCAGGGGCGGGCAGCTCGGCTCCGGCACGGTCGAGCCACGTCTGCAAAGCCTGGACCACGACGGCGGAACGCGCCGACCGGTATCGGCGGACGAGGGCGGGCAGATCGCTCGACGGCGCCGGGGCAGCGGTGAGCGGTGCGAACCGGCCGAGATCGAAGGTGGCGGCGACTGCCGCCCTGGCACAGTGGATCTCGTTCGTCATGCGGTGGCCTCCTCGTACGTGGGCCGCCGAAGGCCGACACAGGTGTTGTTGCCGCCGAAGGCGAACGCGTTGTTCAGCACCAGGTCGATCCGGGGCGCGTCGTCCTGACCGCCGGTCGCCGGCCGGACGCCGAGCGAGGTGCCGGCGTCGTCGAGGCCCCACTGCGGGATCGTCCGCTGGTGCGCGAGCACGAGCGCGCAGGCGACCGCCTCGATCGCGCTGGCGGCGCCGAGGGAGTGCCCGATGAGTGCCTTGATGGAGCTGATCGGCGGGTGGGACCCGGTGAAGACCTTGCGGTAGGCGGCCGCTTCGGCGGCGTCGTTCTGCGGTGTGCCGGTGCCGTGGGCGCACACGTACGCGACGTCGGAGGGGTCCGCGCCGGCGATCGCGGATCGCATCGCCCGGGCCACACCGTCGCCGGACAGGTCCGGTGCCGCCGGGTGTTTCGCGTCGCAGGTGAGGCCGTAACCGGTGATCGTCGCGCGCACCGGTACGCCACGGGCGACGGCGTGCGCGGCCGACTCCACGACCAGGACGGCGGCGCCCTCGCCGAGCAGCAGTCCGTCCCGGGCGTCGCTGAACGGGCGACAGCGCTCCTGCGCCATGCCGCGCATCCGCGAGAAGCCGGTGAAGGCCATCCGCGAGAGCGCCTCGGCCCCGCCGCACACCACGACGTCGGCGGAGCCGTCGGCGACGAGCTGTGCGGCACGGATCAGCGCCATGTTGCCGGCGGCGCACGCCGTGACGAACAGCTCCACCGGTACCGACCCGCCGAGGTGCCGCGCGATCCGGGTACGCAGTGACCCGTCCACGTCCAGCGATCCGGGCCGACCGGCGCCGCTGCGCACGACCTCGCGCCGTGCCCGCTCGTGGTCGGCGACGTCACCGACGGTCGTCCCGACCAGCACGCGGTCCGGCCGGACGTCGCCGAGCCGGGCATCGGCGATCGCCTGGTCCAGCGCCGCGAGCGCGAACGTCGCCGTGCGGTCGCCGTCGAGCCGGTCGGCGTCGACGGTCTCGAAGCCGGATGTCCAGGGCCCGATCTCGCCCGCGATGTGGTTCGGCAGGTCGTCGGTCGGGAACAGCGACACCGTACGGAATCGGGGTGTGCCCTGTTGCAGGCCCTGCCAGAAGTTCGTGGCACCGATGCCGGCGGCGCTGACGACGCCGAGACCGGTGACCACGGGTGTCCTGGCGGTCATGCGGCCGCCAGGGAATCGGCGAACTCGACGACCTCGTTGATGGTGTCCAGTTGTGGGGTCTGGTTCTCCGGCAGGATCTTGCCGAGGTGTTGTTCGACGTGGGCGATCAGCTCGAGGCGACCCAGCGAGTCGACCCCCAGTTCGGCGAAGGACGTGTCGAGTCCGATCTCGTCGGGCTCGGCCATGACCAACATCGCGACCGTCTCTCGAAGTGTCTCTGCGAGTTCCACTGTTTCTCCTTTCGGCCCGCCCACCAGCGCGTGAACGCCAGGACCAGGTGACGACGAACGCACTCGGGACCCGCTACGTCGCGTGGTTCGTGGCGATCTTCGGCGAGCTTCCATCGATGCGGGATTCGGTGGATGCGGTACGGGACGCACGCCGCGCTGTGATCCACAGACCGGCTCCGCGGCAGGCACTGACGATCGTGAGCGCGAAGAAGACGCCGAAGGCCACATGGAAGAGCATCAGCACGCCGTAGACCGCGGCGACCGAGAGGCCGAACGTGATCTGACCGGACGTGGATCTCGGCGTCGTACCAGGGTCGGTGATCATGTAAAGCGTGAAGAGCAGCAGCGCCATCCCGGTGAGCGGGGACATCGCGGCGGGGAAGGAGGTGTCGTCGGTGAACACCGCGCGCAGCGCCGCCTGGACGGTGAAGCCGCCGATCCAGGCGAAGATCAGCGGGAGCTTGCCGGTGAAGATGAAGTTGATGAACAGGCCCAGGCAGGCGAGGAAGGCGGGGAGTGCGATGTCGCCGAAGTGACCGAGGTTCTCGGTGAACTGGTACGGCGGCGCGATGCTGACGGTGCTCGCGTACAGCACCAGCATCACCGTGATGCCGAAGTTCGAGGGGTTGAAGAAGTGCTTGTCGCCCCGCCCGGTCCGGACCCGGAAGATGTACTTGCTGCTGATCGTGACGACCGCGGCGACGACGAACAGGTCGAGACGGTCGCTGATGAACAGCAGCATCGCCAGCGCGAATCCGCTGATGTGCGCCGGCAGGAGGAAGTTCACCAGCGACAGGACGCGCTCGCGTCGGGTGGGCGCCTCGGTACGCGCCAGGTACGCCGGCCGCCGCGCGTCCCGCCTGGCCACGAGCGTTTCGAGCGCGATCTCGGTCAGGTAGCACATCAGGACCACGAGGATCATCTGCGCGATGGTCTGCTCGAAGCCGAGGAACAGATGGCCGACGATGTTGAGGACCATGATCGCGACGGCGAACCGACGCAGCGCCGCGAGCCGCAGCTTCGCCGGGTCGGTGGGCCGCATCTTCGCGGGCAGGTCCCGAAGCCGGGTACGGGGTGGCGCCGTCGGAGTGGGGAGCGTCAAGGTCCCGGTCATGGCAGCACCACCGTGTGCCAGCCGCGGCCCACCCGCACCTCGGCGTTCTGGACCGTCCCGGTGGCGTCTCGCCAGGTCAGTGCCACGGTGTTCGTTTCACCCGCGTCGTCGCCGAGGCCGAAGTGGACATCGGTGCTGCTCTGCCCGCTGTGCCCGTTGCCGCCGTCGACGTAGGAGCGGAACGACGTGCCACTGGGGGTGGTGACGGTGGCCGTGGCGCCCATGGCGGCCGCGCCCCGCACCTCGTGCGTGGCCCGGAGACCCGCGAGCACCTGCGGCGTACCCGTCGAGGTGCTCTCGGTGCTCCGCAGGATCCGCAGGCCGATGAACCCGTCGCAGCCGTCGCAGTCGTTCACGACCAGCCGGGCGTCCGCCCACTGGTTCGCCTCGATCCAGTCCAGGTCGCCGTCGCCGTCGATGTCGGCCAGTGCGATGCCCCGCATCACGCCCCCATCGTCAAGGCCGGAGGATTCCGCGACGTTCGCGTACCGGCCGTCGTCTGTCGGTGTCATGACGACCCGAGGTGCCGCACCGCTGATGTCCGCGTCCCTCAGGTCGGGCCAGGCGCGGGGGTTGGCGATCAACGTGTCGTTGGAGAGTGCGAGTTCCTGGATCTCCGGCCACCGGTTCACCGGGCCGCGCACGAAGCCGGTCGCCTGCAGCAGCTCGACCCGTCCGTCGTTGTCGAGGTCACCGATCTTGTTGTCCCAGGAGAAGGCGGTGCGGGCGAGCCCGAGGGCTTCGGCTCCCGGCCGGAAGGTGGGTACGCCGTCGTTCTTCACGCCGTCGCCGAGGAAGAGCAGTTGGCTCTCGAACAGGCCGTACTCGTGGGTGATGTTGCTGACGTAGACGTCGTACTCGTTGTCGCGGTCGACGTCGGCGATCGTGACGCCCATGCCCTTGAAGGAATCCCGGCCGATCATCGTCGACCGTGGGTTGAGCAGTCCCTTGTTGCCGCCGTCGACGTTCTCGAACGCCAGCCTGCCGTCGACCGACCGGTTGACGAAGAAGCGGT
Source organism: Micromonospora sp. NPDC023869 (assembly GCF_055559695.1). Lineage (NCBI taxonomy): Bacteria > Bacillati > Actinomycetota > Actinomycetes > Micromonosporales > Micromonosporaceae > Micromonospora > Micromonospora sp. NPDC023869. The sequence goes on from NZ_JBVHKD010000003.1 coordinate 531,503, forward strand.
CGGGGCCGAAGTCGTTCGCGACGTACAGCTCCGGTAGCGCGTCGCCGTTCATGTCGGCGGCGGCCACCGCCAACGTCCAGCCCCGCGAGTGATCGTCGGAGAAGGCGTCCGCGACGAGCTCGTACGAGACGGCGGGGAATCCGCCCCGGCCGAGCAGCACATAGTTCTTCCCGCCGTTCATCGCGCGGGACAGTGAGTCGTTCATGTCGACTCTCTTCGGCGACCCGGTGTCGAGGAGTTGCGCCCCGTCGGCGAAGTAGTTGCCGATGAAGATGTCCAGGACGCCGTCACCGTTGAGGTCGCTGAAGACCGCGGTGTTCGTGTACCAGTCGAGGTCGGCGCCCCCGTGGAGCACCTCGTGCGGCGCGAACGTCATGCCGCCGGAGTTCAGATAGGCGACCGGTCCGCGTCCCCAGAAATAGACCAGGGCGTCCGTCCAGCCGTTCCCGTCGAGGTCGGCGAGTCGACAGCCCATCGGGGCCTGGGTGTCCTTGTCGTAGGCGAGTCGCTGTCCGGCGGGGCCCGGTGCGATCCCGTCCTGGTCGAGCAGCGTCACCACGGGGCTGCTGGTCTTCGTGGTCCGGTCGATCTGGTGCACGCTGACGGAATCCGATCGTGGGTCGACCAGACAGACCTCGTTGGCGTACGCGTCACCGTCGAGATCGGCGACGGCGGCGCCGGCGCCGACCGAGCTGATCCACGGCGCGATGTGGTCGACGGAGGCATTGACCTGGCGGACCATCCGGAGCGGATCCACCGCCGGCGCAATAGGAGTGACACTGAGGGCAAAGGGTTCGGCGCTCGCCGAACTCGGGGCGGACGGGACGACGAATCCCAGCGTTATCGCGACGAGAGGAACCGCGACAAGCGCCGCTTGGTACATCGGTCGTCCCTGGAAACCTATCGGCATCGCACTCCCAGTTCTCAAGTGCCAGCCCACCTGCAGCGAGAAACCGGAGGAACTGCTGGCGTCGCGTTCGCTTGAGCGGAAGACAACGGTGGCGTCCTGGACGCGAAAAGCGACCACCGCAGCCATGACAATCAACCTTGACGGGACCGTCCACTGTGGGTGCCGCCGTCCTTCGGCGGAACTTCCACACTGGTGGTTATCCCACAGGTGAGACGGCCGGCGCAAGTGGGACGGAGCCTCCTGAGCATCGAGATGCGACTATCGTCAACCAAAATTCAGCCCCTCTGACCAGGGGAAACACAGCAGATGCAAGCGCTGAACGATCGTTTGCGAAGACGACACCCCGCACTGTCGAGTACCTTGTCCGCAGCGGCGAACCGCCTCCGTGTCCGGTCAGGCGAGGGGGCGGCGCTCGTCCGGCGTCGCGTGCCGGCCAGTACGCGACGGAGGCATCACTTCGTTTGCCCGCAGCCGATCGCCCCTTGCTTTCGGCCGCGCAAGTTGCTAAATCTCAGAGGCTCGATACGGCACCCTCCACTGAAGGGAGTCGATGGTGCCAGGGATCAGGACACAGGTCGTGTCAAGGCGCTTTACGTCGCCGAGATTCGTATGATCCGGCATCGGATCACCATTTCGGAAGCGCGGATCGGGGCACCATCCATATCGGTTTCGAGAACCGGGAATCACCCATCGACGGTGATGGGTCGTCATCTCGTCCACCTGGCGTCGCCCGTTCGTCAACCACCCCCGACCTCCGAGAACCCGTGAAGTGAGGACTCCGATGAATCGGCTCAACTCCCAGTACCACCGTCCGGCGCTGCTGCTCTTCCTCGTCATCGTGGTCGCGCACTGGGCCGAGCATCTCGTCCAGGCGTTCCAGATCTGGGGCCTGGGATGGACCCCTGCCGAGTCCCGTGGCGTCCTCGGGATGCCGTTCCCGTGGCTGGTCACGGAGGAGTGGATGCACTACGCCTACGCGCTGATCATGCTGGCCGGGTTCATCGCGCTGCGCCCCGGCTTTACCGGTACGGCGAAGACCTGGTGGACCGTCGCCCTGGGCATCCAGGTCTGGCACCACTTCGAACACCTGCTGTTGCTCATCCAGGTGCAGTCCGGCACCACGTTCTTCGGCCAGGCCGGGCCGGTGAGCATCGCCCAGCTCATCGTGCCCCGGGTCGAGCTGCATCTGTTCTACAACGGCATCGTCTTCCTGCCGATGGTCGTCGCCATGTTCCTGCACCGCCGCCCCGGGCCGGACGAGGCGGACGAGATGAACTGCACCTGCGCACCCCGCGAACTCACCGGCGCCGGCGTCTCATGAGATCGCGCCACCGGCGGTGGGGCCTCGCGGCGGGCGCGCTGATCGGCACCGTCGGGGTGGCGCTGGCGCTGCGTCAGGGCGAGCCGGGCGCACCACCGGTGGCGCCCTCGTCCGGTCACCAGCACGGTGCCCCGCCCGATCCGCTCACCAGCGCGGTGCTCGCCCTCAACGTGATGGTGCTGCTCGTGCTCGCGGTGCTGGCACGCTCGTGGCCGGCGGGCGTCCGCCGGACCGGTAAGACCCGATCGATGTGGCGCTACTCCGAGCAGGACCAGGAGACGCGGCCGGCCGACGAGGAGCCGTCGGCCGACCCGTCGACGACCTCGTCCCGATCGGAGCGACGATAGGGGCCGGGGCAGGATCGCACGGCACGGTCCGGGACACGGTCAGAGGTGGTCCCGGACCCAGCCGGCGAGCAGCCGCGCGCACTCGTCCACCGACTCCTTCCAGCTCCGGTCCGCCCCGGCACCGGCCTCGTCACTGACCTGCTTGACCAGCCGCACCGGGACGCCGAACCGCAGCGCCGTCGAGGCCACCGCGTAGCCCTCCATGTCCACCAACTGGGCGCGTGCGGCCAGTTCGGCGCGCGCCTCGTCGTCGGCGATGAACCGGTCGCCGGTCGCCAGCACCGGCCCGTCGCCGCCCAGCGCCAGCGGCGCCCCGACGCTCTGCCCGGTCAACCCGCGGAGGAACTCCGTGTCCAGGTCGTGCTGGAGCACACTGCCGACCTGGTGGGTGCCTGTCCAGTCGGGGTGCAACGCACCGGCCGTTCCGAGGTTGACTACCGCCGACGGCAGCGGGCCACGGGCCAGCGTCGCCGCCACCGCGACCGCCGCGTTCACCTTCCCCATCCCGGTGAGCAGCACCGGCAGGCGCGCATCGAGGTAGACGGCCTCCTCGGCGATGGCCAGGACGAGCAACGGACGGTCCGGGCTGATCGTTCCGCGAAGATCCATCCGGCGATGGTAGCGGCCGTCTGTGACCACCCCGTTGCCGGCGGCCACGGCCGGACGGGGAGCAGTCAGCGTGCCGCCACCGTGGCAGCGGCGGCGGCGAGCAGGGTCCGCAGCTCGGCGTGCGGAAACCCACCGGTTGCCGGGGCCCCACGGGTGCTGTAGAAGTCGCGCTTCTGCCCGTCCTCCTGGACGGCCCACCGATTGCCGGCCTCGTCGCTCTGCCAGAGCACGTGCTGACCACGGAAGTCCGCACCCTGGAGCCAGTCCGTCCCACGCGGCCAGTAGCCGTCCCACCCCGGCGGCCGCAACGAGGTGTACGCCGCCTCCACCGCCGCCACCGCCGCGTCCACGTCGTCGTCGGCGAAGACCGCGGCATACCGGCAGAGCAGCGCCAGCGGTGCCCCGGGATGCGAGTGGCCCGGATCGAGGGCGGCGATCGCCCGGCAGATCAGGTCGAGTTCCGACCAGCGCAGCGCGTACGGGTGCCAGTGCGCCAGATCGTCCCAGCCCAGCTCGGCCGGCTTGGCCGAGCCCGGCACGACGATCTCCAGACTGTGGAAGTCGATCCCGACGTCGGCGGTCAGCAGCAGGCGACATCCGTCGCCCACCTCGAACTCCGCGTCCGGGCTGTCGTCGTCCTCGTCGTCAGGTTCGTCATCGAGGTCGTCGTCGAGCAGGTCGCCGAGCCGGTCGGCGCCCGCGCCGTCCGCGTGGGCGAAGGTGTAACGAGCCCAGAACGAGGGACTGTGCAACGACTCGGACAGGGGTGCGGAGGTGGCCATCGCACGATTCTCGTCGAGCGGTACGACACGATGCGGGAGGGTGGTCACGCCACCGCGCGCAGCGCCCGAGCGAGTCGGCGGACGGCCTCGTCCATCACCTCGGGCGGGGCGGCGGCGTAGGTGAGGCGCAGGTGCGGCGCCGGTGGTTCCGCCGCGTACCAGGGGCGTCCGGGGAAGACGACGACCCCTTCGGCGGCGGCGGTCGCGGCCAGCGCCACGTCGTCGGTGCCGTCGGGCAGACGTACCCAGAGGTGCAGACCGCCGCGCGGCACGGGCTGCCCGGCCAGGTCCGGCAGGTGCCGACGCAGCGCGGCCAGCAGCGCTTCGCGACGGGTACGCAACGCGGTCCGCAGCGTCCGGCGGTGTCGCGCCCAGGCCGGTGCGGTGACGACCTCGATGGTGGCCTGCTGCAACGGCCCGGCGACGAAGAAGTCGTCGAGTAGTCGGGCCGCGCGCAGTCGGGCACCGGCCGGACCCCGTGCGCCGATCGCCGCGACCCGCAGACCGGGAGCGGCCGACTTGGTCAGCGACCGCAGATAGACGACGTGCCCGTGCGGGTCGTCGGCGGCCAACGGTGCCGGGGCCACCCCGTCGAGCGTGAGATCACGGGCGTAGTCGTCCTCGATCAGGAATGCTCCCGCGTCCCGTACCGCCTCGGCGACCGAGGTTCGCCGGTCGGCCGCCAACGTGGCACCGTGCGGGTTGGCGTGCAGTGGCTGGCAGTAGAACAGCCGCGCGCCGGTCCGGGCGAAGGCGGCGGCGAGCTGGTCGGTGCGTACGCCCTCGGTGTCGGCGGGCACCGGCACCACCCGCAGCCCGGCGGCCCGCGCGGCGGCCAGCGCACCCAGGTAGGTCGGCGACTCGACCAGCAGGGTGTCGCCGGGCGCGGCGAGCGCCCGCAACGCCGTCGACAACGCGGCCTGCCCGCCCGGACAGATCACCATGTCCTCGGCGCGCAACCCGGTGCCCGCCTCGCGGGCGAACCAGGCCCGCAGGTCCGCCCGCCCCTCGGTCGGACCGCGCTGCCACGCGGCGGGCTGCCGGGCGGCCCGCGCGAGCGCGGCACCGAGCGCGGCGGCTGGCTGCAACTCCGCGCCCAGGTACCCACCGGACAACGGGATCGCGCCATCCGGCGGTAACGCCAGTAACGCTTGCAACTCCTCCTCACCGGCCGGGCGAGGGCCGAGCGCCACCGTCTGCCAGGACAGGTCGGGTGTCGGTGGCTCGTCCGGTCGGGCGGCCACGAAGGTGCCTCGGCCGGACCGCGCCTCGATCAGCCCTTCGCCCACCAGCTGCCGGATGGCCTCGGCGACGGTGACCGGCGACGCGCGGTGCCGGGCGGTCAGCTCGCGCACCGACGGCAGCCGTGCGCCGGGCTCTGCGGTCGCCACCAGCCGCCGCAGGTCCAGGACAACGCGAGCGGATGCGTTATCGTGATCCATGAGAGCACAGAGTAGCGGTACTGTCCGCACGGCGATAACGGTGGACCGGCCGCTCGGCCTCGCCCTCGGCGCGCTCGGCGTCCTCGCCTTCTCCCTGTCACTGCCCGCGACCCGCGTCGCCGTGCAGCACCTCGACCCGTGGTTCGTCGCCTTCGGCCGGGCCGTCGGTGCCGCGCTGCTCGCCGGGGCGTACCTGCGACTCACCGCCGCCCCACCACCCACCCGCCGCCAGTGGCGACGCCTGGCGACCGTCGCCCTCGGCGTGGTCGTCGGGTTCCCGCTGTTCACCTCGCTGGCCCTGACCACCCAGACCGCCGCCCACGGTGCCGTCGTCGTCACCGTGCTGCCCGCGATGACCGCCGTGTTCGCGGTGCTGCGCGCCGGTGAACGCCCACCGAGGCGCTTCTGGCTCGCCGGTGCCGCCGGACTGCTCGCCGTCCTCGCCTTCCTCGTCGCCACCGGCACCGTGCACGGCGCCCTGTCCCTGGCCGACCTCTATCTGCTGGCCGCCGTCGTCCTCTGCGGCCTCGGCTACGCCGAAGGCGGCGCGCTCGCCCGCGAACTCGGCGGCGCCCGGACCATCTGCTGGGCCCTGCTGCTCGCGCTGCCGGTCACCCTGTCCGTCACCGCCGTCGCCGCCGTGACCCATCCGCCCACGGCCGACGCCGCCGCCTGGTCGGCCTTCGGCTACCTGACCACCGTCTCCATGTTCCTGGGCTTCTTCGCCTGGTACGCCGGACTGGCCCGGGGCGGCATCGCCCAGGTCGGCCAGATCCAACTCGCCCAGCCGGTGCTGACGTTGCTCTGGTCCGCACTGCTGCTCGCCGAGACCGTGAGCGCAGCGTCGATCCTCGCCGCGCTGGTCGTGCTGGTCTGTGTCGTGTGGACCCAACGCACCCGCGTCCCGGCCGGGTGAGCGGTCGTGGGCGGTCACGCAGCGGCCGGTGCCAACTCTGCCGGTGCTGTCTCTGTCGGGGGCACCGGCAGTGGCCTCGGTCGCGCGCCCATGCCACCGTGTCCGCGTCGGTTGCTGTCGAGCTGACCCGTTCGTGCTGTCGAAATCCAGGCCACACACTCCACATCGATCGGACCGAGGACCGCACGGCGGATGACCTCGTCCGGTCGCCATGCTGACCCCACCCGACGGGGACGAGGGCTTCGGCTGGATCCTGACCGGTGACACCGAACTGGCCGACCCTATCGGTCAGACCGAACGGGAACTGGCGGTCACGCTGGCCCGAGCCCTCGGCGTACGGGCGCTGGTCGACGACGTCGGCCCGCCTGACCGGGCCGACGTCAGCCGCTACCTCGGAGATTCAGCCAGACCCCCTGAACCGCCGCTGGCCGCGTCGATCTCGTCGGATTCGTACGTCGTCTCCACCGGACGTTGGATCTGGATCAGCGAGGCCAGGTAGTCGCGGGTCTCCGGGTCGGTGGAGTACAAGACGGTGCCCTTCATGCCGCGCGTCATGAGCACCTTGTAGGTGTTGCGGATCAGCCGGTCTGCCTCGTCGTCGGTGAGCGCCTTGCGGCTGCGGAACGCCGGGTCCTTCGACTCCACCCGATCGGTGACCAGGCGGCCGTCCCGAGCGACCAGATCCGGCCCGAGGATGACGCCCGACCACGCGTACTCGAAGCCCTGCGCCGTGTAGACGCAACCCACCTGGCCGAATCCGTTCGGATCGGTGGCCCAGAACGCGCTACCAGGTGCCTCGCCTACACTGCGGTCGCTCTTGACGTTCCACGGCCGCGCCCAGCCTCCGATCTGCACGTCCGCCACCAGGGAGTCGTCCGGGCGCGGGTCGCTCCACGGCCAGCAGTAGCCCGCCGACATGCGGGCGGTCTCCCCGGCGGCCTGGTGGCCGGACAGGAACGCCTCCATCTCCTCGGGTGACTCCGCCAGCCGCAGGTCGAACCGGCCGTCACCGGTCCAGACCGTGGGCGCTCCGCCGTCGAGGCCGAGCAGGTCGAGGACCCACTGCTCGTACGCGTCGCTGCCGCCGCACCGAAACTGGTCGTGCAGCCGAACGACCTCGACGTGCAGGTCGAGTTGCGCGGCGTACGCGGAGATGACCTCGACGTTGCCCAACTCGCCCGGCTTGACCACCTGGTGCTCGTCGAGCAGGAAGACCGGCACCCGTGCCGCCGCGATCAGCTCGTCGATCTGGGGGCGTGCCTTGTCCCGCTTGGCCTTGGGCGTGAACCGGTTGACCGACGTCTCCCGGATGCGGTGTGCCTCGTCGCAGATCAGGACGTCGAGCCCGTTGCGCTCGGCGGTCATGAAGCTGTTGAAGTAGCCGAACAGGTTCTTCAGTCGCGAGGAGCCCTTGCCGGCGTACTTGCGCAGGGTCTGGGTGAACGACCGGGAACCGGTGGCGTGCATGACCGACCGGCTCTGGCGGGCCAGCTCACCCAGGACCGACAGGGCGATCACGCTCTTCCCGCTGCCGGGACCGCCCGACACCACCACGACCGACTTGTGGTCCCCGGCACGGGATCGTTCCACGGCGTGCAGCACCAACTCGTACGCCAGACGCTGCTTGTCGATCAACGGGAAGTGCGACCGCTGCTTCAACTCGGCTGCCGCGTACGACAACAGGTGCTTGCTCGGTCGGACGGCGCTGGTGAGGAACCGGTCGGCGGCGGCCGCGCCCGACGTGGGGGCCAGGTGATTACGCAGGTAGTCGAGGAACTGGCCGCGCCGCTGCCTGGTGAAGATCCGGCTCTGCTCGGTGGGCCTGAGGCGGAACAGCTCCTCCACGTCCCGGTCGACGGCGTTGTGCAGGTACGCGGCACCCGCGATCGGGTTGCGTCTGCCGGAGAGCACGCCGAGGAAGTCGCCGAGGTACTCGCAGTAGCCACCGACCTGCACACCCGGATGCACACGCGGCTTGTGGACGTGCTCGACGAGCACCAGCCGGTCGGACCCCTCGAAGGACTCCGCCCGCGACCACTGCTTGAGTTCCACCACCACGTAGGAGTCTTCGTCGGTCTGTGGGTGCGTGCCGGCCAGGACCACGTCGACGCGCTTGCTGGTCAGTGGGAGTTGGTACTCGACGAGCATCTCGACCTGGCCGAGTCCGGCATCGACCAGATCCTGACCGAGCACCGGCAGGCTCCGCTCCCAGGATCTGCGTTCGGCTGCGCTCACCCTACGGCCGATCTGGTCGATGATGCGATCGGCGAGATCGCCGTTGGCGGCGTGACGGAGAAGCCCCTCGGCGGAGGTGCGGAACGTTGACAACACTTGCCCCCGGGCAGCACGAAATGATCGTGCGCATGGGGGGCGTGTCCGGTCGCCGCCGGAAGCCCGTCGTTACGCGCCTGTACGCGCCGGACTTTAGCGGAGAGATCATTTCTCCGCACGCACCGCTACCGCTTGGCCGCCGAACCCTTCGCCTCGCTGACGGGATAGCGGGTGGCGACCTCGGTGAGCTTGTCCCGGGCGGCGTCCTCCAGGTCGATGTCGAGGACGTCCGCGAGTCGCGTCAGGTAGATCATCACGTCGCCGATCTCCGCGCGTACGCGGGCACCCGCCTCGGCGTCGGCCATGACCACGCTCGCCTGCTCAGGGGTGAGCCACTGGAACTCGGCCAGCAACTCGCCGACCTCGCCCGCGAGGGCCATGGCGAGGTTCTTGGGCGTGTGGAACTGCTGCCAGTCCCGTTCGTCGGCGAAGGCACGTACCCGCTCGGTCAGGTCTTTCACCGAGGCATGCTCTCACGGCCGACCGCACGTAACAGGAACGCTTGACGACGAGCCCACACTTGTCTGGACCCATACCGTCGCCCCCCTACAGATCGACAAGGCCGCTTCGGAGGAGGATCGAGATGCGAGAGATCACCGTTCAGCTCAGAGGACGTGTTGAGCCCGAGCAGTACGCCGACATCGTCAATGCCATCTGGATGCAGTTAAAGGCGATCGATTGTGATTTCACCGTCACGCCAGATGACCAGGTTGACCCGGCTGAACTCGACGAACGCTGGGACGACTACAGCAAGGTGTCCTGGGAGAAGGGTGGTCGAGGCGGCACGCCGCAGGCCGTGTCGGCCGGGGCCGCCCAGACAGTCACCCGGACTTGTCGCACCCCGAGTAAGTAACGAAGCCGGTGCGAGCCAACAAGAGGGCGGGAACCAATGACCTGCCCATCGAACGCGCCTGTGTCAACTGCGGCCAGGCCGTCCACGGTCGGGCCAACTCGCGGCATCGTGGCCCCGACGTCGCCTGGTTCGTGCACTGCCACCCATGTGCTGCCCTGGTCGAAAACCAGATGGAACCGCTCGAAGTGCTGTCGGGGGGAGCCGTCGACATCCACCAGTGTCGTGCCTGCGGTTCTCAGCGCGTCTGCCGGAAGGGCTGGCGGACCCGGTGCCACGTCTGCTTGGACGAGCGGACGGCCGGCCCGGCCCTCGCGGCCGGTGAGCAGTTGTTGTCCCGGCTCCTGTACGAAACTGCCCTCGCGGACCAGGTTCGCCGGCTGTCTGACCTCAACGCGGCGGAGGTCATTTCCGTCCGGGTCGCTGCCGAGTTCCAGGCGGCGATCGCGCTCGGCGAAGAGCTTGATCGGTGTCGCCGTGACGGCTGGACCGATGTAACCGGAGATGTGCACGGCCTCCCATGGTTCGGCGGACGGCGAGGCACCTCCTCCCACGGAACTTGGGGCGTCCATGCCGGCTGTGGCGCATGGCAGCGTATTCGTGGACAGAGCTGTCCAGAGTGCCCACCGGAGCCGGGGGACCGATCGTTCGCTGCCCTGCGGGACACCTCCTACCTGCTATACCTAGTGCGGCATCGCGGGTTGCTGAAGTTCGGCGTCGGCGGCGCGCACCGGGTGCGGCAGCATCTGCTGGCGGGGGCGGAGGTGGTGGAGGTTGTCGAGGGTCGTCATGCTGATGTCATCATCGCCGAGGCAATTCTGAAGCGGCAGAAACGGGAGGCGGCGGTACCACTCAGGTTCTGGCGTACCCGGCGAATGCCGACCTCGTTCGGGGCTGGCACAGAGGTGGTACGGGCCAACACTGGTATCTGCCTCGCAGAGGTCCTGACGGGCGGCCGAGACGTCACCGACCGCTTCGCACGTCGTATCCGGTAGTGCATCGAGATAGGGCATCGACGATGCAATGCTTCGGGCGGGTGCCCCGCGCTACTCGTCGCTCGGGGCGGAATCAGGATGCCTTCCGGGACGTACGGACGAAGGCGTTCCAGGCGGCGGGGGAGAAGGTGAGGGCGGGCCCGGCCGGGTTCTTGGAGTCGCGTACGGCGACGAGGCCGGGGAGGTTGTCGGCCACCTCGACGCAGTCGCCGCCGTTGTCGCCGCTGCGGGTGCTCTTGCGCCATACGGCGCCGGTCAGGTCAGTCATGCCGCATCTCCCCGATGAGCCTCTTGATCATGTCCTTCGATTCTGCCTCGCCGAGGGTGAGGTCTACCAGACCTTTCCAGGTGTCCTCATAGGCCCGAAGTTCATCAGGCTTGTCGAGGTAGAGCGCCCCGGTGAGCGACTCGCTGTAGACGACCGACGGTTCGGGAAGAGTCCGGCCGTTGTTGGTCGCCGGGAAGTCCAGGATCACGAACGAGCCGGCCACTGCTCCGGGGTGCGGTCCGGCTGCCAGCGGAGCCACCCGCACGGAGACGTTCGGTAGCTCCGAGACATCGAGCAGGTGATTGAGTTGTCCACCCATCACCTCGCGGCTGACGACCATGCGGCGAAGCACTGCCTCGGAGAGCACCGCGTCCAGCCGTGGCGGCTGCGGCAGCCGGCGCTTGAGTAGGGCCTGTCGTTGCAAGCGAAGATCCACGGCTCGCTCGCGTTCTTCGGCGTTCAACCGGCTGCCAGGACGGTAGAGCCCGAGCGCATAGTCGCGCGTCTGGAGGATGCCGGGAACCAGGGATTCGTCGTAGCGGCGCAGGTGGGCGGCGGCGGATTCCAGGCCGACGTACAGCTCGAACCAGCTCGGCACCGCGTCGCCGTACGCGTGCCACCAGCCCTTGGACTTCGTCTCGGCGGCCAGCCCGCGCATCGCGTCGGTCATCTCCGGCGACACGCCGTACAGCTCGCACATGGCCTTGACGTCGAGGATCCGGACTGACCCCATGCCGCATTCGAGGCGCCAGATCTTCTGCCGGCTGTACTCCAGCGCCTCGGCGGCGGCGTCGAGGGTCACCCCGGCCTCGTTGCGGTACTGGCGCAGCAGTCGGCCGAGCTGGCGGCGCGGCACGGTTGATCCGATGTCCTCGGGCATTCGCACACTCCCTGGTTCCGGTACGCAACACTGCGTCACCCGTCTCTGTAACTCATAGGGGTTCCGACAAAGAAAGTCAATGCATAAGCGCGAAATCCAGCCTTGGAACGTTGCGAACCAATTGCGGAGTGTCGCAGGATGACCACAGCGCGGCGGCCGGACGATCCCCCCGGACGGCCGCCGCAGCGCACATCCCCCGTTGACCAGCCCTGGTGCCGTACTGCGCAGTGAAGCTGCGGTGTCAGGGCGGGGTGGGTCGCCCGCCGGGGTGGGTGGGCGACCCACTCCATCCAAGACGTGGAAAGGCAGGCGACATGCCGAATCAGCGACCCTTTCCGGCTGGTGGGGCGACCTATCGCTCCGCCGAGTACGCCGGTCTGTTGCCCTGGCAGGTGCGTGGGCGCCGATTCCGTCGCGCCCGGCTCGGGCGGCGTGGCCTGGCGGCTGACGAGGTGTATGCGTTCCTGGACCGCGTCGCCGGTGACCTGGGCGCCCTGCGCGACGCGCTCGCCGAGAGTCGCCGCGAGACCGCCCGAGTCAAGGGCGCACTGCGCGACTGGCAGTCCGCGCAGGCCCGGGCTCGGGGCTACGACCGGTGAGCCGGCGGTACGTCATCCACCTGCCCGTGGTCGCCGCCGACCTGCCCACCGCGCAGCGGTTGGCCCGGGTGATCGGCCGCTGGACACTGATCATGCCGTGGGCCGACCCGGCCGAGACCACCGTCTCGGCCGAGGACGCCCAGGGCGTACGCCATCGGGTCTTCTGCGACCTGCCGCTGCCCGGCGGCCGGCGTTGCCTGCTGCACGCCGACCACGACGGCCGCTGCGCCCGCCGCCTGCATCGGTAGGCGTCGACCTCATTCACAGTCGCGGGTCGAGGGCGCTCTGGTGAGTCGGGCGGCGATGGCCTGCGCCAAGGGTAGGCCGATGAGTACCAGCAGGCCGGCGGTCGGCGAGGCGAGCGCGGTCAGGGTGGCGGCGGCGAAGGTCACGCAGAGCGCGACCGGCGCGGCCAGGGTCCGCGCGCTCGACTGACTCTTCGGGGCGCGCAGGTGGGGGTGGCGGTCGACCCACCATGCCTGGGTCAGCGCGAGAAGGCTGATGAGCAACATGTTGCTGAGATAGAGCACCGCCGAGTCGGTGCGCAGGTGTGTCTCGACGAAGAGTCGCGCGGTGGGGAACGGCAGGAAGACCACTGCCATCAGCCATGCCGTGTTGAGCAGCACGAGGGGCTCGTCGTAGTCGACGAGCTGTTCGTAGAGGTGCCGGTGGGTTCGCCAGAACAGCGCGATGACCAGGAATGACACCGCGAAGGAGAGAATGTCTCCGAGGTGTGCGGCGAACAGTTCGGCCACCGACTGCCGAGCCGTGCTCGCGTCGGCGAAGTTGACCAGGGGGAGCGCCAGCAGGGTCAGCGCGATCGCCACGGCCCCGTCGGTGAAGGCGGCGGTGCGTTGGAGGGTGCGCTGCCGCCGTTCCCGGAAGTCGGGAACCTGCCGTGGGTCGGCGCAGCCGGCGTCCTCGTTCATGCCCTGATTGTGGCGAATCGGACATCCGTTGGTGTCGCGCTTCCTCGCCTTGCCGTGGCGGGAGCGCGGAATGCTTGGTGTGCGCAAGAGTGCGGTGACCGGTCGGGCGGGTGTTACCAACGGGCTACGTCGATGAAACACGCCACTGAGATCGTCGTCCATCGATCTGGCGAGGGAGGCGGCAATGACGACACCCACCACGCGACGGCAGTTCCTCCAAGCGGTCGGGGTCTCCGGCGGCGCCGGGGTGCTCTACGGGACGATGGGCGCGCTCGGGTTGGCACCCGCCGCGCAGGCCGCGCCGCCGTTCCGGGCGCCGAACCGGTCGGACTTCACGCTGACCGGCCGGTCCGCGACGTCCGTCGTCGTGCTCGGCGCGGGCATCGCCGGACTGACCACGGCGTACGAACTCGGCAAGGCGGGTTACCGGGTGACCGTGCTGGAGGCGCGGAGCCGCCCGGGTGGGCGTAACTGGACGGTGCGGGGTGGCACCAGCGAGACCGATCTCGACGGGCACACCCAGCGCGCCCGGTTCACCGGTGGGCAGTACATGAACGCCGGTCCGGCGCGGATCGCCCAGCACATGGTGACCATGGACTACTGCCGGGAACTGGGCGTCCCGGTCGAGATCTTCGGCAACCAGAACGCGGACGGCTACTACTACAACGAGGACGTCGGTCCGCTCTCCGGCACGCCGATCCGGCACCGTGAGGCGAAGGCGGACGTCTACGGGTACGTCTCCGAACTGCTCGCCAAGGCCACCGACCAGGGTGCGCTCGACGGGCAGCTCACCGCCGACGACAAGGAACGGCTGTTGGAGTTCCTGCGCGGGTTCGGTGCGATCGGCGGCCGGGTGGCGGGGAACCCGGCGGCGAGTTGGCGGTACGCGGGCACCAACCGCCGGGGCTACCTGGTGGAGCCGGGCGCGGGCAACGAGACGGGTACGCCGAAACTGACCCCGCACTCCCTGCCGGACGTGCTGGCCAGCGGCGTCGGACGGTACTTCTCCTTCGAGTTCGGTTACGACCAGGCGATGCTGATGTTCCAACCGGTCGGCGGCATGGACCGCATCGCGTACGCCCTGGAGGAGGCCGTGGGGCGCGGACGGATCAGCTACGGTGCGGAGGTGCGGTCGATCTCGAACACCGGCTCCGGTGTCTCGGTCGTCCACGCCGGACCCGGCGGTCGGGTGCGGACCGTCACCGCGGACTTCTGCGTCTGCACGATTCCGCCGCCGGTGCTGGCGAGGATCCCGTCGAACCTGTCCCCGCCGGTCCGGGCCGCCCTCGGCTACGCGGTGCCGACCGCCACCGGCAAGATCGGGTTGCAGTACCGGCGGCGCTGGTGGGAGCAGGACGAGAACATCTACGCCGGCATCACCAACACCAACCTGGACCTGTCCGCGATCTGGTACCCGTCCTACGGCTACCACGGCGCGAAGGGCCTGGTCATCGGCTACTACAACTTCGGTGCCAACGCCCAGTCGTACGCGGCCCTGCCGCCCGCCGAGCGGGAGGCCCGCGCCGTCGCCCAGGGGGTGAAGATCCACGGCGAGGCGTACCGCAGCGAGGTGGAGGCGTCGTTCTCGGTGGCCTGGGAGCGGACCCGCTACAGCGAGGGCGGCTGGATGTCCTGGCCCTCGCGGACCAGCGGCGGGCACTACGGGCGTCTGCTGGAGCCGGACGGTCGGGTCTACTTCGCCGGTGACCACCTCAGCCACTACATCGCCTGGCAGGCCGGTGCCTTCGAGTCGGCCCGCAAGGTGGTGTCCGACCTGCACGCCCGCGTGATGTCGAGCTGAGCTGTCCGACCCCTCCTCGTCAGCCCGCCGGGCGGACGAGTGCCGCGCCCGCCGGGCGGATCCTGTCGTACCCGGCGGGTATGACCGTCAGTGAACGGTCCGGCGTGGCAATCGGGGTTCATCGGACACGACAGGAGAATGGCGACATGGCCACACGACAAAGAACAACACACCAGGTCGGCACGAAGCGCCGGGGAGAGCCGCGATGACCGGTGTACGGGTGCTGGTCGGCACCCGCAAGGGCGCGTTCGTGCTCACCTCGGACGGTCGACGCGCCGACTGGACGGTCGACGGGCCACACTTCGGCGGCTGGGAGATCTTCCACCTCACCGGCTCACCGGCCGACCCGGACCGGCTCTACGCCTCGCAGTCCGGCGGCTGGTTCGGGCAGTTGATCCAGCGCTCCGACGACGGCGGCAAGACGTGGGCCACCGTCGGCAACGACTTCGCGTACACCGGCGAGGTCGGCGAGCACCTCTGGTACGACGGCACGCCGCGCCCGTGGGAGTTCAAGCGGATCTGGCACCTGGAGCCGTCCCGCGACGACCCGGACACGGTCTACGCCGGTGCCGAGGACGCCGCCCTCTACGTCTCAGCCGACGGCGGCCAGAAGTGGACCGAGCTGACCGCGTTGCGGACCCACCGGACCGGCCCGTCGTGGCAGCCGGGTGCGGGTGGCCTGTGCCTGCACACGATCATCCTGGACCCGGTGCACCCCGGCCGGATCTACACCGCCATCTCGGCGGCGGGCGCGTTCCGCAGCGACGACTCGGGCGCGAGCTGGCTGCCGATCAACAAGGGCCTGCGGTCGGGGGAGATCCCCGACACCGACGCCGAGGTGGGCCACTGCGTCCACCACATCACCCAGCACCCGTCGCGGCCGGACACGCTGTTCATGCAGAAGCACTGGGATGTGATGCGCAGCGACGACGCCGGTGCGAACTGGCGTGAGATCAGCGGCGACCTGCCGTCGGACTTCGGGTTTCCGATCGCGGTGCACGCGCACGAGCCGGAGACGATCTACGTCGTACCGATCAAGAGCGACTCCGAGCACTACCCGCCGGAGGGGCGGTTGCGGGTCTACCGCAGTCGCACCGGCGGCGACGAGTGGGAGCCGCTGACCGACGGGCTGCCGCAGTCCCACTGCTACGTCAACGTGCTGCGGGACGCGATGGCGGTCGACACGCTCGACGAGTGCGGCATCTACGTCGGCACCACCGGCGGACAGGTCTACCACTCGGCGGACAGCGGCGACACCTGGGCGCCGATCGTCCGGGACCTGCCACCGGTGCTCTCCGTGGAAGTCCAGGTGTTGCCGTGATCCGGGTCGTCCTCCCGGCCCACCTGAAGACCCTCGCCCGGGTCACCGGCGAGGTGCGCCTGGAGGTGGCCGGTCCGGACGGCGGGCCGGCCACCCAGCGGCTGGTGCTGGACGCGTTGGAGGCGCGCTACCCGATGCTGCTCGGCACCATCCGGGACCGGCACAGCGGCAAACGTCGCGCCTTCGTCCGCTTCTACGCCTGCGAGGAGGACCTCTCCCACTCCCCACCCGACGCACCGCTGCCCGAGGCGGTGCTCACCGGCGCGGAGCCGTACATCGTCCTGGGCGCGATGGCCGGGGGATAGCCGCCCTCCGCGATGACCGGGGGACAGCGGGGCTCACAGCCCACGGGCGAACAGCGCCAACCGTACCCGGTTGGGGCTGCCGGTCTTGGTCATCAGGCTGGTGATGTGGGTCTTCACCGTGGTCACACCGATGTGCAGGCGCTCGCCGATCTCCGCGTTGGACAGTCCCTCCGCGACCAGGTCCAGCACGTCCTGCTCCCGAGTGGTCAGGCCGTCGACCGGTGCCGGGGTCTCGGCGCGGGCGTGCACGGCCCGGGTCACCAGACGTCGCAGCACGTCCTGGCTGAACGGGCTGTCGCCGACGGCGGCCCGTCGGACGCCGTCCAGCAGTTCGGTGGGCGGTGCGTCCTTGAGCAGGAAACCGCAGGCACCGGCGGTGAGCGCCGGATAGAGATGGTCGTCGTCGCCGAACGTCGTCAGCACCAGCACCCGGGTGGCGGGCCGGTCGGCCAGGATGCGGCTGGTCGCGGTGATCCCGTCGACGCCTGGCATGCGCAGGTCCATCACCACCACGTCGGGCACCAGCCGCGCGGCCATCGTGATCGCCTCGCGGCCGTTGTCGGCCTCACCGACCACCTCGATGTCGGGCTGCGCGTCGCAGAGCATGCGCAACCCGGCGCGGATCAGATGCTGGTCGTCCACCAGCAGCACACGGATCATGACGCCTCCCTCGCCTGCGGCACGTCACGGTCCGGCGTGGCGGGCAGGACCGTACGGACCCGCCAGCCGCCGCCGGTCGGCCCGGCTTCCAGGTGGCCACCGAGGACCTCGACCCGTTCCCGCATCCCGGTGATGCCGTGGCCGCCGCCCGCCGGCACCGTGGTCGGCACCGCGCCGCGCCCGTTGTCCGTCACCTCCAGGTGCACCGCGCCGTCGACCACGCTGACGCTCAGCCGGGCCAGCGCGGCGGCACCGGCATGTTTGGCGACGTTGGTCAGCGACTCCTGGGTCAGTCGCAGCACCGCCAGACCCCGGACCGCGTCGAGTGCCGCGACCGCCGGGTCGACCTCCGCCTCCACCGTCACCCCGGCCTGACGGGCCCGGTCCACCGCCGCGCCGATGGCCGCCGGGACCGCCGACGGTTCGATCGCGGTGAGTGCCGCGTCGCCGCGTACGCCGTCCGGGTCGCGCAGCACCGCGACCAGTCGGCGCAGGTCGGCCAGGGCGGCGCTGCCGGTGCCGTGCACGTCGTCGAAGACCTCGTCCACCCGTGGATCCAGGTCGGTCAGCACGTGCCGGGCCACCCCGACCCGCAGCACCATCGACGCCACGTGGTGCGCGACGACGTCGTGCAGTTCCCGCGCGATGGCGCTGCGCTCGTCGGCCCGGGCGGCGCGGCTCTCCGACTCGCGCCGCCGCTGCTCCTCCTCGGCGCGTTGCTGCGCCTGCCGGCCCAGCTCCTGCGTGGTCCGGATGACCAGGCCCAGCAGCACCGGCACGCCGACGTCCACCAACAGCCCGGACGCCGCGGAGAGCAGCCACTCGACCGGTTCGCCCCGTACGCCGGTCAGGTCGACCAGGGCCAGCAGGCCGGTGCCCCACCAGACCGTGCGGGTCCGGCTCGCCCGCACGGTCAGCTCCAGCAACGCCCACCCGGCGCCCACCTGGTTGATCATCACGTCGTCGATGACGTGGATCGCGACCGCCAGCAGCGCCACCTGCACCAGCAGGTTGCCCACCAGCCGGCGGAACAGCAGCAGTCCGGCGGTGAAAGCGGCCACCGCGAGGACCAACTGCGTGGTGGTGGGCGTACCGGCGTGCAGCCCACCGAAGGAGAGGTAGAAGATGCCCGCGATGATGACCAGGGCCATCCGCACGCGGGCGTCCCGCGCGTCGAACAAGCGACCCAGCCATCCCACGGTGACCAAGCCTAGGCCCTGCTGTCCGACGGCGAGATCGGCCGTGTCCAGCGGGTACGCACCGCCAGATAGACGGCCAGCCCGATCGGCCCGAGCAGGATCGTCGACACCAGCACCGGCGCCATGACCAGCGTGGGCACCCGCCGCTCCCGGCTGTCCCGCCACGCCCACGCCCCGACGAACAGGTCGAACGCGATCATGTGCGCCCAGGCCGCCGCCGCACCGTCGTCGGTGCCGAGCAGGTCACGGATGCCCTCCAGGGTCGGCGAGGCCACCGCCGGCAGCACGTCGCCCAGCGCGGGGAGCACCAGCACCGTGTAGATCACCAGCACCGGTGCCACGATCAGTGGCGAGGCGATGATCCGGCTGGTCATGTGCCAGCGCGGCAGCAGGATCATCAGCGCCCAGAAGGGCGCGGCCAGCGCGAACGTCAGCGTGAACAGGGCGCCGGTCACACCGTCACCTCGACCCGCTCGGTGTCGGCCTGCTCCGGACCGTCGGCGGGCGCTGCCACCGGCTCGGGTCGACGTCGCCGCACGAGCACCGCACCGACGGCGACCACGGTCGCGGCCAGCAGCGCCACGGCAGCGCCCAGGGTCAGCGCGTCCGGATCCAGCAGCGGCTGCCCGCGCAGCGCCTGCCAGGCCAGCAGCAGCGTCCCCACGCCGTACGCCGCACCGGCGACCACCAGCAGCCGCACCTGGTCACGCTGATCCAGTCGCTCGTTGCGGAACCGACCCAGCAGCAGCGCCAGGACCGGCAGCACCTGCAACGCGTGCATGCCCACGAAGTGCGGGATCCGCAGGTCCCCACCGGTGGTGCTCCAGCCCAGGATCGGCAGACCGGGGCCGCCGTCCGGCACGCCGACACTGTGCGCCCCGGCGATCCCGGCGACAGCCGATTCCGCGCCGTTCATCGTCATCGGGACCGCAGTCAGCATGCCGAGCAGCGTCAGACCCAGACCCAGCCCCACCGCGTACCGGCCGACCCGGTCGGGGATCGGTCGCCGCAGCACCGCCACACCGATGACTATGTGCGCGACCATCAGCACGTTGATCGCTATCCCCATCGCCTGCCAGAGGGCGGCGTTCAGCGGGCTGCTCACGTTGAAGTGGCTGGTGGTGCCGCGCAGCACCTGCCCGACGATGATCGTCATCTCCACCACCCCCATGGCGACGATGACGGTGCCGGCCCATTCCGCGACCCGGCTGCGCCGGGGCAGCAGGGTGAGCATCCAGGCCAGGGTGGCGCCGTACAGCATCAACGAGACGGAGAACTTCAACGGCTTGAGCCAGATCGGCGCGCCGGTCAGGACCCGGGGATCGGCGAAGACACCGACGGCGCAGACGACGGCGAGGACCGCCATCGCCGAGACGAAGACCAACAGGGGACGGTGCCAGGGTGCCCGAAGGGGCATCGCGGGAGTCATGTCCTGATGCTGTTCGGGCGGCGACCCGGAAGCGCCCGACCAGCGGCCCCACCTGCGGCCGTCGGTCCGAGCGGCGTCTCCTACCCAGGTCGGAGGTGGCTCCCGTACCTCCGGCCAGAGCCGGGGGAGTGCCCCCTGCCGCGGACGCGATCCGCGTACGCTGCCGGGCATGGTCACCCGACCGGACGCCGCACCCCGCTTTCCGGCCCTGCGGGCGACGGGCCGGGGTCCGGCCTGGTACCGGGGCGACTGTCATCTGCACTCGACGCTCTCCCACGGCGCGGATCTGAGCGTGCCGCAGCTCGCGACGGCGGCCCGCGCGCTCGGGCTGGACTTCGTCGCCACCACCGAACACGACACGGTCCGTGGCCATGCGCAGTGGGCCCCACCCCACTCCGGCGACGATCTGCTGGTGATCCTCGGGCAGGAGGTCACCACCCGCACGGGCCACTGGCTGGCCCTCGGCCTCCCACCGGAGCAACACGTCGACTCCGGCTACGGCATCCGCGACGACACCATCGAGCGCCACCTGCACCGGGTACGCCGCACCGGCGGACTGTGCGTGCTGGCCCACCCGTACGCGCCGTACCCGTCGGGGACGTCTGCCTACCCGTACCGCTGGTTCGACGCGGTGGAGGTGTGGCACGGCCTCTGGTCCTCGGACCTGCCGTGGAACGCCGACAACGAGGCCGCCCTGGCCGAGTGGGGACGCACCCTGGCCCACGATGTCCACCGGGGACGTTGGCGCCCGGCGGTCGGCAACAGCGACACCCACCTCGCCGGCCAGCTCGGCACACCGCACACCGTCGTGTTCGCGCAGGATCTGAGCATCGAGGCGATCCTCGCCGGCCTCCGCCAGGGCCGCAGCTGGCTCGCCGAGTCGACGCGCGTCCACCTTGAGGTCGAGGCGTCGACCGCCGACCGCGTCGCCGCCGTCGGCGAACACCTACCCACCGGCGGTGAGCAGGTCACGGTACGCGTCCAGGTGTCCGGCGTACCCTCCGGTGTCGTCACCCTGCACACCGAACGCGGCACCGTGCACCGCGAGGCGCTGTCTCCCGACGGAACAGGTACGGCCCGGTGGCACACCACGGCGGACGAGGCCGGCTACGTCCGCGTCGAGATCCGCCACCCCACCCGCCAGATGGCCGCCCTCACCAACCCCATCATCCTGACCTGAGGCGCCATCGTTGCAAGCGCTCAGCACCGAACGCATGACGGCTTCGATGGTCACCCTTCACGGTGATGGCGGCTGACGAAAGGATTCCCAGAGGTCTCGGGCCTCGATATCCGGGGAGATCCCACCCGCGAAAACGCGATAGCCGATCTGGGAGTTCCACCCTGCGAGGAGTAGGTCGAGTCCTTGAAGCAGCAGTGCCGGCCACTGAATCTTCCCGGTCATCTCCTCGAACAGGTGCATGGCCTCATCGAGCTGGGCCTCGGGATCACGACCGGTGTACCCGACGTCCCAGACGAGGTGGTAACCATCGATCACGGATTCCTCGTCGGGATCCGTCAGTGGATATCCGTAGACATTGCGGTGGATTTCACCACCTATCCGACCGAGCCGTCCTCGGGACGCGGGCCTGCCCAAGAAGATGCGGCCACCGTCGTCGGTGGTCTGTTCGAGGTCGAGGAGGGTAGCGAGTGCGGCGGCCGCATCAGCGACCTCAAGGTCGGTCCGAAGGAAAATGTGTTCGAAGGTTGCCATGATCTGCCCGATCTCAGGGGAAAGTGATGACGCGGCCGTCGCCGAGGATCATGCGGACCTCAGCCGGCATCTGCTGCCCGTGAGCGCGAGCTTGTCCAGCAGCCCGACCGTAGCCCCGTCGTGCATCCTCCTCGGTCAGACCGACCTGCCGACCGTCCAACACCGCCACTCCGTCGGCTCCTGTCTGCTCGCCAGCCTCGATGATATTGCGACGGACACTGCCACTCCCGCTTCCGGCAAGTGTTTTGAACTCGGTGACCAATCCCGGGTCGAAAGGGTCCGCCCGCACCATGGCATCCGGGTTCTTGAGGTGGCGCACATCGTCAATGCGTTCCCGGGGATGAACCATGCTGCCGTCTTCGGCCAGACGGCCGGCGATCGACCGTTCTTTGTCCTCGAACAGTCCTTTGGGGTCGACAACTCCCGGCCGGAAATCGCTGCCGAGAGGGCCGTGATGCTGACCGGGGTCGAATGCCGTCGAACCGGGCTTCGGATCGTAAGCATGCATGCCACCCGGACCGGCTGGAGAGTTTGGCGAGCGCTGGTGCCCCAATCCGGTCCGAAGGCGGTCCAGGGCGCGCTTGAGGTGGTCGATGAGGTCGGCGAGGCGGCGGATGTGGGGGATGATCGCCCGGAGGCTGTTCAGCAGGCCGCGCAGCAGTTTCGCGATCCGGGCCGCCCAGGACGCGACAAGTGTGGTGACCTGCTCCACCACCAGCGGGGTGGCCAGTCCGGCGGTGGCGACGAGTTCGGCGGCGTACACGGTGAGGCGGGAGACGCAGGTGGCGATGGCGTCGCGGACCAGGAGCCGGACGGCGGCGACCAGGCCGGCGGTGCCCTCGGTGATGGCGGCCATCGTGTCGGCGCCCTGGGCCAGGCCGGTGACGGCCTGGTGTTGCTCGGCGGCCCAGGCGCGGTAGGCGTGCCCGGCGCTGCCGTCCCAGCCGGTCACCTGGGTGCGGACGGCGTCGGTGAGCCCGGTGGCCTCGGCGCGCAGCGACGCGGCGACGTTGCGCCAGGTCTGGGCGTGTGCGGTGATCTGCGCGGGGTCGCCGGCCAACCAGTCCAGTGCCTCGCTGAGCGGCTTGACGTGCTCGATGAGCCAGGCGACGCCGTACTGGAGGAGAGCGCCGACCGGGTCGGAGACGAAGGCGAGGGCGTCCAGGCCGGCGCTGACCACGCCGAGGCTGCCGTCGATCCAGCTTCCTTCGCGTACCCCCTTGGCGATGAGTTCGATGTCCTCGCAGATCCAGACGCCGGCCCAGGCGCTGGGCGTGACCGGCGTCGGGGCGGCGACGAGGGGGTTACCGGTCACGCCGGTCCCGCACCCGGTCGAGCCGGTGTCGGGCCCGTGCGTCGGCGGCCCGGTAGTGGTCGACGCCGGTGCGCAGGCGGGTGGCCGTGTCGCGGACCGAGGTGGTGGCGGTGCCGATCCCGTCGACCAACACCCGTTGCAGGCCGTCGAGCAGCGTGGGCATGATCGCGCAGAGCTGCCCGTACGCGCCGGTGTCGAGCCGGACCTGCTGCCCGGCGCGGCGGGCGGTGTCGAGGGTGTCGGCGTGCCGGTCGAGGCGCGTCGCGTGGGTGGTCAGGTCGTCCGGGTCGACCCGGAGCGGGTCATCGGTCGGCATCCGGGTGCCCTCGCCCGTCGCCCAGCCGCCGCCGGTAGGAGTCGACGACGGCCTGTCCCGCCGGGTCGTCGCCGCCGACTGTCTCGCGGGTCGTCGCGGCGACACGGCGCAGCAGGTCCGCGTGTGCGGCGCGGGTGGCGGCCACGATCAGGCGCGCGGTGTGGGCGGCGGGGTGCTGGCGTACGAGGTCGTCAAGCCGCAGGTCGACCAGGAGCCCGGCCGAGTCGACGGTCACGGTGACGGTGCGGTCCGGACTGTGCGCCGTGCCGGTGAGCGCCGCGACCCGGGCCGCCAGCGACTGGGCCCGCCGCGCCCGGTCGGCGACGGCGGACTCCCACTCGTCGAGGCGGCGCTGCGTGGCGTCCAAGGCCGCCTCGTCCGCCCACACGCGACCCTCCCCAAGGGACACCACCGCAGAACGCCGCCACGTTACCAACCGGTGGCGCTGCGTGCTGTCCCGCGTGGCTACCGGGCGGCGACGACCCGTTCGGCGAGGAACGCCTCCCAGGTCCGGGTACCGACGGTGGCGTCGCGCAGCGTCAGGTTCGCCCCGTCGCGGTAGGCGCGTCCCGCCTTTCCGGGCAGGCGGACCGGCAGGGTGAGCCGACGTTTCCCGCTGGCCCGCAGATAACCTCGGATCAGTTCGCCCGTGGTGTGCACCTGAGGGCCGACGATGTCGGGCACCAGACCCGCCGGGGTGCCCAGGGTCAGTTCGGCGAGTCGGTCGGCGACCTCGCGGCCGTCCACCGACTGCAACCGCAGGCCGGGCAGCGGGACCACCGGCAGGGCGGTCAGCTTCTGCGCCATGGTCAGCACCAGGTCGTGCAGTTGCGCGGCCCGCAGCACGGTCCAGGGTAGGCCGGAGCCGCCGATCGTCTCCTCGGCGTGCAGCTTGGTCCGCATCCAGGCGAGCGGGAGCCGGTCCGCGCCGACGACCGAGACGAGGACCAGATGCCGTACGTCCGCCTGCCGGGCGGCGTCGACCAGGGTACGGGCCAGCGTGTCGTCGCCCTGCTGGCCACCGGCCAGGTGCAGCACGGTGTCGACGCCGCGTACCGCCCTCTCCACGCCCTCGCCGGTCCGCAGGTCGGCGCGGACGTGCTCGATTCCGGGGACGCTGTGGCCACCTCGCCGGCTCAGCACGCGGACCGGCCGGCCGGCGTCGCGCAGCAGCGGGGTGACCAGGCGGCCCAGGGTGCCGGTACCGCCGGTGACCAGGATCGGTGGGTTCATCGTCTCTCCCTGCGTCGCGACCGCCCGTCGTGCGGTCGGCTACCGTTCGTGGCTTCACCGGGCTCGACCCCGCGCGGACGACGATGGTGACCGGGTGATCGGCGTCGTCACATCGGCGGGCTCGGCGGGGTCGAGTGGGTGGACCCGGAGGAGGGCGAACGATGATCGAGTCTGATCGGCTGGCCGCGCGGTTCGAGGAGCAGCGGCCGTACCTGCGGGCGGTGGCCTACCGGATGCTCGGCTCCCTGGGGGAGGCCGACGACGCGGTGCAGGAGGCGTGGTTGCGGCTGGCCCGTACGGACGCCGCCGCGCTGGACAACCTGCCCGCCTGGCTGACCACGGTGGTGGCGCGGGTCTGCCTGAACACCCTGCGGACCCGTCGGCGTCGCGGCGAGGAGCCGCTCGACGCCCGGGTGCCCGATCCGGTGGTCAGCCCGGAGGGCGCCGACGACCCGGAGCACGCCGCGGTGCTGGCCGACTCGGTGGGGCTGGCGCTGCTGGTGGTGCTCGACACGCTCGGCCCGGCCGAGCGGCTGGCGTTCGTCCTGCACGACATGTTCGCGGTGCCGTTCGACGAGATCGCCCCGATGATCGACCGGACGCCGACGGCCGCGCGTCAACTGGCCAGTCGGGCCCGTCGCCGGGTACGCGGGCAGTCGCCGTTGCCGGACACCGACCTCGCCCGTCAGCGCGAGGTGGTCGACGCGTTTCTGACCGCCGCCCGGGACGGCGACTTCGACGCCCTGGTCGCCGTGCTGCACCCGGAGGTGGTGCTGCGGTCGGACGGCGGTGCCGGTCGCGCCCGGTTCACCACCGTGATCAGGGGTGCCACCAGCGTCGCCGCCGAGGCCACGTCGTTCGGCCGGTTCTCGCCGTTCGCCCGGCCGGCGCTGGTCAACGGCACGGCCGGGGTGGTGGTGACCGCCGCCGGTCGACCGTTGTCGGTGATGGCCTTCACCGTCGTGGGCGGACGCATCGTCGAGATCGACGTGATCGCCGATCCGGAGCGCCTGGACGTGCTGGATCTCGCCGCGTTCACCGACTGACGCCGGGCGGTCAGCCGAAGCTCGCCAACCGGAAGGCCACGAACCCCACCAGCGCGAGCGGCACCGCCGTGGCCAGCGCGACCAGCCGCTGCCGGGCGGTACGGCCGACCAGGGCCACGACCAGGACGCCGAGTACCGCGTTGATCAGGGCGTTCCAGAGCGGTTCGATGCCGTAGCTCGGGTGGTTGATCCGTCGCGCCTGCACCAGCGCCTCGGCGAAGAGTACGGCGGCCGGCAGCGCCGTCCCGATCACCCGCCACCACCCCGATCCGCGTGCCCAGACACCGCCGACGCCGAAGATCACTCCGGCGAGTACGCCGAACGCCATCCAGATCAGCGAGGTGGTCGCCCACAACACGGCCCAGTCGTCGCCCTGGATGAGTGCCGCCGCGACGTAGTAACTGGGCACCGCGACGACGAGCCCGACGGCGGCGCCGACAGCCGCCCGGACCGGGCCGGAGCGGACCCAGAACCCGAAGGCGAACGCCGCCACCGCCCACACCGCGCTGGAGTTGCCCAGGTTGGCGAAGGGATACGGCACGTACTTGATCCACACGAAGTCGAGGAAGCCGAGCAGGAAGCCGCCGAGCACGGCGACGAGTGCCACGCGTCGGTGGTCGGGGGCGGGTCGCATGACGAGGGAGCATACCCGGTATGCAGCAGCCCGCCCCCGGGTGGGGAAGTGGTGCGGGCGCTGGTCAGCGCGGTGCGGCGTACGCCAGCGGCGCGCTGACGTCGTCCCAGGTGCCGATCAACGCGACCCCGGAGGCCGTCGCGCCCGCACCCGGGCGGCGGACCACGGTCAGCTCGACGCCGTCCGTGACGATCACGGCCAGATCGCCGTCCACGATCGACCGCACGGCACCGACCGGAGGCACCCCGGCCGCCGGAGCGTCGCTGGCGATCTCCATGTTCGGCGGGCGGACCTGCCGCCCGCCGTCCTCCTCGAAGTACTCCTCGGCCTGACCGGCGTCGGCGAGCACCGCGTCGGCGAGTGCGGCGGCGTACACCGGGTCGCCGCAGGCGTCGTAGACCCACCGCCGGCCCAGCGCCGAGTGCTCCATCGTGCCGACCAGCCAGTTCTCCGCGCCGGCCAGCGGCTCGCCGCGATAGGTGAGCGGCACCTGGTGCACCGGGCCGGTGCCGACGCGCACCAGCAGCGTCTCGATCCCGACCTCACCGGCCGGATCGTCGAAGCGGTACGCGCCCACGCGGACCACCTCGGCGTCGGCGTCCCCGCGATACCAGACGCGGCCGGGCAGCCACGTCGCCAACAGTTCCAGTTTGGTGGGGCGCAGTTCCGCCCGGTGCAGCAACGCCATGCCCGCATCGTACGGAGGCCCGCGCCGCTGATCGTGGCGGTGTGACTGCCCGCCACGCCGTCGCGCCCACAGCCACACCGCCACGATCAGGAGCCCCCACTCACCGTTGGTCGTTCCGCTCGGAAGTGGCGGTAGGGTGTCGAATCGACCTCCGAGTATCCGTAGGGGAAGATCATGCGCAGAACGGTTCCCGGGTCGGCCACGAACTGTGGAATGGGGACGTGAACCAGCCACTGCGCCCCGGTGACCCGGTGCGGCTCGGCGGGTACGACCTGCTCGGCCGGCTCGGTGAGGGCGGGATGGGTGAGGTGTTCCTGGCCCGGAACGAGCAGGGCCGGCAGGTGGCGATCAAGATGATCCGCCCGGATCTCTCCGACGACGGCGAGTTCCGGGCCCGGTTCCGCAGCGAGGTGAACCAGGCTCGTCTGGTGCCGCCGTTCTGCACCGCCGAGGTGCTGGACGCCGATCCGGATCACGATCCGCCGTACCTGGTGGTGGAGTACGTCGACGGGCCGAGCCTCGCCCAGGTGGTCCGGGCGCAGGGACCACTCGGTGCGGGCGCGCTGCACAGCATGGCCGTCGGGGTGGCGACGGCGCTGGCCGCGATCCACGGCGCAGGGGTGATCCACCGGGATCTCAAGCCGGCCAACGTCCTGGTCGCGTTGGGCGGCATCAAGGTCATCGACTTCGGTCTCGCCCGTGCCTTCGAGGCGACGAGTCAGCACACCCGGACGAACCACATGGTCGGCACCATCGCGTACATGGCACCGGAGCGGTTCGAGACCGGGCGGGACCGTACGGTCGGTCCGGCGGCGGACGTCTTCGCCTGGGGTGCGGTGGTCGCCTACGCGGCCACCGGGCGTACGCCGTTCGCGGCCGACTCGCCGGCCTCCACCGCGATGCGGATCCTCAGCCAGCCGCCGGACCTCACCGGCCTCGGCGGGCCGTTGCGCGGGTTGGTCGAGCGGGCGCTCGCAAAGGACCCGGCGGAACGTCCCACCGCCCGGGAACTGCTCGACGAACTGTTGACGACCGCACCGTCGTCGCGCGAGGCCGACCGCATGCTGGCCGCCGCGGCGTCGGCATCCGCCGTCTCGTCGGCATCCGCCGTCTCGTCGGTGTCGGCGGTGAACGACGGTGCAACGCCCGGCCGTGGGAGCGACGCCCCGGTGGCACCGAAGCCGGTGTTCGACGGTCGGGTGAGGAAGCGGCGGGGCCGGCTGGTCTTGGTCGCCACGGTGGTCGCGGCGACGCTGCTGGTGCCGGCCGTGCTGGTCGGCCCGCGTCTGGTGCGTGCCGTCCTCGGTGGTGCCGCGACCTCTCCCGGGCCGTCCGTCTCTAGGAGTCTGGACCCGGTGCCCGCCGGCTCGGGCAGGCCGAGGACGTCGTTGGATCCCGTAGAGGCCGCCCTGGGCATTCTCAACGGGCAGCGTCGGACCCTGCTGCATGTGGCGGAGATCGACCGCGACCTGTCGGTGGACGGCGACGGCAGGGTCCACGTCGGTGACGGCACAGGGCCGGAGGCCGTCTTCGTCCTTCAGCCGTTCGGCGTCGACTACATGATCAAATCCTTGAATCCCGAGATCGCCCACCGGCCCTGCCTCGGGGTGAAACGCCAGCCGAGCACGTCCTCCTCGCTGGTGGGCGCCGATTGTGTGGCGACCCAGGCGACCCTGTTCAGCATCAGGCCCCTCGAGGAGAGCAAGGACGATCAGGGGCGCCCCACCCACGTGCTGTACAACGAGGAGCACGGCTTCGTGCAGTGGAGCCGCAGCCGCAAGGTGATCTATGTGGAGTTCATCGGCGACGGCGAGGTCGACACCACGTTCAGCCTGGTCGACCGAGGGGCCGTCTGATCCGTCCGACCGGCCGGTCCGGACCGGTGGGGCGCGGTCGGCGTGGACATGCCGACCCGGGGTGGATCGGGTGGACCGCGCCGCCCCGGGTCGGTCCCGCTGCGGTCAGGCGGGCTCGGGCGTGGTGGTGAGCATCGGCTCGGGTTCGGGGGTGACCCCCTGCTCCCAGATCGAGGACATCTCCTCGAACGCGTGCTCCATGATCTGCACCATCGCCTCGCGCGCGGTCTCGCCGTCGTGGCGCTGGATCGACTGGGCGACGTCCGCGTGCAGTTGCAGTGCCTGCTCGTGGGGGTAGTGCGGCATCAGGTGGTAGTGGTGGCGTCCGATGAGGACCTCGGCGACCAGGTCCTGGAGCTTGACGAACATCTCGTTGCCGGAGGCGCGCAGCACCCGCTGGTGGAACTCGATGTCGAGGTCGAGGAAGCGCTTCTCGTCCCCGGCCTTGCCGGCGGCCCACAGCTTGGCGGCGAGGCCCACCAGGTCGCTGGCCTCGTCGTGGTCGACCCGGTGGGCGGCGAGCCAGGCGGCGTGCGGCTCCACCGCGGTCCGCAGCTCGGTGATCGACCGGATCTGGGCGATGCGGCCGACGGAGGCGAGTCGCCAGCGGATCACCTGGGGATCGAAGACGTTCCAGTGGTGGGCCGGACGGATCATGACACCGACCCGGCGGCGGGTCTCGATGAAGCCCATCGACGCCAGCACCCGGAGGACCTCCCGGATCACCGAGCGGGACACGGCGTAGCGGTCCACCAGGTCGTCGATGTTGAGCACCGCTCCGGAGGTCAGCTCACCGCCGCAGATGGCCGTACCGAGGTGGTCGAGGACACGGCCGTGCAGCCCGTTCTCGGTCCGGGTGGTTTGGGCGGGTGTCACCCCGGGTGAGGGAACCTTCACGGCTCGGATCATATCAGTTAGGTCTCCCCCTTGTATAAGTCTGCTTTTTCGGCCTAACATCCGGACGTTAAGCGGATGTAACAGCCCGAGGTCGCGCCCGTCCCCCCGAGGCGTCGGCCAGGACAGAAGGAGAGACGGACGTGGGACGTCGATCAATAGTTGGGACATCTCTGGCGGTCGTGGCCGCCATGACCCTCTCCGCCTGTGGCGGTGGTGGTGAGGACAGCGGCGCGTCGGACACCGTGCGCGTGACGCTGGTCAACCACGTCTGGACCGAGAACATCCGGAAGGCGCTGCCCGAGTTCGAGCAGCAGACCGGTCTCAAGGTCGAGGTCACCCAGCTCGGTGAGGACCAGCTGTCGGACCAGTACAACGTGAAGCTCAACGCGGGCTCGGACGACATCGACGTGATGATGTACCGGCCGCTGCAGGAAGGCCGGCTGTTCGCCAAGAACGGGTACCTGGCCGACCTGACCGACAAGGCCAAGGACAGCTCGGACTTCGACTTCGCCGACTTCCAGGACGCCCCGGTGAGCGCCACCACCTACGAGGAGAAGGTGGTGGGCATCCCGATCATCACCGAGCAGCAGGTGCTCTACTACCGCAAGGACTTGCTGGAGAAGTCCGGCTTCAGCGCCCCGCCGCAGACGCTCGACGAGCTCAAGGCGCAGGCGACCAAGATCCAGGCGGACAACCCGGGCGTGGCCGGCTTCGTGGCCCGGACCGGTAAGGCCGCCGCCGTCACCCAGTTCTCCAGCTTCCTCTACAGCTTCGGCGGCGACTTCGTCGACGAGGCCGGCAACTCCGCCGTCAACAGCGAGGCCGCCAAGCAGGCGTACGCCTTCTACGGCGGGCTGCTGCGCGAGCAGGGTCCGGCCAACATCAGCACCGACATGAGCTGGTCCGAGGCGATGGCCATCTTCACCCAGGGCCAGGCCGCCTTCTACCCGGAGGCCAACTCGCTCTACGCGAACGCCACCGACCCGAGCAAGTCGCGGGTCTCCGAGAACGTCGGGTTCGCGCCGTTCCCGGCCGGTCCGGCCGGCTCCAAGCCGTACAACATCCCCTCGTGGGGCCTGGCGATCAACGAGGCCTCGGGCAACCAGACCAACGCCTGGAAGTTCATCGAGTGGGCGGCCGGCAAGGAGCAGTCGCTGGAGCAGCAGAAGGCCGGCACCCCCGGCGCCCGCGCCTCCGTCTTCGAGAACCCGGAGGGCACCTCGACCTACCCGGAGGACATGGCGCAGGCGATCACCGTGAGCCTCGCCAACGGCGTGGGTCACGACCGGCCCGTGGTCGAGCGCGTGGCGCAGGCCCGGGAGATCGTCGGTCAGCCGATCGTTGACGCCATCACCGGTCGGGACGCCGCCGCCTCGGCGGACACCGCCCACGAGGCGTTCCAGAAGTTCCTGGACGACGAGGCCCGCTAGGTCCGAGCGCGGGGGTGGTGGGGCCGATCGCCCCGCCACCCCCGCCCGGCCTTCCCAACACGGAGATCTGATGTCAGCAGTCAGCGCCCCCGAGCGGGCGACCAGTAGCGCCTCTGTCATGCCCGACACGCCCGGGTGGGCGCGTTGGGCCAACGACCATCGCAAGTGGCTCTTCGCGGCCCCGGCCATGGCCTTCGTCGCCGCGCTGATCATCTTCCCGCTCGCCTGGACGGCGTACCTCAGCCTCACCGACTCCTCGGGGTCGGTCCGCGCCGAGTCGGAGTTCATCGGTTTCCGGAACTACGTCGACGTCCTCACCGACACCGACCGGTTCTGGCCCGCCGTGGCGCGTACCGGTGCCTTCACCGGCGTCGCGTTGCTCGTCGAGGTCGTGCTCGGCATGGCGATCGCCCTGCTGCTGTGGCGGCCGTTCCGGGGCGAGAAGTGGGTCCGCGTCGCCATCCTGCTGCCGCTGGTGGCCACCCCGGTCGCGGTCGGCATGATGTGGCGGCTCATCTTCGACCCGAACATCGGTCTGGCCAACCAGGCGCTCGGCTGGGTCGGCATCGGCCCGCAGCCGTGGCTCGCCGGTCAGCACACCGCGTTGCCCACCACGATCTTCATCGACATCTGGCAGTGGACGCCGATGGTCGTGCTGATCCTGCTCGCCGGGCTCACCTCGCTCTCCGACGAGCCGCAGGAAGCCGCGATGATCGACGGTGCCAGCGCCTGGCAGCGCTTCCGGCACGTCACCCTGCCGCTGCTGATGCCCACCGTGATCGTCGCGGTGCTGCTGCGCGGTATCGACGCGCTGAAGACCTTCGACATCCTGTACGCCACCAAGGGGCGCGGCGGCGGTTCGTTCAACGAGGTCGAGACGCTCAACGTGTACGCGTACGGCCTGAGCTTCGACTACAACGAGTACGGCCTGTCGTCGACCGTGTTGATCCTGTTCTTCCTGCTCATCATCGCCCTGATGTGGGTCCTCACCGCGCGCAAGAAGAAGGAGGAGGGCCGATGAAACCGGGTAAGGGTTTCAAGATCTTCCGGGTGGTCGCGCTGATCGTCGTGGTGCTGTCGCTGGTGGCGCCGCTGATCTGGATGGTCGCCGCGTCGTTCAAGACCAACGTCGACATCTACGACTCCAGCAAGGCCCTGGTCTTCACGCCCACGCTGGACAACTACAACACGGTCCTGCAGCAGGCCAACTACGTCCAGTTCATCGTCAACAGCCTCTGGGTGGCGTTCGCGGCGACGACGCTGTCGTTGCTGCTGGGCGTGCCGGCGGCGTACTCGATGAGCCGCTTCAACATGAAGAAGTCGGCGCTGGTCGTGCTGATGGCCCGGATCATCCCCGGCGTCTCGCTGCTGGTGCCGTGGTACTACGTCTTCTCGAACCTGCGCATGGTCGGCGGGTTCAGCGTGCTGATCCTGAGCCACATGTTCGTCTCGCTGCCACTCATCGTCTACATCATGATGGGCTACTTCGACGGCCTGCCGGAGGAGTTGGAGGAGGCCGCGCTGGTCGACGGGCTGACCCCGATCGGCGCGTTCCGGCGGATCACCCTGCCGCTGTCCGTCCCGGGCATCGCCACCGCCGGCATCCTGTCCTTCATCTTCTCCTGGAACAACTTCATGTTCGCGCTGGTGCTCTCCGGTGCGAGCACGAAGACCCTGCCGGTGGCGATCTTCGACTTCGTCGGGTACGCCAGCATCGACTGGGGCGGCCTGATGGCGGCGACCACGGTGGTCACCCTGCCGATCATGCTGATCGCCCTGTTCGTGCAGAAGTACGTGGTCTCCGGTCTCACCGCCGGTGCGACGAAGGGCTGACCCGATCATGACCACCATTGCCCGCGTCGAGACCTTCCTCGTCGCACCCCGCTGGCTGTTCGTCCGGGTGGAGACCACCGACGGCATCGTCGGCTGGGGCGAGGCCACCTGCGAGGGCCGCTCGGAGACCGTCCGCACCGCCGTCGAGCAGCTCTCCGAGCTGCTCGTCGGGCAGGACGCGCTGCGCATCGAGGACCACTGGCAGGTGATGACCAAGGGCTCCTTCTATCGCGGCGGGGCGATCCTGGCCAGCGCCGTCGCCGGCCTGGACCAGGCGCTGTGGGACATCGCCGGCAAGCGGTACGGTGCGCCCGTGCACCAGTTGCTCGGCGGACCCGTCCGGGACCGGATCCGGGTCTACGGCTGGGTCGGCGGTGACGAACCGAACGAGGTCCGGGACCACATCGCTGCCCGGGTCGAGTCCGGCCTGACCGCGGTCAAGATGAACGCGTCCGGGCGGATGAGCCCGCTCGCCTCCGTCGCCGAACTCGACGCGGTGGTGCAGCGCGTCGCCGCCGCCCGCGAGGTGCTCGGGGACGAGCGGGACGTGGCCGTGGACTTCCACGGCCGGTTCACCCTGGCCAACGCCCGCCGGGTCGCGCCGCTGCTGGAGCCGTTCCGGCCGCTGTTCCTGGAGGAGCCGGTGGTGCCGGAGAACTCCCACCTGATCGGCGAGTTCGTCCGCTCCACCAGCACGCCGGTCTCCACCGGGGAGCGGCTGTACAACCGGCAGGAGTTCCTGCCGGTGCTCCAGGCCGGTATCGCGGTCGCCCAGCCGGACCTGGCGCACGCCGGTGGCATCACCGAGGTACGCAAGATCGCCGCGCTGGCCGAGACGTTCGACGTGCAGCTCGCCCCGCACTGCCCGCTCGGGCCGATCGCGCTGGCCGCCTGCCTCCAGGTCGGCTTCGCCACGCCGAACTACCTGATCCAGGAGCAGAGCATCGGCATCCACTACAACCTCGGTGCCGAGGTGCTGGACTACTGCGTCGACCAGCAGCCGCTGACCTTCGTCGACGGGTACGTGCAGCGGCTCACCGCACCGGGGCTGGGCATCGAGATCGACGAGCAGGCGGTGCGGGCGGCCGACAAGCGCGGCCACGCGTGGCGCAGCCCGATGTTCCGGCACCCCGACGGCTCGTACGCGGAGTGGTGACCATGACCTTCGATCTCACCGCCGAACTCACCCGTTCCCGGGTGCTGGCCATCATCCGGGGCACCGACACCGCCGCCGCCATCGCCGCCGGCACCGCCCTGCTGGCCGAGGGCGTACGCGCGGTGGAGGTGGCGCTGACCACCCCGAATGCGCTCGATGCCATCGCGGCCATCCGGGCCGACGCCCCGGCCGACACGTTCGTCGGCGCCGGCACGGTGCTCACCGTGGCCGACGTGGCCGACGTGGCGGCGGCCGGCGCGCAGTTCGTGGTGACGCCGGCCGTGGTCGAGTCGATCGCCGAGGCGGCCCGGCGGGGCCTGCCGGTGGCGGCCGGCGCGCTGACCCCGACCGAGGCGTACACGGCGGTGCGGTCGGGGGCGAGCGTGGTCAAGCTCTTCCCGGCCTCGGTCGGCGGACCCGGGTACCTCAAG
The DNA here is from genome assembly GCF_055559695.1 of Micromonospora sp. NPDC023869. Classification (NCBI taxonomy): domain Bacteria; kingdom Bacillati; phylum Actinomycetota; class Actinomycetes; order Micromonosporales; family Micromonosporaceae; genus Micromonospora; species Micromonospora sp. NPDC023869. Next base: position 565,943 of record NZ_JBVHKD010000003.1, read on the forward strand.
GCGCTCCGCGACCCGTTCCCGGACATCCCGTTCGTCGCGGTCGGCGGGGTCGGCCTGGCCGAGATGCCCGGCTACCTGGCGGTCGGCGCGATCGCCGTCGGCGTCGGCGGCCCGCTGGTGGGCGACGCCGCCTCCGGCGGCGACCTCGACGCCCTCCGCGACCGCGCCCGCCGCTACCTCGACGCGGTGCGTTGACATGGGCGAGCGGGGGCGGGATCTGCTCACCATCGGTGAGGCGCTGGTGTCGTTGCGGTCGTCCGGCCCGCTGGCGGCCGGCGGGCCGTTGACCATGCACCTGGCCGGTGCCGAGTCCAACGTGGCCATCGGGGTGGCGCGGCTCGGTCACCGGGCGGCCTGGGCCGGTCGGGTCAGCGACGACGAGCTGGGCGAGTTCGTGCTGCGGCAGTTGCGCGCCGAGGGCGTCGACACCACCGACGTACGGCGGGACCCGCAGCGCCCGCCCGGGGTGATGTTCCTGGAGCGGCGGACCGCCGACCTGTCCCGGGTGCGTTACCTCCGGGCCGGTTCGGCGGGCGCGGCGCTCGACGTCGACGACCTGCGTGCTCCGCTCGCCGCCGGGGCACGCCTGCTGCACCTGAGCGGGATCACCCCGGCCCTGTCCGAGGGCGCGCGGGCGGCGGCGAGCTGGGCGGTCCGCACCGCGGCCGAGTCCGACATCGCGGTCAGTCTGGACGTCAACTACCGGGCCGGGCTGTGGTCCCGGGAGGAGGCTCGGGCGACCCTGACCCCGCTGGCCGGGTACGCCTCGGTCGTGGTGGCCTCCACCGACGAGCTGGACCTGGTCGCCGAGGCCGGGGCCGACGAGCGCGACGCCGCCGCCGACCTGCTCCGGCGGGGCGTGTCGACGGTGCTGGTCAAGCTCGGCGCCGACGGCGTCCGCGCGTACACCGTGGACGGAGTGGAGCACGTGTCGGCGGTGCCGGTCACCGCCGTCGACACCGTCGGTGCGGGTGACGCGTTCACCGCCGGCTATCTTTCCGGGCATCTGGACGGGCTGGACCTGACCGACCGGCTCCGGCGCGCGGTGGCGCTCGGGGCGTTCGCGGTCGCCGGACACGGCGACTGGGAGGGCCTACCCCGCCGCGACGAGTTGTCCCTGATCACCGGCAGCGCCGCCGGCACCACCCTTCGCTGAGCATCACCTGCGAGAAAGGCACCCCTCGTGAAGATCGTCGCTGCAGACGTCATCGTCTCCAGTCCGGACCGCAACTTCGTCACCTTGAAGATCACAACCGAGGATGGCATCACCGGCCTGGGCGACGGCACACTCAACGGGCGTGAACTCTCGGTCGCCTCGTACCTGCGCGACCACGTCGTTCCGCTGCTGATCGGCCGGGACGCGCACCGCATCGAGGACGCCTGGCAGTTCCTCTACCGCTCGGCGTACTGGCGGCGGGGACCGGTGACCATGGCCGCCATCGCCGCGGTGGACGTGGCGCTCTGGGACATCAAGGCCAAGGCCGCCGGGATGCCGCTCTACCAGCTGCTCGGTGGCGCGTCCCGCACCGGCATCATGGCGTACGGGCACGCCTCGGGGCGGGACCTGCCGGAGCTGTTCGACTCCATCCGCGCCCACCTCGACGAGGGCTACCGGTCGATCCGGGTGCAGACGTCGGTGCCCGGCATCAACGCCGTGTACGGGGTCGCCGCGCAGCCCAGCACCGGCGGCAAGCGCTACGACTACGAGCCGGCCCAGCGCACCCCGCTGCCGGCCGAGGAGGACTGGGACACCCGCGCGTACATGCGTCACCTGCCCGGGGTCTTCGAGGCGGTCCGCAACGAGTTCGGTCCGGAATTGCCGCTGCTGCACGACGGCCACCACCGGATGACCCCGATCCAGGCCGCCAAGCTGGGCAAGTCCCTGGAGCCGTACGACCTGTTCTGGCTGGAGGACTGCACCCCGGCGGAGAACCAGGAGGCGCTGCGGTTGGTGCGTCACCACACCACCACGCCGCTGGCCATCGGCGAGATCTTCAACACCGTGTGGGACTACCAGACCCTGATCCGGGAGCAGCTCATCGACTACGTGCGCTCCGCCGTCACCCACACCGGTGGCATCACGGCGATGCGCAAGCTGCTCGACTTCGCGGCGCAGTACCAGATCAAGTCCGGCATCCACGGCCCGACCGACATCTCGCCGGTCGGCATGGCCGCCGCGCTGCACCTGGACCTGGCCATCCACAACTTCGGCATCCAGGAGTACATGCGCCACGGCCCGCTCACCAACGAGGTGTTCCGCCAGTCGTTCACCTTCGCCGACGGCTACCTGCACCCGGGCGAGCAGCCGGGCATCGGTGTCGAACTCGACGAGGAGGCCGCCGCGCGGTACCCGTACCAGCCGGCCTATCTGCCGTTCAACCGGCTGATGGACGGCACGGTCCATGACTGGTGATTCAGCGACCCGGCACATCGTGGTGATGGGGGTGTCGGGCGCGGGCAAGACCACCGTGGCCCAGGGCGTCGCCGCGCTGACCGGGCTGGTGTTCGCCGAGGCCGACGAGTTCCACTCCGAGGCCAACGTGGCGCGGATGCGGGCGGGCGTACCGCTCGACGACGACGCCCGGTGGCCGTGGTTGCGGGCCCTGGCCGGGTGGATGGCCGACCGGCACCGGGAGGGCGTGTCGACGGTGCTGGCCTGCTCGGCGTTGAAGCGTTCCTACCGCGATGTGCTGCGGCAGGGCCCGCCGAGCGTCGACTTCGTGCACCTGGACGGTCCGACCGAGACGATTCGGCAACGGATGTCGCTGCGGGCCGACCACTACATGCCGGCGAGTCTGCTGGACTCGCAGACCGCGACGCTGGAACCGCTCTGGCGCGACGAGCGCGGCGTGGTGCTCGACCTGCAACTGACCACCGGGGAACTGATCGAGGCGGCGGTACGGCGACTCGGCCTACCGGTGCGTGACCTGGCCGCCGGCGTACCTGCGGTGGCCGAGCCTCCGGCGTAACCCGTCGGACGGCGCGTGGGGGGCGGTGGTCCCGGCTTGTCCCGGCCGGGCCACCGCCGTCCGCGTTCCTCGGGCCGGTTCGCCGGGGCGGCCGGTCGGCGGCGCGAGGCGATAGCACGGGCCGGACGGCACGGGACGGGTTTTCGCGTTCCCAGGACCGGGCTCGGACCGCCCGGTCACCATCAGCCGGACGGGGACGCGACGGCAGGTGGGCGGACGTGCGGGAGACAGCGGTTGATCCGATCGTCGGCGGCGAGGACGGCAGCCTGGCCGACCGGGTGTGGCGCAACGCGGCAGAGGACCCGGACGGCGTGCAGTTCGTACGCCCCGACCCTGATCCTCGGTCCTGGCCGGTGCGGCGCTCCGGGCGCGGCGGCCCGCTGCCGGTGACCTGCCGGCAGTTCCGCGACGACGTGTCGGCGCTGGCCCGGGGTTTCCTCGCGGTCGGCATCGCGCACGGCGACCGGGTGGGGCTGCTCAGCCGGACCCGGTACGAGTGGACCGTGGTCGACTACGCGCTCTGGTCCATCGGCGCGGTGACCGTGCCCATCTACGACACCTCCAGCACCGACCAGATCCGCTGGATTCTGAGCAACTCCGGTGCGGTCGGCTGCGTGGTGGAAACCGCGGACCATGCCTCCACGGTGACCGGACTGCGGCCGGACCTGCCCGAGCTGCACCAGACCTGGCGCATCGACGCCGGCGACCTGATCACGTTGACGGCCCAGGGTCGCGCCGTGGAGGCCGACGAGGTGGACCGCCGCCGCGCGGCGGTGACCGGCCGGGACATCGCCACGATCGTCTACACCAGCGGCACCACCGGCGCGCCGAAGGGCTGCGTGCTGACCCACTGCAACATCTCCACCGACATCGGCAACGCCACCGCCGTACTGCCCGAACTGCTGCACCCAGGCGCGTCGACGCTGCTGTTCCTGCCGCTGGCGCACGCCTTCGCCCGGCTGATCCAGGTCGGCATGGTGCACAGCCGGGCCACCATGGTGCACAGCGCCGACATGTCCGGCGTGCTCGACCAGCTCCGCCGCTTCCGGCCCACGTTCATCCTCACCGTGCCCCGGATGTTCGAGAAGATGTACGACCAGGCGCGGCAGACGGCGCAGGACGGTCACCGGGGCGTGCTGTTCGCCCTCGCCGAGAAGGTGGCCGTTGGGTACAGCCGGGCCCTGGACCACCCGGGCGGGCCCGGACTGCCGCTGCGCCTGGCCCACCTGGTGTTCGACCTCGTCGCGTACCGCCGGCTGCGGGCCACCCTCGGCGGGCGGTGCCGGATGGCGATCGTCGGCGGGGCGCCGCTGGGGGAGCGGCTCGGACACTTCTTCCGGGGCGCGGGCATCACGGTGCTGGAGGGGTACGGGCTGACCGAGACCTCCCCGGCCCTCGCGGCCAACCTGCCGACCGCGATCCGGATCGGCACGGTCGGTCGGCCGCTGCCCGGGGTGCGCGTCCGCATTGCCGACGACGGGGAGATCCACGTCCGCAGCGATGTGGTGTTCCCGGGGTACTGGAACAATCCCGAGGCCACCCGGGAGGCGAAGACCGACGACGGCTGGCTGCGCACCGGTGACCTCGGTCGGCTCGACGACGACGGTTACCTGCGTATCACCGGCCGGACGAAGGAGATCATGGTGACCGCGGCGGGCAAGAACGTCGCGCCCGCGCCGATCGAGGAACTCATCCGCGCGCATCCGCTGGTGAGCCAGTCGATGCTGGTCGGCGACGGTCGCCCGTACGTCTCCGCGCTGGTCACCGTCGACCCGCAGGCGTGGCTCCGGTGGCGGGAGAGCCACGGGCACTCCGGCGCCTCGCTGGCGTCCCTGCGCGACGACCCGCGCCTGCGCGGCGAGATCCAGCACGCCATCGACAAGGCCAACCGCACGGTCTCCCGCGCCGAACAGGTCAAGACCTTCCGCATCCTGGTCCGGGACCTGACCGAGGCCGACGGCGAGCTGACCCCCACCCTCAAGATCAAAAGGAACGCCGTCGAGTCCCACTTCGCCGACGACATAGCCGCCCTCTACCCCCAGCCCTGACCCCCACCCCCAGCCCACTCCCGTCCCCGCCCCCCCCCAGCCCACTCCCGTCCCCGCCCCCCGCCCCGCTCTCGCCTCGTTGATCAAGGAGTTTTGGCCCTGTCGACGCGCGGATCGTGACCCAAACTCCTTGATCAACTCGGACGGGGGTGGGGTGGGGTGGGGCGGGGGGAGAGGGGAGGGGAGGGGGCGGGGGTTGAGGGGGGAGTTGTCAAGCGGCGGATGGACGGATTCGGTGTCGGTATCTGACAGCCGGATGATCGTTTTCGGCCTACGGTTCACGCACCCGCTGCCCCGGAGGAACCAGAGTGTGCGTCGACACGGCCATCCGCGCCGAGATCAGAGTCTCCATCCAGGACCGTCGTGCGACCGACCGGGCCGCCGGTCACCTCGCCGCCGGTGTGTTGATCGACGGCGATCAGGTGCTCGTACCCGACCCGCCGAAGTCGCTGCTCGACCCGCACGCCGACCTCGAAGTCGTGATCTTCCCCGCCGGACTGGCCGAACACCTGCCGATCGAGGTGGCGCCGGTGTGGAAGTGGCGGCGGTTCGGGCTGACCGACCGGGCGCCGCTGGCGCTCGTCGCCGCCCTCGGCCGGACCTCCGGCTATCGCACGCAGGTCGGTGCCGCCGACCCGGCCGCCCTGGCCGAGGCGATCGAGGCCGCCGGTGGTGACCTGTGGGAGGCGCTGCGTCGGCAGGAGATCGTCCGGGACGATATCCACCTGATCGACGACGACCTGCTCCGTCGGGCCGGTGAGCTGGAGCAGGCCCAACGCGAGCCGCGCCGCGCCGAGCACCGGTTCGACTCGCTGCGGGAACTGACCGGCGGCTTCTGCATCCTGTTCTGCTTCTGCCAGCCGCACGGCCCCCGATGACCACCCCACCCAGACCTCCGACCACCACCGGGTCCCCGCCCACGCAGGCAACCCCGGCACCCTCGGCCGTGGACCCGTCGGCTGGGACCCGCCGACCGGCCGGGCGGGACGTCCTGGTCGCCGCGGCGGTCTGGGCGCTCGACCTGGCGCTCTTCTCCACCGCCGGCTCCGACCTGGGTCGGGCCGGACCCGACGGTTCGACGCTCCTGCTGGTGGCGTTCGCGGCGCTCGCCCCGGCCGCCCTGCTCTGGCGTCGCCGGGCACCGGTCACCGTGTTCGCGCTGGTCTGGGCGCTCGGCCTGGTCGGCACCGCGGTGGTGCCCGGCTACCAGCCGGTGCTCGGCGTGCTGGTGGCCCTCTACGCGGTGGGCGCCCACGCAACGGCCGACCGCGCCTGGGCCACCGTCCCGGCGCTGGCGCCGTACCTGGTTATCGCCGCCAACGAGGCGTGGCTGGCGGGACGGGAGGACGCCGGTCGCCGTACCGCCGTCTTCGTCGGGCTCGCCCTGGTCTACGCCACGGTCGTCGCCGGGACGTGGGCGCTGGGTCGGTGGGCCGGCAGCAACCGGCGTCGGCTCGCCGCCGCCGAGCGGCTGCGGGTGGTCGAGGCGCAGCGGGCGGTGACCGACGAACGCGCCCGGATCTCCCGAGAGTTGCACGACATCGTCGCGCACAGCGTCACGGTGATGTTGTTGCAGGCCGGCGGCGCCCGCCGGATCGTGACGACCGACCCGGACCGGGCCGGTCAGGCGCTGGCCCACATCGAGCAGGCCGGTCGGCAGGCCGTGGAGGAACTGCGGCGGATGCTCGCCGTCATCGCGCCCGGTGACCCTCCGGCACCCGCCGAGGACCGGCATCCGGGGCCCGCCGAGGTCGACGAGCTGGTGGTCCGGATGCGGGACGCCGGACTGCCGGTCACCCTGACCGTCGACGGCTCACCGCGACCGGTGGACCCGAGCGTGGGCCTGGCCGCCTACCGGACGGTGCAGGAGGCGCTGACCAACACCGCCCGCTACGCCGGCCCGCAGGCCACCGCCACCGTGCGACTCACCTGGGGCGACGACCTGGAGGTCGAGGTCCGCGACACCGGCGGCACGGCGACCGGCGGACTGCCGTCCACCGGGCGGGGCCTGCTCGGCCTGCGCGAGCGGGTCGCCGTGGTCGGCGGCGAGCTGGCCGCCGGGCCGCTACCGGGCGAGGGCTTCCGGGTGTACGCGCGCCTGCCGCTGCGCGCCGCACCGACGGTGGCGGTGACCTCGTGATCCGGGTGCTGCTCGCCGACGACCAGCCACTGGTGCGGTCCGGGATCGCCATGCTGCTCGCCGCCGAGGCGGACATCGAGGTGGTCGGCGAGTGCGACGACGGTGCCGCCGCGGTCGAGCTGGCCCGCCGGATACGCCCCGACGTGGTGCTGATGGACGTGCGGATGCCGGGCACCGACGGGGTGGCCGCCACCCGCCAGATCACCGCCGACACGGCCGAGGTGCGGGTACTCGTCCTCACCACCTACCACGTGGACGACGCGGTCCGCGCCGCGCTGCGGGCCGGCGCGTCCGGGTTCCTGCTCAAGGACGCCGTACCCGACGAACTGACCCTGGCGGTCCGCGCGGTCGCGGCCGGGGAGGCGTGGCTGGACCCGGCGGTGACCCGGGCGTTGCTGACCGAGTTCGCGGCGCTCGGCGAGCACCGCGCGCCCACCACCGCCGAGCTGGGCCGGCTCACCGACCGGGAGCGGCAGGTGCTGGTGCAGATGGCGCACGGGCTGTCCAACGCCGAGATCGCCGCTCGGCTGCACATCGGCGACGCGACGGTGAAGACCCACGTCGGCCGGGTGCTGATGAAACTCGGACTGCGCGATCGTGCCCAGGCCGTCGCCGCCGCCTACCGGGGCGGGCTGATGCCGCCGGTCTGAGTGGACTCGTCGGCGCGCGCCGCCCAGCCCGTGGAGATCAGCAGCAGTGCCGCGCTGTAGGTCGTCATCACCAGCACCCCGTGTGCGGGCAGCGTGGTGCCGGCCGCTCCGAGGCCGATCAGCAGGTCCGAGACGAGGAACAGCGCGGCGCCGACCGCGACCCGGCGGTTGACGCCGGTCGCGGTCGCGGCCATCAGGCTCAGCGCCAGGCCGTACCCGAGCACCGGCCAGCGCAGGTCGCCGAGGCGCGGCCACAGCAGCGCGATCGCGCCCGCCCACAGCAGCAGGTATCCGGCCAGCGCGGGCACCGGCGGCCGCCGATGCCGGACGAACGCGGTGATCAGCGCCAGTTGCGTACCGAGGAAGCAGCCCATCCCCACCAGGAACGCGGCCTCGCCCGGCACCAGCAGCGCGATGTCACCGGCGGTGGCGAAGACCAGCGCGAGAGCGACCGGACCGGTCTGGCCGCGTACCCGCCACAGCCACACCAGCAGCAGCGGCGCGAGCAGCGGCTTGGCCAGCCACTGCACCACGGTCGCGTCGACCGCCACAGCGACCAGCTCCACGACCGCCACCACCAGGAACGCCCAGAGCCAGGGCGTGCCGCGCCGGGTACGCGCCACCCGGTCCACTCGGTGCGTCGGGCCGGTGGTGTCCGTCGGCCCGTTCCTGCGGCCAGCGGACGACCGAGTGGCGGGGCCGAATGCCATGCCGGGCAGTGTGCCCAGTGCACATCCACTCGTCAACTGGTGGGAGCAGTCCGCCCCAAGTGTCATTGTCGCGACACATCGAGCAGTCTGTGATCGGAGCATCGCTGTGGGTTAGTGTCGTTCGCGTTCGCCGGTCGTGACGTACGGCACCGACCTTCTCCGACGTCCGTGTCACCGAAGCGGACCGGCCCGACGACACAGGAGCCTCAGTGCAGGTCACCCCGCCGGTTCACCGCGCCCGCTGGAGCGACATCGACTGGATCGTCGACCTCGTCACCGCCGCCGTCGCGCCGACCGCCGCCGGGGCGTGGCTCGTACCCGATCGGCGACGGCGCCCCGCCGTCCTCGCCGCCGTGGCCCGGATCTGGGTCGAACACGCCCTCCTCTTCGGTGACGCGTTCCTGCTGGCGAACGGGGCAGCGGCCAGCGTCTGGTTCCACCGGTACCGGCCCATCCCGCCACCGCCGCGCTACGACGAGCGGCTCGACGACGCCTGCGGCGGGCACGCCGGACGCTTCCGCCGGTTCGACGAGGTTCTCGCCGCACGACGCCCCGAGGAACCCCACCAGCACCTGGCCCTGCTCGCCGCGCCGCCGGACGTCGACCGGGTGGGGCAGGCGGCCACGCTCCTCGCCGGGAGTCACCAGTGGATGGACACGCTCGGGCTGCCCACCTACGCCGAGGCGCACCACGGTGCCGACCGCCGCCTCTATCGCCGCGCCGGCTACCAGGAGCGGTGTCGCCTCGTCCGGGCCGACGGGCACCCGGTGACCGGGCTCTGGCGGCCCGCGCCGCAGGCTTACCACGACCGGCTCTCCGACGTCCGGTCCGGCGCGGGCATCGCCGCACCCCGCGCCAGCGCGCTCCCCGACGCGGACGCCCGGCTCGTCCGGTGACCGGGCTGTCGGCGGCTCGACCCGGTCACGGCACCGGTCCTCGGACCCGCCCGGCCCGCGCCGCCCGAGGTCAGGGGTCGGGCAGCAGCGGCATCTCCGGGCCGGTGTCGCGGCCGAGCAACGCGCCACGGGTCAGGGCGGTCGAGCCGAACCGGTCCCGGACCGCGTCGACCGCCGCGTCCAACTCCGCCGTGGGCGGCGCGGCGTGCCAGGGCAACGTGAGTTGTACGTGCCCGTCGCCGAGGTTGCCGACCGCCACGCCGATCAGCGTCACGCCGCGCCGCTCGATCTCGGGCAGCGCCGCCCGCAGCAACGCCCGTGCGGTGCCGAGCACCGTGACCGTGTCGGCGGTCGGCTTGGCGAGGGTGCGCGAGCGGGCCGCCCGGGTGTAGTCGGCGAACCGCAGCCGCAGCGTGACCGTCCGCCCGGTGCGGGTGCTCGATCGCATCCGTCGGGTAACCCGGTCGACCAGCCCGGCGAGGACGGCGTCCCACTCGGCCGGACCGTGCCCCGCCGCGCCCAGCGCGTGCTGCGCGCCCATCGAGCCGCGCCGTCGGCCCGCCTGCACCCGGCGTGGGTCGCGGTTGTGGGCCAGGGCGTGCAGGTGCCGACCGACGCCCGCGCCGAGCAGGGACACCAGGGTCGCCTCGCCGAGCCGGGCCACGTCGCCGACGGTCCGGATGCGGTGTCGGCGGAGCTTCGTGGCGGTCACCGGCCCGACTCCCCACAGCCGGTCGACCGGCAGCGGATGCAGGAAGGCCAGTTCCTCGGCCGGCGGCACGACCAGCAGCCCGTCCGGCTTGGCCACGCCGCTGGCCACCTTGGCCAGGAACTTCGTCCGCGCCACCCCGACCGTGATCGGCAGCCCGACCTGCTCCCGCACCACCTCGCGCAAGCGTGCCGCGATGTCGGCCGGTGCCCCGGCCAGTCGCCGCAGACCACCCACGTCGAGGAACGCCTCGTCGATCGAGAGCCCCTCGACCAGTGGGGTGGTCCGCCGGAAGATTTCGAACACCGCCCGGCTGGCCGCGGTGTAGGCCGCCATCCGGGGCGGCACCACGACCGCCTCCGGGCAGAGCCGGCGGGCCTGCGCCCCGCCCATGCCGCTGCGGACACCCCGGGCCTTGGCCTGATAGCTGGCGGCCAGCACCACGCCGCCTCCGACGAGCACCGCGCGACCCCGCAACCGAGGGTCGTCACGCTGCTCGACCGAGGCGTAGAACGCGTCCAGATCCGCGTGCAGGATGGTGGCGTCGACCGACACGCCGCCATCATCGCACACATGTACTAAAACAAGCGATGGCCTGCGGTGATGCGGTCGGTCAGAGCGCTCGGGAACTCATCTGCGGGCGGTGCGCGACGGGGGAGCGCTGCCGCCCTGGGGGGCCTCGGTGGACATCAGGTCCACGATCGCCTTCTGGTCGGCGGCCGAGGGCAGGCCCCAGTCGGGCTGGTAGCCGTACACCTCGCGTAGTGGGGTGGAGCTGGTGCGGCCGCCGAGGATCTCGACGGAGTCGGCGTCGATGAGACCGGGGTGTTCCACCCCGCAGGCCTCGGCCACCTTCATCAGGTCGCGCCGCAGGGTCTTGATGTAGTGCGCGGCGCGGTCGGCCTTCGACGTCGGGTCCAGGCCCCGGGCCAGCCAGGCGTTCTGGGTGGCAACCCCGGTCGGGCAGCTGTCGTCGTGGCACTTCTGCGCCTGGATGCAGCCGATGGCCAGCATCGCCTCCCGCCCGACGGCGAGCATGTCGCAACCGAGTGCGAACGCGACCACCGCGTTGTCGGGCAGGCCGAGCTTGCCGGCGCCGACGAAGACCACCTGCTCGTGCAGGCCACGCTCGGCGAAGATCGGATAGACCCGGGCGAAGCCCTGCTGGAACGGCAGCGACACGGAGTCGGTGAAGATCATCGGTGCGGCACCGGTGCCGCCCTCGCCGCCGTCGACGCTGACGAAGTCGACGCCCCGGTCGGTGTCCCGCATCAGGTCCGCCAGCTCGGTCCAGAACCCCAGGTCGCCGACGGCGGACTTGATGCCGACCGGCAGGCCGGTCTCGGCGGCCAGCAGCTCCACCCAGTCGAGCAGGCTGTCGCAGTCGGAGAACTCGGCGTGCCGGGACGGGCTCACGCAGTCCCGGCCGACCGGGATGCCCCGGGTCTCGGCGATCTCGGCGGAGACCTTCGCCGCCGGCAGCAGCCCGCCGAGGCTCGGCTTGGCGCCCTGGCTGAGCTTGATCTCCAACGCCCGGACCGGGTTGGCGGCCACCACGTCCTTGAGCCGGGCCAGGTCGAACCGGCCCCGGTCGTCACGGCACCCGAAGTACGCGGTGCCGATCTGGAGAATCAGCTCACCGCCGTTGCGGTGGTACGGGGACACCCCGCCCTCGCCGGTGTTGTGCAGGCAGCCGGCAAGGGCCGCGCCCCGGTTCAGTGCCTCGACGGCCCGGCCGGACAGCGAACCGAAGCTCATTCCGCTGATGGACACCACCGACTCGGGCCGGAAGGCGCGGGCGCGACCCCGGGCCGCGCCCAGCACCTTGGCGACCGGCAGCCGTACGTCGTGGCCCATGGTCGGGATCGACGGGGGGACCGTGCGTCCGAACGTGCGGTGCTTGATGATCGGATAACCGGCGGTGTACTCGATGTCGTTGTCGGTGCCGAACCCGAAGTAGTTGTTCTCCTGCTTCGCCGAGGCGTACACCCAACGACGCTGGTCACGGGTGAACGGGCGTTCCTCGTTGTTGCCGGCGACGATGTACTGCCGTAGTTCCGGCCCGATCGACTCCAGCAGGTAGCGTGCCCGGCCGAGCACCGGGAAGTTGCGACGCAGCGCGTGTTCGCGTTGGAGCAGATCGCGTGCGGCGAGCGCGGCGAGTGCGGCGACGGCGGCGGGTACGGCGTGACGAGCCCATCTCATCCCGCCACACTTTCCGGCTCCGGGCCAGGTCAAACGTCCCGGCTCAGTCACGGACCAGGGACTGCCGCACCACCCCGCCGACGATCGCGCACCAGGTGCCGGTGTCGACGGTGCCGGTGCGCGGCAGGCGGTGCAGCGCCTGGAGGTCGCGTACCGCCCGTCGGGTCGGGTCGTCGAGCACACCCGTCGGTGCCACGTCCGCGTACCCCTTGACGGCGAGCAGTTCCTGCGCGGCGGTGACCGGCCGCCCGACGACGCCTCGGCCCAGGTCCGGGGCGAGGGTCTCCCAGGTGGCGGCGGTCAGCGTGGCGTCCACGTCGACCGGGAGCCCCTGGCGGGCCTGCCAGTCCTGCACCGCCGCCACGGTGGCCGGGTCGAAGGTGCCGGTCGGCGCGACGGGGTAGCCGTGGTGGGCGAGCAGGTGCTGCGCCACGCGGACGGTGGGGGCGTTGGCGAAGCGCCACACGTCCGGCCAGCGGCGGCCCGGTATGTCGCGCCGTGGCGTGCCCAGGGCGTGGAAGACCCGGCGGCGCAGCGTCGGGAACTGTCGGTAGAAGGCCGCGCCGGGACACTGGGTGGTGCGGAAGTCCCAGTGTCCGAAGATGTCGTGCGCGTGCAGACGGTACCGGCGGCAGACGGCCACGCAGAGCCGCACCAACGAGTCGAGCAGCGCGGCCGGCGGGGTCTGGTCGACGTACGTGCCCTCGTTCTCGATGCCGATGGCCCGCCCGTTCTCCCCGGGGCAGTGGGCGGCGATCATCTGCCGGTCACCGGCTCGTAGTCGATCCAGACTGCCGTGCCGGCCCTCCAGGACGTGCCCGCCCCGGCTGACCGTGAAGTGCTGGCCGGTGTCCGACCAGCCGTTGCCGTCGACGTGCAGGTCCTGGCACTCCCGGGCGAGCGCGACCGCCCGTTCCCGCGAGTGGTCGGTGACGTTGGGGAAGGCCATGTGGTGCACGATGATCTTGTTGGTGGGTGTCGCGCTGACCGCCAGCGGGCCGGTCGGCGGGCGGGCGCCCCACTCGTCGCAGTCGATGATCCAGTCCAGGTCGTCGCCGGCCCGGGCCGGTGTGGGGCGGGCGAGGCCGGTCCCGACGACGGCGACCGTGGCGGCGCCCAGGCCCGCGCGCAGCATCGTCCGGCGGTCCCACTCGGTGTGCTCGGCAGGCATGGCGTCTCCTCCGGGATGGGCGCGGGTGTGAAAACCAGCGCCACGAGAAACTCCTGAGGTGGAGGATATTGCCGGAGCCGTGCCCGGCGCCAGAGGTCGACGGACGTCGACATCCGGACCCGCCGTGGCGATCGCGCCGGAGGTGTTGACCCGAGGTGCTACCTCTGACGGCGTGTCCGAGACCGACCATCGCGCGGCGACCGCCGGATCGTCCGGCGGCCACCTCGTCGATCGGACGAGCCGTCGGGCGGCCACCCGGCCGACGACGGCACCTGTCGGGCGGATGGTCCCGCCGCCACGGGCGGTCACAATGAGCAGCGTGCCCACCCTCACGCTGGGCGGAGCGCGGGGAGCGGCGACATGACCGGATGGCAGGTTCCCGGATACACCCTGGTCCGGCGGCTCGGTGCCGGCGCGTCCGGCACCGTCGACCTCGCCGTGCACGACGTCACCGGCACCCCGGTCGCGATCAAGTACCTGACCGGGCAGCTCCACGACGAGCTGTTCCGGTACGCCTTCCGGGACGAGGCCCGACTGCTGGCCGAGATCGACGACCCGTACGTCTGCCGCCTCTACGAGTACGTCGAGGCACCCGACGGCGCGGCCATCGTGATGGAGTTGGTGAACGGCGTCTCGCTGCGCCAGATGCTGCGCGCGCAGGGCCCCACGACACCCGAGTCGGCGCTCTGTGTCCTCAAGGGATCACTGGCCGGGCTGGCCGCCGCGCACGCGCACGGGGTGGTGCACCGCGACTACAAGCCGGAGAACGTGCTGGTCACCGCCGAGGGCACCAGCAAGTTGGCGGACTTCGGCATCGCCATGCCGGTCGGTGCCGACGCCGGTGGCAGCGTCACCGGCACCCCCCGCTACATGGCCCCCGAGCAGTGGACGGGCGCCCCGGCCGAACCGGCGTGCGACATCTACGCCGCCACCGCGACCTTCTTCGAGTGCCTGACCGGCCGCCCCCCGTACGACGGGGGCGACCTGGCCACCCTGCGCCGACAGCACGCGCGTGCGCCGATCCCCACCGACGGAGCCCCGCGACCGGTGCACGGGCTGCTGCGGCACGGCATGGCCAAACGTCCCGCCGACCGGCCACAGCCCGCCCGGGTCTTCCTCGCCGAACTGGAGGAGACGGCCGTCGGCGCGTACGGGGCGGAATGGGAGGAGCGCGGGCTGCGCGAGCTGGCCCAGCGGGCCGCGCTGCTGGCCGCCCTGTTTCCGTTCCCCGACGGCAGCGGTGGCACCGTCAGCGTGGCCACCACCACGCTCGGCGCGAGCACCGCCGACGACGGCTCCGGCCGCCGACCGACGTCGCGGCGGACCGGCCGGGCCCGGGCCGCGCTGGTCGGCGGTGGCCTGGTGGCGGCCATGCTGGTCGGCGGCGCCGGGCTCGGCTACGCGATGGAGGAGCCGCCGGTGCCGACCGGTGCGGCGTCCGAGGCGACCACCGACCTGACCGGTTCACCCGCGCCGACCGAGGCCACGCCGACCCCCACGCCGACGCCCGGACCCACCGCCACTCCCACCCCGACGTCCGTCACGCCCCCCACCCCGACCGGCGGCACCGCCACGGCCGACCCGACCGACTCGCCCGCCCCCACCGGCGAACCCACACCGTCCACGGCCGATCCGTCGCCGTCGACGAGCACCAGCCCGCCGCCGCCACCGGACGTCACCGCACCCACCGTCGGTCGGGTCGCCGCGAGCCCGACGACGCTCGATCCCGCCGGCTGCCCGTACGGGCCGACCGCGAGCACCGTCACCGCACTCGTCCAGGACGACCGCACGGACGCCGACGACCTGCGGGTCCGCGTCCGCTACACGATCGAGAAGCAGACGTACGAGCGGCGGATGGCCCCGGCCGGCGGCAACCGCTTCCAGGGCGTCCTCGCGGACCTGCCCCGCCCCGGGAACACCGCCCGGATTCCGGTGACGGTGGTGGCGACCGACGCTGCCGGCAACACCACCACCGGTGACCCGACGTACGTCACCCTCTACTCCTACTGCACGCCGGGCTGACCGGGCGCGTGCACCACCACGACCCGGGAGACCCGCCGTGACCCAGCCCGACGATCCGACCCACGCCCTGCCGCCCCAGCCGGTGTCACCGTCCGACGAACCGACGATCCGCTGGGCCGACGGCGATCCCACCCGTCTCGGCGTCACGGCACCGTGGGCCACCTCGGACCTCGACGCCACCCAGGGGGCGACCTACCCGCCGCCCGGCACGACCACTGCGTACCCGGCAGGGACCCCGACGGTGCGTACGAGTGCCGCGTGGGGTGGTGCGCTCGCGGCGCCGACCACCGGACCCGGTGGTGAACTGCGGTTCGGGCCCGGCGTGCCCGCTGCCCCGCCGTCGGCCCCCGCGTGGCCGACCCCCGGACCGGCACCGCGCCGCAGGTCCCGCTGGCGTCGCTCGGTGTCGGTGCTGTCTACGCTGCTCACCCTCGCGCTGCTGGCGGCGGTCGGGCTCTGGATCTGGCAGCGGCTGCACCCCCTGGAGATCAGTGGCGTCAGCGTGGCGGTGCCGCAGCCGGCGGGGCAGCGGTGCGACGTCACCGTCGACGTGGTCGCCACGGTACGCACCAACGGCCGCCCGGGCACCGTCGAGTACCAGTGGCTACGGTCCGGGAGCGCGCCGGGGGCCCTGCTGACCGAGCGGGTGGGCCCGGGGCAGCGGACCGTGGAGCTGACCCTGCGGTGGACGTTCAGCGGGGTGGGCAGCACCACCGAGACGGCCACCGTGAACGTCGTCTCGCCCTCGTCGGCGCAGGCGGTCACCGAGGTCGCGTACTCCTGTCCGGGCTGAGCGGCGGACACCCGCGACGTTTCTCGCGCGACGCCCGGGGGTAGGTCGGGCCGGACCGACCGACCGCCCGTGCAAAGGACCATTGGATGCGAGACAACTTCGGCGATGCGGTGGGGGACACCCTCCGCGCCATACTCCTCTTCCTTCCCAAAGCCGTCGCCTTCGTGGCGATCCTGGTGGCCGGCTGGCTGATCGCCAAGGCGGTGCTGAAGCTCGTCGGCCGGCTGCTGGAACGCGTCGGCTTCGACCGGGCGGTCGAACGTGGCGGCATCCGTCGGGCGCTGGCCCGCTCCCGGTACGACGCCAGCGACATCGTGGCGCGGCTCGCGTACTACGGGATCCTGCTGCTCACCCTCTACCTGGCGTTCGGCATCTGGGGGCCGAACCCGATCTCGGACCTGATCGCCGGAGTCATCGCCTGGCTGCCGAGGGCCTTCGTCGCCATCGTCATCGTGGTGGTCGCCGCCGCCATCGCCAGCGCCGTCAAGGACCTGATCTCGGGTGCCCTCGGAGGACTGTCGTACGGTCGGCTGCTGGCCACCATCGCCTCGGCGTTCATCCTCGGTCTCGGCATCATCGCGGCGCTGAACCAGATCGGCGTGGCCACCGCCGTCACCACTCCGGTGCTGATCGCGGTGCTCGCCACCGTCGGCGGCATCCTCGTCGTCGGGGTCGGCGGCGGGCTGATCCGTCCGATGCAGAACCGCTGGGAGTCCTGGCTGTCCCGCGCCGAGGCGGAGTCGCGGACCATCGCCGAGCACGCCCGCGCCTATTCCGCCGGCCGCCGCGAGCGCGAGGAGCAGGCCGCCCGGGAACGTGAGGCGGAGGCGGCCCGGGAACGTGAGGCGCAGGCCGCCCGCGAGCGCGAGGAGCAGCGGATCGCCGCCGAGCGGCGGCTGGCCGAGTCGGCGGCGGCGCCCGTACCGCCCGGTGGGGCGACCTTCGGCGCGCCGGCCGCCGACCCGCCGCCCGCCACGCCGGTGTTCGCGACCGGAACGTCGTCGGGCACGCCGGTGGTGGACGACCCGGAGGCGACCCAGGTCGTCACCCCGCCCCACGTCGGCTCCGACGCCACCACGGTGATGCCGCGTCAGTCCACGGCGGCCCCTGAGGACCCCGACGCCACCACCGCGTTCCCGCGTCAGTCGGTGGCGGACTCCGACGACCCGGAGGCCACCACGGCGTTCCCGCGCCAGTCCACGGCGGGCCACGACGACCCGGATGCCACGACCGCGTTCCCGCGCCAGTCCGCCGCGACGACCGACGACGCGGACACCACCCAGGTCACGTCGACCGGCCCGACCGTGCCGGCGCCGCGAACCTCGGCCGACGAGAGCGAGTCGACGATCATCCTGCCGAAGTCCGACGACCAGCCCGGTCGCTGAGCCGACGGCGTCACCTCGCGGGACGGGACCGACCGGTCCCGTCCCGCGACGCGTCCGGCAGTCCTCGTCTCCGGGCAAAGCCCCGCCGGAGCCCGCAACGGGGTGGCACCGGGTGGTGCCGCCGCCTACGATCACCGCATGACCTGGCGACATTGATGCCTTGACCGAGGCCGGGGGCCGCCCTCGGACGCCGTGCACACCGGTGTCCGTAATCGCCCCCACCCATCCGGACGGCCTCGATGACCCTCGCTTCCGCCGCCGGCCGTCGCCTGGCGGCCACTCTCTACGCGTACACGTTCCTCACCGACCTGATCCTGCTCTACCCGGTGTACGTGCTGCTCTTCTCCGACACCGGGCTGTCGGTCGGGCAGATCTCCTCGCTGTTCGTGATCTGGTCGCTGGCCGGTCTGGTGTTGGAGGTCCCCGCCGGTGCCTGGGCCGACGCGACCTCCCGACGCCTGGTGCTCGCCCTGGCACCGCTGTGCAGCGCCGTCGGCTTCGGCCTCTGGACGGTCCTGCCGTCCTATCCGGCGTTCGCCGTCGGGTTCGTGCTCTGGGGAGCCGGTGGTGCGCTCGCCTCCGGCGCGCTGGAGGCGCTGGTCTTCGACGAACTCGACCACGTCGGCGTCGCCGACCGGTACGCCCGGACCATCGGTCGTGCCCGGACCGCCGGCACCGCCGGGGTGCTCGGGTCGATTCTGCTCGCCGGTCCGGTGCTCGGGCTCGGCGGCTACCCGGCGGTCGGCGCGGCCAGCGTCGCGGCCTGCCTGCTGGCCGCCGCCGTCGCGACCCGACTCCCCGAACACCGGCGTCCCGCCGCCGAGCCTTCCGAACCGGACGAGCCCGGCTGGTGGCAGGGGCTACGGCTGGGCGTCGCCGAGGCGCGCGGCAACCGGCCCGTACGCGCGGCGGTGCTGCTGGTGGCGGTCGTCAGCGCGATCTGGGGCGCACTGGAGGAGTACCTCCCACTGGTGGCCCGGGACACCGGCGTCGCCCTGACCACCGTGCCGTTGTTGCTGCTGGTGGTCACTCTCGGGCAGATGGCCGGTGGGCTGCTCGCCCCGGCCGGGCAGCGGCTGCGCACCGGCGGGTACGCCCTGCTGCTGGCCGCCTCGGCGGTGGTGCTGGCGGCGGGGGCGCTGCTCCACCGACCGGTGGGGTTCCTGCTGGTCGCGGCTGCGTTCGCCGGTTTCCAACTCGCCTCGGTGCTGGCCGACGCCCGCCTTCAGGCCCGGATCAGCGGCCCGGCCCGGGCCACCGTCACCTCGTTGGCGGGCACGCTCACCGACCTGACCACGATCGCGGTGTACGTCGGCTTCGGCCTGCTCGCCACGGCCACGGACACCGCGTGGGCGTTCGCCCTGGCCGTCGTGCCGTACCTGCTCGTCGCGGCGGCACAGATGCTCCGCGCGGGTCGGACCCGACGCGCACCGGCCGACGACCCGTCCGCCCGGATCGACGCGTGAGCGTGCCCGGCTCAGGGCCGCTCGGCGTCCAGATAGACCCAGCGGCCGTTCTCCCGGACGAAGCGGCTGCGTTCGGTCACCGTGCCGGGATCGCGGCCCTCGCGGTAGTGGGCGCGGAACTCCACGGTCCCGGTGCTGTCGAACAGCCCGCCACCGCCGGTGCCGACGATCTCCAGCCCGGTCCACCGCTGCGCCGGGTCCAGGTGCAGGCGGGGTGGGCGGGTGCGGGAGTGCCAACTGCGCAGCAGGTAGTCCCGATCACCGACGGCGAACGCCGCGTACCGGGAGCGCATCAGCGCCTCGGCCGTCGGCGCGTCCGCCTCGCCACGGTGCAGCCGCCCGCAGCAGTCCGCGTACGGCATGCCCTGCCCGCATGGGCACGCCCCGGTCACCTCGGTCCGCCTGTTCCGCTTCGCCACCTCGTCATCCTCTCGGCACCGGACCCGACGGGTGACGCCGGGGGCGTGGCGCGTCCCGGACATCGGGGGAGGTGGATGGTATGGTGCGCCGATCGCGGTGCACGCCGCCGACATGCCGTACGCCGAGTCCGGCACTCCGCCGCCGAGGGATCCGACCGTCGCCGGTGCCCGGCTGTTCGGCCGCCTCGCCGGGGGCCGCTTCCCGGCCTTCGAGGTGGCG
Source organism: Micromonospora sp. NPDC023869 (assembly GCF_055559695.1). Lineage (NCBI taxonomy): Bacteria > Bacillati > Actinomycetota > Actinomycetes > Micromonosporales > Micromonosporaceae > Micromonospora > Micromonospora sp. NPDC023869. Next base: position 585,746 of record NZ_JBVHKD010000003.1, read on the forward strand.
CAGCCGTTGACCGACGGGGACCTGCTCGATGTCGGCGGGGGACTGCGCGTCGTGCACACCCCCGGCCACTCGCCGGGACACGTGTCGCTGCTGCACGAGCCGACCCGGGTGCTGATCACCGGCGACGCGCTGTTCAACGTGGCGGGCATCCGGTGGCCGGTCAAGGCATTCTGCACCGACTTCGAGATGACCCAGCAGACCGCCCACGTACTCGGCGAGCTGGCGTACGACGCGGTCGCCTTCACCCACGGTCCGGAGATCACCGATCGGGCCCGCGAGCAGGTCCGGGGCTTCCTCAGCCGACTGTCCGACGGGTAACGCGCCGGTCAGCGGGTCCGTGCGCCGCGCCGGCTGCCGAACGACTCCATCGTGGTCGCCTTCCGTGTCGGCCTCGGCGCGCTCGCCGCCCGGGACCGCGCGGCGGTGGCCTGGCTGGCCGATGTCTTCCGGGTCGCCGCCTTCTTCGTGGCGGTCTTCGTGGCCGGTGCCCGACCACCGGTGGCCTTGCCCGCCGGTGCCTTCCTCGCCGCTGTCTTCTTCGCTGCGGGCGCCTTCTTCGCGACAGCGGCCTTCTTCGCGGCGGTCGCCTTCGCGGTGGGCCGCCGGGTCGGACCCGCGGTGGCGGAGACGGCCTTCTTCCGCGCCGTCCGGGCGGAGGTCGCCGCTGTCGTACCGGTCGTGGCCTTCCTGCCGGTGGCCTTACCGGCCGCCGCCCTGCTGGTCGTCGTCTTGCGGGTGGCTGTCGTGCTGGTGGCTGCCTTGCCGGTCGTGGCTCTGCCGCCGGTCGTCTTGGCGGTCGTCTTCCTGGCGGCTGCCGTCCCGGTGGACCGCTTCGCCGCCGTGCCTGCTCCGGTGCTCTTCCTGATCGCTGCCTGGGCCATCGTTGCTCCTCGGGTCTGCCGTGGACGCTCAGGTCTTCCCGGCGTCCGGATGGTCGAACGAGTGCCACCAGTCGCGCGGGCGCACACGGTGCGGGCGCACCGTGTCGGGCTCACGCGGTGCGGGTGGCGAAGACGATCACGTTGTCGGGGTACTCGCCGCGTGCCGGGTCGAACCGGCCGCCGCAGGTGATCAACCGCAGCCCGGCCAGGCCGCCGGGGCCGTAGACCAGGTCGGTGGGGAACCGCTCCTTCGGGTACGCCTCGACGGCGTCCACGGTGAAACGGGCCACCGTCGCGTCGACCCGGGCGATGTGGACGGTGTCGCCGGGACGCAACCGCCCCAACTCGAAGAAGACGGCCGGGCCGTCCCGGGAGTCGACGTGACCCACCAGGACCGCGTTGCCGATCTCACCCGGGCTGGCGCCCGGCCGGTACCACCCGGCGACCTGCGGGCGGTCCAGCGGCGGCACCTCCAACGCGCCCAAGGCGTCGGCGGCGACCGGCACCAGCGGTGCGCGTACGCCGATGGCCTCGATCCGCACCTCGACGGGGTCGGCACGCGGCAGCGGCGGCAGGCTCGGCGCGGTGCCCGCCCGCTGCGCAGCGCCGTCGGGCTGCGGCGGTCCGGCCGGCATCCGTCCGAGCCCCACGCCGACCAGCGCCACCCCGACGGCCGCGACCAGCGCGATTAGCACGCGTCCCCCGTGGTACGCCCGCACGGTCACCTCCGCTCACGGATGTCGGACGGTCGGCGGGACACCTGTTGTGCGGTGTCCCTCGGGTGCCCGCACCGTGGCGTACGGCGCGGGCACCCGTCGCAGGATGGATGGAGTGCTGGCGCGTCAGAGACGCGCGGCGGCCTCGGCGTGCCGGCGGCGACGGGCCAGGATGACGCCGCCACCGAGCGCGGTGGCGATCAGGGTCGCCCCGGTGGCCAGGGAGCCCAGTCCGTCGTCGCTCGTGCGGCCCCCGGCCTGGGCGCCACCGATCGGGGTGACCGTGAACGTGGTGCTGCCGTCCGAGGTGCCGTCCCCGCAGGTGGCGGCCACCGTGTACGTGCCGAGGGTGAAACCGGCGGTGAACAGTTCGGCGCTCAGGCCGCCGCCGGCCGCGGCGGTGGTGGAGCGGACGTTCTGGTCCCGGTCGGGGCCGGTGACGCGGAACAGCGCGTCTCCGGTGCTCGGGTTGCAGGTGGTCGCGGTGAGCACGACGGTCCCCCCGACCGGGGTCGTCGCCGGTGACACCGTGGTGTCCGCCCATGCGACTCCGGGCATGAGCAGCGCGCCCAAGGCGATGCTGCCCGCAGCCGGTACGAGAACTCTGGTTGCCTTCATACGCGTCTTCCCTCACTTTTCGTCCGCTGACTGCGTGGGACGTCGTTCGGGTGGCCAACTCCGCGACTAGCACCGGTGTGCCCAACACTAGGTGGGCTTGGGATCCGATCCGGTGAAAATGAGAAATCTTCGTTGCCGTCACGTGTCCGCCCCACCGACTCGGGCGTCGCGGAAGGTCCCGCCACGATCCTGGCGGGCACCTGCATCCGGTCGATGTCCGCCTGCCGCACGTCGTGACCGCTGGGCGGAAGGCGAGGTCGGCGCAGTGTCGCGCCGATCGTGGCACCCGTCCGTTTCCCCACCCGGCCCCCCACCCACCCGGCCCCCCACCCACCCGGCCCCCCACCCACGCGGCCCCCCACCCACGCGGACCCGCGCTCGCCGAGTTGATCAAGAGGTTTGATCCGTGGATCCTCCGGAATCCACGCCAAAACTTCTTGATCAACGGGGAGGGGTGGGGGACCGGGTGGGAGGGCTGCCGGCCCCGCCGGAAGCGGGGAGGGGGTCTGCGCCGTTCGTGGTCGTATGTCCGGTTCTCAGGTTCGGGTGGGCGGGTGCGGGGCGGAATCGGGGTGGGGTCGGTGGCGTTGTAACCCGGTGGCTGGCCGAGCAGGACCCCACCCCTGGCGGGTGGTGGGCGGAGGCCGGAATGGCCTGGCCCGGTCGGTCGTTGTACCTGGTCCCGACGCCGCAAGGGCCTCCCGGATATCCCCCCTCGGGGAATGGTTCGGCCCGGCAGGTGGTTGTGCATTGACCCGACGCAAGGTTCGGTGAATCCCCCTCGGATCTGGTGCGTCGATTCCCTCTTCTTCTTAGCGCCTGACGGCGTTCGCGTCGCCCTTCCTATCCCCCCTGGTGGGTGGCGTCTACCCCCGAATGGAGCTGTGTCATGAACTCGAAGCTGCTGCGTAAGAGTGTTCTGGGTGTTGCTGGTCTGGCGTTTGCTGGTGGTGTGTTCGCCGGCCCGATCGCGCAGGCTGACGCCGCCCCTGTCGCCACTTCGCCGGTGGCGGTGCAGGCCGACAAGCCGGATACCGGCACGCTGATCCCGCACGGTGTGCAGGGCGCCCAGTCCCGTATCGACCTGGATGATGAGCAGGTCGCGAACGCGAAGGCGATTATCGCGGCGACGAAGAAGGCCGGCATGGACGAGCGTGCCGCGGTCATCGCGATCGGTACGGCGTTCCAGGAGTCGAAGTTGGAGAACCTGGGTCACTTGGGTGACCGTAACGATCACGACTCGCAGGGTTTGTTCCAGCAGCGGCCGTCGTCGGGTTGGGGCACGGTGGAGCAGATCACCGACCCCGAGTACTCCACCCTGGCGTTCCTCAAGGGTTTGAAGCAGGTCGACGGGTGGCAGGACATGCCGCTGACCGTGGCCGCCCAGACGGTGCAGGTGTCGGCGTTCCCGGATCACTACGCCCAGTGGGAGCAGCAGGCCGCTGACCTGGTCGCCGAGCACTGGAACAGCTGACCGCAGACTTTCCTCGAACATGGGGGAGCAAGAACGCCGCCGGCCGGCACCCGCAACCTGGGGTGCCGGCCGGCGGCGTCTGCGTCTGCGGTGGGGGAGATGTTAGGAAGGGTCCCTTCCTATACACCAGGCGTTAGCAGGGGACCCCTCCTTACACGCAACCCCTATGCCGCAGCGGGGTGGGTGACCCAGCCGGTGACGAGGACGAGGTTCGTCGGTCGGTGTACGGCGACGAAGCCGAACGGTCGGTCGACGGTCAGACTGACCAGCCGTTTGCGTACGGTGACGGGCGGGCGCATCGCACCGGCCCGCATCGCGAACGCGGTCACCACGGCGGCGGAGAAGCCGGTGGCGTTGAAGGTGGCGGTGGCGTTCTGGACGGCCTGCGCCACGTACAGCCGCTCGGTGATCCCGGGGAAGTGGTCTCCACTGGCGTCGGTCGCCGCCGTCAGCCCGAACAGGCCGGGCTGTCGCAGCAGGTCGTGGGCGGCGTCGACGGTGAACGCGACGGTGGAGACCGTCAACTCCGGGGTGGCGTCCGAGGCGTCGACGATCTGCTCGGTCACGCCCGGCCCGGCGGTGAGCGGCAGGGCGGGGGCGTCCCCGTCGAGTGCGCCGATCGCGGCGGGCAGCACCTCGGCGGGACCGTGTCCGGCGGGACCGAGGGCGAGGACCACGTCGACGTCCTCGGCGCCCTCGACCGTCAGCAGGCTGACCGGCCCGGCGGCGGCGTCGACCACCCGCAAAGCGTTCAGGTCGCGGCCGCGTCGACGCAGGCCGGCGAGGTCCCGCCCGGCCCAGGGACCGTCGGTGGGCCGGCACCGCGTGTTGTCGAAGGGCTGCTTCCAGGTGGTGAGCACCGACAGCGCGCTGGCCAGGACCATCGCCGTCCCGCTGCTGGCGCGTACCGGCATGGCGGTGATCCGACCGTCGGTCTGCGTGGCCGCCCACGCGTCCAGCGCCGCCTGGTCGACGGCCTCGTCCCCGGTCAGCTCCCCGCGCAGGGCGGCCGGCACCTCGGTGCGCCACCGTTCGGACAGCAACAGGCCGCGTCGCGACCAGAAACCGAGCGCCATCCGGGTGCTCGGGGAGTCGCTGAGGTCCACGCCCGTCGGGTCGCCGACCACGGCCGACAGTTCGGCCCGGGCCGGCCCGTCCGCGTACCGGGCGAGCAGCGCCAGCAGCGGATGCACGCCCGCGCCGGAGAGCACGGTGGCCTCGTCGTCCAGGGTGGCGGTCCAGCGGGCGGTGAGCGCGTTCGCGGCGCGGGTACTCATGACGTCCTCCGGTGACGGCACGTGGCACGGTGACGCGCCGGTCCGGTGACCCTACCGACCGTCGCGCCGCTCCGGTTCGGGGCCTGACACCATCACGGCACGGTCGGTGTGACAGCGTGACCGGATGAGTTCCGCGCCGGTCGACGTCGACCTCGCCCTGGTCGGCGGGGGTGGTGCCGCCTCGCTGGTGCTGGCCGCGTTGGCTCGGCACGGCGTACGCGACCTGCGGATCGCCGTCGTCGACCCGGTGCACCGGCGCGGCCAGGACCGCACCTGGGCGTTCTGGGACGAGCCCGGCAACGACCTGGACGACCTGCTGACGGCGAGCTGGACGCAGGTCGAGGTGGTCACGCCCGGCACGCACCGCACCCTGGACCTGGCCCCCCTGCGGTACGCGATGCTGCGCTCCGGCCCGATCTACGACCGGGCCGCCGAGGCGGAACGGCGTCTCGGGGTACGCCGGATCGTCGCCGGTGCCGAGGAGGTGCACGACGAGGGTGACCGGGTGGTGGTGCGTACCGGCGACGGTCCGCTGCGCGCCGCCTGGGTGCTGGACTCCCGACCCCGGCCACCGCGTCGACCTGGTCGGACGAACTGGTTGCAGCACTTCCGTGGCTGGTGGCTGGCGGCGGACCGGCCGGTGTTCGACCCGGAACGGGCCGTTCTGATGGACTTCCGCACGCCGCAGCCGGCGCGGGGCGTCTCGTTCGGCTACGTGTTGCCGGTCGACAGCCGGTACGCGCTCATCGAGTACACCGAGTTCGGACCGGACCTGCTCACCTCGGCGGCGTACGACACGGCGCTGGCCGGTTATCGGGACCTGCTCGGGCTCGATCCGGCCCGGCTCACGGTGACCGAGGTGGAGAACGGCGTCATCCCGATGACCGACGGGCCGTTCGTGGCCCGCCCCTCGCCCCGGGTGGTCCGGCTCGGCACGGCCGGCGGCGCCACCCGACCGTCGACCGGTTTCACCTTCTCCGCCATGCACCGCCAGGCCGAGCAGGTGGCCCGCGCGGTGGCCGCCGGACGGGACCCGGTGCCGGCGTCGGCGTACCCGCCTCGGCACCGCTGGATGGACGCGGTGGCGTTGCGGGCCCTGGACCGGGACCTGGTCGGTGGTCCGGAGTTCTTCGGTCGGCTGTTCGACCGTAACCCGGCGTCCCGGGTGCTGCGGTTCCTCGACGGCGGCACCACCCGCGTCGAGGATCTGGCGGTGATGCGCTCCACCCGGACGCTGCCGATGGTGACCGCCGGCGTGGCCGACGCGGCCGGTCGGCTCCGCGACCGGCTCGCGCCGGGGCGCCGTCCCGCCTGGACCGTCCCGCCCGCCGTGGTCGGCCCGTCGGACGCGGAGGCCCCGCCGCACTGACCCGCCCGGTAGCGCCGACGTCCCGCCGCGCTCGCCCGCCCGGTAGCGCCCGACGCCTTGCCGCGCCCGCCCGGTCGCGCCGACGTCCCGCCGCGCTCGGCCGCCGCGCGGGTGCCTGTCGACCGGGGTGCCGGGCCCGGCCGCCGGGGGAGCCTTCGGTAGGTTTGCCCCATGGCGGACGAGGCGGCCGGTCGGGTGGTGCGGATCTGGACCGACGGCGCGTGCAGCGGCAATCCCGGCCCGGGCGGCTGGGGTGTCCTGCTGCGCTACGGCTCCCACGAGCGGGAGCTGTGCGGTGGTGAGGCGACGCCGACCACCAACAACCGGATGGAGCTGATGGCCGCCATCGAGGCTCTGGAGAGCCTGACCCGGCCGGTCACCGTCGAGTTGCACACCGACAGCACGTACGTCCGCAACGGCATCACCAGTTGGCTGGCCTCGTGGAAGCGCAACGGCTGGCGGACCGCGGCGAAGCAGCCGGTGAAGAACGCCGACCTGTGGCAGCGGCTGGAGGCGGCCTGCGCCCGGCACCAGGTCACCTGGCTGTGGGTCAAGGGCCACAACGGGCACCCGGAGAACGAGCGGGCCGACGCGCTGGCCAACCAGGGGATGACCGAGGCGCGGGCGGCCGTCGCCGCAACCCGCCGCTAGCGTCGCCTCGGCCGGCGGCCCGCCGGACGGGGGGTCAGCGACAGCGCCGACCAGTGCGCGGGTCGGGTCACCCGGTCCGGCAGCCGGGTCCGTCTGTCGCCGCGTGCGGCGTCGACCTGTGACTGGTGCAGGAACAGGGCACCGGTCAGGTCGGCTCCGTCCAGCGCCGCCCCGCGCAGGTCCGCGCCGGTCAGGTCGGCCCGGGTCAGGTCCGCCCCGCGCAGGTCCGCGCCGATCAGCACCGCGCCGCGCAGGTTCGCCCCCCGCAGGTCGGTCCGGCGCAGATCGCGGCCGACCAGCACGGCGCCGCGCAGGTCCGCGCCCGGCGGGCCGCCCCGGGCCCGGGTCAGGTCGCCGGTACGCGACAGCAGCCGGTTGACCTCCCCCCGGTGCGTCTCGACGTCGACGGCCAGCAGCTCCTGCGGGCTGCCCCCGGCGAGCCGATCGGTCTCGGCGAGCGCGGCGGACAGCTCCTCGCGCAGCGCGGCGGGTGGCCGCAGGGCCAACGCCTCGGTGAGGTACCAGAGCAGCTCGTGCAGCGGACGCATCACCGCGAAGACGTCGAACATCAGCGGTGCGGTCTCCGGGGCGGTCCGCCAGTCCCGGCCGCCGAAGGTCTCCTGCGCGACGCGCTGGCCGGCCCCGTGACAGTCGAAGACCGTGCAGCCCGGGAAGCCACGAGCACGCAGGTCGACGTGGATGTCGCAGGCGAAGTCGGTCCGCAGGTGACCGCAGGGCTGTCCGGCGGGCTTGTCGACCGCGAAGTCGGCCGACGCGGCGAACGCCGGGGCCACGCAGCAGAGCCCGAAGCATCGCGCACAGTCGGCCCGCAACCGGCTGTCGTCCGCGCCGTTGCGATGCGACTCCGCACCGGCCGTGGTCGACCCCGTGGACTGTGACACCCGACCTCCCCGCCTCGTCCGACAGCACGATTGTCCCCGCTCCCGTCGGTCGCTCCGTCACCGCATGGTGTCCGCCGGAGCGGGGACGACGTGCGAGGATGCCTGCCGGTGCCGACGGGGGAGGGACGACGGATGGAGATCGGGGTACGGCGGCTGGCGGCCGGCGAGGTGGCCGAGGCGGCGCGGACGCTGGCCGACGCGTTCGACGGGTACCCGTGGACCGCCTGGACGGTGGCGGCGGACCGGCACCGGGAGCGGCTGACCGAGCTGTTCGCCCTGACCGTCGAGTCGGTGGGCCTGCCGTACGGCGACGTGTGGGCGGCGGTCGAACCGGCCGGTCGGATCGTCGCGGTCGCGGTGTGGCTGGGACCGGACCGGCCGGTGCCGGACCAGGTCTGGGTCGACCTCGCCGCCCGGAACGCGGAGCTGGCCGGCGACCGGCACGAGGCCGCCGTGACCGCCGAGGTCGCGTGTGCCCCACTGCGCACTGCGGACCCGGCGTACCTGCTGGCCACGGTCGGCGTGCGCCGTGACCGGTGGGGCAGCGGTCTCGGCTCCCGGGTGCTCGGGCCGGGGCTGGCCGACGCGGCGCGGGCGCACCTCCCGGTGGTGCTGGAGACCTCGTCGGAGAGCAACGTCGGCTTCTACCGGCGGCTCGGTTTCGTGGTCACCGGTGAGGTGCGGGTGCCCGACGGCGGCCCCCGGGTGTGGGGGATGCGCCGGGCGCCCGCAGCCTGACGGAGACGGCCCCGCCGCCGGTCAGTGCGCGCCCAGGCGGGCGATCGGTTCGACCAGCTCCCGTTCCTCGTACGCCAGGTGCGACAGCAGCGTGTCGCTGAGCAGGTCCACGGCGGCACGCAGCTCGGCGGTCCCGTCCTGGGTGGCGACGAACGCGACCAGTGCCCGGTCCACACCTTCCAGCACGTCGTGGATGGCGTGGTGTTCCGCCTCCAACCGGTCGATCACCGGCGTGAGTCGCGGGTCGGTGCGGCGCAGGTGCGGGAAGAGCGCACGGTCTTCGAGGGTGTGGTGCGTGGTCACCACCCGGCAGTAGGACTCGCAGTAGGTGCCCAGCGTCCACTTGTTCTGCCGCATGGTCATGGTGTTGATGTGGGACCGGGCGGTGCCCACGTCGACCAGCCCGGCGGCGACCTGCTCGATCAGGTCCTGGATCTGGGCCAGCTCGCTGCGCAGGCCGTCGTGTACGTCGATCAGGTGTTGGGCGCCGGCCTGCTCGTGTGCCGTGTAGGTGCGCGTCGGGTCCGGTGCCGGGCCGGTGGGGCGGGCCGACTCGTCCCAGACCCGGACGTCGCTGCGGCGTACGCCGTCGTCGGGCGTCGGCACCACGGCGAAGGCGCTCGACCCGAGCACGGCCCGGGGGCGCGCCGGCCGACCGGTGGCGGCCGGGGTCGGATCAGGTGACGGATCGGTCCGGTCGGTCGGCGCGGGCGTGCCGCCGCCGCGACCTGAGGCCCGCTCGGCGGCGACCAGCTCCCGGGTGGCCGGAGCCACCTCGGCCGCGAACCGCCGCAGGTCGTCCGGGTCGTCGGTGCCGAGGATGAAGGTGCTGACGCCGTCGGTCAGGGCGAGGTCGGCCAGCTCCTCGGCCCACTGCTCGGCCGGGCCGTCCAGCGGCCCGCGACCGGTCGCCGCGAACCGCCCGTTGACGTTGAGTAGCCGTCGTACGTCGCCCGGTGACCGGCCGGCCTCGGTGGCCGCGTCGTCGATGATCGTGTTCCCCTTGGCCAGGTCCCCGGGTTGCAGGTAGGCCAGCGAGGGCAGCCAGCCGTCGGCCCGCCGCCCGGTCAGCGCGAGCATCCGGGGCTTGTACGCGCCGAGCCAGATGCCCACGTCGTGGGCGGGCGCCGGACCGCGTTTGGCGCCGGTCGCCCGGTGGAACTCGCCGTCGACCCGGACACCGCCACGGGCGTCGGCGTCCCAGATCTGGCGGATGATCTCGATCGCCTCCTCCAGGGCCCGGACGCCCTGGCCCGGGGTGAGACGTCGACCACCCATCGCCTCGATGGCGTCCCAGAACGCCCCGGCCCCCAGCCCGAGTTCGATCCGACCGGCGCTGAGCAGGTCGAGGCTGGCGACGCTGCGGGCGAGCACGGCGGGCGGTCGCAGCGGCAGGTTCGTCACGTTGGCGGCCAGCCGCACCCGTTCGGTACGCGCGGCGACGAAGCTGAGCAGCGTCCAGGTGTCCAGGAAGGCCGGCTGGTAGGGGTGGTCCTGGAAGGTGACCAGGTCCAGCCCGACCTGCTCGGAGAGCATGGCCAGGCCGACCGGCCCGGCCGGGTCGGCGTTGCCGGGCGTCAGGAACGACCCGAAGGTCAGGGGGTGCCCGTAGTCGCTCATGTCTCTGCGTTCCTTCCCGTCCACGGGGTGATCACCCCGTGCCACAGATGTTATTGCGGACAGAACATCTTTGCCCAACAAAATCTGTGATCTGGGTTAATCTGTGGGCATGACCGGTCCGCAGGCCAGTGATCCCCGCACCGCCCCGATCACCGACGACCTCGGGTGGATGCTCGGCGTCGTCTTTCGGGCCTACGTCCGCGCGGCCGACCACGTCGCCGGTGACCTGCCCGGCGGGCCGCGCGGCTATCAGGTGCTTGTCGCCGCCGACCGGAAGCCCGCCCGCAACCAGGGGGCCGTCGCCGAGGAGTTGGGCATCGACCGCACCGTCCTGACCTACCTGATCGACGACCTGGAGCGCGACGGGCTGGTGGTGCGTCGTCCCGACCCCGCCGACCGTCGCAGCCGCCTGATCACCCTCACCGACGCCGGACGCGACGCGGCCCGATGTCGGCGCGAGGCACTGGCGGATGTCGAGACGCGACTGCTCCGGGCGCTCACCCCCGCGCAGCGCGGCGACCTGCGGGACCTGCTCAGGCAGGTGGCCCGCGCGGCGCAGGCCGACGACCCGCTGGTGGACCTGTGCCAGGCGGTCGAGGCGGCAGCCGACGAACCGTCCGCCCGCCGACGCCGTCGCGGGACCACACCCGGCGGCCGATCCGCATAGCGTCACGTCGTGCGGATCACCAAGTACACCCACTCCTGCGTACGGCTCGAACACGACGGCGGCGTCCTGGTCGTCGACCCCGGCATCTGGAGCGAGCCGCGTGCCCTGGTCGGCGCGGACGCGGTGCTGGTCAGCCACGAGCACACCGAGGCGGAGCGGGTGGTGGCGATCCACGACGCGCAGCTCAACGAACGCGGTCTGGCCAGCGTGCACGGCTGGTTCAGTGAGACCGTCCCCGGCTACCGGTACCTCGCCCCCGGCGAGACCGCCTGACCGTCGGCGCGCTGCCCGCAGGCCCGCCGGCTCAACCCGACGTCGGCCCGGGTGTGCCGGCCAGGCGACCGTCGGCCGCCCGCTGACCGTCCTCGTCGCCGACCGACTCGCAGACCGCCGACGCGTCGATCCAGTGTCGGCGGGCGATGTCGTGGCGCTCCCGTGCGGCCTCCGCGTCGCCCAGGTGCAACAGCGTCCGCCCCAAGCCGGCGTCGACCCGGCCCCCCTCGCGCAACCGCAGGCTCTCGGTCAGCCACGCCGACGCCTGGTCGGCCTGGCCCGGTGTGGTGCCGAGCAGCGCCGCCCCGGCGTTGAGCAGCGCCGCCGCCCGGTTGGTCGGATCGCCGACCGTCTCGTACTCGCGCAGCGCAGCCCGCCACGCCTGGGCCGCGTCCAGGTACTCGCCCATCGCGGCGTGCACCAGGACGAGGTTGGTCAGCGCCGCCGCGTAGCCGCGCGAGTCGCCCAGCGAGCGGAATGTGTTCGCCGCCCGCACCAGCAGGTCGTGGGCGGTCTCCCGGTCGCCGCGCGCCAGCCGTGCCGCACCCAGCCCCAGGTCGCTGAGGGCCTGCCCGGCGCGGTCGCCGCCGGCCCGGTGCCGACGGGACAACTCCAGATGGGCGACGGCCTCGTCCAGCCGCCCCAGGTCCAGCAGGGCCAGGCCGAGGTTCATCCGGGCCTGGGCGGTGTCCCGGCGTCCCTGCGCGGTCACCGCCAGGCTCAGCTCGGCCATCGCGCCGTGCGGGTCGTGCCGGTGCCGCAGCACCACGCCCAGTTGGTTGTGGGCCCAACCGGCGATCTCCGGCCGCTGCCGGGCGGTCGGGTTGGCCAGCACCGTCCGGCACAGGTCCTCCCACTCGTCGCGCCGCTCGGCATGGGCGAGCCAACCGCACGACGCCACCGCCAACCGGAACCACCAGCCCCGGACCCGCCGGGGCAGCGCCTCCACCGCGCCGACCGGCACCTTGACCACGGCCAGCAGCAGGTCCTGGTGCAGGGTGAACCAGTCGTACGGGTCGACGGTGGGCAACCGCCGGTCCGCCTCCGTCGGGCCGGTCGCCGTCAGCGCGGTCACCTGCCGTTCGGCCCGGCGGGCCAGGTGCCGGGTCAGCCGCGCCTGGGCGTTCACCCGGCGGCGCACCGGCACCGTCGCCCGCAGGTGCATCCGGGCGTACGGGGCGAGCAGGTCCCGTACCTCGTACCGGTCGCCGGGCGCGGCGGCCACGAAGGCGCCGTCGGCCAGCTCGTCGATCAGCGCGGCGACCCGGTCCGGGCGGCGTCGGGCCAGAGCGGCGATGCTCGACCGGTCCAACGGCACCGGGCTGAGCGCCATCAGCCGCCACAGCCGCCGCGCCTCGTCGCCGAGCGCGTGGTACGCGGTGTCCTGCGCGACGACCAGCTCGGCCATCGGCGAGAAGTCGACCCGCTGGTGCGGCGGTGTGTCGGCGGCACGGCGCAGCGCGCGCAGCACGTCGGCGTGTCGCCAGCCGTGGTTGGTGGTCTGTCGACCCAGTGCGGTCACGGCACGGGGCTGACGGCCGCACAGCGCCACGATTGCGTGGACGTCGGGGTCCAGGCGCGGGTCGTCGCGCGGCGGTCGGTGCGCCCCGGCGGCGGCGACGGCGAACATCTCCACCGCGTCGTGCGCGGTGGGCTCCTCCAGCCCGTAGGGCGCCACCCCGTTGAGCGCGGCGAGCCGTCCGGTGCCGGCCAGCAGGAGCTGGCAGACCCGGGTGGTCGGCGGCAGCAGCGCGCGGACCTGAGCCGGGCTGTCCACGTTGTCCAGCACCAGCAGGATTTTGCGGCCGTCGACCTGGCCGCGCAGCGCGTCCGCGGCGTCGGCGAGGTCGTCGGCGTGTCCCGAGTCGGGTGCAGCGGTGCCGAGGATGCGGGCCAACGCGGTGAGGACCTCCCGGGGTGACCGTGCCCGCCCACCTCGGCGCAGGTCGAGGTAGTACTGCCCGTCGGGGAACCGGTCCTTGCACAGGTCGGCGGCCCTGATCGCGCACCAGGAGGTGCCGATGCCCCGCCGACCCACCACCGCCACCGCGTGCTTCGGGTCGAGCAGCGCGACCACCGCCTCCGCCTGTCCGGGGCGTCCGGTGAACCCGCCCGACCGGGGCAGGGTGGGGGCGTTGACGGTCGACGGGGTGACGGCGTGGTCGTCGGCCGGCGTCGGCGTCCGTTGCCGACGTCGCCACTCCACCAGGAAGGAGGCGGCCACGCCGAGCGCCGCCAGACCCAGGCTGGCCGAGCCGAGGGCGGTGACGGACAACTCGGAGAGCAGGTTGCCGGTGATGTTGCCGAGCAGCGCGCTGACCCCGGCGCCGAGCACCCCGCCGAGGGCCAGCAGCACGCTGAGCAGGCGAGGTCGCCGGGTGGGCCGGCTCGGGCCGGTCACCGTACGCCTCCGGCGACCAGTCCGGCGACGACGTGTCGACGGCCCAGCACGAACACCAGCACCGGCAGGATCGAGGCGAGCACCGATCCGGCCGAGAGCGTGCCGCTGGCGGTCACGAAACCCCGGGTCTGCTCGGCCAGGAACCAGCCGAGCGGGGTGGCGTCCGGGCCGCTGAACAGCAGACCCACCACCAGGTCGTTCCACACCTGGACGAACTCCAGCACGGCCACCGCCACCACGGCGGTGCGGTGGTGGCGGGCCAGCCGTCGCAGCGTGTCCCACAGGTGACGCCCGCCGAGGTGGGCGGCCCGGACCTGGTCGGCGGGCAGATCGGCGAAGGCGTTGCGCAGCACCAGCACGGCGAACGGAACCCCCAGCGCGATGTGCACCAGCGCCAGTCCGCGTGCGGTGCCGGAGGATTGCGCCACCCCGAGCACCTCGTTGATCGGCCCCGCGACGACCTGCACCGGCACCACCGCGGCGGCCAGCAGCACCAGTCCGACGGCCTGGGCGGGCGGCCCGGCCAGCCAGGCCAGCGGATACGCGGCCAACAGTGCCACGCAGAGCACGACGGCGGTGACGACCAGGGCCAGCACCAGCGTGAAGCCCAGGCTGCGCCACAGGCCCGCCCCGCCGAGCACCGCCCGGTACGAGTCGAGACCCGGTGGCCCGGACCACCAGGCGTCGGTGGCCGCCCGCACCGGGCTCTGCAACGAGGTGGCCGCGAGCACCCCGAGTGGCAGCAGCCACGCCACGGCGGCCCCCGCGGCGAGCAGGCGGACCAGTCGTCGCTGCGGTGGCGCGGGGGCGGGCGCGGCCGGCTGCGGTGGCGGGGGCCACGCCTGCCGGATGAACATCGCCACCACGAGCATGCCGGCGGTCACCGCGACCAGCCAGATCACCCCCAGGGCGGCACCCTGCCCGGTGGTCGTCGCCCCGGACGTCTGCCAGATCCGCAGCGCCAGCACCGACGCCTCGTCCCGTACCGAGCCGGGTGTCATCACCAGGATCAGGTCGAAGGTGCGGCTGGTGCCGACGGCGACCAGGGCGAAGACCACCGCCACCGTACGCAGCATCAACGGTCGCCACTGGGCGTCCCAGAACACGTCGCGCCGGGAGCCGCCGAAGGCGCGTACCGCGTCGACCAGGTCGGCGGGCACGGTGTCGAGTGCGGCCCGGAACACCAGCACGGCCAGCCCGACCCAGGCCCACACGAACGCCGACATCACCGCCACCGTCACCAGCCGTGGCCCGAGCAGGTGCGGCACCTGCTCGGGTGTGCCGGTCAGCCGGGCCAGCAGCAGGGTGACCGGACCCCGCTGCGGGTCCGGGTCGTAGAGCAGCCGGAACGTGACCCCGGTGACCACCAGCGGCAAGGCGGTCGGCACCACCAGAATGAACCGGACCAGCCAGCCCTCCTGGGAACGGCGTGAGGCGGCGGCGAGCAGGTACCCCAGGACGGTGACCACGGTCGGCACCAGCAGCGCCCAGAGCACGGTCCGCCCCACCGCGGCACCGGCACCGGGCGCGGTGAGGGCGGCCCGGTAGTGCTCGGCGCCCACCCACCGCCCGTCGGTGGTGACGCTGGCCTGCACCGTCCGCAGCACCGGCCAGGCCAGCAGCCCACCGAGCAGGAGCCCGGCCGGGGCGAGCAGCGCCCAGGTGGCGCCGGTCGCCGGGTACGCGCGCCCGCGCCGGGGCGGTCCCACGTCGTCGAGCAGGGCGAGTTGACCGAGCAGGGGTTCCCGGCTCATCGTCCGCTCCTCGCCGCCCGGGCCGCCTCGGCGAGCTGCCCGGTGGCCCGTCGGACCGCCTCCCGGGCGGCCACCCCGTCGGTCACGTCCATGAAGAAGTCCTGCATGATGCGCCAGATCCCGACGCCGTCGGTGCCGGTGAAGGTGCCCGGCAGCCGGTCGGAGAGGTCGTAGCGCAGCGCCTCGACGGCACGGAACTCCGCAGCCAGCCGCCGACGCAGCGGGTCGCGGTAACCGTCCACCGGCACCACCAGGTTGGGGGAGAGGTAGCCGCCGGCCTCCAACCAGGGCCGGAACGCCGCCGCGTCGCTGAGCCAGCGCACCAGCTCCACCCCGGAGGTCGAGCCGGCGAAGGCGACCGCCGCGTCTCCGCCGACGATCAGCGGCTGGTCGGCCACCCGCGAACCGGGGAACCGGAAGGTGACCAACGGCTCGGTGCCGCGCCGGAAGCGGGCGGCCACGCCGTCGACGAAGTCGGCCTCGAACACCATGACGGCGGCCCGGTGGTGCGCCACCTGGATCACCGACTCCTCGAACTGGGTGAGCAGGGCGCGTCGACCGCCGCCGGGGAACGCGCCGTCGACGCTCCACAGCTCGGCGAGCCGGTCGAGGGCGTCGCGTACCGGCCGGTCCTGCCAGTCGGCCTCGCCCCGGGCCAGCGCCTCGTAACGGCCGGGAGTGGCGATGTCGGCGAGTGAGTTCTCGAACCAGTCGGTGAGCACCCACCCGTCGGCGGCACCGATCGCCAGCGGCGCCGGGCCCTCGTCGGCCCGGTGCCGTGCCCCGAGCCGACGGGTCGTCTCGACCAGCTCGTCCCAGGTGCGGGGCGGCTCCGTCAGCGTCGACGGGAAGTGCCAGAACAGCGACTTGTGCGCAGCCTTGATCCACAGGCCGTACCGGTGCCCGTCGACGGTGAGCAGGTCGGCCATCCCGGTCGGCGCCAGGTAGCTGCTGGCCGGGGCGACCCGGTCGAGCCACCCCCGGCGGGCGTACTCGACGATCAGCCCCGGCCGGGGCAGGATCGCCACGTCGGGGCTGGTGCCGGCGAGCATCCGGGCGGTCAGGAAGGCGTCGATGTCGTTGCCCACCCCGATCACCCGGACCGGGTCGGGGAAGCCGTCGACCACCTCGCGGAACCGAGCCAGCTCGGTGCCGCTCCATACCACCGCCACCTGCACCGGGCGAGGGCCTCGCGCGCAGCCGGCGGCGCCGGCCACGGTCGCCGTCACGGCGGCCCGCAGCAGGGTACGACGGCGCAGCCGCCCGGCCGGGTTCACGCCGGTGCCTCGTCGGCGGCCACCACCCGGACCTGTGCGGACACCTCGGTCAGCACCTCGGGGTGCCCCGTGCAGAGCAGCACGGTGACGCCGGGGGAGTCCGGTGGGGACAGTCGGTCGAGCAGCGGGGTGAGGCGCACCCCGTCGACCGGGGTGGGCAGGTCGACCACCAGCACCTCGGGCAGACACGCCATGGCCCGCGCGAGGGCGACCCGGAACCGCTGCGCCTGGGAGACCTGGTGCGGGCGCAGCCCCAGCGTCGGGGCGAGTTCGAGCCGTCTGACCAGGGTGGATGCCCAGTCGTCGGCGACGTCGCGGACCCGCTGGCGGCGGCGCTGACCGTAGGAGATGTTGCCGGCGACGGTCAGGTGCGGCAGCAGGGCGCCGCCGGCCGGCACGTACCCGATGCGCCGACGCGGCGGCGGCAGATCGGTGACGTCCCGCTCGCCGACCAGGATTCGGCCGCTGATCGGCGCGACCAGGCCGACCACCACCCGGGCCAGGGCGGTGCCCACGCCGGGCTCGGCGACCAGCGCCGTCGTCGTCCCGATCGGCACCTCGACGTCGAGCGGTGGGACGTCCGGCACGGCGACGAGGCCCTGCGTGCGTAACGTAACCATCACCTCCGGATACCGTCGCCGTTCAGAGTGACACAGGTCGACCACGCACGGTGTCCCCGGCGATCCACCATGGAGCGGTGTGCCGACGGGCTACCGTCGCTGTCGTGACGGACCCGACCCCACTGGCCTCCGGCCGGGAAGCCGACGTGTTCGCGCTGGACTCCGCGCGGGTGCTGCGCCGCTACCGGGACGGCGGCGACGTGACCGTCGAGGCCCGGTTCATGGCCCACCTGTACGCGGCCGGCTTCCCGGTGCCCCGGGTGCACCACGCCGACGGCACCGACCTGGTCATGCGGCGGGTGTCCGGCCCGACCATGCGGCACGCCCTGCTCACCGGTGGGATCGACGTCGAGGCGGCCGCCGAGGTCCTGGCCGACCTGCACCGTCGCCTGCACGCCGTCGCGCCACTGCCCGACGCGGCAGCCGGCGCACGGATCCTGCACCTGGACCTGCATCCGGACAACGTCGTCCTCGACCCGTCCGGGCCGGTGCTCATCGACTGGCGCAACGTGCGGCACGGCGCGCCGGGGCTGGACGTGGCGATGACCGCCCTGATCCTCGCCCAGGTCGCCGTGGACCGGGACCAGCCGGTGGCCGCCGAGGCCGCCGACCTGCTGCACGCCTACCTGCGCGCGATCCACGGTCACGCCGTACCGCTGGTCGACGCGGCCGTGGCGCGACGCCGCGCCGACCCCACCCAGAGCGCCACCGAACGGGCCCTGCTCGTCCCGGCCGCGGCGCTGCTCGCCGCTGCCGGACGGTAGCCGACCAGCGGCACCCCCGAGGCCGGGCACGCCGCCCGGTAGGGTCCGGGGCACCAGCAGGCCAGCGGGAGGCGAGCCGATGTCCGACCATGTCGACGTGCTCATCGTGGGCGCCGGGCTCTCCGGCATCGGCGCCGCCTGCCACCTGCGCCGTCGCTGCCCGGACAAGACGTACGCCGTGCTGGAGGCCCGCGACGACCTCGGCGGCACCTGGGACCTGTTCCGTTACCCCGGGGTGCGCTCGGACTCCGACATGTTCACCCTCGGCTACTCCTTCGCGCCGTGGACCGCCCCGACGGCGATCGCCGAGGGCGGCACGATCCTCGACTACCTGCGGCGCACCGCCGACGCGTACGACGTGACCCGGCACATCCGCTTCCGGCACCGGGTCGTCCGCGCCGAGTGGGACAGCGAGCAGGCCCGCTGGACGGTGCACGTGCAGCGCGCCGACACCGCCGACACCACGGTGCTCACCTGCGACTTCCTGTACGCCTGCACCGGCTACTACCGCTACGACGCCGGACACGCACCGCACTTCCCGGGGCAGGAGCGGTTCGCCGGGCGGATCGTGCACCCGCAGCACTGGCCGGCCGACCTCGACCACTCGGGTCGTACCGTGGTGGTGATCGGCAGCGGCGCCACCGCCGTCACGCTGGTCCCGGCGCTGGCGCGGCGGGCCGCCCACGTGACCATGCTGCAACGGTCCCCGACGTACGTGCTGGCGCTGCCCGCCCGCGACGCGTTCGCCGACACGCTGCGACGACGCCTGCCCGCCCACCTGGCGTACCCGCTGATCCGGTCGAAGAACGTGCTGGCCACCGCCGCCACCTACCAGCTCAGCCGGCGTGCGCCCGGGCTGGTCCGCGCGCTGCTGCGGCGGGCCGTGACCCGACGGCTGCCGGCCGGGTACGACGTCGACCGCCACTTCACGCCGAGCTACGACCCGTGGGACCAGCGGCTCTGCGTGGTGCCCGACGGGGACCTGTTCGACGCCCTGTCCGCCGGGCGGGCCAGCGTGGTGACCGACACCGTCGAGACGTTCACCGCGCACGGCGTCCGGCTCACCGGCGGCGCGGAACTGGCGGCCGACGTGGTGGTCACCGCCACCGGGCTCGACCTGCTCGCGCTCGGCGGCATGACGCTGCGGGTCGACGGCGCCGACGTGGACCTGCCGACCACCGTCGCCTACAAGGGCATGATGCTCTCCGGCGTGCCGAACTTCGCCATGACGCTCGGCTACACCAACGCCTCCTGGACGCTCAAGTCCGACCTGGTCGCCGAGTACGTGTGCCGGCTGCTGCGTCACCTGGACCGCACCGGGACCCGGGTGGTCACCCCGCTCGCCCCGCCCGACGGGCGGCGGGCGCCGCTGATCGACCTGACCTCCGGGTACGTCCGCCGTGGCCTGGCGCACCTGCCGTCGCAGGGGCACCGCCCACCCTGGCGGCTGCACCAGAACTATCCGCGTGACCTGCTGATGCTGCGCTACGGGCGGGTCACCGACGCCGGGGTCCGCTTCGACGCGGCCGGCGCGCCACGGGGGAGTGCCGTCGATGCGTAGGTTCGACTTCACCGACGGCACCGCCGTGGTGACCGGCGCGGCCGGCGGCATCGGTGCGGCGCTGGCCCACGGCCTGGCCCGGCGCGGCGCGGCACTGGTCCTGCTGGACCGCGACGCCGCCGGGCTCGACGCGGTGGCCGACTCCGTCCGCGCCACACATCCCGGACGGGCGGTCGACACGTACGTGGTGGACCTGGCCGACGCGGCGGCCACCGGGGCGGTCGCCGAACAGGTCAGGGACCGGCATCCGGCGATCCGACTGCTGGTCAACAACGCCGGGGTGGCGCTCGGCGGGCGCTTCGACGAGGTGACCTTCGACGAGTTCAGCTGGGTGATGGAGGTCAACTTCCGAGCTGTCGCGCAACTGACCCACGCCCTGCTGCCCGCGCTGAAGGCCGCGCCCGGGGCGCACCTGGTCACCGTGTCCAGCCTCTTCGGCCTGATCGCGCCGCCCGGGCAGGTCGCCTACGCGGCCAGCAAGTTCGCCGTGCGCGGCTTCACCGAGGCGCTGCGCCACGAACTCGCCGCCGACGGCATCGGCGTGACCTGCGTGCACCCCGGCGGCATCCGCACCCGCATCGCCCGCGACGCCCGGGTGGGCAGCGGCGTCGACCGGGCCGAGTACGAGGTGGGTCGGCAGCGGTTCGAGCGGCTGCTCACCATCGCCCCGCAGACCGCCGCCGAGGCGGTGCTGCGTGGGGTCGCCCGCCGCCGGGGGCGGGTCCTGATCGGCTGGTCGGCCCGGCTGCCGGACCTGATGGCCCGGGTCGCGCCGGCCGGTCACGGCCGCCTGCTGACCGCCCTCGGCACCCGGGGCCGGACCGCCCGCACTAGCGCGGTGTCCGCGCCGACGGCCACCGGGTCACCGCCACCAGGCTGACCAGCAGCAGCGCCACCAGGTACACCGAGGCCGGGACCAGCGGGGTCAGCAGCACCGCCGTCGCGGTCACCGGGATCGCCACCCGGACCGTCCGCCGCCGGTACGCCAGGATCCGCAACCCCCAGAGCACCAGCAGGACCACCGCCACCGGTACGGCCACCGCGTACCCGGTCAGCAGCCCGTCGACCTGGTCGGGGTGGCGGCGGTGGTCGACCGTCACCGCCAGGCCCGCGCCCACCGCGGCGAGCCCGGCGAACACGACGTAGTGCCCGTAGCCCCAGGACAGTGCGAGGCGCAGCCGGGTGGGCACGTCCACCGGCCGGTCGAAGTAGAGCCACCAGAGCGCGAAGACGATCGCGGCGCCCGCAGCCGCCACCGGCCACAGACCGTCGTCACCGGCGTCCACCCCGGTCTGCACCGCCACGGTGACGGCCAGCACCACCTCGCCGAGCACGATCAGGGTGAACAGCCCGTACCGTTCGGCGATGTGCCGGGGGTGCCACGGGGTCGTCCCGGTGCGCTCGGCCAGCGCCGGCACCAGCAACTCGGCGAGGATCAACAGCAGGAACGACGGCAGACCCAGCTCGGGCGGCACGAGCAGCCGAACCAGCCAGCCGACCTGCACCACGGTGACCCCGGTCGCGTACCGCAGGGCGCTGCGCCGGTGGGCCGGGTCGCCCCCGGCGGCCCGCAGCCAGTTCCCGACGGCGGCCAGCCGCAGCACCACGTACCCGACGGTCACGGTCGCGAAGTCGGCCGACGCGAACGCCTCGGGCACTCCGGCCGCGAGGATCAGCGCACCGGCGATCTGCACCAGGATGGTGAGCCGGTAGACGTCGTCGTCGGTGTCGTAGGCCGAGGCGAACCAGGTGACGTTCATCCAGGCCCACCAGATGGCGAAGAACACCAGCAGGTAGGCGAGCACCGCGTGACCGGTCCGGCCCTCGGCCAGCGCGTCGTGCAGCGCGCCCGCGGCCTGCGTCACCGCGACCACGAAGCAGAGGTCGAAGAAGAGCTCCAGGTTGGTGGCCGCGCGGTGTGGCTCGTCGCGGCGGCGGGGCCGCATCGGGCGGTACCACGGTCGGACGGACGGGCTGGCGGTGACCACGGGCGCTCTCCCTCGCGGCGTCCTCAGCCACACCATAGGTGCGTCGCGCACCGACCCGGGTCCGGTTGGCGAAGCCCGCGCCGGCACCCCGGTCGCATCGAGGACGGTCGAGAAACGCATGATAGATACATGACGCATCCCTCGGTGGCCGGTCGAGTCACCGCGCCGTCCGCCGCCGAACGGGCCTACCACCATCTGAAACGCGCCATCCTGGAGCAGTTGCACCCCGGCGGTGCCCTGGTCAGCGAGGGCGAGATCGCCGAGGCGACCGGCGTGTCGCGGACTCCGGTCCGGGAGGCGCTGCTGCGCCTGGAGACCGAAGGGCTGGTCCGCCTCTATCCCAAGCGGGGCGCGTTGATCCTGCCGGTGTCCGCCCGCGAGATCGCCGACGTGGTGGAGGCCCGTCGACTGGTCGAGGTGCACGCCGCCGAGCGGATCTGGCCCCGGCGCGCCGAGATCCGTGACCGGTTGGCCGAACGGCTCGCCGAGATGCGCGTCGCGCACGCCGCCGGTGACCTGACCGCCCTGATGGCCGCCGACCGGGCGTTCCACGCCACCGTGGTCGACGCCGCCGGCAACGAGATCCTCGCCGAGCTGTACCAACGGCTGCGGGACCGGCAGGTCCGCATGGGCGAGGCGAGCTTCCGGCTCTCGCCCCGCTGGGCCGAGGCGGCCCTGACCGAGCACGCCGCACAACTCGCCGCCCTCGACGGCGACGACCCGCAGGCGTGGGTGGCCGCCGTGGCCGCGCACATCGACACCTCCGCACGCGTGTTCCTGGGTCCCCGGTGAGCGCGTGATCGTCGCTTCGCCTCCGTGCACCGGTACCTCCTCGTGAGCGCGTCCAGCATCGGGCCGGCCCCGCTTCCGGCGCCGCCCGGTCGAGCCGTGCTGGTCTGGGCGGTGGCGCTCAGCGCGTACATCGCGTCGATCTTCCACCGCACCTCCCTCGGCGTGACCGGGGTGGAGGCGGCGCAGCGCTTCGACATCAGCGCCGCCACCCTGGCCACCCTCACCGTGGCCCAACTCGCCGTGTACGCGGTGATGCAGGTGCCGGTCGGAATGCTCCTCGACCGGTACGGCTCGCGCCGGCTCCTGATCACCGGCGGCGTCCTGATGGTCGCCGGTCAGCTCGCCTTCGCCCTGGTCACCGACGTACGCCTGGCCGTGGCGGCCCGCGTCCTGATCGGTCTCGGCGACGCGATGAGCTTCATCAGCGTGCTGCGCCTGATCGCGTTCTGGTTCCCGGGCCGCCGCAACCCGCTGCTGGTCCAGTTGACCGGCACGCTCGGCCAGCTCGGCGCGGTCCTCGCCGCCGTACCGCTGGTGACGCTGCTGCACCACACCGGCTGGACCACCGCCTTCCTCACCGCCGCCGGCGGCGGCGCGGCCGTGCTGCTGGTGACGGTCGCCGCCGTCCGGGACACCCCGCACCGGCCCGCCGTACCCACCCCCGCCCCCGGCGGTGGGCGGCTCGCCGCCGCCTGGGCGCACCCGGGCACCCGGCTCGGGCTCTGGACCCACTTCGTCACCCAGTTCTCCGGCACCGTCTTCGCCCTGCTCTGGGGCTTCCCGTTCCTGGTGCAGGGGCAGGGGCTCAGCCCGACCGCGGCGGCCTCCCTGCTCACCGTCCTGACGTTGGGGATGCTGCTGACCGCGCCGCTGGTCGCGCACCTGTGCGCCCGCCACCCGCAGCACCGCTCGGTGCTGGTCTTCACCATCGTCGGCGTCACCGCCACCGTCTGGACGGTGCTGCTCGCCTGGCCGGGTCGGGCACCTGGCTGGCTGCTCGTCACGCTGGTGCTGGTGCTGGCCCTCAGCGGCCCCGGCTCGATGATCGGCCTCGACTACGCCCGGACCTTCAACCCGGTCAGCCGCCTCGGCAGCGCCGCCGGGATCGTCAACGTCGGCGGCTTCGTCGCCTCGATCACGCTGGTGCTCACCGTCGGGGTGGTGCTGGACCTGGTCACCCCGGCGGGCCAGGCCGCACCCGACCTGACCGCGTACCGCTGGGCCTTCTCGACGCAGTACGTGCTCTGGGCGCTCGGCGTGGTGCAGGTGGTGCGCTGGCGCAACGCCGCCCGCCGTGACCAGGGCGGGCACCGACCGACGGCAACCCGCGCCGAAGCTGTGCCGACCCGCTCGCCCACCGGTAGGTTCGCCAGCGGAAGTGATCGCGGGCGTCGCCGTCCCACCGGCGACGTCGCGGCGCAACGGCGGCGGCGCTTCGCGTCGGTGCGGACGAGGAGGAGAGCGTGAGCCAGCAGGTCAAGGGAGTCATCTCGCGCAGCAAGGGCGCGCCCGTCGAGGTCACCGACATCGTCGTACCCGACCCGGGGCCCGGCGAGGCGGTGGTACGCGTGCAGTCCTGCGGGGTCTGCCACACCGACCTGCACTACCGCGAGGGCGGCATCAACGACGACTACCCGTTCCTGCTCGGCCACGAGGCGGCGGGCATCGTCGAACAGGTCGGTGCCGGAGTCGACGCGGTCGCGCCGGGCGATTTCGTGGTCCTCAACTGGCGGGCCGTCTGCGGCGTGTGTCGGGCCTGCCGGCGCGGCCGCCCCTGGTACTGCTTCGCCACCCACAACGCCGCCCAGAAGATGACCCTGGTCGACGGCACCGAACTCGCCCCGGCCCTGGGCATCGGCGCGTTCGCGGAGAAGACGCTGGTGCACGCCGGCCAGTGCACCAAGGTGGACCCGGCGGCCCGGCCGGCCGCCGTCGGGCTGCTCGGCTGCGGCGTGATGGCCGGTCTCGGCGCGGCCATGAACACCGGCAACGTGACCCGGGGCGACTCGGTGGCCGTGATCGGCTGCGGTGGCGTCGGGGACGCGGCGGTCGCCGGTGCGGCCCTGGCCGGCGCGACGACGATCATCGCGGTGGACACCGACTCCCGCAAGCTCGACTGGGCCCGCCGCTTCGGCGCCACCCACACCGTCAACGCCTCCGAGTCCGACCCGGTGGCCGAGATCCAGGCCGCCACCGGCGGCTTCGGCGCCGACGTGGTGATCGACGCCGTCGGCCGTCCGGAGACCTGGAAGCAGGCCTTCTACGCCCGCGACCTGGCCGGCACCGTCGTGCTGGTCGGCGTACCCACGCCCGACATGCGGATCGAGCTGCCCCTGCTGGACGTCTTCGGCCGGGGCGGGGCGCTGAAGTCGAGCTGGTACGGCGACTGCCTGCCCAGCCGCGACTTCCCGATGCTGACCGAACTCTATCTCCAGGGCCGCCTCGACCTGGACGCCTTCGTCACCGAGGAGATCCCGCTCGACGGCGTCGAGGAGGCGTTCGCCCGGATGCACCGCGGCGACGTCCTCCGCTCGGTGGTGGTCTTCTGATGGCCGCCCGGATCGACCACACCGTCACCTCCGGCACCTTCTCCCTGGACGGGCAGACCTTCGACGTCGACAACAACGTCTGGGTCGTCGGCGACGACACCGAGTGCGTCGTCGTCGACGCCCCGCACGACGTGGACGCGATCCTCGCCGTGGTGGCCGGACGCCGGGTCACCGCGATCATCGCCACCCACGCCCACGACGACCACGTCCGCGTCGCCCCGGAGCTGTCCCGCGTCACCGGCGCGCCCGTGCTGCTGCACCCCGCCGACCGGGTGCTCTGGGACATGGTGCACCCCGACGAGGCACCCGGCGGTGCGCTCGCCGACGGCGAGGCGATCACGGTGGGCGGCACCACGCTGACCGTGCTGCACACCCCCGGGCACAGCCCCGGCGCCTGCTGCCTGTACGCCGCCGACCTCGGCGTGGTGTTCACCGGCGACACCCTGTTCGCCGGTGGACCGGGCGCCACCGGCCGCTCGTACAGCGACTTCGGCACCATCGTCGACTCGATCCGGGACCGGCTGCTCACGCTGCCGCCACAGACCGTGGTGCACACCGGCCACGGCGACAGCACCACCATCGGCGCGGAGGCCCCGCAGCTACCCGAGTGGCTGGCCCGGGGCCACTGACCTGACGGCCGCAGGGGCGTCCTCGCCGCCCCTGCGGCCGGTTACGGGTTGGCGGCGGGCCGTCGGCCTGGCCACACTCGGCGGATGTCCGTCCCGCGAGCCGCGCTGACCGCCGCCCAGAGTGCGGCGCTGCGCCACGTCCGGCAGGTGGCGTTGGGCGACCGTCCCGCGGCGTTGGCCCGGATCGGTCGGGCGCTGGCCGGCAGCGGCGTCCGGCACGATCCGGAACGCCTGGTGGCCGGGTTCGGCCGGGCCGGGCGCGTGACGCTCAACTTCCACCCCGACCGACTGCTCGCCGGCGGGCGGACGGTGGCCGAGGCGCTCGCCACCGAGGGCGTCTACCGCAGCCAGTTCGAGACGGGCATCTCCAACGGCGGGCTCAGCGCGTACCCGGGCGGCGACCGGGACCGCTGGGAACGGCGACTGTTCGGCGGCGCGTACCAGCGACCGGGTGTGAGCCCGGCGGACCGCCCGAAGTACGGCGGCCTGAACCTGCTCGACCACCCGGACGGCGCGTGCCCGCGCTTCGGCTCGTGCCACCTGCGGCTGCGCCCCGAGGTGCTGACCCGCACCACGTTCTGTCTCGGCGACAGCCACCTCGCCCCACGGGACGTCGGCACCGTCGACGTGGTCGAACCGGTGCTGGCGGCGCTGCTCACGGCGACCGCCGACACCGGCATCACGCTGGGGCGGCCGGGCACGGACGTGCTGACCCTGGTCGAGGAGTTGCTGCGCCGCCGCGGGGACGCCGACACCGTGTCCCGCAGCGCCGGCCGGGCGTTGGACGACTACGTCGAGGCGCAGGTGCACGGGCCGGTCACGTTGGCCCGGGACGTGTGCGAACTGGTGGTCGACCCCTCGTTCCGGGGCACCGCGACCGGCGTCACCCTCGCGTCCGCCGCCGAGCGGTACGGCTTCCCGCTGCGCTGGCACGCGGGGTTCGCCCTGCCGGTGGACCGGGTCGACGCCGGGTTCCGGGGGCCGGCCATCCCGCCGCTGGCCGCGCGGGTGCACGCCGAGTTCGCCGGGTCGGGGGAGCCGGTGCACGCCGCGCTGATCGGTCGGGCCGCCGCCTCGGTGGTCACCGACCCCGGCCGCTGGGCCGATCGCGGGTCCACGGCCGAGACGCTGCAACACCTCAAGCAGCTCTGGCACGTCCTGGTCCGCTTCGGCACCCCGTACGAGCTCTGAGTCTTCTGTTCGGTTCTGGCACCGGAGGTCGGGTCTCGCGCGTGACCCGGGTCACGCCGTCGGGCATCTCAGTCATGCCCGGAATGACCGACACGTCGGGCGAGTTGTGTTCCCCATAGCGCCGGCATCCACACCCCGACCGGCGGCAGTTCCCCCGAGAGCGGCTCACCCCGAGCGGCTCGTACGATCGAAAGGGCAACCATCGTGAAGCTGGACTTCACTCGATGGCTCCCGGCCATCGCGACGAACCCGAACCGGAAGACCACTCTGAGCGTGGTGGGGGTGACCGCCCTCGCCGGGCTGGCCCTCGGCCCCACCGCCGTGGCCGCGCCGATCACCTCCGGCCCGCACCAGGGCGCCGTGGCCGCCATCGACAAGGCCACCGGCCGCAACTCCAGCGGCGTCACCGTCGAGTCCGGCCTGACCACCGGCGGCACCACCGACAAGCCCCGGGCCGGAAAGCCCAGCCGCGACGACCTCATCCCGCACGGAGTGCAGGGCGCCCAGTCGCGGGTCCCGCTGGACAACGCGCAGCGTGAGAACGCCAAGACCATCATCGAGGTCGCCAAGGAGACCGGCGTCGGCGAGCGGGGCGCGGTCATCGGCATCGCCACCGCACTCCAGGAGTCGAAGCTTTACAACCTCGGCCACCTGGGCGCGTACAACGACCACGACTCCCAGGGCCTGTTCCAGCAGCGCCCGTCCACCGGCTGGGGCAGCGTGGACCAGATCACCGACCCCGAGTACTCCTCGACGGTGTTCTTCGAGGCCCTCAAGAACGTCGGCGGCTGGGAGGATCTGCCGCTGACCACTGCCGCTCAGACGGTGCAGGTGTCGGCGTACCCGTTCCACTACGCGCAGTGGGAGGAGCAGTCGGCGGACATCGTCACCCAACTCTGGTGACCCCCTCCGACACCCCGGCCGGCCCCACCAAGGGGCCGGCCGCCTCCCGCGCCCGCGATCGCCCCGTTGATCAAGAAGTTTGAGTCGGGATGTGTGTCGTGTCCGCACTAATACCTCTTGGTCAACCAGGAGGGCGGCGGGGCGGCAGATCGAGCCGCTACCCGGGAAGCTGAGGCTAGGTTCGTCCCGGATGTGACCGGATGTCCGATTGTCGGGTCCGGGTGGGCGGGTGCGGGGCGGAATCGGGGTGGGGTCGGTGGCGTTGTAACCCGGTGGCTGACCGAGGAGGACCTCACCCACTGGCGGGTGGATGTCGGATATGACCTGGCTCGGTAGGTCGTTATACCTGGTCCCGGCGCCGTGAGGGCTTGCGGTTGGGCCCGGGAATGATGCGGGCTGGCGGGTGGTTGTGATCCCGACGCCGCAAGGGCCTCCCGGATATCCCCCCCCTCGGGGAATGGTTCGGCCCGGCAGGTGGTTGTGCATTGACCCGACGCAAGGTTCGGTGAATCCCCCTCGGATCTGGTGCGTCGATTCCCTCTTCTTCTTAGCGCCTGACGGCGTTCGCGTCGCCCTTCCTATCCCCCCTGGTGGGTGGCGTCTACCCCCGAATGGAGCTGTGTCATGAACTCGAAGCTGCTGCGTAAGAGTGTTCTGGGTGTTGCTGGTCTGGCGTTTGCTGGTGGTGTGTTCGCCGGCCCGATCGCGCAGGCTGACGCCGCCCCTGTCGCCACTTCGCCGGTGGCGGTGCAGGCCGACAAGCCGGATACCGGCACGCTGATCCCGCACGGTGTGCAGGGCGCCCAGTCCCGCATCGACCTGGACGATGAGCAGGTCGCGAACGCGAAGGCGATTATCGCGGCGACGAAGAAGGCCGGTATGGATGAGCGTGCCGCGGTCATCGCGATCGGTACGGCGTTTCAGGAGTCGAAGTTGGAGAACCTGGGTCACTTGGGTGACCGTAACGATCACGACTCGCAGGGTTTGTTCCAGCAGCGGCCGTCGTCGGGTTGGGGCACGGTGGAGCAGATCACCGACCCCGAGTACTCCACCCTGGCGTTCCTCAAGGGTTTGAAGCAGGTCGACGGGTGGCAGGACATGCCGCTGACCGTGGCCGCCCAGACGGTGCAGGTGTCGGCGTTCCCGGATCACTACGCCCAGTGGGAGCAGCAGGCCGCCGACCTGGTCGCCGCACACTGGAACAGCTGACCCCCACACCACACACAGACTTTCCTCGAACATGGGGGAGCAAGAACGCCGCCGGCCGGCACCAACACCAGGGTGCCGGCCGGTGGCGTCTGCCGTGCGCCGGATCCGTTGCTCGGCATGCGGCGTGTTGCGGGGTGGGATGTTAGGAGGGGTCCCTTCCTATACACCAGGCGTTAGCAGGGGACCCCTCCTTACACACCACCTCCTTACACACCACTCCCTTACACACCACTCCCTTACACCGAACCCCGATGACGGTGGTGGCGGGCGATGTCGACGAGGGCTACGACCAGCGCTAGGGCGATGATGCCGGCGGACACCAGCAGAGACCGCTCGAAGGCTTTCGACCAGGCGTCGTTCCCGCTGGCCACGACCGAGAAGAAGACCGCGCCGACGGCGGCGATTCCGGCCGCCGAGCCGATGCGCTGACCGGTCTGGAGCATGCCCGCGCCGCTGCCTGCCTGCGGGACCGGCACCTGCGACAGGGTCAGCGTCTGGTTGGGGGCGATCACCAGACCGCTGCCCAGCCCCGCCAGCAGCAGCGGCGCCGCGGTCACCCAGGGCACGGGCGCGTGCGGCGCCAGTTGGATGGCGAGCGCGACCAGACCGAGCCCGACCACCACGGCGAGCAGCCCGACGGCGACCAACGGTCGACCGAAGCGGTTGACGATCCGCCCGCCGACGGCGGAGGCGACGGCCGACCCGAGGGCAAACGGTGTGATCGCCAGACCGGCGATCAGTGCGCTGTAGCCGCGTCCGTTCTGCAGGTACAGCGTGAAGATGAAGAAGATCGCGGTGAAGCCACCGAAGTAGATCAACGCGATCAGCGAACCCAGCGCGTACGACTGGCGGGTGAACAGGCGTACGTCGAACAGGGGTGGGCCCTGGCGTGCGTACCGCCGCTCCCAGAGTGCGAAGCCGACCAGGGTGACCAGGCCGGCGGGGAGCAGCAGCCACTTGGCCGGGCCGTGCCACTGTTCCCGCTGCACCAGCGGCAGCAGCACCAGGGTCACGCCGACGCCGAGCAGCACCACGCCGACCGGGTCTGGTCGACGGCGTACCACCTGGCCGATCGGGTGGCGGGGCAGCAGCCGCCAGCCGAGGATGACCGCGACGATGCCGACCGGCACGTTGACGAAGAAGACCCACCGCCAGCCGTGTTCGGGGCCACCGGCGGCGATCAGCAGGCCGCCGAGCAGCGGTCCGACCGCGGTGGAGATGCCGATGGTGGCACCGAGCAGTCCGAACGGCCGGGCCCGTTCCGGTCCCTGGAACAGTTGCTGGATGAGGCCGGTCACCTGCGGGTTCACCAGACCGGCGGCGGCGCCCTGGAGTAGTCGGGCGGCGACCAGCCAGCCGGGTGACTGGGCGAGTCCGGCGAGGGCGCTGGTCACGGTGAACAGGGCGATGCCGAACACGAAGGCGTTGCGCCGGCCGTGCACGTCGCCGAACCGGCCGGCCGGCACCAGCACCAGACCGAAGGTCAACGCGTACCCGGAGAGCACCCACTGCAGGTCGCTCGGCCCGGCGTTCAGGGCCCGGTCCAGCGACGGGATGGCCACGTTGACGATGCTGATGTCGAGCAGCGTCATGAACGCCGCGACCAGCCCGACGCCCAGGGCCTGCCACCGTCGCCGGTCGTCGTACGTGTCGGTGCCGGTGGCGCTCATCGCCCCCCTGTCCCGATCGGCGTCGTCCGGCGCGGCCCCGGTACGGGACCCACGACGTCAGGTGAGCTGCTGGGCGCAGAAGCGCGGGCCGAAGTCGAGCCCGGCCATCGGCGAGTCCTCCCGGTGCAGCAGGTTCTTTTCGGTGAGCAGGTGCAGCGGGGTCTGCAACTCCTCCTCGGTGAGGCCGCACTCCTGGGCGATCAGGTCGGGGTAGGGGACCTGTCCGCGTACCTCCAGGGCCGCCACCGCGTCGTACACCCGAGCCTCGACGTCCGACAGCTGGACCTGCTGCATGGTTTCCTCCTTGGGCTCCACCGCCGGTCACGGGCGGTCTGCGTCGGGCGCTTACCCGGCGCGGCGACGAAGATGCACCCCGGACGGGGGGTGGCGCGCCGCCCCCCACACGGCGTCGCGGCTGACCTAGGCTGCTGCGGTGACCGTCTGGGAACTCGTGGTGATCGGCGGCGGTCCCGCCGGCCTCTCCGCCGCCTACGCCGCCGCCCGGCGAGGGGTCCGCACCCTGGTCCTCGAACGGGCCGCGCACCCCCGGTACAAGACGTGCGGCGGTGGCTTGACGGGTGTCTCGCTCGCCGCCGTGGCCGGTCGGATCGAGGTACCCGCCCACGACGTCGTCGACCGGGTCACCTTCACCCTGGACGGGCGACGCGCGCTCACCCGCCGACACCGGGACGGTCCGCTGGTGAGCATGGTGCGCCGGGAGGAGTTCGACGACCGGTTGCGGGCCGCCGCGGTGGCCGTCGGCGCGGAGGTCCGCGAGCGGGTCGCGGTCCGCGCGCTCGACCAGACCCCCGAGGTGGTACGCCTGCGGCTGGCCGACGGCGACACGGTGCTGGCCCGGACCGTGGTCGGCGCCGACGGCTCCTCGGGTGTCAGCGGCCGGCACGTCGGGGTGCGGCACCGGCAGGTGGACCTCGGGTTGGAGCTGGAGTTGCCGGTGCCGCCGCCGCAACAGGAGCAGTGGCGGCACCGGGTGCTACTCGACTGGGGTCCGCTGCCCGGGTCGTACGGCTGGGTCTTCCCCAAGGGCGATCGGCTGACGGTCGGGGTGATCGCCGGTCGCGGCGAGGGGGACCGGACCCGTGAGTACCTCCGCCGGTTCGTGGACCGGCTCGGCCTGGCCGGGATCCGTCCGGCGCACGACTCGGGGCACCTGACCCGCTGCCGGGCGGAGGACTCGCCGTTGCGGCGCGGGCGGGTGCTGGTCGCCGGGGACGCCGCCGGCCTGCTGGAACCCTGGACCCGGGAGGGGATCAGCTACGCACTGCGCTCCGGCGAGCTGGCCGGTGACGCGGTCGTCGACGGGGATCTGGTCGGCTACGAACGGGCGGTGGCCCAGCGGCTGGTGCCGTCCATGCGGGCCGGGTACCGCCTGCTCGACGCGTTCGCCCGACGGCCGGAGATCCTGCACGCGGCGATCGCGACGCCACCGGGCTGGCGCGCCTTCACCCGGTTCTGCTCCGGGCAGGCCGGTTTCGACGAGTTGGTCGCCCAGGCGCCGGTGCGGTTGGCCCTGGCGGCGGCCGCCCGGCTGCCCCGACCGCGCACCCTCGCCGCTCAGACCGCCTCCTGACCCCTCGCCTACCAGGATCCTAGGATGCTCTAGCGGTGGTGGCCGCCGTCGCGCCGGAGCAGCGCCCCGAGAAGCACGCCAGTCTCACGAGTGCCCGGCTGTTTCCGGCCACCGACGTCGGGTAGGGCGATCGGTGAGGGCATCCGTCAGCGCACCGAGGAGACACCCGTGAGCCAGCACCAGCACACCCCGCAGGACCCGACCGAGCAGTACGGCCAGCAGTCGGGTCAGCCGAGCCAGCAGCAGTCGCCGCCGGGGCGGACCGACGAGATGGCGCCCGAGCCGGACCACGGCGAGAAGACGTACCGGGGCACCGGCAAGCTCGACGGCAAGAAGGCGGTGATCACCGGCGGTGACTCCGGTATCGGGCGGGCGGTGGCGATCGCCTACGCCCGCGAGGGCGCGGACGTGCTGATCTCGTACCTCGGCGAGGAGGAGGACGCCGACGCCCGGGAGACCGTACGGCTGATCGAGGCCGCCGGCCGCAGGGGGATCGCGATCCGCGGCGACATCGCCGACGAACGCAACTGCGAGACGCTGATCGAGCGGGCCGTCAGCGACCTCGGCGGCATCGACATCCTGGTCAACAACGCGGCGTACCAGATGGCCCAGGAGAAGGGCATCGCGGGCATCAGCACCGAGCAGTTCGACCGGGTCTTCAAGACCAACCTGTACGCGATGTTCTGGCTGTGCAAGGCGGCCCTGCCGCACATGGGCGACGGCGCGACGATCATCAACACCTCGTCGATCCAGGCGTTCGACCCGTCACCGCAACTGCTGGACTACGCCACCACCAAGGCGGCGATCGCGAACTTCACCAAGGCGCTCGCCGCCGACGTGGTGGACCGGGGCATCCGGGTGAACGCGGTCGCGCCGGGGCCGATCTGGACCCCGTTGATCCCGGCGACCATGCCGGAGGAGAAGGTGAAGCAGTTCGGCCAGGACACGCCGGTCGGCCGGCCCGGTCAGCCCGCCGAGTTGGCGCCCGCATACGTCTTCTTCGCCTCGCAGGAGTCGAGCTTCATCACCGGCGAGATCCTCGGCGTCACGGGCGGCCGCTTCACCAAGTGAGGTGCAAGGAAGGGTCCCCTGCTAACGCCTCGTGCATAGCAGGGGACCCTTCCTAACACGAAACCCCGACGCCGGAGGCGGCCACCGCCCGCTGGGCACGGCGCGGACGTCGGGTGAGTCAGCGGGGCCAGGCGGCCAGGTGTCGGCGGATCCGGTCGATGTCCGCCGGGCCGAGGCCGTACCGGGCGAACCGCTCGTCCGGGATCCGGTCGAGGTAGCGCCCCGCCTCCCGTACGTCTTCGTCGTCGAGCGCCGGGTCGAGTTGCCGGGCCAACCCCAGCAGCTCGCCGACTGAGCGGTGCTCCAACGCGGAGGCGACATCGATGTAGTCGCGTACCTCCCGCCGGTTGACCAGGGCGGCGGTCTTGTTGGCGATCAGGTCGCGGACGTCCATCACCGGCCCGAACTCCATCACCACCGGACTGCGGTGTCGGTCCAGCCGGGCCAGGCTGAGCCGGATCTGCCGGCCGTCCCGGGCGACCACGAAGTCCCGCATGTCCCGGTCGAAGCCCTCGAAGAGGCCGCCGAGGTCACTGTCCGGGTCCGCGTCGGCCACCTCGAACCCGGCCGCCTCCAGCGCCTCCCGTACCCCGGTCGCCGCAGCCGCCGCCGCGCCCTCCACGTCCGCGAACAGGTCGACGTCCTCGGTGGGGCGGGTGACCAGCCCGTACGCGGCCCACGCGACCCCGCCGCCGAGGACGAAGCGGTGTGGCCCGGCGACGTCCAGCGCCACCCGGGCCACCTCGCGGTAGAACTCGTGCGGGTGCGGTCGTCCGGTCACGCCGATCGGAGACCCCGGTGCCGGGTCTCCCAGGCCAGCCGTACGCCCCGTGGCAGGTTCAACTGTCGCCACACGCGCCGCAACGTCCAGCCGTCGACGAGACTGCGCAGGTCGTCGACGTTCGTGGTCTCCCGCAGGACGTTCTCGTACATCCAGAGCAACTGGTCGTGGTCGGCCAGGTCGAAGGCGCGGTCGGCGCACCACATCAGGCGGACCGGCAGCTCGACCACGCCCCGGGTGGGTCCGCGCAGCTCGGTCAACGTCCCGGTCACCAGGGTGGGACGACCGGGTCGGGCCAGAAAGGCCACGCCGGACGTGGTGGGGGAGACCGCCTGCATGGTGTCAGGGTAACCCCAGCCGATCCCGTACCGAACCCACGAGCTTCACCCACCTGCCGGAACGTCCGTTCACCCGGTCCGTGCGGCACCCTCGAAAGGCAGGGGGTACGGGTGCTCCGAGGCGGTACGGATGCCGTGGATGGGTATGCCTGTCTCTGCCTCGGCGCGTCGAATGTCCGAATCTCGGGTACGCCAGGGCGGAATCGGGGTCGGGCCGGTGGCGTTGTAACCGGGTGGCTGACCGAGGAGTACCCCGCCCTGGCAGGTGGCCGGCTGATGTCGGAATGACCTGGGCCGGTCGGTCGTTGTA
>NZ_JBVHKD010000004.1:0-501828 GCF_055559695.1 Micromonospora sp. NPDC023869
GTTCGGCGGTGACCCGTGGTGCTCCATACGTTCCGTCGTGAGTGGCGTGCACCGCCCGGATCCGGCTCACGAGAGCGACGTCCGCGGCCTCCCTCACGGCCCGCGTCTCGGCGGCCGAGCGCCAGTAGTAGAAGCTCGAACGAGACACCCCGATGACCCTGCACAACCGCTTCACGCCGTAGCGCTGCTGAAGGTCTGCGACGAACTGGAAGCGGTTCACCAGCGCGTCTCCCCGGCGAAATACCGGGCCGCCTTCCGCAGAATGTCCCGTTCTTCCTCCAGTTCACGGACCCTGCGTCGCAACGCGGCGTTCTCGTCCTCCACCGAGCCAGCCACCGGCGGCACCGCCGGCCCGCCCGACGCTCCCCGACGCTGATCATCGGCGCGGACCCAACTACGCAACGTCTCCCGGTTGACCCCGAGATCGTCAGCGACTTGCGCGATCGTCGCCCCCGGCCGGGACCGGTACAACGCCACCGCGTCGGCCTTGAACTCAGCGGGGTAGTGCTTCATCACCATCTGTCAGGGACTCCTGATCTCCCCGGACCATCACGATCCAAGGCTCAAGTGTCCAGGACCAGGGGGCAACTCCCATTAGCGACGAAAATCATCGATGCGACCTTGCGCGGCACGCTGTTCGATGACATGTCGAGCTTTCGCTTCTACAAGCCGATGGTCTCGAAGATCAAGAACAACCGCGACTGCAAGATGGAGGACTTCCGGCTCTCAGCGGCCCTGTGGCCGCTCCTGCGGATATTCGATACCTTCAGCCCAGGCCAGGACGAGATACCTTGCCGGGCCAACCGTCACGCGACCGCACACACCGTAGATAGTGTCCAGTACACGCCCGGTGAACGCGCTAATCGCCACCATGCTCGCGGTGTCGATCCTCCGCGAGGTCCAGGAGTCGCGGACCCTGACGGATCCGACACCTCTGTCCGGCGAGGAGAGCACCGCCCCAGGCATCGGCGAACCACTCCCGGCCGCTGAGTCCATAGATCGATGCCCCTTGCTCCCACATACGCCCGCCAGTCGGTGCGCCTGACGAGGCCGCCCACAAGCTGGCTGAGCCACTTGAGGACAACATCCGATCGCCGACCCTGCGGTGTTGGTGGCAGTGCTGTGCGCCACGATCGGGTTGGGCAAGAGCGTCCAGGAGCACCTAATCCCCGCCGGTCACCGAGCCGCAACTAGCGTGACCACCATGGAAATCACCATCCACTACGCCTAGATACGCCACCGACGAGTGGCACTGTCGCACACGGGCGTGACGGCGAGTTGTAGGATCCGCGCAATGTGAGAAGAGACCCAAGGACAGCAGGAATCGTGAGTCTTTCCCCTGCGTGCCGTAGCCGCCGAGCGCCAGGAGTCGTCCCACCGTGCTCAGGAAGATCATCATTAAGAACTACAAGGTGTTCCGCGACTTCGTGCTTGAGCTGAACCCTGGCATGAACGTAATTGTCGGCGACAACGACGTCGGCAAGTCCAACCTCCTAGAGGCGATCAACCTCGCCCTCACCGGCCGGCTTCGCGGCAACCAAATAGCAGCAGAGCTGTCACCGTTCCTGGTCAACCTCGACGCGACGCGTCAGTACATCGCGGCCATGCGCGAGCGGCGCGCCGCGATACCGCCGACGATTCTCATCGAGGTCTACTTCCATGACAACGACGATCTCGCGCCGTTGAGGGGGAACAACAACTCCCTACGTGAGGTCGCGCCGGGAGTCAAGGTCCGCATCGCCTTCAACGATGACTTCATCGACGAGTACGCGGAGTACACCCGGGACCCTACACAAATCAACTGGGTGCCCACCGAGTACTACCAGGTCGAATGGTCAAACTTCGCCGCCGCGGCCGTCACCTCGCGCGGCGTTCCCGCGACCGCATCGCTGATCGACGCGACGGCCATCCGGCTGCAGAACGGAGCGGACGCCTACCTCCAGTCGATCATCGGCGCCAGCCTGGAGCCCCGGGAGCGCGTAGAGCTGTCCCGGTCGTATCGAAGCCTTCGTGAAACCTTCAGCGAAATCGGGGCGGTGAAGGAGATCAACAACAAGCTGGCTGGCGAGCGTGGCGAGATCAGCGACCGCGAGCTGACACTCTCCATCGACATCTCACAGCGGGCTGGCTGGGAACGCAGTCTCGTACCGCATCTCAATGAGTTGCCCTTCCCGTACGTCGGCAAGGGCGAGCAGAGCAGCCTCAAGATCCTTCTGGCCTTGAACGAGAAAATCGCCGACACACACGTCGTCCTGATCGAGGAGCCCGAGAACCACCTGTCGTTCTCGTCGCTCAACCAGCTCGTGTACAAGATCGGCCAGAGATGCGCCGGCAAGCAGGTCCTGGTGACTACTCACAGCGCCTACATTCTCAACAAGCTCGGGCTCGACGAACTGATCCTGCTGACTCCTACCGGTGGGCAACGCATCACAGACCTGCGCAAGGACACCGTCGACTACTTCAAGAAGCTCTCCGGTTACGACACCCTGCGTCTGGTCCTGGCCAAGCGCGCCATCCTGGTGGAAGGTCCCTCGGATGAGCTCATCGTCACCCGCGCGTATCACGACGAACACGGCCGTGAACCCATCGCCGATGGGGTGGACGTGATCAACGTGCGGGGCTTGTCGGCCGCACGCTTCCTCGACCTCGCCGTGCCGCTCGCCAAGCCCGTCGCCGTGGTCAACGACAACGACGGTGACGCCGCTCGGATGCTGGAGAAGTATGCCGCATACACCTCCTACAGTTTCATCTCGATCCACATCGGCGTCGGTGACGAGAAGACTCTCGAACCGCAGGTCTTAGCCGCCAATGGCCTTGAGCGCATGAACGAAATCCTCGGCAAGAGCTACGCGACCAAGGAGAAGATGCTCGATTACATGACGGCGAACAAGACCAGTTGGGCGCTGACCGTGTTCGAGTCCGACCAAGCCATCACCATGCCGCAGTACATCCGTGATGCCGTCCGCCCGTAACCTCGCGGTCATCGCCGCAGCCGGATCACGCAAGACCCAGCTCATCATCGAAACCGCGCTGGCCGACCCCGGCCGACGGGCCCTGATCACGACGTACACCCAGGAGAACCTCGCCCAGATTCGCCGACGGATCTTGGAGATCAACGGGGTGATCCCTGGACACGTCACGACCACAACGTGGTTCCCGTTCCTCATCCACCAGGCGGCCCGCCCGTTCCAGAGCTGCGTCACTGGGAGGATCGACCACATCCGGTCACTGAATTTCGACGGGAGCCGGTCGAGGTTCACACGCCGGGACGACGTCCTCGCCTACTACTTCGACAGGCACGGTGATATGTACCGCGACGGGGTAGCCGACTTCGCCTGCCGCGCCGACGACGCCTCCGCCGGGGCGGTCGTACGTCGCCTCGAGGCGATGTATGACGACATCTACATCGACGAGTTCCAGGACCTCGTGGGCTACGACCTCGACTTCGTCGACAAACTGTTCGCTTCGACCATAAGAGTCACGGTCGTCGGCGATCCGCGCCAGCACACCTTCGCCACGAACAACGGCCCCCGGAACAAGAAGTATCGTGGCACCGGCATCATGAACTGGATCAAGCAACGGCAGCACACCTGCGAACTTCAGATGCGCGCCGAGAGCTGGCGATGCCACCAGAACATCTGCGACTGGGCCGACCGGCTATACCCGGCCCTGCCGCGTACCAAGTCCCGGAACCTAACTGAGACCGGCCATGACGGAGTCTTCAAGGTCGCCGAGGAGGACGTGCTTGCCTACGTCGCCAAGTACTCGTCGAAGGTTCTTCGTGACCGCGTCACGACATCGACGCTGGAGCTACCAGCTATGAACATTGGCCTTTCCAAGGGCAGCACCTTCGATCGAGTGCTGATCTTTCCTACGCAGCCCATGCTCAAGTACCTGAGGACCGCAGACCTATCATCCTTGCGAGCGCTAGACCGACTCTACGTAGCCGTGACCCGCGCCAGACATAGCGTTACCTTCGTAGTCAACGGCCGCGAAGCAGACCATGTTCCATAGTTCCATCGACCCGCAGGGGTCTGTCAAACGAACGGCCCTGACTCACATTCGGTGGTGACGGAGGGTGCTGCTATCCGAGGAGCATGCGGTGGCGGAGCAGGGTGAAGCCTGCCCGTCCGTGCATCTGGCGTGCGATCCGTTTGGTCTTGGTGTTGACGCCTTCGGTGGGGCCGTTGCTGTAGGAAGCGCGAGGGCGGCGTTCGCGGCGTCGCGGTCGCGTTCCAGGCCTCGGGTGAAGGCGCGGCAGATGAGGCAGATCGGCCGCGCGGACCTGGACGATCCAGAGCGAGAGCCGGTCGACGATTTCCGGCCGAGGCGTCAGGAATGCGGCAAAGCGCCCGACGCTGGCGGCCAGTGCGGTCATCTCAGGGCCGGCTGCGGTGAGCCGTGCCAGCAGATCTTGGTGCTCAGGTGTGAGGTCGTCGGGTCTGGTGAGGAGCATCCGGGTGAGCCGGCGGGGGGAGATGTGGCTGCGGTCGGCGTCCGCGCGGCCTTGGTTGATGTACTTGTGCAGCAGGTTGAGGCAGCCGGTGTAACCGAGGGCCTTGATCTCTTCGAAGAGGTGCTTGACGCCGACGGCGCGATCCTCGGTTCGACGTTTGCGCAGATGCTCACGGTAGGGGTCGACGAGGCTGGCCCGGTACTTGGGGACGCAGAGCATCCGCTCAGGCCGGTCTGCTCGCGCCTAGCGCTTGACGGTGTTCAAAGCCAACTGCAGACGGCGGGCACACTCGAGCAGGTCCACGCCCTGGTTGAGCAGGTCATGGACCTGGGTGCCAGCGTTCCAAGGCCGTCTGGGCGCGGGGCCCGTCATCAAGGGGCGCCTCCAGTACGCCGGCCCAGCAAGTGCTGTGCGCCTTGACCTCGCTGCAGGTGGCTTCGCAGAGGTTGTGCCATAGGTGCCACAGGTCGGCGACCTGCACCGCGTTGGACAGGGCGCGGCGGATGGCCTCGGCGTAGGTGGCCGAGCCGTCGCGGCACACGACCTCGACGCCGGGATGCTCGCGCAGCCACGCTTCCAGCGTGTCGGCAGTGCGGTCGGGCAGCACCTCGATCCGCTCGTGACCTAAGCCCTGTCCGCTTAGCCGCTCGACGCGCCGCGCCGCCTACCCAGGCCAGGTGAGCGGCGCGGCGCGCACCGTCCATGCGATCCCGAATCGAAGGAGACTCCCCTATGTCGCTGCTGACCGGTCACCCCATCGTTGACGACGACGGATGGCGGCGGCACCCCGACGCCCGTTTCGTCATCCCCGACCAGTGGGGGCCGCACCTCGAAACCCTGCTGCTTCCCGACCACCCACATCTGATGCCAATCGCTGTGGCACTGCTGATCACCGCCGACGATGAGGATGGCATCTACGACGACTTCCACTTGGAGGCGTTTTACACCGGGCCGCTGTCTGACTGGCTGCGCACCCAGGACGACGACCCGTCTTGGATGCTCCGCTACGACCGGTTTGTGGAGATGCTGCTGTTGACGTTCCTGGACCGTCTCATCAGGTGGGGGATGTTGGCGGTGCGGGTCAACGGTGCTGCGATGGAATGCCGGCTGATGCTGCCGGCCGGGTTTGGTGATGAGGTGGCCGAGGACGACGAGGACGACTGGTAGCCGTCCGAGCCTCGATGGCAAGTGCCATGGCGTTTGCTAGCCGTTTGCCATAGCACTTGCCATCGAGGCGCACCAGCCACCCGGCCAGAGGATCTTTAGAATCGGCGGCCTGACCCTCTGCCGCGTATGCGGCCCCACCGCCGCACCCCGACCCACCGGCACCCAGACCTACACCTTCAAGGGCGTCACCCACAAGGCCAAGGAGTGCGCCGCCATGTCGGCGCTCGGGGAGAAGGTTATACGCACCCAGGAGCGTTACCGGGCTGCCTCGGGCCGGAAGGTGTGTCTGGACTGCTTCACCTACGGCAGGCAGCACATGGGCAGGGATCCTCATGACCCGCCGCCGCCCGGGTGGCGTGGCGACGCAACCCCACCAGAGTCAGCCCAGAGACCTCCCGCCAACGACTCGCCCGCCACCGAGCTCTGGCCCGACATCCGCGTCATCAACTGACCACCACGCCCCACGCCGACAGCCGCCGCCACGGCCAACGCCCGTCCGCCAGCAGCCCTCCGACCCTGACCCGGACAACCACCATGATCTTGAATGATGTGTGCGGCGTGTGCTCTCCAGCCAATACCACCCGGGGTCATCCGGTGCCACACCAGGTCAAAGCAGGCCAACGACCACGACCGCAGACGTGGTCGATGTGATCGGCGTGTGGCCATCCGCCGCCCCGACCAGCCGGGACAACCCAGGTCAACGCAGGCCACTCCCTGCCACCCCGGGTCAACCCGCAGGCCGTTAGACTGGGCCCTCGCGCCCTCGTAGCTCAGGGGATAGAGCATCGGTTTCCTAAACCGTGTGTCGCAAGGTCAAGCCAGTCGATTGCCGAGCCGGTGCAACGCGAGCGCCATGAACCCCGCGCATCGCCCAGTCCGCGCTGACCGGGTTCGACGTGGGAGACTCCGGGTGGTCGTCGGCCGCCAATCGAGTTAATGCGGCCGAGGCGCACGCGATGCTCGGCCAGGCCCGGGACTGCTTCAACTCCCTTGGTGCCGCTGAAGATCACTTCACCTCCGTAGATCGTCGGGGAACCGGCCGCTGCCCTTTTCTGTTCTAGCCATCCCGCGCGATTTGCGGGCTGTTGCTAGCCATCTCTGAGCAGCCCGGCCAATGTCATGGCAGCCTTGGAAAGGGCCCGACAACTCATCGCCGCACGTCGCAAGTCGACCGCGTCGTCCTCGGCAATCTCGCCGTTGCCAGCGTCCTTCATCGTGACGTTGACGCCGCCACGTCCTACCTGCTCCAGACCATCGAGATCATCGGGCGAACCCGCGCAGCCGGTGGGGCTCAACCTCGCCTTCGCCGCGGCCCGCCAACTACCTGCCTGGCGCAACCAGCTGTACTGACTCGATCCCCCCGACGGAAATGACAACCGCAGAGATGTAACGCCTGTGCCTGCTCAACGAGCGGCCGATGCCTGATGGCGTCGGCCGCTTCTTCATGCCCGCCGGAGCCATCGGCACTCGAACCACCTTCGGAGGACCCTCCATGACGACCCACCCATCCGACACGACGCGCGCCTCCAACGCATCGAGCTGCAGAACAACAAACCCCCTCGCTCACGACGCCAATGCCCGCATCGCCCTCCAGCCCACCCGCACTCGGAACGGCGTCGCGGAGGCCGAGGAGCAAACGATGTACCCCGACCGACGGATGTCTCCGCCCGGTCCGCCACCGGACGGAGGCGCATGACTCTGCCGTCGGGTCACCAACATCAGCAACACAAGGAGTCCGTTCCGGGGACGTGCGCCGCACCGGACAAGCGACTTGACCGGTCCGGCGAAGGCGACGCTTCATGGACGGTCGGCGACGTCGATGGGCGTGCGACGACCGTGTTCATCAGGGTGGAGGTCCCCAGCCAGCTACCTGAGCTGCACCCCGGGGCCGCTGCCGCCCTACTGAAGTTGCTCAGACGCGTCAACGACCGCCGCACGGACAACTCGATCGAGGAGAACGGATGACCACCCCGCAACCGAAACCTTTCGCCTTCTACGGCCGCGTCTCGACCGAGGACAACCAGGACCCCGAATCCTCCCGGAGTTGGCAACTCACCCGCGCGACCACACTCATCCAGCCGCAGGGTGGTCGCATCGTCACCGAGTACTTCGACGTCGGCCAGAGCCGCTCCCTTCCCTGGCAACGCCGGACGCAGGCCAGTCTGCTTCTCACGGCGCTGCGCGACCCACGGCGCGGGTTCTCCGCCGTCGTTGTCGGCGAACCTCACCGTGCCTTCTACGGCAACCAGTTCGGTCTCACGGTGCCGCTGTTCGCCCACTACGGCGTCGAACTCTGGGTCCCCGAGATCGGCGGCCCCATCGACCCTGACAACGAGGCCCACGAACTTGTCATGTCCGTCTTCGGCGGCATGAGCAAGGGCGAACGCAACCGGATCAAGCTCCGTGTCCGCACCGCCATGGCCGCCCAGACCCTTCTCGAGGGCCGCTACCTCGGCGGACGCCCACCCTACGGCTACACCCTCCGCGACCTCGGACCTCACCCCAACCCCGCCAAGGCGGCCGACGGCAAATGCCTCAAGGGCCTCACGCCCGACGAGCAGACCGCACCGATCGTCCGGCGGATCTTCACCGAGTTCCTCACCGGTCTCGGTCTCTTCGCCATTGCCGAGGGACTCACCGCCGATCACGTGCCCTGTCCATCAGCACACGACCGCGCCCGAAACCCCCACCGCGGCGGCATAGCCTGGTCCAAGAGCGCCGTCCGCGTCATCCTCACCAACCCCCGCTACACCGGCCGACAGGTCTGGAACAAGCAACGCACCGACGAGGTGCTGCTCGACGTTGACGACGTGGCAATGGGCCACACCGGCGTCATGCGCTGGAACACCCGCGACAAGTGGGTCACATCCAAGGAGATCACCCACGAACCACTCATCGACGACGCAACATTCGAGCAGGCCCAAGCAGTCCTCCAACGACGCGGCCGGGGAACCGGCGGTCAGCACGTCAGGCAGCGAACCCGCAACCCGTACGTCCTCCGCGGCCTGATCTACTGCGCCGCCTGCGACCGACGCATGCAGGGCCAGTACAACCACGGCAACCCGTACTACCGCTGCCGCTTTCCCCAGGAGTACGCCCTCGCCAACCAGGTCGACCACCCCCGCAACGTGTACCTACGCGAAGACGCCCTCACCGACCCGCTCGATACCTGGCTGGCCTCCACCTTCGCACCCCACCACCTCGAACAAACGATCACGTCGATGGCCGACACCCAACCCCTAGATCATCCGCCCGCAACGGGCACCGCAGCCCAAACGATCATCACCGAGTGCGACGCCAAGTTGGAGCGCTACCGCGCCGCCCTCGAGGCCGGCGCCGACCCGGCGGTGGTCACCGGATGGATCGCGCAGACCCAGGCAGAACGCGCCCGCGCGGAAGCAGACCTTCGCACGATCGCGGGCACCACTCCGCGGCGGATGAGCCGAGCAGAAATCACGGCCCTGGTAACCGCGCTCGGCGACATCACCACCGTGCTCCGCGACGCCGATCCCGCCGACAAGGCCGAGGTGTACCGGCAACTCGGCCTCCGGCTCGCCTACCAGCCAGAAACGCAAACGGTGCGCGCTGAAGTAGATCTCAGCGCACACCGTGGGGCTATGGTTTGTGTCCGAGGGGGGATTCGGACCCCCACACGCGGCGTATGCGCCGGAAAACGGCGCAAAAACATGATCAGTAACCCTAGCAGACCTCTAATTCGCTCGGGGCGGCGAAGACCGCT
The DNA here is from genome assembly GCF_055559695.1 of Micromonospora sp. NPDC023869. Lineage (NCBI taxonomy): Bacteria > Bacillati > Actinomycetota > Actinomycetes > Micromonosporales > Micromonosporaceae > Micromonospora > Micromonospora sp. NPDC023869. The sequence goes on from NZ_JBVHKD010000004.1 coordinate 9,363, forward strand.
GCTGGTGCGGGCCGATTGCCGCGGTGATGCTTCCGGTGACGCGGCGATGCGGCCGCAGCATCGGATGCCGGTGCCCGTCATGGTTGCCGTCCTGGCGCGGACAGATCGCCAGGTTCGCCGCGCTGTCGGGCACGAACCGACCGGCACCGCGAGTAAGAACGGGCGAGCCGACCAGCACCACCTGTCTTGGCCCACGACAAGCATCACCCCGCTTGATGGGCGGTTGCCAGTGCGGCGATGCGGAGGGTGATGTCGCGTACGACGGTCTGGAGGTCGGTACCACTGTTGTCGGCGGCGATGGTGAGGGCGAGTTCGGTGAGCAGGAGGAATGCGTGGGCGCGGTGCGCGTCGTCGGTGAATGCCTCGGCGAGGGCGTGGGCGCCGTCGAGGTCACCGCGGTGGCGGGCCGCGATGATCCCGACGGCGTGCTGCATGCCGGCCAGCAGGTCGGCCGGATGGGGGGTCATGCGGTGGCGGTGAGGTCGCGCAGTCGCGTCAGCAGGTCGGCGGGGTCGCCGGTGGCTTTGCCCTGGGCGAGTGCGGCGCTGCCGCCGCCCCTTCCGGCGAGCAGGAGTTTGATCAGGTCGGCGGCGGAGAGTCCGCGTTCCATGCCGGTGGGGGTGACGGTGACGACGATGCCGGCTCCGGCGACGATGCCGACGACGCCGGGGCGGCGGCCGAGTCGGTCGCGGACCTTTTCGGCGAGGCGTCGGCCGTCGCCGGTGGTGGTGACGCCGACGTAGGCGACGCCGTCGAGGTCGGCGGCGTGGGCGGCGTACCCGTCGGCGTCCAGGTCGATCAGCCGGTCGCGGAGGTCGTTGGCTTCGCGTTCGATCTGCTTCATGCGTGCGAGCAGGGTGGCGATCCGGTCGGGTAGTTCCTCGGGGCGGGCTTTGAGTTGGGCGGCGAGTTGGCCGACGAGGTCGCGTTCGCGGGCCAGGTAGCGGAATGCCTCGATGCCGGTGACCGCTTCGATGCGGCGTTGTCCGGCGCCGACCGACGATTCGCCGGTGAGGGCGAGGGAGCCGATCTGCGCGGAGTGGTCGACGTGGGTGCCGCCGCATAGTTCGCGGGACCATTCGCCGCCGATCTCGACGACTCGGACGGTCTCGTCGTAGGTTTCGCCGAACAGGGCTAGGGCGCCTTCGGCGCGGGCCTGTTCCAGGGGTAGGTAGCGGACGTCGACGGGCAGGTCGCGGCGGATCGCGAGGTTCGCGGCCTCCTCGATCTCGCTGCGGGTGGCGTCGGACAGGCCGCCGCGCCAGGCGAAGTCCAGGCGCAGGTAGCCGGGTCGGTTGTAGGAGCCGGACTGCAAGGCGTTCGGGCCGAGGACGTGGCGCAGGGCGGCGTGCACGACGTGGGTGCCGGAGTGGGCCTGCCGTGCGCCGGTGCGCCACTCCGGGTCGACGGCGGCGTGGACGGTGTCGCCGACGGTGAGGCTGCCGTCGAGGATCCGGACGGTGTGCGCGACGAGGCCCTTGACCGGCCGTTGCACGTCGATGATCTCGGCGCGCAGGTTCGGGCCGGTGAGCAGGCCGGCGTCGGAGTCCTGGCCGCCGCTCTCGGCGTAGAACGGGGTGCGGTCCAGTGCGACGGTGACGATGCCGCCCGCGTGGGCGGTGTCGATGGTGGTGCCGCCGGACCAGATCGCGAGGACCCGGGATTCGGTGTCGAGCGTGGAGTAGGCCAGCCAGTCCGTCGGCCCGTGAGCGTCCAGGACCGCCCGGTACGCCGACAGGTCGGCGTGGCCGGTCTTGCGGGCCTTCGCGTCGGCCTTGGCGCGGGTGCGCTGCTCGGTCATCAGGGCCCGGAACCCGTCGGCGTCCACCGTCAGGCCCTGTTCGTTGGCGATCTCCAGGGTGAGGTCGATCGGGAATCCGTAGGTGTCGTGCAGTTGGAACGCCTTGTCGCCGGGCAGCGATGACCGTCCGGCCTTCTTGGTCTCGGTGATCGCGGTGTCCAGGATGGTGGTGCCGGCGCGCAGCGTGCCGAGGAAGGTGTCCTCCTCGGCGTAGGCGGCGGCGGAGATCCGGTCGAAGTCGGCGGCGAGTTCGGGATATGACGGGGACATGCAGTCGCGGGCGACGGGCAGCAGTTCGGGCAGGGCCCTGTCCTGCCAGCCGAGCAGCCGCATGGCGCGGATGGCGCGGCGCATGATCCGGCGCAGCACGTAGCCGCGGCCTTCGTTGGACGGGTTCACTCCGTCGCCGATGAGCATGAGCGCGGTGCGGACGTGGTCGGCGATGACCCGCAGGCGGACGTCGTCGGGGTGGGACTGGCTGGCGGCGTGGCCGGAGTGCACGCCGTACTGCCTGCCGGTCAGGTCGGCGGCGCGGGCCAGGATGGGACGCACCTCGTCGATCTCGTAGAGGTTGTCCACGCCCTGCAGGATGGAGGCGATGCGCTCCAGGCCCATGCCGGTGTCGATGTTCTTGTTCGGTAGGTCACCGACGATGCGGAAGTCGGTCTTCGACGCCACGTCGGCGATCTCGTACTGCATGAACACGAGGTTCCAGAACTCCAGGTACCGGTCCTCGTCGACCTCGGGGCCGCCTTCGGCGCCGTAGGCGGGGCCGCGGTCGTAGTACAGCTCGGAGCACGGGCCGGCCGGGCCGGGAATGCCCATCGACCAGTAGTTGTCCGCCTTGCCCCGGCGGACGATCCGCTCGAGGGGCATGCCGGTGGTGCGCCACAGGTCGTGGGCCTCGTCGTCGTCCAGATAGACCGTCGCCCAGATCCGTTCCGGGTCCAACCCGAAACCGCCCTGTTCCACGGGCGTGGTCGACAGGTCCCAGGCGAGGCGGATCGCGTCGGCCTTGAAGTAGTCGCCGAACGAGAAGTTGCCGTTCATCTGGAAGAAGGTGCCGTGCCGGCTGGTCTTGCCGACCTCGTCGATGTCCGGCGTCCGGATGCACTTCTGCACCGACACGGCCCTGCGGTACGGCGCGGCCCGTTGGCCGAGGAAGTACGGGACGAACTGCACCATGCCGGCGTTGATGAACAGCAGGTTCGGATCCGAGATCGCCGGTAGTGGCGCCGACGGCACCACCGTGTGTCCGTTGGCCTCGAAGTGCGCCAGGAAGCGCCGTTTGATCTCCGCCGTCCGCACCAACGCCCCCTTATTGCCAAAAGTATGCAACTACATGCTAGTGGCAGCAGGGTGAGGTTGTTTCTGATACCCCATGACCGGGCTTCGCCCGGGGCACTGCCGGTGCAGCGGGCGGGCAGGGAGGTCCTGACAGGTGGTGATCCGCTCGGTGTCGCCGGCACGTCTGGTGGCGCCAGCGACACCGACCGGATCACCACCCCGGTCAGTTGTCCGGCGGTGTCGCGGTGGCGGCGACGAGCAGCGACAGTTCCCGGACGAGGTCGTCCAGGGACTGGCCGCTCTGCGTCCGCAGCAGTCCGAGGCTCAGGTCCGCCAGGAGATAGAAGCCGAGGGTCTTGGCCTGCTCGGAACTGAACGCGGCGAGGAGTTCCTCGGCGCCGCCGAGGTCACCGCGATGCTTGGCCGCGATGACCCCAGCGGCGCGTTGCACCAGTTCCGCCGCGGCCGGGGTGAGACCGGTCACGCCGGTCAGATCTTCGGCGTGGCGGCGCGGGCGGCGTCGAAGCGGGCGATCACGTCCGACCAGTTCACCAGGTTCCACAGCCGGTCCACGTAGTCCGGCCGGACATTCTTGTACTGCAGGTAGTAGGCGTGCTCCCAGGCGTCGAAGACCAGCAGCGGGGTGGTGCCCTGCCCGACGTTGCCGTGGTGGTCGTAGACCTGCTCCACGATCAGCCGCTGCCCGAGTGGCTCCCAGGCCAGGACACCCCAGCCGGAGCCCTGGACACCCTTGGTCGCCGCCGACAACTGGCCGGCGAACGCCTCGAACGAGCCGAAGTGCTCCTCGATCGCCGCCGCCAGCTCACCGTCGGGGCGGTCACCGCCGTCCGGCGACAGGTTGCCCCAGAAGATCGTGTGCAGGACGTGCCCCGACAGGTTGAACGCGTACGTCTTCTCCAGACCGACCAGCGTCGAGAAGTCGCCCTTGGCGCGGGCCTCGGCGAGCTGCTCCAGACCGTCGTTGGCCCCCTTGACGTACGCGGCGTGGTGCTTGCTGTGGTGCAACTCCAGGATCTGCCCCGACATCGCCGGCTCCAGAGCGCCGTAGTCGTAGGGCATGTCGGGCAGGTTGTAGACAGCCATGAGAACTCCTCCAGGATTGCTGCCAAGCTTATGCTCTTGCCACTATCTTGCAATAGAATCGGTGTCGGCGCGGCGAGGAGGGACGGTTGACCACATCGGAGACCGACCGGGTGAACGCCGCCGTGCGGCGGCTGCGTCACGCCGGCCTGCGTAACACCGCTGCCCGGCGAGGAGTGCTCGACCAACTCGCCCACGCGGTCGGTGATCGAGGGCACCTCACCGTCACCGAGCTGCACCACGCGCTTCTCGCCCGTGGTGTGGCCGTGGAACTGTCGACGGTCCACCGGGTGCTGCGGCAACTGGTCGACCTGGGCATCGCCCACACCGTGCCGGTCGGCAGGACGACCACGTTCGGGCTCGCCGACGACGCCCATCACCACGCCGTCTGCGGCACCTGCGGCGACATGCGGCAGTTGCCGGCCGAGGCGGTCGACGCGAGCATCGCCGCCGCACGCGCCGTCGGGATCGACCCGGACACGCCCGGCCAGCCCAGTGGTGTCGTCGTCTACGGGCGGTGCGCGGGGTGCCGGGCAGCGACCCGATAAGGGCCCAAGCCGTCGGCCCACGGTCGGCCCCGGCGGCGATGGGACCACCGCGCCCGTCCCGTGCCCGCAGCGCCGGCACGGGCAACCGCAGCGGGCTGGCCGACAGCTACCGACTGGCCCTGCGGGCGGCGGCACTGGCCAACGCGCGGCTCGACGATCTCACCGACGCGCGGACGCTGCTGGCCGACCATCCCCCACTCCCCGACGTCGTGGACACCGACCTGCACACGCTGCGGGAGGTCGGACATCGCCTGCGTCAGGTGTTCCAGAGCGCCACGGCAGGCGGTGGGCAGGAGGCGGTGGACGAACTCAACGCGCTGCTGGCCCGGCACCGGGTCCGACCGATGATCTCCGGCACCTCGGCGATCGACTGGCACATGCACGTCGCCACACCCGGCACTCCGCGCTCGGTCGAGTACGTCGCCGCCGCCGTGTGGGGACTCTCCGTCTGGCTGTGTGAACGGGGCATCGACCGGCTCGGCGTCTGCGCGGAACCACGGTGCCCGACCGCGTTCCTCGACGACAGCAGGAACCGATGCCGCCGGTTCTGCTCCGACCGGTGCGCCACCCGCCACCACGTCCGCGCCCACCGCGCCAGACACCGCGCCGCCCAGCCCTGACCACCGCCTCGACATCACTTACTGCAAAAGATTGGCAACTGCATAAGATGGGTGACTGTGCAGACCTCGACCGGCACCCCACGCCCCATCACCCGCTACGGCACACCCGTACTGCACCGCCGCTGCGCCGAGGTGACCGACTTCGACGACGCCCTCACCCACCTCGTCGCCGACATGTTCGCCAGCATGTACGCCGCCCACGGCGTCGGCCTGGCCGCCAACCAGATCGGCGTCGACGCCCGGATCTTCGTCGTCGACTGCCCCGACGCCACCGGCGCCCACACCGTCGCCACCGTCGTCAACCCGGTCCTGCACCTACCCGAACACCGCGACCTGGTGACCGACACCGAAGGCTGCCTCTCCGTCCCAGGCCAGCACGCCGAACTGGCCCGATGCGCCACCGCCACCGTCACCGGCTACGACGTCCACGGTCACCAGATCCGGCTGGACGGCACCGGCACCCTCGCCCGCTGCTTCCAACACGAAGTCGACCACCTCGACGGCCTCGCCTACGTCGACCGGCTCCCCACCAAACTCCGCAAACGCATCCTGGCCGCCAGCGCCGAACATCCCGGCGTCGGCGTGGGCACCAGCCAGGACGGCTGACGATGCCGGTCGTCCTGGGCATCGAAACCTCCTGCGACGAGACCGGCGTGGGCATCGTCGCCGACGGTGTCCTGCTCGGCGACGCCCTCGCCACCAGCATGGACGAACACGCCCGCTTCGGCGGCGTCGTCCCCGAGATCGCCGCCCGCGCCCACCTGCACGCCGTCACCCCCATGGTCCGCCACGCCCTCGACCGCGCCGGCATCGGCTTCGCCGACATCGACGCCGTCGCCGCCACCGCCGGTCCCGGCCTCGCCACCGCCGTCCAGGTCGGCCTCGCCGCCGGCAAGGCCTACGCCCTCAGCCTCGGCGTCCCTCTCTACGGTGTGCACCACCTCGCCGGCCACGCCGCCGTCGACGTCCTCGAACACGGTCCACTCCCGGACCGCTGCGTCGCGTTGATCGTCTCCGGTGGGCACACCTCACTCCTGCTCCTCGGCGACCTCGCCCGGGATCCCGTCGTCCATCTCGGCGACACCGTCGACGACGCCGCCGGAGAAGCCTTCGACAAAGTCGCCCGCCTGCTCGGCCTGCCCTACCCCGGCGGACCCGCCATCGACCGTATCGCCCGCGACGGCAACCCCACCGCCATCGCCTTCCCCCGACCGATGACCGGCCCCCAGGACCCGCCCTACCGGTTCTCCTTCTCCGGCCTCAAGACCGCCGTGGCGCGCTGGGTGGAGAAGTGCGACGGCCGGGCGGTGCCCGTCGCCGACGTCGCCGCGTCGTTCCAGGAAGCCGTCGCGGACACCGTCACCCGCAAGGCTCTGGCGGCCTGCCGCGACCACCAGGCCGACACGTTGCTGCTCGTCGGCGGGGTCGCCGCCAACAGCCGGGTACGGCACCTCGCCGAACACCGCTGCGCCGCCGCCGGCATCCGGCTACGCGTACCGTCATCACGACTCTGCACCGACAACGGCGCCATGATCGCCGCCATCGGCGACCTCCTCATCCGCGCCGACATCACACCCGACCGACTCGACCTCGGCGCCGACCCCTCCGCCGTCCTGCACGGCGCACTCCTGCAGGGCCTTCGCCCCTGAGTGAGGCAGGGGCACCCATCCCGGGGGCCTGCCGCTCGGCCAGTCTCGACAAGTTCGATACGCCCAGCCCCGTGGGCAGGACCCACGCGGCAGCCATACGCCCCGGTCGTCGAGCAGAACATCACGCGTGCGTAGGGACAACGCACGCGTCATGAAACGACGATCGTCCGCCTCCTTTTCAGGAAGCCGTCCTCGCCGTTGGAGTTCGACCCGGAAGGCACGAGATCAGGCAGGACGTGACCCGGATCGAATGGATCACACCCGTTACGCCCCGCTCTGGGCCACGCGTTCGTCGGAACCCCCCGGCAGCCCCCTTCAGGCAGTCGCAGACCAGAAAGAACGAATCCTTCATCCCACAGAGGCGCTGGTCGGTGACCACGCTTGTTCAGAGCGTCCCGCCACACCAGCGACGCCGGCCCACAGGCCGAGATCGTCCTCCTTCCATAAAGGGCGATCCCGATCGCGGCACACGACGACGGCCGGTGCGCGACCTCCCCCTACTGTCGGCCGCCATTAGGCGCGGCGCACACCCTCTAACCATCCTAGGAGGATCTCGGTCGCTGCCACTTCCTCGCTTCCGCCACTCGACCGAAGCCGTGGTAGGGCAAGAGGCCCGAGGACCACGCCACGCCTGCCACACCACCGCCACCGCCACCGCCACCGCCACCGCCACCGAGCAGCCTCAGCGTTCAGCTGAAACCTGGCACTGGACTCCGAGCCCTCCCAGCCCGACAGGCGCAAGCGGACTACTTGTCCGACTCGACCGCGAAGGTCCTTCGTAGAAATGTCGGGTGTCGGGCAAGCAGAGTGACGATCTCGAGGATCCCCTGACCCAGTGGCTCAACAGCCAGCCGCAAAGCGGTCCGCCACCATCCGCCCAGCGGCGGTGTGGTCTGCGATTTGCGTTCTACGGCCGGATGTCGACCGTCGAGCACCAGGACCGGGTGACGTCCCGGCACTGGCAGCGGAACTGCGCCACCGAGCTTGTCGATGGGCACGGGATGATCGTCACCGAATACTTCGACGTCGGCTGCTCTCGCCGCCGCGGCTGGCGGCAGCGTCCGAGGGCCGCCGCACTGCTGGCCGCGCTCGACGACCCAGACCGCGGGTTTGACGCGATCGTGGTCGGCGAGTACGAACGGGCGTTCTCCGCCAACCAACTGCAGCACCTGGCACCCGTGCTCGAACAGCACGGTGTGCAGCTGTGGCTGCCGGAGACGGACGGGCCGGTCGACCACCACGACCCCACCCACCAAGCGCTGATCATGATGCTGGGCGCCCAGTCGAAACGTGAGGTGCAGCGCGCCCGGTTCCGGGTCATCATGGCGATGCGGGCCCAAGCGCGGGAGCAGGGGCGGTACCTCGGTGGCAGGCCGCCCTACGGCTACCGGCTCGTTGACGCCGGTCCTCATCCGAACGCAGCGCACGCCCGCTGGGGTCGCCGGCTTCGGCGCCTCGAACCAGATCCGGCCACGGCCGGACACGTGCGGTGGATGTTCGCCCAACGCCTGGCCGGCCGGAGTCTCGCCAGCATCGCACGTGGCCTCAACGACGCCGGCACACCCTGCCCGTCGGGCGTCGATCGCGACCGCAACCCCCACCGCAGGGGCGACCAGTGGACCCTGCGAACGGTCGCGGCGATCCTCAGCAACCCCCGCTACACCGGCCGGCAGGTCTGGAACCGACAACCCGCGCACACCGACAGCAGCCGCCTGCAGCGAGAACCCACTCGACGGAACCCGACCACGGACTGGGTGGTCTCCAAGCAACGGGCCCACACCCCGTTGGTCAGCGAGCAGCACTTCGTCGCCACCCAGGCCGTCCGCTGCCACCGCACCGCGGACGACGGGACCATGCGAAGCTATCTGTTCACCGGCCTACTGCACTGCGGAGCATGCGGCCGAAAGATGGAATCGCACTGGGTCAATCAACGTCCCGGCTACCGATGCCGCCACGGCCGCACCAGCACCCAACGCCCCACCGACCACCGGCACAAGATCTTCTACATCAGAGAAGACAACATCATAGCGAGACTCGCCGACCACCCCGGCCTCGCCCTCGACGCCTGGCGCCCACACGAACTCGCCGCGTTCCTACACAGAAACAAGATCACCGTTGTATGCGATCACGAGAACTGCACACTGACAACAGGAAGATCCAACCCGATCAACTCATGATCGATATGTGGTAATGATGTGTCCGAGGGGGGACTTGAACCCCCACGCCCTATACGGGCACTAGCACCTCAAGCTAGCGCGTCTGCCATTCCGCCACCCGGACTTGCTCTGCCCAGCCTACCGTGTCGACCTCGGTGATCCATCACCAGGAGGCCGCCGAGCGGGCCGCACGGGGAGTTACTGTACACGCCGCCGGTGGATCATGCACATCAGCATCCCGCGACCGATTCCGGCCGATCTGACCAGCCCTGGCGGGGCCGCCGGTGCGGGTCCGGCTGGCGTCACGGTGCCCGTACCCGGCAGCATGGCGGTGTGTCCCAAGCTTCTCCCCTGGCCGTCGCCCAGCAGCGGGCTCTGGCGCTGCGCGGCGCGGGCAACCTCGCCGCCGCCCGTGAGCTGCTGACCGACGTGGTCGAGTCCGTGCCGCCGTCGCTCGGCAAGGATCATCCGGACGCGCTGAGCACCGCGCACCTGTTGGCCAGGTTGCACCGGGAGGCCGACGATCCGAGCGCGGCGCGACGGGTGTTGGAGGAGGCGTTCGCGGCCGGGGAGCGGCGGTGGCCGCACGCCGACCCGTTGATGTTGGCGTTGGCCTTCGAGCTGGGGTCCGTCGCGGACGAGCTGGGCAACCGCCACGAGGCGCGACGTAACTACACCCGCGTGGCCGCTGCCGGCCCCGCGGTGCTCGGTGCCGACCATCCGGCGGTACGCACGGCGCGCGACTATCTCGGCGACGCCGCTCCGGCTCCGCAGCCGGCGGTGCCCGCTCCTCGCCAGCCGGAACCGGCACCCACGCCGGCGCACGGGGTCCTGAACGAGCCGACGATCTCGCTCGCGGTGCTGTCGACCGCCTGGAAGCCGCACGACGCGTCGACCGCCGCCGGGTCCTTCCGCCAGTCGACGTCCCCGTTCGGTGAGGGTGCCGCTGCCTCGTCCGCTCCGGCCTCGGCACCACCGGCACCGGCCGTGCCGCACCCTCGCACCGTACCGGGCTCGCATGCCCCTGGCGTGCCGCCGGCACCGCCGGTCGTGCCTGCACCGCCGCGCATTCCGCCGCCTCCGGTCGTGCCGGAGCCTCCGACGGTGCCGCTGGCCCGGACGGCCCTCCACGACCAGTCTGCTCTCCCGGTCGCGTCGCCGGAGGCAGCCGAGCCGACCATCGCGCTGAGGCTGCCGGTTCGCGAGAGCGAGGTTCCACCACCGCCGGTACCGCCCACCGCTGCTCACCCGGCACCGTCCGCCGCACCGACGGCGCGCCTTGCGCCCGTCGAGGCCGACGAGGAGACGAGCCTTCTCCGGATACCGCCGGCATTCGATGCCTCGACGCCGGACGATGCCGACTCGGCCCCGTCGAGCAAGTCGGCGGCGCCAACCGAACCGGGAGCGGCGGCAACCGCACCGGCGTCAACGGCGTCGTCAGGCGAGGCCGACAATTCGGCCCTTGCCGAGGGCTCGGCCGAGCCGAGGACGCCGGTCGGGCCGGGGCCGTCGGACAAGGAGAGGTCGCCCGACGGGCAGAGGCAACCCGATGGGCAGACGTCGCCCGACGGGCAGGCGACGCTGGACGGGAACGGCTCGCCCGGTGGGCCGCAGTGGACGCGCCCGACCGTTCGGGTTCAGCAGATCGGCCCGCTGTTGGCCGAGGAGGCAGCACGGGCTCGCCGCTCCCCCGAGACCGCTTCGCCAGCCTTGGAGGCGCACCCGGACGACGCTCCGCCGAGCGACGCCCCGGTGAGTGGAGCGCCAGCCAGCGGACCCTCCTCACCACCGACGAGTGCGGTCCAGACGAACAGTCCGTTCACCGGCGGACCGCCGAGCAACAATCCGCAGATCAGCGCTCCACCGGTGAGCGGACCACCGAACAGCAGTCCGTCGATCAGCGCACCACCGATCAGTGGACCACCGACGAGCGCGGCGCCGACCAGCGTGCTCCCGGTCATCCCGCCACCGGTGAGCACCTCGCCGAGCAGTGCGCCGCCGACGAGTACGCCGTCGGCTGGTGCGCCACCTGTCAGCGCGCCACCCACCAGCGGCGGGCCGAGCAGTTGGGCACCCGTGGGCGCGCCGCCTCCTCCCCCATATCCCGGTTCGACCCATCAGCCGCCGGCACTCCCCGGCATGCCCGCCACGAGCCCGACGTCCGGGCCGCAGGATCTGACCGCGCCGCTGCCCCAGCCGGGTCCGACCAGCGGACCGACCGGTTACCCGTCGCTCAGCTCCGCGCCCCCCGGTCATCCGCCCGTCAGCGGACCGCCCGGATACCCGAGCATCAGTGGGACGACCGGCGACGGAACGGCCCACGGACCAGCCGGCCATTCACCGTCCGACTATCCGGCGACCGGTGGCTCACCTGGCTACCCCCCGGCCAGCGGAGCACCGGCCTACCCGCCACCTGGCGGACCCTTCAGCCATACCCCCGCTGTCGAGCAGTCGGGGTACCCGCAGACCGGTTACCCGGCGACCGGCGGATCGACTGCCCCTGGCCCCGTCAGCGGCCCGCCCGGCCACGTACCCGCCAGCGGCCCGCCGGGTTACGCCCCGACCAGCAGTCCACCGGCAGGTGGGCCCGGATACGCCCCGACCAGTAGTCCGCCAGCAAGTGGCCCCGGGTACGCCCCGACCAGCAGCATTCCGGCGAGCGGGCCGGGGTTCGCTTCCGCCAGCAGCCTGCCGGCCCACGGCCTGAGCCATTCCCCCAGCAGCAGCCCACCGATCAGCGGACCCGGATGGGCTCCCGCCAGCAGTCCACCGGCCAGCGGACCCGGGTACGCCCCGGCAAGCGGCCCTCCGGCCGGGAGCCCGGCGGGCTACGGGCCGCCCGGATACCCGGGTACCAACGCCGCGCCGACGGCAGGCACGGCTGGTTACGGTTCTGGAGGCGAACCCACCCAGCATCAGCCTTACCAGTACCCGCACCAGCAGCATCCGCAGGCAGCCGCCGGGCAGCAGCAGTACGACCCGGCCGGGCACGCGACGTACCCACCAGGGCAGAGCGCCGCGTACCCGCCGCAGGCCTGGGGGCAGCCGGGTGCGGGGCAGTCCGCGTCGGCGGGGGGCATGGCGTTCCCGGTGGCGCAGTCGGGGTCGGGGCGCAATCGGGCGGCGATCGTGGTGGCGATCGTGGCCGTGGTGGTGGCGGTGGTCGCGGTGATCGGGCTCGGAGTGTTGGTCATGAACGATCGGCGGGCGGCGTCGCCGACGGCGCCGGTCGAGTCGTCGGCGGCGGATCCGGGTCCGCCGCCGACGGGGTTGGAGTTGCGCGATGATGCGGCCACGATCAGGTTGACGTGGACGGATCCGTCGGACGGGTTGGTGCCGTTCATGGTGGCTGGTGGGCGGGCCGGGCAGGCGTTGGGGGTGCTGGCCACGGTGGGTCAGGGGCAGACCAGTTACACGGTGAACGGGTTGAATTCGCGAGTGGACTACTGCTTTACGGTGTTGGCGGTGTACGGGACGAACGAGTTCGCGACGTCCAGTCAGGTGTGTACGACGCGGGAGTCGGGCGCGGGTCAGAACTGAGCGTTGCTCGCGGTCGGCGGGTCCGGCGGGTCCTGGTGGGACAGTCGGGGCGGGACACGCCGACGACACGCCACGCTGGGTGTTCATCGGCGGACAGCATGGGTTCCCGGGGTGCGTGGCGTGACCATATGATGGCTCCCGGTTCAGGGGAGGGGTCGCCGTCTGGGGGCGCCACCGGCCAAGACGATACGAGAGGCAGCCGGTTGTGGCGAGCACCGACGAGGCCGTTCCGACCCGTACCGCCCGATCCCGGTCGCGGATGCGCGGTGGTCTGGTCACTGTGGGGACGGTGCTGGCGTTGCTGGCGGCGATGGGTCTGACCGTGCTGGGTCTGGGGTCGGCGGACAACGCGGTGGCCAGTTTCGACGCGAGTTCGTGGTTGTGGAGTTCGGCGCGCAGTGAGTTGGCGCGGGTCAACGGGGTGACCGCGCGGGTGGACACCCGGGTGGAGGTGCCGGCGGGTCGACGGCATCCGATGCAGGTGACGCAGACGGACCGGGTGTTGGTGCTGCGGGATCTGCACACCGGTCAGATCAGTGCGTTGGACCTGGCGACGTTGCAGATCACGGCGACCACGCCGACCGCACCGGGGCTGGGTGTGAGTGTGGCGTTGCACGAGGACGCGGCGTTCGTGGTGGACGCGGTGCAGGGTGTGGTGCGCCAGTTGGATCCGCGGTCGTTGGCGCCGGTGGGTGAGCCGGTGCGGTATCCGCCGGGGATCACCGGTGGCGCGTTCGACGGTAAGGGTCGGTTGTGGATCGCGGTGCCGGCGGAGGGCACGGTCTCGGCGATCACCCCGGCGGTGCTGCCGTCGAAGTCGGCCGGCGACGCGCAGGTGGGGCCGCAGCGGGTGGAGACGTACGACGTGGCGGGGCCCAGTCACGAGTTGGTGGTCTCCACGCTGGACGACGGTGTGGCGGTGCTGGACCGGACGGCCGGGGCGTTGGTGACGGTGGTGCGGGGTGAGACGCGGCGGACCGCGTTGGCGCAGACGTTGACTGGGCCGGGCATGATGCCGGTGCGTACGAGTGGGCCGGTGGTGCCGGTGACGGTGGCCGGGCAGCGGCAGGTGCACGCGATCACCGATGCCGGTGAGGTGCGCTCGTTCACGGTGCCGGGTGAGGGTGACCGGTTGAGTCCGGCGGTGGCCTGGGCGGGCCGGTTCTACTGTGCGGACGAGGCGTCGGGCACGGTGTACGCGTTCGACGCGGCGGGCACGCTGGTGGACACGATCCGGGGTCGGTGGCGGGGGCCGCTGGACCTGGAGGTGCGGGAGAACCACCTGTTCATCAACGCGCCGGAGGCGGCGACGGCCCGGGTGGTGGACGATTCGCACCTGGTGCGGGAGGTCGACAAGTACGCCAATGACGTGCTCGGTGGTGATCCGCCGGCGGAGCCTCCGCCGCCGCCTCCGCCGCCCAAGAAGCCGCAGGTGGGCAAGCCGGGTGCGCCGCGCAACGTGAGCGCGGCGGCCGGGAACGCGCAGGCGCGGGTGAGTTGGCGGCCGGCGCCGGCCAACGGCGCGGAGATCATCCGGTATGTGGTGGAGGGTGCCGGGCAGCGTCGTGAGGTGGGCGCGAACCAGCGGTCGGTGCAGATCAAGGAGTTGACCAACGGGGAGACGTACCGGTTCACGGTGCACGCGGTCAACGCCGAGGGTGCCGGTCCGACGCGGACCAGTAATCCGGTGACGCCGACGGCGGCGGTGCCGGACGCGCCGGCCAGTGTGTCGGCGCGGGCCCGCGCGGACGGCACGGTGGTGGTGAGTTGGCCTGCGGCGAACGGGCAGGGCAACCGGATCGCCCGGTACGCGGTGACGGCGATGTCGGCGGGGACCAACGCCCCGGTCGGTGAGGCGACCGGTGAGGAGCTGGTGGTCAAGGCCGGTGAGCTGGAGTACGGCACGCAGTACGCGTTCACGGTGGTGGCGGTCAACGACAAGGGTGCGGCGTCGGAGTCGTCGCCGGTCAGCGAGACGGTGGTGCCGTTCACGGTGCCGGGTGAGCCGCTGGAGTTGCGGGCCGGCACGGTCGGGGACCGGTCGGGGACGGTGTCGGTGCAGTGGGCACCGGCGGCGGCCAACGGTCGGCCGGTGACCGGGTACGTGGTGGAGGTCGGTGAGCGGCGTACCGAGGTGACCGACACGCAGACCACGGTCAGTGACCTGGGTGACGGGCAGAACGTGACGGTGCGGGTGCGAGCGGTCAACGAGGCCGGTGAGGGTCCGCAGGCCACGACGACGGCGCGGACGGTGGCACCGCCCCGGGTGACGGTGACCGGGTCGTCGGCGACCGCGACGTCGGCGACGGTGACGTTCACCGTGGACGCCGGTGGTGGGCAGGCGACGTGCACCCTGGCCCGGTCGGGTCAGACGGCGCGCAGTGGTCCCTGTTCCCGCATCACGATGAACGGCCTGTCGCCGGGGACGGACTACACGTTCACGGTGACGGCGACGAACGCGGCCGGTGAGGGTACGGCCCGTCGGGCGCAGGAGACGGAGGCGTTGTTCGGGATCGCCACCTGCAACAACGGTCCGGAGCCCGAGCAGCGGACATACTGCGATCGGGACCGGGACGGCCGCAACGGCAACGAGATCTTCTCGGTGCCGCGGCAGGACAACGACCGGCAGGTCGGGTGGGCGCGGCCGGGGAACCGGTTGAAGGCGTACTGCCGGGTGCGGGGCGAAGAGGTGTACGCCTACATCTACAACAACGACAAGCGCAGCACCTGGTGGGTGCAGGTCGAGTACAGCGGACGCAACTACATCCCCTGGGCCTGGCTCAACCTGGAGGGTGGGGACGACATCGCCGTCCTGCCCACCTGCTGATCCAATTCGGCCGAGGAGCACCACCGTGAACAGCCACGAACCGCTCACCCAGCAGGAGGTGCAGGGTTTCGCCGCCCTCGCCGCGCGGCTGGCCGAGAACGTCAACTCGGTGGTGCTCGGTAAGCCGCAGGTGGTGCGGCTGGCGCTGACTGCCCTGTTCGCGCAGGGGCACGTGCTGTTGGAGGACGTGCCGGGGGTGGGTAAGACGACGTTGGCGCGGGCGATCGCGGCGACGGTGAAGGGGCAGTGGCGGCGGATCCAGTTCACGCCGGACCTGTTGCCGTCGGACGTGTCCGGGGTGACGATCTTCAACCAGGCGACCCGGGGGTTCGAGTTCCATCCGGGGCCGGTGTTCGCCAACATCGTGATCGCTGACGAGATCAACCGGGCGTCGCCGAAGACGCAGTCGGCGTTGCTGGAGGTGATGGAGGAACGCACGGTCACCGTCGACGGGGTACGCCATCCGGTGCCGCAGCCGTTCCTGGTGGTGGCCACGCAGAATCCGGTGGAGATGGACGGCACGTACCGGTTGCCGGAGGCGCAGTTGGACCGGTTCCTGGTGAAGTTGTCGGTGGGGTATCCGGACGAGTCGGTGGAGGTGGAGGTGCTGCGCGGGGCGACGGTGCGGTCCCCCGAGGCCCTCGCGGCGGTCACCGACACCGCCACCCTCGGTGAGATGGTGCGGATGGCCCGCCGGGTGCACATCGCCGAGCCGCTGTACGCCTACGCGGTGCGGTTGGCGGCGGCCACGCGTACGCATCCGCAGGTGCGGGTGGGGGTGAGCCCGCGTGGGGTGATCGCGTTGACGCGGGCGGCGTGCGCGTACGCGTTGATCGACGGTCGGGGCTGGATCATGCCGGAGGACCTCAAGACGTTGACCGAGCCGGTGTTCGCGCACCGGCTGCTGCTCACTCCGGACGCCCAGGTGCGTGGCGTGACCGCCGCCGACGTGTTGCGTCAGTCCGTCGCCTCGGTGCCGGTGCCGCTGCCGTCGGGGCAGCCCGCCCCGGCGACTCCCTGACCGGCGGGCGTCTGTCGTGTGGATCACCGCCCGGGGAATCGGGCTGCTGGTGGCTGCGGTCGTGCTGGCCGGTGCCGGTTTCCGGTTCGCGTACCCGGAGTTGACGCTGCTCGGCGTGGCGGCGGGCGGCGCGGTCGCGGTCGCGACGGTGACCGCCGCGCGTCGGCCTCGCCTAGAGGTGCGGCGGGAGGCGGAACCGGATCGGGTGGGTCGGGGTGACCCGGCGGCGATGACGGTGACGGTCCGCAACGCGGGGCGGTGGGGGGCGGCGAACCTGCTGGCTACCGACCGCTGCGGTGACCGGGTGGTGCCGGTGCCGGTGCTACGGCTGCGTCCCGGGACGGACACCGTGGTCCGCTACGACGTGCCGACGGTGCGGCGGGGGGTGGTGCCGGTCGGACCGCTGCGGGTCACCCGCCGTGATCCGCTGGGTCTGGTGGTGCTGGCCCGCTCCTACGGCGACAGCGTGCCGGTCTGGGTGCACCCACGGATCCATCCGCTGTCGGCGGTGCCCACCGGCGCCGGGCGCAGCCTGGACGGACGCGTCGACGCCGTCCCGCACGGCTCGATCACCTTCGACTCGTTGCGGGAGTACGTGGTCGGCGACGAGTTGCGGCGGGTGCACTGGCGCACCAGCGCCCGGGTGGGTGAGCTGATGGTGCGGGAGAACGTGGACACCAGTCTGCCGCGGATCGTGGTGCTGGTGGACAACCGTCTCGCCGCTCATCCGGACCGGGTGGACGGGGTCGCCGAGTCGTTCGAGTCGGCGTGTGAGGCGGCGGCGTCGGTGGTGGCCGCCGCCGTCCGGGAGGACCTGCCGGCGGTACTGCTCTTCGTCGCCGCACCACCAGCGGAGCACGTCGAGGACAAGGGTGCGGTGGGGCCGCTGGACCGGTTGGCGGCGGTGTCACTCCACACCGAGGGCACGGTGCAGCAGGCGACGGCCCGACTGCGCCGCGACCGCCTCGGCGACACCCTGGTCGTCCTGACCGGCCCGGGTGGCCGCGAGGACCTGGGGCACGTCGGCGCGCTGCGTGGGGCGTACCCGTCGGTGGTGGTCGGGGTCTTCGGCGCGGCGGAGGCGACGCCGCCGGGCGCGGCCGGGCTGGTGGTCGTCGATGCGGCCGACGGCGCCGCGTTCGCCGCCGAGTGGGACGGGGTACGGCGGTGGTGAGCCGGCTGCGGGCGGTGCCGGTGCCGCTGGCCCTGGTCACCATGGTCACGCTGGCCGGGGTGGTGCTCGGCCGGGTGTACGCCGACACGCTGCTGACCCTGCTGGTGGCCGGTGCGGCGCTCGGCTCGGTGCTGGTCAGTGTGGTGGCGCGGCGGTTGCCGTCGTGGCTGGTGGCGCCGGTGTCGGTGCTGGCGATGGCCGGATACACCGCGTGGTGCCTGCACCTGTCGGCGGGCCGGGCACAGCTTCCGGGCGGTTTCGCGGAGATCGTCGGCGACGCCGCCCGCAACGCGATCCCCCGGTTGCTGACCGCGATGATCCCGGTGGAACCGACCCCGGACACGGTGCTGCTGCCGGTGGTGGCCGCGTGGCTGACCGGGCTGGCCGGGGCGGAGGTGGCGGTGCGGGCCGGGCGGGTGCTGCTGGGCTACCTGCCGCCGGTGCTGCTCTACGCCGGTGCCGTCTACGTGGTGGGGCCCAACGCCGCACCGGCGATCGGCGCGACGGTGGCGCTGGTGGCGGTCGCCGCGCTCGGACTGGCCGTCTCCGGCCGACCCCCCGGCTCCGACCCGGTGGCGGCACTGGCCCCGGAGGTACGCGCCCGGGTGCGACTCCGGTTGGCCGCCACCTCGGCGGCCGGAACCGCCGTGGTGGTGGCGATGGCGGCGGCGCTGGGCCCGGCGGTGGCGGCACTGGTGGACACCCGACCGGTGGACCCGCGACGGTACGTGGAGCCGCCGCAGGTGCAGACGTTGGACGAGAACCCGCTGATCCGCATCTCCGGCTGGGCACTCAACCCGGAGCAGCAGTTGTTCCAGGTGTCCACCGAGCGGCCCGACGCCACCGCGCCGCCGGAGGGGGTGCGGATCCGGTTGGCGGTGCTCAGCGACTACGACGGAGTCACCTGGCGCGTCGGCGCCACCTACCGCAACGCCGGACGGATCCTGCCCGCCCCCGACCCGTCCCCGAACACCACCGTGGACACCCTCCGACAGGACATCACCGTCGGTGAACTCAGTGGACGACTCCTACCCGCAGTCCCCACACCTGTCGAGGTGTCCGGAGCGCGGGTGGCGTACGACCCGGCCACCGGCACCCTGATCCGTCCCGACGGGCTCTCCCCCGGACTGCGGTACACGGTGACCTCGGCGCGGGAGCGCCCGGACGTGAACCTGCTGGCCACCGCGAACACACCGGCCGGTGACGAGGTGGCACGGGTGCTGCACGTCGCCGACGGAGTGCCGGACCAGCTGCGGCGGTTGGCCGCCCAGTTGGTGGAGGAGAACGGCGCCCCGTACGCGCGGGCGGCGGCGATCGAGCAGTGGCTCGCCGAGCACTATCGGCTGGTCGCTGACGCCCCCAGTGGTCACGCGTACCCGAATCTGGGGTTCTTCCTCTTCGGGCCGCGTAATGCCGGTGGGCAGCGCGGCACCTCGGAGCAGTTCGCCGCCTCCTTCGCGGTGCTGGGCCGGTTGGCGGGATTGCCGACGCGGGTGGTGGTCGGGTTCGCGGCACCCGGTGACGGGCCGGTGCGGGCCGCCGACGCGTACGCGTGGCCGGAGGTGTTGTTCGAGGGGTTGGGGTGGGTGTCGTTCGATCCGCTGCCCCGCCCCGACGAGGAGCCCCGTCCGGTGGAGGAGGATTTCCGGCCGCAGCCGGAGGATCCGCCGCCGTCGGAGCAGCCGGAGCCGACGCTGGAACCGACCGCCTCGCCCCCCGCGCAGGCAGCCCCGGGCGGCCCCGAGGACTCGGGTGGGGTGCCGAGGTCGGTGCTGGCCGCCGGCACCACTGGTGGGCTGCTGCTCGTGGTGGTGGGTGTGCTGGCCACGCTGGCGGTGTTGCGGCGGGCGCAGACCCGGGACCGGTTGTCGCGGGGTGACCCCGGGCAGCGGATCGTCGGCGCCTGGCGGGAGCTGACCGACGCGTTGCGGCTGGCCGGGCAGCCGGTGGCCGCCGACCTGTCCGCCAGCGAGGTCGCCGCGCGGGCCCGACAGGCCCTGACCGACACCAAACCCGGAACCGACACCGAACTCAGGGCCGACACTGCGCGCGGACCCGACACCGAACTCGGAGCCGACATCACACGCGGGTCCGACGACGGCACCGGGACGGCCGGGGCCACCGGCGTGACCGGGAACGTCGAGGGCGGGCAGGCGGATCCGGCCTGGGTCGCCGTCGACGACCTGGCGCGGCTGGTCAACCAGGTCGGCTTCGCTCCCGGCGCGGTCACCGAGGAGCAGGCCGATGTTGCCGCCGGAGCGGCCGGGACCTACACCAGACGACTACGGGCCGGGCGGTCCCGGTGGCGACGGCTGCTGTGGTCGGTGCACCCGGGGCCGCTGCGCTGGCGCCGGTGACCTTCGGACGGCGCTACCGGTCGGCGGCCCGCAGCCGGCGTACCAGTTTGCGCAGCCCGGACTGCCAGCCGTCGGGATCCTCGGCACGGCGGCGGGCGTAGTCGGCCACCTCGGGGTGCGGCAGGATCAGGAACCGCTCCTCGGCCATCCCGGCCACCGCCGCCGCGGCGACGTCGTCCGGGCTGAGCACCACACCGGAGGCCGCCGTCACCCGGGCACCCAAATGCCCGGCGGCCAGCCCGTCGGCCAGCATCGGCGTGTCCACACCCTGCGGGCACAGGGCACTGACCCGGATGCCCTGGTCGCGGTAGGTCACCGAGAGCCACTCGGCGAACCCGACGGCGGCGTGCTTGGTCACCGAGTACGGCGCGTCGCCGACCGCCGTCAGCAGCCCCGCCGCCGAGCAGGTGTGCAGCAGGTAGCCGCTGCCCCGGGCCACCATCGCCGGCAGCACCGCCCGGGCCGCGTAGACGTGCGCCAGCACGTTGACCTGCCAGGCCCGCTCCCACACGGCGGTGTCGACCTCCACTCCCCCGCCGGTGGTCACCCCGGCGTTGGCGCAGAACACGTCGATGCGGCCGTGGCGGCCCTGCACGTCGGCGACCAGGGCCCGCACCTGCTCCTCGTCGGTGACGTCGACGGTCACCGCGTACGCCTGCGGACCGACCGACGCCGCGACGGTGTCGGCGGCGGCCCCGTCGACGTCAGCCAACACCAGCGCTGCGGCACCCTCGGCGGCGAAGCGGCGGGCCAACGCCGCCCCGATCCCCCCGGCCGCGCCGGTGATCACCGCGACCCGGTCGGTGAGGTTCACGCCGCCTCCGCCCCCGCGTCGGGGCCGAGCCGGGCCACCAGCGTGGCCAGCGCCGCCGGATCGCCCGCGGGCACCTCCGGCGTGGGCAACAGCGCCAGCACCGGCACCTGCACCCCGGCCTCGGTGTAGCGGCGCACCTGGGCCCGGCACCGCTCGGGCGAGCCGTGCACGATCAACGCGTCGACCACCTCGTCCGGCACCGCCGCCAGCGCGCCACGTCGGTCCCCAGCCGCCCAGGCCCGCCACATGCCCTCCAACGCCTCCTCGCGGCCGAGCCAGCGGTGAAACGCCGCGTACGCGGGCACGGTCAGATAGCTGGTGATCATCCGCCGCCCCAGGGCACGGGCGTAGTCGACGTCCTCGGTCGGGCACACGAAGATCCGCGCGACCACGTCGAACTGCGGCCGCCGCTCACCCAGCTCGGCCACCGCCCGAGGCACGTCGGTGGCGGCCAGCCAGTTCAGGATCACCCCGTCGGCCTCGGCGGCGGCCAACCGCAACATACCCGGCCGCAGCGCGGCCAGCAGCAGCGGCGGCGGCACCAGCGGCGGCCGTTCCAGCGTGAAACGGCGGACGGCGAAGGTGTCGAAGTCCCCGTCGACGGTCTCCCCGCGCAACGCGGCCCGCAGGAACGCCAGCACATCCCGGGTCCGCCGCAGCGGCTCGGTGAACTCCACCGCGTTCCAGTCGGTGACCACCACCGGCGACGACGCGCCGATGCCGAGGGCGAACCGGCCGGGAGCGACGTCGGCGAGCGCGGCGGCGCTCATCGCCAGCAGGCCCGGCCCCCGGGTGAACACCGGCGCGATCGCGGTGCCCAGCCGCAGGCGGGGCTGCCACGCCGCGGCGAGGGCCAGCGGGGTGAACGCGTCGGCGCCGTTGACCTCGGCGGACCACACGTCGGTGAAACCGGCGTCGGCCAGGGCCGCGTACATCGCGGCGTGGTCGGCGAGCGGGATCGCGCCCAACGGCACCGTCATTGCCCATCGCGTCGTCATCGGTCGATGGTGCCCGCTCCCGCACCCGCCGAGCAAGATCTGGTCGGCTTCCCGGAATACCCCGCTGAGCTGCCCCGCACGGTGCTACGACAGCAGGATGAGCTGGACCGGCGTACGAGACGGCCGACCGTGACGCGTTTCGCCGGTCGGCTGGAACCGGTGTCCCAGCCGGGCCGGGCCACGTTCCTGGAACTCTTCTTCGACCTCGTCTTCGTCTTCGCCCTCACCCGCATCTCCGCCCGCACGTTCGAGGACCTGGCACTGGAACCCGGAGGCGCCTCCGGCTGGACCCCGGTGACCGGCGGGCTGAAGACCCTGCTGTTGCTGCTCGCGCTCTGGGCGCTGTGGCAGAACACCGCCTGGGCGACCAGCCGCTACGACCCATACCACGGCGGGGTGCAGCTGATCGTCATGATCGCCCTGGTCTGCAGCATGGTGATGGGCGTGGCCATCCCCCAGGCGATCACCGCAACCGGGCTGGCCTTCGCGGTCGCGTACGTGGTGGCGCAGGTCGCCCGCCCACTGATCCTGCTCGCCTACGGCACCCCCGAACGGGCCCTGAAGGCCCGCACCGCGATCACCTTCACCGCCTCCGGCGTGCTGTGGATCATCGGCGCGACACTGCCGGTGAACCTGCGGGTAATCCTCTGGACCAGCGCGCTGAGCCTGGAATACCTCTCCGGCCGGTACGGCTACCCCGTACCCGGGCTGGGCCGCTCCACGGTCTCCCGCTGGGACATCTCCAGCGAACACCTCGCCGAGCGCTACCAGCAGTTCTTCCTCATCGCCCTCGGCGAGACCGTGCTGGTCGCCGGCTTCTCCTACAGCGACGGCCCCTACCCACCGTCACAGACCGTGGCATTCGCGCTGGCACTGGCCACCTCGATCCTGCTGTGGCGCATCTACGTGCAGCGCGCCGGTCAGATCCTCGCCGAGGCGGTCGCCCACGCCCGGCAACCGGCCGGCATCGGCCGGTCGGCCGCCGACACCCACCTGGTCATGGTGATCGGGCTCACCGCCACCGCCGTCGGCTACGAACTAGCCATCCAACACCCGCTCTACCACCCCGAACCCGCCTGGATCGTCATGATCCTCGGCGGTCCGGTGGTGTTCCTGCTCGGCCGGGCCCGCTTCGAGTACGAGGTGTTCCACCGCGTCTCCGCACCCCGCTGGATCTCCGCGCTGCTGCTGACCGCCGCCGTACCGCTGGCCGTACACCACCCGCCGGTCTACTCGCAGGTGCTGGTCCTCGTGGTGCTCGGCGTGGTCGCACTCACCGACTCCCTGCGGGCCCGCAACAAGGCACCCGAACCAGCCGCACCACCCTTCTGACACCCCGGCGTCCGGCACCGGCAACACGGCCCTGACCAGCGCTAACCTGGCTGTCGTGACCTTCTCGCTCGTCGCCCGCTCCCCCGACGGCCGCACCCACGGCATCGTCGTGGCCAGCCGCTTCCTGGCCGCCGGCGCCCTCGTCCCGGCCGCCGAGGCCGACCTCGGCGCGATCGCCACCCAGGCCCACGTGAACCTCGCCTACCGCCCGCAGGGACTGGCCCTGCTCCGCACCGGCGTACCCGCCGCCCACGTCGTCGCCGGCCTCGTCGCCGCCGACCCGGAACGCGACCACCGGCAACTCGGTGTGGTCGCCGCCACCGGCCCCGGCGCCACCTGGACCGGCCCGCACTGCCGCGACTGGGCCGGTGGCCAGGCCGGCGACGGCTGGGCCGCCCAGGGCAACATCCTCACCGGGCCCGAGGTCATCGACGCCCTCCGCGACACCTGGCTCACCGGCACCGACCTACCCTTCGCGCACCGCCTGGTCGCCGCGCTGCGCGCCGGCCAAATCGCCGGCGGTGACCGACGCGGCCAGCAGAGCGCCGCCCTGCTCGTCGTCCGAGCAGGCAGCGGGTACGCCGGCACCGGCGACATCGCCATCGACCTGCGCGTCGACGACCACCCCGATCCGATCACCGAACTGGAACGCCTGCTCGCGCTGCACACCCGCATGTTCAGCCGCCCCGACCCGGCCACCCTGCTCACCCTGGCCGGTGCCCTCGCCGCCGAGGTGGCCGGACTCCTCACCGCGCTCGGGCACCCGGCCGACCCGACCGAGCCGGAGGACGCCCTGGTCGCCTGGGCCGGGATGGAGAACCTGGAGGAACGCCTCGTGCCCGGCCGCATCGACCCGGTCGTCCTGGCCCACCTGCGGACCGCCGTCCCGCACGTCCCGGCACCGCGCTCCCCCGCCTGACCGCGCCTCGCCTGGAACTTGTATCGACGCTCATTCTTCTGCCCAGGGCGGGTAGTCGAGGGGCACGACATCCACCCGCATGACACCCTTTTTCGGTAGAAGGTGTCCATGCAGAAGATCACGCTCGATCCTGGATCGAGTGGTTGCCGTCGCGCCAGGAGACCACTCGATCCAGGATCGAGCGTGATCTTGAAGGTGCGGAAGGGCCGTACTGACGATTCGGCGGTACGTCTATTCCTGCTGGCTCTCGCGCCGCTGCGCGTCAAGAATGGCGAGCGTGACCACCGATCTCCTTGCTGACGTGGCCGGGACGGTCGAGAGCACCAGTCGGGTCCGTATCTTCGACTCGGCCGGGCCGGGTGAACCCCATCGCAAACGGCGTGGTCGTCGTCCCGTCCTCGCCGACCAGCGTGACGCAGAGGCGCTGACTACCCTGCGGACGGCACTGGCAATACGGCCCGACACCGAGGTCATGGACTGGATGCAGTGGCCCGATCTCTGGCTCGAACTGCTCGGACCCGACGATGGGCGGTTGGCGCTGATCGGATATCTCCGCCCCGACTGGCTGAGGTGGGAATCCGACGGTGACCTTGAGCTGCGAGACCCGACGGCCTTCGCGCAGTGGTTGACCTACTGGGCTCCCGCAGCAGCGATGGCTACCGCCGGCTGACTCAGCACCTCGCGCCCTGATCCGAAAGGGAGACGACCCCACGCCATCTACGTAGACTGCATCTACCTAACTCTGGCCGAAGGAGAGCAGCCGCAGCCCCGCGTTGTCGAGCAGGGCCTGTTCGGCGGCGCTGCGCGGGCTGCGGCCGGTGGCCTTGGCGATCAGGGTCAGCCGGTCCCAGCTCAGCTCCGCCGGGACGTCCTGCCCGCCGGTGAGCAGGTCGGCGATCACCTGCGCGGCGGCGGGGGTCAGCCAGGCCGGTCGGTCCAGGGCGGCGGCCAGGTCCAGGCCGTGCACCCCGACCTCCAGCACCCGGGTACGCAGGAACTCGGTGACCGTCATCGCATCGCCGTGCCGGGTGCGCACCACCCGGTCCGGCGGGTACGCGTCCACGGCCGCCAGCGTGGTCCGCCAGGCGCGGTCGAACTCGGCGGCCAGCCGGGACGCGCTGTCGACGTCTGCGGAAGCCTGCGCGGAGGCGATCCGGTCAGCGTCGACATGTGGGGTGAACTTGGCCGCGCCGAAGTACTCGGCGGCGTCGACCCGGGCCTGGGCGGGTGCCGGTCCGGCGAGCATGTCGGCCAATCGGCCGACGCCGGTGTGCACGTGGGCCAGCAGTTGCGCCAGGTTCCAGGGCGGGCAGTCGGTGGGGCGGGTCAGGTCCGCGTCGTCGAGGGTGCTCAGCACCTCGCCCAGCCGGGTGCACTCGGCGGCGAAGGCGTCGCGGACCGGCTCGAACGAGTCAGGGGGCACGGGTCAGCCCTGGTGGCGGGGGACGATGCGGTGCACGGAGGCCAGTACCAGTGCCATCACGACCCCCATCGTGCCGACGATGCCGGCGGCGCTGCCGGCGTACCCGAGGAACAGGGGGCGGCGGCCGAGTGCCTGCGGGGGTGTGCCGCGGACGCCGATGAGCCACCAGAGGGCCAGGGCGCAACCGGCGATTACCAGGAGGCCGCCGACGCCGAGCAGGGTGGCGGTGAGCCGGTGCGCGTCGCCCGGTTCCACCTCGGCCTGTTCGCGTTGGGTGACCAGCAGCAGGAGTCCGGCCAGGGCCGCCCAGACGCCGACGACGAGGTACGCCGCCACGGCGTCGCTGGGGCGGTGCCAGCCGGCCGACAGGGTGGCGACTCCGGCGGCGGCGGCGTAGGTGGCGCCGATGACCGCGCCGAGGGCGCGGACCCGGGGTGGCAGCACCAGCACCAGAGCGACGGCCACGGAGGCAGCGACGGTGGTGTGGCCGCTGGGCAGGCTGTTGCCGACGAACGCGCGTTCGGGGTCGATTCCGTAGTCGGGGCGGGCCAGGCCGTACTTGAGCAGTTGGGTGCTGACGTTGGCGCCGGCGATCAGCGCGGTGGCGGCGACGGCGAGGGCGATCCGGCCTCGGATGAGGGCGATGAACCCGATGGTGATGGTGACCGCGAGTAGGGACACCACGGACATGGCGTTGAGGATGTGGTCGACGGGTTCCTGGATGTGGTCGCGGCCGATCCGGTTGCCGGTCAGCGCCACGGTGTCGATCCATTGGCCGAGGCCGGTGTAGAGGGCCAGGCGCCAGATGGCGATGAAGGCCGCCACCTGGATGAGGGCCAGGACGACGAGCCAGACCGCAGTCCCACCCCGGGGCGTCACACGCACCCGGACAACTTAGCGGCACGGTGGGGCCGGATGGCCGGTGGCCCGCCGATGTCGCGGGGATAGGTTGGGGCGCAGGTGAAGGAGGAGATGGTGACCGGTACGTCGGAACGCGACCCGGCGGCGGCGCAGCGGCCGGAGTCGTTGGCCGACCTGCTCGGCGGACGGCAGGGGGCGATCGACGCCACGGTGCCTCCGCTGGCCTTCACGCTGGGATGGTTGGTGGCCGGCCAGTCGGTGCGCGTGGGTGTCGCGGCGGCGCTGGTGGCCGGAGCGGTGGTGGCCGGGTGGCGGCTGCGGCGCGGCGACCGGCCCCGGTCGGTGGTGATCGGGTTGTTGGCCGTCTGTGTGGCCGCGCTGGTGGTGGTGCGTACCGGGCGGGCCGAGGACTTCTTCCTCGTGCAGTTGCTGGCCAACGTGGCCAGTGCCCTGGCGTGGGCGGCCAGCATCGTGCTGCGGTGGCCGCTGCTGGGTGTGGTGGTGGGTACGGCGTTGGGTCAGCGGGGGCGGTGGCGGCGTGATCCGGCGTTGCTGCGGGCGTACGGGCGGGCCAGTTGGGTCTGGACGGCGACCTACGTGGTGCGGCTGGCGGTGTTCGTGCCGCTGTACCTGAGCGGGCAGGTGTTGGGTCTGGCGGCGGCCCGGGTCGGGATGACGTGGCCGTTGGTGGCTGCGGCGTTGGCGGTGAGTTGGGCGGTGATCCGCCGGTCGCTGCCGGCCGGTCATCCGGGGGTGCGGCATCCGGTGGTGCCGGAGGCGGGCGCGGAAGCGGCGTCGAGCGCCGGGGCGGACGGTAAAGAGCCCGCACAATAAGGGAGAGGCCGCCACGGGGGGAGCGGCCTCTCCGGTGATGTACGTTACTCCGTCCCGGGCCGGTGTGTGATCCCGGGTCGGTCACATTTTTCCGCGATCTGCGTACCCGCCCCCGAAATCGGGGCGGTGGGGTGGGTCGACCGCTCCGCTGCGTCGGCCAGAGGGGCCGACCCACCCCGGCCTGACCGTGGGTGTCAGGCCGTCATTCGGCCGGTACCTGCCTCTACCCCCGAGGCCCGGCCGAAGCCTCCGGGTGGGTCACCGCCCACCCGGAGGAGTTTCGGTCAGCCGTTGGGGAACAACTTCCCGTAGTCGGCGTACGCCATGGCGATGTCCGCCTGTGCCCAGAACCGGTGGTAGCGGAACTCCGGCTCCGGCCCACCGTCCAGGTAGGCCTGGACCTTGGGCCACGCCGGGTCGTTCTTGTAGAACGACCGGATGTCCAGGAAGCTCTTGCCCGGGGCGATGGCGTCACCGTTGGGCATGCGGCCACTCCATCCCTGCGGGATGTAGAGGCCCTGTCCCGTGGAGGCGTCGTAGACGTCGTCGAAGCGGCGGTAGTCGCCCCGCTTCTCCACCGTCGAGACACCCTGCGCGTCGCTGTTGGCGTGCAGGGCGTCCAACAGACCCTTGGCGGTGGTCTTCGCCGCCTCGTTGCCCGACTTCGCCGCGTACGCGATCAGCGTGCGGGCGTAGGCGGCGGCGACGCCGACGTCCTGGCCCTTGACCGTCACCTCGACGTGCAGGTTGGTGTTCGGCTGCGGGTTGTTCGGGTTCCAGGTGGTCGGCTGTCCGCTCCAGGCCATGTCCGACGGGATGGACCAGTTGGCGCCCAGCGTGGTGTTGGCGATCGCCCACGGCACCCACTTGTCGAGCAGCGCCTTGGCCTTGGCGTTTCCGCTGACCAGGTACAGCTCGGCGATGCGCTGCATCGACCAGGCCTGCATGCCGAACCACTGGTTCGACGGCGGGTCGTTGTAGACCGGGTCGACGTCGTAGAACATGCCGTAGAAGGTGGACGTACCGGCCGGCGGCGTGCCGTAGTGCCCGCCCCAGCTGTTGGTCGCGCCACCGGCGATGCCGCCCTCGGCCGACTGGAGCCAGGTGTAGAACTCCAGTTGCCGGTTGAGGCTGTTGGTCCAGTCCGCCGCCGCCGTGGACGAGCGCGGCTTGAGTTCGTTGACGTTGGTCAGCGCCCACGCCGCGAACGGGTTCTGGTAGCCGAAGTGGCTGTGGCTGGAACCGATGCGCCACGACCAGTTCTGGCTGGTCTCGTACGCGCCGCCCCAGGCGTAGTACCAGGACAGCAGGTAGTGCGCGGAGTCGCGGCCGCTACCGGCGGGGCACTGGCTGGCCCCGACGCAGTTGCCGATCCGCTTGAAGTACTTGTCGAACATGGCGTACCGCAGGTAGTCGCCCATCTTGGCGGCCTTGGTCACGGTGGCCGCCACGTCGGCCTGCTTGTTCTGCTCCTTGGCCCAGGTCAGCGCCCAGTAGGCGGCCTGTACGGCACGGGCGTCGGCGTCCGGGGCGTTGGTGTACTTCCACTGCCGCGCCGGGGCGTTGGACTCCTTGACGAACAGGTCGAGGTAGCCGTACTGGCCGCCGTGGCGGAACGTGTCGCAGGACGGCTGCGGCACGGTCTCCCACACCGACTCCTGGGTGCCCCGCTGGAAGGTGTTGATGTACGCCGGCCGGGTGGTGCCGTCGCCGCAGCGCCCGAAGCCGTAGGTGTTGTCGACGTCGAGCAGCCAGTGCATGCCGTAGATGTCGCCGGTGCCGTAGGACTGCTGCAGCTCCGAGCGCAGCGGGTCGCGGCCCACCGGGACCGACGTCTCCAACTGCGACGGGTACTGGTTGGGCAGGTCGTGCTCGGCGGCGTAGCTGGCGTCACCGGCGGAGCCGGCGGTCGGCTGGTCGGCCGAGGACGGGATGATGTACTTCTCCATCACGGTCCAGGCGTTGTTGAACGGCGCCCAGTTCTGGGTCACCCGCCCGTAGTACGCCTCCAGCCACAGCCAGAAGCTGAATGCCTCGGAGGTGGTCTGGTGGCCGTGGTCCGGCGCCTCGACGATCAGCGTCTCGATCGAGTGGTACGGCACGCCCTCGGGGCTGAAGTAGCCCGAGTTCTTCATCTTGCCGTACTGGGCGAGGAACCGCTCCACGTACTCGCCGTCGCCGCCACCGGGCACGTCGTTGTCGATCTCGGTGGCGGTGATCGCCAGCGGCGCGTAGCCGGTGGCCGAGGCGGTGATGGTGGCGGTGCCGCCGACGGTGTCGGCGTCCTCCGCCGCCGCGACGGTCACGGTGACGCCGGTGCTCCAGTTGCTCGGAGTCAACGTGACCGTGGACGGGGTGACGCTGATGTCCGAGTCACCGGTGCGCGCCAGGCTCACCGCCACGTTCGAGGTGGGCGCCCGGTCCAACTTGAGGTTGAACGTCGAGGTGCCGCCCTCCGGCACGCTGACCGACGTCGGGGTGGCGACCAGCGCCGGCCCGGTGGCCGCGGTGACGGTGAAGGACCGCTCGGCCACCGCCGAGAGGTTGGCGTTGTCGTACGCCCGCGCCTGCACCGTGTACGCACCGGCCGGCAGGTCCTCCAGCGTGTATGCGTACGGGGCGGTGGTGTCGGTGTTGACCAGCAACCCGTTGCGGTAGAACTCGACCTTGGTGATGGTGCCGTCGGCGTCGCTGGCCGTGGCGGTCAGCGGCACGTCGGCCGGGGCCACGAACGGGCCGGCGGGCACCGACAGGCTCACCGTCGGCGGCTGCTGCGGCACGCCGCCGCAGGTGACCCCGTTGACCGAGAAGGACGTCGGCTTGGGGTTGCTGCCGCTGTAGGAGCCGTTGAAGCCGATGGTGGTGCTGGCGCCGGTGGCCAGGTTGCCGTTGTACGACTCGTTGACGGCGGTGACCTCGTTGCCGCTCTGGGTCCAGCGGGCCGACCAGCCCTGGGTGACGCGCTGGTTGCCGGGGAAGGCGAACTTCAGCGTCCAGCCGGTGATCGGGTCACCCAGATTCTTGACGGTGACGTTGGCGGTGAAGCCGTTGCTCCAGTCGTTCGTCGCGTAGACCACGTCGCAGGCCGGTGCGGCCTGTGCGGCGGCGGCGGGGACGGTCACCCCGCCGATCGCCAGCGCCGCGGCGGCGAGCCACGCCATGCGCCGACGTCTTGCCAGATTCTTCATCTGCGCGGTGTCTCCTCGGACCAGGCCGGGGACGGTGCCGCCCCGGCGCGACGCCACGCCGACAGGGTGTCCGCGAGGCGCCAAGTGGATGGTGGTCTCTCTGTCGGCACGAGGCCGGGAGCGGCGGGGGCGCCGTCGCACGACTGCTGCTCCCCGCTGCGATCAGGACGCCGTACCGGACAAGCCGGGCTGCCCTCGGCAACCTGCACTCACGCGTATCTGGCTCCACGCGGTCGATCGACAGTCTGCCATGGAAGCGCTCCCAGATCCAGCACAGGAACTTCCGGAAACACCGGCTTGTTTCGATCTCGTTTTGGGGCTTTCACAAAGCCGTGACGGGCGTTACAGTCGCAGCAACGTCGATGGGAGCGCTTCCATCGACAAGGTTCCAAAAAGAAGATCACCCGGGGCTGTGCCCACAGCGCCGGGGAGTAGACCAGAGGCCGACGGCGGGCCAGCCCGGACACCGCCGTCAGCCGCCGCCCCACCACAGTGGAGGGAGGTGGACCTCAAGCCACTCGCGTGGCCCGGCTCCCGCGCGACACGCACGACTGGGACGCCAAATCCGCCCGTGCGTGTACCGCAACACAGTGGGGACGGGGGTTGCCCTCCCCCGTCCCCACACTAAACCCCCGTTCACGATGGGAAAAGAGGCCGACGGGTCAGACGCGCGTCACACGCGCGCCCCGCAACGGCAGTCGACCCGCCCGCCGACCGTGCGACGCCCGCCGACCGCCCCGGGCGCGCCACCCCGGTACGCGCCCTGCGGAGCTCAGCGCACCCCGGTCCCGCCGACCCCGATGCCCGACCGGCAGCGCCATCTTTCCCACTCTCAGCCGTCCCCGCCGCCAAGGCAGCCCCGACCTGCGACGATCCGGCCCTTGGCGGGCACCGCCCACCCTTTACCCTGTATTGGGAGCGCTCCCGAGGGCTCAGGCGGTCAACCATCCACGAGGAGAACTCATGTCGATACTCACCCGGCGCGACCTGCTGCGCCACGCGGCGCTCTCGGCCACGGCCGTCACCCCCGCGGGCGCCGCCATCGGCACCACCGCCGCGGCCGCCGGCGCCGCGACCCTCGCCGGCTGCCAGCCCGGCGACACCGACCGCACCGCACCGGACACCAGCCCGGCGGTCCGGCTGCCCTTCCCACAGAACTTCGGCTGGGGCGCGGCCACCTCCGCCTACCAGATCGAGGGCGCCGCCAAGGAAGACGGCCGCGGCGAATCGGTCTGGGACACCTTCAGCCACGCCCCCGGGCGCATCCGCAACGGCGACACCGGAGACGTCGCCGCCGACCACTACCACCGCTACGCCGACGACCTCGATCTGATGCGCGACCTGGGGCTGCGCAGCTACCGGTTCTCCATCTCCTGGCCGCGCATCCAGCCCGACGGCACCGGCCCCGCCAACCAACGCGGCCTCGACTTCTATCGCCGCCTCGTCGACGGCCTGCACGAGCGGGGCATCTCCCCGATGGCCACCCTGTTTCACTGGGACCTGCCCCAGGCGTTGCAGAACACCGGCGGATGGGAGTCCCGCGATGTCGCCCAGCGCTTCGCCGACTACGCCGCCATCCTCTTCGACGCCCTCGGCGACCGCGTCCCGGTCTGGCTGACCATCAACGAACCCAAGACCGTCGTGCAGAACGGCTACCTCACCGGCCACCACGCCCCCGGCCTGCGCGACCCCGACGCCGCCTACCTGGTCGCCCACCACCTGCAGCTGGCCCACGGCCTCGCGGTCCGCGCACTCCGCGAGACCAGCAGCACCGGCCGCATCGGCCCGGCCTTCAACCTGCACCCCTGCTACCCCGCCGACGACTCCCCCGCCGCCGCCGAGGCCGCCCGCCTCTACGACGGTTACGAGAACCGCCTCTACCTCGACTCCGCCCTCAAGGGCAGCTACCCCGAGGACGTCCTGGCCGACCTCGGGCCGGACAGCCGCATGGTGCGCGGCATCCGCGATGGCGACCTGGAGATCATCTCCTCTCCCATCGACCTGCTCGCGGTGCAGTACTACACCCCGATCTACGTCACCGCCAACGGCGGCACCGTCAGCCGCTGGCCCACCTCCGAGGCGGAGTGGCAGCAGATCTACCCCGACGGCATGTACGACATCCTGACCCGGGTCACCCGCGACTACGGCCCCATCCCGCTCACCGTGACCGAGAACGGCCTGCCCACTCCCGACGTACTCGCCGCCGACGGCACCGTCGAGGACACCGGCCGGGTCACCTTCCTGCGCGACCACCTCGCCGCCGCCCACCGCGCCGTCACCGACGGCGTGCCGCTGGAGAGCTTCCACGTCTGGTCGCTGCTCGACAACTTCGAGTGGGCCGAGGGCTACGACCAGCGCTGGGGCCTGATCTACGTCGACTACGCCACCCAGCGCCGTGTGCTCAAGCGCAGCGCCCACTGGTACCGCCAGGTCATCGCCGACAACGCTCTCTGAGGTGTAAGGAGGGGTCCCCTGCTAACGCCTCACGCATAGCAGGGGACCCCTGCTAACCGCCCACCTCCGGCCGTGACCCGCACCGTTGCGGCAGCGACGCGGGACCACGCCCGCCACCGGCCCTGCACTAGGGTCGGCCACATGATCGATCGCGCCCCGTTAGGGCGGCCGTTCTGGACGTTCTGGAGCGCCGCCGCCCTGGCCAACCTGGGTGACGGCATCCGCGTCGCCGCGTTCCCGCTGCTCGCCGCGGCACTCACCGACGACCCGCTGGCCGTCGCCGCCGTCGCCGCCGCCCAGTTCCTGCCCTGGCTCGTCTCCGGGCTGCTCGCCGGCGCCCTCGCCGACCGCCGCAGCGCCCGCACCCTGCTCGCCGCCGCCGACACCGCCCGGGTCGTCGTGCTGGCCACCCTCGCCACCGCAGTGGCCCTGGGCTGGGCCACCATCGCCCTGGTCGTCGCCGCCGCTTTCCTGCTCGGCATCGGCGAGACCCTCCGCGACACCGCCGCCCAGACCGCCGTACCCCGGCTCGTCGCCGACGCCCAGCTAGAGAAGGCCAACGGGCGGCTCGTGGCCGGGGAGATCGTCGGCAACGAGTTCGTCGGTCCCCCGGTGGGCGCGATGCTGTTCGTCGTCGGCGCGGCCATCCCCTTCGCCGTCAACGGCGCCACCCTCGCCCTGGCCGTGATGCTCGTGCTATCCCTGCCGCTGACCCTGGCCCACCGAGCCACCAGCGCGTCCACCACCGACGAGACGTCGAACGCCGAGGGCGACGGCGTCCTGGCCGGCCTGCGGTGGCTGATCCGCCAGCCGATGCTGCGTACCCTGGTGCTGGTCACCGCCGCCGTGGCCGCCGCCGACACCGCCTGGTTCGCGATCTTCGTGCTCTACGCCCGCGACGCCCTCGGCCTCGGCGCGTTCGGCTTCGGCCTGCTGCTGGCCACCGGTGCCGCAGGGGGCCTGATCGGCTCGTTCGCCGCTGACCGGCTGGTCGCCCGCTTCCGTCACCGCCACGTGCTCACCTGGTCGATGGCCGTCACCGCCGGTGCCCCGGTGTTGCTGGCCGTCACCCCGCACCGCGCCGCCGCCGTGGTCGTGGTGGTCACCACCAGCGCGGCGTTCGCCGTGCTCAACGTGGCCGCCCTGTCCGTCCGGCAACGACTCGTGCCCGGCGGCCTACTCGGCCGGGTGATCGCCGCCTCCCGCATGGTCACCTACAGCTGCACCGCGCTGGGCGCACTGGCCGGCGGCGCGCTCGCCGCCGGCGCCGGCATCGAGGCACCGTTCGTGTTCAGCGGGGTCATCGCCGTCGCCGCCACCGTCGCCTGGTGGCTCGCCTCCCGACGCGGCACCCCCGGCGCCCTCGGCCTGCGGTAGGCCGAGGACACCGCATCCGGGACGTCAGGTCCCCCGGGCAGACCGGGTCAGCGCGGTAGGGCCTGCTGCAACTCGGCGCGCAGCGCCGGGGTCAACATGTCCCCGGCCTGCTTGGCCAGCCGCGCCATCTCGTAGCCGACCACACCGATGTCGGCGTCCGCCGCGGCGAGGGTGGCCAGGATCGATCCGTCGCGGACCTGCATCACCAGGAAGTAGCCCCGGCCCATCTCGACGACGGTCTGCTTGACCACGTCACCGTCGAACATCTGCGCGGCACCGGCGGTGATGCTCATCAGGCCCGACGTGACGGCGGCGAGTTTGTCGGCGTGGTCCCGGGGCAGGTTGTCCGATATCGCCACCAGCAGCCCGTCGGAGGACACCACGATCGCGTGTGCCACTCCCGGCACCCGATCCGCGAATGCGCTGACCAGCCAGCTCAGATCCCGAGCCTGCTGCGACAAGGTGGTCACCTTGGTCCCCCTTCGTTCCATACACCGGACGGTTGCACGGGAATCTGCATGGTCTCCTCGGCCTCGGCCCGCCGCACACCGCTGTACAACTTCGACAACATGCCGCCGACCGCCTCCGGGTCGGGATCGTGCCGGACCGGCCGCTGCTGCTCCGGGCGGGCCGGCTGGGTCACCGAACTCAGTTGCGCCATCGGCACCCGCATCGGCAGGCCCTGCGCATTGGTGCCGGCGGTCACCGGCACCGTCGGCGGGGCCGGCTGCCCGACCCCCGTCGTCGGCACGGCCCCCGACGGTCCCTCCCGGGACCACCAACCACCGCCGCCGGCCGGGACAGCCGCCGCCGGGGCGAGCACGGTCTCGGCACGTACCGGATGGGTCTGGCGGGGCACGGTGGTCGGCCGACGGCCGGCGACCGGCAGCTCCACCGGGCCGGGCCGTCCGCCTTGGTGGGCGGTCATGCCGGCCGAGATCCGCGGCGCCGGCGCCGGGTCGACGTTCGGTGCCGGTGCCGCCGCCAGCAGCGCGCCGGGCAGCCGGATCCGGGCCACCAGGCCCCCGACACCGCCGTGCAGCCGCACCTCGATGCCGTGCCGGGCCGCCAGGTGACTGACCACGAACAGACCCATCCGCTCCACCGTCGCCACGTCGGCGGCCGGCGGGCTGGCCAGGACGGCGTTGGCCTCGGCCAACGCGGTCTCGGTCATGCCGATGCCCTGGTCGGCGATCTCGACGACCGCGCCGTGGCCCTCGACCCGGGCCATGACCTGCACGACGGTGTCGGGGCGGGAGAAGGCGGTGGCGTTCTCCAGCAGCTCGGCCAGCAGGTGGACCAGTTCGCCGACGGCGTGCCCGACCACGTGCAGGTCCGCCACGGCCTCGTGCCGTACCCGCTGGTACTGCTCGATCTCCGCGCTGGCCGCCAGCAGCACCGCGCCCAGCCCGATCGGCCGGTTCCACCGCCGGGTCGACTCGGTGCCGGCCAGCACCAGCAGGCTCTCGTCGTTACGCCGCATGCGGGCGGCCAGGTGGTCCAGCTTGAACAGGTTTTCCAGCTGGTCCGGGTCGCCTTCCTCGCGCTCCAGGTCGTCGAGCAGTTCCAACTGCCGCTCGACCAACACCTGACTGCGTCGGGCGAGGTTGACGAACATCGCGTTGACGTTGCGTCGCATGTTGGCCTGCTCGACCGCCACGCCGACGGCGCTGCGGTGCACGGCGACGAACGCCTCGGCCAGCTCACCGATCTCGTCGAGCGAGCGGACCACCGCCGGGGACACCTCGATGGGCGGCACGCCACCGGAGACCGACCGTAGCCGGGACAGCGCCTCGGGCAGCTCGACCTGGGCGATGCGCAGCGCCTGCGAACGCAACAGCCGGATCGACCGGGCCAACGACCGGCCGACCAGCACCGAGATCAGCACCGCCACCAGCAGCACCGTGATGATCGCACCGATCAGCAGCAGTGTCTGACGTAGCTGGCTGCTGCTGGCCGCCTGCGCCTGTTGCACCGCCTCGGCCAGCACCTCGGCCTCGTACTGGCGCAGCAGCTCGTGGCGGTTGTCGCTGGCCTCCCACCACTGCCCGCCGGTCAGCACCAACCGACCGGCCGCGATCTGGGCGATGGCCCGATCCTCCAGCTCGCTGGTGGCGGCGAAGATCGGGGTCACGGTCATCTCGTCGTAGCGGGCCACCTGCCCGTTGGTGGCGGCGATCCGGAACACGCCCAGCGCGGTCAGCTGGCGGGCCCGCAGTTCGGCCAGCCGCGCCCCGCCGTCGGCGCTGTAGCCGCTGTCGCGCGCGGCGGCGTACACCTCCGCGCGGACCCGCGCCGACATGTCCTTGGCCCGGGCGAACTGCACGTACCGCAGCACCGCGTCGGCCAGGTCCGGGCGGTCGTTGCCCGGCGCCGGCTGGGCGAGCAGGGTCAGCAGCCCCTCGATGGCCCGGTGGTAGTTGCCGAGGATGGTGTCGTCGCTGAGCACCACGGTCGCCATGACACCGCGGATGTACTCGACCTGCTGCACCGCCTGCGACGCCACCGAGTAGGTGTCGCGCCAGGCCGGGTCGGCCTCGGCCACCGGCTCGGCCACCTCCCGCAGCGCCCGCATCGCGTCGTCGGTCGCATCCCGGTACTGCTGCAACGAGCCCAGCATCGCGGCGCGGCCGGCCTCGTCGGCGCTGGCGCGCAGCACGGGCAGCTCACCGGCGGTACGGTCGCGTTCCTGCTGCAGCATGTGCACCAGGTAGGTGATCTCCTCACCGACGGTGACCTGCGCGGCGAAGTCGCCGAGCGTGCTCGCCCGCCCGACCAGGCTCTGGGTCTGCACCCCGGCCATGACCAGGAACGCCACCGACGGGATGACCAGCACGGCGGCGAGTTTGGTCCGCATCCGCCAGTCCCGCAACCGGAACGCGGAACGACGTCGGTGGGGCACCACCCGAACGTCGAACCGCCGTCGGCGATGCGCTGACACCTCGGGCGTCTGATGTGCTGCACCCACAGGGTCCTCCTCCCCACGCGCCCGCCGTGACCTCGGGGAGCGCGGTCCATCCAACCAGGCCCCCGAGCAGTGTCAACGTCCTGCCCTTACGAAGGGTTCAGGACGAGACCGCCGGTCGCCACCCTATGCCGGGGTCGCCGGAGCTTGATCATCCGTCCGGCTGATGTCGGCCACCACCACGGCATCGGTGATCCGGCCGGTCGCCACGAGCGCCGCGCCGGTGGCCCCGATCTCCGGGTGACGTCCGAAGTCGACCCGCCGGGGAGTGAGCACCTGGGCGAAGGTGCGGCGCCACCAGGGTGAGGCGGCCATCGCGCCGCCACCGAGGACCACGTCGGTGGGCCGGCCGACCATCGACTCCAGCCGCACCAGGTCGTCCACGACCTGCTCGCACACGCCGTGCATCAGCCCGGCCAGAATCTGCACGGAGGTGGTGCCGAAGCCCAGTCCGCGCAGCTCACCGGAGCCGGCCCGCCGGTCGCCGGGGGGCCGGTCGCCGCCGAAACCGACGTTGACCGGTACGCCCTCGCCGGGCGGCAGCAGCGCCAGGGCCTGCTCCAGCGCCGGGCCGGTGGGCAGACGCAGCACCCGGTCCGCCCAGGCGAACAGGTTCCCGCCCGAGGAGTACGCCGCCCCGGTGACGACGTGGTCGTGGTCGACGCGGTAGCGCCACAGCCGCTGCGGCAGCGGCGACTGCGGAGCGTGTGCGGGCATCCGCTGTAACAGCCGTACCGCCGAGGAGGTGCCGACGGTCACCGCCGCCCGACTGTCGTCGATGCAGCCGGAGCCGACGTTGGAGGCGGCGCCGTCGCCGACCGGGGCCGTCCAGGACGCCTGCGCCAGGTCCGGCCAGCGGCGGGCGTACTCGCCGCGCAACCGACCCCGCCAGTCCCGACCGGCCAGCTCGGGCAGATCCTCGCCGCGGGTGCCGGCCAGCGTGCACGCCTCGGGATCCCAGTCCAGGGTGCCCAGGTCGAGCAGGCCGGTGCCGGAGGCCTGCGACATCGACATCGGCGCGTCGGTGAGCAGCCGTCCCAGCGCGTACTCGACCAGGCCGGTGAAGCGGCCCACCCGGGTGCCGGCCTGCTCACGCAGCCACGGCAGACGCACCGACCAGTAGCAGCGGTGCCACCAGGTGCCGGTGCGCTGGTGGTAGTCGACCGCGTCGACCGGCCCGCCCAGCGCCGGCGACGGCTCGGGGCGGGTGTCCAGCCAGGTGAGCACCGGGCCGAGTGGTTCGTCGTCGACGCCCAGCGGCAGCACCGAGTGCCACTGGGCGCTGACCGCGATCAGGTCCACCTCGCGCAGGTGACCGTGTTCGTGCAACTCGTCGAGGCACTCGATCAGGCAGGCCAGGTACTGCCGAGGGTCCAGGGTGCCGGCGCCGTCACCGTCGACGGTGAGCACGGTCTTACGCCGCGCCAACGCACCCGGAAGGGGACGGATGTCGGCGTCCATCACGAGCCCCCGCACCGAGGAGGTTCCCAGGTCCAGCGCGAGAATGTTCATCGCGGTCAACGTACCCGCTGACGTCGCCGCCCGGCGTCACCGCCCACGCCAGTCCGCCGAACGGCTTCCGCACCTCCCGGACCGCGCGTAGGGTGTGCGCATGCCTACGCGCCTGTCCTGCTGGTGGCCCGCCGACCCGGCGGCCTCCCTGCACGCGTAGTCACCCACGCGGCCGCCCGACGAGGCGGCCGCCGGTTCTGGTTTCCGGCCCGTGGGCCGCCGCAACGGCGGCTCCCGGACCCAGGAGAGACCGATGAACCCACTGACCGACCTGCTCGCCGCGCTCGCCGACGGCGTCGACCCGGGCCCGTTCGCCCTGGTACGCCGCGACGACGCCCCCCACCTCGACCTGTTCACCGGCACGGTGGACACCGCCGCGCGGCTGGCCGACCTGCCGCTGGCCACCGGCGTTCCCGGCCCGGCCACGCTGGCGCTGGTGCCGTTCCGGCAGATCACCGAACGCGGCTTCGCCTGCGTGGACGACGACGTGCCGCTGGAGTACCTGCGGATCGGGCAGCACGTCCGGGTACCGCTGGCCGACGCCCTCGACGCGTTACCCGAGGGCCCGGTCCGCACCACCGGCGCCGCCTTCGACGTCACCGACGACGCCTACGCCGCCGTCGTCGCCCGGGTGCTGACCGAGGAGATCGGACGCGGCGAGGGCGCCAACTTCGTCATCCACCGCACCCTGCACGCCCAGGTCCAGGGTGCGCCACTGACCGCCGCGCTGGCCGCCCTCCGCTCGCTGCTGCACCGCGAACGCGGCGCGTACTGGACGTTCGTGGTGCACACCGGCACCCGCACGCTGGTCGGTGCCAGCCCGGAACGGCACGTCAGCGTCGACGACGGGCTGGTCATGATGAACCCGATCAGCGGCACCTTCCGACACACCGGCGCCACCGCCGACCGGGCCGACCTGCTGCGCTTCCTCGCCGACACCAAGGAGACCGAGGAGCTGTACATGGTCCTCGACGAGGAACTGAAGATGATGGCCACGGTGGCCGAACACGGCGGTCAGGTGGTCGGGCCGTACCTCAAGGAGATGTCGCACCTGGCGCACACCGAGTACCTGCTGGCCGGGCACGGCAGCCGGGACGTCCGCGAGGTGCTGCGGGAGACGATGTTCGCCCCCACGGTGACCGGCAGCCCGATGGAGAACGCCTGCCGGGTCATCGCCCGCCACGAACGCACCGGCCGCCGCTACTACGCCGGAGTGCTCGCGCTGCTCGGTCACGACGACAACGGCCGGCAGACCCTCGACGCACCGATCCTGATCCGCACCGCCGAGCTCTCCCCCACCGGTGAGCTGCGGGTACCGGTCGGAGCGACCCTGGTCCGGCACTCCACGCCCGCCGCCGAGGTCGCCGAGACCCACGCCAAGGCCGCCGGGGTGCTGGCCGCCCTCGGCCTCGGACCACAGGCGCCGCAGGTCGGACCGCAGCCACCCCGCCGTCTGGCCGACGACCCCGAGGTACGCGCCGCGCTGGCTGCCCGCAACGCCCCGCTGGCCCGCTTCTGGCTCGACCAGCGGCCGACCGGCGCCCTGGCCCTGCCCGCCCTGGCCGGCCGCCGGGCCCTCGTCGTCGACGGCGAGGACACCTTCACCGGCATGCTCGCCCACCAGCTCGGTGCCCTCGGCCTGACGGTGACCGTCCGACCGTGGCACGCCACCGGCCCGGTCCGCGCCGACGACCTGGTCGTCGTGGGCCCCGGACCCGGTGACCCCACCGGCGACAGCACGAAGATGCAGCGGCTGCGTGACCTGCTCACCGAGCTGCTCGACGCCGGGCACCCGACCCTGGCGGTCTGCCTCGGCCACCAGTTGCTCGCCGGCCTGCTCGGGCTGCCCGTCATCCGCCGCGACGCGCCCTACCAGGGGCTGCAACGCACCGTCATGCTCGCCGGCACGCCCCGCCGGGTCGGCTTCTACGCCACCTTCACCGCCCACGCCGACACCGACCGCCTCGACAGCCCGTACGGCCCGGTCGAGGTGGCCCGAGACGAGGTCGACGGCGCGGTGCACGCGCTACGCGGCCGGGGCTTCGCCGGGGTGCAGTTCCATCCCGAATCGGTACTCAGCCCGGACGGGGTCGCGGTGCTGGCCGACCTGCTGGTGGAGCTGCTAGCGGCACCGGCCGGCGAGTTGTCCGCCACCGGGCAGGCATAGCCGGCCCGATCCGGGGTAGCGGTGTTCACGGCCGGCGGTCCGGGCGGGTATGAGAGCCCCCGCCCGGACCGCCGGTCCCGGGTTCAGCCGGCCAGGCCCTGCTTGAGCGCCGCACCGATGTGCACCGCCCGCTTGGCCGTCAACGCCGTCGCCTCCAACGCCACGTGATCCGGCGCGGTCTCACCGTTGTTGCTGGTGTGCGACGCGCCGTACGGGTTGCCGGAGACGAACTGGCTCGGCTCGGTGTAGCCGGGGGCGACCACGATCCCGCCCCAGTGATAGAAGACGTGGAACAGCGACAGCAACGTCGACTCCTGCCCACCGTGGTGCGTCGCCGTCGAGGTGAACGCCGAGTACACCTTGTTGGCCAGTGCGCCCTGCGCCCACAGCGGCCCGGTGGTGTCGATGAACTGCTTGAGCTGCGCGGCGATCAGACCGTACCGGGTCGGCGAACCGAAGATCACCACATCGGCCCAGCTCAGGTCGTCCGGCTGCGCCTCCTCGACGTCCTGGGTCTCCAGCCGGTGCGCCTCCCAG
The DNA here is from genome assembly GCF_055559695.1 of Micromonospora sp. NPDC023869. Classification (NCBI taxonomy): domain Bacteria; kingdom Bacillati; phylum Actinomycetota; class Actinomycetes; order Micromonosporales; family Micromonosporaceae; genus Micromonospora; species Micromonospora sp. NPDC023869. Next base: position 50,825 of record NZ_JBVHKD010000004.1, read on the forward strand.
CCCGAGTTCGACCGGATCGCCTCGTCCGGGGCCAACTCGCGCACCTTGCGCAACCGGACCTCCGCACCGGCCTGCTCGGCGGCCTCCCGGGCCGACTGCGCCATCTGGTACGTGATGCCGGTCGCGCTGTAGTAGATCACCGCCACCTTGACCTGTGCCGCCATCGCCTGCGTCCTTCCTGCCGTGATCGTCGGTAAGCTCCCGCGACTACCCGATGTTTGCGTCGACAAACATTCGCCGGACTCGACCGATGCCCGCCGACGCCCCGTCCACCGGTCGACGGACACCACGATTCCGTCCACCGGTCGTCCCGGCGCACCCCCGCGCCGACCGACGATCAGGACATGACCGACACCCCCGCCATCCGCGTCCGCGGACTGCGCAAGACCTACGGCGACACCATCGCCGTGGCCGGCGTCGACCTGGACGTCGCCACCGGCGAGGTGGTGGCCCTGCTCGGACCCAACGGCGCCGGCAAGACCACCACCATCGACATCCTGCAGGGCCACCGCGACCGCGACGCCGGTGACGTGCAGGTGCTCGGCCGCGACCCGGCCCACGTCGACCTCGACTGGCGCGCCGGCATCGGCGTCGTCGCCCAGGACAGCGACGACCTGACAGAACTGACCGTCGCCGAGGCCGTCCGCCACTTCGCCCGCTACTACCCCGCGCCCCGCGACCCCGCCGAAGTCGTCAAGCTGGTCGGTCTCACCGACAAGGCCACCGCCCGGGTCCGTGCCCTCTCCGGCGGCCAACGCCGCCGCCTGGACGTGGCCCTCGGCGTCATCGGCCGCCCCCGGCTGCTCTTCCTCGACGAACCGACCACCGGATTCGACCCGCAGGCCCGCCGCCAGTTCTGGACGCTGATCCGCCAACTCGCCGGCGAGGACACCACCATCCTGTTCAGCACGCACTACCTCGACGAGGCCGAGGCACTGGCCGACCGCGTCACCGTCATCGTCGGCGGCCGGATCGTCGCCGACGGCACCCCCGCCACGCTCGGCGGACGCGCCACCGCCGGCACCGTCGTCCGGTGGGCCGACGGCCGGCAGGAGACCGACGACCCCGCCGCCCTCGTCGCCGACCTGACCCGCCGCTACGGCGGCACCGTGCCCGGGCTGACCGTCAGCCGCCCCAGCCTCGAAGACGTCTACCTCGACCTGATCGGAGCGACCCCGTGACCGCCACCGCCCACCGCGCTGCCAGCCGCCGCCCCACCGCGCTGCGGCTCGGGCTGCACCGCGCCGGCGTCGAACTGCGCTGCTTCTTCCGGGAACGCGACGCCGTGGTGTTCACCTTCGCCATGCCCGCGGTCATCCTCGCCCTGCTCGGCGCGATCTTCGACGGCGTCTACGAGGGCAGCGACGTCACCTCGGCCCAGTACCTCGCCCCGAGCATGATCGCCGCCGGCATCGCCTCCACCACCTTCGTCAACCTGGGCACCGGCATTGCCGCCGACCGCGACGACGGCACCCTGCGCCGACTACGCGGCGTCCCGATGCCCCCCTCGGCGTACATCGTCGGCAAGACCCTGATGGCCCTGGTGGTCAGCATCGGCGAGACGATCCTGCTGCTGGCCATCGCGGTGCTCGCCTTCGACCTGAAGCTGCCCACCGACCCCGGACGCTGGCTCACCTTCGGCTGGGTGTTCCTGCTCGGCGCCACCGCCTGCGCCCTGGTCGGCATCGCCGCCAGCAGCCTGGCCCGCTCGGCACGCAGCGCCGGAGCCGTGATGAACCTGCCCTACCTGGTGCTCGCCTTCATCTCCGGCGTCTTCTACACCCCCGTCGGGCAGCTACCCGAACCGCTGGTCACGATCGGCTCGCTGTTCCCGCTCAAATGGATGGCCCAGGGCTTCCGCTCGGTGTTCCTGCCCGACACCATCCTCCCCCAGGAGGTCGTACCCTCCTGGGAGCACGGCCGGATCGCGCTCGTGCTCGCCGCCTGGTGCATCGGAGGAATGGTGCTGTGCCTGACCACCTTCCGCTGGCGAGGTCGACGCAACCGATGACCCCACCGACCGACACGTGGAGCGCACGCTTCCGGCTCTGGGACGGCTACTTCGCCCTGGCCACCGTCGGCGTCGCCGTGGCCGTGGCCGCCGACGGCAGCCGTACGCCCGCCGCCCGCCTCGGCTGCCTCGCGCTGTTCGGAGCCCTGACCGGCTGGTACCTCGGCGTCGGCCGCAGGCTCATGCGCGACTCCGTCGAAGACTGGCGCAGCTACCTCTACCTCGCCGGAGTGGTCCTGCTCTATGTGCCGGCGGTCCTGCTCAGCGGCACCGCCTCGTTTCTGCTGTTCGTGCTCAACCCACAGATGTTCATGGTGCTGCCCGCCGTACCCGCGGTCGGCGCGGTGCTGCTGCTCAACTCGGTGCACGTGATCGTCCTGGCCGTCCGGCTGCCGGACCTGGGCGACGTGGTTCCCCCGCTGCTGATCGCCCTGATGACCGTTCTCGTGGTCAGCGTGCTGGGCGTCTGGGCCCAACACACCGTCGCCGAGAGCGGCCGACGCGCCGAGCTGATCGCCCAACTGGAACAGACCCGGGCCGAGCTGGCCGAGGTGTCGCACCGCGCCGGCGTGGCCGCCGAACGACAGCGACTCGCCGCCGACATCCACGACACCGTGGCGCAGGGCCTGTCCAGCGTGGTGATGCTGGTCCAGGCCGCCGACGCCGACCTGGACCGCGACCCGGACCAGGCCCGCCGCCACCTCGACCTGGCCCGGCAGACCGCCCGGGAGAACCTGCTCGACGTCCGCACCCTGGTCGCCGCACTCACCCCGACGCAGATCGACGGCTCCCCGCTGGAACAGGCGCTGCACCGGCTGGCCGACCGCTTCACCCGGGAGACCGGGGTACCGGTCACCTGCACCGCCGACCTGACCACCGGCCGGACGCCGGGCACCGCCGTGGAGGTGGTGCTGCTACGCGCCGCCCAGGAGGCGCTGACCAACGTACGGCGGCACGCCGACGCCTCCGCCGTGGCCGTCCTGCTGCACGGCGACGACGGCCGGGTCACGCTGGAGATCGGCGACGACGGCGTCGGATTCGACCCCGCCGGGGCGTACCCGGACGGCGACGGCGGCTACGGGCTGGCCGGGCTGCGCACCCGCGTCGAGCAGGTCAACGGCAGCGTCGTCGTACGCTCGGCCCCCGGCGAGGGGACCACGATCCGGGTGGAGGTGCCGTACCAATGATCACCGTGCTGCTGGTGGACGACCACCCGGTGGTCCGCGCCGGAGTCGCCGGCATGCTCGCCGGCACCGACGACATCACCGTCGTCGGCGAGGCCGCCGACGCCGCCGAGGCACTCGCGGCCGTCCGCGCCCGCCACCCCGACGTGGTCCTGATGGACCTGCGGATGCCCGGCGACGACGGCGCCACCGCCACCGGCCGCATCCTCACCGCCCGGCCACAGACCCGGGTGGTGGTGCTGACCACCTACGAGACCGACACCGACATCCTGCGGGCCGTCGAGGCCGGCGCCGCCGGCTACCTACTCAAGGACACCTCCCGCGCCGACCTGATCACCGCGATCCGCACCGCCGCCCGCGGCGGCACCGTCCTGGCCCCCTCGGTGGCCACCCGACTGCTGCACCAGGTACGCCGCCCCACCGCCCGCGACACCCTGTCACCTAGGGAGGTGCAGGTGCTGCGGCTGGTCGCCCGAGGGCTGTCCAACGCCGAGATCGGCCGCGAGCTGCACATCGGCGAGGCGACCGTGAAGACCCACCTGCTGCGGACCTTCAACAAACTCGACGTCTCCGACCGTACCGCCGCCGTCACCACCGCCATGGCCGCCGGCCTGCTCTGACACCGCCCCCGACGATCGGCCCGGCAACCTGGCTGGCATGCTCGCGAGCATGCAGATCCGGACCGCGACCGCCGGGGACTGGCCCGGCATCTGGCCCTTCCTGCGCGAGATCGTCTCCGCCGGGGACACCTACACCTGGCCCCGCGACATCGACGAGACCCGTGCCCGCGACATGTGGCTGGTCCCCCCACCCGGGCGCACCGTCGTCGCCGTCGACGACGACGGCACCGTGCTCGCCTCGGCGAAGATGACCCCCAACCAGCTCGGCCCCGGCGACCACGTGGCCAACGCCAGCTTCATGGTCGCCCCGGCCGCCGCCGGACAGGGAATCGGCCGGGCCCTCGGCGCGTACGTGCTGGACCTGGCCCGCACCGACGGCTACCACGCGATGCAGTTCAACGCCGTGGTCGCCACCAACACCCGTGCCGTGGCGCTGTGGCGCTCGCTCGGCTTCGACGTGGTCGGCCGCATCCCCGACGGCTTCCGCCACCCCACCCAGGGCCACGTCGACCTGCTCGTCATGTATCAACGGCTCTGAGCCGCCCGGACCGCTCCCGACCACGCCGGATAACCTGGGCCGGTGATGCTGCCCCTGCCCACCGGCGACTTCCAGGCGTACCTGTTCGACTGCGACGGCACCATCGTCGACTCCATGCCCCAGCACTACACCGCCTGGCGGCAGGCGCTCGACGAGTGGAAGTGCGCCTTCCCCGAGGAGCTGTTCTACGCCTGGGCCGGCCGCCCCACGCTCGACATCGTCGCCGCCCTCAACCAGCAGCAGGGCCTCAACATGCCGGTGGAGACCGTCGTCGCCCGCCGCGAGGAGCACTACCAGCGGCTGCTGCCCACCGCCGCCGGCATCCCCGGGGTGCTGCACCACATCGAGGACGCGCACGGACGCATCCCCTTCGCGGTGGTCTCCGGCAGCACCCGGGAAGCCGTCACCGCCTCCCTCGGCGCGCTCGGCATCCTCGACCGGTTCGACGTGCTGGTCTGTGCCGGCGACTACACCCGCCCCAAGCCCGACCCGGAGCCTTTCCTGCGCGCCGCCGAGCTGCTCGGCGTACCACCGCACGCCTGCCTGGTCTTCGAGGACGCCGACCTGGGCATCGAGGCCGCCGTCGCCGCCGGCATGGCAGCGGTACGCGTGCCCCAGCCCCGCCTGGCCGACTGACCCGCCGAAGAACCGCACCCGTCTGTCGGTGCCCGGGCCTATGCTGCGCTCGACCGACGACGGAGGGCGATGTAGTGGCACCTACGGGCACGACGCTGACCGGCACCGAAGCGCTCGCCCTGCGGATGACCAGCCTGCTGCTGAGCCCCACCCCCGCCACCACACCGCACACCGTGACCGAGGTCGTCGAGTGGTTCGGCGCCATGCAGGCCCAGGAGATCAACAGCGGCCTGTGGTCGCTGGGCATACGGTTGCCCGGCGCCACCCAGACCGACGTGCACGCCGCGCTGGAACGCCGGGAGGCTCTGCGGACCTGGCCGATGCGCGGCACCATCCACCTCGTCCCCGCCCGCGACGCGCGCTGGATGCTGGAGCTGACCGGCGTACGGGCGCTGGCCGGCGCGGCAGCGCGCCGCGAGTTCCTCGGCCTGAGCGAGGCCGAGGCGGACCGCGCCGCCGACGTGCTCGGCACCGCCCTGGCCGACGGCGGTCGGCTGACCCGCACCGACTGCGTGGCCGCCCTGGTCGCCGCCGGCATCGACGGCGCCGGCCAGCGCGGCTACCACCTGCTCTGGTACGCCAGCCAGCGCGGCGTCACCTGCATCGCCCCCAACATCGGCACCGAGCAGACCTTCGCACTGCTCGACGAGTGGGCGCCCGGCCAGCACCGACCCGACCGCGACGAGGCGCTGGCCACCCTCGCCCTGCGGTACTTCCGCAGCCACGGCCCCACCACCCGACAGGACTTCGCCGGCTGGACCGGCCTGACCGCCACCGACGCGAAACGCGCCATCGCCGCCGCCGGGGACGACCTGGCCACCGTCCAGGTCGACGGCACCGAAGCGGTCCTGCCGCCCGCCCTGCTCGACGCACCCCGCACACCCACGCCCGACGTGCTGACCCTGCCCGGCTTCGACGAGTACCTGCTCGGCTTCAAGGACCGCGCGCTGATGCTCGACCCCGCGCACAAGCAGGCCATCATCCCCGGCGGCAACGGCGTCTTCCAGGCCACCGTCGTCATCGGCGGCCGGGTCGTCGGCACCTGGAAACGCACCCTGGCCAAGACCCGGGTCACCTTCGCCGTGAAGCCGCTGGTCCCGCTCGACCCGGCACAGCGCACACAGGTCGAGCAGGCCCTGCACCGTTACGCCGACTTCCTCGCCCTCCCACCCCGCGTGACCTGGCCCGACTAACGGCCCGGGCAGGCGAAATGCCCTCGGAGGGTCAAGCGCGGGCGATGTCTCGGCAGGCGGTGGCGATCAGCATGCCCAGGCCGACGGCCATCAGCGGCAGCCCCAACCCGAAGGGCAGTTCCGCGACGGAGTTCAGGTTGTCGCGTCGCCCGATGTTTCCGAAGCTGGCCGCCACCACCGCCAAGACCATCACCAGGGTGCCGATCCCCGCAGCCAACGCGGCCATCGCCGCCTCGACCACGGTCCGGGCCCAGAAACTGGTCACGACCGCCACCAGCAGGAAGGCGAACGTCCAGAGCGTCCACCCCCCACCGCTGCTCAGGCTGGCGTACTCCCAACCGGAGTACCACCACAGGTGCCGTGGCGACTGCCGGAACCACGGGAGCAGGTACCCGAAGAGTATGAGCATCGTCGCGAGGAGCATCACGCCGTCGAAGCCGGCGAGCCTGCCGACACCCTTGTCCTGAGTCACCTTCGGGATGCTAGCCACACCACGCCAAGGACTCGACGGTCAGAGCAACGAGTCGTCGTAGCCGGCAGTCAGCGCACCGCCGGCATCGCCGGTGTTCACCACACCGGTCGGCTCGATCAGGATCGCGTGCACCTCCCCGTCGGCGACCGGGCAGTGCTCGACGCCACGAGGCACGACGAACAGCTGCCCCGGACGCAGGAGCACGTCACCGTCGCGTAGCTGGATGGTCAGTTCCCCGCTCACCACGAGAAACAGCTCGTCGGTGTCCTCGTGGGTGTGCCAGACGAACTCCCCGCGCACCTTGACGACCTTGACCTCGTAGTCGTTCAGCCTCGCCACCACCTTCGGTGACCAGTGCTCCGAGAAACGGGACAACTTGTCAGCGATGTCGACAGCCTCATGTGCCACGCCCACCATCCTGACATGGGCAATTCGGAATCAGCTGCCAGCGCCCGCTCGTCCGGGAACAGCGCGTCGAAGGATGTCCTGGATGAATGGCGCCTTACCGGACCTGTACCGGGGGCGGTCGCTGTCGTCCACGGCGGCGAGTTCCGCTTTGAGACGGGCGTACTCGGCGGCGAGGTCCGGATGGCGTCGGAGGTGATCGCGGAACGGTAGGAGGCGGCGCCAGTCCGGTGACCCGACCTCCCAGATGTGGAGGTGGTGGGTACGCCACGCCACGTCGGGAAAGCAGAACGACCACTTGCGGCGCTCGTGATCGCCCGGCTCGGGGGCGTGGACCCAGCCGATGTCACCGAGTGCTGTCACGAGGCCGGCGGTCTGGTCGTAGTCGGAGACCAGAGCGAGCATGTCGATGATCGGCTTGGCGGCGAGTCCGGGGACCGCGGTACTACCCACATGCTCGACGCGACCGACCAGACCGTTCCCGAGCGCCGCCTCGATCCGGTTCCGCTGATGGTCGAAACTGGCCGGCCAGCGTGGGTCGTAGGCAACGATCGTGATCCGATCTCGCCGCCCGGGCACGTCGTCAGCGTCCCGATCCGCCGTCATCCGCACAGGGTAGGTCGCCGCATCGACGTCATCCAGCGGATCCCACCCCGGCACCGGCCTGATCTGCGCGACAGTCCGGTCGCCGCGACAGGTCAGCTCCCGCCTTCGCGCACATCCTTCCCCTGTTCGGCGAACGCCTTGAAGTCCTGCATGTGCTGCTGCGACTGTTTGTGAAAGGCGCCGGGCATCAGGCGCCCCACCAGCCGCATCAGCAGGCCACTGAACCGGTACTCACTCTCACTCTCCCAGAGCGTCGTCTCCGGATCGACCTCGGTCAGCCGATCGCGCACGGCGCTCCACATGCCCGGGCCGACGATCTCGCGGTCGAAGTGGACGACGCTCTCTTTCGGGATCCCGTGCAGGTCCGCCGGATCCCGGCGGGTGATCGTCTCGGTGCACTCCATCTTCCGCTTCCCCGACTGCATCACGACCCGCGACGTGGTGCCGAGCTGCCCGTGTACCCCCTCCACCGGCTCGTGCAGCACCATGCCCCGCAGCCACTTCGGCAGGTGCGCCGGGTCGGCGAGCAGTTGGGCCACGCGCTCGCGCGGCAGGGCGATCTCGATCGTGTTGGTGTATTTCATCGCACAGTCTTCCTAGAGGTGGGACCAGTCAGCCCCGTCATGTCGGGTCGGGTGCGTAGAACTGCGTGGTGGCCTGCACTGCGGCCGCGACGTGCTCCGGGTCGCCACCGGCGGCCAGGTGAGCCTCGCCCCAGGCCGCGGCGCTGCGACGGATGAACTCACGCCCTTCGGGCGACTTCTGGACCGCCTCGTGGTCGGCGGCTTCGCCACCGGACAACAGCCGGGCGAGGGCGAGCAGGGCCAGGTCCCAACCAACGCCGCCGGCACCGGGGCCGTAGGTCGGGAAGAGGGGCTCCTCGACGACCGCTGCGTGGATCAGCGCGAACTCGGTGTCGCCGGCCGGGCCCGGGGCCAGGCGTACCTCCACCTCACTCGTGCCGGGCCAGGCGTCCGCGTCCGGCCCGTAGAGCCAGGACACCGTGAGCAGACGCGGCGGCTCGCACCGCAGGATCTCGCCGTGCTCACCACCGTCGAACTCGTACTTCCCACCGAGCCGCAGATCCCCGGTGACCGGCTTCAACCAGCGGTTCAGCCGCTCGGGGTTGGTGATGGCGTCCCAGACGTCGTCGACCTGCGCCGCGTACCGCCGGCGGAGCTCGATGGTGTACGCCTCACCTGCGGGCAGGCTGCCCTTGCCCATGGCCCGCCGCGCGGCGGCCAGCTCATCCAGTACGTCTTTCATGTTCCGTTCCTCTCGCTGCTGACTTTGCCCTGTCCGCACCGGTGCCGGGCTCGGCCCGCCGGGAGGTCTGCCCGCCAACCGAGTTCCGAGCTGCCCGCCGGCCCCGGGCCAGCTCGGTCTCCAGCGCGTCGAGCCGCTGCTCCCACAACCGGCGAAACCGGTCCAACCACGCGTCGACTTCGCTCAGAGGCGCCGGCTCGACGGCGTAGAACCGTCGAGCGCCCACAGCTCGCACCGACGCGAACCCGCTCTCCCGCAACACGCGCAGATGCTGTGAGACACCCGGCTGGGACAGCCCGAACTCGGCCCGGATCACCTCCGTGACCGCGCCGGAGGTCTGCTCACCGTCGGCGAGCAGCTCCAGGATGCGCCGACGTACCGGGTCGCCGAGGATGTCGAAGGCGTGCACGACCACAAACCATACCGGTCTTCACTTATATAAGCCAGCGCAGGCAACGCGGCAAGGTGTCCTCGTACTCCACGGCACCGCCGTGCCCGGACGCGGTGCCACCGATGGCTCAGTGAGAGAACGGCTCCAGACATCCGAATTCGGCAGCGGCGGTTTCGAGGACCAGCCGCCGGGGCACCGACGCGTTGCTCTTCCAGCCCTCCGGGTTGTGCGAGTCGACGGCCCACTGCTCAGTCTCGTGAGCCACCTGCTCCGCGCTGCAGCACCTGCTCACGGACGCGGCCCTGAGCAGAGGCACAACCAGCCGACGACAGCACAGCGAGGCAGGCCAGAAGACCGCAAACGACCGTGGCCGCGATTCGGCTCGAAGCGGGGGTGCGCCGATCGACATCGGTGTCTCGGGACATAGCCCAGAGATACGCCGGTGCCCGGCGCGGCACATCCGTCCGCGTACCCAGGACAATGCCAGAGAGCAGTACGACGGTCCCGCGCGCGGCGTGGACCTGGCGGTGGAGACAGCAGTGAGAGAGCTGGCCGACTTTCCGGACGCGTCGGGTGGCCGGTGTGGCTGATGCAGTTCTCACAGGTGGTCGAATTCGCCCGTACGGTTTCGCCACGCACGGAGGACCAGGTACACCGGATACACGGCGAGAAACAGGCCGAGGTAGAACGCCGCCGCGCAGATCAGGATGGTCGACACTCCGGACCGGTAGGCCACGTACCCGAGAAGCCCGGTCGACGAGAGCGCCATGGCCATCTGGAGGTAGGGCGGAAGTGCGTCGCTGAGCCTCGCCCAGGGCCTGATACTGGTGGCGAAGAGCGCCGGGGGCCCGAGCACGGTCACAATGAAGACGGCCCACCAGCGCGACTCGTGCACCACGATCCCGTTGATGAACACCGGAACGGCGATGATCAGAATGTGCAACGAGTACGTCAGCATCTCGGGGAACCACTCCTCGTACCGGGAGGACATCGGCCGCGCCAGGTTCGACGTCTTCGCCGTCGGGAGACGCAGGTCGGCTCGCCGGCGGCGACACACTCAACAGCAATGACTCCCATCCATTGTCTTCACTGTCGAGTACGTTCCACAACGAGAATCGCCGAACGACCCCGGTCTGCCGTCCGGTTCGCCACCCCAGGTGGTGTGCGCACCGGCTCCGCCGCGAACGCCTCTCCGTTCCCGGCGGGGTCAGCCCCGTACGTCAGGTGGAACCCCTGACTGCCCGGCACCTCCAGGCCCCTCTTTCAGTCGCAGTGACGGGATCTCGTAATCGCCGTGATTCTGGCGATGGAACGCGACCGGTTGTCGGGCCACGTCAGTGCCAGGCACAGGCGATCAGCTGTCCGCGGAGTGGGTGTCGGCAAGGGCCTCGCCGAAGAGCCGTCCGGCGAGTTCCACGCAGCGCATCCGGGCAGGAGAGAAGTCATAAGGCATCTTGGTGATCGCCGTCGCGGCACTCATCTCTGTGCCCTCCTCCCCTGTCAGGTCGGCGTCGTAGATCTCGAAGATCTTCTCACCGGCCGCGTCGAGACCAGCCGCCTCGATGGCCTGATTCAGGGCCATCAGGTGAGCGCATCGCTGTACGGCGAGCTCTTCGACGCGCGGGTCGTCGGGTTCGACGCCGTCGTCGAGGGCGGCCTCGGCCGCCTCCAGACGGTCCTCCTCGGCCCGCAGGTCAGGGTGGGTCGCCAGCACGATGAACGTGCCGGCCTGGATGGCGGCGCCCAGCGGCCCGAAGATCCGTTCTGTGACCAGCAGGGCGTCCAGATCGGAGGGGCGCAACGCGCCCGGGGGCAGGTGGCTGAGCCGGTCCGTGACCAGCTCGGAGAGCAGCCCCAGCGGGCTGCCCAGCGCCTGTAGGCGCTGGACAGCCACGCGCCGACGTGTGATGACGGCCTCCTGCGCCGCCAAGTTTTCCTCCAGCCTGCTCAGGACCGACTCGATATCCGGGACGTGGTCCGGGGCTTCGTCTCCAGCTTCGTCCCGGGCTTCGCCGAAGGCGGCCCGCATGTCGTCAAGGCTGATACCGGCATCAGCCATTCTGCGGATCCACAGCAGGCGGGTCATGTCGTCATAGCCGTAGCGGCGGCGGCCGTCCCCGCCGCGCTCGGGCTCCGGCAGCAGACCGATCTCGTGGTAGTGGCGGATGGCGCGTGGGGTGGTCCCGGCGAACGCAGCGGCATCACCGATCTTGACCTGCCGGGGAGGCGTGAGAGAGGGGTACATCGCAGACAGAGCCTTTCGTGCTGTGGTGCCCCGACCTCACCACATGCCGCTACGGCATGTGCAACAACCCGATCCAGGTGCCACCGGAGCCAGGCACCTAGACCGGTACGAAGGTGGCGGCCAACACCCGCCAGTCGCCATCCTCACGCACCCACAGTCGGGTGTAGCGCAGCCGCGCGGACATCACGGCACCGCCCTGAACGGCATCCACCGCGGCGACCATGCGAGTCACCCCGGTCTGACCGTCTTCCTGGACGTCGAGCGACTCCTCCACCAGGCTGGTGATGCGCAGTGCACCAGAGCGGTAGCTCTCCAAGTCGTCTTCCTTCGTAAAGACCGCGCCGTCCGGTCCGGCACCCACGACCTGCGGGTGCAGTAGCGCGTCGAGGGACTCGACGTCGGCGGCGCGCTGGGCGGCTTGGAGTCGCCGTTCCGCAGTGAGGAGATCCATCCACCGATCCTCCGCAGCGCGCCGCAACAGGACAAGCGGGTTCGCTCGCGGCAGAAGGACGGGAAGGACTCAGAGTGCTCGGGCCAGCATGATCGCCTGGTCGTCGCGTTCCTTGCCCTGCGCCCGTCGCACCAGGCGGCACACCTCGCGGAGACCGACGGCCTCGATGTACGAACTCAGTTCGTCCGCCGTGTACAGATGGCGCTGCAGCTCGATCTCATGGCCGAACTGACGGTAGGCCCCGGAAGCATCGCGCGTGCCCTGCCCGGACTGAAATCCGACGAGCAGGTGGCCGGCTGGACGGAGAACCCTGGCTGCCTCCGCGAAAATGCGCGCCTGCCCAGCGGGCCGCGTATGGATGATCGAGTACCACAACATCACGCCGGCGAACTGGTCGTCTGGGTACGGCAAGTCGGTCACCGAGCCCACCGTGAACACCAGGCCGGGATGGTGACGTCGGGCCACGGCGACCATGCCCGGCGACAGGTCGACCCCCATCACCGAACAACCACGTTCAACGAGGTACCGAGTCATCCGGCCGGTGCCACATCCCGCGTCCAGGACCCGTTCCTCGTTGCCCACCGCCGCAGCGAAGGCGTCGACCATCGCCAGGTCGAGCGCCGGCTCCCAGCGGGTGTCCGGCAGGTGGGCGGCATAGTCCTCCGCCACGGTGTCGTAGGCGCGCCGCACTCCGCAGGAGTCCAGAGGTTCTGGTGGAGAGGACGTCACCTCGCGGATTGTGTCACCAGCCGGTCCTGGCCCGGCCCACCGACATCCCGTTCCACCTTCCGCCCGCCGACAGAAAGCACGCCGCCTGAGTAGTCTCGTCACGCGATCACTCCGCCCCGCTGACCCGCCTGCGTGTGCGACAGTGATTCATGCCGTTGAGCGAGCACCACCTCAGGACGTCGATTGCCGTGTCCGACATCCAACGGGCGGTCGCGTTCTATGAGGGCAAACTCGGCCTACAGGCGTTGCAGTCGGGCCCCAGCGCGAATATCGCCGACGGCAGCCGCGTCTATGGTGCCGGCGGCGTGGCGGCCCTGAATGTGTACCAGTCGGTCACTGCCGGCACGAGCGCGGCGACGCTGGCGACATGGTACGTCGATGACATCGACCGAATCGTCGACGAGCTCGTCTCGTCCGGCGTCGATCTCATCCGGTATGACGGGCTCGACCATGACGCCAAGGGCATCACCGCTCGGGCCGGCGGTGGACGTATCGCGTGGTTCCAGGACCCGGACGGCAACACCTTCGCGCTCGAAGCCGACGTCTGACCGCGGGGCGGGGCATTCGTCCCGATCAGCTCGCCGTCGGGTCGCCGACATAGCCGACGTCCGTGGAGCCTGACGCGACCTGAACGCGGTAGCCCCAGTGCCGGAGAACCTGCGCCATCTTCGCGACGCCGGCCGGATTAGCGGAGTGCACATAGACAGCTCCGATGTCGAAGGGGCGCTTCTCGAACGCGGCCCGTTCCAGGATCTCCACCACCGGCCAGATCGTGTCGTCCCCACCCAGGTCGTGGTCCAGCCACAACTCGTCCACGCGCCCGTCCCGGTACCGACCGAGCAGTTCCACTCCGGCAGCACTCGTCCGGGCCACCTCGGCATCGCGCCCGTCGACGAACGAACGGAGGTCATCGACCAGGACGATCGTTCGACGGTACTCCACGTAACGATCATGCCGCGTACCCTCGCGTGCCGCCATGCACATTCGCCGCCTGCGGCCAGGTGCGCGTCTCGGCGTCGCGGCGTACGGCGAGTTCCGCGTCGACTGGGTACGCACCGTCGTGCTGCTGCTGACCCTGTTCACCGGCGGACTACTCGCGGTGGCGTACCTGGTCCTGATACTCGTTCTCCCCGTCGTCCCGACAGTCGCCGAATATGAGCGCCGACGGGACGCCCCGCGATACCCCTGAGCGGCCGAACGTCGCCGACTGCCCAACGCCCTGTGTAAGAGCGGTCACGACGGGAGGGCACATCCGGTCGACCGGGTGTGCCCTCCCGCGCTGCCGGGGTCAGCCCCGGGCGATCCGGTCCGCAGTCTCGATGCTGCGCAGCGCCAAGTCCACCGCCGGCAGGCCCTCGACGTACTCACCCTTGTCGCGCTTCTCCGACCACACTTCCAACCGACCCATCATGGTGTCGGTACGGTCGTAGGTGAGCCACTCCGCGCAGTACGAGATCGGGTCCGTCCTGGCGGGGTTGGCGCAGCTGAACCTCACCTGGTTGGCCCTCGGTCCCTCGATCGTGCCCCGCAGGGTGCAGGGCGTCTTGTCGTCCAGGCAGTAGTTCGCCCGGGCCTGTTGGAACGAGTCGGTGATCATGTTCAGCCCGTTCAGGTCTGCCGGGAACCGGTCGACCCCGAGCAGATTGAGCGCCAGCACCTCGTCCTGGGTCAGGGCGGTGGCGAAACCCAGCTTCAGGTACGCCTGCATCAGCCGCGCCTGCGAGGTCAGTTGCGTGTTGAGCCCGTGCAGGGTCTCCACCTGTGGGTTGGCCGGGTTGGGATTGGCCAGTTCCGAGGTGATGGTGCTGTAGTACCGGGCGCCCTGGCCGTAGAACCAGTCCCGCGACCGCTTCCGCGCCTCCTCGGTCTTGTCGACGTAGGTGGCGGACCGTTCGAACTCGCCTCGGTAGGTGCTGTTCCACTTGGCGAGTTCCTGGTCGATGAAGCGGCACTCCCCGCCGGGCAGCGTCTCGTGCGTCCGGCAGATCACGCCCTGCGGAAAGACCTTGCTCCATTCCCGCACGGTCTGGTTGCCGCCGTTCCAGCGCTGCCGGACCTGGAACTTGATTTCCAGGTCTGCGGTGGTGACCTCCCAGCCCCCCATGTTCCGGGTCAGCACGTTGACCCAGTCGGAGTCGTGGCAGAGGGTCACCTTCGAGTCCGGCTTACCCCACTGGGCCACCCACAGCTCCTGCGGCAGATCCGTGTAGCGGACCTGGGCCGGCCGGCTGAGGGCCGGCAACGTGCCCGCGCAGGACGGGACCGTGGTCGGCTCGGCGATCGGCTTCTCCTTCGCCGGTACGGGCTGGGTGGCGCTGCCGAACATGTCGTGCTGGCCGCCCTGGGCGATCTCGGTCCGGATGGTCGACATCCGCTGCGCCATCTGGTGCGCCGTCTGGCGGTACGCCATAATCGCGTCGTACAGGAAGTCGTTCATCCAGCGCGGGTTGTCGCTGGTCGGTTTCCTGGGCGCGCTGAATGCCTTCACCGCCTCCTGAATCGCCTCGCCGGAGGCGACCACATCCGCCACCTGACCAGTGACCCGGACTGCGTGCTGCGGGTTCTGCGCGAGCAGCATCTGATAGCCGGTCGCCGGCAGCAGCCACTTCTCCGGGTTCGCCGGGAGACCCACCGACCCGCTCAGCTTGCCCCGCCGCACCGCCTCGTCGTGCAGGTAACCGATCGAGCCGTACGGGCCGTACAGGTCAAGGGCGGCATCCGGGTCCTCCGGGGCATCCGGCCGGTTCGGACTCCGCGGACCAATCGGGGCGGCGAAGAGCAGCGACTTCGCCTCGTCGGTCATGTCGAACCGCAGGGCGCTGGAGACGGGCGCGTAGTGATTGACGTAGTCCATCTCAAGGCCGAACTGGGTCCGGTAGCCGACGAACTCGTCGACTAGCTCCTTGGTCTCCTTGATCTTCTTGTCCCGCTCGACGTTGAGCAGCAGGCTGCCCCAGAGGTCGATCCGCTCGGTGATCCGGGCGAGCTGGGTGTTGATCTGCCGCAGCTGCGCGTTCGTCGCGTTCTGCAGGGTGACCACGGTCTGGAACTGCGCCAGCATGTCGATGTAGATACCGGCCAGCGCCTGGTCGATCCGGTCGAAGCGGGTGTTCATGTTCTGGTGCAACTGCGCCACCTGTTGACGCAGGGCGACCAGTTCCGCCCGGATCGCCGGGTCCGGGTTCGTGCCGCCGCCGAAGAGCGGCAGCAGGGCGGAGATCGCGCCCGCGATGTTGCCGGCAAGCGCCTGGGTGGTCACCGACGCCAACACCTTGCCGAGGTCCTTGGACGCCGCCGTGCTCTGGTACCCGTTGATCGCGGAGGCGATCTGGATGACTCCCTTGCCCACTCCGGAAATGACCTTGCCGGCCGCCGGATTCGCGAACCCGACAAGCAGCGCCAGGATCTCGAACGCGCTCGCCGCGTGGTTGATCCACTGCTGGGCACCAGCGCTCTTCGCCATCGTGGCCTGGTAGACCTGCTCGCTTGGCTTGGCGGCGCCGTTGCGCAGCGGGTACTGCTCCGACAGCGCGTGCAGGTCCTCGTTGTAGCCGCGGATCTGGGCGTTGGCGCGGTTCAGCAGCTGCGCGGCCTGTCTCTCGCCCTCCTGGGTCCACCAGTCCTTATTGATCTGGTTCTCCATGATCGCAGGAAGGTCCACCCAGTTCGCCAGTTCCGGGTCCGCGCTGAGGGTGGCGATGTCGGCGGCGGCGTCCACGTCGTACCGGATGCCGACCTGGGCGTTCCAGGCATTGCGGAACGCGGCGTCGGACAGCGCGAGGGCCTGCACGGACTGCCAGACCTTTTCCTGCACGCCGTACTGCTGGAGGTACCACGAGTGCTGGAACTGCGACGCTTTGATCTGGTCGAGCATGTCGCCGTAGTTGGCCAGCTGGCTGCCGACGGTGGCCTCCAGCATCTGCTGCATCACGGGCGAGTTCTTCACCGCGCCCGGAGCAAGCGCGGTCAACTCCAACATCCGCAGCGCGAACTGGTATGCCGGCCGCTGGAGGTCCCCGGGGGTCAGCTGGCTGTCGTAGTGGCTGCGCAGGGCCACCACGTGCCCGGTGAGCTGCTGCGCGGTCGCATCAGGGTGGGCCTGCCGGAAACCGACCAGCGAGGCGCTGGTCATCAGATCCTTGAAGCCGTCCACGCCGGCCAACCGGGCCCGCATGTGCAGGCTGAACAGGCCGGCATGCAGCTCCTCGGTCTTGATCATGACCCGGGTCACCTTGTTCGCGGCCGCCGACGGGGCCACGGCGAACCCGGCGACGGTCATCGCCACCGTCGCGACCAGCGCGGTGAAGATCCTTCCCCCACGTCCGCCGGTTCGGCGAGGTCGACCGATCAACGTCAACCGCACCTCGTCACCACCCGGCTCGAAGCCCCCACGGTTACTTGTCCTGCCATCTCCTGCATCCCCAATCTGCCTGGTCGCTGACGACCGTCGTCCACCCTGGGGCGTGGCATTGGGAATCCACTGGGAACCGAATGGGAAGCCCTGGCGTGGGTCCCCGGGGCGCCTACCGCACGTCGGCGACCAGATCGGCCAGGCCAGACCAGGTCAGCTCCCGACCACGCGCCAGCCCGGCTTGGTACGCCTCGGGATCGAGGGCGGCGGCGACCGCTGACGTGTTGGCCGGGCCGTCGTGCGGGTCCATCTGCTCCGGGTGGTATCCGATGCTCTTGCCCAGGGCCTCCACCGCTCCGAGCAGTACGGCGCCGGTGTCGGCCCGGCCGGTCCGGCCGAGCGCCCCGGCCAGCGAGTGCGCCAGCGCGAGCCAACTCGGGGGGTCCTGCTCGGGGTCGACGTCCCGGGCCAACTCCGCCAGGGTGCGCAGCGCCCGGTCCGGCTCACCGAGGTCGGTGCTGACCTTGCCGTCCATCCACCCGGACGAGAGCACCGCCCACTGATGGCCGCAGGACCGGGCCAGGGCGTTGGCCCGGGTCAGCTCGTCACGGGCCCGGGCCAGGTCCCCGCAGGCCCGGCTGAGCTGGCTGCGTACGGTCAACGCCTCGGCCTGCGCCCACGGCTCCCCGACCAGGTCCGCCAGCCGTACCGCCTCGTCGGCCAGCGACAGTGCGCCGGCCACGTCGCCTCCGATGGCGGTCACCGAGGCCAGGTAGATCGCGGCGGTGGTGTGTGGGTGTCGGGCCCCGACCCGAGCGCAGAGCCGCGTCGCCTCACCGAATGCGGCGACGCTGCCGGCGTGGTCGCCGCTGAGGTATGCGCAGCCGCCGATGGCCATCAACAACCGAGCCCGGGCCAGAACCCACTCGGCCGACTCCCCCGCACCGGTGGACGTCTCCGTTGCCCCGGTACGGCGGGCGTCGAGGGCGGCCAGGGTCCGTCCACCCCAACGCTGCCCCTCGGCGATCTGGCCGGTGCGGTACCAGAACCAGGCGAGGGCCCCGCAGATCCGCGCTGCGGTGAGGTCCTCACCGGCGGCGAGGGCGGAGGTCAACGCGGCCCGGATGTTGTCGCGTTCGGCGCCGAGTCGCCGCAGCCACGCCGCGCCGTCGGCGGTCGGTAGCCGCTGCTCCCCGGTTTCCACCAGGCCCACCAGCCAGCGACGGTGCCGGGTCAGGGCTTGCGCCTGTTCGGCACCGACCAGCAGCGCCGTCGCGTACTCGCGCACCAGCTCCAGCATCCGGTAGCGGCGCGGGACGGCGGCGGTGTCGGCGATCACCAGTGACTTGCGCACCAACCCCAACAGGGCCGGCACCGGCTCCGGCAGCTCGGGGCCGCCGCCGACCTGCCGGACGGCGTCCAGGTCGAATCCTCCGTCGAAGACGCAGAGCTGCCGGAACAGCGCCTGTTCGGTGTGGGTGAGCAGCTGGTAGCTCCACTCGATCGCGTTGCGGACCGTGGCGTGCCGATCCTGGTCCCCGGCTATGCCGGTGGTGAGCAGGCCGAGCCGGTCGTCAAGCTGGAACGCGATCTCCCGCAGAGAGAGGGTCCGGCACTGGGCGGCGGCCAGTTCGATCGCCAGCGGCAGCCCATCCAGATCCCGGCAGACCTGCGTGGTCAGGGCCGGATCCGGCTCGCCGGCCCACTGCGCCAGGTTGGCCGTGTTGATCCGGTTCACCAACAGCTCGACCGCCTCGGCCAACGGCAACGGCGCAAGCTCCAGGACCGCCTCACCGGGCACGCCCAGTGGCTGCCGGCTGGTGACCAGCAGGCGCAGTCCCGGACACCCTCCGAGGACCGTCCGGGCCAGCTCCGCGACCCCCGGGATCAGATGCTCGGCGTTGTCCACGACCAGTACCGCCGCCCGGTCGGCGAGCCGCTGGGCGAGTTGCCCCGACGTGGCGATGCCGGGTAGGGAGAGCACGTCGGACACCGCGCGGGCGACCTCCGCCGGGTCACGCAGACTGGCCAGTTCCACCAGCCAGGGCCCGTCCGGGTCGGCGCGGCCCCGACAGTGCTCCAGCACCAGCCGGGTCTTGCCGACCCCGCCCGCGCCGATGACAGTCACCAGGCGATGCTCGGCGAGGGCCCGTCCCACCGTCTCAAGGTCGACCTGCCGGCCCACGAAGGACGACAGCGGCGTCGGGATGTTGCGCCGAGGTGGAGCGAGCACCGGCGGCCGACCGGGCGAGGTCCGGGGTAGTTCGAGGCAGGCGTCCTGACGGAGCACCGCCGCCTCCATCCTGCGCAGTTGCGGACCGGGGTCCACGCCGATCTCGGCGATGAGCTGTTCGCGGGCCCGGCGCAGCACGGCGAGGGCGTCGCCCTGCCGCCCGGCCCGGTAGAGGGCGAGGGCGAGCAACTCCCAGCCCCGTTCACGGAGTGGCTGATCCACCACGAGGGCTTCCAGGTCGCCGAGTACCCGCTGGTGGTCGCCGTTGGCCAGGGCGACCGCCAGGCGCTGTTCGCGGGCGGCGGCGTGCAGGGCGTCCAGCCGGGCGATCTCGGCTACGGCGAAGTCCGCGTCGACGAAGTCGGCGTACGCGGGGCCTCGCCACAGGCCCAGCGCTTCGTCCAGCGTCGTCGCCGCGGTGCCGAAGTCGGCCGCCGACGCGGCCCGGTCGCCTTGCACCACCAGCGCGGTGAACCGCTCCGCGTCCACCGAGGCAGCCGGGGCCCGCAGGGCGTAGCCCGGCCCCTCTCGTACCAGGATGCGGGCCGGCGTACGGGCTGCCCGCCCGGGTTCCAGCGCGCGGCGCAGGCCAGCGACGTACCCGAAGAGGGTGGCCTGCGTCGGTGGCATCCTGTCGTCCCACACCTGCTCCATCAGGCGTTCCACCGACACGATCCGTCCACGGGCGGCGACCAGGCAGGCGAGGACCTTTCGCTGACGGGGTCCGCCGAGGTCGGCGGGGTGGTCGTCCACGCTCGCCACGAACGGACCCAGCACCCCGAAGGCAAGACGCATCGACACTTCTCCGGCCACCCCATGCCGTCACGCGCGATCAGGCCGATGATCACCGTGGTGGTTAGCGGCCCACCCCGTACACCGTTGGTGGGAGTGGATCTCGCAGACCGACCGATCGCAAGATCAACAGAAGCGCCGACCCTACCATGTGGACGATGTCGACCGGGCCAGTCTCCATCGGCTGACAGACCGGCCCCGCAGCGCCCGACGGCCTCAGTTCCGGGCCGAGCCCGAGGCGTCGGGCGCCCACCAGCGGGCCGTGCCGGGCGGGCCACCCTGCTGCGCCTCGATCGCCCGGATGTGCCGGTACGCGATCCACAGCGGCGGGAACGCCCCGACCGCGAAGGACAGGTCCACCACCGTCCAGAACCACGGGATCTCCCGCAGCGGGCCACAGATCAACGCCAGCGGCACGATCCCGACGCAGGCGATCATGCCGAGTTGCACCACCCAGACGTTTCGCACCGGATCGCGCAGCGGTCCCCAGAACGCCACCGCGAGCACCAGGTGGGCGAACGCGAGCCAGTCGGTCCCGTACCGCATGAACGGATGGCGCTCGCCGGTCTCGACCAGCCCCACGTGGACCCGCTCGATCCAGCCGACCAGTGCCGGAAGCTGGTCGGCGAAGGGGTCGGCCGCCCGCAGCAGCCAACGCACCTCGATTTCGAGCGGGAACGCGGTCACCCCGCTGAGGAACAATCCCACCACCACGACCCACAGCCAGCCACGAATCCGCCGTAGACGTGTCTCGATATCCACACCGTCAGGTTAATGGGGTGCAGGAACGTCGGCGGTGCCGCGGCGAGGCTCAGGCGGCGATCCGGATGCTGAGCTGAGCGCCGAGCTGGCGGAATCCCAACGCCTGCGCCACTCGGCGCGACGGCTCCGGTCGCGCCCGCCACCGCGGCAGCAGACGGTGGTGCAGAGCGTCCGCGGTCACGCCCACCGAGTGCACCACCGGCACCTCGTTCGTACTCCGAGAAGCCTGATCGCAAGCTGCGGGCGTCCGGCAGGAAGTGGGCCGCCCACTCCAGCGTGCCGCGACGCTCCCAGATGCCGGGGTAGACCTCTGCCCGGTTCAGCTCCTGCGGGTCGACGCCTCGGACGAGGTCGTCCTCGGTGAGCGTGTCCAGGGCCGAGGCCGCAGCCGCCACCTGGTCCGGGGTCAGATACGAGGGCGGCCCGTAGCCCCAGTCGTCTTCGAGGTTGTCCAGGAGGTCGAACATCTCCTCGCTGTCGGGTTCGACGTCCGGCGACTCCACGAACTCCTCTGCGCCCAGCACCAGCGGAATCTCGAAGCCCAGCCGGTCGAGGAGGAAGTCGAGGCCGTGCCAGGCCTTGTCGGTGGTGGCCCAACGGTCGGAGTCGTCGTTCCGTGCTGTCCTGGCGATGTCGTAGGCCCAGGCGAGGTCGGCCCGGGCCCGCTCCAGGTCGTCCGGAGAAACCCGCAGCCAGTTGCCGTTCATGCTCACGGCACCACCCTAGGGACCGCCTGTGACAGCACCCTCGCCGTGTGGCGCAGCCTGGGCGTGAGAAGTGCGGTCACCAGCAGGGACGACAGGGCCATCAGCACCATCGCGGTGGACACCGGTATCCACTGCGCCAGCGCACCCGCGACCGACGCCGCGACCGCCTGCATGGTCATCATGCCGGCGGAGTGCAGACCGAGCGCCTGGCCCCGCAGGTCGTCCGGGGTCAACGCG
This sequence comes from Micromonospora sp. NPDC023869, assembly GCF_055559695.1. Classification (NCBI taxonomy): domain Bacteria; kingdom Bacillati; phylum Actinomycetota; class Actinomycetes; order Micromonosporales; family Micromonosporaceae; genus Micromonospora; species Micromonospora sp. NPDC023869. The sequence continues at coordinate 72,654 of NZ_JBVHKD010000004.1, forward strand.
ATCAGACGTTCCTGCAGGAGCAGGTCGGCGCTGAACCCGAACGACGCGGCGGCGACGGCGACGGCCGCGACGGGGAGCGGAAGGTGGGCCGCGAAGAGCAGGTACGGCACGGCCAGCAGGACCTTCATCGGAATGATCACCCGAGCCCGCCACCGGGGTGACAGGAACCTGCCGACGATCACGTCTCCGGCCAGCATCCCGACGGCGCCGAAGACGAACAGCACCCCGGCGGTGTCCGGCGCGTACGGGATGAAGATCGCCTGACAGCCGACCACGAGGCCGTTGGGCACCCACATCGCGAGGTAGGCGTACCGGCGGGCGGGCACCGACCAGAGCTCGACGTTGACCCGCCAGGTCTGTCCCACCGACGGTCGACCGAGGGCCCGCGGCGGCCGTGCAGCGAGACCGAGTCGTGCGGTGATCGTGGCGACGAGGTACAGGGCGGCGCCGAGCAGCAGCACCCGGCGGGGTGAGGTGACCGCGATCAGAGCGCCGCCGAGGGCGTACCCGCCGATCTGGGTGGCCCCGAGCGACATGCTCATCACCGACCGGCCGAGGACGTAGCCGGGTCCGGGCACGATGTCGCCGAGCAGCCCCCAGCGGACGCCACCGGCGACGGAGCCCACCAGGCCCTGCGCGGCGATGACGCCGAAGATCACCCAGAGCGGCACGCCGGGAGACGCCATGGCCACGCTGCCCAGCCCGAAGAACAGGCCCGTGACGGTCATCGCGGCCCGAGGCGGCACCCGGTCCGCGACGCTGAGCAGGGTGACCGCGCCGATGACCTGGGCGAAGTGGGAGCCGAACAGGCTCAGCGCGGAGAGCAGCGGCGATCCGGTGGTGGAGTAGACGAGAATGCCGAGAGCGAGGCCGGTCACGGTCCGGGCTGCGGTCTGCAGGAATACCGTGGCGAAGAACGGTGTGAATTCGCGGGTCTGGAACAACTCCCGATAGCTGTGCATGATCCGGAGTGTGGTGAGCATCGATCCGGGCGCGGTAGGTTTTCGTCTCCGCACGAAAACCCGGCGGTCCCAGGTCTACGGGAAATGGGGGGGCAGGTGGGGATCTGGCGCATCGGCGCGGAAGCCCTCGCCCGCAGCCGCTTCACCGTCTCTGCTCTGACCGAGACGGTCGCGGCCTTGAAGTCCCTGCACGCCGGGGTGTCGTTGCCCGGTCAGCGCGCATGGCTGGAGGCCCACGTCGGCGCCTACCGGACCCGGATAGCGAATGACCCGTTCGCTGCGGCGCTCGTGCGGGCCGCCTTCCGGCCGAGGTGGTTGGCCGGCTTCCTGACACCGCCGCCGGACCACCCCGACGCCACCTTCACCGACGAGCTCCGCCGGGTCCGCGCAACCTCGCTGGAGGTCGCCCGGCACGACCTCAGCATCGGTACGGGTACGCCGCTGCCCCCGGAGCTGCTGAGCCCGGACCTGCCGTCACGGTCAGCCGACCTGCTCGACTGGATCTGGACCCACACGGTGGCATCCGACTGGCCGCGCCGTCGGCGCGTTCTGGAGGCCGACATCGTCGCTCGGACCGACCAACTCAGCTCCGGCGGATGGGCCTGCGCGCTCGACCGGATGCGGCCGGGGATGCGCTGGCTCGGCGACGGTCGGCTCCAGGTCAACACCTACGACCTGCCCACAGAGGACCTGGCGGACGCACCGCTGCTGTTCATCGCGAGCAGCACCCGCCGGGGGTGGCTCAGCTCGACCAGGCCCCATCGGTACGCAGTGGTGTATCCGTGCTCCGCGATGCTGGCCGACCCGTCCCGCAACCCACCACCGGAGGCGCTGAGCCGCCTGCTCGGGCCGGTCCGCGCAAAGATCCTCACTCTGCTGGACGCTCCGAAGAGCCCGACCCAGTTGGTCGCTCTGACCGGATACGGCTTCGGGTCCGTCGGGGGGCATCTCGATGTCCTGCTCCAGGCGCAGTTGGTCGGGCGACGGCGGTCGGGCCGGTCGGTGTTGTATTTCCGCACGCCCGGCGGTGACCTGCTGGTCGAGCTGCAGTCCGCCACCGTCCCGCGCGGCCGAGGCCCAGTTTGACCCGATGCCGCCTCCGGACGATTGGCCGTCGCCGCTCACCCGCGTCGCCGTGTCATCGACCGTCAGGACTGACAGAATCGTGGTCACGGAGCCGACGTACGGGGGCGAGGGGAATCCATGAGCGACTGGAACGAGAAGATCATCGCCGAGTTTCGCGCCAACGGTGGGCAGGTGGGTGGCCAGTTCGCGGGTGCGCCACTGCTGCTGTTGCACACGGTCGGCGCCAAGAGCGGCCAGACGCGCGTGAGCCCGATGATGTACCAGAAGCTGGACGGCGGCTACGCCGTGTTCGCGTCCAAGGGCGGGGCTCCCACCAATCCCGACTGGTACCACAACCTGGTCGCGCATCCGCAGGTCCGGGCGGAGATCGGCACCGACACGGTCGGGTTGGTCGCCCGGGTCGCCGAGGGGAACGAACGGGAGCGGATCTGGAGCGCGCAGAAGGCCGCCTACCCGGGCTTCGCCGACTACGAGCGCAAGACCACCCGCCAGATCCCGGTCATCGTCCTGGAACCGGCGCCGTAGGCAGACACGACACCGCTCCTTGACCTCAACCTGAGTTGAGGTGCTTCACTGGCGGCCATGGATCTTGACGGTACGCGCGTCGCCATCACCGGCGCGGCACGGGACACCGGCCGACTTCTCGCCGAGGCGTTCGCCGAACGGGGTGCACAGGTCTTCCTCTCGGCCCGCGACGTGGTGGCGGCGCAGCACGTCGCGGATGAGATCAACCGGCGCGGAGTGGGCCGCGCCGAGGCCTTCTCCTGTGACCTCGCCGCGCCGGACTCGGTACGGGGATTCGCCTCGGCCGTGGCCGACCGGACCAGTCATCTCGACGTGCTGGTCAACAACGGCGCCCCCTACATCCACGGTGACGACCTGGGCGACGTCGCGGACGACACGATCGAGAGCGTGCTGGCTGCCGGCGGGACCGGCACCGTCCTGCTGACCAAACACCTGTTGCCGCTGTTGCGCGCGTCGACCCGACCCGACGTCGTCAACATGATCTCCGCGTGTGGCGAGGTGGGCCAGCACCGGTCGGGCGCGCATCCCGCGTTCTACGCGGCCAAGCACGCCCACGCCGGGTTCGCCGAGATCCTCTCGCACCGACTTCGGCCGGAAGGGATCCGAGTGATCTCCCTGTTCCCGCCGGACTTCGTCCAGGACGGACCGCGTCGGGCCGACAGCGACCTCACCGCCCAGTCGGTCGTCGACTGCGTCCTGTTCGCCGTGGCGCAACCGCGTGACTGTTTCATCCGCGAGTTCCGCTTCGAGCAGGTGAGCGGTTCACACTCCTGAGAATCCATCCTTGCCGCCGTGGCCGAGACCTCGCCCAGGACAGGCACCGTCGGTCACGAGTCGCGGCGTAGTTCCCGGAGTACGCCGTGCCGACGCAGGGCCCAGGTGAGACGCCGGACGCTGGCGTGCCGGACGAACAGCACCGCCGCCCGACGGATCAGTCCGAACCGATTGTTGCTCTGCTGGTCGTCGATCGCCTGCCAGATCAGCTCACGCACCCGGGCGCTTTCCAGGGCCGCCCGCACCTCGCGTCGTACCGTGGGGTCCTCGGCCGCCGACGCGATGGCCGCCGCCTGACCCGGTTGCTTGACCAGCGGTTGCACCGCGGCGACGAGAGGGCGACGCACCTCGTCGTTCTCCAGCAGCAGCAACACCGCTTCCCGGATCTCGGGCGCGTCCAGGCCGGTACGCAGCAGCTGCAACAGGCTGCGTTCCACCTCGTGGTCCTGGTCCGCCACGGACAACCTCGCCAGCAGGTGCGTCACCTCGTCGAGATCGACCAGGTGACGCAGCCCGTCCCGGAACTCCGGCAGCTCCCACGCGGCATGGAGGGCCTTGACCAGATTGCGATCCATGGATAGCCGCTACCCGTTGCCGCCGACCGGTGAAACCCCGCCGGCCCACCGCATCAGTCCTGCACGGCTACGCTGCGAACCATGACGGCACGCGAGGTCGTAACAGTGATCGACGACGATCCCGACGTCACCTTGGACGCGCTGCAGGGCGACGGCTTCGTGGTGCTGCCGGGGGTGTTGTCCGGTGCGGAGCTGGCCGCAGCCAGCGATCACGCGGACGACCTGCTGCGCGGGGTCGGCTGGAGCGACAACGACTTCGACGGCCGGCGCACCCGCCGCGTCTATTCCCTGCTGAGTCGCCCCGGCGCTCTCGAACCGTTGCTGCTGCATCCCGAGGTGCACCGCCTCGTCACCGCGTGTCTGGGCGAGGTGTACCAGTTCGGCATGCTGTTCCTGTCCGCCGTGGACCCGGGCCAGGGTGCCCAGGCGCTGCACGTCGACGCGGGCGTCTATCCCCTCCCCCGGCAGGTGGAGGCGGAGACCAACGTCATCTGGGCGCTCGACGACTTCACCGACAGCAACGGTGCCACCCTGATCGCCCCGGGCAGTCACCGCTGGGCCGACGGCCGCCGTCCGCAACCGCACGAGCTCGTCCCGGCGGTCATGCCCGCCGGCAGCGCGCTCGTCTACAGCGGTCGCCTCTGGCACGCCGCCGGACACAACGCGGCCGAGACCACCCGCCGAGCCCTCATCTGTGAACACGTCCTGCCCTGGCTCCGGCCCGCCGACAACCACATCCTGGCCACCGGCGTCGAGCAGCTCCGGCTGCTGACCCCGGCGCTACGCCGCCTGGCCGGCGTGGCCCCCGCCAGCGACTATCTGGGTCTCGTCGCGGGCCAGGACCCCGAGCAGTGGCTGCGGCAGACGGCGGCCGGCTGACCCCGGCGCGCCCGACCTCGATCGCCCCTGGACCTAGGATGGTCTCGATGACCGTTCCCCAGGTACGACCCGACGACCTCCCCTCCGACGACGAACGAGTCGAGGCAGCCCTGCGGCTGCTCTCCGGCGCACCGGTCGAGCTCGATGTCGCCGCCAAACGGCTCAGTCGGGGCAGCGGCGTCTACGCCTGGTGGGCCGACCCGCTGGTCCTGCCCGATCTCCCCGGGCCGCCGAACGAGCACGTCCCGTCGCTGCGGATGCTGTATCTCGGACGGGCGACCAGCCTGCGGGGCCGGATCCTGCGCAACCATCTGCGGCGGTCGGGCAGCTCGACGCTGCGCCGGACGCTGGCCGGGCTGCTGGTGGCGGAGGAATATCGGACGACGTGGACCGACCGGGTCGTCCTGGTGCCGGAGGACGAGGCACGGCTGACCGCGTGGATGACCGCGCACCTGCGGTTGACCTGGGCCGAGGACCCGGAGCCCACGACCATCGAGGCGGAACTCGTCCGGCGTCTGCACCCGCCGCTCAACGTTCACGGCGTCGACCCGGAGCACCGTCAAGCGGCCGTGGTCGCCGCCAAGAACGCGTACAACGCCAGCAGCCAGCCGGACCAGCCCGCACAGGCCCCCTGACCGGCAGGCGGTCGGCGAATGAGCGGGGCAGCGACATGAGCGGCCACGCACGCAGCGGCATCACCGACGCAGAGGTCCGCCAGGCATGGGAGGGCCGGCTCGCACCGGTCGTCCCCGCGCTGGTCCCGGCTGCGATACCACCGGGTACCCGCAGATTCCTCACCGAGGTCGGCCTACCCACGGTCGAGGTGCTCAACGTCTACTTCCCCGAGGGTGGCCACCTCCCTGACCCGGTACGCCAAGGGCAGCTCCAGTTCCTCGTCGTCACCGCCGACCACTCGCACGTCTGCCTCGCCGTCGAGTTGTCGTCCGAGCAGGCGTACGAGTTCGCCGCTGCGGCAGCGCACCACACCCGTGTGATCAACTCCGACATCGCCGCGCTGCTCTACTTCCTCGGCGTGCTGCGAACGACGATGTCCCGCCTGGACGACCTCGACGAGCAGGGACTACTCGATGCCGAGATCCTCGCCGAGGGCATGGCCGGCATCCGGGCGTCCCTGCTCGCCCGCGACCCCACGGCCGGATACGGACAGACCCCGTGGACGCTGCTGTTGGACGACCTCGAGTCGCAGTTCGGGTGATGGCCGCCGGCTCGTGACGCGGTGCGGCCGGCGGCTCCACCGCTCAGCATGCACCGGGAGGTGTCAGGCAGACGGGTCGGGGTCGGGCTGCGGCGGGGTCCGGGTCAGGACGGCGTACCCGTGGTATCCGGGGCCGAGCACGACGATGGTCGCCCGATGGACGGGCGGGGCGCCGAAGGCGCTGCTCTGCACCGCTGGGACCACCGGAGCGAAGTCCGGTCCGCCGAGGTCTCCGGCGTCTGCCGCGTCACCGTCGCCCATGACCACTCCCGCACGTCGTCGATTCCTGCTCCCATCATATCTTGACTACCAGTATATTAGGTGGATGAGTTCTCGGGCGATGACCGAACCGGCCTTCTTCATCCTCACCGCGCTGCTGGACGCCCCCCGTCACGGCTACGGGATCGTCGCGGAGGTCGCCGAACTGTCCCAGGGACGGGTGCAGCTGAAGATCGGCTCGCTGTACGGGGCACTGGACCGGCTGGTCGGCGACGGCCTGGTCGAGTTGGACCGCGAAGAGGCATGGCAGGGACGACTGCGCCGGTACTACCGGCTGACCGAGCCCGGCCATGATGCCCTCGATGCGGAGGCCCAGCGACTCGCCGCCAACGCGCGCCTCGCCTCGACCCGGCTGCGCGACCGACGTAACCCGATCACAGGAACGTCCTCGTGAACCGGCTGGAGGAGCGCTACCGGCTCGTCCTGCGGCTGCTGCCCACCGCGTACCGGCAGAAGTGGGAGGACGACATGGTCGCCGCCTTCCTGGACAGCATGGACACCGGCGACCCCGAGACCACCGAGTACCTGGCCGACTACGGACGGCCGAGCCTGTCGGAGGTCGCCAGCATCGTGTCCCTGGCCGTCCGGCTACGCCTCGGCGGCGCGGACGCGTCACCCCGCTCGTACGCCTGGGGTCAGGCCGTGCGCCTGGCGACCCTGATGACGATGCTGACCCACGCCGTCATGGTCACCGCCGGCATCGGCGTCACGCTCTGGCTCACCGGGAAGATCGCCTGGCTGCCCGTACCGGCCTCCGACTGGACACCCGCCACGTCGTCGAGCGTCTGGCTCACCACCTGGAATCTCGCCGGCTACGCCTGGCTGCCCGCCTACCTCGCGCTGGTCCTCGGGCAGCGGCGCGTGGCCCAGGCCATCGCCCTGATCGCCGTGGTGCCTCCCGCGATCACCACCGTCGTGACCCAGGCCGCCGGAGACACCCCACTGTCCGTGTCCCCCTGGGCGATGCGGCTCGTCGACGTGCTGCTGCTCCTGGGCATGACGGCCTTCCACCCGGGCGCCCCACCGGTGTCGCGTCGACCGTGGCTACTCGCCCTGCCGATCGGCATCCTCCTGGTTCCCGTACCGCTGTTCACCCTCCAGGCGGTCGAACCCGCGCTACGACTGCTGGACTGGCCGGGCCTGTCCTGCGCCGCGGTCACCCTCGCCATCGCCGTCCACCTGACCGCACGCGGACCGCACCGTCCCGCCCGCGCGCTGCCATGGTCACTGGCGCTCACCCTGCTCGCCGCGGCCACCGTCGCCCTACGGGCCGCGACCCTGCCCGACTACCACCACCAGGTCCAGCGCACCGCACTCACCACGATCGCGTCCGTGGAGGTCGTCGCCGTCCTGGCAGTGGGCGTACCCCTCGCCGTGCTGGCGCTGCGCGCGCTGCGCCGACTCCCGCCGGTCGCCGCCCCGACGTAGGGTCGGATCCATGCTGGAGTCGCAACGCGAAGGTGTCCCCCTCAACGACGGCGGCGAGCTGGACACAGCGCTGGCGTTCCTCGCCTTCGCCCGGTCCTGCGTCCTCAAGAAGGTCGACGGTCTGGACGACGAACAGCTACGACGCCGTCTGGTCGCTTCCGACACGACGCTGCTGGGACTGGTCCGACACCTGACCGACGCCGAACGATACTGGTTCGGATACACCCTGGCCGGCGACGTCCGCCACGCCGACGTCGACTTCGACATGGTGGTCGAGCCGGACCTCACCGGGGCGCAGATCGTCGACGACTACCGCCGCGCGATCGCCGAGAGCGACGCACACATCCGCGCGGCGGACGGCATCGACAGCCGCACCGCCCAGCCGGTGGACGACGGCCCGCGCACCCTGCGCTGGGTGCTGGCCCACATGACGAGCGAGACCGCCCGACACGCCGGGCACGCCGACATCCTGCGGGAACTCGTCGACGGCGTCACCGGACGCTGAGCAGCCCCGGTCAGCTCTCGGCGGCCGGGTCGGCGGTCGACTGCGTCGGCCAGAAGGGCCACTCCTCGAACGAGACGCAGCGACCGTCCTCGGCGAAACGCATGATCCACAAATCGCGGTACTCCTGGGGGACCCGGTCGCCGTAGCGGACCTCCAGCCGCGCCACCGCGGTGTCGCCCTCCACGGCGACGATCTCGCTGGTCATGCGGAACACCTCGTCGGGGCCGGTCCGCTCGCCCTCCCACATCGCGGCGATGGCCTCCAGGCCGACGACCGGCTTCCGGTACGGACCCTGCTGGTAGCTCGCCTGCGGCGTGAAGATCGTCGCGAGTACGTCTGTCCCCGGCGTCCGCCACGCCTGTTCGTAGGCCGCGAGCCAGCCGGTCACCTGTTTCCTGTCCACGGGTGCCAGCTTCCCACTCGACCGGCGGCCGACGGTGATGTTCGGTCACACCGTGACACCGACGGGGCTCATCGCCTCGGGCCCGTCGGCGAACCCGCGAGACTACCCACCGCAACAGTCGGACCCACATCGACCACCGGTGCGCAGCGTCGACCGGCGTACCGGCGAACAGTGCCGCCCTGTCCAGGCTGTCGGTCATCAGCGCCGCGTGCCGCGGCCGGTAGATCAGCGGGTACGTCAGGGCGGCGGGCCAGCGCATCCGCGCCACCAGTGAATGCCGGAGAACGCATTCGTCGCCGGCCGCCGGGATCAGCTCGTACCCGTGGAAGCCGTCGAAGCCACCGCCCTTCCCGCCCCGCACCCGGGCGTACGCGAGAAATACCCGGCGCGGCCCGACCCGGACAGCCGATAGGTTGCAGCCCATGGGCAGAATCCTCTCTGTCAACCTGGCCGTGCCGGAGTGCAGCACCGCCAAACGGGTCGGCATCACCGGCATCAACAAACAGCCGTTCGACGGCCCCGTGGCGGTCCGCGCACCCGGCCCGAAGACCACCGGGCTGCACAGTGGACTAGTCGGTGACCAGATCTTCGACATCGAGCACCACGGCGGTGACGACCAGGCGGTGTACGCGTACGCCCGCGAGGACTACGACTGGTGGGAAGCCCGACTCGGCCGGGTGCTGCCCGGCGGAATCTTCGGCGAGAATCTCACGACGGTCGACGTCGACGTGAACGGCGCGGTGATCGGCGAGAGATGGACCATCGGCGACGACCTCGTGCTGCAACCGACCTTCGGTCGCATCCCTTGCGTCACGTTCCAGGCCAAGATGGCAGAGCCCCACTGGCTCAAGACGTTCACCCGCGAGAACCGTCCTGGCGCCTACCTGCGCGTCCTGGAGCCCGGTGAGGTCCGTGCCGGTGATGCGGTCACCGTGACGGACCGGCCAGCCCACGGCGTGACGATCGCGGACGCCTTCCGCGCCTACATGACCGAGCCGGAACTGGTGCCCACGCTACTGGCGATCGACGGCCTACCCGACGACCTGCGGGACGTCCTGGGCGGGCGACTCCGCACCTAGACGCTCGGGGCCCTCCTGTGCCTGGGCAGTGTGCCAGCATCACTTCCATGTCTGAGCTGACCGTCCGGAGCATGACCGAGATCGAGTTCGGTCAGTGGTACTCCGGCCTCGTCCGCGCCTACGCCGACGAGCAGGTGGCGGCTGGGAACTGGTCCGCCGAGAATGCCCTGGAGATGGCCCGCCACAACAACGAGACTCTGTTGCCGAACGGCTTCGCCACCGCCGGCATGCTGTTCCTCAAGGGCGAACTCGACGACGGGACCGCGGTCGGGGTGCTGTGGATCGGGCTCACCCATCCTCGGGGCATCTCTGACTGTGCGTTCCTCTACGACATCGAGGTCGAGCCGACGCATCGTGGTGCCGGATACGGGCGCAAGCTGCTGGCGGCCGGCGAGGACGTCGTCCGCCGGCACGGCGTCTCGGCCCTCGAACTGAACGTGTTCGGTGACAACGACCGTGCTCGGGGGCTCTACCAGAGTTCCGGCTACCGGGTGGTCACGCAGCAGATGCGCAAGACGCTGACCGGTGATGCGCGGTGAGCCGTTGCCGCGATTGCTCGCGGCGGTGCCGGCCGGCCCGACGCGACGGTGGGTGACGGTGCCACTCCGGCGAAAGGGGCTAGCCTACGGACATGGCGAGCGCTGAGCTGGACGAGTTGATCGTGGCGGACGCCGAGGAGTTACGTGCGTGGTTGTCCGCCAACCATGCAACGTCGCCCGGTGTCTGGCTCGCCCTGACCAAGAAGGGTGGCACGGTCACCACCCTCACCTGGCAGCAGGCGGTCGACGAGGCCCTGTGCTTCGGCTGGATCGACGGGCAGGCCAAGAAGCGGGACGAGGAGAGCTCCTGCATCCGGTTCACTCCGCGCCGGCCGCGCAGCATCTGGTCCCAGCGCAACGTGGCGCACGTGGCGCGGTTGGAGGAGCAGGGGCGGATGCTGCCCGCCGGGCGGGCCGCCGTGGAGGCCGCGAAGGCGGACGGGCGGTGGGCCGCCGCGTACGCCCCGTCCTCGGAGGCCGAGGTGCCCGAGGACCTTCTCGCCGCGATCGCCGCCGAGCCCGCCGCCCAGGCCATGTTCGACGTGCTCACCAAAACCAACCAGTACGCGTTCGTGCACCGCCTCAACTCCGTGAAGCAGGCCCGGACCCGGGAGCGGAAGATCGTCGAGTTCGTCGCGATGTTGGCCCGGCACGAGACGTTCTATCCGCAGAAGGCCAAGCCGCCGCAGTCGGCGTCCGCCTGAGCGCCTGCTGGCGGTGGCTGACGGCCGGGCGCACTATCGTTGCGGCGTGCACATCCGTTTCGAGATCCCCGCCGATCCCGCCTACCCCGGCCGCGTGGCCGCCGCGATGAGCCGTGACCAACTGCGCAGGTACGCCTCGGTCGGCGCGGTGCTGCTGACGGTCGGCGTGATCGGTCTGGTGGTCACGCGGGGGTCGTCGTGGGGCGAGCAGATCACGCCGCTCTGGATGGCGATGGCCATCGGTGGCCTGCTGGCGATGCTGTACTGGCCGTGGGTGCAGTGGCGGGCCCGACGCCGCTCCGGCGGCTATGCAGTGGACGGCAGTTACGACATCACCGACGAGAACATCATGATGCGCAGCGGCTCGGAGTCCGGTGGCATCGCCTGGGAGGGTGTCTCCCGGGTGAAGGACACCTCCGAGTTCTGGGTCGTGTACGTCGACCGGATGCCGGCGACGGTGATCCCCCGCCGGCTGATGTCCGCCGGGGACGCCGAGACGTTGCGAGCCTTCATGGCCGCCCGTGGGCTGCTTCAGGAGGACGCGCCCCGGCGCTGAGCCAGGCTACCCGCAATACTCGGCGTGCAGGTCGGCGTAGGGCCGACGTCGGTCCCGGAACCGCCAGGGTCTGCCCACGACGATCTCGGCACAGCAGTGCGTCCCGGGTACGCGGGCGCGATGTGCCGGGCACTCCTCGGCCAGGGCGCGTACCTGCTCGGCTGCCCGCTCGTACGCCGGCCGGCTGCCGGTGAGCACCAACGTCTCGGCGGCCACGTCCCACCGCAGATGGTCACGGAACTCCCGATGCGAGCTCCGCTCGTGCTCGGTGTCCGACAGCACGGGCCACGCACCGCCGGGCAGTTCCACGGTGTGCGGTCGTCCCGGACCCAGCCGGGACCGGACCTGTTTCCAGCGTGACGGCGGGAACGCGAGCCGGTGGTGCACCAGCACGAGGTCGAGCGGACGTCCCCACCCGCAGTCGTGACGCGCGCCGGCGCGACGCAGCGGAAGATAGACGATCGTGTGCGGCGACCGGGCGGCCAGTCCCCAGGCCAGGGCGAACATCGTCGCGGTGGGCGCGTCGAGGCAGAACTGGGCGCCGAGACAACCTTCGTAGAGGCCGGCGGATCCCGGCAGCCTCACCGGGCGCACGACGCGGTACTGCTGGTGCCCGAGCCGGACCGTACTGACCAGCACCCGCCAGGGGTGTCCGTCCAACCGTCGGCCCACGCCCCACAGCCTCCCCGTCGCTCACCGTCCGCTCCTCGCGTCGAGCATTGTCGTCGCAGCGGCCACCGAACGGCGACGGGATTTCCACCCGGATGCCCGGTGCCGCGGCGACGTGGGCTCAGAGGGGACCCAGGACCTCGTCGGGTGAGGCGTCCAGGGAGAGTGTTTCGAGCACCTGGAGCAACTGTCGCTCCTCGTACCGGAAATGGCTCTCCATGATCGCGGAGACACCCTCCAGGTGACGATCAAGCTCGGCGACCGGCGCGGCCCGGTCGATGGCGGCCTGCAGGCCGCCGAGCAGGTGCGCGATCATCGAATGATCCTGGCGGAGATAGCGCAGCACGGGCGCCAGCTCCGGGTGGGCCGCCTCGATCGCCGGAAACAGGGTGGCGTCCTCGCCCCGATGGTGTCCGTCGAGGGCAGCGCAGAACCCGTGGCAGTACAGCAGCAGGTCACGGGTGGCCGCCTCGCCGGATGTCCCGTCGGCGACCGCGGTGCGGACGAGGTCGAGCGCCTCACGGAGGCGGTTGTGGACCTGGCGAAGCTCGTAGCTCCAGGCGACGAGCCTGGTCGTCTCGCGCTCAGTCACGCGAAGACGAAGGATGCGACGTGAACACCGTCGGCCTCCCTCGGTAGGGCGCCTCCATGCCTGACACGGTCTGCCACCGGCACGCGACGCTCACCGGAGCATAGTTCATGGGTAGCCTGCCGTCGTGATCGATCTTGTCGCACGGCACACCGCCCTCGCGGTCGTGGTCGGGTCGCGGGCGTACGGGCTGCACGGCCCGGACTCCGACCATGACCGGCGTGGGGTGTTCGTGGCACCCACCCGTGCGTTCTGGCAGCTGGACAAGCCGCCCACCCACCTGGACGGACCGGCCGAGGAGCAGTTCTCCTGGGAGATCGAGCGGTTCTGCGTCCTGGCCCTGCAGGGCAATCCGACGGTGTTGGAGGTGCTCTGGTCCCCGCTGATCGAGGCGATCACGGTCGACGGGGAGGCGTTGCTGGCGACGCGGCGGGCGTTCCTGTCGCGGCGGGTGGCCCAGACCTACGGCAACTATGCCCGGGACCAGCTCGACCGGGTAACGGCACGGCGGGAGCGGACCGGCCAGACGAACCACAAGCAGGCGATGCACATGATCCGGCTACTGGTCGCCGGGGCGCACGTCCTGCGTACCGGTGAGGTCCTGGTCGATGTGCGGCATCTGCGCGAGGACCTCCTCGCGGTGCGGCGCGGGGATCTCGCCTGGGAGTCGGTCACCGCCTGGGCCGCCGATCTGCAGGCGGCCCTCGCCGACGCGGCCGTCGCCACCGCGCTGCCGGAGCAGCCCGACCGGGCTTCCGTGGACCGTCTGCTCACCGCCGTCCGCGAGAGGAACCTGCGATAAGCGCCGACACACTGCGGGTACTTCTCACCGGGCTCGACCTGATCCGGACCGGTCCCTGGAGGCGCGCCTCGCGGTGCGCGGGTTGCGTACCCGGCTGCGGTGAGTCCGGTGCCCCTCACCCGGCCCCGCCGACGACGAAGGGCAAGGAGATCTCTCCCTGCCCTTCTTAAAGATATAGCGCACCGGGGGGCTTGCGGCAAGGCCCCGGGTATGCCGCAGAATCGGCCGGCCGAGCCCGCAAGCTGCGGAAACGGGGGCAGACATGCGGGTGTTGATGTCGACTGACGGCAGTCACGGGGAGGTCGGGCCGGGGTGCCCGACGGTGTCGGAGGTGTCGCGATGACCGAGCAGTACGTGGTGGATCTTCAGGAGGTGGACGCGACGCAGATCGCGATGGTCGGTGGGAAGGGCGCGCACCTGGGTGAGCTGTCCCGCATCGACGGCGTCTGGGTGCCGGCCGGGTTCTGCGTGACCACGGACGCCTTCCAGCGGATCATGGCGGACGCACCGCTCGGCACGCTGCTCGACGATCTGGCGGGCCCGGCGGCGGACGACCGGGAGGTGATCGGCACACACAGCGCGCGGATCCGCCGGATCATCGAGGGGGTCAGCGTCCCGGGCGAGGTCACGGCCGCGATCACCGGCGCCCTGGCGTGGTACGGGGAGCAGACCGCCTACGCGGTGCGGTCCAGCGCGACGGCCGAGGACCTGCCGTCGGCGTCGTTCGCCGGACAGCAGGACACGTACCTGAACGTGGTGGGTCCGTCGGCGGTCCTGGCGCACGTCCGGCGCTGTTGGGCGTCGCTGTTCACCGAGCGGGCCGTGGCCTACCGCCGACGCAACGGCATCGACCACCGGTCGGTGCGGATGGCGGTGGTGGTGCAGCAGATGGTCTTCCCGCAGGCGTCCGGCGTCCTGTTCACCGCCGACCCGGTCAGCGGCGACCGGACCGTCGCCACGGTGGACGCCGGCTTCGGTCTCGGTGAGGCCCTGGTCGCCGGGCTGGTGACCCCGGACGTCTACCGGGTACGCGCCGGCGAGGTCGTCGGCAGGTCGGTCGCCGCGAAGCAGTTCGCCGTGCAGGCCCTACCGACCGGCGGGACCGCGCAGGTGACGGTCGACGCGGCACGGCGCGCGCAGCCGGCGCTGACGGACCCCCAGGTCGTGGCGCTGGTGCGGCTCGGGCGACGGATCGAGGCGCACTTCGGTCGGCCGCAGGACATCGAGTGGTGCCTGACCGACGACCGGTTGCACGTCGTGCAGAGCCGACCGATCACCACGTTGTTCCCCGTTCCCGACCGCGACGACAGCGGTAACCACGTCTACGTCTCGGTGGGGCACCAGCAGATGATGACCGACCCGATGAAGCCGTTGGGCATCTCGGTGTGGCAGCGCACGGCCATGGCCCCGATGATCGAGGCCGGTGGCCGGCTGTTCGTCGACGCGATCCGGTTGTTGGCCGGCCCGGGCCGCGCCGCGTTCCTGGACATGATCGGCAGGTCCGACCCGTTGACCCGGGACGCGTTGCAGACCGTCCTGGACCGGGGCGACTTCGTCCCGACGCCGCCGGACGCCGCTGTCGCCGCGCCACCGTCCGGCGCAGCGCCCGCCCCGATCCCGACCGACCCGGCCGTCGTCGCCGAGCTGGTCGGGCGCAGCCAGGCGTCGATCGCGGCGCTGCGGCGGGACATCGCGACGAAGACCGGGCCCGAGCTGTTCGACTTCCTGCTGGCGGCCTTCGAGGAGCACAAGCGTGTCCTCGCCGACCCGTTGAGCGGGCAGGCGATCATGGCGGGGATGGAGGCCACCTGGTGGCTCAACGACCGGTTGTGGGAGTGGCTGGGTGAGAAGAACGCCGCCGACACGCTCACGCTGTCCGTACCCGACAACGTCACCTCGGAGATGGGCCTGGCGCTGCTCGACGTCGCGGACGTGATCCGCCCGTACCCGCAGGTGGTGGCCTTCCTGGAGGGTGTCGACGGCGACGGCTTCCTGGACGGGCTGCCCGAGGTCGAGGGCGGCGGCGAGGCCCGCTCCGCGATCGAGGCGTACCTGGAGCGGTACGGGATGCGGGGCGTCGGCGAGATCGACATCACCCGGCCACGGTGGCGTGAGCGTCCGAGCACCCTGCTGCCGGTGCTGTTGGACAACGTCCGCAACTTCGCTGCGGGCGAGGCCGGGCGACGCGTGGCGAACGGGCGGCAGCAGGCGCGGCAGAAGGAGCAGGAGATCCTGTCCCGGTTGCTGGCCCTGCCCGACGGGGAGGCCAAGGCCGCCGAGACCAAGCGGATGATCGACCGGGTCCGCACCTTCGTGGGGTACCGGGAGTACCCGAAGTACGACATCGTCAGCCGCTACCTCGTCTACAAGCAGGCCCTGCTGGGCGAGGCCGAAGGCCTGGTGCGGGCCGGGGTGCTCGCCGAGGCGGAGGACGTCTTCTTCCTCACGTTCGGGGAGTTCCACGAGGTGGCACGGACGCGCCGGGTGGACGCCGGGCTGATCCGGCAGCGCAGGGAGGCGTTCCGGTCGTACCACGCGCTCACTCCGCCCCGGGTGCTCACCTCCGACGGTGAGGCCCTGAGCGGGGCGTACCGGCGCGATGACGTGCCGGCCGGCGCCCTGGTCGGCCTGCCGGTCTCCACCGGGACCGTCGAGGGGCGCGCCCGGGTCGTCCTGGACCTCGGGCAGGCCGACCTCGCACCGGGCGACATCCTGGTCACCGCCTACACCGATCCCAGTTGGTCGCCGCTGTTCCTCGGCGTCGCGGGCCTGGTGACGGAGGTGGGCGGTCTGATGACCCACGGCGCGGTGATCGCCCGCGAGTACGGCCTGCCGGCCGTGGTCAGCGTCGAGGGGGCCACCCGGCTGATCCGGGACGGGCAGCGGATCCGGGTGCACGGCACCGACGGCTACGTCGAGATCCTGACCTGACGCCTACCGCCGCCGACTCAGCCGCGAGCGGTGCCGGCCTGCGGTGGTAGCAGGCGGAGGTCGGCCTCGATGCGGGACGCGGCGGCCACCAGCGGCGGTATCAGGTCGCGTCGGATCGACTCGATGGAGTTGCGGCTGGCGTGTGCCGGGATGTTGACCGCTGCGACCACGCTCCCGTTGCGGTCCCGGATCGGTGCGGCCACCGAGCGCAATCCCTCTTCCAGCTCCTG
Organism: Micromonospora sp. NPDC023869; assembly: GCF_055559695.1. Classification (NCBI taxonomy): domain Bacteria; kingdom Bacillati; phylum Actinomycetota; class Actinomycetes; order Micromonosporales; family Micromonosporaceae; genus Micromonospora; species Micromonospora sp. NPDC023869. The sequence continues at coordinate 89,385 of NZ_JBVHKD010000004.1, forward strand.
GTCGACGATGGCGTATCCCTGGTCGCGAATCCGGGTCAGCTCGTTGCGGAGCATGGTGGCGGAGGCGATGGTGCGGGAGGTGGGCCGCTCGAAGGGGACACGCTTGAGGTGCAGTTCGAGTTCCTGTTCTGGCAGGTGGGCCAGCAGGACTCGGCCGACCGAGGTCAGGTAGGCCGGGAAGCGGGTGCCGACGGTGATCGACACCGTCATGATCCGGCTGGTCGGCACCCGGGCGACGTAGACGACGGCGTCGCCGTCGAGCACGCAGACGGAGGAGGACTCGTGTACCTCCTGGACCAGCCGTTGCAGGTGTGGTTGCGCGATCTCCGGCAGGCCGATGCTGGACAGGTACGCGTAACCCAGTTCCAGGATCTGGGGACTGAGCCGGAACATCCGGCCGTCGCTCTGGACGTAGCCGAGATCGGTGAGGGTGAGCAGGAAGCGTCGGGCGGCGGCCCGGGTGAGGTCGCAGGCCCGGGCCACCTCGCTCAGCGTCAACTCGGGATGTGCGGCGTCGAAGGCGCGGATGACTGCCAGCCCACGTTCCAGGGACTGCACGAAGTGCGGCTCGCGGGCGGAGTCGGTCATCGATGGCCTTCCATGCAGTCCTGCTGATCCGGATCAGCGTAGCCGGGGGTGTGCCGGTCAACCGCCGCACCCGATGGTCGCGTACGCCGCCCCACGGTCAGCCCCGGTCGGCACCCGGTCCGGCCGTCGTCTGCAGTGCGCGCAGCGTCGCGAGTTCGACCGGCGTCGGCGTCGGCACGGTCTCCAGGGAGTCGGCCACGCGCAGCTCCCACCCCGTCTCGGCGCGTACCTGCTCGACGGCGACCCCCTGGTGCAGTTGAGTGAGGGTCAGCTCGCGGGTGACCGGATCGGGTTCCAGCACACCGAGGTCGGTGATCACGCGTACGGGTCCGCGCCCGCGCAGGTTGAGCCGCTCCCGGTCACCGGGCCCCCGACCGTGCCCGACCGAGGTGACGAAGTCGACGCGTTCGACGAAGGCACGCCGGTGGTGGCGCGCGACGACGAACACCTCGCGGCACGAGGCAGCGATCTCGGGCGCGCCGCCGGCGCCCGGCAGTCGCACCTTCGGGCGGTGGTAGTCGGTGCCGATCACCGTCGTGTTGATGTTGCCGTACCGGTCGATCTGGGCCGCACCGAGGAAACCGACGTCGATGCGGCCGGGCTGGAGCCAGTAGTTGAACATCTCCGGCACCGAGACCACCGTGTCCGCGGTCTCGGCCAGCACGCCGTCGCCGATCGACAGCGGCAGGTGGGTGGGCTTCGCACCGATGGCGCCGGACTCGTAGACCAACACCAGGTGGGGGGCGTGCACGCGGCGTGCCAGGTTGGCCGCGACGCTGGGGCGGCCGATGCCGACGAAGCAGCGGGCGCCGTCGTGAAGCGCCCGGGCCGCGGCGACGATCATCATCTCCTCGCCGGTCCAGGCGAGGGGCGTCGACGAGGGCTGTGCGGCAGCTTCCAGGGTCATCTCGGCAGACCTCCGTCCATGCTGGTCGTCCCGTACATGGTGTCGTCGAGCCAACTTTGGAAGGTCTCGCGGTTGCGGCTGACGGCGTCCCAGGCGACGTAGAAGTCGTTGTCCCGGTCGCTGTGGCCGTGGGCGTAGGAGGGGTGTGCACCACCCGGCACCTCGGCCACCATGGTGACCGCCCAGTGCGGGAGGACGACTGCGCCCGGGCGGTCCTCGAGCCGGTCGACGATCTTCTCCACGGTGACCAGTGCGCGGGTGGAGGCGAGGACAACCTCCTTGTGCACTCCGGTGATGCCCCAGAACTGGACATTGCCGGAGCGGTCCGCCCGTTGCGCGTGCACGATGCCGATGTCCGGGTTCAGCGCCGGCACCGCGGTCAGGGTCTCCCCGGTGAACGGGCAGGTGATCGGCTTGATCGTATCGGTGAGTCCGACGAGATCGGTGCCCGAGTAGCCCCGCAGCACCGCGAACGGAAGCCCGGACGCCCCGGCCACGTAGCGATTCGCCATGCCGGCGTGGCTGTGCTCCTCGATCTCCAACGGTGCAGGCCAGCCGCTCTGCACCGCGTCGCGGAACCGGTGCAGCGATCCCACCCCGGGGTTTCCCGCCCAGGAGAAGATCAGCTTGCGGGCACAGCCGGCGCCGATCATCTGGTCGTAGACGATGTCCGGCGTCATCCGCACCAGGGTGAGGTCGCGGCGGCGCTGGCGGATGATCTCGTGACCGGCGGCCACCGGGATGAGATGGGTGAACCCTTCCAACGCCACGACGTCGCCGTCGTGGACCAAGGCCGCGACAGCATCACGCAGACTCGCGATCTCCCCCACTCACGCCCCCTGTGCGCTATATGAACATTGGTTCGCTCTGCGCCTACCGTACGACTCGTCGACAGCGACCGTCAAACCTGTATGCCGGGTAGTGAGCACGCCAGCAGGGCGATGCACCGACGCCGAAGAGCGTCAGTCATTGACCAAACATGAGAAGGCTCGTACGTTCCCTTTGAGAACGATCGTGCGGATAAAGCACCAGCAGCCATCCGTGTCGGTGTCGGTCAGGGTCTTGCCGTCGTCCTGGAAGGAATCGGCTGATGAGTTCTTTGGATCTGCCCTCCTACGAGCGTCCCCGCGGTCTGCACCCACCGCTGGCCAGTCCCGGTTACGGCTCCACCCTGTTGCGGGCACCGACCCAGCCACTGGTGCCGCTCCCGCACCACCTGACCGAGGTGACCGGCCCGTTGCTGGGCGAGGGACGGGTGAGCGAGGCCGACGCCGATCTCACCCTCGCCGCCGGAGGAGAGCCGCAGGGTCAGCGGATCATCGTGCAGGGCCGGGTGCTCGACGGCGACGGCCGTCCGGTGCCGCACACGCTCGTGGAGATCTGGCAGGCGAACGCGGCCGGGCGCTACCGCCACGCCCGGGACAACTGGGCGGCGCCGCTGGATCCGCACTTCACCGGAGTGGGGCGGACACTCACCGACGAGGCGGGCCACTACCGTTTCGTCACTATCCGGCCAGGTGCCTACCCCTGGGGCAACCACCACAACGCGTGGCGGCCGGCGCACATCCATCTCTCGCTGTTCGGCCGGGCGTTCACCCAGCGGCTCGTCACCCAGATGTACTTCCCGGACGACCCGCTCATCCCGCTCGACCCGATCGTCAACTCGATCCCCGACGAGCAGGCGCGGCAGCGGTTGATATGCCGGTTCGACCTGGACGCCACCGTGCCGCACTGGGCTCTCGCGTACGAGTTCGACGTCGTGCTGCGTGGCCGCTCGGCGACCCCGATGGAGGAACCGCATGAGGACTGAGCTGACCGCGTCGCAGACCGTCGGTCCGTTCCTGCACATCGGTCTGCCCTGGCCCGACGGGCCGGACGTGGTGCCGGCAACGGCGGCCGAAGCGATCGTGATCAGCGGACGGATCGTCGACGGTGACGGCGCGCCGGTGCCGGACGCCCTGGTCGAGACGTGGCAGGCGGACTCCGACGGCAGGTTCGCGCATCCGGACGATCCGCGCGGTCCGGTGTACGGCTTCCGAGGGTTCGGCCGCTGCCCCACCGACGAGAACGGCGTCTACCGGATCCGTACGGTCAAGCCGGGGCCGCTGCCGACTCCGGACGGTGGCACCGAGGCGCCACACATCAACGTCTCCATCTTCGGCCGGGGTCTGCTCGACCGTCTCGTCACCCGTTTGTACTTCCCCGACGAGCCGTCCAACGCCACCGATCCGGTGCTCGCCGCACTGCCCGACCCGGCCCGCCGGGCCACCCTGATCGCGGCCACCGCCGCTGACGGATACGTCTTCGACATCCGGCTCCGGGGCGAGCCCGAGACCGTGTTCTTCGATGTTTGACGCCCTGTTCTCCACGCCGGACGCGGTCTCGGCCACCGACTCCCAGGCGTGGCTGCGGGAGATGCTCCGCGTCGAGGCGGCCCTGGCGCTGGCCGGGGCGGCCGTCGGGCTGATACCACCCGATCGCGCCGCCGAGATCACCGCCGCCTGCCAACCGGAACGGTACGACGTCGCCGACCTGAGCCGGCTGGCGGTCGCCTCGGCCTCGCCGGTCGTACCCCTGGTGGCGCAGTTACGGGCCCGGGTGCCGGAACCCACTCGCCCTCTGGTGCACCTCGGCGCGACCAGCCAGGACGTCATGGACACCACCTTGGTGCTGGTCTCCCGCCGCTGCCTCGGTCCGCTCCTCGACGACCTGTGGGCGCTGGGTGACCGGCTCGCCGCACTCGCCGACCACCACCGGGACACCGTCCAGATCGGGCGAACGCTGCTCCAACAGGCCGTGCCGACCAGCTTCGGCCTGGTCTGCGCGGGCTGGCTGGCCGGGGTGACGGAGGCCGCGAGCGGCCTCGCCCGGGCACACGACCGGCTGCCCCTGCAATACGGCGGTGCGGTCGGTGCCCACGACGCGCTCGGTGCGGACGGCCCCCGGATGGCCACCGCGCTCGGCGAGATCCTGGAGCTGCCGGTACCGGCCCTGCCGTGGCACACCCGACGCGGCCCCGTGGTCGACCTCGGTACGGCGCTGGGCGCGGTCTGCGGGGCGCTCGCCACCATCGCCACCGCCGTCGTCCTGCTCGCGCAGAACGAGGTGGCCGAGGTGACCGAGGGCTCGCCCGGTGGTTCCTCGGCGATGCCGCACAAGCGCAACCCCGCCCTCAGCACGCTGGTCATCGCCTGCGCGCACCAGGCGCCGGGGATGGTCGCCACCATCCTGGCGAGCCAACCGGTCGAGTTGCAACGCTCCGCCGGACGCTGGCAGGCCGAGTGGCCGGCCGTCACCTCGCTGCTGCGGCTGACCGCGGCGGCAGCTCGGCACGCGCGGACCGCCGTCGACTCGCTGCGGGTCGACGCCGCACGGATGCGCGCCACGGTGGCCGAACAGGCCGGCGGTACGGCGGCCACCGACCCGCCCGGCGTACCGGCAGCAGCCGGGCAGCTCATCGACCACGCGTTGGGGGCGTACCGTGCCGCTCGCCCATGAGGTCACCGGGCCTGCCGACGCTCCCGTGCTCGTCCTGGGCGGCTCGCTCGGCACCACCCGAGCGATGTGGCGTCCCCAGGTAGCCGCGTTGTCCCCGCGGATGCGGGTGGTGACCTTCGACCATCGTGGGCACGGACGGTCGCCCGCCGCCATCGGGCCGACCGGCCTCGCCGACCTGGGCGCCGACGTGGTCGACCTGCTCGACCACCTCGACCTGAGCCGCGTGCACTACGCGGGTCTCTCGCTCGGCGGCATGGTCGGCATGTGGCTGGCCGCGCACCGCCCGGCGCGGGTCGACCGGCTCGCCCTGCTCTGCACGGCCGCCCATCTGCCGCCCGCCGACACCTGGCTGGCCCGGGCCGCCCAGGTCCGGGCGCACGGCACCGCGAGCCTGACCGACGTCCTGCTCGGTCGGTGGTTCACCGCCGGCTTCGCCGACCGTCATCCCGAGGTGGTGGCACCACTCGTCGCGGACCTGACCGCTGGTGACAGCGAGGGGTACGCGGCCTGCTGCGAAGCCATCGCCGCGATGGACCTGCGTCCGCTGCTGCCGACGATCAGCGCTCCCACTCTGGTGGTCGCCGGTGCGGACGACCCGGCCACCCCGCCCCGCGACGCCCGCGTCATCGCCGACGCCGTGCCCCGAGCACGGCTGGCGGTGCTGGACCGCGCGGCGCACCTGGCCAACCTGGAGCAGCCCGTGCGGGTGAGCGACCTGCTGGCCGAACACTTTCTGGAGGAGGAGTGATGGAGGAACGCCATGTGCAGGGGATGGCAGTCCGGCGGGAGGTGCTCGGCGACGCGCACGTGGACCGGGCCGTCGCCGACACCGACGGGTTCACCGCCGACTTTCAGGACCTGATCACCCGGTATGCCTGGGGTGAGATCTGGACCCGTCCGGGCCTGGACCGCCGTACCCGTAGCTGCATCACGCTGACCGCGCTGGTCGCCCACGGTCATCTCGGCGAATTGGCGATGCACGTCCGGGCGGCGCTGCGCAACGGCCTCACCCCCGAGGAGATCAAGGAGGTGTTGCTGCAGTGCGCCGTCTACTGCGGTGTACCGGCCGCGAACGCGGCGTTCGGCGTCGCCGCGCGGGTGCTGCGTGAGGAGGCCGGCACCGGTTAGCCCGGGCCGCTGTCGCAGGACCAGGTCGCGCCGGGCCCGACGCCCGGTGTGACGACATGTCAGGACGTCGGTTTCGGAAAGGGGAGAACAGGTGCGTACCCAGGTCGCGATCGTGGGGGCAGGCCCCGCTGGACTCTTGCTGTCCCACCTGCTGCATCGTCAGGGCATCGACTCGGTGGTGGTGGAGCGCCGCAGCCGCGAGTACGTCGAGCAGCGGGTCCGCGCCGGCGTGCTGGAGCAGAGCACCGTCGACCTCCTGCGCGAGATCGGGCTGGCCGACCGGCTCGACCGCGAGGGCCTGCCGCATCACGGCATCGCAATGCTCTTCGACGGCGTCTCGCATCGCATCCCGATGAGCGACCTGACCGGTGGACGGGCCATCACCGTGTACGGGCAGCAGCACGTCGTCCGGGACCTGACCGAGGCGCGGCTCGCCACCGGCGGCCAGATGTACTTCGAGGCCGACGACGTGACCGTACTGGACGTGACGAGCGCGACACCGCGGGTCCGGTTCACCGTCGGAGGGCGGTCGACAGAAATGGAGTGCGACGTCGTCGCCGGTTGCGACGGCTTCCACGGAGTCACGCGTGGTCTGCTGCCCGCGTCGGCACGATTCCTGGAGCGCGAGTACCCCTTCGGTTGGCTCGGTGTCCTTGCCGCCGCTCCGCCCGTCGACGACGAGCTCATCTACGCCTACCACGAGCGGGGCTTCGCGCTGGCCAGCCTCCGGTCACCGACGATCAGCCGGCTCTATCTCCAGGTCGATCCGACCGAGGACCTCGCCGAGTGGCCGGACCAGCGCATCTGGGACGAACTCGGCACCCGGATCGGGCACGATGGCCGGACTGTCAACGAGGGACCGATCCTGGAGAAGTCGATCGTCCCGATGCGCAGCTTCGTGTGCGAACCGATGCGACACGGGCGGCTGTTCCTCGCGGGGGACGCCGCGCACATCGTGCCGCCGACCGGGGCCAAGGGCCTGAACCTCGCGGTCCACGACGTGCACGTGCTGGCTGCCGCGCTGTCGCACTGGTACGCCACCGGCAGCGAGACCGGGCTCGACGAGTACTCGACCACCTGCCTGAACCGGGTCTGGCGGGTACAGCACTTCTCCTGGTGGATGACGTCGATGCTGCACCGCTTTCCACAGCACGACGCCTTCGGGCAACAGTTGCAGCGCGCGCAGTTGGAGTACGTCGTCTCCTCACCCGCCGCGGCGACCAGCCTCGCCGAGAACTACGTCGGACTGCCCTGGAGCTGATTGCGAAGCGTCGCCGCTGGTCGTGTCGGCGGTGTCGCGGCGACCACGGAGACAGGCTGCACGACGACCGCTGCCCGGGCCCGAGCGCCCGGTCAGCTCAGGGCGGCGACGGCGGCGTGCAACCAGGTCGACGCCGGGGCGTTCCCGACGGGTTGCGGCGTGCCGTTGATGGTGGCGGTCAGCGAGTGGTACCTGCCGAGCAGCGCGACATGTCGGCTCACCTGCGGCCCGGGGTCGGCGGCGGCGATCTGCCGCCGTACCTCGGTCAGATCCTGCTCACCGCCGCGACTCGCGGCCAGCGCCACCCACCGCGTCGCCAACCGCCGGGCCTCGCGGGAGTCGACCAGTACGCCGGCCTCGGACGCGGCCCTGGCCTGCGCGAGGATCTCGACCTGTTCCGCGACCTCCGCCTCCGTCGCCGGGTCCTCCCGCTCGCGATCGACCGCGCTGGCGAAGGTCTCCCCGAAGTGCTGCCGGACCGCATGCCGGAACCCGGCGTCGCGCACCATGTCGGCCAGCTCGATCCACGCGTCGAGCTGCTCGCCGGTGGGGTCCTCCGGCAGCCGGGGCCGCCACGGACGCAGGTAGTCGACGAACTCCCGCAGGTCGAGGCCGGCGGTGACCTCGGTCCAGAACTCCTCCACGAGTTGCTCACGGTCGTCGTCGGACATCGACGCCAACCGGTGCACGAGACTCACCTGCCCGGCCTCGCTGTCCTGCCGCACGACCGCCCGCAGCACCGCCCGCCGGGTACGCAACTGACCCATCTGCCGTTCGACCAGCGCCAGATGGGCGGCCGCGAGATCCCGCACCGTGATCTCGTCGGCCAGCAACCGACGGATCTCGTCCAGCCCCGCGCCCAGGTCCCGCAGCGTACGCACCAGTTCGAGGGCCGCCACACCCCGCGCGTCGTAGCACCGGTACCCGGCACCGGTGTACCCGGCCGGCGCGACGATGCCCTCGTCGGCATAGAACCGGATGGCGCTGACACTCAGACCCGTACGCCGGGCCACATCCCCGATCGACAACCACTCGTCCATGGCCACCACCCTGGCGTCTCAAGCCGCCTGAGAGTCAACAGCGGATCCGGCTAGCCGGTGGCGTTGACGACGGCGGCGATCGGCGCGGGCAGCGGATACACCTGCTCGACCGGCAACCGGGCGGCGGCCGCCCGGTCGTCGCCGCTGCGCACCAGGTCCCGGATCTGCCGCACGTCGGCGGTGACATCGCGGATGGCCACCACCCACTCGTCGACGTACCCGGCGACGGCCGGACCGGAGAGACCCACCTGCAACGACCGGTACGGCAGCTCCGCCAGGCGCAGGGACCGTTCCGGATCCCACTGCACCCGCACCGGACTGGACTTGAGCTGCCGCGACCAGGTTTCCCGGTCGGCGTGCAGCTCCGGGACGTAGTGACTCAGACAGGCCCGCTCCAGCGCCCACTCGAAACCCTCCCGGCGCAGGTCCACGGCGAGCACCCGCTCCTGGCCCTCGTTGGTGGCCCAGCCACAGCGGTACATCATCCACAGGAACGACGGCTTGATCCACGTCATCCGTTCTCGTTTGAACGGGGCCACGAAGCGGCCCGCCGCCACCGCCGGCTCCGCGATCTGCGGCGAGTACGCCTGGTAGACGGTGATGGTGTCGGCCGAGTATCGGGCGCGGATCTGACGCAGGGGTACGGACATCCGCCGATCGTCGCCGACCGACCCGAGTGCGAGCCACCGAATTCGGCGGCGCGGACCGTCACATCGAGAAGCGGTTCACCCGCTCGGGGCGCAGCACGATGCGCACCACTCCCCCGCTGTGCCACTCGTCGACCAGGCTCTGACGCATCGGATCGCTCATGTCGTAGTACCGCTCGGCGAGCCGGGTCGCCAACTCCACGCCGCCGTCGTCGTGCAGCGTGACCGGGCCCTCCACCGACACCCAGTGCTCGGGCTCACCGGTCGGCGCCGCCACGACCACGGAGGCCCGGGGCCGCTCCCGGATCCGGTCCAGCTTCGGCGCGTCCGGCAGCGAGAACATCTGCAGATCCCCGTCGTCGGTGACCTCGAACCAGACCGGGCGCGGCGCGGGCCAGCGGTCGCCCCGGGGCGCCACGGTGAGGAAGGCGTGCAGCGGCCGGGCGAGAAGGGCGAGATCCTCGTCGCGGAACATGACGTCCAGCCTAGGCCCGGTGGCGTACGCCCGCAGGCTTCTGCCGTCGGCGAAGAACCTTGGCGTACCGCGTACCTCGCTGCTTCGCTGACGGACATGGAGATGCTGGTGTTGGGCGGGACGGCGTGGCTCGGGCACGAGGTGGCCCGGCAGGCGGTCGACCGGGGGTACGCGGTCACCTGCCTGGCCCGGGGCGAGAGCGGGACGGTACCGCTCGGCGCGGTCCTCGTAGCCGCCGACCGGGGTGATCCCGGTGCGTACGACGGGCTGCGCGACCGCGACTGGGACGCGGTCGTGGAGGTGTCGTGGCAGCCGCGCTTCGTGCGGGAGGCGCTGCGTGCCCTGGGCAGCCGAGCCCGGCACTGGAGTTACGTCTCCTCGGTCAGCGCCTACGCCGACCACGACACTCCCGGCGCCGACGAGTCGGCGGCCACGCTGCCCGCCACCAGCCGCGACACGGTCGACCGCGAGGAGTACGGCGAGGCGAAGGCGGCCTGTGAGCAGATCACCACGACCGAGGTGGGAGACCGCGCCCTGGTGGCGCGCGCCGGTCTGATCGGCGGGCCGGGTGACCACAGCGGCCGGTCCGGTTACTGGGTCGCCCGCGCCGCCCGTGACCCCGACACACCGCTGCTGGCACCTCTCGCCCCCGACCTGTCGACCCAGGTCGTCGACGTCCGCGACCTGGCCGCCTGGCTGCTCGACAGCGCCCGGGCCGCCACGGTCGGCACGTTCAACGCGGTCGGCCCGGCCGTACCCTTCGCCGAATGGGTCGCCCGGTCCCGGGCCGTGGCCGGCCACACCGGTCCGCTCGTGCACGCCGACCCCGCCTGGCTGCTGGCGCAGGGCGTGGCCGAGTACATGGGCCCGGAGTCGTTGCCGATGTGGATCGCCGACCCGGCCGCACGCGGCTGGGCGGCCCGCAGCGGCACGGCGGCCGAGGCCGCCGGTCTCCGCCACCGCCCGCGTACCGACCTGCTGGCCGACACCCTCGCCTGGGAACGTGCCGAAGGGCTGCACCGGGACCGCCGCGCCGGGCTGAGCAGCGCCCGGGAAGCCGCGCTGATCGACGCCTTGCGGGGTGTCGCCGGATGAGCGGCGGCTCCGTTCGGGGCGTCGTGCGCAGAGCGATTTCCACTCCGCGCACGGGCACACCCGCATCACCTCACACCGAGAGCGCTTGACGCGACAGTTGGCCGCCGAGTAGCCGCCAGCTTGGTGCACCCCGCAGCGTCGCTGCCAGCCGTCGTAGCACGGCTCCCTGGTCGACGGTGGCGGTCAATGCCGCCCGACGAGGTCACCCACCTCGGTCCGGGACGAGACGCCCAGCTTCCGCAGGATGTTCGAGACGTGAACGGCGGCGGTTTTCGGTGAGATGTAGAGGCGCCGGGCCAGCTCGGCATTGGTCAGCCCGTCGCTGATCAGTACTGCCACCTCCCGCTCGCGGGGGGTCAGGGCGGTCGGACCGGTGATCGCGGGTGCCGCGTCGACCGGCGTCATGCCCAGCTGGGCGCGGACGTGGGCGAGCTGGGCCACCCGCCAGCCACGCCATTCGGCCAGCAGGGGTGCGGCTGCCTCCACCTGCGCGGCAGCCTCCTCGCGCTGGTCGTTCGCGAGCAGACACCGGGCGGCGCCGACGCGTACGGTGCCGCGGGTCGCCGGCCCCAGGATGTGGGCCTCGGCGATGGACAGGTAGCCGGCCAGCGCCTCGGCGTGCTGGCCGCGTGCTTCCGCGAGCTGGGCATCGACGAGGGTCCGGTAGGCGTCCCATACGCTGGCGTCGAGTAGCGCGGCGGCCATCTGGTCGAGCCGGTGCGGCGGCAAGCCGATATGAAGCGCGGCAGAGATCAGATCGTGGGCCGTCTCATTGCTGCGCCACGGCTGCTCGGATAGTGCCGCGATGAGTTCCTCCAGGCTCGCTTCGGCGCGCGGGAGGTCGCCGCGACGGCAGGCGAGGTGGAACGCGAGGCTGGGAATCGTCGCCGGCCAGTTGTCGGGCAGCGCCGCCAGGTCCGTGATGAGCCGCTCGACGTGGTCCAGCTCGCCGGCCTCCAGATAGAGCCCGGCGAGGAAGACGCCGTGATAGTCGGCCCAGCGGCCCCGGCGTCGGTAGCTGCGGTCCTGCTCGCGCCCCTCCTCCAGCGCCCCGGTCGCGGCGCGCAGGTCGCCGGCCCGCACCGCCAGCCGGGCTCGGCCCTGGAAGTAGGTGGCCACCGCGAGTGACTCGAAGCCGGCCCGCTCAGCGTCAACCCGCATCCGCTCCAGTGTCTCGGCGTGCTCGACCGGCGAGGTGGGTGGCTCGCCGTGCGCCAGGGAGTCGAGGGCACGGGCCGCCAGCACCCACTCGCCCGCCTCTTCGGCCTCGTCGACGAGAGCGGACAGGATCCTGCGGCCGTCGGCGGCGGTCTGCGGGCGCTCGACAAGCGTCGCACCCTTCTCGATCAGCGCGGCCAGGCGTACGGCTGGCAGGTCGAATTCGTCCGCCAGCGCCAGCGCGCGGTCGGACCAGAGCAGCACGGCGTCGCAGTCGCCTTGCAGGTACGCCGACTGCGCGATCGCGGTCATCGCCCGCGCCTGGTCGGCGCCGGGGGGAAGCTGCGCGATCAGGGTCCCGATGTCGTGCGTCAACGCGCGCATCTCGTCGGTCTCGCGGGACTCCCACGCGATGCGGACCAGGAGGTACAGCGACTCAGCCCGGTCGGTCGTGGTGTCGGCGAGGTCGCGCCAGCGCCGGCCGTACCGCAGGGCGTCATCCAGCAGTCCGGCCAACCACGCCGCTCGGGCGGCGGAGGCGAGCAGGTCGGTGTCGTCGGGCATCTCGTCGAGGCCCATCTCCGCCAGTTGCAGGGCCTGGTAGGCGGACCCGATGGAGAGGTAGAGCTCAGAGCCGCGGCGGGCCGCGGCGATCATGTCGTCGTACCGGCCGGCGCCGCGAGCGTGGTGCGCCACCATGGCCGGGTCGGAGGCACCGCCGTTCAGGAGTACGTCGAGTGCCCTCTCGTGCAGCCGGCGGCGCTGCCGGCCGAGCATCTGGTCGACGATCGCCTCGCGCACCAGCGCGTGCCGGAACGCGAACTCGTCGTCGCCGGACTCGACCAGGACGCCCTGGGTGACCAGGTCTCGCAACACGGCGATGAGCTCGTCCTCGCCCAGACCGGTCACGTCGGCGAGCAGGTCGAACGGGATGCGGTGGCCGAGCACGGTAGCCGCCTCGACGACACGGTGGCTGACCGGGTCAAGGTCGTCGACCTGTCGGCGTAACACCTCGGCGAGGCTCCACGGCAGCGGTTGCTCGACCAGCGCCTCCACGTCGTACCCGGGCAGCGCACGCAGCAACTCCTCCAGGAAGAACGGGTTGCCCCCGGTGCGGTGGTGCAGTGCCGCCACGGCGCGCAGCGGCGCCGGAGCGCCGGTGGCCGCCGCCAGCAACGCTGCGGTCTGTGCGGGAGTGAGGCGATCCAGACGTACGTGGGTGACGGTGTGCCGGCGCTCCATCCGGGCCAGCAGGCCAGCCACCGGTTGGCGGCGGGTCACCTCGTCCGGCCGGTACGTTCCGATGAGCAGCCGCGGCCCGCGCTGGTCGGCGATCCGCTCGAACAGCGCCGCGCTCTCCGAGTCGGCCCAGTGCAGGTCCTCGAAGACGATGACCGCAGGGGAGTCGCCGAGCAGGTCGGCCAGGATGGCGAGGCCGGTGTGCAGGCGCTCGACCGGGCTGCGCCGCGGGTCCGCGAGGGCCGCAAGTTGCTCCTCGTCGCTGCCTGGACGGCCGTCGATGGCGCCCAGGAGCACCTCGTACGGCCGGGACAGCGAGCCGGGTTCGGCCTGGCCGACCAGCACCACGGTCTCCGCCGACACGGTTGTCAGCAGCTCGTGCACCAGCCGGGTCTTCCCGATGCCCGGCTCGCCCGCGATGAGCGCCACCGCCGGCTCACGGGCCGAAGCGAGCTGCGCCAACCGGCGCAGCTCGCTTTCCCGCCCGATCATCACTGGGCTGGCACCGCCGCGGATGGTTCGCACGACGTGAGGTTACCGTCGGGCTGTCCACGGACGGCCAGGGTGTTACGGGCTCGGCGAGCCCGCCGAGCCCGCCGAGCGTTGGTGAGTAGGCGCTCGCAGTCGGCCTCGGCGATCAACTCGCGGCGACGATCGTTCGCCAGAGCCAGCATCGTGCCCGGGTCCATCAACATGGCTTGCCTCCTTGTCAACCGCTGATGGATCAATCGTCGGTTGACAAGAGTGCTGCCACATCGGGCAACGCTTACCTATCTTCACTGCTCACCGGGGTTTAGCGGAGTACGCGGGCCGCCTAGGCATACCTAGTGCCGGCAACTTCGAGGGCGTCCACCAGTAGCGGCCGGCGTCAGCGGCCTCCCGCGCCGAGGTAGGTCGCGACGTCAGCAGCGATCTCGTCCGGGTGCTCGCCGTTGATGGCGTGGGAGGCGTGGGGATAGGTCTTGACGGTCGCGTCGGGCAGCACCCGCCGGGCATACTCGGCGGCCTCGGCGGCGTCGTGTATCCGCGACTCACCGGCCAACAGGACCAGGGCGGGCACGCCGAGCTGGGCGAGCTGGTCCTCGCCCGGCCGGGCAGGGGCGGACAACTTCATCGCGTACGACTGCAGCCCTTGCTCGATCATGTCGGCCACCGGTACGTCCTCGACCGGTGCACCGTTCGCGGTCCAGCTGGTGAAGCTGTCCCGCCACGATTTGGGCGCCCAGCGGACACTCACCGGGATCGACCGCAGCACCACACCGGTCGACAGGTTGGCGAAGGTGAGCACCGGCTCGAGCAGGATGACCCCGGCCACCTTCTCCGGCCGGTGCAGAGCCAGGTTCGTCGCCGTCCACCCGCCGAACGACAGACCGAACAGGTGGATACGCGGTTCCGGCAGGGCTTGCAGTACCTCGTGCAGCCACTGCGCATGATCCGCATCGGTGACGATCGGGCGCTGCTGCACGCTGAGCCCTGGCTCACCGAGCAGGTCGACCGTGTACACGTCGCGCAGCGTGAGCAGTGACGGCAGATTGTCCGCCCATACCGGGGACGCCGAGGATCGCCCGGGCAGCAGCACCAGAGGTGCGGCATCGGGCACGCCGCCGCCTTCGAAGTGGTAGACGCGCACGACGCCATACCCGGTGCGGACGTCGAGCGTGCGGTCGGGAGCGGGCAGTTGCGCCATCGCCTTCTGGTAGGAGGCGATGAACCGGTCGTGGGCCTCGGCTGACGTGAAGTAGCCGACCGGCGAGGGGTCGCGCAGTGCATAGGCACCGCCGGCCACGAGGACCGCCACCGCAGTTCCCGCCCAGAGGAGCGGACGGCGGCGCCGGCGCAGCCAGGTTCCGATCTTCCGTGTCACCACCCTAACCATACGGTCAGATTACTGACCTGCCGGTAGAATTTTCAACCGCACGGTTGTCTTCTACGGTGTAGGGGTGCCGGGAAAGCCGCTGACCATCACCGAGCAAGCCCGCCGTGCCCAGCTCATCGGCGTGACCATCGACCTGATCGCTCGACATGGCTACACCGGCACGTCACTGATCCGGATAGCCGAGGGCGCTGGCATCTCCAAGGCCGCGGTCCTCTATCACTACCCGTCGAAAGACGCGGTCGTGCGGGCCGCCTACGACTCGGTGCTCGAGGATCTGACCACCCATGTCGCAGCAGCAGTCGAGGCGGCCTCCGGCGCGGCTGCCGTAGAGGCGTACATCCGGTCCATCACCGGATACCTGACCGAGCACCCGACGCACACCCGCATGATCATCGAGGCCATCGGCAGCGCGCCGACCGTCGACGACCTACCGAACGCCCCCAGCCGACAGCAGTCCGTGGCGGCGTTGATCGCCGCCGCCCGCGACGCCGGCGACTACCGGCCCGACATCGACCCGGACGCCACCGCGGTGATCATGAACGGCGCGCTGGACGCGATCGTCTCGAAGAACCTGACCGCCCCGGACTTCGACACCGCACAGGCCGCCGAATACCTGATCGACCTGCTCCGCCGGTCTCTGCGCTAGCTGTTCGCGGTCCGAGCGGACGCGGGGCCGACCGAAAGCGATCCCGTCGTCTGGTCAGTCGCGGACGATCGGGCGTACGCGGTTCTCGATCCCGAGTTCCACGAACACCTTCTGGAGACGCGCCAAGGCCGCAGTGCGGTCCGCGCTCTCCGCGATCTCCAGGTCGAGATTGCCGCCGTGCTCGCCGGTGCCCGCGCCGGTGACCTCGCCGTCCAGCGCGAACTCCGCTGTCAACGCGTCCTCCAGGTCGTCCCGGTCGATCGGCAGGCCCGAAAAAATGATCTCGACGAACACCCTGGCCCCCCTTCTCCGCCCGGCACTGTAGCGCCGAGGGCAGACAGAATCGTGCCCCCGACGGGTCCGTCGGGGGCACGAGGTGTGTCAGGCGTACGCGGTCAGGCGTCCAGGGTGCCGGCCGCGCGGCCCTCGTGGAGGGTGAGGTTGCGGCCGTTGGACGGGTCGAACAGGTGGATCTTCTCCAGGTTGAACCAGACCCGCCGGTTCTCGCCCTCGCTCACCGTCGACTCGGCCGACAGGCGGGTGACCAGGTTCGATCCGCCACCGGCGAAGTCGGCGGCACCGGTGTCGGCGGCCAACTCCTCCAGTTCGGCGGCGGTGGCCCGCTCCCCCTCGACGGTCAGGTAGACGTACTTGTCCGAGCCCATCGACTCGACGATGTCCACCGGCGCCTCGAACTCCATGCCCCGGCGGCGGGTCTCCTCGTCGATCAGTTCGGCGTCCTCGAAGTGCTCGGGCCGGATGCCGAGGATCAGGTCGCGGGAGGCGTCGGCGGCCTCCAGCTCACGGCGGATCCGATCGCCGATCGGCACGTCACCCAGGGCGGTGCGCAGGCTGCCCTGTTCGAGGGTGGCGGGCAGGAAATTCATCGACGGAGAGCCGATGAACCCGGCCACGAAGAGGTTGTTCGGGTTCTCGTACAGCTCCTGCGGCGGGCCGACCTGCTGGACCGCCCCACCTCGCATGATCACCACGCGGTCGCCGAGGGTCATCGCCTCGGTCTGGTCGTGGGTGACGTAGACGGTGGTGGTGCCGAGCTTCTTCTGCAGGCGGGACACCACGGTCCGCATCTGCACCCGCAGCTTGGCGTCCAGGTTCGACAGGGGTTCGTCCATCAGGAACGCCTTGGGCTGACGGACGATCGCCCGGCCCATCGCGACCCGCTGCCGCTGCCCGCCGGAGAGGTTGGCCGGACGCCGGTCCAGCAGCGACGTCAGTTCGAGGACCTTGGCCGCCTCGTCGACCTTGCGGTTGATCGTCTCCTTGTCCAGCTTGGCCAGCCGCAGCGGGAACGCCATGTTCTCCCGGACGGTCATGTTCGGGTACAGCGCGTAGGACTGGAAGACCATCGCGATGTCCCGATCCCGGGGTGCCTTGTCGTTGACCCGTTCGCCGCCGATGCGCAGGTCACCGGAGCTGATGTCCTCCAGCCCGGCGATCATGTTGAGGGTGGTGGACTTGCCGCAGCCGGAGGGACCGACCAGGATCACGAACTCGCCGTCGGCGATCTCCAGGTCGACGTCCCGCACCGCCGTGGTGCCGTCCGGGAATTTCTTGCTCACTTTGTCGAGCACGATGTCAGCCACGAGTTATCACCTATCCCTTGACGGCGCCGGAGGTCAGGCCGGAGACGATGCGGCGTTGGAAGAAGAGGACGAACAGGATGATCGGTACGGTGATCACCACGGCGGCGGCGCAGATCGCCCCGGTCGGGTCCTCGAACTGCGACTCGCCGGTGAAGAACGACAACGCCACCGGCACCGTGCGCGAGCGTTCGGTGGAGGTCAGCGAGATGGCGAACAGGAAGTCGTTCCAGCAGAAGATGAAGACCAGGATCGCCGTGGTGAAGACCCCCGGCGCGGCGAGCGGGGCGATGACCCGCCGGAACGCCTGGCCCTGGGTGGCGCCGTCCATCTTCGCGGCCTTCTCCAGATCCCAGGGGACCTGCTTGAAGAACGCGGACAGCGTATAGATCGCCAGCGGCAGCGCGAAGGTGATGTACGGCAGGATCAGACCCGGCCAGGTGTCGAAGAGCCCCAACTGCCGTTCGATCTCGAACAGCGGCGAGACCAGCGACACCTGCGGGAACATCGCGATCAGCAGGGCGACGCCGACGAGCAGGCGCTTGCCGGGGAAGTCCAGCCGGGCGATCGCGTACGCGGCCATGGTGCCGAGCACCACGGCGATCGTGGTGGCGATCAGCGCGATGCCGATGGAGTTGATCAGCGCTCGGACGAACTGGTCGGTGGCGAAGATGTTGCGGTAGTTCTCCAGCGTCCACTCGCGCGGGATGAAGTTGCCGTCGGTGAGCGTGGCCGGCGTCTTGAACGACAACGACATGATCCACAGCACCGGGATCAGGGCGAAGACGACCACGATCGTGTTCATCACGCCCCACTGGAGCTTGACCTTGGTGGTGTCGGCCATCTCAGCGCCTCTCCCCGTCGTCACTGCCGGGGGCAGCGGTACCGAACAGCTTCACGAAGATGAATGCGATGATCGCCACGGCGATGAAGATCAGCACCGACATGGTCGACCCGATGCCGAGGTTCAGGCCCCGGATCAGGTTGTTGTAGGCGATCATCGACACCGACGAGGTCTGGTTGGCCCCGTTGGTCAGCACGTAGATGTTGTCGAAGACCCGGAACGCGTCGAGGGTGCGGAACAGCAGGGCGACCAGGATCGCCGGCTTCATCACCGGCAGCATCACCTTGGTGAACCGCTGCCACGCGGTGGCCCCGTCCGTGGAGGCCGCCTTGAGCAGGTCCTCCGGCACCAGCGCCAGCCCCGCCATCAGCAGCAGCGCCATGAACGGCGTGGTCTTCCAGATCTCCGCCAGCATGATGATCGCCAGCGAGCTGGCCCGTTCGGTCAGCGGTGCACCGTCGGAGAAGAGGTTCGCCAGATAGCCGGTGCCGGGCGTCCACGCGTACCGCCAGGAGAAGGCGGCGACGACCGTGACGATGCCGTACGGGATCAGCGCCGCCGTGCGCACGATGCCCCGGCCGACCAGCGTCCGGTGCATGACCAGCGCGAGCCCCATGCCGAGCACCAGTTCCACGGCGACCGTGACCACCGTGATCAGCATCGTCACGCCGAACGCGGTCCACCAGAAGTCGTTGGTCAGCACGGTGACGTAGTTGTCCAGGCCGACGAACTCCCGCTCGTCGGGGAAGCGCAGGTCGAAGCGCTGCAACGACAGCCACACCGAATAGAGGATCGGATAGCCGGTCACCGCGACCATGACCAGCGCGGCCGGCGCGCACAGCAGCCAGCCCAGTTTCCGTTCGGCCCGCTTGTTCTCGCTCAACGGGGCCTTGCGGCGACGGTTGGACCGCTGCGCGGGCACCGTCGCGTGCCGAGGACCGTCGGTCGTCTCGTCGACCGTGTCCGTGCCGCTCGTCGTGCTTCGCTCGGTCACGGCAGCACTCCCCTCGACTCCAACGCGTCCGCGACGGCGTCGCGCAGCTCGTCCGCGGTCGCGGGCGGGTCGATCGCCGACGGCGGCGACAGGATCGCCGACATCACCGTCGAGATGCTCTGGTACGCCGGGGTCAGCGGCCGGACCGCCGGGTCCCGCAGCTGTTCGAGGATGGTCTCCTTCATCGGGTACGCCTCGTCCATCTCCGGGTCGTCGTACACGCTCTCGATGGTCGGCGGCACGCCGTCGTTGATCGCCGAGAACTTCTGGCTCTCCGCGTTGCGCAGGCACTTGGCCGCCTCGAAGGACTCCGCCGGGTGCTTCGAGTGCGCGCTGACCGCGAGGTTGATCCCACCGATGGTGACCCGGCCGGGCGTGCCCTCGTCGATGCCGGGCACCCGCGCCCAGGCGACCTGCTCGGCCAACTGCGGGTTGGCCTCCTGCATGGCCGGATAGACGAACGGCCAGTTGATCTGGAAGGCGCCGTTACCGGCCTGGAAGTCCAGCCGTACCGGATCCTCCATGGCGTTGCTGAACGACGGCGAGGTCACGCCGGACGTGGCGAAGTCGCGGAGCTGCTCCAGCGCCCGCACCGCACCCTCGTCCATCGCGGCCTCGGTGCCCTCGGTGTTGAGGATGTTGCCGCCCGCGCTGGCCACCAGCGTGTTGTAGAGCACCACCAGGCCCTCGTACTGGGCGCCCATGGTCAGCACCTGGTGCGGCTGGCCCTGGTCCTTGAGCCGCTGCGCCATCTGGATCATCTCGTTCCAGGTGGTCGGCGGCTCGGGCACCAGGTCCTTGCGGTACCAGAGGAGCTGGACGTTGGTGTTCTTCGGCGCGCCGTAGAGCTTGTCCTCGTACCGGGCGGTCGCAAGCGGCCCCTCCAGGGTGCCGTCCTCGACCTCGGCCCGGTCCTGCCCGGTCCATTCCAGGATCCACTTCGCGCCGGCGAACTCCTGCGTCCAGGTCACGTCGAGGCCGAGCACGTCCATGCCGTCGTCGTCGGCCGCGAGCCGGCGCACCATCTGCACCCGCTGCTCGTCGGCCTCCCGGGGCAGCACCCGGTAGTCGATCCGGTAGCGCCCACCGGCCTGCGTGTTGCACTGGTCGACCACCTGCTGGAAGTTCTCCTCCGGCGGGTAGTAGAGGTTGATCGTGGGCACCCCGCCGTCGCCGCCGGAGGCGCAGGCGGCCATCGGTGCCAGCAACGTCAGCGCGGCGGCGGCCGCCGCGACACGTGCCCGAGGTCGGCGTCTGCTCATACCGGTACTCCGCCACGCTCCGGGGCGCCGCCCGGCACCACGGCGCCGGGCCTGCTGTACGGCTGATCCATGACCCCTCCCTCGGTCTCGACCAACAACCCGGGAAAGAGGTCTCGTGCCCCGGCGCACGACGACGCGGCCAGGGCTTCTGACCTGCCGGTTCGCCGCCCTGGCGCCTCGTGGCTGCAACACTGCCCGAGCCGGGAAGCCGCGAAACCCACCGCGTGACACGACTTAAACGTCACTTTGCGTGGTCCAGGTCACACCGGAGGCCGACCCGGACGGTGGGCGTTAGTCTCGGGCGGTGGACGCCACCTTCTTCTTCGATCCCGCCTGCCCGTGGACCTGGCGCACGTCGCGCTGGCTGGTCGCCGCCGCCGAAGCCCGTGACCTGCGCATCGAGTGGCGGGCGTTCAGCCTGAGCATCCTCAGCGGGGGCCAGGCCCCACCGGAGTACGCCGAGGCGATGGCGGCGTCGAGCCGGGCGCTGCGGCTGGTGGAGGCGCTACGCGCGGAGGGCCGCCACGAGGACGCCGGCCGGTTCTACACCGAGTTGGGCACCCGTACCCATGACGCCGGCAGCCCGCCCAGCGACAAGCTGGTGGCGGAGGCGTTGACGGCGGCCGGTCTCGACGACATGGCCTCCGCGCTGGACGACGACCGCTGGGACGCCGAGGTGCACGCCTCGCACGCGCTGGCGTTCGGCTCGGCCGGGCCGGACATCGGCTCGCCGGTGCTGATGGTCCCCGGCGCCGACCGGGGTCTGCACGGCCCGATCCTCACCGAGGTACCCGACCTCGACGACACCCTGCTGCTCTGGGACAGCCTGCTCCCCCTGTTCCGCATGTCGGCCTTCCACGAGGTCAAGCGCGGCCGCCGCTGACCTCTCCCCCGCCGCACACCCACCTCGCCGCCCCGCGCCGCTCGGTCACCCCGGGCGGCGCGGCCGTTGTGCGGAACCCGCCCACCCCGCCCTGGTCGCCCCCGCCACGTCGATCATGGACTTGTGGCTCCCGAGATGTCCGGACACTCCGCATCGACGGCGACCTCAGCTCCATGATCGGCGGGCCAGGGCAGGCCGCGGCGGACACGGTGGGGCGGGTGCGGCAGGGCGGGGTGCGGTGGGGCGGGGTTGGGGGCAGGATCGGTGGCATGCTCGCGCGTTTCAAGGACCTCTGTCTCGACGCCGCCGACGCTCGTGCCCTGGGTGGGTTCTGGGCCGGCATCCTCAGCGGAAGCCTGGTCGACACCGGGGACGGTGACGGCAGGGTCGACCCGCCGACGGGGCGGTCCTCGGCCGAGGCGATCTGGATCAACCGGGTGCCAAAGCCACGAAGCGTCAAGACCCGCGTACACCTTGATCTGTGGCTGGCCGAGCCGCAGCCGACGGCGCTGCTGGCGGCCGGGGCGCGGATCGTCCGCGAGCCCGACTCGGAAATCGACTGGTGGGTGCTGGCCGACCCGGAGGGCAACCTGTTCTGTGCCGTTCCGCCCGGCGAGGATGCCGCTCCCGGGCCGTTCGAGCTGGTGGTCGACTCCGCCGACGCGGCCGCGCAGGCCGCCTGGTGGTCCGGCGTCGTCGGCGGCGAGGTCCACCCCAGCGACGAGGGGTACGCCAAGATCGTCGGCGCGAGCGGGTTCCCGTGGGACTTCTGGATCTTCGACACCGTGCCGGAACGCAAGACGGTCAAGAACCGCATGCACTGGGACGTCGATCTCGTCGACCCCGAGCCGACCGCGCTGATCGCCGCCGGAGCGAGCCTGCTGCGGGAGCCGGACGACACGGTCAGCTGGTGGGTGCTGGCCGACCCGGAGGGCAACGAATTCTGTGCGTTCGCGCCGCATCCCACCACGTGAGTGATACCGGGCGGCCGTCGGGTCGACTAGCGTGACACCTGCCGTGCCGTCCGCGCGTACGCCGTCGCCGCCGTTACGCCACCGGCCCACCCCGATCCGCCGATCGGTGGGTTCTCGCGGGAACACCCCGTCACCGGTCCACCGGTTGGGCAGGATCGTCCCCAACGAGGAGGTGCCGTCGTGGTGCAGGACACCCGCGCTCTCGCCCTGACGTTCGAGGTGAGCGGCCTGCCACCGGTCAAGACCGAGGCGCTGTCCATCTTCGCCGCCGGCCACCGGCAGGCGACGAGGGTCCGCGCCCTGCTCCATGCCGCCTGCGAGGCGGCACAGAAGACCGGCTGGACCCCGCTGTCCGGCCCGATCGAGGTGGACCTGACGCTGCGTTGCCCGCCCGGGCACCGCACCTCCGACGCCAGCACCCTGCTGGGCGGGGTGTGTGCGGTGCTGCAGGACAAGAAGCGGGTGACCAGCATCGGCCTCGCCCACCTCGGTGTCCTGGTCGACGTCGCCCTCTACGACGACGACAAGCAGATCCGCCGGTTGTCGTACGTGGAGGAGCCGGGCGAGGAATTCTCGTACCAGATCCGCGTCGCGGCGGTACCGAACGTGGTTTGACGGACGGTGGTGGTCGGGTACCGCTGCCGCCGACGAAGGGAGCACCGATGTCGGAGCCACATGTCACGCTGGAACCTCGTGACCCGGTCCAGGAGAAACTGCGCGGGCCCTTGGAGCAGCAGCTGACATCGGCACTCCAGGTGGCCGCCGACCGGATCCGGGACTCCTACACCGGCGAGCCGGTGGAGCAGGTGTGTCAGCAGCTGCTCGACGAGACCCGCGCCGGTCTGCACCCGGACATCGCCGCAGCCTTCCAGCCCGACATGGACGAGTTCTGCCGAGTCGCCGTCGCCATCGTGCGCGGCGAGACCACCTGAGCCGGGCTCTACGACGACACGGGTCAGGACCGGACCCGCACGCTCCGGCCCTGACCCGTCCGGCGTGGGCAGCGCACCAGCCGCATGCCGGCGCGCGTGTCAGCAAGCCCCAGCACGGCAGCCGGCCCGCCAGCACTCAGCTCCACGGTGCCCCACGACCGGACCCGGTACCGCGACCCACCCCGGCGAGTCGCGGTACCTGGGGCCGAGGCTAGGCGGGTCGGGGCCGAGCCCGCCCGGGCCGGTACGGACTATTGCCAGCAGCGGGGAAAAGCGGCAGGAGCCTGTAACACCCGACCGACGTCGAGCGCTGACTCGATCGGACCGGCCGACCAGCCCACCCGGCCACCGGCCGGCCGCTTCAGAAGTGCGTGAGCAGGTCGGGAAAAGCGCGCAGATGCAGTACGCCCTCGTCGCTCGGGTCCAACTCGTCGTGTTCGAGCACCCAGGTGTTGGCGTTCGGGATGAACACCGCCCGCCAGCCGGCCGCCCGCGCCGGCAGGATGTCCGAGCGCGGCGAGTTGCCGATCATCCACGCCCGGGTCGGGTCGACGCCGTGCTCCCGGCTCAGCCGGTGATAGGTCGCCACGTTCTTCTCCGGCACGATGTGCGCCGCCGCGAAGTGGTGCAGCAACCCACACGCGTCGAGCTTGCGCTGCTGCTCCTCGCGCTCCCCCTTGGTCAGTAGCAGCAACTCGTGCCGCCCGGCCAACTCGTCCAGCGCGTCGGCCACCCCCGGCATCAGCTCGACCTGGTGGTTCACCAGCGCCACCGCCAGCTCGTCGATCTCGCGGCGCTCCGCCTCGGTGGCCGGTCGTTCCCGCAGCCGCTCCAGGCACTCCCGCAGGCTGCGCAGGAAGACCTTGCTGCCGTACCCGTGCGCGACGGCGTTGGCCCGCTCGATGTCGTCGAGCACCGCCCGTAACTGCGTCCGGTCGAGTGTCGGATGGTCCACCCAGGTGAGGAAGTCGTCGATCACCCGCTCGAAGACGACGTTGTTCTCCCAGAGCGTGTCGTCCGCGTCGAAGACGAGCACCCGGCCCGGCTCGATCAACCCGTCATGCGTCACGCCGCGACCCTAGGCAACCCGACCTCCCTCGGCCACCCGATTACCTTGCCCTGGAGGGCGGCAGCAGGCACCGATCGTGGACAGCTTCCGCCGCCCGCCGGAGGCTGTGCCCGAGTCCGCGCTCAGGCCGACGAGATGCACGCGGTGGGGCGGCCGGGGCCAGACAGGAACGTGCCTGGCCCCGGGATCGCTCTCAGCTGCGTCGAGTCCACTGCTGGTTCGCGCCGCCGTTACAGGCCCAGAGGATGATCTTCGTGCCGTTGGCGGTGGCGGCGCCGTTGGCGTCGAGGCAGAGCCCGGACTGGACGTTCGTGATGGTGCCGTTGGCGTTGACGTTCCACTGCTGGTTGAGCCCGCCGTGGCAGTCCCAGATGATCACCGTGGTGCCGTTGGCGGTGCCTGCTCCGTTGGCGTCCAGGCACTTCGTGCCGTACACGGTCAACTGCTTGCCGGCGGTGTGGGTCCAGCGCTGTTGCGTGCTGCCGGAGCAGTCCCAGAGCTGGGTCTGCGTGCCGTTGGCGGTGGCGGCGCCGGGGACCTCGACGCACCGGCCGGACTGGCCGCCCACGATCTGGGTGTCCTGGGCGCTGCCGCTGCCCTGGCGCCGGACGATCGATGTCGACTCGGCCGACCGGTTGCCCTGGGCATCGACGACATAGAGCCGGTAGTCACCCGAGGTGGTGGGTACGGCGATGGCGGTCGCGTTGCCGTCCGCCCTGGTCATCGTCGGGCCGACGGTGAAGGTGGTGGTGCCGGAGGGCGCCAGCCAGAGCGTCCGGCTCGGGTCACCCGTGCTGCGGACCGGGATCGAGGTCGTGCCGCTGCCGACGAACGTGCTGGCCGGAAGGACGAGGTCCGCCATGGGCAGGTTGCGGGGCTGGGTGATGTCCCGGAACGCGGCTTCGAGCCCGGAGTTCACCGCGATTCCGTAGGCCGCGGCCGGCCAGACGTAGTCGGCGGAGACCAGGATGTCGTGGATGGTGCTGTTGGGCAGGTTCTTCTGGGAGACCTTGTTGATCGGACCGTACGTCTGCGTGATGCTCAGGTCGTGCTTGCGTCCGAAGTCGTCGGAGTTGATCATCCAGGTGATGTTCTTGTCCACGCTCAGGACGTTGTCCCGGAAGGTCATGTACGCCGAGCCCTCGTCCGGGTGGAGCCCGTACTTGTGGCCGGCCGGGACACCGTGCAGATAGTTGTCGTGGATCGCGGTGCCCGGCTGACTGCCCAGCGTGTAGATGGGTGCCGTGTCACTGAGTCGCTGCACCGCATCGATGATGTGGTTGTGGCTGACGGTGTTGTTCTTCGCCGTCGTGGTGGGCCGGTTGGGCACGATCGATCCTGAGGATCCGTCGAAGTTCCACCATCCCCAACCGAGCGTGATGCCCGCCCACGGCGTCTTCTCGATGCGGTTGTGCTGGATCGTGAGCGTGTCGGCGAAGTACGCCGCGACCGCGCCGTGCCCGTTGAACAGCACCGCGCTGTCATGGATGTAGTTGTTCTTGATCTCGATGTTCTTCGGCGCTCCCTCGACCTGGGGCGGGTACTTCTCGCGGTTGGTCGAGGTGTGGTCGCCGATGTAGACGTGCTGCGGGTGTCCCACGGTGATCGCCGAACCGGCGACGTCGCTGGTGAAGTTGCCGATCACCTGCGAGTTGACCACGTCGTTGACCATGTTGATGCCGTCGGCCCCGGTGTGCTGTATCCGGTTGCGTTCCAGCCGGATCCCGTCGGCATTCTGCACGTGGACGATTCCCGGGGTGACGTCCACGTTGCGGTAGTGATAGACGTGGAAGTTGCCCTTCGCGTACGCCGACGCCCCCAGGTTGCCCTGCTGCGCCTGCTTGAACACCGAACCGGCGACGCTGAACAGGTTCCAGTCGGAGTGTCGGACGGTGAGGCCCGAGAACGTGATGTTGCGGGCGCGGCTGCTGGTCGAGGTGCCCGCGATCCGCAGCGCGGTCGTCACGTTGTTGGGCGCGAAGACCGTGGCGGTGGACATGTTGTCGGCGCTGGCCTTGTAGTAGTAGACCGTCCGGCTGGACTTGTCGAAATAGAACTCGCCCGGCGTGTCCAGGAACTCGTAGGCGTTCATCACCTTGTGGCTGCCGGCGACCTGGGCGTTGCCGTTGAACGCCCCCTGCGCGATGGCAGCACCCGGCTGCTGGAACAGCGCGATACGGCTCTGACCGTCAGCGCTCGTGGTCACCTGCCGGACTCCCACGATGGCGGTGGTCCAGGTGGTGGCCGTCTCGATCTCGATGTCCTCCTGGTTCCGGGAGATCGCCGGGAAGTCGCCGAGGCCGTACCTCGCGCCGTCGCACTGCGAGCCGGACTCCCATGCCCAGTCGGCCTGCCCGGCGGTGATGGTGTACGTGCCGTGGCACCCCGCCGAGGTGATCGTCTTGGCGGCCATCTGGGCCCGCTGGCCGTTGACGTAGAGCGCCCGCAGCTTGTTGGCCCGGTCGAGCGGCGCCTTCCAGATGTTCCCGCTGTGCTGGGTCCAGCCGGTCACCTGCACACCGGCTTCGAGGACCGGCGTCTCGCCCGGGTACGCGGCGTACACGACCCGGTGGCCGTTGGTGCCGGAGTCGCTCGACCCGAACTCGACCGTGCTGTTCACCGGGTAGCTTCCACCGCGCAGGAGCACCTGGATGTCGCCGGTCATGGTCGCGGTCTTCGTGCGGACCACGTCCCGCGCACGCTGGAGCGTCCGGAACGGTGACGCGATCGTGCCCGGGTTGGCGTCGTTGCCACCCGGCGCGACGTAGAGGGTCTCCTGCACTGCGGCCAGAGCCGGAGTGTGACCCGTCACCACGGCCGGCAGCGCGGCGGAGACGAGCACCGCCAGCGCGAGCAGGGAACCGTGAGCAGTACGGACGTGGGATCTCATTGCTGGACCTGCCACTTCTGGTTGTCGCCACCCCGGCCGCGTCGGACGGTGTGCACGTCCGGGCAGCGGCCGGGGTGGGCGGTGCCGAATGTCGCGACCGTCGGGTCAGAACCGGGCCCAGCGCTGGTTGGTGCCGCCGTGGCAGCTCCACACGATGACCGTCGAGCCGTTGGCGGTGCCGGCGGCGTTGACGTCCAGGCACAGGCCGGTCTGGGCATTGCTGATCGTGGCGTTGCCGTTGAGGACCCACTGTTGGTTCGCCCCACCGTGGCAGTCCCAGATCTGCACCCGGGTGCCGGCGGCGGCGTTGTTCGGCACGTCCAGACACTTGCCCATCACCTGCAACGCCCGTCCGTTCTGGGTGAACTGCTGGTTCGCCCCGGTGTGGCAGTCCCAGACGAGCATCTGGGCACCGTTGGCCGAGCTCGCGCCGTCGACGTCCAGACACCGGCCGGACGCCTCGTTGCGCAGCCGGTTACCGGTCGGGTTCGGGGTGGTGCCGCCGTTGAGGGCGTCGAGGACCGCCGTGTACGCGGCCTTCTTGTTGCCCGCGCAGTCGAACAGCAGGGCGTTGTCGCCGCCGCGCCAGGAGTCGCAGTCCCGTACGCCCCACACGGTGATGCCGGTGCAGCGTGACACCGCCAGGCAGGCGCGGGTGACGGTGGCGTAGATGTTGGCCTGATTGGCCCCCTGGGTGACGTCCAGCTCGGTGATCTGCACGTCCACGTCCAGGTCGGCGAAGCGTTGCAGGTTGGCCTGGTAGTCACCGGCGATCGTGGTGCCCAGATGGGACTGGAAGCCCACGCAGTCGATCGGCACGCCGCGCGCCTTGAAGTCGCGCACCATGTTGTAGATGCCGGTCGACTTCGCGTTGACCCCGTCGGTGTTGTAGTCGTTGTAGCAGAGCTTGGCGCCGGGGTCGGCCGCGCGGGCGGCCCGGAACGCGGCCTCGATCCAGTCGTTGCCGGTGCGTTGCAGGTTGGAGTCGCGGCGGGCGCCGCTGCCGCCGTCGGCGAACGCCTCGTTCACCACGTCCCACGAGTGGATCTGCCCCCGGAAGTGGGTGGCCACCTGGGTGACGTGGTTGATGGCGGCGTTGCGCAGGTCACCGCCGGACAGGCCCTGGGCCCATCCGGGTTGCTGGGCGTGCCACAGCAGGGCGTGCCCGCGCACCGACATGCCTCGGGATCGGGCGTGGTTGACGATGCGGTCGCCGGCGCTGTAGTTGAACACGCCCCGCTGCGGCTCGGTCGCGTCCCACTTCATCTCGTTCTCGGCGACGAGGCTGTTGAACTCGCGGTTGAGCACCGTCATGTACGTGGTGTCGGAGAACTTGTACGTCCCGACCGCCGCGCCGAAGTAGCGGCCCTTCTCCGCCGCCGAGGTGCCCAACGTGGTGCCGGCGCTGGCCGCGCCGGCGGGCACCAACGCCGCGCCGGCCACCAGCAATCCGACCGTCAGCACACGCAGCGCCGGGGCGAAGGACCGCCGCCGAGGACCGCTCGGATGTCCGAGATTCTTCATGCTTCCAGCACCTCCACAGTCGCGTCGCGTCGATGAGTTAGCGCTAACACAACCGGGCGGCTGACGCCCTCGTCGGAGGGAAGACGGGAGACGAGGGGACGCTACGCATCGATGAAGGTGAGATTGCCACAAAGTTACGGAGCACTCAAGAAGCTCTTTTCCGTGGCCCACTCACGTAGACGTTTTCCTGTGTAGATGACCTCGCGGCAAGTCGATGACAGCGTTTTCGATGCCCCGACCCGGCCGTTAAGAGATCCACCGAAATGAATGGCTAAAGTCGCCGGAATCCGCAATGTTCACGTGAACATCGAGTGCACATGGACCGCCCCGGCCGGGCACCGGGAAGCCACCCGGGCCCGGCAGGTGGGACACCCGCGGGAACAGCGCCACGCCACCGGCGAGGTGAGCGGCTCAGCGCGGGCTGAAGAGGTGGTTGCCGAGCAACTGCTCGCGTTGCTCCTGGGCCTCGGGACGCAACCGACCACCCCGGGTGAGCATCACCATGCCGTGCAACAGGCTCCAGCCGAGTTCGGCGAGCGTGTCGTCGTCCTGTGCGGCGGCGGACGCGGTCAGCGCCGCCCGCAGCTCGCCGAAGGCCGCCGCGACGGTCTCCGGCACCTCCTCGGCCCCGAGGGTGAGGTCCGGAGTGTGAGCGAACATCGCGTCGTAGATCTCCGGATGCGCGTAGGCGAAATCGAGATAGGCCGCCATCACCGCCGGCCACACCTCGGCCGGGCAGTCGACCGCCGTGCGGGCAGCGGTCAACGCGGCGGACAGGTCGGCGAAGCCCCGCACCGCGACGGCGGCGACCACCGCTTCCCGGTCGGCGAAGCGTTCGTAGAGGGCCCCGAGGTCGACGTCGGCGCGCTCGGCCAGCCGGCGGGCGGTCACCCCCGCCCAGCCCTCGGCCTCGGCCAACCGCCAGGCGGTGGTGACGATCGCGTCGCCGCCCGGCTCACCGTCTCCGTGCTCTGCTCCGGACACCCCGCCGAGGGTAGTCGCGGTGCCGCCCGGTGGATCCCTCGCGACGGAATGGCGACTCTGACCCGGCCGGTCAGCGCCGCAGCGTGAGGATGAGGTCGGCGACCAGCGCCGACCAGCCGGTCTGGTGCCAGGCACCGAGCCCGGCGCCGTTGTCGCCGTGGAAGTACTCCGGGAAGGCGATCAGGTCCCGCCAGTCCGGATGGGTCTGGAACAACTGCGCCGCGCCGTAGATCGGCCGCCGCCCCCAGTCGTCGCGGGTGAACAACGCGATCAGCCGGGCGGAGAGATCGTCGGCGATCTCGTCCAGGGTCTTCTTCACCCCGGAGCGCGTCGGGTACTCCACCTGGAGGTCCTCACCGAAGAACGCCGCGTAGTCGCGCAGCGCGCTGATCAGCAGGAAGTTCGTCGGCATCCAGATCGGGCCACGCCAGTTGGAGTTGCCGCCGAACAGCCCACTCGTCGACTCGGCCGGCTCGTAACCGACGCAGAACTCCTGCCCACCCAGGGTCACCGCGAACGGCTTGTCCAGATGCGCCCGCGACAACGTCCGCAGGCCGTACTCGGAGAGGAACTCGTCGGTGTCCAGCATCCGGGCGAGCACCCGGACCACCTGCTCCGGACCGCACATGGACAGCAGCCGCTGCTGCCGCCCGTCCGGGCCGATGCGTCGGGCGCCGACCA
This sequence comes from Micromonospora sp. NPDC023869, assembly GCF_055559695.1. NCBI lineage: Bacteria > Bacillati > Actinomycetota > Actinomycetes > Micromonosporales > Micromonosporaceae > Micromonospora > Micromonospora sp. NPDC023869. The sequence goes on from NZ_JBVHKD010000004.1 coordinate 119,581, forward strand.
CCGAGGCGTACTCGGGGCGGTTGGTCAGGAACCAGCGCAACCGGGCACCCAGTTCCGGCAGCCGGTGCAGGGTCCGCGCGGGCAGCCGGGTGACCGCCGCCAGCGGCAGCAACCCCACCACCGAACGCACCTTCAACGGCACCTTCGTCCCGTCGGCCAGCCGCAGCACGTCGTAGAAGAACGCGTCCTCGTCGTCCCAGAGCCCCTGGTCGTACGCGGCCGCGGCGATGTAGGTGAAGTGCTCGAAGAACTTCGTCGCGGTGTCCACCCAGGTGCGGTCGTGCTCGGCCAGCACGATGGCGATGTCCAGCAGGTTGAGCGCGTACATCGCCATCCAGCCGGTGCCGTCGGACTGCTCCAGCACCCCGGCCACCGGCAACGCCGCCGACCGGTCGAACGGGCCGACGTTGTCCAACCCGAGGAAGCCGCCCTCGAAGACGTTGTTGCCGCCGGTGTCCTTGCGGTTGACCCACCAGGTGAAGTTCATCAGCAGCTTGTGCATCATCCGGGCCAGGAAGTCGTGGTCCCGGCTGCCGTCGATCTCGAACACCTTCAACGCCGCCCAGGCGTGCACCGGCGGGTTGACGTCGCCGAACGCCCACTCGTACGCCGGAATCTGCCCGTTGGGGTGCAGGTACCACTCGCGCAGCAGGAGCAGCAGCTGGTCCTTGGCGAAGCCGGGGTCCACCCGCGCGATGCTCACGCAGTGGAAGGCCAGGTCCCAGGCCGCGTACCAGGGGTACTCCCACGGGTCCGGCATGGAGATCACGTCGAAGCTGGTCATGTGCCACCAGGCACTGTTACGGCCGTGTCGGCGCCCGGCCGGCGGCGACGATCCCGGATCGCCCTCCAACCACCGTTTGACGTCGAAGTGGTAGAACTGCTTGCCCCACATCAGCCCGGCGATGGCCTGCCGGGCGATCAACGCCTCGTCGGCGCTGGCATTGGCCGGGATCACCCCGTCGAAGAACCGGTTCGCCTCCGCCCGCCGCGCCCACACCACGGCCTCGAAGCCGTCGCCCAGGTCCGCCGGAGGCGAGTCGACGGCACCGGGCGGCGGGGCCGTACGCGTCAGCCGCAGCCGGATCTGACGCTGCCCACCCGCCGGCACGTCCAGCACGTAGTGCAGCGCGCCCTTGGTGCCGGTCAGCTCCGGGTTCACCGTCTCGGCCCCGTCGACCACGTGGTCGTTGATGCCGTCCTTCGGGTACGGCGTCCGGCTCGGCAGCCCCCACAGCCGCTCGGCGTTGGTGTCGTTGTCGCAGAGCAGCGGGGTCGGGTCGCCGTCGCCTTCGAGCCGGACCTGCCCGAGCACCCAGTGCTCACCGACGAGCCGGGCACCCTCCCCGACGATCTGCGGCACCCGGTCACCGCCGGGCAGTCCCCAGGCCCAGGTGTTGCGGAACCACAGGTGCGGCAGGACGTGCAGCCGCTCGGCCCGGTCCCCCCGGTTGACCACGGTCACCACCATGCACAGATCCGTCGGGGTGGCCTTGGCGAAGTCGACGGTCACCGCCCAGTACCGGTCGTCGTCGAAGATGCCGGTGTCGACCAGCTCGTACTCGGTGTCGTCCCGTCCGCGCAGCCCGTTGACCGCGACCAGCTCGTCGTACGGGAAGGCGGCCTGCGGGTAGTGGTAGCGCCAGCGCATCCACGAATGGGTGGGCGTGGAGTCCTCGTACCACCAGTAGTCCTTGACGTCCTCGCCGTGGTTGCCGCCGTCCCCGCCGAGACCGAACATCCGTTCCTTGAGGATCGGATCCCGCTCGTTCCACAGCGCGAGGGCGAAACAGAAGGTCTGTCGGTCGTCGCACACGCCCGCCATGCCGTCCTCGGACCACCGGTAGGCTCGGGACCGCGCGTGGTCATGGGGGAAATAGTCCCAGGCTGTGCCGTGCTCGCTGTAGTCCTCCCGTACCGTCCCCCACGCCCGCTCGGACAGATAGGGACCCCATGCACGCCAGTCCTGCTCGCCGGCATCGGCCTGGGCGAGCCGGACCCGTTCCGCGTCGGGGGCCGGGGCGGAGGACGAACCGTCAGTGATCACCTTTACATCTTCGACGCCGCTGGGGTACTTCACCACAGCGGCCATTGTCGTCGTGTCGTGTTACACCTCGCCGCCGGTGGAGGAAAGTTGATCGAGATTCGCTTCGGCTCGCAGGTCTGCGGAGAGCTGACCAGCGCCGCCGGCCGCGAGTGGTTGGTGCCCGACGGCCTCGGCGGGTACGCCATGGGCACCGTCGGCGGGCTGCGTACCCGCCGGTACCACGGGCTACTGGTAGCGCCCGGAGACACCCCGGCCGCCCGCAAGGTGGGGCTGGTCAGCCTCGACCCGGCGGTGCTGCTGCCCTCCGGCGCCCGGGTCCGCCTCGGCGCGCACGAGTGGGTCTCCGGCGACGTCGACCCGCGCGGCTTCGAGCTGCTGGAGCGCTTCGACCTGGCCGACGGGCTGCCCCGGTGGCGGTGGCGCATCGGTGACGTGGTGATCGAGCGGGAGCTGGCCATGCTGCACGGCCGCTCCTGCGTCGCGGTGGTGCACCGGTTGATCAGCGGCGGGCCGGTCGAGCTGGAACTGGCGGCGGCCTGCACCTGGCGCGACGCCCACGGCGAGCGGCGCGCCGACGGTCCGCCGCTGCGGATGGACCCGGTCGACGGCGGCGCGGTCATCGAGGGCTCGTACCGGCTGTCCGGGCCCGGCTGGTCCCCGCAGGGCCACTGGTGGCGGGGCGTCTACCACCGTGAGGAGGCCGCGCGCGGCCTGCACCCGGAGGAGGACCTCTGGTACGCGGGCCAGTTCCGCGACACCCTGCGCCACCCCGGCGACACCGTGTCGGTGCTGGCCTGGGCACAGGACGCGGCTCCGACGCCGCCACCGGCCACCGAGGTGGTCGCGGCGGCCCGTCGCCGCAACCGGGAGGTCGTCGCGTCGACCAAGCCCGCCGACGACGTCGAGGCCACCCTGGCGCTGGCCGCCGACGCGTTCATCGTGCGCACCACCGACACACCCGTGGACGTGGTCGCCGGCTACCCGTGGTTCGGCGCCTGGTCGCGGGACACGATGATCTCCTACGAGGGCCTGTTCCTGCGGACCGGCTGGGCCGATCGCGGGCGTGAGCTGCTGCGCGCGTACGCGGCGACGCTCTCCGAGGGGATGCTGGCCAACACCGCCGACACCGGCCGGGTCGAGTACAACACCGTCGACGGCACGCTGTGGTTCCTGCACGCGGTCAGCCGACACGTCACCGTCACCGGCGACACCGACCTCGGCGACGAACTGCTACCGGCGCTGCGCGGCGTCGTCGACGCCCACCTGGCCGGCACCCGCTACGGCATCGCCGTCGACCCGGCCGACGGGCTGCTCACCTCCGGCGCCCCCGGTGCCGCGCTGACCTGGATGGACGCCCGCGTCTACGGGGTACCGGTCACCCCGCGCCACGGCAAGCCGGTCGAGGTCAACGCGCTGTGGATCAACGGGGTGGCCGGGGTCGCCGAGCTGGCCGACCTGGCCGGGCAGGACTCCGACGGGCTGCACCGACTGCACGAACGGGCAGCCAAGGCGTTCCGGGACCGCTTCCCCACCCCGTCCGGCTGGCTGCACGACGTGGTCGACGCCCCCGCCCCGGCGTACCCGCTCGGTGGCGCGGCCTTCCACGACGACGACCTGCTCCGACCCAACCAGCTCCTGGCCTGGTCGTTGCCGTTCGCGCCGCTGGAGGCGGACCCGCGCGCGGTCGGCCTGGTCGGTGCCGGGCTGCTCACCCCGCTCGGCCCGCGCAGCCTCTCCCCCGACTGCCCCGGCTTCATCGGCCGGCACCGGGGCGGACCGGCCGAGCGGGACAGCGCCTACCACCAGGGCACCGTCTGGCCGTGGCTGATCGGCCCGTACGCCGACGCCAGCCGACGCGCCGGTCTGCCCGTCGACACGCTGTTCACCGGGTTGGAGGCGCACCTGACCGAGTACGGCCTCGGGTCGGTCAGCGAGACCGCCGACGGCCGGGCCCCGCACATCGCCACCGGCTGCCCGTTCCAGGCATGGTCGGTCGCGGAGTTGCTGCGCGCCCGCCGGTGACCCGGGTGGTGGGGCACCCGCACGGGCGCCCCACCACGTCAGCCCAGGCCCACCGGGTCAGCCCAGGAACACCGGCTCAGCCCAGGCCCGCCGCCACGGCGGCCGGACGGCCACCGACCACCGGCAGGGTGATCCGGGTGCTGTCGAAGTGCACGGTGATCTGCGCCCGGGTCTGCTTGGCCCGGCTGCTGTAGCCGGAGTAGGAGCCGAGCAACACCACCCCGATCTGGTGGCCGGTCTCGAAGACGTAGTCCTCCGGCATCAGCGGCACGTTCACGCCGTACTTCGCGCCCGGCACCAGCGGCGTCGACACGTACAGCGAGTCGAGGTTCAGCCCGTCCACGACGCCCTTGGTCACCAACTCCTGCGGGTTGCTCGCCACGGTCTTGACGGTCTGCCGGTAGCAGCCCTCCTCCGCGTACCCGCCGAAGGTGGCCGCCTCGCCCCAACAGTCCTCGGTGCTGCGGGTCTGGATGCCGTCGCCGCTGGTGCTGAACCGCTCCCGGGTGCCGTAGTCGACCAGCAGCCCGGCGAAGCTGGTGTCCGTACCGTCGACCGACGCCTTGATCCGCACGATCGGCGTACCGGAGATGTGCAGCGGCGCCGTCAGCGGCGCGGAGAGGAACACCAGGCGGTTCTCGGTGTTGGCCGACGAATCCGACGGGTGCCGGATCGCGGTGGCCTGACTCATCGTCGGGGTGTCCCGGAACGTCGCCGAACGGTTGCCGGGGCCTGAGCGCACCGACAGCCCACCAGGGCCACCGTCGGTGCCGGGTCGCAGGAACACCTGGGTGGGTCGGCTGGCCGGCAGCGGCCAGTCGGCGTGCGTCTCCCAGACGTCCGGCAGTCGCTCGACGTCGACCGCCGGCTCCCGCATGATCCCGTTGTCGATGCCGTGCAACCAGAAGTCGAACCAGCGGTGCAGGGTCCGCACCCACTCGGCGCGGCGGAAGTCGAACGGGTCGATGTGCCCGGTGCCGGTCAGCCAGAGCTTGCGCGGCACGTTCTGCTCGGCCAGCGCGTACCACCACTTGCTGAAGTGGTCCGCCCGGACGTTGTCGTCGTTGATGCCGTGCACCACGAAGACACTGGCTTTGACCTGACCCGCGTGCGGCAGGTAGTCCCGTTCCGCCCAGAAGTCGTTGTAGTCGCCGGTGGCGTCGTCGCCGCCCTGGCCGAGCTGGGTCCGCACCGGGGCGCAGTACTGCCGCCGGTCCGGGTTGGTGACGTTGTTGGCCAGGCTGCCCGAGTAGTTGTTGGCCCGGGTCACCAGCCCGTTGCTGCGCGAGTAGTCGTACCAGTTGGAGATCGCCGAGATGGGCACGATGGTGGTCAGCCCGTCGACGCCGGTCGCGGCGGCCGCGTTGGCCAGCGTCCCGTCGTACGACTTGCCGATCATGCCGGTCCGGCCGTTGTGCCAGTCGGCGACGACCTCGTTGCCCTCGGCGTCGACGCCCTTGCGGCGGCCGTTGAGCCAGTCGATACCGGTCGGCGCGCTGATGTTGTCCGCCCGCCCGCCGGTCACCGGGCAGCCGGTCGAGTTGTTGGTGCCGATCATGTCCAGCAGGATCACCGCGTAGCCGCGCGGGACGAAGTAGTTGTCGTAGAACAGCGGCCAGCGGTCGTTGAGCCCGTCGCCGTCCAGGTCCGCCTTGCACTCGCTGTCGTTGCCCCGGCAGACCGTCGAGAAGTACGGGCTGGCGTCCATCACCACCGGCACCCGCAGGCCCTGCTCACTGGCCCGGGGCCGGATGATGTCCATCGCCACGACGTCGAGCGCGCCGTCGGCGTCGGTGTCGACGTCGGAGGTCACGAAGATCCGTTCGCGGATCGCGTCGGCGTACCCGAACACCGGCTGGGTGACGCCGTCCGCGACGACCGGTCCCGGACCGGCGGACACCGGCTGCGCCGTCGCCGGGGTCACCGGCAGGACGGCCGCGATCACCGCGACCGCCACCGCCGGAACCCACCATCGCCTCGTGGTTCGCATCCTGCTTCTCCTTCCCGGCACCCGACGTCGACCGCCGCACACCGGAGCTGGTGGGCGGACCCAGGGCCCGTCGGTACACCGTCCGAATAGAACCTACGAAGCCGGACGTGGCAGGTCATCCGACACCTGTGGGACATACCGACGATCGACTCCTACGAATGTCGCAGAAGCGCGGGGCGCGACCCCACCGCACCCGGGCGACCCGGCCGCCGCGCACCCGCCCGCAGCCCTTTACACCACCGCAACGGCTACGTCTCCGCTGGTTATCCAGCCCCGACCAGGATGGGTCCCGATCCAGCCGCGACACCGACAGGCCCGCCGGGGGGCCTGATGCCGGCCGCGCGGGGACAACTCCAAGGGGGCGCGTATGTCACCGAACGCCGACGTGATCGACATCAACGCCGCACGCTCGCAGCGGGTGCTGATCCTGTCCTGGGAGTACCCACCCGTCCTCGTCGGCGGACTCGGCCGCCACGTGCATGCCCTCTCCGTCGCCCTGGCCGCCGCCGGCCACCAGGTCACCGTCGTCACCCGCCACGCCGACGGCGCGCCGCTGGAGGAACACGTCGACGGCGTACGCGTCGTGCGCGCCGCCGAGGACCCGGTCACCTTCCCCCTGGCCACCGGCTCCCTGCTGGCCTGGACGATGGCGTTCAACCACACCCTCACCCGCGCCGCCCTGCGCGCCGCCGACACCGACGACTACGACGTCGTCCACGCCCACGACTGGCTGGTCGCGCACACCGCGATCACCGTCGCCGAACACCTGGACCTGCCGCTGGTCACCACCATCCACGCCACCGAAGCGGGCCGGCACCAGGGCTGGCTGCCCGAGGAGATGAACCGCACCATCCACGGCGTCGAGCACTGGCTCAGCAACGCCTCCACCCGGCTGATCGCCTGCTCCGGCTACATGCGCGAGCAGATCACCACGCTGTTCGACGTCCCCGCCGGCCACGTCGACGTGGTCCCCAACGGCGTCGACGACCGGGCCTGGCGGGCCCGCCCCCGCGCGGTCGCCACCGCCCGCGCCCGCTTTGCCGGAGACGGCCCACTCGTCGGGTACGCCGGCCGGCTGGTCTACGAGAAGGGCGTGCAGCACCTGGTCGACGCCGTACCCGAACTGCGGGAACGGCACCCCGGGCTGCGGGTGCTGATCGCCGGAGACGGCCCCTACCGGGGCGAGTTGGAGGAGCGCATCGGGCAGCACGGGCTCGGCGGCACCGTCCGCTTCACCGGCTTCCTGGACAACACCCAGCTCCCGGCGGTGCTCGGCGCCACCGACGCCACCGTCGTCCCCAGCCTCTACGAACCCTTCGGCATGGTCGCGTTGGAAGCCGCGGCGGCCGGCGCACCCCTGGCGGTGGCCCGCACCGGCGGCCTGGCCGAGATCGTCGAGCCAGGCGTCACCGGCGTGACCTTCCCGCACAGCGACCCGTCGGCACTGGCCGGCGCGGTCGGCCGACTCCTCGGCGACGAGGTCTTCGCCCGCCGAGTCGCCCGAGCGGCCCGCACCATGGTCGGCCGGCGGTACGGCTGGGCCACCATCGCCGCCCGCACCGCCGAGACCTACGCCGTCGCCCGCCGCGAACATGGGCCCACGCACTCCCGACACCCCGCCGTCGACCCGTCGCCGCGCCGCCGCACCATCACCATCCCCGACGGCAACCTGCTGGCCGTGTGAGGGGCCGCCTGCCGACCGTCGAGACACGCGCACGCGAAATAGGTGATCCCCGATCCGCTGGCTAATGTGTACGCCGGACGGTGGATGGGGGACACGTGCGAGCGTTGATCGCCGGCCGGTACCGACTGCTCGACCTGGTCGGTCGCGGCGGGATGGGCACCGTGTGGCGGGCCGACGACGAACTGCTGCACCGGCAGGTCGCCGTCAAGCAGGTCGTCCTGCCCGCCCGGCTCGGCGGTGACGAACTCGACCACCTGCGCGCCCGTACGCTCCGCGAGGCCCGCACCGCCGCCCGGCTCAACCACCCCAACGTGGTCCGCGTCTACGACGTGGTCTCCGACGGCGGCACACCGTGGATCGTCATGGAGTACGTGCCCTCACGCACCCTCCAGGACGTCCTCGACACCGACGGACCACTGCCCCCGCAGCGCGCCGCCCGCATCGGCCTCGCCCTGCTCGACGCGCTGCGGGCCGCACACGAGGCCAGCGTCCTGCACCGCGACGTCAAGCCCGCCAACGTGCTCCTCGCTCACGACGGCCGGGTGCTGCTGACCGACTTTGGGCTGGCCGTCTTCGACGGCGACGGGGCGATGACCGGCGCGGGCACCATCCTCGGCTCTCCGCAGTACGTCGCTCCCGAACGCGCCGCCGAGGGCGTGTCCAGCGCGCCGGCCGACCTCTGGTCGTTGGGCGCCACCCTCTACGCGGCCGTCGAGGGCCGCTCACCGTACGCCCGCAGCACCGCCATGGCCACCCTCAGCGCGCTGGCCTCCGCGCCACCGGACCCGGCCCGGCACGCCGGACCGCTCTCGGCGGTCCTGGCCGGGCTGCTGCGCCGCGACCCCGCGCACCGCGCCGACCACCCCGAGACCCGCCGCCGACTGCTCGCCGCCGCCGGCCCCGACGAGACCCCACCGCAGACCGGTGACGAGACCGCTCTCCTACCCACCGAACCGGACTCCCTCGGCCCCACCTCGCACGACCCCGCATCCGGACGCCGAGCCGACGAGCGGGCGGACGGTGACCGGGCCGCTCCCACGACCGAGAAGCGGGACGCCGCTCCCGACGACCGGGACGACCTGCCGGACGAGCCCGCCCCCCTCGAACTACCGACTCGCGCGGGCGACCCGAACCGTGAGCGGAGTGCGGTGGCGCGGCCCTGGGCGCTCGCCGCCGTCGCCGTCCTGGTGGCGATGGCCGCCGGCATCGGCACCGCGCTGACCGTGGTGGGCACCGGCGACGACCACCCGGACGCTCCTCACAGGGCCACCGAATCGTGGCCCGGGACGGCCCCCTACGAGGCCGGCGGCCCGGACCCGGGACCGGGCGGGCCGGGTCCGCGCGACGGACGACGTCCGCCTCCACCGCCACCGGGCGGGCTGGTACCCCCGCCGTTGCCCTGCGTGCGGCCCTGGGTCGACGGCGGGCCGATCGAGACGGCCGCCCCGGCGACCGACGACGAGACGTTCCGGCCGCCGACCGGCTGGGCCTGGCACACCGACCGCAGCGGCTTCCGGGTGGCCGTACCAGAGCAGTGGCGGTACTCCCGCGACGACGACGTGGCCTGCTTCCAGGATCCGGCGACCGGACGCGCGCTCACCGTCGCCCGGACCAGCGACACCAGCCTCGGTCCGGTGGCGCGGTTGCGCGCGGTCCGGGACCGCGAGCTTGCCGCCGGCACCCTTCCCGGATATCAGGAGTTCCGGCTCGGCCGGATGGGCGACGCCACCGCGTGGGAGTTCGGCTGGCTCACCCCGCACGGCGACCGGCTCCGCGCCACGCAGATCGTGCCGGACGGGCGGACCCGGGACCGCGCCTGGACGCTCGGCTGGATCACCCACGAGTACGACTGGGAGCCCTCGACCGCCCAGTTCGCCACCATCCGCTCCGGCTTCCGCCCCCGCCGCTGACTGCCCGGCGTCCGGGTCACCGGCTGTCCTGGAGGATCGACGGAGGCGGGGTGGGGTGGCCCGGTGCGCCACGCCGCTAGGCTCGGGGGCGTGGAACGGGAACGGCACGACGACACTGACCGGCTGCGAGTCTCCGACCGGGAGCGGGAGGAGGTCGTGGAAGTGCTCGGCAAGGCGGTGACCGAAGGCCGGATCACCCTCGACGAGTACACCGAGCGGGCCGGTGCCGCACACGCCTCGCAGACGCGGGGCGAGTTGGCCCGGCTGACCACCGACCTGCCGGATCACCCCGGCCGTAGCGTGCAGCCGGTGGGCGGGCACGCCCCGGCCCCGGAGAAGCTCCTGGCGGTCTTCGGCAGCGACGTCCGCAAGGGCGCCTGGGCGGCACCGGAACTGATCGAAGCACGGGCCGTCTTCGGTGACTGCCGGATCGAGTTGCACGAGGCCCAGCTCTCCGCCCGCGTGACCCGGATCGACGCGGACGCGATCTTCGGCAGCGTCGTCATCGTCGTGCCGGAGGGCACGGACGTACGGCTCACCGGCAGCGCGGTCTTCGGCGACAAGAAGTCGAAGCTGACCGGGCCGGTCACCCCCGGCAGCCCGGTGATCGAGGTGACCTGCCGGGCGATCTTCGGCGACGTGACCGTCCGGGCGCCCCGCAAACGCTGGTGGAGCTGATCACTTCCTGCTCGCTGCCGCCCGGGCCCGCCGGACCCGCCGGTCATCGAACCATAGCGCCAGCCCGACCCGGCCCCGATAGGCGGCGATCCCGCCCCAGACCAGGATGATCAGCCCCGTCCACCACCAGAACCGGCCGCCCACCCCACCGGGCGGACTCGCCTCCCGCACCCGACCGCTCTCGATCACACCGTCGGCCACGTCGATCGCGAGAATCTGATCCGGAGCGGTCAACACGGTACGCGGCTCGGCAGCACCTGGCGTCAGCGCGAGCACCCGAACGCCCCGCACGCTGCCGGACGAGGTGCGCTGGTCGATCTCCAGCGGCTGGTCGAACCGGGTGGGCGACAGCGGGTTCGGGGTGAAGCCCACGACCAGCGCGGACCCGTCCGGTCCCCAGCCGAGCAGGCGGATGGTGGTCACGTCGGAGACGGCCGGCAGGTCCAGCGCTACGGCGTCGCGGCCGGTCAGCGGGTCCACCCGCCGCAGGTGCCATTCACTGCTGTCCACGCGACGGGTGGCCAGGATCAGCCACCGACCGTCCGGCGTCCACGCTCCCTTGCCGGCCAACGTGGATTCGTAGGGCAGCGCGAACGACGACAGCCGCGTACCGTCCCGCGCGGCCACCCAGACCGTGTTGCCGACCTGGTAGGCGAGCCGGTCGCCGGCCGGCGTGAACGCGACCGGGTGAGCGAAGATCTGCTGTTGGGCCGCCTCGCGCACGCGGGTCCGCTCGCGCCCGTCGACCGAGACGATGCTGAGCACCGACCGCAGGCTCGACCGTTGCGCGTCGACGAACACGAGGTCCACCACGGCGATGTGCCGGCCGTCCGGTGCCCACCCCGCCGGGTACGCGAACGTCACGTGCTCCGAGGTGCTCTCCACGTGCCGGGTGCGACCGGTGACCAGGTCGATGACGTCGACACCCGGCCGCTCCGGATCGTCGGCGGACCGGGCGATGTACCGGCCGTCCGGGGACAGCAGCACCGTCTCGCCGGCCGGCGAATCGGCTCCCATCCGCAGGATCCGATAGCGGTCGGAATCGGCGCCGACCACGCCGATGGTCTCCTCCTCGTCACTCCGGTGCCCACTGAACAGGACGGACGCCGGGCCGAGGCGCGGTCGGTCGGTGACGTGCAGCGCACCGATCGGCGGGAGGCCGATCCGGTCCGGCAGCGCACCGGCGACCCCGTCGGCCGGGTCCACGCTCGGGGCCGGCCCCACCGGCGCCACTGTCACGGCCAGCGCGGCCAGCACCAGGATCACGACCGCCGCGCCCCGGTTCCGGCGTCGGGTGCGTCGTGCGGTGGCCAGCGCCCGCTCGTACACCGGGTAGACCGGCGCGTCCTCCGCCGTGTCCCGCAACGCCTCACGCAGTCGGCTGGTCACCGTGCACTCCTCTCGGCCGTGTCGTCGACCAGATCGGGGGCGATCTGCCGCAGCCGCCGCAACGCGTCATGGCCATGCCGCTTGACCGTGCCGACCGAACAACCCAACACCTCGGCGACCCGCGCCTCCGTCAGGTCCTCGTAGAACCGCAACACGATCACCACCCGCTGACGCGGAGTGAGCTGCCGCAACGCAGCTGCGAGGCTGAGACGCAACGCGCTTGCCTCAGCAGCATCACCGGACGACCGCTCCGGCGGCTGCGCCTCCAACCGCTCCACCAACCGACGCCGCCGCCACCACGACACCTGCTGGTGGTACATCACCCGACGCACGTACGCCTCCGGGTCACCATCGGCAACCCGCCGCCAATGCCGATACGTCCGCGCCAACGCCACCTGCAACAGATCCTCGGCAAGTTGGTGGTCCCCGGTCAGCAGATACGCCGTCCGCGACAACCCCGGCGAACGATGCACCACGAACTCGTGGAACGACTGGACCATGCCCACCCCCTCACCGCTCTAGAACGTCACAGGGCACACCGATGGTTGGGGTCGATGGTGACGGGCCGGTCAGCGGCCGGTGGATCCGTCGATCCGTTCGCGGAGGATGTCGGCGTGGCCGGCGTGCCGGCCGGTCTCCTCGATCATGTGCACCAGCACCCACCGCATCGACGGCGCCGGTCCGCGTCGAGGCGGTCGCGGGGCGGGATGGGACAGGTCCGGGCAGGCGTCGATGACCTGGTTGGCCCGCTCGACGGTGGCCCGGTATTCGGCGAGTACGCCCTCGACGGTGTCGTCGGCGGACGGCCGCATGGCCGCGCGCCAGTTGTCGACGGTCTCGCCGAGGAAGTAGAAGCGTTCGACGTGCGTGAGATGCGTGATCAACCCGAGGAGGTTGGTCCCCGAGGGCACCCCGGCCGTACGGACCTGCGGTTCGTCGACGCCGGCGACCTTGTCCGCTATCGAGGTACGCAGGTAGTCGAGGAAGCCTCGCAGGGTGGCCTTCTCGTCGGGGCCGGTCCAGGCCGGTCCGGTGTCCCGGGCGCGGGTTCGTCGTGGGCGGTCGGTCGACACGTCCGTCACTCCGTTCCGGTGGCACGTCGGATGAGCAGGACGTGGTCGATGACGGTCGCGACCTGACCGGCCGGTCCGGTCGCGCGACGACGGGGCGCATCGGCGCGCAGCACGGTCCAGTGCGCGGGGTCCAGTTCGAGGTCGGCGGCGACCTCGTGCGGGGTCGGGTGGTGGACGTCGGGGTCCTGGTTCCAGGACCAGGGGGCGGTGGAGCCGTGGTCGACGATCAGCAGGTGTCCGCCGGGGCGCAGGGCCCGTGCGGCGGTACGCAGGATCCGGCTGCGCAGCATCGCGAACGGCGTGTGGAAGTACTGGGCGGAGACGAGGTCGAACCGGCCGGCCGGGAAGCCGCTGGTCAGGTCGTGCCGTTCGGTGACGACCCGGTCGCCGAGGCCGAGCTCGCGGGCGCGGGCCCGGACCCGGTCGACGGCGGTGGCGGAGATGTCCACGGCCGTGACGTGCCACCCGTGGCGAGCCAACCAGAGGGTGTCGCCGCCGGCACCGCAGCCCAGGTCGAGGGCGTCGCCGGGACGCAGTGGCGTGGCGGTCTCGGCGAGCAGCGGGTTGGCCCGTCCGCCCCAGGTACGCCGGGAGCGGTAGTGCCGCTCCCAGAACCGAACGGCGTCGTCCGGCCCGTTCGGGTCCGATGCTTCGTGAGCGGTGCGTGCTCCGGTGGCGTCCATTGGTGCCCTTTCGTCAGGTCGGCGCGCCCGCGTCCGCCAGAGGACGATCGCGCGGTGCGGTGCCTCCAGCATCACCAGCACCGTTGCCCGGTTGCAATTTCTCTTGCGGATCCGCAATCATCGGGACATGGACGACTCTGCCGGGGACGTGTTGGCCGGTGTCGGGCCACGACTGCGGGCACTGCGCCGGGCGCGTCAGACCACGCTGGCAGCGCTGGCGAGCGAGACCGGCCTGACCGCGAGCACCCTGTCCCGCCTCGAGAACGGCAAGCTGCGCCCGACGCTGGAGCAACTGCTGCCGCTGGCGCGGGCGTACGGCGTACCGCTGGATGATCTGGTCGCGGCGCCGCCCACCGGCGATCCGCGCATCCACCTCCGGCCGATCCGGCACGCCGGGTTGGTGCTGGTGCCGCTGACCCGGCGGGCCGGCGGCGTCCAGGCGTACAAGGTGATCCATCCGCCGGCGGGACGGGCGCCGACGACGAAACCGCAGACCCACGAGGGATACGAGTGGTTCTACGTGCTCAACGGCACCGTCCGGTTCGTCCTCGGCGATCAGGAGTTCCGGCTCGGCGTCGGCGAGGCGGCCGAGTTCGACACCCGCATCCCGCACTGGATCGGCAGCGCCGACGAGCGGCCCGCGGAACTGCTCACGCTGTTCGGTCCGCAGGGAGAGCACGCCCACGTGACACCGGCGCACCGGACGTAGCCAACGACGTCCCGGAGACCGTACCGCCGGGTTACGACAGGTCGGCGGTACGCCGCGTCCCATGGCCGACACAAGCGGTTCGGTGAGCCCTTCGGCGCTGCCATACTCCCTGGTGGTCGGGCCGTTCCCCGGGCAGCGCCACCATGCTGTCCCTTGTGGAGGCCAACGGCGGTCCCCCTGCGGCGTGGCGGAGAACTACAGTGACGTAGTTTTGGCGCTCAAGATCCCTGGGGAGGGCGAGCCGAGATGATGGGTCCGTCGCACGCGCTGTCAGGCGCGGCGGTATGGCTGAGCGGGTCCTGGGCGCTCCAGCACTTCTACGACTACGAGCAGTCGCCGCTGGCGTTGGCCGTCGGTACCGCCGTCTGCGCCGGTGCCGCGCTGCTGCCGGACATCGACCTGTCCGGCAAGGTGACCCGCAACCGGGGCGGCGCGACCGTGGCCCGCACCTTCGGTGTCTTCTCGCTGTTCGTCGCCGAGGTGGTGGAGAAGATCTCGCTGGGCGTCTACTACGCCACCAAACTCAGCCGGGACCCGAAGCGCAACAACGGCCACCGGACGCTGACCCACACCATCCCGTTCACCGTGCTGGTCGGCTGGGGCACCACCACGCTGTGCGTCCAGTACGGCAAGTGGGCGGTCATCGGCATCCTGTTCTTCATGATCGGTCTGGCGCTGCGCGGCCTGTTCGACAAGTGGGCCGCGCGCGCCGGCTGGGTCATCGTCACGCTGGTCTCGGCCGGCGCCGCCGTGTTCACCGCCGTCAACCTGCCCGGTGACCGCGGCTATCCGATGATCGGGCTGGCGGTCGGGGTGGGCTCGTTCGTGCACATCCTCGGCGACATGATCACCCGAGCCGGCGTACCGATCCTGTGGCCGATTCCGATCAAACGGCGGATGTGGACACCGATCAGCCTGCCCGACAAGATCGCGATGCGGGCCGGTGGACGGACCGAGACCGTCTTCGTACGCACCGGGCTCATGGTGGTCTCGGCACTGGCCGCGCTGGGCCTGGTCGCCCCGTCGGTGCTGGAGAAGTTCCACCTCGACATCTGACCGCCTGCCTGCAACGAGAACCATCCAGCCCCCAGGCCACTTCTGCTCGGCCGAGGTTCCAACGCGAGATCTAGGACAGTTTCCGTTAGCTGATAACGGAAACTGTCCAAGATTCGGGCTGGACGCACCGCAGCACGCTTCTTGATCATGGAATGCCCGCACGGCTGGGGGGTGCACCGCCAGCAGCCGTCGATCATGGAGTAGTGGCTGAAGGATTGCCCCGACAGGTGGCATTTGTGAGCACCACACGTTCATGATCGGCGGGTAGGTGGGGTGCTGCGGCGGGCATCCGGGGCCTGGACGTCGGTTCGTCATGGGGTATTGACGTGGCTGTAACACGTGACCTACCTTCTGTCGAACCGCTTAGTCGAAGCGTTTCGACGGGCCCGTGTGGGGAGGTGCCGTGGCCACCATGCAGGACGTGGCGCGCCTCGCCCGGGTCTCGGTCAGCACCGTGTCGTACGTGCTCACCGGCACCCGCCCGATCTCCCAGGCGACCCGGGACAAGGTCCTCGCGGCGATGGCCGCGCTCGACTACCAGCCCAACGCCATGGCCCGCGGCCTGGCCAGCCGCCGCAGCCGCATCCTCGGCCTGCTGCTGCCGATGGACGAGCGGGGCCTCGGCGCCACCGAGACCGCCTTCGTCACCGGCGCGGCGGCCGCCGCCGGTGCGGCCGGCTACCACCTGGTGCTCTCCCCCATCGGCGTCGGCGACCTCGACGAGCTGCGTCGGCTGGCCAGCCAGCGGATGCTCGACGGCGCGCTGCTGATGGAGGTGCAGCTGCACGATCCCCGGGTGGACGTGCTGCGGGAGGTCGGCGTACCGCTGGTGCTCATCGGCCGCACCGCGGACACCACCGGTCTGTCCTACGTGGACATCGACTTCGCGCAGACCGTCCAGGACGCCGTCGCTCACCTGGTCGACCTCGGACACCGCCGGATCGTCTACGTCAACCACTCCGCCGACACCCTCGCCGAGGGCTACGGTCCGGCTCTGCGGACCCGGGACGCGTTCACCGTCGCGATGACCGGACACGGCCTGGAACCACTGATGATCCCCGCCGAGGACAGCGCCGCCGGGGGCCGGGCCGCACTGGACACCGCGCTGCGACAGGCACCCGACCTGACCGCGATCCTGGCGATGAACGAGAACGCCGTGTTCGGCCTGCTCGGCGAGCTGGCCATCCGGGGCCGCTCGGTCCCCGACGACGTCTCGGTCGTCTCGATGGTCACCTCACCTCAGGTCGCCGAACTGGCGACGCCCGCGCTGACCGCGATGAGCTCGCCCGGCTCCGCGGTGGGCCGGATCGCCATCGAGACGCTGCTGCGCCACGTCGACGGCGGTCGAGGCGAGATCCACCAGCAACTGCTGCCGTGCGCGCTGGAGGTCCGGGGTTCCAGCGCTCCGCCGCGCACGGCCGACACGAGTGACACGGGGGCCGGCGGCGACCAGCCGGCTCCGGACAGTGAAGCAGCCCGCCGTCGCGCTGCCACGCGACGACGGGCTTGAGGAGTACCGGCTCGATACTCAACAGGGAGACTAGCAATGCGACGATTCCGCAGCGTAGCCGTGGCGGCCACGGTGGCCGCGCTCACGGCGACGAGCCTGGCCGCCTGCGGCGGTGACGGGGACGACAGCGGGGCGAACGTCCTCAAGCTCTGGCACTACGAGAGCGCCAACAGCGCGATGGGCATCGCCTGGGACCGGGCCATCGAGATCTTCAAAGACGAACACCCCGGCGTCGAGGTGCGCTTCGAGCGCAAGGCGTTCGAGCAGATCCAGCAGAACGCCGGAATGATCATAAACTCGGCCGAGGGCCCCGACATCATGGAGTACAACAAGGGCAACGCCACCGCCGGGCTGCTCTCCTCGCAGGGCCTGCTCACCGACCTGACCGCCGAGGCCACCGAGCGCGGCTGGGACAAGGCGCTGAGCCCCAGCCTGCAGACCACCGCCCGGTACGACAAGGGCGTGATGGGCTCGGGCAACTGGTACGGCGTGCCCAATTACGGCGAGTACGTGATGGTCTACTACAACAAGGAACTCTTCACCGAGCACGGCGTCACCGTGCCGACGACGCTGGCCGAGATGACCACCGCGATGGACACCTTCGTCACCAAGGGCGTCACGCCGCTGGGCATGTCCGGCGCCGAGTACCCGGCCGGTCAGCTCTTCTACCAGCTCGCGCTCTCCCGTGCGGATCGCACCTTCGTGAACAACTACCAGCTCTACGCCAACCCGGTGGACTTCAAGGCCGACCCGCTCAGGTACGGCGCGGAGACCTTCGCCGAGTGGGTCGGCAAGGGCTACATCGCCAAGGACTCCGCCAGCCTCAAGGCCGAGGACATGGGCACCTCGTTCATCTCCGGCAAGGTCCCGATGATCGTCTCCGGCAGCTGGTGGTACGGCCGCTTCAAGAGCGAGATCTCCTACGACTGGGACAGCTTCCTCTTCCCCGGCAACACGATGCACGCCGGCTCCTCCGGCAACCTCTGGGTGGTCCCGGAGACCAGCAAGGCCAAGACCCTCGCTTACGACTTCATCGACATCACCATGCGGCCGGAGATCCAGGCGCTGATCGGCAACAACGGCGGCGTGCCGGTGGCCGGTGACCCGGCCGCGATCAGCGACGAGAAGGACCGCAAGCTGATCGAGAACTTCAACACCATCAGCGGCCAGGACGGCCTGGCCTTCTATCCGGACTGGCCGGTCCCCGGCTACTACGACGTGCTGGTCTCCGGCTTCCAGGGCCTGATCAACCAGTCCCGGTCGCCCGAGCAGGTCCTCGACGCGATCGCCAAGCCCTACCAGGACGGCGTCGCGGAGATCACGCGCGACTGAGCGGCGGCCGGGGCGGGCGTACCCGTCGGCGTCACCCGGTGACGCCCGCCCCACCCTGGAAGGACCTCCCATGGCAGTGCCCGACACCGTCGCTGCCCGCCCGGGGGCGACCACGTCTCCCCCGACGGGCAAGACCCCACGCCGCCCCCGACGCCCCGACGCCGGCTACTGGCTCTACCTGTTGCCCGGCGCCGTGCTGTTCCTGCTCGTCATCGGCGGCCCGCTGATCTACACCGGCTACCTCTCCCTGACCAAGTGGTCCGGCGTCGGCGACCCCAGCTTCATCGGCCTGGACAACTACCGCACCCTGCTCACCGACGACGTCTTCTGGACCTCGTTCAAGAACACCATCGCGATGATCGTCGCGATGGTGGTGCTGCCCACCCTGATCGGCCTGGTCCTGGCGGCCGTCCTGTTCGACACCATCGGACGCCGGTTCCGCCCGCGTACCGCCGCCGCCCTGCGGGCCGCCTTCTATCTGCCGCAGGTGCTGCCGGTCGTGGTGGCCGGCATCGTCTGGGGCTGGATCCTGCGACCCGACGGCGCGCTCAACGGGCTGCTCGACGCCATCGGGCTCGGCACGCTGAGCCACGACTGGCTCGGCGACCCGGACACCGCCCTGCCGATGGTGATGGCCGTGATGATCTGGGTGCAGCTCGGCTACCCGGTGGTCGTCTTCATGGCGGCGCTGGAACGGGTCAACCCCGAGCTGTACGAGGCGGCGGAGATCGACGGCGCCGGCTGGTGGCGACGGTTCCGCGCGATCACCCTCCCGCAGATCCGGCCGGAGACCTTCGTGGTCGGCCTGACCTGCACCATCGCCGCGATGAAGGTGTTCGGTCCGATCTATGCGCTGACCCGGGGCGGCCCGGAGAACGCCACCAACGTGCCCTCCTACTTCGCCTACTTCACCTTCTTCAAGCGGCTCAACGTCGGCTACGGCTCGGCGATCTCGATGGTGCTGACACTGATCATCGTCGTGGTGGCGGTGCTGTTCATCCGGGCGCAGAACCGCGCCGAACGCCGGGACGGAGGAATCTGATGGCCGTCACGCTCACCCCGCCCCGCGCCGGCGGCCGTACCCGCCGGGTGCCCGACCGGCACCACCGGGGCGTCACCCGCTGGATCGTGCTGGCCCTGGTCACCGTCGCCGCGCTGGTCATGCTGGTGCCGTTCGCGTTCATGCTGCTCAACGCGTTCAAGTCGCCCGGCGACTACTCGACCAACGGCCCGCTGAGCTGGCCGACCGAGTTCTACACCACCGGGCTGCGCACCTACTGGGAGCAGGTCGACTTCCCGGTCAAGCTGTGGAACTCGATCCTCATCTCCGGCTCCGTCGCGGTGCTCGCCGTGGTCGTCTCCCTGCTCAGCGCGTACGCGCTCGGCATCGGCCGGGTCCGCGGCCGGCTCTGGATCATCGGGCTGTTCCTGCTGGCCAACATGCTGCCGCAGGAGGCCCTGATCTATCCGCTCTACCACTTCGCCAAGGAGGCCGGGCTCTACAACACCCGCCTGGCGGTGATCATCATCTTCACCGTCATCCAGGCCGCCTTCGGCACGTACCTGCTCGCCTCCGTGCTCAGCACCTTCCCGCGCCCGCTGCTGGAGGCCGCCGCGCTCGACGGCGCCGGCAAGTGGCGGATCCTGTGGCGGGTGGTGCTGCCCAACGTCCGGCCCACCATCTCGGTGCTGCTGGTCTTCTTCTTCATCTGGACCTGGAACGAGTTCCTCATCCCCCTCGTCATGCTGATCGACAACCAGACCCAGACCATCCCGGTCGCGCTCGCCTCGTTGCAGGGCGACCGGCTGATGGACGCCCCCACCACCAATGCCGGCGCGCTGCTCAGCCTCCTCCCGGCGATCCTGTTCTTCCTCGTCTTCCAGCGCACCCTCGCGCGCGGCATCACGGCAGGAGCCGACAAGTGAAGTTCACCGACGGATACTGGCAGCTGCGTCCCGGGGTGAGCGTGCTGCGCCCCGGCACGGTCGAGTCGGTGGAGCCGGACGAGCGGTCCTTCACCGTCTTCGCCCCGATCGGCAGGATCACCGGACGCGGCGACACCCTGAACCGCCCGGTGGTCACCGTGCGGTTCTTCTCCCCCGCCCCCGGCGTGGTCGGGGTGACCGTCGGGCACCACTCCGGCGGGCTGCCCAAGCAGCCCCGCTTCGCCCTCGCCGACAGCGCCGCACACCCGGTGCAGGTGGAGGTCACCGGGCTCAGCGCGCGGCTGACCACCGGCGAGTTGACCGTGCGGGTGGCGCTGACCGGCCCGTGGCGGGTCGACTTCCTACGCGGCGACAAGCTGGTCACCTCGTCCACCGAACGCAGCATCGGCGTGGTCACCGACGCCGAGGGCCGCAAGTACGTGCACGACCGGCTCTCGCTCGGCGTCGGCGAGACGATCTACGGCCTGGGCGAGCGCTTCGGCGCGTACGTCAAGAACGGTCAGACCGTCGACATCTGGAACGCCGACGGCGGCACCGCCAGCGAGCAGGCGTACAAGAACGTGCCGTTCTATCTCAGCAGCGCCGGATACGGCGTGTTCGTGGACCACCCCGAGCACGTGTCGTTCGAGGTGGGCTCCGAGGTGGTGTCGCAGACCCAGTTCAGCGTGCCGGGGCAGTCGCTGACCTACCACGTGATCGACGGTCCCACCCCGAAGGACGTGCTGCGCCGCTACACCGCGCTGACCGGCCGCCCGGCCCGGGTGCCGGCCTGGTCGTACGGGCTGTGGCTGTCCACCTCGTTCACCACCTCCTACGACGAGAAGACGGTCACCGAGTTCATCGACGGGATGGCCGAGCGGGACCTGCCGCTGTCGGTGTTCCACTTCGACTGCTTCTGGATGCGGCAGTTCCACTGGGTGGACTTCATCTGGGACCCGGCGACCTTCCCCGACCCGGAGGGGATGCTGCGCCGACTGCACGAACGCGGCCTGAAGGTGTGCGTCTGGATCAACCCGTACATCGCCCAGCGGTCCTACCTGTTCGAGGAGGGCCGGCAGGCCGGCTACCTGGTCCGCAACCCGGACGGGTCGGTCTGGCAGTGGGACAAGTGGCAGGCCGGGATGGCGCTGGTCGACTTCACCAACCCGGACGCGGTCCGGTGGTACGCCGACAAGCTCAAGGTGCTGCTGGACATGGGCGTGGACTGCTTCAAGACCGACTTCGGCGAGCGGATCCCGACCGACGTGGTCTGGCACGACGGGGCCGACCCGCAGCGGATGCACAACTACTACTCCCACCTCTACAACAAGGCCGTCTTCGAGCTGTTGACCGCCGAACGCGGCGAGGGCGAGGCGGTCGTCTTCGCCCGCTCCGCCACGGCGGGCGGTCAGCAGTTCCCGGTGCACTGGGGTGGCGACTGCGAGTCCACCTTCGTGGCGATGGCCGAGTCGCTGCGCGGCGGCCTGTCGCTGGCCGCCTCGGGCTTCGGCTACTGGAGCCACGACATCGGCGGCTTCGAGGGCACGCCAGACCCGGCGGTGTTCAAGCGGTGGATCGCCTTCGGGCTGCTCTCCTCGCACTCGCGGCTGCACGGCTCCGGCTCGTACCGGGTGCCGTGGGCCTACGACGCCGAGGCGGTCGACGTGCTGCGCCGGTTCACCCGGCTCAAGATGTCGCTGATGCCGTACCTGGCGGCGGCGGCCGACGAGGCGCACCGCGAGGGCGTACCGGTGATGCGGCCGATGATCCTGGAGTTCCCGGACGACCCGACCGCCGCATACCTGGACCGGCAGTACATGCTCGGCCCGGACCTGCTGGTCGCCCCGGTGATGAGCGCCGACGGGCAGGTCACCTACTACGTGCCGGCCGGTATCTGGACCCATCTGACCAGCGGCGCGCAGGTCACCGGCCCGGGCTGGGTCACCGAGAAGCACGGCTTCGACAGCGTCCCGGTGCTGGCCCGGCCCGGATCGGTGATCCCGTTCGGGACGGTCACCGACCGGCCCGACTACCGCTGGGCGGACGACGTCACCCTGCGCCTGTACGCTCCGGCACCGGGCCAGCGGACCCGGGTACGCGTGCCCGCGCCCGACCGTGGGTCCGGCACGGAGTTCGAGGTGTACCACCGCGACGGGACGGCCACCGCCGAGGTGGTGGCGGGCGACTCGTCGGGGTACCGCTGCGAGGTCACGGAGGTGACGGAGTGAGTGATGTCGTGTTCCCTGAGGGCTTTGTCTGGGGGTCGGCCACGGCCGCGTACCAGATCGAGGGGGCTGCCCGGGTGGACGGCCGTGGACCGTCGATCTGGGACACCTACAGCCACACACCGGGACGCACCCTGAACGGGGACACCGGCGACGTCGCCGCCGACCACTACCACCGGTGGGAATCCGACCTGGACCACATCGCCGCGCTCGGGCTGGACGCGTACCGCTTCTCCATCGCCTGGCCCCGGGTGCAGCCCGGCGGCTCCGGCCCGGTCAACCAGGCCGGCGTGGACTTCTACTCCCGGCTGGTGGACGGGCTGCTGGAGCGCGGTGTCCAGCCGGTCGCCACGCTCTACCACTGGGACCTGCCGCAGGAGTTGGAGGACGCCGGCGGCTGGCCGGAGCGGGACACCGCGCTGCGCTTCGCCGACTACGCCACGGCGATCGTCGGGGCGCTCGGCGACCGGGTGCACACCTGGACCACGTTCAACGAGCCGTGGTGCTCGGCGTACCTCGGATACGCCTCCGGCGTGCACGCGCCGGGACGCACCGAACCGGAGGCGGCGCTGCGCGCCGTACACCACCTGAACCTGGCGCACGGTCTGGCCGGCCGGGTGATCCGCGACCTGGCTCCGGCGGCGCGGCTGTCGGTCACGCTGAACCTGCACGTGATCCGCCCGGCCTCGGACTCGGCGGCCGACGCCGACGCGGTACGCCGCACCGACGCGCTGGCCAACCGGGCCTTCCTCGGCCCGATGCTCGACGGCGCGTACCCGGCCGACCTGCTCGCCGACACGGCGGCGGTCACCGACTGGTCGTTCGTGCGCGACGGCGACGAGCGCACCGCGGCCGTCCCGCTCGACGTGCTCGGCGTCAACTACTACTCGACCACCCTGGTCCGCGCCTGGGACGGCGTCTCGGCCCGGTCGAGCGCGGACGGCCACGGCCGGTCGGCGCACTCCGCCTGGGTCGGCGCCGACCGGGTCGACTTCCTGCCCCAGCCGGGCCCGTACACGGCGATGGGCTGGAACATCGAGCCGGCCGGCCTGACCGAGTTGCTGCTGCGGCTGCACCGCGAGTACCCCGACCTGCCGCTGATGATCACCGAGAACGGCGCCGCCTTCGACGACGTGGTCTCGCCCGACGGCGCGGTGCACGACGACCGCCGCGTCGACTACCTGCGCCGGCACATCGCCGCCACCCACGACGCGATGGCGGCGGGCGCCGACGTGCGGGGCTACTTCGTCTGGTCGCTGCTGGACAACTTCGAGTGGGCGTACGGCTACGACCGCCGGTTCGGGATCATCCGCGTCGACTACGACACCCAGGAGCGCCTCTGGAAGGACAGCGCCCACTGGTACCAGCGGCTGGCGGCCGGCAACGTCCTGCCCGACTGAGCCCTCGGGGTCAGACGCCGACGCGCTGCTCGGGCACGGTCAGGCCGTACAGCGCCATCAGCTCGGGGGTGTCCACCCGACTGCCGTCGGCCACCGAGTCGCAGGCGATGTCGACGATCTGGTCCTTGTGCGCCAGCAGGTAGGGCCGGGCACCGACGTCGGCACTGGCCAGGGTGGCGATGCCCGGCCAGTGCCGACGGCCGAACAGCATCGGGTAGCCGCGCAGCCCGTTGTAGGTGGCGCAGACCAGCACGTCGGGAAAGGGCAGTGCGGTGACCCGACGGATCGCCTCGGCGGTCAGCCCGGGCATGTCGACCGGGACCACCACCGCCGCCTCCACCCGGTCGTCGTCGATGCCGGCCAGGCCGGCGCGGATGGACGAGCCGACACCGGTGCCCCACGCCCGGTTGACCACCACCGTGGCGTGGTCCAGGTGCGCGGTGTCGCGGACCTGGTCGGCGGCGGCCCCGAGGACGACGACGATCTGCCCGCAGCCCGCCTCCGTCAGCGTGTCGATCATCTGGTCGACCAGGGGTTTGTCGCCCTGGTGCAGCAGGGCTTCGGGGCCGCCGATGCGGCGGCCACCTCCCGCCGCGATGATCATTCCTGCGATCCGCTTCAGAACCGCGCTCCCTCCAGTGTGGGACCGGGTGAGCACCGTGGCGCTGTCCGTCCCGTCCGACGCACATCGTTTGCAACGACCACGGACGGAGGAGAGTGGCGGGGCAAATCGGATAAAGTAGGTAACAAGCTCATCCTTCGGTGCGCGTCGGACGTATGCCGCACCCGCCGACCCGATCCCTGACGGATCGACTCAGCCCGGCACCGGCAACGCGCCACCGACCCGGATGGGGCCGTACGCGTCCCGCAACCGGCCGCCCGTACGCCGGTTGGCCACCGCCACCACCTCGGCCAGCATGGACAGCGCGGTCTGAGCCAGCGAGTCCCCGCCGAGATCCAGGCCCGCCGGTCCGGCGAGCCGGTCGAGACCGGCGAGACCACCCAACCGGGCCAACCGTCGCGCATGCGTCTCCCGGCTCCCCAGCACCCCCACATGACCGGCCCGGCCGGACAACGCGGCGCGGATCGCGCGATCGTCGATGCGCGGGTCGTGGGTCAGCACCAGCACCGCGTCGCGAGGCCCGACCGGGGCAGCGGACAGCCACCGGTCGGGCCAGTCGCAGACCACGTCGTCGGCCGCCGGCACCCGCTCCCGATGGGCGTACGCGGGTCGCGGGTCGACCACCGTCACCCGGTAGCCCATCGGCACGGCCAGCGCGGCCACCGCGGCGGCCAGGTCCGTCGCACCGACCAGCACCAGGAGCGGGCCGGGACGCCATTGCTCGACGAAGCACTCCTCGTCGGCGGGCAGCCCGTCCCGGCTCGCCGCGACCGACCAGTCGAACGGCTCCCGCAACGCGACGGCCACCGCCAGCGGACGGCGCGCGGCCAACGCGGCACCGATGGTCGCGTACACCGCGCCGGAGGGCGCCGGCGCGATCAGCACCCCCAACTCGGCGACGCAGGCGGGCGCGGCCTCCCAGGGCATCAACTCCGCGCCGGGGGTGACCGCCGTCAGGCGGGGGCGGGCACCGTCGAGCACCGCGCGGGCCTCCGCCAGCAGGGCCCCCTCCACGCAGCCACCGGAGACCGAGCCGGCCCAACCGCCGTCGGCGGCGACCGCCATGGTGGCGCCCAGCGGCCGGGAGCCGGGACCGGTCCGCCGCACCAGCCGGGCCAGCACGACCCGCTGCCCGGCCGCGTACCGTCGCTCGACGAACGGCCACACCTCCGCCAACATCCGCGACACCTCCCAGACGTCGTTGCGTACCTTTTTATCGCTTTCAACGACTTTGGACGTTACGGATCCGTTTAATAGCGTTAACTCGCCGGCCCACGATCCTCCGGGGAACGACCGCATGGACACCGAGATCACACTCCGCGTGGACGGCGCCGACCACCGGCTCACCGTCGACACCCGCACCACCCTGCTCGACGCGCTGCGCGAACGACTGGGCAATACCAGCCCCAAGAAGGGCTGCGACCACGGCCAGTGCGGCGCCTGCACCGTGCTGCTCGACGGCCGACGCGCCAACAGCTGCCTCGCGCTGGCGGTGGCCCACGACGGCGTCGAGGTGATCACCGCCGCCGGACTCGCCCGCGACGGTCGACTCCACCCCGTGCAGCAGAGCTTCATCGACCACGACGCCTTCCAGTGCGGCTACTGCACCCCGGGACAGATCGTCTCGGCGGTCGCCATGCTCGCCGAGGCGGCATCCGGGTGGCCCAGCGCGGTCACCGTACGCGACCCGGACCGCACCGACCCGGCCGCGCACGGACCGGTCGACCTCACCGCCGACCCCGACGAGATCCGGGAACGGATGAGCGGCAACCTCTGCCGCTGCGCCGCGTACGCGAACATGATCCCGGCGATCCAGGAGGTGGCCCGGTCATGAGGCCCTTCCGGTACGCGCGCGCCACCGACCTGGCCGGCGCGGTCGCCCTGCTGGCCCGCTCACCACAGGCGGCCTTTCTCGGCGGCGGCACCAACCTGGTGGACCTGATGAAGCTCGACGTGGCCCGCCCCGATCTCCTGATCGACCTGCGGGACGTCACCTCCCGGAGCGTCACGGAGCTGCCCGACGGCGGCATCCGCATCGGCGCCGGCGTCTCCAACAGCGACCTGGCCGCCGACCCGGTGATCCGGCGTCGCTACCCGGTCGTCGCGCAGGCCCTGCTCAACGGCGCCTCCACCCAGTTGCGCAACCTCGCCACAGTGGGCGGGAACCTGTTGCAACGCACCCGCTGCCCCTACTTCCAGGACGTCACCACGGCGTGCAACAAGCGCGACCCGGGCACCGGCTGCTCCGCTGTCGAGGGACACCACCGCGACCTGGCGATCCTGGGCGTCTCCCCGGAGTGCATCGCCACCCACCCGTCGGACCTGGCCGTGGCGCTGGCCGCGATGGACGCCCTGGTGCAGACCACCGGGCCGGACGGCAGCCGCACCATCCCGCTGACCGAGCTACACCGACTGCCCGGATCGACGCCTCAGAGGGACACGGTGCTGGCCCACGGGGAACTGATCACCGCCGTCGACCTGCCTCCGCTGCCCTTCGCCGCCCGCTCCTACTATCGCAAGATCCGCGACCGGGCCTCGTACGCGTTCGCCCTGGTCTCCGTCGCCGCCGCGCTCGACCTGACCGACGGACGCATCCGCGACGTCCGGATCGCGCTGGGCGGCGTCGCGCACCGGCCGTGGCGGGCCACCCGCGCCGAGGACCTGCTGCGCGGCGGACCGCCCACCGAGGACAGACTGCGCCGGGCCGCGGAGGCCGAGCTCGCCGACGCACGACCGCTGCCGGAGAGCGCCTTCAAGGTGCCGCTGGCCCGCAACGCCGTCGTGCGTACGCTGCTGGACCTGGCCGCGACGGGCCGGTAGGCGACGGGCCGATCCCGCGCACCGTCGCCGGGGCTTAGAACGACCTCGACCTTTCGTCAAGGGGGTCGGCCGGCTGTCACACTCCCTCGTGGTGTCCGCAGCCGCGTTCCCGAACACATGGACTCGCCGCCACCGGTTGTCGCATGGCAGGCTGCCATGAAGGGGTGATTCCACGGAACGCCCTATCCACTGACCCCGTCTCGCTCTGGGAAGGACAAGCGTGTCACGCCGCCTCTTTACGTCCGAATCGGTCACGGAAGGCCACCCGGACAAGATCGCTGACCAGATCAGTGACGGCATTCTCGATGCCCTGCTCACTCAGGATCCGCACAGTCGTGTGGCGGTGGAGACCCTGATCACGACTGGTCAGGTGCACGTGGCGGGTGAGGTGACGACGAAGGCGTACGCCGACATCCCGTCGATCGTCCGGGAGACGATTCTGGGGATCGGCTACGACTCGTCGAAGAAGGGTTTCGACGGGGCGTCGTGTGGGGTGAGTGTGTCGATTGGGGCGCAGTCGCCGGATATTGCGCAGGGTGTGGATAACGCCTTCGAGTTGCGGACGGGTTCGTCGGAGTCGGCGTTGGATGCGCAGGGTGCCGGTGATCAGGGGATGATGTTTGGTTTTGCGTGTTCGGAGACGCCGGAGTTGATGCCGTTGCCGATCGCGTTGGCGCATCGGTTGGCGCGTCGGTTGTCGGCGGTGCGGAAGGACGGCACGGTGCCGTATCTGCGTCCGGATGGTAAGACGCAGGTGACGATCGAGTACGAGGGTCTGCGTCCGGTTCGGTTGAACACGGTGGTGGTGTCGAGTCAGCATGCTGCGGACATCTCCCTGGAGTCGTTGTTGACTCCGGATGTGCGGGAGCATGTGATCGGGCCGGAGTTGGAGAGTCTGGGGTTGGATGTCGAGGGGTATCGGTTGTTGGTGAATCCGACGGGCCGGTTTGAGATCGGTGGTCCGATGGGTGATGCGGGGTTGACGGGTCGGAAGATCATTGTGGATACCTATGGTGGGTATGCGCGGCATGGTGGTGGGGCGTTTTCGGGTAAGGATCCGTCGAAGGTGGATCGGTCGGCGGCGTATGCGATGCGGTGGGTGGCGAAGAACGTGGTGGCGGCAGGGTTGGCGGAGCGGTGTGAGGTGCAGGTGGCGTATGCGATTGGTAAGGCGCATCCGGTGAGTTTGTTCGTGGAGACGTTCGGTACGGAGACGGTGCCGGTGGCGTCGATCGAGAAGGCGGTGTCGGAGGTGTTCGATCTGCGTCCGGCGGCGATCATTCGGGATCTGCATCTGTTGCGGCCGATCTATGGGCAGACTGCGGCGTATGGGCATTTCGGTCGGGAGTTGCCGGACCTGACGTGGGAGAACACGGACCGGGCCGCCGACCTCAAGTCGGCCGCAGGAGCCTGACGACACGCACGACCGGCGGGTCGGCCGCCCACGCCGCCGACCCGCCGCGCACCACCCACCCGCGCCTCACCTGCCACACCCACCGACGCCGCGCGTGCACAGCGGAATTCAGGAACGTCGACCGGCCAGCCGAAGACGGCGCTTGACGCCACCGGCGGCTCGCGCCTTGAGCCGCGACAGCATCTCGTCGGCCTGGCCCTCGGCCCGCCGACCGAGAGAATCGGCGTGTCCGAGCATGCCGACGATCGTCTCGATCGCCACGTCGAGCAACTGCCCGTCGTCCAATTCGTCGGGACTGACCGTCCGCTCCATCCCGGTCGGCCGCAACTCGTCCAGATCACCGACCACGGTGCACGGGTAGTCCCGGATCTCCGCGATCTGCTGCTCGGCGAGGTCGCACACCCACCCGGCCCGGTCCAGTCCGACACTGAACCGCAGCGTGTTGGCGCGCCCCTTGAGCACCGCGTCGACCAGGTGCCGCTGCACCACCTTCTGGTACGGCGTACGCAGCGGATACCTGTCACCCAACGCCTGGTTGACCCGGCGCAGCACCTCGCTCTCCGCGGCACCCAGAGAGGGATTCGACGTCGGCGCGGTCAGTTCGCACAGGCCGTCCGGGATGCCCAGCACCCCGGCGAAGCGGCGCCAGAGCAGGTCACGCGGTGCACCGGGCGGCGGCACGACCACCAGGTGCCGCTGCTGCGCCGGCACCAGATCACCCCAGCGGCGCAGCATCCGGGGCGCGGTGTAATTGTCCCAGAAAGTGTCGAACCGGCCCGCCTCGACCGCCCGGAGGAAGGCGTCGAAGCGCCAAGTGCTACGTGCCCGGATGCTCTGCTGCCAGGTCGACGGGAACGTCCGCCACAGATCCCGCCCGGCCGCGATGACGTGCACCTCGGCGGGTTGCAGGCTCTCGATCGCCCGAGCCGCCTGCGCACCGGTCGCCGCACCCAGCCCCTCGTTACTGATGATGACGTCGCCGGACCACCGGCGTGCCTTCTCGGCCAGCCGGTCCCAGGTCCAGTACACCTCGGCGTCGCGCCAGTGCGCCGCGCGCAGATCCGCCATCGCCTGGTCGTGCGCCACCGCGCTGCCCGGCAGCAGGATCCCGGCCTTGCGCAACACGTTCTGGTTGCTCCAGAGCACGTTCTGCACGAAGGTGCTGCCCGTCTTCGGCGCACCGATGTGCACATAGACGCGTCTGGCCATTCCGCCTCCCCGGCATCGTCACCTCCCCGACCGGAGTGGTCAAGTTGGAGGCACCAGGGTGGCACACCGAAAGCGTGGAAGAAACCGCAGGTGAGAGACGGTCAGCGGGCCCTTTTCCACAATGCCCGACAACCGAAATCAGAGTGAACTCTGCGCGACGCGACCTCAGCCGACGAGCAGTTTGTCCAGGGTCACCGGGAGCTCCCGGACGCGTACCCCGGTGGCGTGATGCACGGCGTTGGCGATCGCGGCGGCGGCACCGACCATGCCGATCTCCCCGGCCCCCTTGATGCCCAGCGGATTGACCGCGACGTCGGCGTCCGGCACCCAGTACGCCCGCACCGCCGGCACGTCGGCGTTGCTGCTGACGTGGTAACCGGCCAGGTCGTGGTTGGCCCAGGTGCCGTACCGGTGGTCGAACGCGCCCACCTCGTGCAGCGCCATCGACAGGCCCATCGTCATCCCGCCGATCAACTGGCTGCGCAGCGTGCTCGGGTTGACCACCCGGCCGACCGCGAAGACCCCGAGCTGCCGCAGCACCCGCACCTCGCCGGTCTCCTGGTCCACCCGGACCTCGGCGAACTGCGCCCCATAGGCGAAGCGCGGCAGCGTCGGCTGCGCCGCGACCTCCTCCTCGGTGCTCACCTCGACGAGCAACCCTCCCGCCGGCACCGGACCGGAGGCCGCGCCGAGCCGGTCACACAACCGCTCGCAGGCCCGCAGCACGGCCCAACTCCACGAGGTCAGTCCCATCGACCCACCGGCCACGTCCGCCGCCGGCAGGGCGCTGTCACCCACCTCGATCCGGACCCGGTCCGGCGGTGCGCCGAGCGCGTCCACGGCCACCTGCCACAACGCGGTCCGCGCGCCGGTGCCGATGTCGGTGGCGTTGATCCGTACCTCGAAACTGCCGTCGGGAAGGGCGGCGGCCGACGCGGCGGCCGGCCGGACCCGGGCGGGATAGGTGCAGCCGGCCACCCCGGTGCCGAACAGCCACCGGCCGGACCGCCGGGCCCGGGGCGTCGGGTCCCGCGGGGCCCAGTCGAACCGGCGCGCCCCGTCGGTCAGGCAGGCGGCCAGATTCCGGCTGGTGAACGGCTGCCCGCTCGCCGGATCGACCGGAGTGTCGTTGCGCAGGCGCAGCTCGACCGGGTCGACCCGGCAGGCCGACGCCAACTCGTCCAGCGCCGACTCCAGCGCGAACGAACCGGGAGTGAACCCGGGCGCCCGCATCCAGAACGGCGTGGGCACGTCCAGCCGGATCACCCGGTGCGTGGACCGCAGGTGGGGCGCGGCGTACATGTGGCGGGTGTAGACGGCGGTCTGCTCGGCGAACTCCGTCATCTGCGAGGTCTGACTCAGCGCGTCATGGCCGACGGCGACGAGTCGCCCGTCCCGGTCAGCGCCGAGCCGGATCCGTTGAATGGTCGGGGTCCGGTAGCCGACCGGGCCGAACGTCTGCTGACGGGTCAGCGCCAGCCGGACCGGCCGGTCGACGTGCCGCGCCGCCATCGCGGCCAGCACCGTCTGCACCTTGACGTAGAGCTTGCCGCCGAAACCGCCACCGACGTGTCGACTGATCGTCCGGACCGACTCCGGCGGCAGCCCGAACAGCCGGGCCAGCACGTCCCGGACCGGCCCGGAGCCCTGACTGGAGTCGTGCACCACCAGGCACCCGTCGCGCCACTGCGCGGTCGACGCGTGCGGCTCCATCGGGCTGTTGTGGTAGGACGGCGTGCGGTAGGTGAGGTCCAGCCGCACCTCGGCGGCGTCGAAGCCGGCGTCGAAGTCACCGGTGAGGACGTCGGTCGGGTAGCTCGGGTTCACATGGTCGGGCCGATAGAAGCCGTCGTCCCCGGCGGTCAGCCGGGTGTGGTGCGGCTGCACGTCGTAGCGGAGACGGACCAGCCCCGCCGCCTCCCGGGCCGCCTCCGAGGTCTGCGCCACCACCAGCGCGACGGCCTGCCCCCGGAAGTACACCGACGGATCCTGGAGGCGGAACACCTCCGCGTCGACCCCGGGGACCAGACGGGGCGCGTTGCCGTGGTGCAGCACCGCCAACACCCCGTCGACCGCCAGCGCCGCCGTGGTGTCCACCTCGGCGACGGTCCCCCGCGCGACCGTCGCCGGCACCAGCCACGCGTACGCCACACCATCCGCCGGGTACTCCGTCGCGTACCGGGCGCCACCGGTCACCTTGTCGTACGCCTCCAGCCGGGTGTGCCGCCGCCCGACGGCCGCGCTCACCGGCGAGCCCCGTCGACCCGCACCCACCCCGAACTGCGCATAACACCCACCATAGGCGTCATCAGGACGTCGACGGCCCCGATCCGGTCAGCCGAACGCCGCTCACGCCGCGTCGGCGTAACACTCCACCACCGACAGGTCCAACGGGAACCGCACCGCAGTCTCGCCGAACAACAGCGCGGTGGCCCGCCGCCCGGCCCGGTCGACCGCTTCGGCGACCCGCTCGGCCTGCGCGGCCGGGCAGTGCACGATCACCTCGTCGTGCTGGAAGAAGACCAACTCCGCATCGAAGTCGACCAACTCGCCCCGCAACACCGCGAGCAGCGTCGAGGCCCACTCGGCGGCGGTCGCCTGGATGACGAAGTTGCGGGTGAACCGCCCCCGGGACCGGGCCGCCCGAGCCCGGGGCGACTGCGGGTCACCGGCCTCGTCCGGGTCGGCCGGCCCGTCGTCACCCGCGCCGAACCCGGCCGTTCCCGGCGGACAGGTACGCCCCAACCACGACCGCACCAGGCCACCCGCCTCACCGGTGCGGGCCGCCGCCTCCACGTGGCCGAAGGCGGTCGGATAGTTGCGCCGCAGCACCGCCAAAGCCGGCACCGCCGCGCCACCGGTCTGCCCGTACATCGCCCCCAGCAGGGCGAGCTTGGCCCGGCCCCGGTCGCCGCCGAACGCGTCCCGGGCCAACGCGGCGTACAGGTCACCGGTGGCACCGGCCGCCGCGAGCCGGGCGTCACCGGAGACCGCCGCCAGCACCCGCGGCTCCAACTGCCCCGCGTCGGCCACCACGAACCGCCACCCCGGGTCGGCCACCACCGCACGGCGGATCACCTTCGGGATCTGCAACGCGCCACCACCCCGGGTCGCCCATCGGCCCGACACCACCCCGCCGGGGACGTACTCCGGCTGGAACCGCCCCTCGCGGACCCACGCGTCCCGCCAGGCCCGCCCGTGTGCCGTCCAAATCCGGTAGAGCTCTTTGTACTCCAGCACCAGCGGCACCGCCGGATGGTCCACCCCGCGCAACACCCAGGCCCGGGTGTTCGGCAGCTCCACCCCGGCCCGCGCGAACGCCCGCAACAGCTCCGCCGGGCTGTCCGCGTGCACCTGCCGTACGCCGAACGCCTCGGCGATCCGCGCGGCCAACTCGGCCAGCCGACGGGGCGGCCCGCCCACCGGTGACGGCTCCCCGAGCAGCTCGGTCAGGATCGCGTCGTGCACGTCGGCGCGCCAGGGCAGGCCGGCCGCCCCCATCTCGGGCCCGATCAGCGCACCCGCCGACTCGGCCGCCACCAACAGCCGGAACCGCCCCGGTGCCTCGGTCGCCGCGATCCGGTCGAGCTGGTCGGCGTACACCCCGGTCAACGCCGTGATGCCCGGACCCGGCGGCCCGGGCACGGCGTCGAAGAGCGCGCCCTGCCCGCCGCCCGGCGGGGCTGTCGCGCGCGGTGGCGGATCGGCCGGCACCGGCGCGCCGGTCAACCGCGCCCACGCCGCCGCCAGCGCCCGGGGCTCACCGAAGCGGCCGGCGTAACCGAGCAGCAGCGCCTCGGTCAGCTCCACGTCGTGGCAGCGCGCGACCCGGACCCCGGCCCGCAGCAGCGCCGGATAGAGGGTGGCGCCGCAGGCCCAGACCCAGCGCGGCGAGTCGGCCCGCTCCCGGGCGCCCACTGCGGCGGCCAGGTCGGCGACCGTTTCCGGCGGCCCCACGGCGGTGCCGGCGGGGTCGAGGGGTTGCAGCACTCCCCCGCCCCGCTCGTCGGGCACCACCGCCACCAGCACGAACAGCATTCTTCCGCTCGGGTGCGACAACCCGGCGGGCAGGAGCAGAGTCAGTCGGCGTTCGACCACGAACGTTGGGACACCACGAGGCGGTAGCCGTCGGGGTCCTCGACGGTGACCCCCCACCGGTCCCAGTAGGCGCCCTGGGAGACCCGGCGGCCACCGGCGGATTCGAGTCGGGAGACGAGTGCCTCGTCGGGGACTTCACCGAGATAGATCACGAGCAGGTCCTCGGGGCCCGGTGTCGGTCGTACCGCCAGGTGCGGGCCGCCGACCAGTTCCAGGTGCCAGGAGGCTTCCGGCCAGCCCAGCATGATCAGGTCGTGCTCGCCGGGATCGCCCTGTCCTCGCCAGAGCACGTGCAGGCCGAGACCGTCGCGATAGAAGCGCTCCGCGACGGCGAGGTCACGGGACGGTCGGGCGATCCGGATGCTGGCGGCAGGGTCGATCACGGTTGCTCCCTCGGTGGACCGAGAGGACATCGTGCAACCTCAACCGAAGTCGAGGTCAAGTTCCTCGACCGGGGCATCCGAGTGGACTAACCTGTTAGCCAAGGAGGTCAGATGGGAAGCGAGGCTGCCGCCCAGTTCAACATCCACGAGGCGAAGACGAACCTGTCGCGGATCATCGAGCGCGTCGAGCACGGCGAGGAGATAGTGATCAGCCGAGCCGGCCAGCCGGTCGCGAAGGTCATCCCACTCGTGCGACGGGTCAATCGCACCGCACGCGGGTCCCTGCGCGGCAGGGTGGTGCTCTCGGACGACTGGGACTCCCCTGAGGTGAACGACCGCATCTCGGACGACTTCGGGACGACAGCGTGACGCTCTTGCTCGACACTCACGTCGTCATCTGGTGGTTGACCGACGATCCGAGCCTGTCGTCAGAGATCACGGACCGCCTGGATCACGAGCCGGAGGTCTACGTCAGCGCCGCCACGATCTGGGAGATCGCCATCAAACAGGCGATCGGCAAGATCAAAGAGCCGGCGAACCTACCTGAACTCGTTCGCGACAGCGGTTTCCGGCACCTGCCCATCATCGCTGACCACGCGGTCGTGGCCGGTCGACTTCCCGGCATCCACCGTGATCCGTTCGACCGGATGCTGGTGGCTCAGGCCCAGTGCGAGAAATTGGTCCTGGCGACACGCGACTCTGTCGTGCAGAAGTACGACGTACCGGTGCTGGCTGTCTGAGCGGAGCTGGTGCACGGGACCAGGCGCCGGCCATCCCAGGCCGCCGTCCCACCCCCGACCGGTGGGCCGGGGGCGGGACGGTAGGCGTTACTTGCTGACGCCGGCGGTGAGGCCGGACTGCACCTGGCGCTGGAAGACGATATAGACGATCAACACCGGCAGCATCGCCATCGTCACCCCGGCGAACAGGCCGGACCAGTCGGAGCGGTAGCCCTGGTTGACCGAGAGCTCGATCAGGCCCTGGGAGATGACCTGGTTCTTCGGCTCACCGGCCACCGACTGCATGAGCAGGGTCGGCAGGTACCACTGGTTCCACTGGCCGAGAACGTTGAAGATGCCGATGCTGATCAGGCCAGGCTTGGCCATCGGCAGCATCACGCTGAAGAACAGCCGGCTGTGCGACGCCCCGTCGACCATGCCCGCCTCCGCGATCGCATTGGGCAGCGTCCGGAAGAACGAGTGCATGAAGAAGACGGTGAACGCCAGCGACCACGCCACGTAGACCAGGATCAGCATCAGGTGCTTGTTCGGGCCGAGGAACGGCAGCACCACACCGGTGTTGTAGACGCCCTTGAACAGCGGCACCGCGGCGAGGTAGATCGGCAGGGTCAGGCCGGACAGGAACATGTAGTAGATCAGCCGGTTGCCGGGGAACTCGTAGCGGGCGAGCACGTAGGCGGCCATCGAGCCGAGCAGCATGGTGAGGAAGACGCTGCCGGTCAACACCAGCACGGTGTTGAGGAAGAACTCGCCGATGTGGCCCTCGGTCCAGGCCCGGGCGAAGTTGTCCCACTGCAGTTGCTCGGGGATGAGCGACAGCGGCTTGCGGATCACCTCCGAGTCGGTCTTGAGCGCCGACATCACCACCCACAGCAGCGGGTAGACCACCATGATCGCCCAGACGGCGAGGAACAGGTGCGAGAAGCCGTTGAAGAACCGTGCCCCGGCACGACCGCCACCGACGGCGGCGCGGTCGGCCGGCGTACGCCCCGGCGGCGGGGCCTGGTCGGGCCCGGCCTGGCCACCCGGGGTGTGGGTCACCGTGCTCATCGTCCAGGTCTCCTCAGTACTCGATCCGCTCACGACGGGTGATCCGGAGCTGGAGCGCGGCCAGCAGGATCGTGAAGATCGCCAGCGCCACGCCCATGGCGCAGGCGTAGCCGAACTGGCCCTTCTGGAAGGCGGTGAAGTTCAGCACCGACGCGAAGATCTCGCTGGCGTGGTTGGGTCCGCCCTGGCTGGGGGTCATCACGAAGACCAGGGCGTACATGTCCAGGGCGATGAAGCCCAGGTAGACCCAGGCCACCGAGACGGTGTCCCGCAGCAGCGGCAGGGTGATCCGGAAGAAGGTGTGGAAGCGTCCCGCGCCGTCGAGGATGGCCGCCTCGTAGACGTCCTTCGGGATCGACTGCATGGCCGCCGAGAACAGCACCATGTAGAAACCGGCGCCGCTCCAGACCGCGATCAGCAACAGCCACCACAACACCGCCGGTACGCCGAGGAAGGGCTCCGGGTCGTACATGAAGGTGATCGGGTCTTCCTCGCTGACCAGCCCGATCTTCATCAGGAGGCCGTTGATCAGGCCCTGGCTGTCGGCGCGGTAGATCTGTTGCCACATCACCGCGATGACGACCAGGGACAGCACCTGCGGGAAGAAGAAGATCACCTTGTAGAACCCGGAGCCGAAGACGCCCCGGATGCCGGCCTTGTCCTCGCGTCCGCCCACGTTGAGCAGGAACGCGAGGAACAGGGCCAGCGCGATGGTGAACAGCGGCACGGTGATCAGGAAGAAGACGTTGTGCCAGAAGGCCTTCCTGATCAGCTCGTCGGAGAACAGCCGGATGTAGTTGTCCAGCCCGACGAACTGCTGCCTGTCGGAGTAGCCTCCCCAGTCGGTCAGCGAGTACCCGGCGGCCTGCAGAAATGGCCACACCACGTAGAAGACGTAGAGGCCGACCGGCAGTGCCAGGAAACCCGTGACGAAACGGCCAACACCGTGCCGCATGTCTCTCACTTCCTCGTTCGGTTGGGTCCGACGGGTGTCACGCGTCGCGGGTCTGCTTGGTGATGGACGAGTCCTTGGCGACCTTGTCGGCGGCGGCCTGCATCTTGTCGACGAACTGCGCGGCGGTGAGCCGGCCGGCCATCAGCTCCTGGGAGAGGTTCTGGCTCTCCTTGTCCAGGTCCGCGTAGAAGTTCCAGAACTTGATCGAGACCAGGTCCTTCGGCGCGTTCTTCATCAGTTCGTTGGCGCTGGCCAGCGCCGAGTCCTGGACGTTGTCGCCGGAGCCGGCGGTGGAGGCGAGCGACTTGGTCAGCTCGGCGAACTTCGCCGAACCGGCCTTGGAGAGCACCGCCCGCAGGAACTCCTTGGCCGCCGCCTTGTTCGGGGCCTTGCTCGGCACCACGATGCCCTCGCCCGCACCGGCGTAGACGTCGTTGGGCGCCTTGTCGGTGGCGCCCAGGCCCCAGTAGTCGGAGATCTTCATCTCGAAGCCCGGCGGGATGGTCGCCGCCATCTCGTTCTTGAGCCAGGTGCCGACCTGGATGAAGGCCGCCTTGCCGTCGAGCCAGGCCTGCTGCGACTGGGTGTGGTCGAGCTTGCCCGGGAGCACCAGCTTGTCCTTGACCAGCTTCTCCCACACCTCCAGGGCCGGCAGGATGCCGTCGGCGCGCCAGGCGTTCTCCTTGAGGTTGTCGATGTCGATGACCGCCTGCTTGCCGGCCGACTTCCAGACCGTGGCCATCAGCGCCCAGCGCGGGTAGTAGCCGTGCACGGCGTCGTAGACGTACGGCGACAAGCCCTTGGCCTTGATCTTGGGGGCGAGGGCGAAGAACTCGTCGAAGGTCTTCGGCGGGGCCCAGCCCTCCCGGTCGAACAGAGCCGAGTTGTACCAGTTGCCCCAGACCGTGTATGCGATGTTCACCACGTAGAACTTGCCCTGGAAGGTGCCGTCGGCGACGGTGCCGGGCAGCAGGGTGTCGGCGACGGTGCCCCCACCCTCCCAGGCCGGGGCGGCGAGCAGGTCGTCCAGCGGCTCGATGGCACCCTCGTTGACCAGGGTGCTGATGTCCATCATGTCCGCGCCCGAGTTCATCACGACGTCGCTGGGCTGCGTCGCCATCTTGGGCTGCTCTTCGGTCTTGATCTTCTGGGTCGAGCTCATGTTGACGGTGATGTTCGGGTGCTTGGCGTTGAAGATCGCCTGGTCTTCCTTCGCCCAGGCGTCACCCAGTCCACCGTTGAAGATGACCACCTTCACGGCGCTGTCGGCCTGCACGCCGAAGGGGTTGTCGGTGCTCTTCTCCCCGGCGTTGTCGGTGTTCTCGCTGGGCGTGCTGCCCGCGCAGGCGCTGAGCAGACCCGCGGCCGGGGTCACCAGGAGGCCCGCGGCAGCCGCGCGGCGCAGCAGGGTCCGGCGGTTCAGATCGGGGGAAACGGTCATCTCTGACTCTCCTTGTGGTGTCGGGTCAGGCGGTGCGCCGGAGACGTCCGGCGTACCGCGACTCGAGGGCGAGGTTGTGCTCGTCCCCACCGGGGACGTTGGCGGAGAGGTAGATAGGGGGTGCCTCTCCGGCCTGGTGGAACCGTCGTACGACCTCTGCGGTCAGCAGCTGCGCCAGCAGCGCCGAGGTGACCGAGGAGACCGCACAGACCGCGCCGCCGCCCTCGAGCGGCAGCAGTGCGTCGCCGTACGGCGCGCCGTTGTCCAGCACGACGTCGGCGAGATCGACGAGCCGCCGGCCGGACGGGTGGCGCGGCGCGACCCGTCCGGTGTGCTCGACCGAGGTGACCGCGATCAACGGGTGACCGCGACCGGTGACCAGCAGGGCCAGTTCGACCACCGAGCCGTTGATGCCGGACTGGGACGCCACCACGAACACGTCCTGCGGCTGCGGCGCGGCGATCTCGTAGAGCTGGTGGGCGATGGCCGGGTCGCGCTCCAGCTTCGGGTCGGCGAGCACGTCACGCGGGGCGTCGCCGTGCAGCACCAGGTCGTGCAGGGTGATCCGATTGGTGGGCACCAGCCCGCCGGCCCGGGCCACCAACTCGGCGGCGAACGCCTCGGAGTGCCCGGCGCCGAACGCCTGGAGCACCCCGCCGTCGCGCAGGCTGGCGGCGATCAGGTCGGCGGCGCGGCCGAGCGGCTCGTGCCCCCGGTCGACGAGACGGTCGAGGACGGGGCGGACGGCGTCCGCGTACCCCTGGGCGCTGATCATGCGCTGGCTCCCCTCGCGGCCTTGTGTCCGTCGACGGCCTGGGCGGTACGCCGGAAGGCCGCGTGTGCGCGGTCGTGGGTGCGCTGGGCGACCGCGATGTAGAGCAGGTCGAGGACGACCAGTTGCGGATGCCGGGCCGACAGCGCGTCCGGGCGGAACGTGGTGGCGTGACTGGCGGTCAGCAGCACGATGTCGGCCAGTTCGGCCAGCGGCGAGCGACGGAACCCGGTCAGCGCGATCGTGGTCGCGCCCCGGCTGCCGCCCTCGGCCACCATCTCGATGGCCTCCCGGGTCTGGCCGCTGTGCGAGATGCCCAGCGCGACGTCGCCCGGGCGCAGCAGCGCGGCGGAGGCGAGCCCGGAGTGCACGTCGTTCCACGCCCAGGCGGCCACCCCGATGCGGTGCAGGCTGAACTGCATCTCCTCGCCGACCAGGGCGCTGCCGCTGGCGCCGAAGATGTTGACCCGGCTGGCCCCGGCGATGGCGTTCGCGGCCCGTTCCACCTCGTCGAGGTCGAGCAGCGCGGCGGTGTCGTGCATGGCTCGGGTGTCGGCCGCCATGATCTGTTCCAGGACCCGGTCCAGCGGGTCGCTGGGCTGGATCTCGCGTCCGATGTCGACGGTCCACCCGGCCGACCGGGCCCGGCCGGTCTCGGCGGCGATGCCCAGCCGCAGGTCGGCGTAGCCGTCGAAGCCCATCGCCCGGCAGAACCGGGTGACCGTGGCCGGTGAGGTGCCGCTGCGCTCGGCCAACTCGACGATGGTGGCCCGCGCCGCCGCCTCCGGGTCGCTGAGGACGTGCTCGGCGACCCGGCGCAGCGCGCCGGTCAGCTCGTCGGACCCGCTGCGCACCCGAGCGAGTATCCCGCCCGAGGCGACGCCGAGGGCGCCCCGCCGGTCAACCCGGTCGGCGTCGGCCACCGCGGTGCCCGCGGAGGTGTCCGCCTCGTGATCAACCATGGGACGCCTTTCGGAAAAGACTGTTAACTGATAGTGGTAAAAGTTCTTACTGAAGCCACCTCTGTGTCAAGACCGTGGGCGAAGTTTTCAAACTGTTACCTGGCGCACCGTCCGGGGACCCATCCCCGTCTTGCTCTGGAGAGACGCCGCGACCAGCATGAACGCAGATCGATCAAGGAGGTGGGCGCCGATGTCCGACACCGTCGTGATCGGCCTCGATATCGGCGGCACGTCCACCCGGGCGCTCGTCGTGACCCTCGACGGCAGCCGACTCGGCACCGGCCGAGCCGGCGGCGGCAACCCCACGAGTCACGGCGCCACCCGCGCCGCCGGGGAACTCCTGACCGCCCTCCGCGCGGCACTCGCCGGCATCGACCCGACCCGGGTACGCGCCGGCGCCATCGGGCTGGCCGGAGCCGGCCGCCTCCGGGCCGACCCGGCCGGACTCGCCGCCTTCGCCGACGCCTGGCGGGCCGCCGGGCTCCACTGCCCGTACGCGGTGCACGGCGACGCCCTCATCGCGTACGCCTCGGGCACCGCCGCACCCCGGGGCACCGTTCTCGTCGCCGGCACCGGCGCCGTCGCCGCCCAGGTCCGCGACCTGTGCCTGGACCGCGTCTCCGACGGGCACGGCTGGCTGCTCGGCGACGCCGGTTCCGGCTTCTGGCTCGGCCGAGCGGCGGTACGCCGACTGCTCACCGCCCTGGACAGCGGCACCGACCCGGGCGACCTCGGCCGACGGGTACTCACCGAACTGACCGGATCCGCCGAGATCGCGCCCCGCCCCCGGGACACCGTCGACGCGCTCGTGCAGGTCGTCACCCGCCGCCCACCGGTGGAACTGTCCCGACTCGCCCCGCTGGTGCTCGATGCCGCCGCCTCCGGCGAGCCGACCGGGGTCGCGCTGCTGGACGCGGCCAGCGCGCACCTCGCCGACACGGTCGGCCGGATCCGACCGGCCGACGACACCGATGTCCTGGTGCTCGGCGGCGGGCTGCTGACCGGCGACACCCCGCTGGCCGCCGCCGTCCACGCCGAGGCCCGGCGACGCTGGCCGTACGCCCCGGTCCGACCGGCCGGGGACGGCGCGGCCGCAGCCGCCTGGCTGGCCGCTCGCGAACTGCCCGAGGTGACCGACCCGACCGCCCTGCACGCCCGCCTGGTCCCCCCACCCACCTGACCCACCCGCCCCCGACCACCTCGGCCAACGGCCACGCCACGACGCTCGCATGTGCACTCACACTCGCGGCAATATTTCGGACATCGATGGAGGGCATTGCCGAATGTTGCAGTCGAGCACTCCCGAAAGCAGCCGGTCCATCTTCCTCAACCGCCTTTGCTCTGCTTCAACCCACGCGACGGAATCGGCTCAGATTCATTGCGTCGGTTGACGCAGAGCAAAGGGGGCTGGGAGGACCCCATGAGCGGCGGGCAGTCAGGTGCCGTCCTCGGGTCCACGCGTCGGGGCGGACTGCTGCGGCTGCGGCGGAGCGCCGACGAGCTGCGCGATCAGGTCGTCACCGTTCCGGATGACTGGCGGTCGGTGGTTGCGTCCTGTCCCGTACACCGAGGACCTCGTTGACGAAGTCGTCCTTGTTGCGCGCATAGGCCGCCAGGTCGGTGCCGTGCGCCCGCGCGAGATCGCGCTTGAGTCGCTCGTACCGGGACCGGTAGTCCGCGCGCCCCCGTAGCGCGTCGCGGAACGCGATCCGTCGCCGCCACAGCAGCGAAACCGGTTCGGTGAGGTGGAGCTGAAAAGTGCGCTCCCACCAGTTGTCGGTCGCCGGCTTGAAGAAATAGTGCGCTTCCTCCGGGCGGTGCACACCATTGCGGTAGCCGAGTGCGGTCACCACTTCGATGGCGGCAACCGCCTCTGAGAGGCTGCGGACCGGCGCCAACATGTCGATGATCGGTTTCGCCGCCAGGCCGGGAATCGATGTCGAGCCGATCTCATCGTCCCATTCTCGGCGACCCCGCCCGGACGGCGGTCGGCCGCCCCGGACGACGGTCAGCCGCCCGCTGCGCGTCACGGGCGCATACCCTCGGACCATGCGCCGCCTGGCCCGACTCGCCGCACGGACGCCGGCCGACCGCGAGCGCTACCTCGATCTGCTGCGGGCCTTGGCGATCATGATGGTCGTCCTCGGGCACTGGGCGGTCGCGACGATCGGCTACGACGAGCGCGGGCAGCCCGACGGTCACTCCGCCCTGCCCGCGATCCCGTGGGCCTATCCGCTGACCTGGGCGGTCCAGGTGATGCCGGTGTTCTTCCTGGTCGGCGGCTACGCCAACGCCGCCTCGCTGACCGCGCACCGCAGCCGTGGCGGCGACGCGGCCGGGTGGCTGCTCGGGCGCAGCGCCCGCCTGCTGCGTCCGACCAGCGCGTTGGTGCTGGTGTTGGCCGGGGGCGCGTTGGCGGCCCGGCTGGTCGGGGTCGAGCCGAGCATGGTCCGCACCGTCGTCTGGTTCGCCACGATCCCGCTGTGGTTCCTCGCCGCCTATCTCGTGGTGGTGCCGCTGACCCCGCTCATGTACGCGCTACACCGCCGTTTCGGACTGGCCGTACCGGTCGCGTTGGCGCTACTCGTGGCCGCCGGGGACGTCGGGCGGGCGATCGGCTACGAGACGGCGGCCCTGCCCAACTACCTGCTCGGCTGGTTGGCCGTGCACCAGGTCGGCTTCGCCTGGTACGACGCCCGCCGGGGGCACTGCGACCCGACCGGTGCGGGCCGGTGGACCCGCTGCCTGCCGATGTCCCGCCGTGCCGCCCTGGTCCTGGCCGTCGCGGGTCTGGGCGTCGCGGTGCTGCTCACCAGCGTAGGCCCGTACCCGGTCAGCATGATCAACCTGCCCGGACAGCGCCTGGACAACGCGGCTCCGCCGAGCGTGGCGTTGCTGGCCGTGGCCACCGCCCAGCTCGGGCTGATCCTGCTGCTGCGTGAGCGGGCCGAACGGTGGCTGCACCGCAGCCGACCCTGGCAGGTCGTGATCGCCGTCAACTCGGTCGTGCTCACCGTCTTCCTGTGGCACCTGAGCGCGGTGATCCTGCTGGTCGGCGCGCTGGACCGGCTGGGTGTCCTGCCCACCCCACCGGCCGGGTCGGCGGCCTGGCTGGCCTGGCGGCTG
Organism: Micromonospora sp. NPDC023869; assembly: GCF_055559695.1. Taxonomy (NCBI): domain Bacteria; kingdom Bacillati; phylum Actinomycetota; class Actinomycetes; order Micromonosporales; family Micromonosporaceae; genus Micromonospora; species Micromonospora sp. NPDC023869. The sequence goes on from NZ_JBVHKD010000004.1 coordinate 162,807, forward strand.
CCCTGGGTACTGCTGCTCGCCGTGGTGCTCGCCGCGCTGGTCGCGGTCTTCGGCCCGATCGAGGCCCGCACCGGCCGCTCCACCGCGAGTCGGGACGGTTCCGACGCCCCGCAGCCCACGTCGGGCTCACCCGACGCCGGCCGCCCGGAGATCCCGCACCACCCGCAGGAGGACCGCCAGCCGCCCGGCCGGTGGGCGGTCGTGCGGGGCGTACTGGCCGTCGCCGGTTTCGCCGCCGTCGGGTACGCCCTGGTGGCCAACAGCGCCACCGCCAAGACCGCGCCCGAGCCGCTCGGGCTGCCAGCCGCCGCCCTGGTCGCCTACCTGGCCGGGGCGGGTGTCCTGCGCCTGCTCAGGTCTGGGTGGGGAAGCCGAGGTTGACCCCGCCGTGGCGGGGGTCCAGCCACCTGCTGGTCACCACCTTGCCCCGGGTGAAGAACGCCACCCCGTCGGCGCCGTGCGCGTGCAGGTCACCGAAGAGGGACGCCTTCCAGCCGCCGAACGAGTAGTACGCCATCGGCACCGGGATCGGCACGTTGACACCGACCATGCCCGCCTCCACCTCGTGCTGGTAGCGGCGGGCCGCACCGCCGTCGTTGGTGAAGATCGCCGTGCCGTTGCCGTACGGGCTGGCGTTGACCAGGGCCACCGCCTCGTCGTACGAGCCCACGCGCAACACCGAGAGCACCGGGCCGAAGATCTCGTCGGTGTAGATCGACATGTCCGGGGTGACCCGGTCGAACAGCGTCGGACCCAGCCAGAAGCCGTCCGGGTCACCGTCGGGCGTCACGTCCCGGCCGTCCACCACCGCCACCGCGCCGGCCGCCACGCCCGCCTCGACGTAGGACCGGACCCGGTCCGCGTGCGCCGCGGTGACCAGCGGACCCATGTCGCAGCCACGCCGCCCGTCACCGGTACGCAGCCCGGCCATCCGCTCCGCGATCCGGGCCACCAGGTCGTCGGCGACCGGCTCCACCGCGACCAGCGCCGAGATCGCCATGCACCGCTCCCCCGCCGACCCGAACCCGGCGTTGACCGCCGCATCGGCGGCCAGGTCCAGATCCGCATCGGGCAGCACCACCATGTGGTTCTTCGCACCGCCGAGCGCCTGCACTCGCTTACCGGCGGTGGTGCCGCGCTGGTAGACGTGCCGGGCCACCGGGGTGGAGCCGACGAAGGACACCGCCTTGACCGTCGGGTGATCCAGCAACGCGTCGACGGCCTCGGCGTCGCCGTTGACCACGTTCAGCACCCCGTCGGGCAGGCCAGCCTCGGCGAACCACTCCGCCAGCAGCAGCGCCGCACTCGGGTCCTTCTCGCTCGGCTTGAGCACCACCGCATTGCCGGCGGCGACCGCCACCGGCACGAACCAGAGCGGCACCATCACCGGGAAGTTGAACGGGCTGATCACCGCGACCACCCCGAGCGGCTGCCGCAGGCTGTACGAGTCGACCTCGGTGGAGACGTTCTCGCTGAACCCGCCGCGCAGCACCGACGGGATGCCGCACGCGTACTCGATGACCTCCAGGCCGCGCTGCACCTCCCCGGCGGCGTCGGCGAGCACCTTGCCGTGCTCGGCGGTGATCACCTCAGCGAGCCGGTCCCGGCGGGCGTTGACCAGCTCCCGGAAGGCGAACAGCACCGCCGTCCGCTTCGCCAGCGACGCGTCCCGCCAGGTCCGCGCGGCGCGCGCGGCCGCCTCGACGGCCACCGCCACGTCCGCGGCACAGGCCAGCTCCACCTGGCCGGTACGCCGACCGGTGGCCGGGTCGAAAACGTCCCCGCGCCGGGTCGAGGCGCCGCCCACCCGCTTGCCGTCCACGAAGTGCCCGATCAGTTTCACTGAGTCACCTTCCGTTCGCGACTGCGGGGCTCGCAGAACCGGCTCACTCCTCGCGCTCACGCGGCCACCTCCGCCCGGATCGCCTCGACCAGGACGGCCAGCCCCTCGCGGGCCTCCTCCTCGGTGAGCGTCAACGGCGGCCCCATCCGCAGCACGTTGCCGTAGAGGCCGCCCTTGCCGACGAGCAGTCCACCCTGCCGGCACGCCTCGAACACCCGCCCGGTCAGCGCCGGGTCCGGCTCGTCGGTGCCCGGCCGGACGAACTCCACGGCGAGCATCAGGCCCTTGCCGCGTACCTCGGCGACCTGGTCGAGACCGGCCACCGCGGCGCGCAGGCCGTCAGCGATGATCGCGCCGACCCGGGCGGCGTTGGCCTGGAGGTCGTGATCGAGCAGGTAGTCCAGGACGGCGTTGCCGGCGGCGGTGCTGAGCGGGTTGCCGCCGAAGGTGGAGAAGCTGATCGCCGGCACCGACTCCAGCACCTCGGCCCGACCGACCACACCGGCCAGGGCGAACCCGTTGCCGACGCCCTTGGCGAAGGTGAGCAGGTCGGGGGTGACGCCGTGGGCCTGGTAGCCCCAGAAGTGCTCGCCGGTCCGCCCCCAACCGGTCTGCACCTCGTCGGAGATGAGCAGGATGCCGTGCTCGTCGAGGACCTTCTTCCAGCCGGCGAACAGGCCGTCCGGCCCGTGCACGAACCCGCCGACGCCCTGGATCGGCTCGGCGATCAGACAGGCCACGTCGCCGGAGGTCTGGGTGGCGAGCACCTCACGCAGGTCCTCCACCGCCGCGTCGACCCGGTCGCCCTCGGGCAGCCGGGCCAGCAGGCCGCGCAGCCGCTCACCGGAGTGCAGCCAGGCCACCTGGAGCGGGTTGAGCGCGCTGGCCGACCAGCCCCGGTTGCCGGTGGCGCCCATCGTCGCGTACGTGCGGCCGTGGTAGCTGTTGCGGACCGCGAGGATCTGGTGCGAGCGGCGGTGGTTGGTGGCCATCAGCAGGGCGGCCTCGTTGGCCTCGCTGCCGGAGTTGGTGAAGAAGACCCGGGCGTCCGGAATCCCGGAGAGCCGGGCGATCTTCTCGGCCAACTCCACCTGCTGCCGGATCAGATAGAGCGCCGAGGTGTGCACGATCCCGGTGCCCAACTGCCGCTGCACCGCCTCGCGGATCTCGGCGATGTCGTAGCCGATCATGTTCGTCAGCACCCCGCCGAAGAAGTCCAGGTAGGTGCGCCCCTGCGCGTCGGTGACCCGGCGCCCTTCACCGGAGACGATTTCGAGCGGCTCGGCGTAGTAGAGCGGCATCCAGGACGGCAGCACGGCCCGGTGCCGGGCCAGCAGATCGTCGGTCATCGTCGCACCCTTCGGTTCGCGGTCACCGCGACGGTGTCACCACCGTCACCGCCCGGACAAGAGCCAACGTGTCGCCTGCTGGTCCGCAGCCGTTGACAGAACGTCAACGTTTTCCGTCGTCGACAACGGATTCGACCACGTTTCCGGTGGCGACCCCGGGCCTCGGCTTGCGTTTTCCGCCAGCCCTCCGCCGGTACGCCGAGGCGTGCAGGGCCACCGCGACCAGGACGAAGCCCACCCACCCGGCGGCGATGGCGACCGCCCCGGAGACGTCCTGTCCCAGGTGGACACCGGTCAGGAAACCGAGCAGGGCGAGGCTGTTGCGCAGGAAGTGCCGACAGAACGCGGGCAGGTCCCGCCGGACCTCCACCGCCACCAGCACGCCGGCGTACGGGAAGGTCACCACCAACCCGCGCAGCAGCTGGCCGAGCAGTCCGGTCAGTACCGCACCGGCGAGGATCAGTAGCAGGCGTCGCACCGCCGACAGCCGGCCCGGCGGCCGTACCGCGCCGACGGGCTGAGTGTCCGACGTCGGCGCGGGCCACGCGGCCGGGGCGTGCCCGGTGGTCGAGGTGTGCCGGATGGCCGGGGTGTGCCGCGCGGTGCGGCGGCGCAGGACCGGCACGGCCAGCAGCCACAACGCCAGGACGCCGGCCAGCGTGGGAAGGAACGGCAGGGCGAACGGCCGGACCGCCGCCGCGAGCGCCAGGTAGGCCACGACGCCGGCCGCGTCGGCCAGCAGGATCGGCCAGCGCAGCCGGTGGTGGGCCGCCGCCACGACGCCGAAGAACACGGTGAGCCCGACCACCCCGACCACCTGCGCCCCGTCCACGCGGTGGTCGGTGGCCAGCAGCGCCGCCGTCATCGGCACCGGCAGGGCCGCGACGAACGCCCGCCAGTGCAGCGGGCGGATCAGGCTCACCGCCCAGACCACCGCCGTGACCAGCAGTACGCCCTGCGCGGTCACCGGCGGGGCCGGGTCAGCCGTCGAAGGTCGCCAGCGCGGCGCACGCGGCGAAGGTGTCCCCGGCCCGGACCACGTCGTCCGGGTGCACCGAGTACCGGTTCTCGGTGATCACTCCGTGGGCGCTCATGCCCGCCGTCCAGCACGCCGTGCCGTCCCAGCGGATCAGGTTGACGTGCAGGTCGGCGGGGACCACGACGGTGGCCAGCAGTCCCACCCGGACCCCGGCGCAGCGCTGCGCCGCCACCAGCTCCATCAACTCGTCGGTGAGGTCGGTGTAGGTGAAGATCCGGGTGATCCGCACCCCACGGGCCAGCGCGGCCTGGTTCTCCGTCCAGTACTGCCGGCCGATGTCGCTGCGCCACCAGGCGAGCCGTGGCAGCACGTTGGTCAGCGCCTGCACCTCCCGGACGCAGTCCCGGGTGGCCGCCAGCATGTCCTGGTAGTCGGTGCCGGGACGCACGATGCGACCCTGCCGCAACTGGGCCAGGTCGGCCTGGAAGCGGGCGAACCGACGTTGCGTCTCCTCGGCCACCCGGCTCCCGGGATGACGGTCGACCGCCTCCCGCGCGGCGGCGACCACCTCGGGGGTGGCCTGCACCAGCCACGGCGGGCCGACCAGCAGCGTCCGCAGCTGGAACCGGCGCTCGGCGCGGGCCAGCGAGTCCACCAGCAGCGAGATGGTGATGCCCATCAGGCCGGCCAGCAGCGACTCCACCCCGCTGGCCGCACCGGTCAGGTCCAACGTCACGGAGAGCGTGACCGACAACGCGATGCCGATCAGGGCGATCGGATCGGCGTACGCCATCAGCCGGGCGATGCCGACCGGTGCACCGAACCCGCCGTGCCGTACCCGGCGCAGTGGTGATGCCATCGACCACCTCCCGTCACGGACTGTGGTCAGGGTACGACCCACAGGCCACGGACCAGCCGCACCGACCCGCCAGCCCGCTCCGCCGCCCACCGGCCCGCTCGACCGTCGCGCCGGGCCGTCGGCCGGTACGATCCGATCCGTGCCCGAGCGTCCCGTCCCACCGCCCGTGGCCGCGTCACCTCCCGCCGCCGGACCGGCCGGGCCACCACCGCCCGCCGGCACCCGCGATCCCGTCCCGCTGCCGTGCAGCGACCCCGCCGACCCGGCCGCCGCGATCACCTACGGCATCAGCCGCTGGGTCGACAGCCCGCCGATACGGGACCTGGTCGCCGGCTTCGGCGGCCGATGGCCCACCGGCGACCTCGGTGCCGTGCTCGCCGCGCTCGACGAGTTCTCCGCCGCGCACTGGGACTTCCGCGCAGGACGGGAGCGACCCGAGGCCCGGGAACCCGACCTCGACGCAAACCGCCGCACCCGGGTCCGCGCCGCCGCGGACGCGCTCGGTCTGGTGCGGCCCCGGCCACCGGCCCGCACCCGGTACGCGCACCTGGTGGTGCTGGGCGGCCTGGCCCACGCCTGCCTGCGCCGGGTGGCCTACGCCGCCCACCTGCTGCGGGAACGGGTCGACGTCACTGGCGAGGTGGCGGTGCTGGGCAGCTTCCGGCCACTGTCCGAGGCGGAACGCCGCACCCTCGCCGACGCCGACGTGGCCGGCGCAGACACCGAGGTCGACGTGCTCGACGCGGCGGTCCGGCGCACGTTCGGGCTACGCGAACCGGACGCCAGCGACGGCGTGGACGCCGGACATCCGCACCACTCCTGGTCGTCGCGGACCTACCAGCCGGCCGGGCTGCCGCCGGTGCGGGTGCTGGCCGCCCCGTCGAGCGAGCCGCAACGACGACGCGCGCACACCGCCGACACCCAGCGGTTCTGGGCCGAGCACGCCCGACTCTCCCCCGGCGAGCCGGTCCTGCTGGTCACCGCACCGATCTACGTGCCGTTCCAGCACTGCGACGCGCTGCGCACCCTGGCGGTGCCGTACGGCTGCGAGATCGACACCGTAGGCGTGGACCCCGCCCGACCCGACCTGGACCATCTGCCGGAGCCCACCCTCACCCCAGGCCGGTACCTGCAGGAGATCCGCTCGGCCATCCGCTCCATGCGTACGTTGCACGCCGCGCTGACCGAGGTCGGTCAGCCCGACGACCGGACCGGCTGACGGTCAGGCCGGGGCGGTGGCGCGGACCGCCTCGGCGAAGACCTCCGAGCGGTGCTCGAAGTTGCGGAACCGGCCGTAGCTGGGCGCGGCCGGGGAGAGCAGGACCACGCCACCGGCCGGCGTGACCTGCCGGGCCAACTGGACCGCGTCGGCCAGGTCCTCGACCAGCTCGGTCCGCACCTTCGGCAGCCCGTCCAGCGCCTCGACGATGCGCGACCCGCTGTCCGGGATGCCGATCACGGTCAGCTCCCGCTCGGCCAGGTGCTCGCGCAGCGGGGTGTAGTCCACGCCCCGGTCGGCGCCACCGACGATCACGGTCAACGGCCGCCCGTCGTACGCGTCGATGGCGTGCATGGCCGCGTACGGGCTGGTCGCCAGTGTGTCGTCGACGAAGGTCAGACCGGACGGGTCGACGATCTCGGTCAACCGGTGGGCCAGCCCCTGGAAGCCGGCGACCGCCACGGCCAGGGTGTCCTTGCGGTCGACCAGGTCCACGCCGAGGGCGTCGAGCACGGCCAGCGCCACGCAGAGGTTGCCCTCGTTGTGCCGACCGACCAGCGGCAGCACCGCCCGGGGGAACAACGGCTGGTCGACCCGATGGAACCAGGGCGTACCGTCCGGGCCGGCGGCCACGTTCACCGACTCCGCAGTGCCGGCGCGTACCGCCGCGCGGTCGCCCAACTCGACAAGCAGCCGGGGATCGCCACCGTTGACGACCACGGTGTTCGGCCCGTACGCCAGCAGGTTGAGCTTGTCCCGGTAGTACTCCCGCTCGCCACCGTGCGCGTCGAGGTGCTCGGGGAACAGGGCGGTGACCACCGCGACCCGCGGCGAGTCGGTCAGGTCGCTGCACTGGTAGCTGGACAGCTCCAGCACGTACAGCTCGGCGTCGGGCAGATCCAACGTCGGCACGCCGATGTTGCCGCCGAAGACGTTCGGCCGGTCCACCGCGGTCAGCAGGTGGTGGATCAGGCTCGACGTGGTGCTCTTGCCCTTGCTGCCGGTCACCCCGACGGTGCGCGAGCCGTGGTCGGCCATCCAGAGCGAGGTGCCCTGGGTGACGGTGGCACCCTGGCGGCGCAGCTCCACCAGCCACGGGTGGGTCTGCGGCACCCCCGGCGACCGGACCACCACGTCGGCGGCGGCCAACCGGGCGAAGCCCTCCTCGCCGATGATCAGCGGGGCCGCCTCCGCCAGCGGCCCCTCCCAGGGCAGCGAGAGGAAGTTGGCGCTGTCGTCGACGGCGACCAGGTCGGCCGGGCCGTGGGCGGCAATCGCGATCACCGCGGCCCGGCCCTCCCGACCCGCCCCCCAGACGGCGACGGTACGTCCGCGCAGGTCAGACAGGCGCACAGCTTCTCCTCGGGTGCGACGGCAACGGGGCACGTGCGGGGTCCGGCGGAGCCGGGCACGGCCGGACGAACCAGGGCCTAGTATGGCGTGTGCCCAATACGCAGCTGGCGCGGATGGACGCGTTCACCTTCCCGTCCTACTCGATCGATCTCTCGACCGGGGAGGCGTTGTTCGACTACGCCCTGACCGGGCCCGAGGGCGAGCAGCGATTCACCGAGGTGATCACGCTCCCGGTGCCGGAGGAGTCACCGTCGGACGCCGCCGTGGCGGCGCTCGGCCGGGTGCTGGAGCTGCTGCACGTCGTGGCCGGCGTCAGCTACTACAAGGCCGCCGCGCCGGGGCAGCTAGTGCTGCCGGCGCCGCTGGGCCCGGCCGCCGCCGAGTTCGTCACCGCCGTCTACACCAAGGGCCTGGCCGAGTACGCCTACCGCAACCAGTTGCCGTACGTGCTCGACCTGTCCCCGGTGATCCCGGAGGGCCGGGTCGCCCCCGTCACCGAGTACGACAACTCGGACCGTCGACCGCTCAGCGCGGTCGGCGGCGGCAAGGACTCGATCGTCAGCCTGGAGGCGATGCGTCGCGCCGGCCTGGACCCGGTCCCCTTCTCGGTCAACCCGAACCACGTGATCAACGCGGTGAACGCGGCCTCCGGACTCACCCCGTTGGCCGCCCGGCGACGCCTCGACCCGGTGCTGTTCGAGCTGAACGCGGCCGGCGCCCGCAACGGGCACATCCCGGTCACCGCGATCAACTCGCTGATCGCGGTCGCCACCGCCGTGCTGCACGGGCTCGGACCGGTGGTCATGTCCAACGAGCGCTCCGCCTCCGACCCGAACCTCATCTGGAACGGCCACGAGGTCAACCACCAGTGGTCCAAGGGCGTCGAGGCCGAAGGGCTGCTCCGGGCGGCGCTGGCCGAGCACGCCGGGCTCACCGAACCGTACTTCTCCCTGCTGCGCCCGCTGTCGGAGCTGCACATCGCCCGGCTGTTCGCCACCATCGACCGGTACGACGACGTGGTGACCAGTTGCAACGCGGCGTTCAAGCTGCGCGACGCCAGCGAGCGCTGGTGCCGCGACTGCCCCAAGTGCCGGTTCGTCTTCCTGGCTCTGGCCCCGTTCATGTCCCGCGAGCGGATCACCCACATCTTCGGCGGTGACCTGCTCGCCGACGACACGCAGATCCCCGGCTACCGGGAGCTGCTCGGCGTGGACGGGCACAAGCCGTTCGAGTGCGTCGGCGAGGTGGAGGAGTCGGTGGTGGCACTGAGCCTGCTCGCCCAGCAGCCGGACTGGCGGGATGCCCCGGTCGTCCGCACGCTGGTCGCCGCCGTGCCGGACAGCGCGTGGGCCACGGCCGCCACCTCCGACGTCTTCACCCCGGGCGGCGGCCCCAGCTTCGTCCCGCCCGCCTACACCAAGGCCCTGCACTCGCTCAGCGAGTGACGGGCGTCAGGCGAGCCGGTGCCGGATCGCGTACGCCGCCGCCTCGGTGCGGTTTCGCGCACCGATCTTGGCGAACGCGTTGTTGGTGTGCGTCTTGATCGTCGTCTCGGCGACGAACAGGGCCGCCGCGATCTCGGCATTGGTCCGCCCCGACGCGAGATGGCCGAGCACCTCGGCCTCCCGCTGGGTCAACCCGTCCGGCAGCCGGTCCGCCACCACCTGCGCCGGCCGGGCCATCGCCTCGACCAGCCGGGCGGCCACCACCGGATCGAACAACCCGTGCCCGGTCGCCGCCGCGCGCAACGCCATCCCGATCTCGGCCCGCCCGGCGTCCTTGGTCAGATAGCCACACGCCCCCGCCGCGAGCGCCCCGGCGATCGACTCGTCGTCGGCGTACGTGGTCAGCACCACCACCGCCACCTCCGGGAAGCGCTCCCGGACCTGGGCGGTCGCGGCGATGCCGTCCAGCACCGGCATGCGCAGGTCCATCAGGACCACGTCCGGCCGGTGTTCGGCGACGAGATCGAGGGCCCGCGCGCCGTCGCCGGCCGCCCCGACCACGGTCACCCCGTCGGTGAGTTCCAGCAGGGCGGTCAACCCCTCCCGAACCAATTGCTGATCGTCGACCACCACCACCCGCAACTGACCATCCGCTCGCTGACGCTCGCTCATGCCGGCACCTCCGCCGCGACACGCCATGCGCCGTCGACGACGCCCGCCTCCAGGGTGCCACCGACCAACGCGATCCTCTCCCGCGCCCCGGTCAGCCCGTGCCCGCCCGGTCCGGGTCGGGTGCCGGCCGGGTCCGGGGCCGGGTTGTCCACGATCAGCCGGGTGCGCGGCCCGCGATAGTCCAGAGCCACGCTGACCGGGGCACCCGGGGCGTGCCGGGCCGCGTTGGTCAGCGCCTCCCGGACGGTACGCAGCAACGACACCTCCGCCCCCGACGGCAGGTGCCGAGGACTGCCCTCGGTCCGCAGCGTGATGGTCGCCGCATGGTCGGCACGGAACCCGGCCACCAGGTCACCGAGGGCACGTGGCAGCGGCGGCACGTCGGTACGCAGCGCGGCCACCGCCGCCCGTGCCTCGGCCAGGCCGTCGTTGGCCAGCCGCCGGGCCCGGCGGATCCGCTCGGTCGCGCCCACCACGTCGCCCTGCTCGCCCAGTTGCGCCTCGGCGACCGCCAACTGCACACCGAGCGCACCCAGCGAATGTGCCAGCACGTCGTGCAGCTCCCGGGCGATCCGCGTCCGCTCGTCCAGTGCCGCCGCCCGGGCCTGGGCCTGCTGGGTACGCGAGGTCTGCTCCAGCAGTAACGCGGTCTGCTCGGCCCGCAGCCGGTACTCACGCCGGTGCAGGCTGAACAGCACCAGCACGGCGATCAACGCCGGCTGGGTCAGCATCGCCGTCGGTCCCCGCCCGGAGAACCAGAGGACGACCGACAGCACCGCGATCACCCCGCCGGTGAGAGTCAGGATGGCCGCCATCGGCATCCGGGGCAGCAGCACGAACGTGAACAGCCCCGCATACACGAAGATCAACGCCGAGGCGTCGTCCGGCACCCCGGCGACGGTGGACGCCGTGAGCGTGACCAGGGCCAACGCGCCTCGGGCGAGCCGGGGCCACCGGCTGTCGGCCACCAGGAACAGCACCCAGCAGGCGAGGGCGGCGGCGAGCACCGGCCGCACTCCGGCACCCGGCGGCGTCAGGTACAGCCAGGCCCAGACCAGCAGCGCGCTGAGCACGATCCGCACCAGCCAGCCGGTCTCCGGGTCGTCGGCCCGCAGCAGCCGTACGCCCCGGCGGGTCGCCCGCCGCAGTCCTCCGCCCACGATCACTCGCGTTCCCGCACCAGGGTCAGGATCAGGTCCAGCACCAGCAGACGGTAGGCGACGAACGCGAGCCCCACCACGCCGAGTACCACCAGAATCGCGACGATCACCCGACCGGTCATCCGGCCGCCCTCCTTCTCGATCACCCGGTCGATGACGGCTCCGGCCAGCCGGGTGCTCCGGTTGCCCTTGCCGTCGCCGGCCAGCAGATAGTTCGCGGCCCGTACGACGGTGCCGTGACGCTCGGTCCGGGGTGTGGTCCTGCCGTGGTTCCGCTCGGTCATGTCCCGGAACGCTACGAACGGCACCGGGTGGACCGGCACCACCACAGGGTGGAGATCAGGGTGGAGCCACGCCGTTCCACCGCATCCCGTCGGGTCAGGAGGTGCGGATGGCGTCGAGGGCGAGCAGGGCGACGTGCAGGGAGAGGCAGGCGTCGACGGAGTCGAGGTCGACGTCGAGGATGCGGCCGATGCGGGCCAGCCGCTCGTAGAACGCCGGCCGGGACAGGTGTGCCGCGGCGGCCGCCGCCGACTTGTTGCGGCCCTGCTCCAGGTACGCCCGCAGGGTGCCGAGCAGGGGCTCACGCGGGTGCCGGGCGTCGTACGCCAGCAGTGCCCCGAGCTCACGCTCGACGAAGGTCTGTAGGCGCGGCTCGTCGCGTAGCAGGTGCAACAGCCCGGCGAGCCCGACGTGCGGCAGCCGGAAGATCGGCAGGTCCCGCCGGTCGTTGCGGGCGGCCTCGGCGACCTGCCGAGCCTCGATCAGCGACCGGCCCGCCTCCCGCAGGCTGCTGACCCCGGAACCGGCCGCGATGATCAGCCCACCGGCATCCCTCCCGCCCCGGGCAGCCCGGGTCGCCGCCGGATCGGACGATCTCGCCTCGGGACGGTGCCGGCGCAGCGCGGCGGCGAACGAGGCCAGCGACCGCTCCTCCGCCGCCGGGTCGGGCAGGGCCAGCAACGCCCCCACCGCCTGGTCGTCCACGGCACTGGTCAGGCCGGTCAGGTTCGCCTCCCGCACCGCCTGACCCACCGCCTCGGCCAGATCCCGCAGCCGGGCCGGACCGGGATCGTCCCCGTCACCGGCCCCGGTCGCGCCGCTCTCCGGGTCGTCGGCCCGATGCCGGACCACCACCCCGACCAGGTGCCGACGCTCCAACACCAGCCCGAGCCCCCGGGCCCGCAGGGCCACCTCGTCCACCGGGCGGGAACGGTCCAGCAGCGCGGTGAGCAGGGTGCGGTGGATCTGCCGTTCCAGCCCTTCGGCGTCCCGCCGGATCAGCCGGCCCAACGCCAGCGTCGACGCGGCCCGCTCGACCAGGATGGTCAACCGCGTCGGCGGCGAGAGCCCGCCGGTCACCGCGTCCCGCGCCGAGTTCCACTCGCCCCCGCCCGGCCAGCGCAGCAGCAGCCGTCCCCAGTCCTCCCCCCGCGCGCCGACCATGGTCACCAGCCAGCCGCTGTCCGGGTCGTAGACCGTCCGGCCGGCCGGCCGGATCCGCCGCGAATGCTGCTCCCAGCCGTCGAGCAGCAGTTCGGCGTTCTCCCGCGCCGGGTCGTACGCGAGCACCTGCCGGGACAGGTTCTCCAGCACCACCGGGCAGCCGGACAGCTCGGCGGCCTGCCGGAGCACCTCACCCGGGTCGGCACCCTCCACCGACAGTTCGGTGAACCGCTGGTGGATCTCCTCCGTCGCCCGCAACTCGGAGAGCTGCGCGTCCACGATCAGTCCGTGCACCGCCTCGGTGACCCGGACGAACGGGGTGGCCCGGCGCAACTCCACCAGCGGCAGCCCGTGCCGTTCGGCGGCGGCGGCCATCACCCGGGGCACCCCGGTGTGATACCGACGGCCCAGCTCGACCACCAGCCCGGAGACGCCGACCTCGGCGAGGTCCGCGATGAACGCCCGCAACCCGGCGTCCTCGCCGGGTAGTCCGATGCCGGTGGTCAGCACCAGCTCGCCACCCCGCAGCAGGGTGGCGATGTCCGGCACCTCGGCCACGTGCACCCAGCGAACCGGCCGGTCCAGCCCCGCCTCCCCGGCGACCAGGCGCGGCGCACCGTGGCGGACCGGGTCCAGCGCGAGGACCTCACGGACGGTAGGGAACACGGGCGACACGGTACCCGCAGGTCGGCCCGAACCTCGACGGTCAGGCGTCGTCGCGGCCCAACTCCCAGCAGGCCACGGCAGTGGCGGCGGCGACGTTGAGGGAGTCCACGCCGCGCCGCATCGGGATCACCACCCGGACGTCGCTGGCCGCCATCGCCGCCGACGTCAACCCGGCCCCCTCCGCGCCGAGCAGCAGCGCGGCGCGGGCCCGCTGCTCCGGCGCGAGCCGCTGGATCGGCACCGCGTCCGGGGCCGGCGTCATCGCCAGCACGGTGAACCCGGCAGCCCGCACCTCGTCCAGCGCCGCCAGCCAGGGCTCCAGCTTCGCGTACGGCACGGCGAAGACCTCGCCCATGCTCACCCGTACGCTGCGCCGGTAGAGCGGGTCGGCGCAGGACGGCGAGAGCAGCACCGCGTCCACCCCGAGCGCGGCGACCGCACGGAAGATCGCGCCCAGGTTGGTGTGGTTGTTGACGTCCTCCAGGATCACCACCCGGCGGGCGGTGGCGAGCACCTCGGCGGCGCTCGGCAGCGGCGTGCGCCGGAACGACGCGAGGACCCCCCGGTGCACGTGGAATCCGGTGGCCTCGCGCAGCACGTCCTGGCTGGCGGCGTAGACCGGGGCGTCACCGGTGTCCAGGTCGGCGAGTTGGTCGACCCGCTTGGCGTCGACCAGGTACGACCGTGCCGGGTACCCGGCACGCAACGCCCGGCGCAGCACCAGCTCGCCCTCGGCGATGAACAGGCCGTGCGGTGGCTCCCAGCGGGTCCGCAGCTCGACGTCGGTCAGCGCACGGTAGTCGCCGATCCGCTCGTCGTCCGGGTCGGTGATCAGGTGGACAGGCACCCGCCGATTCTGCCGGACACGTCACCATCCTCCGCACCGGCGTACCGCCTCACTCAGCGACGACGATCCGGTCGGGCGGGACGTGGGCGGTGAGCCAGACGCCGCTGGCGGCCCGGTAGAACAGGTGGCCGGTCTCCCGCATGCCGGCGGCGTCGACGGTGAGGACCACCGGTTCGCCGCGCCGGGCCCCGACCGTGACGGCGGTCCGTCGGTCGCCGGAGAGGTGCACGTGGGTACGACCGCGCGGCCGGAGTCCGTCGGCGCGGATGCCGGGCAGGAAGCGGGCGACGGTGCCGTGATAGAGCAGCGGCGGAGGCGGCACCGGCGTCAGGCGCAGGTCGACCGGGACGGTGTGGCCCTGGGCCGCCCGGATCCGCCCGTCTCGGACCTCGAACCGTTGTTTGTCGGTGTCGCCGGTCAGCCGGGCCAGCAGCGCGCCGTCGATGCGCCGACCGTGGCGGGCCAGCGCGGCGAGCAGCACCTGCACGTCCACCCAGCCGGCGGAGTCGAGTGTGATCCCGACGGCGGCGGGCTGGTGACGCAGCACGTACGCCAGGAACTTGCTGGCCGCGGTGGTTCGGTCGGTCACGGTCGTGGCCCGAGCCGGTCGAGCAGGTCCCGCACGACCGGCTCGCGTGGTGGGCGCCAGGCCGCCCAGTAGCGGATCCTCGGCAGACCGTGCACGGGGACGGCGCGCAGCCCGTCGGGGAGTTCCACGCAACCGTTGACGACGGTGGCGCCGACGCCGAGCGCCGACAGGTGCACGAGCAGGTCCCAGCCGTCGACCTCGGCGGCGACCTGCCAGGTGACGCCCGCGTCGAGCAGCGCACGGTCCAGCGCCCGCCGGTGTGCGCGCCCGGCCGGGGGGACGACGAGGTCCAGCCCGTCGAGGTCACGGAGTCGGACCTGCTGCCGCTCGGCCAGCGGGTGCCCGTCGTCGATCACGAGCACCTGCCGGTACGCGGCGATCTGCGTCGACTCGTACTGCCGTCCCGGTGGATCGTGCGCGACCACGGCGAGGTCGGCACGACCGGCGGAAATCGCGGCGAGGGCGGCGTCCCGGTCGGCGGTGATCACGTGGACCCGGCGGCCCTGGCGGCCGAACTGCCGGATCGGCTCGGCGATCACCCAGCGCAGCGTGCCCCGGCCGGCGGCGATGGTCATGGTGGGTGCGGAGTCCTGGTGCAGTTCCCGCAGGAACTCGTCGGTGCGGCGGCGGGTGTCCGACGCGTACGCGGCGAGGCGTTCACCGGCGACGGTCAGGGTCAGCCGACGGCCGTCCCGCTCGTAGAGGTCCACCCCGAGCGCGGTGGCCAGTTTGCGGATCTTCACGTGGAGCGAGGGCTGGCTGATGTGCAGCGCCGCAGCGGCGGCGGTGAAGTTGCGGTGCTCGGCGAAGACCGCGAACGACCGCAGTGCGTCGGCTTCCAGCAGGTCCCGCCCGTTCATAGCGTGCAACTATAGAACACACATCGATCGATAGTTCTGCCCCGACCATCTGGCCCGCATCCTGGGTGGCATGAACGATCATGTGCCCCGGCTCGGCATCGACATCGGCCGAGTCGTCATCGACGGCCCCCGCCACCCCGGCGGAGGCGACACGGCCTTCTTCACCGGCGACGAGACCACCATGCTGGCCACCCCGGAGGTGCCCGGCGCCCTCGACACGATCGCCCGCCTCGTTCCCCGCTTCGACGGACAGGTCTGGCTGGTCTCCAAGTGCGGCCCGCGCATCCAGGCCCGTACGCTGCGCTGGCTCGACGCCCACGACTTCCACCGGCGTACCGGGGTCGACCGCGAACGGGTCCGGTTCTGTCGTGCACGGGCCGACAAGCGGGGGCACTGTCTCGACCTCGGTCTCACCCACTTCGTCGACGACCACCCCGAGGTGCACTCCGCCATCCGGGGCGCCGTCGCCCACCAGTACTTCTTCGGGCCGCAGCGCCGACCGGTCCCCGGCTACGGGCACGCCACCCCCACCTGGGCCGACGTCGAACGCCTCGTCCTCCGGTCACTGCGACGGAGCACCTCCGCCGCAGTGACCGAGGTGACCGCCACGCCCCTCGGTCAGCTACAACACCCGTAACGAGTGCACCAGCAGCAGCGGCACCCTGGTAGGACCCACCAACGACTGGTACGTGTACGCCTTCAACACCGTCACCTCCGCCTGAAACTCGTCATCCGCAGCGATGTCGCCGAGCACCTTCGGATCGCCGTACAGCATCGTGTTCGTGTCGTAGCCACCTTCGTCGGTCGCTCTCCGTGCTCCCACCAGCGCGAGGAACCTGTCCTTACCCGTGGCGTCGTCGAACTGGGTGATCTGGCCGTACACGACCAACGTCCGGCCGGTGTGATCGTCCGGCCGCTCGGCCATCCGTCTCCACTGCCGCTCGGTGATCGTCTCGAAGGTGCCGGGCAGGGCGGGCGCGGCAGCCGACGAGGTTGGTGTGCTCGTCGGCGTGGCAGTCGGCGCCTGCGGCGTCGTCGGCGGGCTCGTGGCGCTCTCCGCGACCTGGTTCGACCGGAGGGAATACAGCAGCACGCCGCCCACGCCGATCCCGCAGCAGAGGAGCAGTAGGCAGACGACAGCCCCGACGATCCACAGCACCGCGTTCTGGTTCTTGCGGGACCTCGGCGGCGGCATGCCGGGGTACGCCGCCGCCCCTGGAACGGGAGACGGATGCGACGACGAGTTGCCCGCCTCGTCGGGGTGCCGGGGGTACGCCACGGTGGCCTCCCGTTGTCGCCGGTGTGATGGACGGTGGTCGGCGGCCCGCTCGCTGTCTCCCCTGCCGCCCGAGCTGGCTACGTCAGAGCCACGCGACAGTCCACAACAGATTGTGGGCCGTCAGCGGACCCGAATCCATAGACGGTCCGGGATCTGTCAGCTACCGGCGACCTCTTTCAGCACGGAGACTGCGCGGCGACGCGCAGTGCCTCGCACCGGCCTCGCCCAGCGGCTCGTGGACGATCAGGTCAGGGCGTTCCCGCTCGGGTCGCTTCGGCGACCGTGTCGCACCCTGAGGCCATGATGTCGCCGGGGTGGCCGCTGCGGCTCACCCGTGGACGCGAGAGGACCCGCCGGATGGACGCCGGACCACCGACCCGCCTGGTCATCGACCATGACGACTACCACGCCGAGCACGTGGGACGCACCGGCGACGGCCGGCAGTTCTTCCTCACCACCCCGTTCGAGCCCGGCACTCACGGCAACCACGACGGCCAGGAGTTCGTCGCCCTCTACCTCTTCGACGCCGACGGACGGTTCCTGGAGGCGAGGATCGACGCCTTCGGTCCGAGGGCGCTGATGGACCGCGAGGCGAGGCGGACGGCGTACGAAGCCCGGTTGGCGGAGTTGGGCACCGTCACCTTCGACCGCATCGAGGTCGAACCCTTCTCGGTCGACCGGTACGGCACCACCTTCGGGCTGATCCCCCGCGCGCCGGAGGAGGACGACGACACCTGGTGGGTCATCGTCGAGCCCGGCGACTACATGGCGTTCAGCCCACCGTGGGATCTCGGCGAGTACGACACCTAGTCGTCGACGGTGAGTCCGAGCCACGCGGCGAGGCTCTCGACCTCGGTGTGGACATCGGCGGTCATCGTGTCGGTGAACGGGACGTCCTCGTGGACGGCGTGGACGATGAGCCGGCCGGCCTTACGGTCGGCGGTCGCGTCCAGCTTGCCGACGAGCCGGTCGTGATGGAGGACAGGCAGGGCGAAGTAGCCCCAGCGGCGCTTCTCCCTGGGCTTGTACATCTCCAGGATGTACTCGAAGTCGAACAGCTGCTCGGTGCGTACCCGGTCGTGGATCAACCGGTCGAAGGGTGAGAGCAACGCCGTACGGCCCTCGAACGGCAGCCCGACGTACGCCGGGTGGACCCGCCAGGTGCCCGGCACGCCCTCCACCACGACCTCCTCACCCGCGTCACCGACGTACGGCGACTCACCCGGGATCTGCGGGCCGGTGGACCGGGCGATGCCGAGGGCCGCGAGTCGGCGTTCGTTGCGGAGCCGGACGGCGTGATCGTGGTCGAGTTCGGGCAGCTCGACGGCGTAGACACGGGTGGGCAGATCCCAGTAGCGCTGCCGTCCCTTCCGACCGGAGATCGCGATGTGTCCGTGCAGCGCCAGGGATTCGAGCATCTTCGTCACGTTGCGGTTGTTGGTCCACCCCGACGACGGCCACGGCACGACGCTGGTGTCGGGGATGTCCCGGGACAGCAGCGGCCCCGACTCCGCCAGCAACGCCAGGATGTCGCGGCGGAACGACTCGTTGCCGTGCAGCCACTCCCCGATGGTCGGGTGCATCTCGGCACCGCGTGTCTCGGCGATCACGGCGGGCAGGTCGCGGGGCGAGCGGATGTAGGCGACCGTCTCCACGAGGGTCCGATCGGTCTCGACGGCCCGGACCAGGTCGGCGGGGTCGTAGGTCGGGCCGATGCGGCTCCACAGCACCAGGTCCGCACTCGGCGCGATGGCCGCCGTCGGATCGATCTGGAGGAACGTCAGACGCTCGACGACCGCCACCAGATCGGTCGGGCGCGGCGCCGCCAACAACTGGGCGTGCACCGCGACCCGACGCGCCTCACCCCTGCTCAGCCGAGACACGACCACCCGCCGACCCTACTCGCCCGACGGCTCACCCCGCCGACCCCGGACCCGCTGAGCTGACCCCGTGAACGCCGGCCCGCCGGTCCGGGTCTCCAAGATCCGCACATCTTCGGGGATGTTGCTGCCTCCGAGTGGACCGGAGGCAGCAACATCCCCGAAACTGCCGCCACCCGGCCGACCAGCCGGGAGGTTGCGGCGGGCGGGTCATGGAGGTGGGGCGGTGGTGGGGCGGCGGGGTCGGGCCCAGGAGAGGAAGCGGGTGAAGATGGTGGTGGGTTCGGGGCCGTCGTGGGGGTTGAGTTGGTAGAGGTCGCGCATTGCCTCGTACATCAGGCCGGCCGGTGACATCTGGTGATCTTGGCGATTCCCTGGAGGGCCGATGGAACGTGAGCAGACCGTGGAACTGATCCGCACCCAGTTACGCAAGCAGCGTGCGCTGGCGGGCATGAACCAGGACGAGTTCGGCAAGCGGACGAACTACTCGGCCTCCACCGTGTCCGCTGTCGAGACCGGCACCCGCCCGGTCGACCTGCCCTACGCCCGCCACGCGGACGAGATCCTGGAGACCGGCGGGCTCTTCGAGTCACTGCTCCACACGGCCCAACGTGACGCCCAGCCCGAGTGGTTCATGCCCTGGCTGAAGGCAGAGCGCGCCGCGACTCAACTTCGCTATTTCAACCCGACACTGATTCCCGGTCTCTTCCAGACCGAGAACTACGCCCGAGCGGTGCTGCGCTTTGACGACACCCGCCCGGAGCTGGAGATCGAGCAACAGGTGACGGCCCGACTGGAGCGCCAGGAGATCCTGAAGCTCGAACGCCCGCCACAGATCGTCGCGGTGATCGACGAGTCCGTCCTGCGCCGCACCGACGCCATCATGGCCGAACAGCTCGCCCATCTGCTGCGGATGGCGGACTTGTCATTTGTCCACATCCACATCGTTCCGGCCAGCGCAGGCTTGCACGTCGGCCTGTCCGGCGCGCTGTCCCTGGCTCGCCTGGCCGACGGCACCTGGATCGGCCACATGGAGAACCAGCTCGGTGGCGAGCAAGCCGACAAAGAGGAGCGAGTGGCTACACTGCTGGCCAGATGGGAATGCGTAAGGGGCGTCGCCCTTCCCAGAACCCTCTCGGTCGCCCTGATCAAGGAAGTTGAGAGCCAGCATGGACCTCAGTAACGCGCGTTGGCGGAAGTCCACCCGCAGCGGCACCAGCGGCGGCGAATGCATCGAGGTCGCCGACAACCTGACCGGGGTGGTCGCCGTGCGCGACAGCAAGGACCTCACCGGTCCGGTACTCGCCTTCGACCCCACCGCCTGGCGGTCGTTCGTCGCCTCCGCCAAGTGCCACTGAGCCACCGCCAGCCCGCCATGCAACCCCGGCTGCGGTGACGCGTTATGCGTCTAGGTCGACGGCGGTGACGGTGTCGCCGAACAACGAGGGCACCAGCAGCCGATCACCGTGCAGCGCCGCGTGGGACGGCATCCGCAGCAGGTCCGGTGCCTCGATCACGGTGTCGACCCGGCCGTCGGGGGTGATCCGGACGACCCGGGAGCCCCGGGTGACGGCCAGGTAGCAGGTCCCGTCGGGGGCGACGGTGAGCCCGTCCGGCCCGTCGGCCAGCGCGCCACCGGTGGCGACCGTCCGGCGGCCGCAGAGCCGACCGGGAGCCGTCACGTCGAAGGCGAGCAGGGTGTTGTCCCGGGTCAGGGAGACGTACAGGATCGTGCCGTCGGGGCTGATCCCGATGCCGTTGGGATAGACCAGGTCGGCGGCGGCCACCCGGCACATGTCGGTCTGCCCCGGTGCCGCGTAGCAGACCGAGCCGGTCGGTTCGCCGGCCGTGGCGGTGCCGGAGTCGGTGAACCAGACGCCTCCGGCGGCGTCGACGACGCAGCCGTTCGGGCGGAGCAGCCGCCGGCCGTCGGCGGTGCCGATGCGGGCGGTGACCGTGCCGTCGGAGGAGATCCGGACCAGTTCCGCGCGGGCCACGTCGCACCCGACGAGGCCGTCCTCGGCGCGGGCAAGTCCGAGGATGCGTCCGCCGGTGTCGGCGAACCACTGCGCGGTGCCGTCGTCGGGGTCGATCCGGACGATCGGGCCGCGCCCCTGTGGGCTGCCCAGGGCGAGTCCGGCGTAGAGGTGCCCGTCCGCGCCGACGCAGACCGTCTCCGGGTGCGGCAGCAGCCGGGCCAGCGTGGCGATCCGCATCAGTCGTCCCCGGCGGACGGGTCGAGGGTGGCGGCGACCCCGGGTTCCTCCACCGGGCTGTACGCCTGAACGCCCAGGCCACCGTCGACCGGCAGCACCACCCCGGTGATGTAGCCGGACTCCGGTCCGGCGAGGAAGCTCACCGCGGCGGCGACCTCCGCGAGGGTGCCCGCGCGACCGAGGGGGACGAGGCCGGCGCGCCGGGCGACCTCCTCCGGGCCCGCGTCGTCCCAACCTGGGGTACGCACCATCGCGGGGGCGACCGCGTTGACCCGGATGCCGCGTCCGGCCAGGTCCAGCGCCAGGGCGCGGGTCATCGCCTCAAGGCCGCCCTTGCTGGCCACGTACGCGGCGTTGCCCCGGAACGCCCGGGACCCACCGATCGAGGAGAGCTGTACGACGGCGGGCGCGTCCCCGACCGTGAGCAGGGGCAGCGTGGCCTGGACCAGGGCGAGTGGGGCGACGAGGTTCACCTCCAGCACAGCCCGCAGGTGCGCGGCCGTCTCCCGGCCCACCGGCGCCCGGGGCGGACCGACCGCCGCGTTGTTGACCAGGACGTCGAGCCCGCCCCAGTCGGCACGGAGCCGGTCGACGGCGGCCTCTACGGCCGACGCGTCGGTCACGTCAGCGGACAGCCAGGTCAGCCCGTCGGTGGGCGGAGTGTCCAGCGCCGTAGCGCCCGTATGCTCGGGTCGCCGCCGGGCCGGTCCGGCGGTGGTCGAGGGCTCGGGCGGTCGGTCCAGGGCGGCGACCCGCCAGCCTCGGGCCAGGAAGGCGGCGACCAGCTCGCCGCCGATCGCCCCGGCGGCACCGGTGACCAGGACCCGTCTGCTCATCGGGAGACCGCCGGAGCGGACACGACCGGGCAGGCCCACTGGTGTCGCTCCCCCACCAACGGCGGCCGATGCTCGGCGCACTCCGGTCGGGCCAGCCAACAGCGGGTGCGGAACGGACAACCGGAGGGCGGGTCCGCCGGGGAGGGCAGGTCCCCGGCGAGGACGATCGGCTCCGGGCCCTGCTGCCGCCATGGAAAGGGGTCGGGCGCGGCGGAGAGCAGCGCCTGGGTGTACGGGTGGGTCGGCGACTCGAAGACCTCCCGCGTCGGCCCCTGCTCGACGACGGTGCCGAGGTACATCACCGCGACCTGGTCGCTGACGTGGCGCACCACGTGCAGGTCGTGCGAGATGAACAGGTAGGACAGTCCCATCTCGGCACGCAGGTCGGCGAGCAGGTTGAGGATCTGCGCCTGGATCGACACGTCCAGCGCGGAGACCGGCTCGTCACAGATGATCAGGGCGGGCCGCATCGACAGCGCCCGGGCGATGCCGATGCGTTGCCGCTGGCCGCCGGAGAACTGGTGCGGGTACCGGTCGGCGTGTGCGGCGGTCAGCCCCACCTGTTCCAGCAACCGGACCACCTCGTCGGCCTGGTCGCGGCGCGGTACCAGGTCACGGTGGATCAACCAGCCCTCGCGGAGGATCTCCCGGACGGTCAGCCGTGGGTTCAACGAGGCGTACGGGTCCTGGAAGACGTACTGCACCCGACGGGTGAGTTGGCGACGCTCGGCGGCGCTGAGGCGGGTCAGGTCCCGGCCGTCGAAGCGGATGGTGCCTCCGGTGGCGCGTTCCAGACCGATCAGGGCGCGGGCCGTGGAGGTCTTGCCGCAGCCCGACTCGCCGACCAGCGCCAGCGTCTCGC
The DNA here is from genome assembly GCF_055559695.1 of Micromonospora sp. NPDC023869. Classification (NCBI taxonomy): domain Bacteria; kingdom Bacillati; phylum Actinomycetota; class Actinomycetes; order Micromonosporales; family Micromonosporaceae; genus Micromonospora; species Micromonospora sp. NPDC023869. The sequence continues at coordinate 185,167 of NZ_JBVHKD010000004.1, forward strand.
CGGCCCCGATCCGGAAGGAGACGCCGTCGACGGCGCGGACGTGACCGACCGTGCGACGCAGCACGCTGGACCGGATCGGGTAGTGCACCCGCAGGTCCTCGACCTCCAACAGGGCCGGCGCGGTGGGGTCAGGCATCGTCGCGTACCTCCTCGGAACGGTGGCAGGCCGCGGCGCGTCCCGGGCCGTCGGCGGTGGGCAGCACCTCCAGCGTGGGCCGCTGCTGCGTGCACAGGTCGACCCGCCACGCGCACCGGGGGTGGAACGGGCAGCCGGGTGGCAGGGCCTCCGGCGAGGGCGGCGCACCCGGGATCGGGGTGAGCCGTGCGGTCGGCGCGGTGAGTGTCGGCACCGACTGGAGCAGGCTGCGGGTGTACGGGTGGGCCGGGTTCTCGTACACCTGGCGTAGCTCGCCGGTCTCGACGATGCGCCCGGCGTACATGACCGCGATGCGGCTGGCGTGCGCGGCCACCACGCCGAGGTCGTGGCTGATCAGGATGAGTGCCATCCGGTAGTCGCGTTGCAGCTCGGACAGCAGTTGCAGGATCTGCGCCTGGACGGTGACGTCGAGCGCGGTGGTCGGCTCGTCGGCGATGATCAGGCGCGGACGCAGGGCGATCGCGATGGCGATCATGATGCGCTGACGCATCCCGCCGGAGAGCTGGTGCGGATAGTCGTCGATCCGGCGCGCCGGGTCGGGGATGCCGACCCGGCGCATCAGATCGAGCGCCTCGGCGCGGGCCTTGGCCTTGGACAGGCCCCGGTGCACCCGCAACGTCTCGCCGATCTGCCGACCGATCGGGTGCACCGGGTTGAGCGAGGAGAGCGGATCCTGGAAGACCATGCTGATCTCGCCACCGCGTACGGCGCGCATCCGCCGTGCCGAGGCCGTGGTCAGCTCCGTACCGTCGAAGGTGATCCGGCCGGCGGCGATCCGGCCGGCGGGCCGGGGCAGCAGGCCGAGGATGGCCTGTGCGGTGACGCTCTTGCCGCTGCCGGACTCGCCCAGCAGGGCGAGGGTCTCCCCCTCGGCGACGTCCAGGCTGACCCCGTCCAGAGCCCGCACCGGTCCCACCCGGGAGTCGAACTCGACGACGACATCATGCAGGGACAGCAGGGACATCAGGTCCTCCTCGTCGGCCGGTGCACCCGACCGGTGCGGTCAGTTCAGCGAGACACCACGGAAGTCGGGCACGTTGGTCGGCGGCGGACCGAAGCCGCTGACCCGGTCGCGCCAGGCGGCCGAGGCGGTCAGCTCGAACGGCCAGGCGCCGGGCGCGTCGGCCCAGAGGATCTCCTGGGCTCGCTGGAGCTTGCGTTGCCGCTCCTGCGGGTCGAGTTCCTCCGAGGCGTCGGCGATCACCCGGTCGTACTCCTCGTTGCAGTAGCCGAGTCGCTTGGCGGCGCAGGTGTAGAGGCGGCCGAGCACGAACTCCGCGTCCTGGGTGACCACGACGCCGTCCTGGATGTTCATGTCCCAGTCGAGGGCCAGCAGGTCGTCGAGCCACTGCCCGGCTTCCTTCTCCTGCATCTCCACGTTCACGCCGACCTCCTTCCAGGCGCTGAGGATCGACTGGACCAGCGGACGGATGTTGGCGCAGCAGTTCGCGCTCCACTGGATGCTGGTGCTGAAGCCGTTGGGGTAGCCCGCCTCCGCCAGCAGTTGCCGGGCCCGCTGCGGGTCGTAGGTGTAGCCGGGCAACTGCGCCGCGCCGAACACCGGCTGCGGCACCGGCGCCTGGGCCAGTACGGCGCTCTCGCCGAACAGGTTCTCCTGGATGGAGGAGAAGTCGACCGCGTGCCACAGCGCCTGCCGGACCTTCGGGTCGTCCAACGGCTTGCGCGCGTTGTTCAACCAGATGACGTAGAACGTGGCGCTCGGTCCGCTCTCCACGGTGACGTCGTCGAATCCGCGTACCTGGCTGAGCTGGTCCGGCGGCAGCGAGTACGTCACGTCGATCTCGCCGGTGCGCAGCGCGGTGAGCCGGGCGGCGTCCTCGGAGATCTCCTGGAACTCCAACCGCTCGTACTTGGGCGCGCCGTCCCAGTACGACTCGTTGGCGACCATGTGGGCCCGCTCGCCGGAGCGGAAGTCCTCCAGCTTGAACGCGCCGGTGCCGACCGGGCGGCTCTCGATCTCGCCCGACTCGATCTGGGCCTTGCTGCCGATGTAGGCCATCGAGAGGTTGGTCAGCAGCGAGCCGGTGGCCCGGCTGGTGATGATCTCGACGGTCTGCTCGTCGGGGGCCTTGACCTCCTCGATGGTGGCGAACAGCGGTGCGAGGGCGGTGCTCGCCGCGAAGAGCCGGTCCAGCGACGCCTTGACGTCGGCGCTGGTCAGCGCCGACCCGTCGTGGAAGGTCACGCCCTGGCGCAGGGTGAACCGGGTGGTGGTGTCGTTGACGTTCTCCCAGCTCTCGGCGAGCCGGCCGGTGATCTCGCCGCCGTCGCTGGCGACCAGCGGGTCGAACAGGTGCAGGGCCAGGGTCAGGGTGCTGCGGTCGGAGATGGCGGTGCCGTGCGGGTCGACCGAGAGCATCCGGATCGGCACCCCGACCCGCAGCGTCTGGTCCTGGTCGCCGTCACCGGAACCGCCGCCGCAGGCGGCGCCGACACCGACGAGGGTCATCGCGAGCAGGCCGGCCACCAGGGGCCGACGTGCTCTGCTTATCCATGTCATTGTCTCCTCCATCGTTCGCTCGTGAAGGGTCGGCCGCGACCTCACCGGTGCTTCAGGTGTGGATCGAGCCGGTCGCGGAGTTCGTCGCCGACCACCCCGCAGGCGACGACGAGCAGGGAGAGCGCGACACCGGGCAGAGTGGAGATCCACCACGCGTCGGCCACGTAGCCGCGGCCGTTGGCGATGGTCAGCCCCCAACTCGGGGTCGCGGTCGGAGTGCCGAGCCCGAGGAAGCTCAGGGCGGCCTCGGTGATGATCACCATGCCGAGTTCCACGGTGGCGACCACCAGCAGCGGCGCGGCACAGGCGGGCAGGATGCACCGCCAGATCAGGAAGAGCGGCCGGGCGCCGAGCACCCGGCTGGCGTCGACGTACTCGCGGTTGCGTACGGCCATGGTCTGCGCCCGGGCCACCCGGGCGAAGATCACCCAGATGGTCACCGCCAGCACCGCGATGACGTTGACCAGGCTGGGCCCGAGCAGGGCCGCGATCAGGATGGCCAACAGGATGGAGGGGAAGGCGAGCTGGATGTCGGCCAGCCGCATGAGCAGGCCGTCCACCCATCCGCCGACGAAGCCGGCGACGATGCCGACCACGGTGCCGAACAGGCCGGAGATCAGCAGGGTCGCCACCCCCACCAGCAGCGAGACCCGGGCGCCGATGAAGATCTGGCTGAGCATGCCGCGTCCGACGTCGTCGGTGCCGAACCAGGCCCGGGAGCCGTCGGAGAGCACGGCACCCGGCGGTTGCAGCCGGTCGGCGAGGTTGGTCTCGGTGACGTCGAACGGCACCAGGAACGGACCGATCGCGCCGGCCAGCACGGCCAGGCCGATGATGCCCAGGCAGGACCAGAACAACAGGGGCGGAGGGCGACGGCGGGACCGGGTCCGCAGCGCCGTGGTCGAGGTTGCGTCAGCCATCAGTTCACCACCCGCACGCGAGGATCGATGTACGCGTAGAGCAGGTCCACGACCAGGTTCACCAGGACGAACGCGGTGGTGACGAAGGCGATGGCGGCCTGGATCACGGTGTAGTCCCGGTTGCCGATCGCGTCCACGAGCAGCCGTCCCAGGCCGGGCCAGGAGAAGACCTCCTCGACCACGACCGTGCCGCCCAGCAGCGCCCCGAGTTGCAGCCCGGCGACGGTGACCACCGGGATCAACATGTTGCGCAGGGCGTGCCGGAAGAGCACTACGCTCTCGCGCAGGCCCTTGGAGCGGGCGGTCTGGATGTAGCCCTCGCCGAGGACCTCCAGCAGCCCGGACCGGATCAACCGGACCAGGATGCTGGTGAAGGGAAGCGCCAGCGTGACCGCCGGCAGGATCAGGTGTTGCGGCGTGCTGTTGCCGGCGCTGGGCAGCCACCCGAGCTGCCGGGCGAAGATCAGCAGCAGGATGATGCCGACCCAGAAGCTGGGCAGCGACTGGCCGATCAGCGACAGCACCGAGATGGCCCGGTCGGCGAGGCCGCGCGGACGCAGCGCCGCGGCGATGCCGAGCAGGAAGCTGGCCACCAGCGCGATGCAGATCGCGGTGAGGGCCAGGGTGACGGTGGCGGGCAGCCGTTCGATGACCATCTCGAAGGCGTCCCGGTTGTGCCGGAACGACTGTCCGAAGTCGAGTTGGGTCACCCGGCCGAGGAAGCTGGCGTACTGGATCACGACGTTGCGTTCCAGGCCGAGTTCCCGGCGGGCGTCGGCGACCTCCTCGGCGGTGGCGTCGGGGCCGAGGATGACGCTGACCGGGTCACCGGGCACCAGCCGGACCACCGCGAAGACCAGGGTGAGCGCGCCCCACAGGATGACCACGGCGAGCAGGAGTCTGCGGATCGTGTAGTTGATCAAAGGGTCACCACCTTCCGGTTCTGCCGCTGGGCGGGGTCACGGGCGGGACAGGGAGAGGGTCTGCTGCTGGCAGACGGCGCGGACGACGGCCGGGACACCCACCCGGCCGGTCCCGGAGTCCTTGCCCTCCCAGCCGCCGAAGGGCAGGTGCAGTTCCCAGTAGGTGGAGCGGTCGTTGACGACGACGCTGCCGAACTCCAGGTCGTCGAGGGCGTCCAGGGCCCGCCCCAGGTCGGCGGTGAAGACGGCGGTGGAGAGCCCGTACCCGCTCCGGTTGGCCTCGGTGACAAGTTCCGACGCGGGCAGCGGGACGATCGGGGCGACCGGAGCGAAGGACTCCTGGCGGCTCAGTGCCGCGTCCACCGCGACGTCGCCGACCACGGTGGCCGGCAGGTACTGCCCGGTGGGGAAGCCGGACAGGTGCCGGCCGCCGGTGAGCACCCGGGCGCCACCGCCGGCCGCCGCGCCGACCTGCTCCTCGAACCGGGTGGCCAGCGCGGCCAGGTGGACCGGTCCGAGCACGGTGGCCGGTTGGTACGGATCGCCGGTCGGATAGTCCCCGGCACGCGCGGCGACCGCCTCGGCCAGCGGACCGGCGATCCGCGCGTCGGCCAGCACCCGGCCGCCGGCACTACAGATCTGGCCCGATGCGGTGAAGCAGGAGACGGCGATGGCGTCGGCGGCGTGCGCCAGGTCGGCGTCGGCGAAGACGATGATCGGGCCGTTGCCGCCCAGTTCGAGCAGGAGCCGCTTGCCGGCGGCCCGCCGACCCACCGCCGTGCCGGTGGCGGTGCTGCCGGTCAGCCCGACCCCCACCACCTGCGGGTGGCCCACCAGATACTCGGCCACGGTCGTGTCGTCCGTGGCGACCAGGGTCACCTGCCCCTCGGGCAGGCCCGCCTCGACCATGCACCGCAGCACCAGGTCGGCCGAGGCCACCGTGGTCGGTGCCGGTTTCCAGACGGCGGCGTTGCCGGTGGCCACCAGGGGGCCGAGGTACTCGACCGGGATGTTCACCGGGAAATTCCAGGGGGTGACCACGGCCCACACCCCGGTCGGCCGCCAGCGGGTGGTCACCAGCTTGTCGGTGGCGGCGACCGGTGGCGTACGCCCGGACAGCCGGACCGCCTCCTCACCGGCCAGCCGGAAGCCCTCGGCGGCCTTGTCCACCTCGGCCAACGTGCCCTGATAGGTGCGGCCGGTCTCGGCGGTGACCAGGGCGGCGATCTCCTCGCGTCGGGCGATCAGCCGGTCGGCGACGGCCAGGCAGCGGTCGCGCCGCGCGTACGGGCTGCTGCGCCGGTCGGCGACGACCGCCGCCGACGCGGCCCGGACGGCCTCGTCCACCGTGTCCGGTCCGGCGCGGTGCACCTCGGCCACGACCTCGCCGTCGACCGGGCTGCGCACCTGGTAGCGCGCGGCGGCCGGGTCGGTGTACCGGCCGCCGAGCCAGGATCGGACGTCGGCGCTCACCAGGTGTCTCCGGCACCGATCGGTGCGCCGTCGGCGGCCAGCGAGGCGTGGATCATCTCGACCACCCGGACGGCGGCGAGGCCCTCCTCGCCGGGCACCGGCGCCGGTGCGCCCTCCTCGGCGGCCCGGACGAACTCCTCCACCTCGGTCCGGATGTTGGACACGCCGGTGGCGGCGCGGCTGGGCCAGTTGCGGGTGTCGCCGTTGACCGCGCCGTCGGCGGTGGCGTGCAGCAGGTCGACGTGCCCGAGGTCGATCTCGACGGAGCCGCGTTCACCGACCACCCGCAGTCCGGCCAGTGCCCGGTTGGGTCGCCCGTCGGGCAGGGTCCAGTTGTTCTCCATCGAGCCGATCACGTCGTCCTCGTAGCGGACGGTGGCGTAGACGGCGTCGGCGTGGGCGGAGAGCACGGCCCGGCCGAGGGCGCAGACCCGGACCGCGGTCAGCCCGGTGACGAAGCGGACCAGGTCGGCGTCGTGGATGCCGAGGAACCACGCGACGCTGGTGCGTTCGGAGGGTCGTACGGCCACCGCGCGGGTGGTGTCGCGCCATACATCGACGTGCCACAGGGGACCCAGCTCGCCGGAGCGGACCAGCTCGCGAGCGCGGATCACCCGGGGGTCGAAGCGCAGGATGTGGCCGACCGAGAGGGCGTGCGGGTCGGGTCGGGCGTCGAGGATCTTCTGCGCGTCCACGGAGCTGGTGGCCAGCGGCTTCTCGACCAGCACCCGTACCCCGGCCCGCAGGAACGGGATGGTGGTCTGCGGGTGCAGGTGATCCGGGGTGCAGACGCTGACCACGTCGACCCGGTCGAGCAGTTCCTCCACGTCGCGGTGCACCGGTACGCCGAACCGGTCGCGGAGCGGCTGTTCCGCAGCGGGATCCGGCTCGACCAGACCGACCAGGTCGACCCGTGGGTGCTGGTGGTAGATCCCGGCGTGGAGCTGACCCATCCAGCCCATCCCCACGACTGCCGCTCTCAGCATCGTCTCTCCGTTTCTCGCGGTCCCGGCGGGCCGATCAGCCCGACGACGGTCGGTTCTCGGCGGTGCCGGATGTGTCGGCGCACGGTTCGGTCGGCCCGGATGCAGCCAGCGCAACCTGTTGCAGGGATTCCTACCAGCCCATTCCACAGGCTGCAAGGGATGTTCTGAGAATGGAACGTCATGTACTGTCCGTGCAACCACGTTCCAATCTATGAATGGAGTTCGATGGAAACCCCGCCGGTCGAGGAGATCTGCCGCCGTTTCGGCAAGCTCTACGTGGCGGCGATCGCCGACGCGCTGGACGATGCCGGGCTGTGGCACCAGGTGATGACAGATGTGCTGCCGCTGACCACCGACATGGCGGTGGCGGGCGTGGCCTTCACCGCGCTGGGCCGCCCCGAACGAAGCACCGACCGTTCCGTACGCCTGGGCGCCCGGATGATCGACGAGCTCTCCGCAGGCGAGGTCGCGGTCTTCGACTGCGCCGGTGACCGGACGGTCGGGCACTGGGGCGAGCTGCTCACCAACGGCGCCATGGCGCGCGGCGCGGTCGGCGCCGTGATCGACGGCGGTGTCCGCGACACCGGCGCGATCCTGCCGCTGAAGTTCCCGGTCTTCAACCGGTTCCGCAGCGCCCGCGACGCCAAGGGCCGCTGGAACGTCGTCGACATGCAGTCCCCGGTGGTCTGCGGCGGCGTCCCGGTGCACCCCGGCGACATCATCGTCGGCGACAGCGACGGGGTGGTCGTCGTCCCCCGCGCCATCGCGGTGGACGTGCTCGTCGAGGCCGAGGCGACGGTCCGCACCGAGACGGAGATCCGCCAGCGGGTCCAGGCCGGGGAGTCGGTGGGCGCCCTCTACCAGCAGTACGAGCGGTTCTGACCATGGGTGGCAGCGCACCGTCCTGGGGACACCCGGAGCCCCGGCTGACCGACACCGTGCGGGCCCTGCCCCGCGTCGGGATCCACCGCTGGCCGGTCACCTGCTGGCCGGCGTCCACCCTGCACCCGGCCGGCAACGACGTCGTGATCGCCGAGGAGCACGGCGGATTCGCCTTCGGCGGCAACAAGGTCCGTCAGGTCGATGTCCTGCTCGGCCAGGCCCGCGAGGCCGGCGCCGACACCGTCGTCACCTCGGCCGGACCGCAGTCCAACCTCTGCCGGGTGGTGGCCGCCGCCGCCCGCGCCGCCGGCCTCGGCGTCCATCTCGTGCTGCGCGGCGAACCACCGGCCGAACCCAGCCGCAACCAGGTGCTCTACGAGCTCGCCGGCGCCCGGCTGCACTGGGTGCGGACCACCGACGCGTTCGATCCCGTCCAGGCCGAGACCATGACCGCCATCGCCGACGAGGCCCGGGCGAACGGGTCGACCACGGCCGTCGTCGACGTCCGCACCGCGCCCGGAAGCACCCTGTGCGCGTTGGCCACCACCGCAGTCGTCGACGAACTCGCCGACACCCTCGCCGACCGACCGCCGGACCGGATCATGCTCGCCGGCGGGGCCGGCAACACCGCCGGCGGCGTCCTCGCCGCGCTGGCCGCCCGCCGCGCCACCGTCGGCCTGGTGGTCGCCTCCGCACTCGCCCCGGCAGCCCGGTTGCGGGCACTGGTCCGCGACCGGGCGGCCGCCGCGCTCGACCGGGTCGGGCTGCCCGCCGCCCTGCTCGACGAGGTGGACCTGGAGGTCACCGACGGCCAACTCGGGGGCGGCCACGGGGTGCCCACCGAGGCGGCCGTCGCCGCACAACGGGCCACCGCGCGGGCCAGCGGCGCGTTCCTCGACCTGACCTACAACAGCAAGGCGATGGCGGCACTGCTCGCCGACGACCGACCGGGTTCGTGGTTGTTCCTGCACACCGGCGGCTCACCCAACGTCTTCGCCCCGCATCCGTTCCCGTCCGACGTCCCGCACACCGACGAAGGAGCACCGCGATGAGCGACTACCGACTCCACCACATGACCTGGCCGCAGGTACGCGCGGCACTGACCACCGCCACCGTCGGAGTCATCCCGTTCGGCGCCACCGAACAGCACGGGCCCGCGCTCAAGGCCGGCATCGACTACCGGATCGCGGAACGGCTGGCCGAGGAGGTGGTCGCCGCCGCCGACGGTACGGCCCTGATGACGCCACCGATCCCGGTCGGCTTCTCCCCGCACCACATGGACTTCCCCGGCACCCTGACCGCCCGGGTGAGCACCCTCTGCTCGCTGCTGGAGGACTACCTGGCCAGCCTGGCCCGGCACGGCCTGGAACGGTTCGTCATCATGAACGGCCACGGCGGGAACCTGGCCTTCCTACCCGCCTTCCTGACCGAGTACAAGCAGCGCACGGGGCACACCGTGGCGGTGGTCCACTGGTCGATGATGGGCCGCGACGTGGTGGTGGACATCGCCCAGTCCGAGATGTACGGACACGCCTGCGAGGTGGAGACGAGCCTGGCGCTGCACCTGGTGCCGGACGTGGTGGTGACCGAGGAACTGGGCGGCCCCGCTCCCCTGCTGCCCTCGGCGCACGAGCTGCTGCGCGGCCAGGCCATCCCGGACCGGGCCGTCGGCGGGTTCACGCCCCGGTCACTGGCCGAGTTCAGCACCAACGGCGCACTCGGCGACCCGGCCAAGCACGACGTGGAGAAGGGCCGCAAACTTTTCGAGGCGGTGCGGGACCGCACGGTCACGCTGATCCGGCACCTCGCCGAGGCGCCGACGGCAGGCGCGATCAGTGCCGAACGGGCCGCCGCGATCAGCGCGGACTGGGGCGTACGCGGATGAGCGGCACCGACGCCACCGCCCCCGAGCGCCGCCTCGCCGACCTCGGCATCACGCTCCCGCCGGCCCGGACCGCCTCCGGGGCGTACGACACCGTGGTGGTCAGCGGCGACCTGGCCGTGCTCTCCGGACACGGCCCGGTCCGCCCGGGACACCCGCTGCCCACCGGCAAGCTCGGCGCCGAACTGAGCGTGCCCGACGGGCAGGCCGCGGTACGCCAGGCGACGCTGAACCTGCTCGCCACGCTGCGCGCCGCCGCCGGTTCCCTCGACCACGTGGAGCAGTTGCTGACGCTCACCGTGGCGATCAACGCCACCCCCGGGTTCACCGAGCACGTCCCGGTCGCCGACACCGCCTCGGAGCTGCTGCGGGACGTCTTCGGTGAGCGGGGGCGGCACGCACGGTCGGCGCTGGGGCACTCGTCGCTGCCCTTCGACGTCCCGGTGTCGCTGGCGCTGACCGCCCGGATAAGGGTCCGAAATACCGAGGACTGAAACCGAGATTGGCCCGGCCGGCCGCTACAGTGTCGATGCCGCAACCCGATATCAGAGGACGCACGTGACTTCCGACAACGGATCGAATCAGAGCATCCTGCGAGCAGTGGCGATCCTCGACGCCTTCCTGCTCGGGCGCCCCGAGTTGCGGGTCACCGACGTGGCGCGGCAGGCCGGGCTCGGTGTCTCCACCGCGTCCCGGCTGCTGAGCACCCTGGAATCCCTCGGCCTGGTCGAACGCGACCCGATCTCCAACCTCTACCGGCTGGGTCCGAAGACGGTGACCCTCGGCGGCGTGGCACTCAACCAGTCCCCCGTCTACCGCGCCGCCCGACAGACCGCCCAGAACCTCGCCGCCGAGCACGGTCTCGGCGTCAACCTCGCGATCCGCCGCGACGACCACGGCTTCTATCTGGGCAACTTCGAGGGCCGCTCGGCACCCCGGGCGTTCTCGCTGATCGGCCAGTCGATCCCGCTGCACGCCACCGGCCTGGGCAAGGCGCTGCTACTCGGCGTCGACCCGGCGCAGCGGCGGGTCCTGCTGGGCGACACCCTGGTCGGGTTCACCCACCGCACCATCACCGACCACGACCGCCTCGATGCCGAACTGGCCACCAGCGGGGCGCGCGGCTACTCGACCGAGGAGGAGGAACTCGCCCTCGGCCGGGCCTGCCTCGCCGCACCCATCCGCAACGCCTCGGGCGAGATCGTCGCCGCGCTGTCCATCTCCGGCCCGCTGTCCGCGATCAACCTGGCCGCCCGTGAGGCGGCCCTGGCGACCGCGGTGATCGAGGCCGCCGACGCGGTGAGCGTCGCCCTCGGCCACCACGGCCCCGCCCGGGTCATCGTCAGCCAACGCTGAATCACTGCCGGCCGCGCCTCCCGAAGTGGGGCGGTAGCGCACCAGGGTGCCCGTGCGGAGCAGCACCGCGCCCGCAGGTCAGCCGCCGCACCACGTCGGCGCCTCGGCGCGTACCCGCAGGTTGCGTGGTTTTGTCCTGGGAAGCCGGGGAATGCCGGGCCCACCCTTCGCGGGGTGAGCCCGACCGGAGAGGCGGACCAGGTGAGCACAGACCACACCCTCGTACCGGCGGACCCGTGGCCACTGCCTCGGGACGCCACCGTCGCCGACCACATCGTGCAGCGGCTCGCCTGCTGGGGTGTGCGGCGGTACTTCGGCTTCCCGGGTGACGGCATCAACGGCATGACCTCCGCCCTGCAACGCACCGACGAGCAGGCGCAGTTCGTCCAGGTACGCCACGAGGAGACCGCCGGCTTCGCCGCGTCCGCTCACGTCAAGTACGGCGGCGGGCCGATCGGCTGCGTCCTGGTCACCAGCGGACCGGGCGCCATCCACGCCCTCAACGGCCTCTACGACGCCAAGCTGGACCACCAGCCGGTGGTGGCGTTGGTCGGACACACCGCCACCACTGCCGAGGGCGGTGGCTACTACCAGGAAGTGGACCTGCTCGCGCTCTACAAGGACGTGGCGGCGGCCTTCCTCGCCCAACTCGACCACCCTTCCCAGGTACGGCATCTGGTCGACCGGGCCTGCCGGACCGCGCTGGCCCGGCGTACCGTCACCGCGCTGGTCCTGCCGCTCGACGTGCAGGACCTCGCCGCCGTGCCCAACCCGCCGCACGCGCACGGCTACTACCACACCAGCAGCGTGCCGAGCAGCGGCCCGACCGTGCCGCCGGAGGCCGACGTCCGGCACGCCGCCGACGTGCTGGGCAGCGGCGAGCGGGTGGCCATGCTGGTCGGGCAGGGTGCCCTCGGCGCCGAGAACGAGGTCCGCGAGATCGCCCACCGGCTCGGTGCCGGGGTGGCCACCGCGCTGCTCGGGTTCACCGCGGTGGACCACCGGGAACCCTGGGTCACCGGCGCCATCGGCCTGCTCGGCACCCGCCCGAGCTGGCAGCTCATGAAGGAGTGCGACCGGTTGCTGATCGTCGGCAGCAACATGCCGTACTCGGAGTTCTATCCGGCGCCCGGGCAGGCGCGGGCGGTGCAGATCGACAGTGACGGCACGCAGCTCGGCCTGCGCTACCCCACCGAGGTGAACCTGACCGGCGACGCCGCACCCACTCTGCGGGCCCTGCTGCGCGAACTCGGACCGGGACCGGGACCGACCCGCTGGCGGCAGACCATCGCCGGTGCCACCGCCGCCTGGCGGCAGGCCCAGCGGGACCTGGCCGCACAGCAGGCCGACCCGGTCAACCCGCAGATGATCTTCGCCAGCCTCAGCGAACGACTGCCCGACGACGTGATGCTCGCCGTGGACTGCGGCACCGCCACCGCCTGGTACGCCCGCCACCTCCAGGTCCGACCCGGAATGCTGGCCAGCCTCTCGGGCACGCTGCTCTCCATGGGTGGCGCGATGCCGTACGCCCTGGCGGCGAAGTTCTCCCACCCGGACCGACCGCTGATCGCCCTGATCGGCGTCGGCGCGATGCAGATGAACGGCGTCAACGAACTGATCACCGTGGCCAAGTACTGGCGCGGCTGGACCGACCCGCGCTTCGTCGTGCTGGTGCTCAACAACCGGGACCTGGCGTTCGTGAGCTGGGAGCAACGCTCCACCGAGGGCACCCCGATGTTCCCGGACAGCCAGCAACTGCCCGACATCGCCTACCACCAGTGGGGCGAGGTGCTGGGCTTGCGCGGCGAACTCGTCGACCACCCCGACCAGGTGCCGCAGGCCTGGGAGCGGGCGTTGCGCGCCGACCGTCCGACGGTGATCAACGCGCTGGTGGACCCGGCGGAGCTGATGATGCCGCCGCACTTCACCGCCGAGCAGGCCCGCAAGACCGCTGCGGCCATGCTGCGCGGCGACACCGACTGGGCGGGCATCATCCGCCGAGGCCTGCCCAGCGTCGTCAGCACGTACCGCCCGCGCCGCTGAGCCTTCGTGCAAGGAAGGGTCCCCTGCTATCGCCTCGCGTATAGCAGGGGACCCTTCCTAACTTCAGCACCGTCCCGCCCGGCACGCCCCGCGCGGGATGCGGCGCGGGTGAGCGGGGATCAGCCTCGGCCCTGGAACCAGCGGCGCAGCTCGGACAGCGGATTGTCGCCGGTACGGCGGTCGACGACCGGATCCCGCTCGACCGGCCGGCGCGGCGTACCCACCAACTCCCGGCTGGGCGCGGTGAATGACTGCTCGGGCTTGCCCTCGACCGCCGTGGCGATGATCCGGGCCACCCCGGAGATCACCCGGGACTGCACGGTGGCACCGACCGAGTCGTTCGGGTCGTCCGGGTTCGCCGCGATGCCGGCGACGGCGACCTGCGGGGTGTACGCGACGAAGCTCTCCGTGGCGGCACCGTCGGAGCTGCCGGTCTTGCCGGCCACCGGGCGGCCGTCCAGAATCCCGTTCACCGCCGTGGCGGTACCGCCGTTGCACTGCCCGAACGCGGACTGCTGGCCCACCGGGCAGCGGGCCGCGTCCGTGGCGGCCCGGGCCACGTCGGCGTCGAGCACCTGGCGGCAGGAAGGGTCACCCACCGGCAGTCGGGCGCCGTCCGGGCCGGTCACCGACACCACCGGCAGTGGGGAGCAGTACGTCCCCTCCGCCGCCACCGTCGCGTACGCGTTGGCCACGTCGAGCGGGGTGGTGGCGGACACGCCGAGGGTGAACGCGCCCCAGTCGGCGGCACGCTGGTCGGCGAAGGTCGCGTCCGCCTCGGCCCGGAACGTGATGCCCAGGCGCTGCGCCATCTCCACCACATTGTCCGGCCCGACCTGCTCGGCCAGCCAGACGAAGTACGTGTTCACGGAGCGACCGAAGCCGTCCCACATCATCCGGTACCCGTCCATCCAGGCCGGGTTGGCGTTGGCCGGGCACCACCGGCCGTCGCAACTGCTGTCCCCCTCCGCCGGGTACCGGGTGGGCAGCCGGCTCGGCGCGTCGTACCCGGTCGCCAGCGGCCGGCCGGACTCCAGCGCGGCGAGCATGGTGAACAGCTTGAACGTCGAGCCGGCCTGGTAGCCGGTCACGCCGGGTCCACCGGAGATCAGCGGGTTCACCGTGTTCGGGTAGTTGGCCTGCCCGTCCGGGTTCTCCGCGAGGCTGTAGTGACGGTTGACCGCCATGGCGAGCACCCGGCCGGTGCCGGGCTCGACCGCCGCGATCGGCAGGGCGCGCGGGTTGCGGTACCCGTAGACGCTGGTGGCCTGCTCCTGCGCGGTGGCCTGGATCTCCGGGTCGAGCGAGGTGACCACCGTGTAGCCGCCCCGACGCAGCGCCTGCTCACGCTCGGTGGGGGTGTCGCCGAACTGCGGCTGCTCCATCCACCACCGGCGCAGGTAGTCGCAGAAGAAGCCCCAGCCGTCCCGACCACCGGCGGTGGCGGCGCAGCCGTTGGCCTGCTCACTGGGGTTGAGGCGCAACTCCTCGGCCTTGGCGTCGGCGGCCTGCTCCGCGGTGATCGCACCGGTCGCGACCATGGAGTCCAGCACGTACGCGCGCCGGGCCAGCGCCGCGTCGGCGTCACCGTCGATCGGGCTGTACGCCTCCGGCGCCTGCACCAGACCGGCCAGCAGCGCCGCCTCGGCGAGAGTCAGGTCCGCCGGCACCGTGGAGAAGTAGCGCTCACTGGCGGCGGCGATCCCGTACGCCCCGGAACCGAAGTACGCGATGTTGAGGTAGCGGTTGAGGATCTCGTCCTTGCCGAGGCGCTGCTCCAGCGCGTTGGCGTACCGGATCTCCTGGAGCTTGCGCCCGACGGTCTGCTCGGTGGCCGAGGCCCGCTCCTCGGTCGTCCGGGTCGAGTCGGTCTTGAGCACGTTGCGCACGTACTGCATGGTCAACGTCGAGCCACCCTGCTCGGTGCCGCCCTCGGTGACGTTGGTGACCAGGGCGCGCGCCATGCCCCGCAGGTCCACCCCGCTGTGGTCGTAGAAGCGCCGGTCCTCGGCGGCCACGATCGCCTGCCGCATCACCGGCGTGATCTCGTCCAGCGTCACGTCGGTCCGGTTGACGTCGTAGAACGTGGTGATCAGCGTCTTGCCGTCGTTGGCGTAGAGGTAGGAACGCTGCGGGGTGGCCGGGGTCTCCAGCACGCCCGGCAGCTCGGCGTAGCTGCCCAGCGCCGCCTTGGCGGTCAGCCCGAACACCAGGTTCACCGGCAGCATGAGGCCCGCCACGACGAGACCGACGAGACCGCCGGCCAGCAGGACGGTGAACAGTCGCGACAGTGGCGTAGGGGTGGCCATGGTCACCAGGATTGCCGCGAATGCCACGATCCGACCACCGAATCGGCCCAGTTGTCAGGCAATTCACGGCCAGATGCCAGGGGCCTTTGCGCTGGCCAGCGACGGTTGCCAGATGAAACCCGCACATACAGGACGCCCGCCGCAGACGACCGGTGCAAGGAAGGGCCCCCTACTAACGCCTCGTGTATAGGAAGGGTCCCTTCCTTACATCCGGGCATCAGGCCGTGCCCAGCGGGCCGGGACCGCCGGGGCCCGCCGGGCCCACGCCGGTCGGACCGGCCGTCGCGACGCTGGCGCTGGTGGCGTCCCGCAGGATCTCCCGGGGCAGCAGCCGACCGGACCGGTAGGCGATGCCGATGCCGGCGATCAGCACGAAGATCGCCCCGAAGGTCTGCAGGGAGCCGATCAGCGCACCACCGAGACCGAGCAGCGGGCTGGCGATCATCAGCATCGTGCCGTCGCCCATGCTGAACATCCCCGACCGCGCCACCGCCCATCCGGTGAGCAGCCAACCGACGCTGTAGAAGGTCGCACCGACCAGCACCAGCGACCGGGCGGTGGCGCCGAAGACCGGGGTGTCCTCGGCGAACCCGGCGAAGGGCAGCATCAGCACCGTGCCGGCGATGCTGACCAGCAGCCCGGCGACGGCACTGCGGCGACTGCGGGTGGCGGCGAGCAGACCGGCCAGGCCGAGCAGGGCCAGCAGCCCGAGCCAGATGGCGGCGACCCAACCGATCAGGTACACCGCGCGGCCGTCGGCCGGGTACGGGTCGTTGCCCACCCCGCCGTCGCTGGCCATCGCCACCGCGCCGTAGAGGATCGCGTACGCGGGCAGCAGCCAGACCGCGGCGCGGGCCAGACGGCGCAGCGACCAGGCCCAACTCGCGTTGGTGGCCGGACCGGGTGGTCCCGGATCGTCGACGAAGGGCAGGACGCCGAAGCCCCCACCGGTCCGTCGGGTGCCGAGCGGCCCGGCGGGGTCGTGTGCCCCGGGTACGTCCGGCGGGGACCACAGCCGTTTCAGCGGATCCATCGGTCACCTCGCTCATCCACGAGCGGTGCCGGGACACGCCGAGGCGCCCCGATGCCTGGTCACCACCCGCCTAGGACCGATGGTGGCAGGCACCGAAGCGCCTCATGAGTGTTTCTCGCATTTGTCCGGACGCGGGTCCGGCCCGGGTCACCCCGACCCGGACCCGTCCCGGATCAGCCTCGCTCGCGCTGGTCGGCTGGGTCGTTCAGCAGACTTCCCGGGGAGACCGGCTCCGGCGCGGGCAGACCCTGCGGCTCCTTGCCGCCGGTGGCCTGCGCCTCGGCGACGCGTACCTCGTTGTGGATCTCCTGGGCCGCCTGCGCGGCTGCCTGCGCGGCCTCGGCCGCCTCCCGCTCCACCGCGCTGGCGTCCTCGGACGCCTGCCGGGTGGGTGCGTCGCCGACCATCTGGTTCAGCCCGCCGAGCGCGCCGCCCATACCCTCCAGGGCCTTGGTCAGTTCGGCCGGCACGATCCACACCTTGTTGGCCGTGCCGTTGGCGATCTGCGGCAGGGCCTGGAGGTACTGGTAGGCCAGCACCTTCTGGCTCGGGTTGGCCTGGTGGATGGCGTCGAACACCGTACGGACCGCCTTGGCCTGACCCTCGGCCTGCAGGATGCGGGCCTGCCGGTCACCGTCGGCGCGCAGCACCGCCGCCTGCTTCTCACCCTCGGCCGAGAGGATCTGCGACTGCTTGTGGCCCTCGGCGTTCAGGATCGCGGCCCGGCGGTCCCGCTCGGCGCGCATCTGCTTCTCCATGGAGTCGCGGATGCTCGGCGGCGGCTCAATCGCCTTGATCTCCACCCGGGTCACCTTGATGCCCCACCGGCCGGTGGTCTCGTCCAGCACCCCGGAGAGGTGCCGGTTGATCTCCTCACGGCTGGTCAGCGCGCGCTCCAGGTCGAGCGAACCGATCACGTTCCGCAGCGTGGTGACGGTGAGCTGCTCGATCGCCTGGAGGAAGTTGGAGATCTCGTAGGTGGCCCGGACCGAGTCGACGACCTTGAAGTAGAGCACGGTGTCGATCGAGACGACCAGGTTGTCCGAGGTGATCACGGGCTGCGGCGGGAAGCTGACCACCTGCTCGCGCATGTCCACCTTCGTCCGCACCGCGTCGACGAAGGGCACCAGGATGTTCAGCCCGGGGTTGAGCGTCCGCTTGTACCGGCCGAGCCGCTCGACCACGTCCTGACGCTGCTGCGGCACGATCCGCACCGACTTCGCCAGGGTGATCACCGAGATCAGGGCAAATGCTATCAAAAGGACGGGTACGACTAGTTCCATCCGTTCACCTCTCCGCTTCGGGTAGCTCACCGGGCGCCGCAACGTCCCGCCAGACCAGGGCTACCGCTCCCTTGACCTGAATAACCTGCACCCGTTCACCGGGTGCCAAAACCTGCGTAGCGTCGTAGGACCGCGCGCTCCACACCTCGCCGTCGATCTTCACCATGCCCGCAGCAGCGTCGACCTGCTCCAGCACCAGGGCCGACGACCCCTCGATGGCCTCCACCCCGAAGGCGGTCTCGCCGGTCTCCATCGCGGTCTGCTTGTGCCGCTGGATGACCGGCCGCGCCGCGAGCACGGTCAACGCCGACACCACCGCGAAGACGACCGCCTGTATCGCCACTGGCGCTCCGAGCGCGGCGGCGCCCGCGGCGGCGAAAGCACCGACCGAAAACATGATCAGGAAAAGGGTCGCCGTGAAGATCTCAGCGACCGCCAGTACCACACCCAGCACGATCCACAGCACGGCATCCACGTACCGATCGTGACATGACAATGCACGTGTCATCGAACTGTCATGATCGGAGGCGCCTGACCATCGCCCCCGAAGGAGCCTTCGTGTCCCTGCGTCCGGAAACGATACGGCACGTCGACGCCCTGGTAGCCGACGCGCAGTCCGCCGGCCACGTGCCGTCGCTGGTCGTCGGCGTGGTGCGAGACGGCACGCTGGCGCACCTGGCCGCCGCCGGCGAAGATCCCCCGCCGCACGCCGACCTGCAATATCGCATCGGCTCGATCACCAAGACCATGACCGCCGTGCTGATCATGCAGGAACGCGACGCCGGGCGGCTGGCGCTCGACGATCCGCTGCGACGGCACCTGCCCGAGGCCGCGGCCGCCGGGCCGATCACCCTGCGCCAGTTGCTCGGGCACGCGGGCGGGCTGCAACGCGAACCGGACGGTCCCTGGTGGGAGCGGAGCGAGGGCGTCGACCTGCACACCCTGCTGGCCGACTTCGGCGCCCCGAAGATCGCGCTGCCCGCGTACCGCACCCACCACTACTCGAACCTGGCGTTCGGCCTGCTCGGCGGCGCGCTGCAACGGATCACCGGCACCGGATGGGCGCAGTTGGCACGGGAACGGATCCTGGCGCCGCTGGGCATGCACCGCACCACCTACGCCGCCACCACGCCGTACGCCCCCGGGTACGTGGTGCACCCGTGGCACGACACCCTGCGTGAGGAGCCGCACACCGACACCGGGGCGATGGCCCCCGCCGGGCAACTCTGGTCGACCGTGGCCGACCTGACCCGATGGGCCGCGTTCCTCGCCGACCCCGACCCCGCCGTACTCGCCCCGGACACCCTCGACGAGATGTGCGCCCCCGTGTTCCTCAGCGATCTCGACTCCTGGCGCGGCGGCTACGGCCTGGGCATCCAACTCACCCGCCAGGGCGAACGCGTCTACGTCGGGCACGGCGGCTCGATGCCCGGCCACGTCGCCGTGCTGCTGGTGCACCGGTCCAGCCGTACCGGTCTGGTCGGCTTCGCCAACTCGTACGGCTTCCGCACCGGCGGCATCAGTCCGCTCGGCCTCCAGGTGCTGAACCGGGTGCTCGACGCCGAGCCGGCACCGGTCCGGCCGTGGCGACCCGCCGACGCCCCGCCCCCCGCCGACGTGTCGGCGCTGACCGGCCGCTGGTGGTGGATGGGCACCGCGCTCGACGTGACCTGGGACCACAGCACCGGCGACCTGGTGGGCACCCTGCGCGGCGACCGGGTCAGCCGCTACCGCCCGGACGGCCCGGACCGCTGGCGCGGGCACAGCGGCACGGAGATCGGCGAGCTCCTCCGGGTCCACCGCGACCCCGCCGGCCGCCCGGTCACCCTGGACATCGCCACCTTCCTCTTCACCCGCACCCCCGACGACACCCCGTAACCGGGGCGGGCCGGCTCACTCGGTGACGAAGTCGATCAGGCGTTCCATGGAGTTGATCAGTGGGGTCTCCACGTCGGCGAAGGTGTTCACCCGGGACAGGATGTGCCGCCACATGCCGGCCGGTTCGGCGACGCCGAGCGCGGCGCAGACACCCTCCTTCCACGGGCGTCCCGGCGGCACCACCGGCCACGCCGCGATACCCAGCGCCGACGGCTTCACCGCCTGCCACACGTCCACGTAGGGGTGCCCGGTGACCAGCACGTGCGGGGAGTTCACCCGGGCCACGATCCGGCTCTCCTTCGAGCCGGGCACCAGGTGGTCGACGAGGACACCGAGCCGGCGGTCGGGTCCGGGACCGAACTCCCGCACCCGCTCGTCGAGCGCGTCGACGCCCTCCAGCGGCTCCACCACCACGCCCTCGATTCGCAGGTCGTCACCCCAGATCCGCTCCACCAGCGCGGCGTCGTGGACGCCCTCGACCCAGATCCGGCTGGCCCGGGCGACCCGGGCGCGGACACCGTCCACCGCCACCGAGCCGGACGCGGTACGCCGACGCGCGGCCGGCACCGGGGCGCGGGCCGGTCGACGCAGCGTCACCGGACGACCGTCGAGCAGGAACGCGGCCGGCAGCAACGGGAAGTTGCGCCGCTTGCCGTGCCGGTCCTCCAGCACGACCGCGCCGGAGTCGAAGCCGACCACCGCTCCACAGAAGCCCGAGTCGGCGTCCTCCACCACCAGATCCGGTTCGGCGTCGACCTCCGGGGTCACCTTCCGCCGCCGCCAGTCCCCCGCCAACACGTCGTCGCCATACCGCCGCCCCATCCGATCACGCTAACCGCCGGTCCTGCACGCGCCGCCGCCGACTCGCCGCCGCCACGCCCGGCCCACCGGGTGCGATGCACTGCAAAAGCCGCGTCCACTAACAAATCACGTGGCAGAGTCGCATGATCGACGCGCCGGGGAGGCGGGCGCGCGGCAGTCGAGACAGGGGCGGGCGTCAGCACGTACTCTTTCCGCATGTCCACCCCCGCTGCGGGTGCGGCCATCCTCGCGCCGCGCCGGTCGAGCCGGTTCGTTGCCTGGGTGCGCGCATGGCGCGCCGGGCTCGTGCCCTTCGACGAGGTCGCCGACGAAGTCGCCGGTGACGAGGAGCACCTCGTCGCCGACGCGCCCGGCACCTGGACCGACGTGCCGCTGCGGGACGCCCTGCCCACCCTGGCCAAGCTCTCGCCGGACGAGATCCGACTGGTGCTGCCGGCCCCCGGCGACCCGCGCGGGCTGCCCGGCCCCGGTGACTTCGCCGGTGCCGCGCTGGTGACCGGCGAGGCGGTGATCGCCGGTGCGCTCGGCCTGATCCCTGAAGTGCGGGTACACACCTCCGGCTCCGGGGACACCTTCTCCACGGTGCTCTGGCGGGTCTACCCGCTGCCGCCCAATGCCCCGGCGGCGTCACTCACCCTGCCCGGCGCGGCCGAGGCGGAGGCGGAACTGGCCGCCGCCCTGGCCGACACCACCGCAGCACTCACCCGGCTCGACGTGGCCCAGTGGCGCCCCGAACTGGCCGGTGCCCTGGAAGCGCTGCGCCGCCCCGACGGCACCACCGACCTGCCGCCCGGATTCGACCCGCGCTCCCGCCGGCTGTTCGCCCGCGCCGCCGTGCTCGACCGGGTGCTCGCGCTGGCCGGGCACGCGGCACCGGGCGGCGCGGTGAACAACCACGAGGCCCAGCAGCGCGACGCCGCGCTGCGTCCGCTCACCACGGCCTGCCGACAGGCCCTGGTCGCCGCCTGCAACGCGCCCCTGCGGCCCTGAGACCGCCCACGCCCGATCAGATCTCGTCGATCAGGTCGGCCACCGAGTCGACGATCCGGGACGGCCGGTACGGGTAGCGTTCCGCCTCGGTGCGGGTGCTGATCCCGGTCAGCACCAGGATCGTCTCCAAGCCGGCCTCCAGGCCGCAGAGGATGTCGGTGTCCATCCGGTCGCCGATCATCGCGGTGCTCTCCGAGTGCGCGTCGATCGTGTTCAACGCCGAGCGCATCATCATCGGGTTCGGCTTGCCGACGAAGTACGGCTCCACGCCGGTCGCCTTGGAGATCATCGCGGCCACCGACCCGGCGGCCGGCAGCGCGCCCTCCACCGACGGGCCGGTGGCGTCCGGGTTGGTGCAGATGAACCGCGCCCCGTCGTCGATCAGCCGAATCGCCTTGGTGATCGCCTCGAAGCTGTAGGTGCGGGTCTCCCCCAGCACCACGTAGTCGGGCGCGAAGTCGCTGAGCACGTAGCCCACCGCGTGCAGGGCCGTGGTCAACCCGGCCTCCCCGATCACGTACGCGGTGCCACCGGGCCGCTGATCGGCCAGGAACTGGGCGGTGGCCAGGGCGGACGACCAGATCGCCTGCTCCGGCACGTCCAGCCCCATCCGGGCAAGCCGGGCCTGGAGGTCGCGCGGGGTGTAGATCGAGTTGTTGGTCAGCACCAGGAACGGCTTGCCGGAGGCACGCAGCCGGTTGACGAACTCCGGCGCGCCCGGCACGGGCTGCCCCTCGTGCACCAGCACACCGTCCATGTCGGTGAGCCAGCTCTGCACGGGCTTGCGGTCATGCATGATCGTCATCCCTGGGGTGTCGGGCCGTCGGTGCGGTCAGGACGGACGGCGCGGCGGGACGCAGCAGACCGTGGGGCAGGTGTCCCACATCGGCAGCTCGCCGAGGCGACGACGCAGTTGCGCGCCGTCCGGGTCGATCCGCTCCCGCACCAGTTCCCGCACCATGGCCACGTAGCGCGGGTCGACGCCGGGGGTGGCGGCCCGGACGAAGTCCAGGCCGAGCTGCTTGGCGGTGTCCAGCGCCTCGGTGTCCAGGTCCCACACCACCTCCAGGTGGTCGGAGACGAACCCGATCGGGCTGACCACCACCCCGGTCGCACCCTGCTCGGCGAGGGTGGCCAGGTGGTCGTTGACGTCCGGCTCCAGCCACGGCACGTGCGGCGGGCCGGAGCGGCTCTGCCAGACCAGGTCGTACGGCAGGTCCGGGGCCGCGGCGGCGTGCACCAGTCGCGCCGTCTCGGCGAGCTGTGCGGTGTACCGGCCGCCGTGCGGTCCGGCGCTGTCAGCCGCCGAGATCGGCACGGAGTGGGCGGTGAAGACCAGTCGGGTGCTGTCCCGCCGGGCCGGGTCGAGCCGGGTCAGCGCCTCGCGGACCGCGTCGACGTGCGGCTCGACGAAACCGGGATGGTCCCAGAACTGACGCAGCTTCTCGATCACCGGCGCGTCGGCACCGACCGCCGCCCGCGCGGCGGTGACGTCCTCCTGGTACTGCCGACAGGAGGAGTACCCGCCGTAGGCGCTGGTGACGAACGCCAGCGCCCGCCGTACGCCGTCGTCGCGCATCTGCGCCACGGTGTCGGCGAGCATCGGGTGCCAGTTCCGGTTGCCCCAGTAGACCGGCAGGTCGAGGTCGTGGGCGGCGAAGTCCGCGCGGATCGCGGCGAGCAGGTCCCGGCACTGCTGGTTGATCGGGGACACCCCACCGAAGTGCTGGTAGTGCTCGGCCACCTCGGCCAGCCGCTCCGGCGGCACACCCCGCCCCCGGGTCACGTTCTGCAGGAAGGGCAGCACGTCGTCCGGCCCCTCCGGGCCACCGAAGGAGAGCAGGACCACCGCGTCGTACGCCATGGGCCCATTCTTGCCGGTGGCCGGCAGCGCCCTGGCAACGCCCCCGGGTCGCCGGCGGTAGCGCCGCCGGGTCCCGGACGTTAGGAGGGGTCCCCTGCTATACCTGAGGCGATAGCAGGGGACCCCTCCTTACATCCCTAGGCGCCGATGGCGTGGTAGCCGCCGTCGACGTGCACGATCTCGCCGGTGGTGGCCGGGAACCAGTCGGACAGCAGCGCCAGGCAGGCCCGCGCGGCCGGTTCCTGGTCGGCCAGGTTCCAGCCCAGCGGGGCCCGCTCGGACCAGGCGTCCTCGAACTGCTCGAAGCCGGGGATCGACTTGGCGGCCATGGTGCGCAGCGGCCCGGCGGAGACCAGGTTGCTCCGGATGCCCTGCTTGCCCAGGTGCAGGGCGAGGTAGCGGGAGGCGGACTCCAGCCCGGCCTTGGCCACGCCCATCCAGTCGTAGACCGGCCACGCCTGGGTGGCGTCGAAGGTCAGGCCGACCACCGCGCCGCCCGGCGACATCAGCGGCAGCGCCGCCGTCGCGAGCGACTTGTACGAGTACGTGGAGACGTGCAGCGCGGTCGCCACGTCCTCCCAGGAGGCGTCGAGGAAGCCGCCGCCGAGGCAGCTCTGCGGGGCGAACCCGATCGAGTGCACCACCCCGTCGAGCCCGTCGACGTGCTCCCGGACCTTGTCGGCCAGCCCGGCCAGGTGCTCGGGGTTGGTCACGTCCAGCTCGATGACGGGTGCCGGCTCCGGCAGCCGCCTGGCGATCCGCTCCACCAGCGAGAGCCGGCCGTACCCGGTGAGCACGACCTGTGCGCCGTTCTCCTGGGCGAGCTTCGCCACCGAGAAGGCGATGGAGGCGTCGGTGATGACGCCGGTGACGAGCAGCCGCTTACCGGCCAGCAGTCCGGACATTACGCTCATTCCTCCGTGCTCAGGATCAGTGGCCCATGCCGAGGCCGCCGTCGACCGGGATGACCGCGCCGGAGACGTACCCGGCGCCGTCACCGGCCAGCCAGGTGACCACCGCGGCGACCTCGTCCGGCGCGGCCATCCGACCGGCCGGGATCGACTTGAGGATTTCCGCCTTGCGCTGCTCGGTCAGCACCGCGGTCATGTCGGTCTCGATGAATCCGGGCGCGACGACGTTGGCGGTGATGTTCCGGGTGCCCAACTCCCGGGTGATCGAGCGGGCCACCCCGACCAGGCCGGCCTTGCTGGCCGCGTAGTTGACCTGCCCTGCGGAGCCGGTGAGGCCGACCACCGAGGACACGAAGATCATGCGTCCCCACTTGGCCCGCAGCATCTTCCCCGAGGCGCGCTTGGCGCAGCGGTACGCACCGGTCAGGTTGGTGTCCACCACCCGGGTGAACTGCTCCTCGGACATCCGTAGCAGCAGCGTGTCGTCGGTGATCCCGGCGTTGGCGACCAGCACCTCCACCGGCCCCAGCTCCGCCTCGACCGCGCTGAACGCGGCGTCGACCGACTCGGCGTCGGTGATGTCGCACCGCACGCCGAACAGCCCCTCCGGTGCCCCGCTGCCCCGGTGGGTGATCGCCACCCGGTCGCCCTGCTTGGCGAACGCCTGGGCGATGGCCAGACCGATTCCGCGGTTGCCGCCGGTAACCAGCACAGTTCGAGACACGGTGGGGTCCTCTCCGGAAGATCGCTGCGGGTTGGAGACTAGGCGCTACCGCACGGTAATCACTAACCCGCCCCGCCCGGCACCGGCACCGTCCGCGCCGATGAACGGCCGGGCCCGCAGGGCCGGGCGACCGAGTGGGCCCGTACGCCACCACGGGTGTACGATCATCGCGTTTGCGGGCCGCCCGGCGGCACCGCGCGTCCGGACCCCGACCGCAGGAGGTGATCGCTGTGCGAGATAGCGATCCTCCCAGTCGTGGCCGGGCCGACAGCCAGTCACGCTGAGCACCGCTCCGCCTGAGCTGGCACCGCTCCCCACGCACCCCCTGCGCCACCGCCCGGCCCACCCGCCGGGGCGACGGAACCCGCGGGTGCGACCGGAAGCCGTTCGGTCACGACTTCGTGTGCGCCTCCTCGATCCACCCCCACGCGGTCCACCCCGCCCGGACCGCCGTCGCCACCCGGAGCGTTCCATGAGCCGTTACGTCGCCCCGCTGGGCTTCACCCTCGCCGCCGTCTGGGTGGCCGTGCTCTTCGTGCTGGCCAGCAGCACCCACTGACCGCACGGCCGCACCGGTCAGAGCATCCGGGACGACCAGAGCAGACTGAACGCCCCGGCACAGAGCGCCAGCAGCAGGGCGATGCCGGCATACCACTGGGTGATCTCCCGCGCCTCGGTCCGGAAACCGATCGAGCTGCCCATGTCCTGGTACACCTGCTTGAGCTCGTTGACCGTGGCCGCCTCGTAGAAGTAGCCCTCGGTCGTCTCGGCCAACTCGGCCAACGCCATCCGGTCCACCGGCACCCGCTGCAACTGCCCACCGATGTCCACGTGCCCGGTGTCGGTGCCGAAGGCGATGGTGGAGACCGGCACGTTCGCCGCCTGCGCCGCCGCAGCCGCCTCCTCCACCGACCGACCGGCCGTCCGGAAGCCGTCGGAGAGCAGCACGATCCGGGCCGGCGGGATACCCGCCGCTCCGTCGGCCGGTACCGAGCGGATCGCCTCCAGGCAGGTGAAGACCGCCTCACCGGTCGCGGTCGCCTCGGCCAGCACCAGCCCGTCGATGGCGCTGGTCACCGCCGGGCGGTCCTTCGTCGGCGGCACCAGCACGTTGGCCGACTTGGCGAACGACACCAACCCGACGTTGTAGGTCTCGGGCAACTCCCCGACGAACTGCTTGGCCGCCTCCTGCGCGGCCTCCAGCCGACTGGGCGCCACGTCGTCCGCCTGCATCGACAACGACACGTCGATGGCGAGCATGATGGTGGCCCGTTCCAGCGGCTCCCGGGTGTCCACCGCCGGACGGGCCAGCGCACCAGCCAGCACCAGCAGCGCGAGCAGGAACGCGGTCGCCGGCACGTGCCGCCGCCAACCCAGCCCCTTCGGCGCCACGGTCCGCAGCAGGTCGACGTTGGTGAACCGCATCGCGTACTCGCGGCGGCGCAACTGCCGCCACACGTACAGCGCGGCGAGGGCCAGCACCGGCAGTACGGCCAGCAGCCACCACGGTTGGAGCAGTCGAATCATCGCGTCGTCCCCCGGGTGCGGGCGTGCCGCTGGGCGGCTACGAAACGCACCATGTCCAGCAGCCAGTCTCGGTCCGTACGTAGGCGCAGGTGCGCGGCGCCGGCCGCGCGCATCGCGGCGGAGATCTCGGCCCGCTGGGCGGCGGCCGCCGCCGCGTAGCGGTGCCGCAGGCTCGGGTCGGCGGTCTGCACCTCGTGCAACTCCCCGGTCTCCGGGTCGACCACCGGCAACACCCCCACGTCGGGCAACTCCAGCTCACGCGGGTCGACCACCTCGATCGCCAGCACGTCGTGGCGTACCCGCAGCTTGCGCAGCGGCCGGGCCCACTGGGCCGGCGGGGCGAGGAAGTCGGAGACGACCACCGCGACCCCGCGCCGCCGGGGCGGGCGGTTGAGCATGTCGATCAACGCACCGAGGTCGCCCCGGCCCGGCTCGATCGGGGTACCGGCGATGGCGCGCAACATGCCCTGTGCCTCCTTGCGCCCGGACCGGGCGGGCAGCCGGACCAGACGCCCCGGCCCGGGTGGCTCGGGCGTCGCCCGCCAGCCCCGCCGGGCGGCGGGACGCTCACCACCGCTACCCACCACCGCCCCGATCCGGTTGCCGCCGCGCACGGTCAGGTGGGTGATCGCCGCCGCCGCGGCCACCACCACGTCCCGCTTGAGCCACCGGCCGGTGCCGAAGTCCAGGCTGGCCGACAGGTCCACCGCGAGCCACGTCTCCAACTCCCGGTCGGCCACCGTACGCCGCACGTGCGCGGTGGTGGTCCGCGCGGTCACCGGCCAGTCCATCCGCCGGACGTCGTCACCGGGTCGGTACTCCCGCGACTCCCCCGCCTCGCTGCCCGGGCCGGGCAGCAGACCGGCGTAGTCGCCCTGCAACAGCCCGTCCAGCTTCCGGGTGACCATCAGCTGCAACCGGGACAGCACCGCGCCGGAGCGGTTGTCCGCCGCGTTCGGTGACTGCTGGGGTGAAGGGGTGCTCGGGGTCACGGCCGCTGCCCGGGCCACCCCGAGGTCGGCGCCACCGGACCCGGTGGCGTGGCCTGCTGCCGGGGCGCCACCGACGGCAGCGGGATGGTCGACATCACCCGGTGCACCACATGGTCGGCCGGCACGTCGTCGGCGAGCGCGTCATAGCTGAGGACCAGTCGGTGACGCAGGATGTCCGGCGCGATGTCCTGCACGTCCTGCGGCAGGGCGTAGTCCCGGCCACGCAGCAGCGCCAGCGCCCGGGTCGCCCGGACCAGCCCGAGCGAGGCCCGTGGGCTGGCACCGTACTGGATCAGTTGCGCCACGTCGGGCATGCCGTGCTCGGCCGGCGTACGGGTGGCCAGCACCAACCGGACCGCGTAGTCGACCAACGCGTTGTGCACGAAGACCTGGTCCGCCTTCTGCTGCAGGGCGATCAGGTCGGCGGTGTCGAAGACCGCGGTGGGTTCGGGCGGGGCCACCCCCATCCGATAGACGATCTCCCGCTCCTCGGCGTCGGTGGGATAGCCCACGACGATCTTCATGAGGAACCGGTCCCGCTGCGCCTCCGGCAGCGGGTAGACGCCCTCCTGCTCGATCGGGTTCTGCGTCGCCATCACCAGGAACGGGTTGGGCACCCGGTGCGTCTCGCCGCCGATCGAGACCTGACGCTCGCTCATCACCTCCAGCAGCGCCGACTGCACCTTGGCCGGCGCCCGGTTGATCTCGTCGGCGAGCAGGAAGTTGACGAACACCGGACCCAGCTCGACGTCGAACTTCTCGCTGGACTGCCGATAGATCCGGGTACCCATGATGTCGGCCGGCACCAGGTCCGGGGTGAACTGCACCCGGGCGAACGACCCGCCGACCACCCGGGCGAGCGTCTCCACCGCGAGCGTCTTGGCCACCCCGGGTACGCCCTCCAGCAGGCAGTGCCCTCGGGCGAGCAGCGCCACGAACATCCGTTCGACCATCCGGTCCTGCCCGACGATCACCCGCTTGATCTCGAACAGCGCCCGCTCCAGCAGCGTGGCGTCCTGCGCCGGAGTGGTCGGCAAAGAGACCGCCGAGGGCGTTGCCCCGTTCGGCGTCGGAGCGTCGGGCGTGGTCGGCTGGGCCACCGGTCCTCCACAGCGTGCTCGGTCGTAGCGGCGTGTGCGTCACCAAGCCTCGCATGCCCGACTGAGTACCGACTGGGGGAGCGACCGATTTCCGCCACGCCGTTGCGCGCTAGGCGAATCGCCGATCGCCAGTGGACAGATGCCGCCCCCGCGTGTGTACCATTCTTCCGTCGCCGGGCGGCTTCCCCCGTGGCCGCCCGGCGCTCACTCTTTCCCCTCGCCCTAGACTGGGTGCGATGGACGATTCCGACACTCCTGTCGAGGCTCTGATCTGTTCGGCCCGAGGGTGTCGCGCCCCCGCCGGATGGTCATTGCGCTGGAACAATCCTCGCCTGCACACGCCGGAGCGGCGCAAGACCTGGCTCGCCTGCGAACTCCACCGCCCCTCTCTCGGTGACTTCCTCACCGCGCGGGGCTTCCTGCGTGAGGTCACCCCGCTCCCGGGATCGCCTACGCTCGAAGAGTGAACGCGTACAACGGACTTTCATGGTGAGCAACGACCCCCCGGTGTCGTCCGGTCCGCTGGAGCCCTGGCCGGACACCGTACGGTGGCAGTCGATCTCGTCCGACCTGATCTGGGTGGAACTGCTGCGCCTGTCGGCCGTGGTGGTCGTCGTCTCGGCGGGCATCGGCATCGGCTGGGCGCTCAGCGGCACCTGGCCGTTCGGCGCGGCGCTCGGTGCCGTGCTGCTGTTCGCGGTCTGGCGGGCGGTGACCATCGTCCGCGCGGTACGCGCCTGGGGCTACGCCGAACGTGAGGACGATCTCCTGGTCCGGCACGGGCTGTTGGTGCGCCGCCTCTCCATCGTTCCGTACTCCCGGATGCAGTTCGTCGACGTCAGCGCCGGCCCTTTGGAGCGGGCGTTCGACCTGGCGACCGTGCAGTTGCACACTGCGGCGGCGGCCAGCGACGCCCGGGTGCCGGGCCTGCGTCCGGCCGAGGCGTCCCGGCTGCGGGACCGGCTCACCGCGCTGGGCGAGGACCGGGCGGAAGGGCTGTGACGGGCCCGGTCGGGGCGGCACCGGACCGACCCGAGCCCCGCACGGGCGATCTGGCGCCACCGGTCACCGATCCGAGGCCACCCGACACGGACACCTCGGCGGTACCGCCACCGGAGCAGACCCAGGGCGGACCACCGGCTGGGCCCGCGCCCTCTGCCCCGCCAGTCGCCCCCGGCACGCCGTTCCCCCAGGCGACGCCCCACCAACCGGGCACGCCGTATCCGTACGGGATGCCGTACCCGCAGGGCGAGCCGCACCAGCCGGGCTCGCCGTACCCGCACGGCGGACCCCACCAGCCGGGCGCGCAGTACCCGCACGGGATGCCGTACCCGCCGGGAGCGCCCTACCCGCACGGCGCGCCCTACCCGCCGTATCCCGTCGGCCCGGGGTACCCGCCCGGCGGGTCGCCGGACGCGGCGCAGGAGCGGCAGCGGCTGCATCCGCTGAGCCCGGCGCTGCACGGCGCGAAGTCGTTGGCCGTGGTCATCGCCGGACTGTCCTGGTCGACGCTGTCCCGGGTCGGGTTCGGGTGGTTCGTGGCCATGGTGATCGTGCTCGCGCTCGGCGCCACCGTGCTGGCCGTGATCAGTTGGTACTACACCGGCTACCAGGTGGTGGGCCGGGAACTGCGCATCCACGAGGGCCTGCTCTGGCGGCGGACCCGGGCCATCCCGCTGGAACGGCTCCAGGCCGTCGAGGTGGTCCGCCCGCTGCTGGCCCAGCTCACCGGCCTGGCCGAACTACGGCTCGAAGTGGTCGGGGGCGGCAAGACGGAGGCGCCGCTGGCGTACCTCAGCGTGGCCGAGGCGTCGGTGTTGCGCCAGCGGCTGCTGGCGCTCGCGGGCGGGCCGGCCGTCGCCCAGGCCCGCACGGGCGCGGCGGTGCCGGGCGGGCCGGCGGATCAGCAGCCGGAGACGACGGCCGGCGAGGCGGCCGGCCCATCGCCGGGACGGCCGTTACACGCGGTCGAGAACCGGGACCTGCTGATCAGCCAGTTGCTGACGCCGCAGGCGTTCCTGCTGCCGCTCGGCGTGGCCTTCGTCACCGTGCAGTTCCTGTCGGAGGGATCGTGGTCGTTCATCGCGGTGGCGAGCACGCTGACCGCGATGGCGGGCATCCTGCTGCAACCCGTTCGTCGGGTGCTCGACGACTGGCGGTTCCAGCTCGCGCGGGACGCCGACCGGCTGCGCATCCGCAACGGCCTGCTGGAGACGCGGGTGCAGACGGTGCCGCTGCACCGGGTGCAGACGGTGGGGATGACCTGGCCGCTGCTCTGGCGGATGAAGGGCTGGCTGCGGATGCGACTGGAGGTGGCGGGCTACGCGGCGGGCGAGCCGGACCAGCGCAACCGGCCGGACCGGCTGCTGCCGGTCGGGGACCTGGCGACCGGTGAGACCATCCTCGCCGAGGTGCTACCCGGGGTCACCCTGGCGTCGTTGCCGCTGGTCCCGCCGCCGAGCCGGGCCCGCTGGGTGAACCCGCTGAGCCGCCAGGTGCTCGGCGCCGGACTGACCGACGAGGTCTTCGCCGTCCGGTCCGGGCTGCTCACCCGTCAACTGACCATGGTGCCGTACGCCCGGTTCCAGAGCGTCCGGGTGGTGCAGGGCCCGATCCAGCGGCTGCTCGGTCTGGCGACCGTGCACGTGGACACCGCCGGTGGGGCCGGCGCGGCGGCCGTCGACCGGGACCTCGCCGACGCCTGGGCGCTGGCGGCCGAGCTGACCGCCCGGGGCCAGGCCGCCCGCCGCGGCTGACGGCCGCCGGTCAGCGGGTGGCCGGGACCACCGGTGGTTCGGCCGGTGCGTCCCGGTCGTCCGGGGGTGGGTCGGTGGCGGCCCGGCGGGCCTTGCGCCGGGCCCACCACCGCTCGGCCGCGCCGACCGCCAGGAAGGTCATCCCGACGTACGCCCAACCGACCAGCACGTCGATCACGTAGTGCTCGCCGCTGTAGACCAGGGTGAAGGTCATCGCCAGCGGGTACGCCAGCAGCAGCGGCCACCACCGGCGTCGGACGCTGTTCATGAAGAACAGCACCACGAACAGCGCGAAGGCGGTGTGCAGCGACGGCATCGCGGCCACCGGGTTCGAGGCGAGCTGGCCGGCGTTGAGCAGGTTGCCGGCGCCGTGCATGCCGAACGCCCGCCAGCCACGGGTGGAGATCCGCGCGACCTCCTCGATCAGCCCGTTCTGCGCCGCCCACCACGGCGGCGCGGCCGGGTACAGGAAGTAGGTCACCAGGCCGGTGGCGCAGAGGAAGAACCAGCGCCGCATGAAGGCCGCCCACCGGCTGCGCTCCCGCATCCAGAGCACGGTGGCGGCGGCCAACGCCGCCACGAAGTGCGAGAAGTACACCCAGCTGACCAGGACGTCCCACCACCGCACCTCGGGGTGGTAGAGATGCTGCTGCAACCAGACGGTGGGCACCTGGCCGTCCATGGCCCAGCCGAACATCCACCGGTCCGCCAGGATCAGCTCGTACGCGTGCGGGACCGTCCCGTCGTGATAGGCGAAGCCCCGGGACAGGTTGTAGGCGACCAGCAGCAGCACCACCGGCACCCAGTCCCGGGCGAAGCGCAGGTGACTGCGCCACGGGCGGGCGGAGTTCCAGGCGATGGTCCCCGCCCAGATCCAGAAGAACGCGTACAGCGGGTCGGTGGGCAGGCCGATGACGAGCCAGCCCGCCACGAAGGCGACGCTCCACACCGACATCGCGATCACACGGCGGCGACCGCCGTCGGGCGAGGCGGACGGCTCGGTCGGGGCCGGGGGCTGGGGGTCGGTCACGGCAGACATCGCGGACAAGGTTAACGGCGCACCCTGAGGCATCCCACGCAGGACCACCTGCGTGCCGTGCCGTCGTGTCGGCACCGCCGTCGGCACGGCGAAGCGGAGCCCGACGGGGGGCCATCCGGCGGCACGCGTCGCCGAGGACGCGGCGAGCCCCTACGCTGTGGCCATGCAGGCGCAGTCGGATCTCGCCCTGACGCCGGGTCTGTCCGCCCGGGTCGAGTTGACCGTCACCGACGCCGACACCGCCGAGGCGGTCGGCTCCGGTGACGTGCCCGTGCTCGGCACCCCTCGGGTGGTGGCGCTGGCCGAGGCGGCGACGGTGGCGGCGAGCGCGGCCCACCTGCCCCCCGGCTCGACCAGCGTGGGCACCCGGGTCGAGTTGACGCACCTGGCCGCCACGCCGGTGGGCCGTACGGTGGTGGCGCAGGCCAGCCTGACCACGGTCGACCGGCGCCGGCTGGTCTTCGACGTCGAGGTGACCGAGGGCGGGCAGCGGGTGGCCGAGGGCCGGGTGGAACGGGTGGTGGTCGACCGGCAGCGGTTCGTCGAACGCGCCGGCCGACCGTCATGACCGTCCGCTTCGTCGAGGTCGCCGACCGGGTGCACGTGCTACGCGAGCCCCTGCTCGCGGTCAACGTCACGCTGGTCTGCGGTGCCGGCGAGGCGCTGCTGGTCGACACGCTCTCCAGCGCGCGGCAGGCCGCCGAACTGGCCGCCGCCGTACGGGCGGTCACCGGTGACCCGCTGACGATCGTCAACACCCACCACCACTACGACCACTGGTTCGGCAACGCCACGTTCGCCGCCGACCCGCCCCGCCCGGTGTGGGCACACGACCTCGCCGCCGAGGCGATGCGCGGCGACCCGGACAGGCTGCGCCGCCAGGCGTACGCGGAACTGCGCGACGAGCATCCGGAACTGGCCGCCGAACTGGCCGACACGCCGCTGCTGGCCCCCACCCGTACGGTCCGGACCGAGGCCGCCCTCGACGTCGGCGGCCGGCAGGTGGTGCTGCGGCACCCCGGGCGCGGCCACACCGACGCCGACCTGGTGGTGCAGGTGCCCGACGCCGACGTGCTGGTCGCCGGTGACCTGGTGGAGCAGTCCGGCCCACCGGCGTTCGAGGACTCCTTCCCGTTGCAGTGGCCCGACGCGGTGGCCGAGCTGTTGCGGTGGACCACCCCGGCAACGGTGGTGGTGCCCGGGCACGGTGAGCCGGTCGACGCCGAGTTCGTCCGGGCACAGCACGCCCAGTTGGCCGAGCTGGCCTGGCTGATCCGGGCCGGGCACACCGGCAGCGCGCCGCCGGAGCGGGTCGCCGCCGAGGCGCCCTTCCCGGCCCGTCCGGCGCTGATCGCGGCCCGCCGTGGCTACGCCGAGCTGGACGGCACCGCCTGATCCGGTGCCCTCAGTCGGCGAAGCGCTCGCGCACCTGCGCCCGGGTCGGCATGGCCACGGCCCCGCCCGGCCGTTCGCAGACGAGCCCGGCGACGCGCAACGCGAAGGCCACCCGCTCGGTCCAGCCGCCCGGCTCGGCGGGCTCGCCGTCGACGAGCAGGTCCGCGACGAGCGCGGCCATCACCGAGTCGCCCGCGCCGGTGGCGTCGACCGCGTGCACCCTCGGCGCGGGCACGCGTACCGGATCGGCGCCGGCGGCGGCGACCACCGCGCCCTCGGGGCCCAGGGTGACCACGACGGTGCCCGCCCCCACCTCGCGCAGGTACGCCGCCACCGACTCCACCGGCTCGCCCGGGTAGAGCAGCTCCGCGTCGGCGGCGCTCAGCTTGACCAGGTGCGCACCGGCGGCGAACTCGGCGACCACCCCGCGTAGCTCGGTCAGCGCCGGCGGACCGTCCAGCAGCCGGGGACGGACGTTGGGGTCGAACACCCGTAGCCCGGACGCCAGCGACCAGGCCCGACGGGCGGCGGCCAGGGTGGCCGGCTCCAGCAGCACGATCGACCCGCAGTAGAGCACGTCGGCGCCCTCGACCAGCGTCGCGTCGACGTCCTCGGCGGTGAGCAGCGCATAGGAGGGCGGGTCGCCGTAGAAACGGAAGTCCGGTTCGGGGCCGGCGAAGGTGGTGACGGCCAACGTGGTCGGCACCGGGGCGGTGCGGGTCCCGACCGTACCAACCCGCTCGGCGGCCAGCAGGTCGCGGATCCGTCCGGCCAGCACGTCGTCGCCGAGCGAGCCGACGAACTGCACCGCGCCGCCGAGCCGGGCGATACCGACGGCCACATTCAGCGGGCCGCCACCGACGGCCTGCCGGAAGACGGGCCCGCCGTCGCTCTCGGTGTCGAGCAGGTCGACGAGCGCCTCGCCGAGCACCACCGCGTATCCCATCCCGGTCCCTTCCGTCGGCCGTCCGCTGCCGCCCAGGCTGGCACAGCGATCTGCCGCCGGACGTGCACGCCACGGTATTGGCGGGCACCGGCCGACGCGAGCCGGCATCGCGCACATCGAGGAAGAGCTATTGCATCGACGGCGTCGGCGTGCTGGGATGGTGATGCCGGATGGCGCGGGGGCTGCGCGTCATCGGCGCCGGGTCATGGACACGCGAGGGCATACATACGCGTCGACATATCACTGGCGGCATCGTGCCGGGAGGGCATAGACCCCGTGCACACGTCGCCGCATCGTCGCATTCGCCCCTAGCTGCGGGAGCGAACTTTCACCCTCCCGCGCGCTTCGGCGGGGCCACCCCGCACGGTGTGCCCCGCGAGTCAGGAGAACCTGTGCACCGACCTCGTCTGGCCGCGATGTTCTTCGCGGCCGTCACTCTCGCCGCGAGCGCGGTCGTCGCCGTGACGGCCAGCCCCGATCCGGCCGCCGCGCACGGCGCGGCGATGACGCCGGGCGCCCGTACGTTCCTGTGCTGGCGCGACGGCCTCTCCCCCACCGGTGAGATCCGGCCGCAGAACCCGGCCTGTTCCGCCGCGGTCGCCCAGTCCGGTGCCAACTCGCTGTACAACTGGTTCAGCGTGCTGCGCTCGGACGCCAACGGGCGGACCACCGGCTTCATCCCCGACGGCCAGCTGTGCAGCGGCGGCGCCACCGGCTTCCGCGGCTTCGACCTGGCCCGCAACGACTGGCCGATCACGCACCTGACCGCCGGCCGGTCCATCGAGTTCCGGTACAGCAACTGGGCGCACCACCCGGGCACGTTCTACTTCTACGTGACCAAGAACAGCTGGAGCCCGACCCGGGCGCTGGCCTGGAGCGACCTGGAGGAGCAGCCGTTCCTGACGGTGACCAACCCGCCGCAGCGCGGCGCGGTCGGCACCAACGACGGCCACTACTACTTCACCGGGACCCTGCCGGCCAACAAGACCGGCCGGCACATCATCTACTCGCGGTGGGTCCGCTCGGACAGCCAGGAGAACTTCTTCGGATGCTCCGACGTGGCCTTCGACGGCGGCAACGGTGAGGTGACCGGCATCGGTGGCGGCACCAACCCGCCGCCCACCACGCCGCCGCCCACCACGCCCCCGCCGACCACTCCGCCGCCCACCACGCCTCCGCCCACCACCCCGCCGCCCACCACCCCGCCGCCCGGCACCGGTGGCTGCGCTGCCACCCTGCGGGTGACCAGCACCTGGTCCGGCGGTTTCCAGGGCGAGGTCGAGATCAAGAACAACGGCACCTCGGCGCTCAACGGCTGGTCCGCGAGTTGGACCTGGCCGAGCGGTCAACAGATCAACCAGATCTGGAGCGCGACCCAGACCTCGTCCGGGTCGACGGTGACCGCCACGAACGTGTCCTACAACGGAAGCGTCGCCGCCAACGGCAGCACGACGTTCGGTTTCCTGGCCAGCGGTAGCAGCACCTCGCTACCAACGGCCACCTGCGCCGCCCGCTGACGCGGTCGAACGCGAAACGGCCCCCCTGCGGAGTACCGCAGGGGGGCTCGTCCGTGTCCGAGGTCAGCGCACCATGGACCCGACGACGGGCTTGGTGAGCAGCGCGGACTGGTTGCGCTGGATGCCCGGGTCCAGCGTCTTGGCCACGAAGATGGCGTGCCAGATGCAGAAGATCAGGACCGTCCACACCTTGCGGGAGTGGTCGGCCTCCTCGCGCTTGTGCTCGTCCAGCAGGCGCAACGCGTACGACAGGTCGAGCAGGTCGCCGGCGCCGGAGGTGCTCAGCACGTGGCGGGCCCACTCGTACATCTCGCCGCGCAGCCAGACCCGGGTCGGGGTCGGGAAGCCCAGCTTCTTGCGGTTGACGATGGCCGGCGGCACCACGCCCTGCAACGCCTGACGCATGGCGTACTTGGTGGCGTCGGAGCGGGGCGGCAGCTTCAGGTCGACCGGGATCTTCGCCGCGACCTCGAACACGTCGCGGTCGAGGAAGGGCACCCGCACCTCCAGCGAGTGCGCCATGGAGATCCGGTCGGCCTTGACCAGGATGTCCCCGCGCAGCCAGGTGTAGAGGTCGACGTACTGCATCTTGGTGACGTCGTCCAGCTCGGTGCACTCGGCGTAGATCGGCGCGGTGACGTCGGTGTAGCGCACCGAGGGGTCGTAGCGACGCATCAGGTGCTGCTTCTCCTCCTCGGTGAACATCCGCGCGTTGCCGTAGTAGCGCTCCTCAAGCGGCGTGGTGCCGCGCTCCAGGAAGCTCTTGCCCTTGACCCCCTGCGGGATGGCCTTGGAAACCGCCCGCAGACCCTTCTGGACCCCGCCGGGCAGCCCGTTGACGCTGCTCAGCGACAGCGGCTCACGATAGATCGTGTACCCGCCGAAGAACTCGTCCGCGCCCTCGCCGGAGAGCACCACGGTGACGTGCTCGGCAGCCTTCTTGGCCACGAAGTAGAGCGGCACCAGCGCCGGGTCGGCCACCGGGTCGTCCAGGTGCCAGACGATCTTCGGCAGCGCGTCGATCATGTCCTGCGGCCCGATCTTCGTCGGGATCGTGGTCACGTCGAGGTGGCGGGCCGACTCCTGGGCGACATCGATCTCCGAGTACCCGGGCACGTCGTAGCCGACGGTGAAGGTGAGGATGTTCGGGTTGAACTCGCGGGCCAGCGCCACCACCGCGGTGGAGTCGATGCCGCTGGACAGGAACGACCCGACCGGCACGTCGGAGCGCATGTGCATGCGGACGCTCTCGCGCAGCGTCTCACGGATCTCGTGGTAGAGCTTCTGCTCGTCGGCGACCGGGCCGGGCCGGAACACCGGCCGGTACCAGCGCCGCACGTCGATCCGGCCGCCCGGGGTCCAGGTGAGGTACTCGCCCGAACCGATCCGGCTGATCCCCTTGTGTAGGGTGCCCGGCTCGGGGACGTACTGGAGGGTCAGGTAGTGGCTCAGGTTCGCGGTGTCCACCCCGGCGTCCCCGGCGTACGCGGACTGCGCGAACGGCAGCAGGGCCTTCTTCTCCGAGGCGAGGTAGAGCCCGTCGGCGGTCTCCAGGTAGTGCAGCGGCTTGATGCCGTAGTAGTCGCGGGCGCCGAACGCCCGGCGCTCCTGCCGGTCCCAGATGACGAAGGCGAACATGCCACGCAGCCGGGTGAGCACCTGCTCGCCCCAGTAGTGGTAACCGGCGACGATCACCTCGCCGTCACCGTTGGTGGCGAACCGGGCCCCGTAGTCGCGGATCAGCTCCTCACGCAGCTCGATGTAGTTGTAGATCTCGCCGTTGAAGGTGAGCAGGTAACGGCCGTCGGCGTAGGGCAGCGGCTCGTGGCTGAGCGCCACGTCGATGATCGCGAGCCGCTTGTGGGCGAACACCCCGTCCGCGTACCGGCCGGAGGCGTCCCCGACCACCTCGACGCCGGTCTCGTCCGGGCCACGGTGGTGCAGGCATTCCAGCGCTGCGGCGATGTTGTCGCGGTGGGCGGCGGCGTCGCCGCGGGCACTGAAAAAGGCCAGGAGTCCGCACATGGCCGTCATCTTTCCACGCGTCCGGATCGGGCGTCGCAGCACTGCCGGGCTCTGGACCGGAACGGGTTTCGGGGTACCGTCGGCACCAGCGATGCGGCGAAGGGAGCGGGGAATGACCGAGGAACGCACCGACGGCAAGCCGGCCGACGGCACGGAGTCGCACGACCCGGACTTCCCACCGGCGTTCCTGTCGTTCATGCGGCAGGGGTGGCGGGACACCGGGCTGCCGGTCGGCCCCCGGCCGGAGGTACCGAACTACGCCAAGCGTCGCGCGGCCCTCTCCGCGGCCTTCCCCGGCGAGACGCTGGTGATCCCCACCGGCGGCGAGAAGGTCCGCGCCAACGACACCGAGTACCGGTTCCGCCCGGGCAGCGACTTCGCGTATCTGACCGGGGACTACGACCCGGACGGGGTCCTGGTGCTGCGGCCCAACGGCTCGGGGCACGACGCCACGTTGTTCATGCGCCCCCGCTCCTCGCGGGAGACCGACGAGTTCTTCCGCAGCCGCCACGGTGAGCTGTGGGTGGGCCGCCGGCACACCCTGGCGGAGAAGTCGACCGAGCTGGGGCTGCCCACCGCCGACCTGACCGAGCTGGAGGCCGCGCTGGGCGACCTGGCCCCGGCGCGTACCCGGGTGCTGCGCGGGTTCGACGCCTCGGTGGACTCGGCCGTGCGCCCGTACGACGGGCCCCGGGCCGACGGCCAGCCGGCCCGCGACCGGGAACTCGCCATCGCCGTGTCGGAGTTGAAGCTGGTCAAGGACGAGTGGGAGATCGCCCAGCTCCAGGACGCGATCGACGCGACGGTACGCGGCTTCGAGGACGTGGCCCGGGTGCTGCCGGCCGACCGGGGCGTCTCGGAGCGACTGCTGGAGGGCGTCTTCGCGCTGCGCGCCCGGCACGACGGCAACGACGTCGGGTACGGCTCGATCGTCGGCGCCGGCGAGCACGCCACGATCCTGCACTGGGTGCACAACCACGGCGTCACCCGTCCGGGTGAGCTGCTACTGATGGACATGGGCGTGGAGGGGCACCACCTCTACACCGCCGACGTGACCCGGGTGCTGCCGGTCGACGGCCGGTTCACCCCGTTGCAACGCCAGGTCTACGACATCGTGTACGCCTCGCAGCAGGCCGGCATCGAGTTCATCAAGCCCGGCGTGAAGTTCAAGGACGTCCACCTGACCTGCATGCGGGTGCTCGCCGAGGGGCTGGCCGAGCTGGGGCTGCTGCCGGTGAGCGTGGACGAGGCGATGGACGAGAAGTCGACCGTGTACCGGCGGTGGACGCTGCACGGCTTCGGGCACATGCTCGGCATCGACGTGCACGACTGCTCCCACGCCCGCAAGGAGAAGTACCGGGACGGGGAGCTGGGCGAGGGCTACGTGCTCACCGTCGAGCCGGGGCTGTACTTCCAGCCGGAGGACGAGCTGGTGCCGGAGGAGTTGCGCGGCGTCGGCATCCGGATCGAGGACGACGTGCTGGTCACCGCCGCCGGTGCGGTGAACCTGTCGGCCGGCCTGCCGCGTCGGGCCGACGAGGTGGAGACCTGGCTGGCCGAGCAGCGCGAGGCGGGACCCCGCCTGCCGGGCTGACCCGTACGACCCGCCGGAGGGCGGGCCTTTCCAGTGGGCGAACGCTCGCCGCTGCGAAGGGCCCGCCCTTCGTCATGTCGCGGTGGTGCCCGGCGCTTTCGGTGCCACTCCCCCTGATTGGCAGCTGTACGCCCGAACTGGGGCAGTTATGGGTTTTTTTCGTATTAGTCATCCTCGCGAAGATGCTTCTCATACGGTAGTCATCAGAGGCTACAGGCTGTTTGTAGCTACTCGCGCTGCTTCGTACGGGTGCGGGTCAGTCTGGTAGGAGGAAAGGGCGGAAGGCTCTGATGTCCAATGACGAGTTGACTTCGTACGGTGGGCCGCCTCCGGTCCCGCCAGGTCGACGACGACGCAAGATATGGGTGGCCGCCGGAGTCGCCGGCCTCACCGGGGTGGTCGGACTGGCCGCTCTGGGCGGCGTGGCCGCCCGGGACCAGAAGTCCGGCGACCGGAACAGCACCTCGGACGCCCAACCGGCGGCCGCACCGAGACCGGAGGCTCCCGGTCCGACCGCCGAGGCGGACGGCCGGACCGACGACAAGGCCACCCGGAGCGGCGAGGAGCAGGGCGCGGAC
Organism: Micromonospora sp. NPDC023869; assembly: GCF_055559695.1. Lineage (NCBI taxonomy): Bacteria > Bacillati > Actinomycetota > Actinomycetes > Micromonosporales > Micromonosporaceae > Micromonospora > Micromonospora sp. NPDC023869. Next base: position 225,593 of record NZ_JBVHKD010000004.1, read on the forward strand.
CGCAAGGGCCATGAGGCGTCCTCCGGCGAGCAGCGCCGCGACGACAAGGATCGGGGACGCGAGGTGCCCTGCGACAGCGACAAGCTGATCCAGGCCATCGAGTACGCCAACGACAACCGCGGCGGCACGCTGGAGCTGGCCAAGGGGTGCACCTACGAGCTGACCCGCTCCGACGTGGGCGACGGCACCGGCCGCAACGGGCTGCCGGTGATCACCCAGGCGGTCACGCTCTCCGGGCGCGACACCACGATCGTCCGGGCGGCGAACGCCGAGCCGTTCCGGATTCTCAACGTGGGCCGCAGCGGTCACCTGACCCTGAAGAACGTCGTCGTCAAGGGTGGGCTGACCCAGGCCGACCCGATCGCGGCGTCGAGGGCGAGGGTCGATCTCTCTGCCAAGGCCGTCGCGAAGCCGGCGAAGGCAGGGGCGGGCACGAACGCGAAGGCAGGCGCGAAGGCGGCCACGCCAACGAAGGTCCCCGCCGCCAAAGCCGCCACGAAGGTCCCCGCCGCCACGAGCGCCTCGGCCGCCGAGGCCGCCCGAGGTGCCGGTGGCGACGCCACACTCGTCGACGTCGCGCCGGGCGACGGCGCCGGCCTGCTCGTGCAGCGGGGTGGCCGGGCCGACGTCGAGCACAGCGAGTTCCTGCTGCACCACGCCGGCGGCAACGGCGGCGCGATCGCCAACTTCGGCACCGCCCGGGTGGCACACAGCCGGGTGGCGACCAGCAGCGCCGGCGGGGTCGGCGGCGGCGTGTTCAACGCGGGGGTGTTCCGGGTCGAGGAGGCCACGATCACCGACAACAGCGCGGTCGACGGCGGTGGCATCGGCAACGGTGTCCCCGGTCTTGGGTTCCCCGGCGGCGGTGGCACGCTCTGGGTCTGGAAGAGCACGATCGAGCGCAACCGGGCCATCGACAACGCGGGTGGCGTGCTCACCTACCGGGGCACCGCGACGTTGACCGAGACCAGGATCGTCGGTAACCACAGCGGCGAGGACGGCGGCGGTCTGCTCGCCCTCGGCGACGGACAGCTCGCGTTGGAGAAGGCCCTGGTGGCCCGGAACTCCGCCGACGACACCTCCGGCGGGCTGGGGGTCGGCCCGGAGAGCACGGCGGTGATCGAGCACAGCGAGATCACCGAGAACGTCGCCGAGCGCAACGGTGGCGGACTGACCACCTACGGCGGCACCGCCGTCGTGCGGAACACCGCGATCGTGGCCAACCGGGTGGTCGGCCAGAACTCGGTGGCCGGCGGCATCTACAACGAGGGCGGCCAGGTCCGGTTGGAAGGCTCCACGGTCCAGGCCAACTTCTCGGTGCTGCCGCCCGGTGGCATCTGGACCAACAACGGCGGCGTGGAGATCGACCGCAGCTCGGCGGTGACGGCCAACCGGCCGACCAACTGCGTCGGCAGCCCGGTCGTGCCGGACCGCTGCTTCGGCTGATCGTTCCTTCTGCGTACAGGTAAATCCAGAGCACGACCACATAGACGGGCTCCTCCGCCGCACGGCGGAGGAGCCCGGGTCGTCTACCACCTGCTCGGGCCCGTCAGCGGCTGATCGCACCGGGCCGGCCCGTATCGCACCCTTCCATCACTCCCGCGCAGCCCGTACCGAATGTGGGGTTATCTCGGATATGGGCGCGAAGCGAGGAACACTCTCATACGGTGCATGTGGGAGCTACAACCGATTTGTAGCAGGGGAAGCTCACCCGCGTGTGACGACCCTGTCTGGTACGACGAGAGGGCAGAGAGCTCCGATGTCCAACTACCAAGCTAAGAACAACGCCGCGGAGCCGGAGGTGGCGCCGAAGCGGCGTCGCGCTTTCTGGCTCGCCAGCGGCGTCGCCGGTCTCACCGGTGTGGTCAGCATCGCCGCCGTCGGAATCGGCGCCGGCGCGGTCAGCGCCGACGGTCTGCGCTGGTCCACCGCGCAGCAGGTCAGCTCGGACAGCGACCGGGGCCCGGGTGCCGCCGAGGGGCACGAGGGCAAGAAGCGGGACCGCGGTGGCGACCAGCGCGACGACCAGCGCAAGGACCGCGGTGGCGACGAGTACAAGGACCGCGGCGACGACCGCAAGGACCACGAGAAGGAGGTGCCCTGCGACTCCGACAAGCTGATCCAGGCCCTCGTCTTCGCCAACGACAACCACGGCGGCGTGCTCAACCTCGCCAAGGGGTGCACCTACACGCTGACCCGTTCCGACTACGGCGACGGCACCGGCCCCAACGGCCTGCCGGTCATCACCGAGAACGTCGTCCTCAAGGGGCACGACACCAAGATCGTCCGGGACGCCACGGCCGAGGAGTTCCGCATCCTCAACGTGGGTCGCGGCGGGAACCTGACCGTCAAGGGCCTGACCATCAAGAACGGCCAGACCCGGGCACTGCCGATCAACGGGGACACCCCCGAGGCCGTGTGGTCGCGGTTCTCCAACTCGGTGGAGGCGACCAAGGCCGCCGAGGCCAAGAAGGAGTACCTGCCGCTGCTGCAGGCCGCACCGAAGGGTGCCGCGCTCAAGGCCGCACAGGCCAAGGCCGCGCCCTCGGTGCTGCTGGAGCCGGAGTCCAACGACGGTGGCGGCGTGCTCGTGCAGCCCGGCGGCACCGCGTCGTTCTCCGACACGCACATCGTCGCCAACCAGGCCGGTGGCGTCGGTGGCGGCCTGGCCAACTTCGGCAAGGCAGACCTGCACCGTAGCGTCGTGGCCGACAACACCGCGTTCCTGTACGGCGGCGGCATCTTCAACGCCAGCGTGCTGCGGGTGGCCGAGTCGAGGATCATCAACAACGACGCGATCATCGGCGGCGGTGGTGTCGCCAACGGTGCCGCCTTCATCTTCCGCGAGGACATCGACGGCGGGACCGCGTTGCTCGAGAAGACCGAGATCACCGGCAACGAGGTGCTCGGCTTCGGCGGTGGCCTGCTCGACATCGAGGGCAACACCACCGTGCAGCACTCGAAGATCCTGCACAACACGGCGGTCCTGGCCGGCGGCGGCGTGACCGCGGCGGGCGACGACAGCACCCTGGAACTGGCGCACGTCGAGCTCGCCAAGAACACCACCGTCGGTGTCGGCGGCGGCCTGGCGCTCGGCTTCCGGGCGATCGCCAACGTCTCGGACAGCAAGATCGTCGAGAACAAGGCCGGCTTCTTCGGTGGCGGTGTCTTCAACGGCACCGGCGAGGCGACCTTCCGCAACAGCGAGATCAGCGGCAACCGGGCCGTCGGCCCGCTGGGTGTCGGTGGAGGCATCTTCACCGTCTCCGGCGAGATCGACCTGGAGAAGACGAAGGTGTCGCACAACTTCGCCACCCTCACCGCCGGCGGTGTGTTCAGCTTCATCGGTCAGGTGGACGTGGATGACAAGTCCGCGATCACCGCCAACAAGCCGACCAACTGCGCCGGCAGCATCACCGCGATTCCGAACTGCTTCGGCTGATCCTCACGCCGAGGTGACGGCCCGGCCCCGTCGGACCGATCCACGGATCGGACCGGCGGGGCCGGACCACGTGTTACCGCTGGACGAACACCGCCACGCTGCGCGCCGGCACCTGGAACGTGCCGCTGGAACGCGCGAACGCGGCGGCACGCAGCACCGGGTCGGCCGAGGAACGCAGCACCGGATGCACCGACACGTCCGCCCCACGCAGCGCGTCGACCCGCTGCGTCGCCGCCTGCGGGGTGCCGTTGAAGACCACCGTCACCGACCGCCACGGCCCGCCCAGGCCACGCGCGTCCAGGGTCATGGTGAGCACCCCGGGCGTCTCCCCCGGACCGGAGAGCGGGAAGGCGACCCGCCGTTGCACCTCCCGCGCGGTGGGCAGCCCGAAGACCGGCGTGGAGGCCCGGATCCGCAGCAGTTCGGCGTACCGGGCGTCGGTCAGCGCGATCGCCGCGCAGTCCGGGACCAACGCCGGATCCGCCAGCAGCGGTCGGGCGTACGACCACTTGTCCCGGTTGTCCTCGGCCGGCGGAAGCCCGATGCCGAACCCGTTGCCCTGCGAGCAGTCCCAGCGGATCTGGTTGAACCAGTCCCCCGAGTTGTACGAGTTGCGGTCCAGCGACTTCGACCGCAGCCGCTCGGTGCCGGTGGTCACGAACCCGGCGCCCTGACCCATCACCACCGTGCTCAGCGCCAGCACCTGCATCCGGGCCCGGTCCGTGGCCGAGGTGCCCTGCGGCAGCTTGTAGGCCAACGCGTCGTACAGGATCTCGTTGTCGTGCGCGTCGACGTAGGTGATCGCCTCGCCCGGCGCGTCGGTGTACCCGGCCGGCGAACCGTTGTAGTCCACCTGCGCCCCGGTCACCTCCCGGCCGCCGGAGTCGGTGAACCGGTAGCCGCGCAGGTTGCCGGTCAGGCCCACCTTGACCAGGTCGTGTTGGTGCAGCAGCCGGGTACGCTGCTCGGCCGCCGAGCCGTTGACCGGGTCGCCGTTGGGGTCGGTGAACAGACCGGAGGCGAAGCCCTGGTGGCGGGGGTTCTCGTCGAACGGGCCGCCACCGCGCACCGCGTCGCGCAGCCGGTCGTTGAACGTGCCGATCCCGGTGCCGGCCATGTTGGCCTGGGTCGCCTGCACGAACCGCGCGTCGTCGGCCACCTCGCCGAAGTTCCAGCCCTCGCCGTAGAGCAGGATCTTCTTGCCGTCCACGCCGTCGCGGGCCACGGTCAGCCGGTCCAGCGCGGTGCGGGCGGCCAGGATGTTGGCCTTCGGGTGGTGGCCCATCAGGTCGAAGCGGAACCCGTCGACCTTGTACTCCCTGGCCCAGGTGACCAGCGAGTCGACCACCAGCTTGCCCATCATGGCGTGCTCGGGTGCGGTGTTGGCGCAGCAGGTGGAGGTGGCCACCGCGCCGTCGTCGAGCAGCCGGTGGTAGTAGCCCGGGACGATCTGGTCGAGCACCGAACGCGGGTCGGTGCCGGCGGCCGAGGTGTGGTTGTAGACCACGTCCAGCACCACCCGCAGGCCCGCGCCGTTGACCCCGGCCACCATCTGCCGGAACTCGACGGTCCGGCGTGTGCCGTCGGGGTCGACGGCGTACCCGCCCTCGGGGACGGTGTAGTGCAGCGGGTCGTACCCCCAGTTGTAGCCGTCGGTGTCCTTCACCGCCGCGACGCACTCCTGCTGGCGTTCGGAGTCCGACGCTGCGGCGGCCAGGTCGCAGTCGGGCTGACGCTGGTCGACACGCCGTTCCGGAATGGTGGCGAAGTCGAACACGGGCAGCAGGTGCAGGTGGGTCACCCCGGCGGCACCGATCGACCTCAGGTGCCGCATCCCGGCGGTGCCCGGGTCGGTGAAGGCGAGGAAGGTGCCGCGACGCTCGGCCGGCACGGTGCTGTCGGCGATCGAGAAGTCCCGCACGGACAGCTCGGAGATCTGCACCTTGGCCGGCGCCACCGCACTCGGCTTGCGCAGCGTCGACCAGCCCGCCGGCGCCAGCTTCGGGTCGGTCAGGTCGGCGATGAGGCTGTGCGTGGAGTCCGCCGCCAGCGCCACCGAGTACGGGTCGGTCACCGAGGCGGTCACCACCTGCTGGGCCGTCGGCTGCCACGCCTGTACCCGGTACCGGTAGTAGCGGCCGGTCCAGTCCCGCGCCCCGCGCACCGACCACACGCCGGTGCGGTCGTCGCGGCGCATCGCCACCACGCGCGGCGTGGCGGTGGGCGAGTCGAACAGCTCCAGCGACACCGTCCGCGCGGTCGGCGCCCACACCGCCAGGGACGGCACGCCGCCGGTGAAGGTGGCGCCCAGGCGGGCGGTGGTGGCCGGGGCGTAGACGTCGTCGAGCACCCCGGGGAGCTGCACGCCGGTGGCACCGAGCAGCGTGCCGTCGGCGGCCCGCTCGGTCACCAGCACCTGCCCGCGCAGGGCCGCCGGCACCTTGGCCAGGTCCCGCTTGTCCAGGGTGAAGGCGCGCCGGTCCCACAGGTGCGGGAACCGGTCGCGCTGCGCCTCGGTGAGCCCGTTGCGGCGCGCGGTCAACGGCATCGAGGTGTACGTGCCGACCAGCTCGCCGTCGACCACGCGTATCCCACCGGCGGGTGCGGTCACCAGCGCGTACGCTCGACCGTCGGTGGGACCGGTCCGCCAGGCGACGGTGCCCCGGTCGATCCAGTGCGCCGCCTGCCGGGTGATGTCGGTGTCGCCGCCGCCGTCGCCGGTGGTCGTCGGCGGCAGCAGCCGACCCGGTGTCGCCGCGAGCAGCCAGACCTCCCGCCCTGCCTCGGCGAAGTCGAGCCGCTGGTCCTGCGGCAGGTCCTTGGTGTCCCCGGAGTGGATGATGTAGCTCAGCCCGGTCGCTCCCTCGGCCAGCGGCACCCGGAACTCGGCGCCGTACGAGTCGACCCGGGTCGGCGGCATCGGCCGGGCCCAGTCGGTGGGCGTGGCCGCGCCGTCCCACAGGTGCAGTCCCCAGCCGTCGTAGTCACCGTCCGGCCGGTGGTAGTGGATCACCGCCACGCCCTCCTCGACCGGCGGTGCCGGTGTCCCGGCAGCCTCCTCCCGGCTCGGATAGGTGGCCGGGTCACCCTGTTTGACCCAGACCTCACCGGTGCGCGTCACGTCCACCGTCCGGTCGTTCTCGACGTCCTTTGCCGTCCGCGTCGACCACCAGGAAGCCGACCGACTTCGCCCCCGGCTTGAGCTTCACCCAGGCGAACCGCCCGTACGAGTCGGTGCCGTCGAACGGGCGACCCTGCGGCCACTCGGTGGCGTACGCCGGATCGATGTCGCCCCAGGCGTACAGGCCCCAGTCGTCGTAGTCGCCGTCCGGGCGGTGGTGGTGCACCACCAGCCAGTCGCGGGACGAGCCGGTCGGTGGGGTGCCCACGGTGGCGGTGGAGCGGGCGGTGGCGGTACGGCCCCGGGCGTCCCGGACCGCCGCCTTGTACTCGATCTTCGTGCCGGCGGCCAGCCCGGTCAGGTCGTGGTGCACGGTGTACGGCGCCCGGTGCGCGGAGCCGAGCAAGGTCCACGTGCCGCCCGCCACCCGGGCCGCCATCGTGACGGTGGCCAGCGGGTCCCCGCTGACCTGTGCGGTCACCTCGGCCCGGGTGGCCACCGGCGTACCCGTCGGGGTGGTGATGGTCAGGCCCGGCTTGGCGGCGGGCAGCGCGACGGGCCGACCGGCCCGGTGCACCACCGCCGACAGCGGGGGCACGGTCACGGTCAGGGTGCCGTCACCGGCGGTCGCCCGCCGACCGGTGGCGCCGTAGACGGCGGTGAAGGTGGCGCCGGCCGACCAGGTGTCCACGGTGACAGTCTGCGCGGTCGGCGCGTTGTTCACCGTCACCACGTACTCGGTGCGGTCGCGCGGGTCGAACCGGGAGAAGGCGAAGACACCCGGGCCGTCGGCGGCGTGGCGCGTCACCTGCACACCGTCGCGCAGCGCCGGGTGTGCCCGGCGCAGGTCGCCCAGCCCGGCGATGGTCCGGTACAGCGGATGCGTCCGGTCGAACTGGTCCTGGGCGTGGGTCCGGTCGGTGCCCAGCAGGTCGTCGTCGAGGTAGTCGGCGGTGCGGGAGGCGAACATCGGCTGCCGGGCGTCCTTGTCCCCGCCCGCGCCGGTGAAGCCCTGCTCGTCGCCGGAGTAGACGACCGGCTGACCACGGGTGAGGAACATCAGCTCGTGGGCGAGCTGATCGCGGCGCAGGTGGGTGGCCGGGTCGGTGTCGCCGTTGACGATGAACGAGCCGATCCGCCCCATGTCGTGGTTGCCGAGGAAGGTGGGCAGCCGCCCGGCGTCGGTGTCCCGTACGGCGTAGAGGTCGTCGCGGGCGTACAGGTCGGCCAGCGTGGTGGCGGAGCCGTCGGCGGCGGTGAAGCCACGCGCCGCCTCCTGGAAGCCGAAGTCCAGAGTGGCCGGCAGTCCACCCTGCCGGACGTAGCTGGAGGCGATCTCCGGGTCGGCGCTGTACACCTCGCCGAACATGAAGAAGTCCGGCTTGCCGGCGCGGGCCGCGGCCTGCGTGACGCCCTGGCTGAACTGCGGCCAGAAGTCCATGTTGACGTGCTTGACGGTGTCCAGTCGGAAGCCGTCCACGCCGGTTGCGCGCACCCAGTCGGCGTAGATCTTCGTCATGCCGCGGACCACCTCGGGTCGCTCGGTCCACAGGTCGTCGAGACCGACGAAGTCACCGTACTCGCTGTTCTCGCCGACGAAGGTGGAGTCGCCCCGGTTGTGGTACATGGTCGGGTCGTTGAGCCAGGACGGCACCTTCACCGTCGCGTCCGCCGGGGTCCGGAAGGTCGGGGTGTACGGGAAGGACCGGGTGTTCACCTCGGGGAAGGGCCGCGATCCGTCGGCGAAGTTGCGGTCCTCGAAGGGCCGCCCCTGCGCGTCCCGGTACGGCGTGGTCGCCTTGTCCACATAGGTCTGCCGGTTCTCGGCGTAGCTGATGACGTCGGCGGTGTGGTTGACGATCACGTCGAGAAAGACCTTGATGCCGCGCCGGTGCGCCGACTGGACCAGGCGCTTGAGGTCGGCGGCGGTGCCGAAGTGCGGGTCGACCTGGGTGAAGTCGGTGATCCAGTAGCCGTGGTAGCCGGCCGACGCGTCGTCGCCCTCGCCCTGCACCGGACGGTTGGCGAAGACCGGGGCGAGCCAGATGGCGGTGGTGCCCAGCCCCTCGATGTAGTCGAGCCGCTCGATCAGTCCCTTGAGGTCGCCGCCCTGATAGAAGCCCTTGTCCGTCGGGTCGTAGCCGGTGCTGAGGCGGTCACCGGTGAGGCCGCCCCGGTCGTTGCGTGGGTCGCCGTTGTCGAACCGGTCCGGCAGCACGAAGTAGAACTGCTCCGCCGTCGCCCGCTCGTCGGTGCCCGCCGCCAGCAGGGCGGCTGCGGACGGCTCGGTGGGCCAGGTGACGGCGCCGGTGGCACTGGGCGCCCCGGTGGTCGAGCGACCGGCGGCGGTGGCGCTCTCGGGAACCGCGACCGGCGCGCCGGCCAGCGTCAGGGTGAGCAGGAAGACGAACGCGAGCAGGGCCTTACGCGACAGCGGCGGGGGTTTCATCGACGGCCTTCCTCTGGCTGCTGATTGGCCCGCACGCTAGCCCTTGCCGAAACATTCTGCAATACCTTGCAAACATGGCGGCAACAGAGCAGTCTCTTGCGCAAGGATGAGATCGGTGGCGGCCCGCGACCGGCGGTCCGGGGGTCACCGACGACTACAGGCCCTCCCCGAGACGGAGCAGTTCCTCGGCGAGGGATCGGCGAACTCGATGTGGAAGCGCAGCGCCACCGAGGCACCCGCCGACAGGTGGGGACCACTGCGATAGGTCAGCGTGCCCCGACGCCCGTCGAACGTGCCCTGCGGCACCCCTTCCAGCCACGCGGTCACCACCCGACCGCCCGCGTACTCGACCCGCGCCACCCACCCCAGGTCGCTGCGCGACGTGTTGCGGATCAACACCTCAGCGATGAAGCCGCCCTGGAAGGTGTCCATCACCCGGTACTGCGCCTCGATCGGTGCGGGCTTGGCCACCGGCGGGGCGCTGCTACGCGGCGGCGACGGCACCACCGGCGGCGCCTGTGGGGTCGACACAGTCGGCGGCGACGGCTCCGGCGAGGTGATGCCGGCCTCGCTCGGCGGGTCGGTCTTTCGCGGCGAGAGCCCGGGCACCGCCGGCGCCGGCGGACTCGCCGCCTCCCGTCCGGCCGAGGACGCCCGCTCGGGGATGGGTGGGGCGGCCGCCGGCCCCTGGGGCCCAGGATCGAACTCCGGGCCCGGTCCCCGGTACGCCCCGATCGCGATGACGAACAGCATCACCATGGCGAGCAGGCCGATCGACATCAGGATCCAGGGCGAGGACGCGACGGTGGGACCGGGCGATGGTGAGAGATGACGCGGAGCGCGACGCATACCGGACATGAATCTCCTCAGCGGGCAGCCGGGCAAGCGTAACGATCTTCAGCGAAAGGGAAAAGTCCCCAGGGATACACCGAACCGTCCTAACAGTACGGTCATCACAGGGCGCACGAGGAACCGTTGACCACACAGTGGGCGGGGTACTCGCCACCGCCGGTGCGGCTGAACCGCAGATCCACCGTCTGCTGTGCTCCGGCGGCAAGCTGCACCGTCCCGCTGAGCAGGTACCATCCACCGCCCTTGATGCTTACCGAGACGCCCGGTCCGCTGGAGGCGCGGATCCCGGTCACGTCGCCGGTGAAGCGCAACTCGACCTGCCAGTCGCGCGACTCGGCGGTGCCGTTGCGCACCACCACCTGCGCGCGGAAGGAGTCCGGTTCGACCGCACCGCTCACCCGATAGCTGGCGGTGAGCGCACCCGGCGCGGCGGGTGACACCGACGGGGCGGGCGTCGGTCCGCTCGGCGACCGGCTGGCCTCCGACCGCCCGGCCGGGGAGGCGGTCCGCGACGGTGGGGTCGGCAGCGCCGACGATCCTGGCGTGGCGGACGTGGCGGCGCCATCCGGCGCCGGGCTGAGCCGTTCCGGACCGGACGGGGCAGACGTGGCCGGGTCCGATGTGGACGGTGTTGGCAGCGCCATCGCCGGCCCGGGCTTCCACGACGACGGCTGCTCCGGGCCCCGAAAGGCCAGCGCCGCGACCACCAGCAGCACCGCCAGCACGCCGACACCGACCGAGACCACCACCCAGGGGGCCGAAGCGATCATCCGCGGAAGGGCCCGCCGACGGGCCGTCTCCGTGGTCTCGGCACCCGACGGCCGCACTGCCATTGAGGTCCCCCCTCGTCGCACCGACGCGACAGCCTAGTCACGGCGGCAGCGGGGAGCGAAACGGGTGGGGGCGGGTCGTCCGACCCGCCGGGCCAGGTCCCCGGGACGGCCGGGCACGACGGCCCGCGCCGCGAGGTCAGCCGGTACGGATGACGGTGCAGATGACCGGACCCTCCGTGGCGGCCCGCAGCAGGTAGCGGTACCGCTCGCCGGGCACCTGCCGGCCCTGGCTGTCCAGGAACTCCCACCGCACCGCCACCTCGGTCAGCAGCGCGGAGACCTGCTGCACCTCCTCGATGTCGGCGTGCGCGGCGACCAGCTCACGCTCGGCGTAGTCGGTAGCTGCGCCCACGAAGGACAGCGCCACCGCCGCCGGCGAGGTGAACGAGAAGCTGTAGGTGTCGGCGACCACCAACCCCGGCAGGGCGTAGCAACCGGCGATCGCGGGCAGGTCGCCGACGGTCAGGGCCACGCCGTACCGGTCGAAGAACTCGGTGAGCGTGTCGAGATCGGTGGAAGCATTCACGTCGCATGCAATTGCCGCCACGCCGGTCGGCGAAACCTCAGCGCTCCGGGATCCGTACCTCGATCTCGCTGCCCAGCCGGGCACCGCCCTGCAGGCCGAGGTCGTCACCGCTCCAGAACCGGCCCGGGTCGTACCAGTTCGGCCGCTTGCCCGGCGGCAGCAGGCCCATCGCCTCGTAGGTGACCGCGACGACCTCGGCGCAGTACGCCGTCTCCAGGGTCCGTTCGCGCTCCAGGGTCCGCTCGCGGTCGGTACTCGCCCGCTGCCGCCGTGGCACCGGCAACCGCACCGCCGGCACCCGTCCCCGCATCCACCGCCAGGCGAGTTGCGCCGTCGACGGGAACGGCGTGCCGTCCAGCCGGGCGATGGTCCGCAGCACCGACCGCTCCATCTCGGCGTCCACCGGTGGGTCGAGCTGACGCAGCCAGGCCCGCTGGCCGTACCGGTTGGCCCAGACGCAGACCGCGTCGCGCAGGTCGTGCAGTTGCACCCCACGCTGATGGGCGCCGGTCCACATGTCCGGCAGCGACCGACCCAACTCGGCGTGCCACATCAGCGGCGGCATGTCGTCCAGCACGACCGCCATGCCCACGTGGTTGACCGGGCTGTTGGTGATCGACTGGATGGCGCGGTCGGGCACGCTGCGGCCGCGGAAGACCCACACGTCACCGGTACGCGTCAGCTCCACCGCCTCGTCCAGGCTGATGCTCATGAAGGACTACCCTATGCGGATGCGGCAACGGATGCGGTGGTGGAAGGTCCTCGGGTTGGCCGGTCTGGCCGGGGTCGCGGCCTCCGGCGTGGTCATCGCCCGGGCGGAACGGCGACGGCGCGCGTACACCCCGGAGGAGATCCGGGCCCGGCTGCGCGACCGCCACGCCGAGGCCGCCGCGCCCGACGACGCGGGCTGAGAACCCGCTCAGTCGATCTCGACGTGGTTGCGGTCCCAGCGACCGCCCACCGGCGGACTGTCCAGCCGCAGCGCGCTCTCGGCGTTGCCGGCGAGGTCGTTCTCCTCGACTCGGCAGGACACACAGGAGCCCCGCTCGGTGATCCACAGCCCGTGCGTCTGGGTCGGCTCCTCGCTGCTGTCCCAGATCCGGTTGCCGCGCACCGACGCCGAGTCGAAGTGCGCGTTGACCACGATGCCGGCCCGCACCGGCGCCGCCGCCGGCAACTCGTAGGCCGTACCTGGTGCCGGGACGTCCTCGTTCCACGCGGTCGCCGCGTCCGGTCGCAGTTCGGCCAGGTCCAGGTCGGTGTCGCTGTTGCCGACCACCACCGCCACCCGGGAGCCCACCCGCAGCACCTTGCCCCGGTGCCCGTTGGTCGGCCAGTTCGCCGACCGGTCGGTCACCGCCCGACGGGCGTAGCGCACCGACTCACCGGAGCCGGTCGACGCCGGGGCGCACTGCCGACCGTTGTTGCGGATCCGGTTGTCCACGATGGCCGCGTCGACCATCGGCCGGTCGATCCGGATCGCGTCCAGACCGTTCTCCCAGAACTCGTTGTCGCTGATCACCACGTCCGACGACGGGCCCTGGTAGCCGGCGCCCAGATCGTGCTGGTGATAGCCGTACCAACCGTTGCCGCTGATCCGGTTGCCCCGGATGGCGTACGGCCCGGGGGTGTTGCCCATGCTGATCCCGTCGCGGACGTTGCGGTCGATCACGCAGTCGCTGAGGATCCCGCCCCGACCGGCGATGCCCGCCGTGCCGTTGGCGGATACGTCGAAGCCGGCCTCCAGGTTCCCGGTGATGGTGCAGGCCGAGACGATCAGCCCGTCGGCACCCCAGTCGGAGATGCCGAACCGGTTGGCCTGGCTGTGGCAGCCGATGATGCGGTACCCGCGCGGGGGCGTCCAGTAGGACTTCTGCAACTCCAGGAAGATCCCGTTGGTGCCGTTGCCGAGGGTGGTGCAGTTGGCGATCGTGCAGCGTTCCACCTCGCCCCAGCCGCCGATCCCGATGCCGATGCCCGCGCCACCCATCTCCTCGCCGTTGTCCAGCCGGCCGCAGCCGACCACCACGACGCCGTCGATCAGGCTGTCCTGGAGGAAGTCACACCCCAGCCCGGTGGCGCCTGTGTGGTGGATGTAGAGGTTGCGGAACACACCCCGCACCACGTACTGGAGACCGAGTCCCTTGGCGAGGTAGTTGTACTCGGCCATGGCCACACCCGAGCCGTCGATCTCGAAGTCGGCGAAGGTGCAGTCGGCGATGTGCCGGTCGCGGTCCGCGCCGTGCTGCACGGTGGTCCAGAAGGCCAGCGGCGTCGGGTCGGCACGGTTGCCCTCGTTGCTCAGCAGGAACCGGGTCGCGCCCGGCCCCGCGCCGATCAGGGAGACACCGCTGCGCCAGACGGTGCCGGCGTCCCGGATCGAGTAGATCCCCGGCGGGCAGTAGATGACCCGGGCCCGGCCGTCGGCGGCGTACCCCCCACCGAGCCGGTCGACCAGCGCGGACAACGCCGGTTGGTCGTTGGTGACGCCGTCGCCCCGGAGGCCGAATTCGTGCGCGTCGCACCAGAGCGGCGCCCCGGCGACCGGGGACAGTCGCTCCCGGGCGGCGATGTACCGGCTCTCCTGCCACACGGGCGCTCCCCTGAAGTCGACGGCCTGCCCACGAGCCGGGCGCTTTCCCGCTCTGATGTCCCGGAAACGCGGCCTGCGCGATGTCGGAGGTCTGCGCGCGCACGGCGACGGCGATGCGTCCGTCCCGGAATCTTATGCCCGTCTGTCCGGTTCGTCGCCGACCGTCACCTCGCCGTGGCCGCCCCGATCGCGGAATCATCGGCCCGGGCCGGGGGTTGTACATGGCATGACCGCGACGCCTCCCCCGGCGCCGCACCCCCCGGGAACCCGGGTCGGAATGACCCCGCACTCCCCGGCGTTACACCTGGCCCGGACGTCGTAGCAGTCCCCACCGCGCGGACGCCGACGATCCCGGGACATCCCCCGCGGCACACCCGTCCCCCACGGGAGATCGCCGCACACCCCCGACGAAAGGTTCAGATCATCATGCGTACCACCATGCTGCGCAAGACCGCTCTGACCATCGCCGCTGCCGCCGCCACCGCCGGAGGCATCGCCGCACCCGCGATCGCCGCCCAGGCCACCCCGGGCGTCCAGGCCGCCGCCGTCGTGCAGGCCGACCGTAAGGGCCACAGCGAGCGTCAGCTCGACGTCCGCTACGAAGCCCAGCCCAACTTCTACTACTGCGGCCCCGCCGCCGCCCGCAACGCCCTCAGCGTCCAGGGCAAGAACATCGACGTCCACACCATGGCCAAGGAAATGGGCACCACCGAGAACGGCACCGACTCCATCAACGACATCACCCCCGTCCTCAACCGCGAAACCGGCACCAACGCCTACAAGTCCGTAGAAATCAACACCCCCACCGCCGACAGCCGCCAGACCGACAAGCTCCGCCACGACATCGTCCGCACCATCGACAACGGCCACGCCGTCGTCGCCAACATCGCCGGCACCACCACCGACACCACCGGCACCACCCACAGCTTCGAAGGCGGCCACTACATCAGCGTCACCGGCTACACCAACAACGGCGACACCGTCACCATCGCCGACTCCGCCAACCCCAACCAAGCCCGCTACGACCTCCACATCAACGACCTCGCCAACTGGATCGCCACCCGCGGCTACGCCACCACCTCCTGACACCACCACACCACGGCCGGCCCCCACACCGGGGGCCGGCCGTCGTGGCATGCAAGGAAGGGACCCCTACCAACGCCCCGTGCATAGCAAGGGACCCCTCCTAACACCCAGCGCACCGCGCCCACACCCGCGCCTGCGCCGACGCCGGCACCCAAGACCGCGCCGACGCCCGTGTCACGTCCACTCCGTGACGCAGGGTTGCACTCATAGCAAGACGGACGTACGGTTTTGTTGACAGCGCGTATCGGCGGTAAGTGTTGCCTAACCACGGCGGCCCTCCGGCCGGTGCGACAGACTGCTCAGGACTACTCACGGTCGCTGGTGTGAAGGAGTACGACGTGGCGAGCCTCGACACCTTCGGTGCGAAGACCCAGCTACGCGTCGGAGACGCGAGCTACGAGATTTTCAAGATCAGCCAGGTGGAGGGCCACGAACGGCTCCCCTACAGCCTGAAGATCCTGCTGGAGAACCTGCTGCGGACCGAGGACGGCGCGAACATCACCGCCGAACACATCCGCCAGCTCGGCGGGTGGGACCCGACCGCGGATCCCAACGTGGAGATCCAGTTCACCCCGGCCCGGGTGCTGATGCAGGACTTCACCGGCGTACCGTGCGTGGTCGACCTGGCCACCATGCGTGAGGCCGTCCGCGACCTCGGCGGCGACCCCACCAAGGTGAACCCGCTCGCCCCCGCCGAGCTGGTCATCGACCACTCGGTGATCGCCGACCTGTTCGGCCGTGAGGACGCCTTCGAGCGCAACGTCGAGCTGGAGTACGCCCGCAACAAGGAGCGCTACCAGTTCCTGCGCTGGGGGCAGACCGCGTTCAACGAGTTCAAGGTGGTGCCGCCCGGCACCGGCATCGTGCACCAGGTCAACATCGAGTACCTGGCCCGCACGATCATGGAGCGCGGCGGCCAGGCGTACCCGGACACCGTGGTCGGCACCGACTCGCACACCACGATGGTCAACGGCCTGGGCGTGCTCGGCTGGGGCGTCGGCGGCATCGAGGCCGAGGCGGCCATGCTGGGCCAGCCGGTCAGCATGCTGATCCCCCGCGTGGTCGGCTTCAAGCTCTCCGGCGAGATGCCGGCCGGCACCACCGCCACCGACCTGGTGCTGACCATCACCGAGATGCTGCGTAAGCACGGCGTGGTCGGCAAGTTCGTCGAGTTCTACGGCCCCGGCGTGAGCGCCGTGCCGCTGGCCAACCGGGCCACCATCGGCAACATGTCCCCGGAGTACGGCTCCACCGTCGCGATCTTCCCGATCGACGCGGAAACCGTCCGCTACCTGGAGCTGACCGGCCGGGACCCGCAGCAGGTCGCGCTGGTCGAGGCGTACGCCAAGGAGCAGGGCCTCTGGCACGACCCGTCTGCCGAGCCGCAGTACTCCGAGCACCTGGAACTGGACCTGGGCACCATCGAGCCCTCGCTCGCCGGACCCAAGCGTCCCCAGGACCGGGTGCCGCTGGGTAGCGCCAAGACGCTGTTCCGCGCCGCGCTCACCGACTACGTCGCGGCCGACGAGACCGGTGGCGACCCGGGCCGCCGCCCCGGCGTGCCGCAGCAGGACAAGCCGTTCGACACGGCGGGCCCGGCCGACGAGGCCAGCGCCGAGTCCTTCCCGGCCAGCGACGCCCCGGCCAACGAGGTCAACGACCCGGCCGACGCCCCGCGTGACCTGGTGACCGCCGCCGTCGGCTCCGGCGGGCGGGCCAGCAACCCGATCCGGGTCACCGGCACCGACGGCAACGAGTACGAGCTGGACCACGGCGCGGTGGTGATCGCCGCCATCACCTCCTGCACCAACACCTCCAACCCGCAGGTGATGATCGGCGCGGCGCTGCTCGCCCGCAACGCCGTGGACAAGGGCCTGAACCGCAAGCCGTGGGTGAAGACCACCCTCGCGCCGGGCTCGAAGGTCGTCATGGACTACTACGAGCGGGCCGGCCTCACCCCCTACCTGGAGAAGCTCGGCTTCCACCTGGTCGGCTACGGCTGCACCACCTGCATCGGCAACTCCGGTCCGCTGCCGGAGGAGGTCTCCGCCGCGGTGAATGAGGCCGACCTCGCCGTGGTGTCGGTGCTCTCCGGCAACCGCAACTTCGAGGGCCGGATCAACCCCGACGTCAAGATGAACTACCTGGCGTCCCCGCCGCTGGTGGTGGCGTACGCCCTCGCCGGCACGATGGACATCGACCTGGCCAACGAGCCGATCGGCGAGGACAGCGCAGGCCAGCCGGTCTACCTGCGCGACATCTGGCCGAGCAGCGCCGAGATCCAGGACGTCATCGCCTCGGCGATCGGCGCCGGCGGGTTCAGCTCCGCGTACGCCGACGTCTTCGCCGGCGACGAGCGCTGGCAGTCGCTGCCGACGCCGACCGGGGACACCTTCGCCTGGGACGGCGAGTCCACCTACGTGCGCAAGCCCCCGTACTTCGAGGGCATGCGGCCCCTGCCGGCGCCTGTTCTCGACATCGGTCCGGCGCGGGTACTTGCCAAGCTCGGTGACTCGGTGACCACCGACCACATCTCCCCGGCCGGCTCCATCAAGGCCGACTCCCCCGCCGGTGAGTACCTGGCCGGGCACGGCGTGCCGCGCCACGAGTTCAACTCGTACGGCTCGCGTCGGGGCAACCACGAGGTGATGATCCGGGGCACCTTCGCCAACATCCGGCTGCGTAACCAGCTCGTCCCAGGGGTGGAGGGCGGCTTCACCGTCAACCACCTGACCGGCGAGAAGACCTCGATCTACGACGCCTCGGTGGCCTACCAGGAGGCCGGCATCCCGCTGGTCATCCTGGCCGGCAAGGAGTACGGCTCGGGCTCGTCGCGGGACTGGGCGGCCAAGGGCACCATGCTGCTGGGCGTCAGGGCGGTCATCGCCGAGTCGTACGAGCGGATCCACCGCTCGAACCTGATCGGCATGGGTGTGCTGCCGTTGCAGTTCCCGACCGGCGAGAGCGCCGACTCGCTGGGGCTGACCGGCACCGAGACGTTCACCGTCACCGGTGTCACCGCCCTCAACGACGGCTCGATCCCGCGTACCGTGCGAGTCAGCACGGACAGCGGCGTGGAGTTCGACGCGGTGGTGCGGATCGACACCCCGGGTGAGGCGGACTACTACCGGCACGGCGGCATCCTGCAGTACGTGCTGCGGCGCATGATCGCCAGCTGAGGCGACGAACTGCCGAAGGGCTCCCTCCCCGACCGGGGAGGGAGCCCTTCGTTCGTCCGGCCGAGGGCGCTGGACACACCGTCACTCGACGGCGCGGCCACGGGCCTCCCGGATCTTCATCGCGTGCTCCACCACGGTGATCAGCACCTCTTTGACCGACTCCCGGTTGCGGGCGTCGCAGAGCAACACCGGCACCTCGGGGTCGAGGTTCAGCGCGGCCTGCACCTCGTCGAGACGGTACGACCGTGACCCCTCGAAACAGTTCACCGCGACCAGGAACGGCGTGCCCCGCCCCTCGAAGTAGTCGATAGAGGGGAAACAGTCGGCGAGCCGACGGGTGTCCGCCAGCACCACCGCGCCGATGGCACCGAGCGCCAGTTCGTCCCAGACGAACCAGAACCGGTCCTGGCCGGGCGTGCCGAACAGGTACAGCACCAGGTCCTCGCTGACCGTGATCCGGCCGAAGTCCATCGCCACCGTGGTGGTCTGCTTCGCCTCGACGCCGGAGAGGTCGTCGATGCCGACCCCCGTCTCGGTCAGCACCTCCTCGGTCCGCAGCGGGCGTGTTTCACTGACCGCCCCGACCAGCGTGGTCTTGCCGACCCCGAAGCCGCCGGCGACCAGGATCTTGATCGCTGTGGGCAGGGCGACCGCTCCCGGCGGCCGCTCAGAGTGCCCGTAGTCCATTGATAACCGCCTCGAAAATGCTGTGGTCGGGTATGCCGACGGTGGTGTGCGGCTCGCGGATCTGCACCAGGCTGCGTGCCACCAGATCGCCGAGCAGGACCCGCACGGTGCCCACCGGCAGGTCCAGATGTGCCGCGATCTCGGCCACGGACTGAATCCGCTGACAGAGGCCGACGATCGCCAGGTGTTCCGGGCCGAGACCGATCTCCGGAGAGACGTCCGAGCGGGTCGCCGTCACCAGGGAGATCAGGTCGAACGTGCCGGTGACCGGACGGGCCCGGCCGCCGGTCACCGCGTAGGGACGGACAACCGGACCGGCATGGTCGTCCACCCACTGGTGGTCCGCGGACTCTCCCTGCACCGTCATCCGGCTACTTCTCCCCGCCGGTCTGCTCGGCGGACCGGGACGGCGACGCGACGTACTTGCCGACCCTGGTGACCAGCATCGCCATCTCGTACGCGATCAGACCCACGTCGGCGTCCTCGGAGGCCAGCACCGCGAGACAGGCGTTACGGCCGGCGGCTGTGACGAACAGGAAGGAGGACTGCATCTCGATGATCGTCTGCTGGACCTGCCCGCCACCGAACCGCTTGCCCGCACCGCGGGCCAGGCTCTGGATACCGGCCGCCATCGCTGCCAGGTGCTCGCCGTCGTCGCGGCTGAGCCCCTGCGACGAGGCCATCAGCAGACCGTCGGCGGACAGCGCCACCGCATGTTCGGCCTGCTTGACCCGGCCGACGAGGTCATCCAGCAACCACGTCAGGTCGGCACTCGAAGCCGTCTTCTGCGCCACTTCGTCGTCCTCTTCTCCCCGGCTCTTCGCCGTGCTCATCTGGGCCTGACCAGCGCTGACCCGGGCCAACGGGCCAGCGACGCGGATCAGGTCGCCGGTTGGTCGGCGCCGTCGGAACCGTCCTCGGCACGCCGGCCGCCATCGAGCAACCTAGCGGCGTCGGAGCGTCCGCGCCGGGTGCCCGTCTGGTACGAACTCATCATGCGCCGAACCTGTTCTGGTTCGCGGATCACGTCTTCGCCGTCGTCGGCCGCCTCGGGCTCGTTGCGCAGCGCCGGGGCGAGACTGGCCTGTCGCACCCGGACCGGCAGGCCCGACTCGGTACGCCCCAGGTCGGACTCGGCCACCGTCGGCGTACCCGGCTCGGGCGGGGTCGCCGCCGGAACGGGCGGGCCCGTCGGCGCACCGGGCGCTACCACCGCGTCGGCCGGCGGGCGCGGCGGCCGGGCCGGGCCCTCGCCCGGCGCGGAGGTCACCGGCACCTCGATCGGGATGGTCGGGCCGTCCAGGGCGGACTGACCGGGCCGGCGGCGGGACCTGGTCGGCAGGACGGTGGTCTCCTCGACGGACTCCACCGAGGGCTGCGCGACCGGTCCGGCGGCGGCTTCCCGCGCTGCGGTCGGCGAGGCCACCGCCACCGGTGCAGGTGACCGCTCGTCGCCGGCGGGCAGCGCCGGAGCCTCGGTCCGCGTGGCCGGCGGCGGGACCGCCGGCTGTGCGCCGTCCACGGTGATCAGGTCGCTCGGGACCAGCACCACCGCGGTCGTCCCGCCGTACGGCGACTCCTTGAGGTGTACCCGCACCCCGTGCCGGTCGGTCAGCCGGCTCACCACGTAGAGACCCAACCGGGACGCGTCGGCGAGGTTGAGTTCGGAGCGGTCGGTGATGCGGTGGTTGGCGGCGGCCAGGTCCTCCTCGGTCATGCCGAGGCCACGGTCCTCGATCTCGATGGCGAACCCGTTGGCGACCAGTTGTCCCCGCACCTCGACGGTGGTGTGCGGCGGCGAGAACGACAGCCCGTTCTCGATCAGTTCGGCGAGCAGATGGATGACGTCACCGACGGCCCGCCCGGCCAGCGACACCCCGCTGATCGGGAGCACCTGGACCCGGGTGTAGTCCTCGACCTCACCGACCGCGCCACGGACCACGTCCACCATCGGCACGTTGCGGCGCCAGGCCCGGCCGGGCGTGGAGCCGGAGAGCACGATCAGGTTTTCCGCGTTGCGCCGCATCCGGGTGGCCAGGTGGTCGACGCGGAACAGGTCCTCCAACTCCTCCGCGTCCTGCTCCCGGCGCTCCATCGAGTCGAGCAGGGTGAGCTGGCGGTGCACCAGGGCCTGGGTACGCCGGGCCAGGCTGAGGAAGACGTCGCGCACCGCGCGGCGCAGTTCCGCCTGCTCCACCGCGGTCCGGACGGCCGTCTCCTGCACCACGTTGAACGCCTTGCCCACCTGACCGATCTCGTCGTCACCGAACTGCAGCGGCGGCGCCTCCTTGGCCACGTCCACCTGCTCGCCACGGCCGAGCCGATCCACCACGCTGGGCAGCCGCTCGTTGGCGAGCTGGAACGCGGCGTCCCGCAGGCGCTGCAACTGCTGCACCAACGCACGGGCAGTGGTGACCGAGACGACCACCGAGGCGATGACGGCGAGCAGACCGAGACCGGCGGCGAGCACCAACCGGATGATGACGCCGACGGCGACGGGGGTCGCCCGTTCGACCACGTCGTCACCACCGGCCAGCACGACGTCGCCGATCTCGATCAACGCCGGGCTCGTGGCATCGGTCCACGCCTCGGCACTGAACGGCACCCGGGTGCTGTTTCCGGCTAGCATGACCTGGTTCTCCAGGTCGGCCAGTCGACGGAAGTTCGGGCCGGCGGACATCTGCTGGTAGCGCGTCTGGTCCGCCTGCGGCAGCCGGACGACCGCCTGGTCCGCGACGAACTGGCGGGCGCCGACGACCCGGGTGAACTCCGCTCGCTCGCTCGAGGTGATCCGACCGGCGGCCAGCACCCCGGCGAGCAGGGCGTCCTCCTGGGACAGCAGTTCCCGGGCCCGGTTGAGCTGAATCAGTTGGACGGTGTCCTCGGCGACCTGGTCGTCGTCGAGGTTGCCCAGCTCGTCGTAGACCTGATAGATCGACTCGATCACCTGGGTGAACGCCCCGCCGGCCTCGCTGCGGCCGATGTTGCGGCCGTCCACGGCCGCCCGGGTGTCCGACAACGCGGTGAGCCCACGGTTCAGCTCACCGATCCGCTGGTGCAGGCCGTCGCTACCGAGCAGGCCGACCTGCCAGTGCCCGGCCGACTCCTTGAACTCGGCGGCCAGCTCGTCGGTGCGCTGACGCACCTGCACGAGCTCACCACGCCTGCGGTCCTCGGGCCGGCCGAGGTACGCCAGCGAGGTCCGGCGTTCCAGCTGCAGCTGCAACAGCAGTGGCTCGGTGGGATCGAACACCCGCACGTCGAGCGCCTGTACGCCGACCAGGTTGACGCCCTCGCGGACGGTCACCCAGGCGGTGAAGCTCCAGAGTGCCACCAGCGAGGCCAACAGGGCCACGACCTTGGTACGCAGATTCGAACTGCGGGAACCCATTACACCGTCCCTGGCCCGGAGCGAGTTGATCGGTCAGTCAGGCGGGCCACACACGCACCGACCCCGGCGCACGCTAACAGCGTCACCGTAGCAACTCAAGCGCTCGTGATCATGCCCTGGTGGGAGGCTTCGGCGCCCTCACCGCCACCGCCTGCCGCGCCGGATTCGAGCGCCAGACGCCGTGCCGCGAGCACCGCCGCGCGGACCACCAGGACCGGCGTGTAGAGGTCCTTGTCATGCCACAGTGGAGGGTCACCGACGGCGTCGACCTGCAGATGTGCCAGCGCCCGGGCAGCGGCCTGCACCACCTCGGGCCGCCGGTCGCCCGCCCCGAGCAGGACCTGCACCGCGTACGCCGTCTCCTCGGTGGTGGTCGACCAGCGTCCCCAGCCGCCGTCGTCGCGCTGGGTGGCGAGCACCCAGCCGACGGCCCGGTCGACGGCCTCCCCAGCGGCCTCCGGCGGTGCGTGAGCGGCCAGCGCCAGGGCCGCGCAGGAGGTGGCGTAGTAGGGCGAGGCGTGCCAACGGTCCGTCCAGTGGCCGTCCGGCTGCTGCACCTCGCGCAACCAGCCACCGAGGGCGGCCACCCGGGCGCCGTACCGGTTCGCGCCCTCGCGGGTGTGCCGGGCATGCCAGCCCAGCGCCTCCAGCACATGCGCGTTGGTGGTGATCGAGTCGCCGTCCTCCCCACGCCAGGTGCAGAAGTGACTGCCGAGGTCGTAGCGGAACAGACTGGTCGGGTCGACCGGCCGGCCCAGCCGGGCCAGGGCGTACAGGGCGGCCGAGGTGGTGTCCGCGTCGGCCGGCAGCCCCGGCCCGGTCGCCGCGCCGTCCGGTCCGAGCGCGGCGGCCAATCCGGCCACCACCGCCGGCGACGGTCGGACCGGTATCCCCGCCCGGATCAGCGTGCCGAGCGTCCAGGACCGCTCGAAGACGCTGATCGGGGTGCAACACGGCACCGGGCCGTCGTGCCGGGCCACCACCTCGTCCAGGTACGCCCGCGCGGCCCGGTCCGGCGCACGCCGGTGGTTGAGCCACCCGGCCGTGGCGGCTGGTGAGGCGCCCACGGCACCGTCGATCGGGCGGACCTCCTCGCGGGTCGCGGCGTTCGGCCCCAACACCTCGTAGGCGTGCCACAGCTTGCGCGGCATCGGCCGGTCGGTGGCGAGCAACGCGGAGACCGCGTCGAGGCGCCGCCGGTCCACCCGGGGCGACGGATGCAGGCCGGGCAGTGCCGGGGCGCCCCGGTCGCGTAGCCGGGTCAGGTGCGTGTCGATGCGACCGGTCAACGCCGGCACGATCAGGTCGGCCGCCGGGGTGTCCGGCAACGGCGCGCCGGCTCCCAGCCGCCGGGTCAGCGCGGTCAGCCCGCGAGCGGCGGCGTCCACCAGGTCCGACCGCGTCGGGCCGGAACGGTCGGCCGGCTCGTCCCGGGCAAGGACCGCGACCAGGGCCTCCACCGCGCTCGCCGTCGGCACCAGACCGTACCCGCCGGGCAGGCCCCAGCCGCCGTCCGGTCCCTGCTGACCGAGCAGGTACGCCAACCGCCGGCCGTGGCCACCGAGCCACGGGGCGTCGGCGACCAGGCGACCCGTCTCGTAGACCGAGGCACTCACCTGCCCGGCCGGTTCCCGGTCCAGGTCCGCGACCAGGTCGGCGGCCGCGTCGGTGACGCGCTGCGCCGTCTCCGGTGGCCCGGTGACGCCTGCGGCCGTCACGGCGTGCCCCAGAAGTCGGTGGACCGGTAGAAGCCGCTGCTGAAGCCGATCTGCCGGGCCAGGTAGTCGGCCGCCACCGGGCAGTCGACGCGAAGCGTCGCGAGCTGGTCCCGGGCCTGCGCGACCAGCTCGGCGATCCGCTTCTCCACCTCGGCGCGGGACACCAGCAGCAGCGCGTTGAGGTCACCCCAGCGCAGGTCGCGCTCGTACGTGCCGAGGTCGTTGACCAGGCGTAGGATCCGCTGCACCTGGTCGCTCGCGGCCAGCAGCGCGTCGAGGTGCGCCAGGGTGGCCGGATCGTCCGTGTGGATCCAGTGCACGACGTTGACCACGGTGCAGGCCAGGTTGGCGGCGTTGTCCAGGTACTCCGCGAACCCGGGCCGGGTGTCCGGCGACTGCTTCCAGTCCCACTCCCGGGCCATCGCGGCGAGCACCTTGCGGGTCTCCTCCCGCCAGCGCTCGCGGTGCGCGGCGAAGGCGGGCACCGTGGCGAGTTCGTCGCGCAGCTCGGCGAGGAAGGCACCGAGCTGGTCGCCCTCCTCGGGCGTCCCGCCGTCGACCACCGCAAGGCAACGGGCGGTCAGCCGGTCGATCTCGTCGCGCGAGCGGGCCTCGTGGTCCACCAGCCAGTCCACGGCGAAGCCCCACAGCACCGCCCGGTTGGTGACCCGGAGCCGGTCGAGGTCGCACCAGGGCGCGCCGAAGGCGATCGCCATCGCCACGTTGCCGAACAGCGTGGCGTCGAAGGGCCGGGCCGGGAACAGCTCGGGGTACGCGGCGGCGACCGCCGCCAGGTCGCGCTGGCCCTTCGCGGCGAGGGCGCAGATCCGGCCCTGTTCGGTGGCGTCGGTCATCTGGTCGCCGGAGCCGACCGGCGATACCTCGGTCCGGGAACTCACGCCGCGACACCCTGCGCGGGCCGCAGGACCACCTCGACCGGTTCCAGGGGACGCAACGCGGCGGCCACCTTGATGCCGGGTACGGCCGGACGGCACAGCCGGAACCGGAACCGGCTCAGCAGGCCGGCCACGATCAGCGTCGCCTCCAGATAGAACAGGTGCATGCCCAGGCACTGGTGCGGGCCGCCGCCGAACGGGAAGTGCGCGTACCGGTGCCGCTGTCGGGCCTGTTCGGGCCGGAACCGGTCCGGGTCGAAGACGTCGGGTCGCTCCCAGAACATCGACATGCGGTGGGTGATCAGCGGGCTGACCACCACAGTGGAGCCGGCCGGGATCCGGACCCCACCGATGACGTCCTCCTCGACCGCGTTGCGGGGGAAGAGCCAGCCGATCGGATAGAGCCGGAGCAGCTCGTCGAGCACCTGCCGGGTGTAGCGCAGGTCGCGCAGGTGTTCCTGGCGTACCGGCTGGCCGCCGACCACCTCGTCGATCTCGGCGTAGAGCCGGGCGGCGATCTCGGGGTTGCGCTCGATGTGCGGCCACAGCCAGGTGAGGACGCTGATCGTGGTCTCGGTGGTGGTGGCCACCATCGCCACCGTGTCGTTGCGGACCTGCTGCTCGTCGAGTCGGCCACCGCCCTCGGTGCGGCCCCGCCACAACGTGCTGATGATGTCGTCGGCGTCCTCGGTGGTCTCGTGGCGGGCGGCCCGCACGGTCGGCAGCAGCAGGTCGTCGATGAGCTGTACGGCCCGGCGGAACGTCCGGTCACCGGGCATGGGCGCGGCCAGCGGTGCCCACGGCATCAGGATGCGAGGCATCACCGAGCGGGCGATGTCGTCCTGCGCCTGCATGATCCGCATCGCGTCGGGCACCGAGATCCGGTCCGCGAAGAAGACCCGCATGATCGCCGAGCAGACGATGCGGGCCTGCACCGTGCCCATGTTGACCGGTCGACCGGTACGCGCCGGCTCGGCCAGCTCGTCGACGGCCTCCTCGATGGCGAGGGCGAGGCGGTCGACCATCGCGTCGATGCGGCGGGCGGTGAACAGCGGCTGGAGGATCTGCCGGCTGTCGGCCCAGTGTTCGCCGTCGCTGAGGATGCCCTCGCCGAACAGCCGCTTCAGCGGGCGCCACTGCAGACCGTCGCCGGCGCGCACGTAGTTGCCGGAGCGCTCGCGCAGGACCTGTTGCAGGTGCTCGGGGTGGGTGACCAGGTACGGGCGCAGCGAGCCGAGGTTGAGCCGGACGACCTCACCTGCGGAGCGTTCGCCGAACTCGACGAGGGCGCGGGCCGGATCACGCAACAGGTTCGGTAGCGTGTACCGCAGCGGGATCGATGCCGGTCTCCGGGTTCGGGCGCAGTTCACGTCGTCGGCTCCCAGTTGGGCGGGCCCCGGGGGTGAGGGGCGTTACTCTTCGAATTGCCACGATTGCGATGAGCATGACATTGCCGTAGCACTCCTCACTAGTCACGCACCGAGAAATCTTCGTGCTCGACATTCCCGCCGTCCACAACGGAGACGTGGCGTACCAGTCAGGTGCACGAGGGACACCACACTCTTCCCGTACTCCCCTCCACCGCTCATCGCGCCTGATCAACACCGGTCCGCGCGGCCTCGCCCCGAGTGCCGACCCACGCCGACGCGAGGCACTCCCGGACCCGCCGACCCTCTCAGGTGATCTTCGTCATCCCTGCTCATATCGGGGGTACGGAACCCGTGACAGCAATCGGTCGACCGGGCGGGCAGCGCCCTCGGCGCGGTCCCGCCGCGAAGAACCCGGGCGCGGCCGGGCCCGCTGTGCCAGGCTCAGGGCATGGACGACACGACCATCCTGAGCCGGATCTCCGATCTGGTCGACGAGGAGCACCGGCTGCGCGCCGAGGCGCAGGCCCACGAGGCGGGCACCGACGACGAGGCCCGTGCCCGGCTGCGTGAGCTGGAGGAGTCCCTCGACCAGTGCTGGGACCTGCTCCGCCGTCGACGCGCCGCGCGGCAGGCACACGGCGATCCCGACGCCCAGGGCGCACGCCCGGTGCCCGAGGTCGAGCGGTACCTCCAGTAGGCACCCGCCGGGCTCCGGGCGGCGGCGGAACCGCCACCCGGAGCCCGTCGTCCGGGACCGACCGACGTCAGCGCCCGGACCGTCAGCGCAGACCGGCCTCGCGGGCCAGCAGATCGGTCAGGGCGTCCGGCTCCTGCGGCAGGCCCCGGGCGGTGAACCAGGTGGCGACGACCCGCACGTCCCGGGCCAGGAATTCCCGCCCCTGTGGGTTCGCCACCACGTCGACCACCTGCGGCAGGTCGATCAGGACCAGCCGCCCCTGGTGCACCAGCAGGTTGTACGGCGACAGGTCACCGTGTGCGTACCCGGCGCGGGCCAGCACCACCAGCGCGTCGACGAGCTGCTCCCACAGCCTGCGCAGCTCGCCCGCCTCGGGACGCAACTCGGCCAGCCGGGGCGCGGCCCGCCCCTGGTCCGGGTCGCCGAGGAACTCCAGCATCAGCTCGGTGCCGCGCAACTGGACCGGGTACGGCACGGCGACCGTGCCGAACCGTTCGCCGATCTCCCAGAGCCGGGCCAGCGCGGCGAACTCGGCCGCCGCCCACTGCCCGGCGACCATCTGCCGGCCGAACGCGGTCCGCCCGGTCATCGCGCGCATCTCCCGGGACCGGCGGACCCGCCGTCCTTCGAGATATCCGGCGTCGCGGTGGAAGAGCCGGTGTCGGGGATCGCGGTAGCGCTTCGCCGCCAGCAGGCAGGCCCGATCGGTCTCCGGTACGGCCCGGCGGACCAGGTGGACGTCGGCCTCCTTGCCGGTCTTGAGCACCCCGAGTTCGGTGTCCTTGGCGGCCAGTTCGGTGACCAGCCACGCCGGATGGGGTTGCGGGCCGTGCACCGCGTCGTCCCAGGAGGACCAGACCTCACCGGTCTCCGGGTCGGGCTCGTCGTCCGGATCGGTCGGGGCGGGGCCGGACGGCCGCCCGCGCTTCAGGAAGTGTGGTTCGTCGTCGTCGAAGCGGCGCTTGCCGCGGGCTCGGCGCTCCGGCACCGAGGAGTCGTGATCGCGCACTGCGCTGGTCGTCCCTTGTTCGAGGTGGATGGAGGCAGGAATTGACCTGCGAGAACGGCCATGACCGACCTCCTCTCCTCGACCGGGCGCACGCCCGGCAGCACGATGCGCGGACCATGCTCGTCGCGTCGCCCCGCCGGGGCAACCCGTTTTCGACCTCAGGCGCGGGTACGCCCCGCCGCGCCGCCCGTGGCGCCCATGATCGCGGCGATGGCGGCGATCACCGTGTCGACGGTGACCGTCGGGGCGAACCGGGCGTCCGTCCAGGGCCGACCCCGGTGCAGCCAGACGCTGGGCAGCCCGACCGCGGTGGCGCCACCGATGTCGGCCTCCGGGCCGTCGCCGATCACCCAGGCGCCGCGCAACGGCATCCGGGCCCGTTGCGCGGCCAGCGCGAAGATCCGGGGGTTGGGCTTGCTGACCCCGGCCTCCTCGGAGATCACCCAGTCGGCCACGTACCGGTCCAGGCCGGTACGCCGGATCTTGGTGTCCTGTAGGCGGACCGTGCCGTTGGTGACCACCACCGGCATCCAGCCGGCGTCGTCGGCGATCCGCAGCGCGCAGGCGACCAGCGGATCGAGCCGGGTGAACTCGACGATGCCCTCGTGCAGCTCCTCGACCAGATCGATGGAGGGGATCCGCAGGCGGTAGCGGTCCCGGATGGCGTCCGCGACGTCCCATCGGTCGGTCAGCCCGTCGGCGTCTATCGACAACAGCCATTCGATGTCGTGCGCGGGCGCACCGATGCCGTCGAGGAAGCGCTCTGCCCAGGTGCGGAACGGCCCGGCCCGGTCGAGCAGGGTGTTGTCCAGATCCAGCAGGAGCAGTGGCACTCGGGCACCTTACGGGAATCCGGTACCCGCCCGACAGGGCCGGAGGTTACGCGGTGATGTCGTACCGGCACTGACCCCGACCAGAACCCGATTTCCAAGCCGTACGTACGGTTTGCGTTACCCCGGGTGAGCTGACACGATCGTGACGTGCCCAGAGTAAGTCAGGACCAGCTCGACGCCCGTCGACACGAGATCCTCACCGCCGCGCGCGCCTGCTTCGCTCGGCACGGCTACGAGGGCGCCACCGTGCGCCGACTCGAAGAGGCGACCGGGCTGTCCCGAGGGGCCATCTTCCACCACTTCCGGGACAAGGACTCGCTCTTCCTGGCCGTCGCCGAGGACGACGCGGCGACGATGGTGGAGACCGTCGCCCGCAACGGTCTGGTCCAGGTCATGCGGGACCTGCTCGCCCGCGCGGTCTCCCCGGACACCACCGGATGGCTCGGCAGCCAACTGGAGGTCTCCCGACGGCTGCGGACCGACCCGGCCTTCGCCAAGCGGTGGGCCGAGCGCTCGGCGGCCATCGCCGAGGCCACCCGGGACCGCCTGTCCCGGCAACGCGAGGCCGGAGTGCTGCGCGAGGACGTACCCATCGACGTGCTGGCCCGCTTCCTCGAACTCGCCTACGACGGCCTGGTCCTGCACCTGGCGATGGGACGACCCGCTGGCGACCTCGGCCCCGTCCTCGATCTGGTCGAGGAGGCCGTCCGTCGCCGCTGAACAGTCGGTAACGGCCCGATAACCCGGCTGTCCCGGCCTCGGCACGGTGGCGTCCGCGCTCCACAATGAGTCTGCGTTCCCTTCGCGCGACAGGAGCAGGCCATGACGGATCCCGCGGCGGACTTCCACACCTGGGGCATTCCCAGCCGCACCTTCCTGTTTCTCTATCTGGCGGCGGCGCTCGTCCTCGTCGTCGGCACCCTGATCCACCGCCGGGCGGTGCTGTCCGGCCGCTCCGCGCCCCCCGCCGACCAACTCGGCCCGCAGCAGCTCGCCTTCCTCAACGGCGGCGAGAACCTGGCGGTCTGGACCGCCATCGGCGCGCTGCGGGGACAGGGCGTGATCGGGGTCGACAAGCACCACCGGCTGACCGCCGACGCTCCCCTGCCTCCCGGCGCGACCCCGCTCGACCGCGCCGTCCACCACGCTGCCAGCCAGCGCTGCCCCGCCCGGCAGGTCATCACGACCGAGTGGGTGAGCCGGGCCCTCACCGAGCTGCGGGACGGCCTGGACCGGCACGGACTGCTGGTCACCCCGGAGCAGCGGGCGGCCCTGCGGATCGGCCCGCTGCTGATGGCCGTGCTGTCGGCGGTCGGCATCGCGCGCATCTTCGCCGGCGCGGCCAACGGGCGACCGGTCTGGTATCTCGTGGCCGTCGTCCTCGCACTCAGCGTGGTGGCCACCCTGTTGTTCGCCCTGGTACCCCGACGGACCAAGGCCGCCGACGCGGCGCTGCGGCTGCTCCGCATGCGCAACCACCACCTGGCACCGCGCAGCAACCCGTCGTACGCCACCTACGGCGCCGCCGGCACCGCGATGGCGGTGGCCCTCTACGGCAGCGCCACGATCTGGGCCATGGACCCCACCTTCGCCCAGCAGGCCGAGCTCCAGCGCCAGGCGGCCACCGGCACCGGCGGCACCGCCGCCTGCGGCGGTGGCAGCACCGCAGGCGCGAGCGACAGCGGCGGTGGCTGCGGTGGTGGAGGCGGCGGCGGGTGCGGCGGCGGTGGAGGATGCGGCGGATGACCGGCCCGCACGGGGTGGGCATCGGCTGGCGACCGGAGATCGCCGGATTCGTCGCCGACCTGCCCGGCCTGCGCTTCGTCGAGGTGGTCGCCGAGGGCGTGTCCCCCGCCGACCCACCCGACGGGCTGGTCGAGCTGCGTCGACGCGGCGTGACCGTGGTGCCGCACGGGGTACGGCTCTCCCTCGGCGGCACCGAGCCGGTCGATCCGGCCCGGGTCGGCCACCTGGCGGCGGTCGCCGAACTGTTGGCGGCCCCCCTGGTCAGCGAACACATCGCCTTCGTCCGGGCCGGTGGCCTGGAGGCCGGGCATCTGCTGCCGCTGCCCCGCACCCGCGAGGCGGTCGACGTGGTCTGCGCCAACGTCGCCCGGGCCCGGGCCGACCTGCCGGTGCCGATCGCGCTGGAGCCGATCGCCGCGCTGTTCGACTGGCCGGACGACGAACTCGACGAGGCCACGTTCCTCACCGAGATCCTGGACCGCACCGACGCGCTGCTGCTGCTCGACATCGCCAACGTGCACGCCAACGCCCGTAACCGGGGCACCGACCCGCTGGCCCTGTTGGATCGGCTGCCGTTGGACCGCGTCGCGTACGTGCACGTCGCCGGCGGCGCCGACCACGGCGGCTTCTATCACGACACCCACACCGACCCGGTCGGCCAGGACGTCCTCGACCTGCTCGCCGAGGTGTGCGCGCGACACCGGCCACCGGCGGTCATGCTGGAACGCGACGGGCACTACCCGCCCGCCGCCGACCTGCGCGCCGAGTTGGACGCCATCGCCACCGCCAGCGGCTTGCCGGTGGTGACGTGAGCGTCGACCCCGACGAGCTGCCTGCGCCGGGCGACACGCTGGCCGAGCGACAGGCGCGACTGGTGGCCGCGCTGGTGGCCGGCGGCCCACCGCCCCCGGGGTTCGCGCCCGCACCGCTGGCCGCCGCCCGCGCGGCGCTGCTGCGCAAGCGGGCCGGCGAGGTCGCCCGCCACTGGCCGCTGCTCACCGCCGCCCTCGGCCCACGCTGGCCGTCGACCTTCCTCACCTGGGCCGCCGACCGGCCCACCGGCGGTGGCCTGCGCGACGGCTGGGACCTGGCCCGCGCGCTGCGCGACCGTGCCGAACTGCCACCGCTGGGTGCCGAGGAACTCGCCGTCCGCGAAGCCACCCTGCGCTACGACGGCGCTCGGGCGCCACGCCCCCGCCGGGCACCCGCGCTCGCGCGCGTCGACCGCGCCGTCGCGGTCCAACTAGCCGGCCGCGTACGGCTCCTGCGGATGTAAGGAAGGGACCCTTTCTAACGCCTGCGGTATAGCAGGGGTCCCCTCCTAACATCAGGGGTCGGCGCGGTGGACGGACCCGGAGGTGCCGGACGCGCACCGGCTGCGGCAGGATCGGTGGCATGGATCTAGGACTCACCGACCGGGTGTACGTGCTCACCGGCGCCTCGCGCGGCCTCGGTCACGCCACGGCGCGGAGCCTGGTCGCCGACGGCGCCCGGGTGGTGCTCTCGGCCCGGAACGCCGACGCGGTGGCCGCCGCCACCGCCGAACTCGGCGGGCCGGAGCACGCCGTCGGCATCACCGCCGACCTCACCGACCCGGACACGCCCGAACGGCTGGTGCAGGCCGCGCACCAGCACTTCGGCCGACTCGACGGCGCCCTGGTCTCGGTCGGTGGACCGCCCCCCGGCAGCGCCGCCTCAGTCGACGACGAGCAGTGGCGACGCGCCTTCGAGACCATCTTCCTGGGCAGCGTACGGACGGTACGGACGGTGGCCGGGGCACTGCCCGACGGAGGCGCCATCGCGCTCGTGCTGTCCACCTCGGCGCGGGGCCCGGTCACCGGGCTGGGCATCTCCAACGGCCTGCGCCCCGGTCTGGCCGGGGTCGCCAAGGACGTCGCCGACGAGTACGGCCCCCGTGGCGTACGGGTGGTCGGGTTGCTGCCGGGGCGGATCATGACCGACCGGAACCGGGAACTCTTCGCCGCCAGCGGCGACCCCGAACAGGCCCGCGCCGAAGCCGAGGCCGGCATCCCCCTGCGCCGCATCGGCGACCCCGACGAGTTCGGGAGGGTGGCCGCGTTCGTGCTCTCCCCGGCCGCGAGCTACCTGACCGGGGTCACCATCCCCGTCGACGGCGGCGCGCTGCGCGGCCTGTGACCAGGCAACCGACGGGCGGCGCTGACCGTCCGGCGACCAGGCGACCGAAAGGCAGCCCCGCCCGTGCAGCGACCGGGCGACCGGAAGGCGGCGCTGCGCGGCCGGCGACCAAGCGACCGGAAGGCGACGCTGCGCGGACCGACGGCGTGGATCGGGGGTACCGGCCGACCCGGGAGGAGTTGGCGGCGGCCGTGGACCGACTGCTGCCGGACGTCATCGTGCCCGGGTTGGACGTGCTGTTCGTCGGGATCAACCCCGGGCTGTGGTCGGCCGCGACCGGATGGCACTTCGCCCGCCCCGGCAACCGGTTCTGGCCGGCGCTGCACCGGGGCGGGTTCACCCCGCGCCTGATGCACCCCAGCGAGCAGGACGAGTTGCCCGGGCTCGGGCTGGGCATCACCAACGTGGTGGCCCGGGCCAGCGCCCGCGCCGACGAACTGTCCGCCGCCGAACTCGTCGACGGGGCACGGGAGCTGACCGGCAAGGTCGCCGCGTACCGGCCGCGCTGGGTGGCCGTGGTCGGGGTGACCGCGTACCGGATCGGCTTTGCGCGGCCGAAGGCCACCTTCGGCCGGCAGCCCGAGCCGCTGGCCGGCGCCCACCTCTGGGTGCTGCCGAACCCCAGCGGTCTGAACGCGCACTACACCCCGCAGACGCTCGGTGCCGCCTTCGCCGAACTGCGCGAGGCGACGACCGGGGAGTGACCGCCGTCAGTTGGCGGCGGCCGGCGGCATCGCCTCGTCGGCGAGGTACTCCCGCGACGGAATGATCACCGGCTCCACCATGGCCTGGTCGGTGTGCGGGGTCGGCGAGTCGGCCACCGCGAACTGGGTGCGGTACAGCTCGGCGTAGAGGCCACCGACGGCGACCAGTTCGTCGTGCCGACCGCGCTCGACGATGCGGCCCTCGTCGAGGACGAGGATCTGGTCGGCGTCGCGGACCGTGGAGAGCCGGTGCGCGATCACCAGCGCGGTACGCCCGGTCAGCGCCACCGACAGTGCCCGCTGCACGGCCGCCTCGCTCTCCGAGTCGAGGTGCGCGGTCGCCTCGTCGAGGATCACGATCGAGGGTGCCTTGAGCAGCAGCCGGGCGATCGCGATGCGCTGCTTCTCACCACCGGAGAAGCGGTAGCCGCGCTCGCCGACGGTGGTGTCCAGCCCGTCGGGCAGCGCCCGGACGAGGTCGGCGACCTGTGCACCGGCCAGCGCCGCCCACAGCTCGTCGTCGGTGGCGTCCGGCTTGGCGTACCGCAGGTTCTCCGCGATCGTCTCGTGGAACAGGTGCGAATCCTGGGTCACCACGCCGATCTCGTCCCGCAGCGATTCGAGCGTGGCGTCCCGCACGTCGACGCCGCCGACCAGCACCTGGCCGTCGGTGACGTCGTAGATGCGGGAGATCAGCATGGACAGCGTGGACTTGCCCGCGCCGGAGGGCCCGACCAGGGCGACCATCTGCCCGGGCTCGACCCGGAAGGAGACGCCCTTGAGCACCGGCTCGTTGACCGTACGGTCCAGCGTGGCGACCTCCTCCAGCGACGCGAGGGAGATCTCGGCGGCGCTCGGGTAGCGGAAGCGCACGTCACGGAACTCGACCCGGCCGGCGTCCCGGGGCACCGGGACGGCGTCGGACCGCTCCTTGATCGCCGGGTCCAGGTCGAGCACCTCGAAGACCCGGTCGAACGAGACCAGCGCGCTCATCACGTCGACCCGGACGTTGCTCAGCGCGGTGAGCGGACCGTAGAGCCGGGTGAGCAGCAACGCGAGCGTCACGACCGTACCGGCGCTGACCTCGCCGGTGACCGCCAGCCACCCGCCGAGCCCGTAGGTGAGCGCCTGGGCCAGCGAGGCGACCAGCAGCATCGCCACGAAGAACGTCCGCGAGTACATCGCGGAGGTGATGCCGATGTCGCGGACCCGCTCGGCGCGGGCGGCGAACCGCCCGGCCTCGGCGTCGGGGCGACCGAAGAGCTTCACCAGCAGCGCGCCCGCGACCCCGAACCGCTCGGTCATGGTCGCGTTCATCTTGGCGTCGAGGTTGTACGACTCGCGGGTGATCTCGGCCAGCCGCCGGCCGACCCGCCGGGCCGGGATGATGAACACCGGCAGCAGCACCAGCGACAACGCGGTGATCTGCCAGGAGAGGGTGAGCATCACGGCGGCGGTGAGCAGCAGTTGGATCACGTTGCTGACCACGCCGGAGAGCGTCGAGGTGAAGGCCCGCTGGGCCCCCATCACGTCGTTGTTGAGCCGGCTGACCAGCGCACCGGTCTGGGTGCGGGTGAAGAACTGCAACGGCATCCGCTGCACGTGGTCGTAGACCCGGGTCCGCAGGTCGAGGATGATGCCCTCGCCGATGCGCGCCGAATACCAGCGCTGCGCGAGGGAGAGCATCGCGTCGGCGACGGCCAGGCCGGCGATGAAGAACGCGAGCCGGATGACCAGCGCGCCGGCCTCGTCGCCGCCCCGGGTGATCGCGTCGATGACCTGACCGGCGAGCAACGGGGTGGCCACCCCGATCACCGCCGCGACGATCACGGTCAGCAGGAAAACGACGATGTCGCGCCGGTACGGACGGGCGAACGCCACGATCCGCCGGGCGACGCCACGCTGCAACCGGTGACTGGAGATCTCGTCACCGTTGCGCATCGACCGCAGCATGCTCCAACCGCCCATGCCGCCGGCGGCCATCGGGTTGGACACACACACCTCCGGGAAGGGCCTCAGTACGCCGTCGGGTCAATTGTCCCGACAGCTACGACAACCTCGTGAGTAACCCGGATCTTCCCGAACGGTCCTTACTATTCTGTGTACCCGGCAAGATCGCGGATCCGCCGGGTCTGTGCCTCCCGCTCGGCTCGCTGCTGCTCGGCGTGCGTCCGTCCGGACGCACCGGCGAGCAGTGCCTTGATCTCCACCACGGCGTCACGCTGGTGCGCGAGCAGCCCGGCGGTGAGATCACGTACCGCGTCGTCCAGCTCCGCGTTCGGCACCACCAGGGTGGCCAGGCCGAGCCGGTCCGCCTCGGCGGCGTCCATCCGCCGACCGGTGGTGCAGATCTCCAGCGCACGGGCGTAGCCGACCAACTCCACCAGTCGCTTCGTGCCGGCCAGGTCCGGGACCAGGCCCAGCGTGACCTCGGCCATCGACAGCTTCGCGTCCTGCGCCAGCACCCGCAGGTCGCAGGCGAGGGCGAGCTGGAAGCCGGCGCCGATGGCATGCCCCTGCACGGCCGCGACGGAGATGACGTCCGGACGATGCAGCCAGGTGAAGCCGCTCTGCAGGGCGGCGATCTGGTCGGCGCACTCCGCTTCCGGCAGTGCGGCCAGCTCGGCGAACGAGCCCGGCCCGGTGGCGCCCACGACCGCCAGGTCGAGGCCGGCGGAGAACGCCCGCCCCTCGCCCCGGACGACCACGACACGTACGTCACCGGGCAGGTCCCGGGAAAAGTCGCTCATCGCGCGCCACATCGACGGGGTCTGCGCGTTGAGCACGTCGGGCCGACACAGGGTGACCGTGGCGATCGGCCCGTCACATTCCAGCCGGACC
Organism: Micromonospora sp. NPDC023869; assembly: GCF_055559695.1. Lineage (NCBI taxonomy): Bacteria > Bacillati > Actinomycetota > Actinomycetes > Micromonosporales > Micromonosporaceae > Micromonospora > Micromonospora sp. NPDC023869. The sequence continues at coordinate 261,723 of NZ_JBVHKD010000004.1, forward strand.
CCGGTCGCCTCGGTGGTCACCGGGCGGCCCGGGTCACGGTGGTGGTGTACGACGCTGACGGGCGGGTCACGCCTTCTTGCGGCGCCGGGCACCGCCGCGCTGCCGCAGCTGCACCCCGGACTCGGTGAGCACGCGGTGAATGAACCCGTAGGATCGGCCGGTCGAGGCCGCGAGAGCACGGATGCTCTCTCCTCCGGTGTACCGCTTGACGAGGTCCTTGGCGAGCGTCTGACGCTCGGCTCCGACGATCCGGCGACCCTTCTCAGTGCTGGTGGCTGTGCCAGTGGCTGCCATGCTGTGTCCTCACGTCCCAGACTGTGCGGTTCGGATACGGTCCCACCTATTAGACCGCCTCGAACGATCATGCGCCAGATATCAACTATTCGCCAACCGACACGCTATGCAATGTCAGCTTCCCGATAGGTGACGACCATCGGCACGCGGTCGCGGCGCCAGGCGCGTCAACGGCCCGGAGCTGGCTTTCGGCGGCCGGCCGCCGCCCGCACGCACGGCACCGTCGACACCACGTTCCGCCACCATCTCCTCACCAAAGGCATCGACCGTGGCCACCATCCGGCGCCCCGAGGCCCGGGCTCCCCGACCGGACTGAACCGCCTCGCCCTCCGTCGCGCTCCGATCGGCCTGCTTGCCCGTACGCTGCCGGCCATGCTCGACCTGCTCGGCACCGCAACCGTCGCCACGGTGGTCTTCGCCGCGACCAACATCGACGACATCGTCATCCTGACGGTGTTCTTCGTCGCCGCCCGCACCACCGGCCGTCCCCGCGTCGGGCAGATCGTCACCGGCCAGTACCTGGGCATCGGCGCCCTGGTGCTGGCCAGTGCCGTGGTCGCGGCCGGACTCCTGGTGGTACCCGACGAGTGGACCGGCCTGCTCGGGCTGCTGCCGATCGCCCTCGGCGTCGTCGGGCACCTGCTCGACCTCGCCCGCTGATCCCGGCGCGCGTGTGAGGAGGGGTCCCTTCCTATACACCAGGCGTTAGTAGGGGACCCTTCCTTACACCGGGTCAGGCCAGCTCGACCAGTTCGAGCAGGTCGTCGCTCCAGGCGTCCTCGTCGCCGTCGGGCAGCAGGATGGCCCGGTCCGGCTTGAGCGCCAGCACCGCGCCCGGGTCGTGGGTGACCAGGACGATCGCGCCCGGGTAGTTGGCGATCGCGTCGAGCACCTGCTCCCGACTGACCGGGTCGAGGTTGTTGGTCGGCTCGTCGAGCAGCAGCACGTTCGCCCCGGAGCAGACCAGGGTCGACAGCGCCAGCCGGGTCTTCTCACCACCGGAGAGCACCCCGGCGGGCTTGTCCACGTCCTCGCCGGAGAAGAGGAACGCACCGAGGATCTTGCGCAGCTCGGTGTCGGTCTGCTCGGTCGAGGCGGCCCGCATGTTCTCCAGCACGGTCCGCTCGACGTCCAGCGTCTCGTGCTCCTGCGCGTAGTAGCCCAGCCGCAGCCCGTGCCCGGGCCGCACCTCGCCGGTGTCCGGCTCCAGCAGCCCGCCGAGCATCCGCAGCAGCGTGGTCTTGCCGGCACCGTTGAGCCCGAGGATGGCCACCCGGGAACCCCGGTCCACCGCCACGTCCACGTCGGTGAAGATCTCCAACGACCCGTACGACTTGGAGAGGCCGGACGCGGTCAGCGGAGTCTTGCCGCACGGCGCCGGGGCGGGGAAACGCACCTTGGCCACCTTGTCGCCGACGCGGACCTCCTCCAGGCCCGACATCAGGCGTTCGGCCCGCCGGGCCATGTTCTGCGCGGCCACCGTCTTGGTGGCCTTCGCCCGCATCTTGTCCGCCTGGGCCATCAGGGCGCCGGCCTTCTTCTCGGCGTTGGCCCGCTCCCGACGCCGCCGCCGCTCGTCGGTCTCCCGCGCCTCCAGGTACGCCTTCCAGCCCAGGTTGTAGACGTCGACCACGGAACGGGTGGCGTCGAGGAACCAGACCTTGTTGACCACCGACTCCAGCAGCGACCCGTCGTGCGAGATCACCACCAGCCCGCCCTTGTGGTTGGCGAGGAAGCTGCGCAGCCAGGTGATCGAGTCGGCGTCGAGGTGGTTGGTGGGCTCGTCGAGCAGCAGGATCCCGCCGCCGTTGTCGGCCGCGTCGCGGAACAGGATCCGGGCCAGCTCGATGCGGCGGCGCTGGCCACCGGAGAGAGTGCCGATGGTCTGCGCGAGGGCCCGGTCGGGAAGCCCCAGGTTGGCACAGATCCGGGCCGCCTCGGCCTCGGCCGCGTATCCGCCGAGCGCGGCGAACTGGTCCTCCAACGCGCCGTACCGGCGAACCAGCTTCTCGTCGCCGCCGTCGGCGAGCTGGTTCTCCAGGTCCTTCATCTGCGACATCAGCGCGTCCAGGCCACGGGCGGAGAGCACCCGGTCGCGGCCGGTGACCTCCAGGTCGCCGGTACGCGGGTCCTGTGGCAGGTAGCCGACGGCGCTGCGCCGGTCGATCTGTCCGGCGTACGGCTGCCCCTCACCGGCGAGCACCTTCAGGGTGGTGGTCTTGCCGGCGCCGTTGCGGCCGACCAGGCCGATCCGATCCCCCGGCTGCACCCGCAGCGTGGTGTCGGACAGCAGGATCCGGGCGCCGGCGCGCAGTTCCAGGCCGCTGGCAGTGATCATGTCGGGGTACTCGCTCTCGGGGATCCGCAGGGCTGACTCAGGGCACACGAAAGCGCCGGCGGATCATGGTGACCCGTCGGCGCGGGGCGTTCAGCCTTCGCAGAGCAGCACGGGTCGATTGTACCGGGCCCCGGTGAACGGCGAACGCGGATTACCGACCAAGATCGTCGGGTACCGATTCGCCGTCCGGACCGGTTCCGGCCCGCGAGCCACTGACTGATCGGGGTCATCATGGAGCTGAACGAGAACGCGCGTATCGACACCAGCCAGGTGGAGGACCGGCGAGGCGGCGGTGGAGGCGGCGGCGGGCTGGGCATCCCCATCCCGATCGGCGGAGGCCGCGGCGGCATCGTCGGGATCATCATCGCCGTGCTGGTGGCGCTGGTGGGTGGCGGCTTCGGGCTGAACGCCATGACCGGCGGCGAGCAGGGCGACAACACCGCGTTGGAGCAGCGCTGCGAGGCCCCGGACGCGTTGGAGCAGCTCGACTGCCGCAACAGCCTCTACGTCAACTCGATCCAGGCGTACTGGCGTACCGCCCTGCCGGAGGCGTTCGGCGAGCAGTACCGGCCGACCCGTACCGTCTTCTTCGACCAGGCCGTCAGCACCGCGTGCGGTCAGGCCGACTCGGGCGTCGGCCCGTTCTACTGCCCGGCCGACTCGCTGGTCTACATCGACCTCTCCTTCTACGAGGTGCTCGCCCGGCAGCTCGGCGCCACCGGCGAGTTCGCCCAGCCGTACGTGCTGGCCCACGAGTACGGCCACCACGTCCAGAACCTGCTCGGCACCAACGAGCAGGTCCGCCGCCAGCAGCAGCGGGACCCGGGCAACGCCAACGACCTGTCGGTCCGCCTGGAGTTGCAGGCCGACTGCTTCGCCGGCGCCTGGGCCAAGAACGCCACCGGCACCGCCGACGATCGCGGTCAGAAGATCTTCACCAGCATCACCGAGCAGGACATCGCCGAGGCCATCGACACCGCCGAGGCCATCGGAGACGACGCCATCTCCCGGCGCGCCGACCGGCCGGTCAACCCGGAGGAGTTCACGCACGGCTCCTCGGCCGACCGCAAGCGCTGGTTCAGCCGCGGCTACGAGACCGGCACCCCGGCCTCCTGCGACACCTTCAGCGGCGCGATCTGACGCGGTGCTAACGGGCCCCGGTCGACGCCTTCGGGGAAGGGCATCGACCGGGGCCCGTCCGTGTCCGACGTGGCGAAGCTCAGGTGGCCGGGTCGCGGTCCGTTTCGCGGATCAGGATGTGCACCGCGCGGGCGGCTCCGATCGCGGCCAGCAGCACCGCGTGCCGAGGCTCGGGTACGTCGAGCAGCCGGTCGGCGCGCAGCGCGGCCAGTGGGGCGAGCCGGCGGTCGGCCAGCACGGTGTCCACGGCCCGGCGGTCACCGCCGGCGACCACCGCGTCCAGTCGTTCGGCCTGGGGCAGCAGCAGCCGGACCGCCAGGTCGACGGCGTCGGCGAGCGCGGCCTTGGCCTGGTTGTCGCGCCGTCGGGCGAATCGCTGCTGCGACCAGCCGCCGGCGGCGGTACGCCCCTGGACGTACCGCGTGTCGACCTTGTGCACCGGCAGCTTCTCCCCCTCGGCGACCCCGACCGCCACCGCGCCCTTGCGCGCCAGCAACAGCCCGATCCGGCGCGGTGCGACGGCCTCCGCCACGAAGGCATCCAGGTCCGTGGCGACGGGCGAGCCCGGCGGGGTGTGCAGTTCGGCGGTGGCGCCGTCCGGGGCGCAGAGCAGCAGCCCGTACTCCTGCGCGGTGGTGGCGGGTTGGCCGTGCCGGTCGGCGAAGCCGGCCACCCAGCGTTCGGTCCGGCCCGGGTCGATCTCGACCCATCGGCCTCCCCCGGCGGCGGGTCGGCTGCTCATCACCCGACCTTACGGCAGGCGGACGAGACGACACCGCCGGGCGGGAGCAGGTCGGCGGGCGAGGATCCTCAGTCGCTCGGCGCGAGGTGGACCAGCAGGTCGGCGGAGCGGCTGGATTCGGCGATCACGGCCGCGTTGGCCTGGTCGCTGCCCTGCGCCCAGGCGCGGGCCGCGTCGGGCGTCTTGCCGAAGGCGACGTGACGGGCGACGAGTCGTTCGAGACGGACCTCTTCGGCCACCTCCAGATACCAGGTGGTGTCGAGCAGGTCGCGGACGAACTTCCACGGATGCGAGTCGAGCAGCAGGTAGTTGCCTTCGGTGACGACGATCGGGGTGGTGCGGGGCACCGCGATGCTGGAGCCGATCGGCTCCTCGATGTCTCGGCGGAACGTCGGCGCGTAGACGACCTCGTCGGTCTGGTCGCGTAGTCGACGGAGCAGGGCGAGGTAGCCGTCCGCGTCGAAGGTGTCCGCAGCGCCCTTGCGGTCGGTGCGGCCGAGTGAGTCGAGGACCTCGTTGCTCAGGTGGAAGCCGTCCATCGGCACCAGGACGGCGTCCGGGCCGAGCTGACGGACGAGGGCCTCCGCGACGGTGCTCTTGCCGGCGCCGGGCGGACCGACGATGCCGATGAGCGTACGGTCGGCGCCCGTCGACATCGCCCGGGCGCGGTCGGCGAGCGCGGCGAGCGTGAGGGTGTCAGCCGGCGGCCAGGACACTGTCCACGCTCTCCGGTGCCTGGTGGGTGCCGCGTCCGCAGCCGCACGAGTCGCGGTGTCGGAAGGTGGCCGGCACCACCACGGACTGCGGCGCTCGGTCCGGTCGCCGGATCCGGGCGAGCAGGAGTTCGACGGCGGTCGAGGCGAGTCGGGCGGCGTCCTGCGCCATCGCCGAGATCTGCGGGTCGAACAGGTCGGCCCATTCGAAGTCGTCGTAGCAGACCAGGGCGATGTCGTGCGGCACCTTCAGCCCGGCACGCCGGATGGCGCGGAGCGCGCCGAGGGTCATCTGGTTGTTCGAGACGACCAGGGCGGTGGCCGGTTCGTCCGAGGCGAGGTGTTCGACCAGGCGCTGCTCCGCGATGCGCTCGTCGGACTCACCGGCGATGACCAGGGCCGGGTCGTCCGCCAGCCCCAGTTCCGCGACGGCCCGGCGGTAGCCGGCGAGCCGGTCCTGGGCCGACATCTCCCGCACGGCGCCCCGGACGTAGCCGATCCGGTGGTGCCCCTGGGCCGCCAGGTGGGCCGTGAGGTGGTGGATCGAGTCCAGACACTCGGAGTAGACCTGGTCGCCCGGCAGCGTCGACCGCCGGTCCAGGAAGATGGTCGGCAACTGCTCGTCGAGCAGCTTCTGCAGACACTGGGTGAGTTCGCCGTTGCCTTCGAGCGGGTTCACGATGAGGCCGCTCACCCGCCGCGCCAGCAGGTGGTTGATCACGTCCAACTCGACCTCGGGGTCGTCGTTGGTGTCGGCCAGGATCAGGGTGTACCCGGCCCGGCGCAGGTGCCGCTCGATGTCCCGGATGAGCGCGGCGAAGTACGGGTTGGTGACCACGGACATCGCCAGCCCGATGGTGTCCGTGGACTGGGTGGCCAGGGCCCGGGCGGCGAGATTGTGCCGGTAACCGGTCGACTCCAGCGCCTTGCGCACAAGTTCCTCGGTCTCCGGGGCGACCTTGCGCGTCTTGTTGAGCACATGGGACACGGTCGTCGTCGACACTCCGGCGATCCGCGCTACCTCGGCCATCGTCGCCACTCGTTTTGCACCCTTTCCCCCGGCTCGCACCCAGTCCTGCGGCTGCCGGGACCACGGCGAGAAGGAGCTCAATCTAACCAAAAGCAAGCCCTTGCGCAAGCGGTTGCGCGGGGGTAAAGTTCCGCCATCTTCGAGGTGCGCAAGCGGTTGCGCATCCAACGAAGTGCTGGTGGGGATGCCCGACGACGCAACACGGCCCGGCAGGACGACGGGAGCGGAACTCCCCCTGAGGTTGGTCTGACTAGTCGACAAGGATCTGGTGGCATGAAGAGGACATTCCGGACAGTTATCGGTGTAGCCATGGCCGGCACGCTCGCCTTCTCGGTGGCCGCCTGTGGCAACGACTCCGCCGCGGACGGCGGCGGCGAGGAGCAGCTGACCATCGGGTTCGTCCCGGGCATCGCCTCCGACCCGTTCTTCAAGGCCATGCAGGTCGGTGCCGAGGCGAAGGCGCAGGAGCTGGGCATCAGGCTGCTGTGGCAGGGCGCGCCGGACGAGTACTCGCCGCAGTCGCAGATCCCGTTCGTCGACTCGATGCTCACGCAGCAGGTAGACGGGCTCGTCCTCGTCCCCACCGACCCGGACGCGTTGCAGCCCAGCGTCACCAAGGCACAGTCGGCGAACATCCCGGTCGTCACCGTCGACACCACCGTCACCGACCAGAGCTACCTGACCTCGGCGATCACCGGTGACAACCGCGAGGGCGGCCGGCAGGCGGCCCAGACCCTGGCCGAGCAGATCGGGGAGTCCGGTGAGGTCTTCCTGATGTCCGGCTCGCCGACGGCGACCACCAACCAGCTCCGCGAAGAGGGCTTCACCGAGGAGCTGAAGAAGTACCCGGGCATCACCCTCGTCGGCAAGGAGTACGCCAACAGCCAGCCGGCCAGGGCGACCTCCGCGGTCAACACGATCCTGCTGAAGCACCCCGATCTCAAGGGCATCTTCGCCGTGGACGGCACCTCCGGCTCCGGCACCGTGGCCGCGCTGCGCAACGCGGGCAAGGCCGAGCAGGTCAAGCTCATCGGCTACGACGCCTACGAGAACCAGGTGGCCGACCTCAAGGCGGGCATCTACAGCGCCCTCGTCGCCCAGAAGCCCGGCGACCAGGCCGCGCTCGCCCTGCAGAACCTGGTGGACACGATCCGCGACCAGAACGTCGACGGCATCGAGAAGGACGTCGTGATGACGAACGTGGTGATGACCAACGAGAACCTGGCCGAGACCGAGCAGTACCAGTACCCGACCCAGTAGCCGGACCAGGGAATGCGGATCTCAGGAGGAGGAGCACCATGACGGCCGACACCACACAGGCGGCGAGCGAGACGCGCGCCAGCCGCCTGATGGCGACACTGCTGCGGCAGGACGTGATCCTGCTCGGCGTCCTCGTCGCCATGGTGCTCTTCTTCACGGCGATGAACCCGCTGTTCTTCAGCCGGTTCGCCTTCGCCAACATCCTTCAGGACTGGGCTCCGGTCATCCTGCTGGCGATCGGGCAGACGTACGTCATCATCACCGGCGGCATCGACCTGTCGGTCGGGTCCACGCTCGGATTGAGCGGCGTGGCCTGTGCGATGACGATGAGATCCCTGAACGAGGGTGGTACGGCCACCGCCACGACGATCGCCGTCGGCGTGGTGGTGGCCCTCGCCACCGGTCTCGCGGTCGGCCTGGTCAACGGGCTGCTCATCACCCGGGCCAAGCTGGCACCGTTCATCGCCACGCTGGCCACCATGGGTGCCGCCGCCGGTCTGACCCTGGTGCTGACCGGCGGCGTCCAGATCGCCGGCGGCCCCGCCGAGGTGATCCGGCTCGGCAACACGCAGTACCTGAACCTGCTGACCATCCCGCTGATCGTCGTGCTCGCCGTGCTGGCGGTCGCCTGGCTGACACTCAGCTTCACCCGGTTCGGCCGCTGGACGTACGCGGTGGGGTCGAACGGCTTCGCCGCCCGGGGTGCCGGGATCAACGTCGAGCGGCACCTGCTGAAGGTGTACATGCTGGCCGGGTTGATGGCCGGGCTGGCCGGGCTGTTCGTCTACTTCCGGCTCGGCTCGGGCTCGCCCACCTCGGGCCAGGGCCAGGAGCTGGCCGCGATCGCCGCAGCGGTCATCGGCGGCACCAGCCTGGCCGGCGGCATCGGGCGGATGTCCGGCACCGTGCTCGGCGCGCTCATCACGACGGCGGTGCTGAGCGGCCTGATCCTGATCGGCGTCGCACCGAACTGGCAGCAGGTGGTCATCGGCGTCCTGATCGCCGTGGCGGTCGGCGTCCAACAGATCAACGTCCGTACCAGGAGGGGAGCCGGCCGTGGCTGACGCACCCATCTACGAGGCCCGCGAGGTCACCAAGTCCTACGGCAGCGTCCGGGCGCTGACCGACGTCAACCTGTCCCTGCGGGCCGGTGAGATCGTCGGGTTGGTCGGCGACAACGGGGCCGGCAAGTCGACCCTGGTGAAGGTGCTCTCCGGCGCGCACCGACCGGACACCGGCAGCGTCTACCTCGACGGCGTGGCGCAGGAGTGGAAGTCGCCGCACGACGCGCTCCAGGCGGGCATCGAGACGCTCTACCAGGACTCCGGCCTCTGCCCCGACCTCACCATCAGCGGCAACGTCTTCCTCGGCCGGGAACGCCGACGGCCGGGGCTGCTCGGCAAGCTCGGATTCCTCGACAACAAGGCCATGGCCCGCGTCGCGCACGAGGAGTTGGAGCGGGCCGGGATCGGCCTGACCACCGGCGTACGGCGCAACGTCAACCAGCTCTCCGGTGGGCAGCGGCAGGCCGTGGCCATCGGCCGCGCCGTCGCCTGGGCCCGCAAGGTGATCATCCTGGACGAGCCCACCAACCACCTCGGCGCCCGGCAGTCGGGCGAGGTGCTGAAGGTGATCGAGGGAGCGCGGGAACGCGGTCTGGGCGTCATCTTCATCTCGCACACGCTGCCGCACGTGCTCCAGGTGACCGACCGCATCGTCGTGCTGCGCCTCGGCCGGGTGGTGGCCGACGAGCCGACGTCGTCGTTCACCCCGGACTCGCTGCTCAAGGTGATCACCGGCCTGCACACTCCCGAGCCGAAGGGCTAGGCCGTGGCAATCCGACTGCAACTCGCCATCGACGCGCCGGAGCACTTCGCGCTCATCCCGCGCGTCGGCCGGTACTTCGACATCATCGAGGTCGGCACGCCCGTACTCAAACGCTTCGGGCTCGCCGCCATCAGCACCGCCCGGGAACTCGGCGCGGACACGCCGGTGCTCGCCGACACCAAGACGGTCGACGGCGGGAGCCTGGAGGCCGAGATGGTATTCGCCGCCGGGGCCGCGATGATGACCGTGCTCGCGCACGCCTCCCCCGCCACCCGACGCGACACCGACGAGGTCGCCCGGCGGTACGGGCGGGAGGTGGTGCTCGACACCATCCTCGACGGTGAGCTGGACGTGGAACCGCTGCTGGACGGCCGTGCACCGCAGGACGTCTGGCTGGCCCTGCACGCCCCGTCCGACGCCCGGCGGGCCGGCCTCGGCAACGAGGACCACATCGACCGGGTGGCCCAGCGCCGGGCGCGCGGATTCCGCGTCTCCCTGGCCGGCGGAATCGGGCGCGCCAACCTGGCCCGCGCCCTGGAGGTCGCCCCCGACATCGCCGTGATCGGCTCGGGAGTCACCGAGGCCACCGACCCGGAAGGAGAAGCGGCATGGATCAGAGCACAGGTCGACCTGTCGACTCCTGGCACCTGAGCGGAACCGAGCTGAGGTCCGTCCTCGCCGCGCTGCCCGTGGACGAGTACGACCGGTTCGTCTCCTGCTTCGACGACGTGGCCGGCGGCCGCCTGTTCCTCTCCGGTCAGGGCCGCTCCGGGCTCGCCGCACAGATGGCCGCGATGCGGTTCATGCACCTCGGCCTGACGGCACACTTCGTCGGCGAGGCCACCGCGCCGTCGGTGCGGTCGGGCGACACCCTGGTGATCGTGTCGGGCAGCGGGCGGACCCCGGTCAGCGTCGGCTTCGCGCGGATCGCCCGGTCGGAGGGCGCGAAGGTGCTGCTGGTGACCCACCAGCGGAAGAGCCCGCTGCGGGACCTCGCGCACGGTTCCGTCGTCCTGCCGGCGGACGCCAGTCGGCAGTTCGGCGGGACGCTCTTCGAGCAGTCGGCGCTGATCCTGCTCGACTCCGTCGTGCTGGAGCTGATGCGGGGGCTGCCGGACCCGGCCGGCACGATGAGCCACAACCACACCAATCTCCAGTGACCACGTCGACCGGAGCCGGGACAGCACCGTCCGGCGTGGTCGTGGTGGGCGACCTCCTGGTCGACATCATCGAGAACGAGGACGGGACCCGTACCCGCGTTCCCGGCGGCGCCGGGCTCAACCTCGCCGTCGGCGTCCGGCGGCTCGGGACACCGGCGACACTGGTGTCACCGGTCTCCGCCGACGGCCTCGGCGAGTGGTTGCGGGCCGCGATCATCGCCGAGCATGTCGACCTGGTGCCGCTGGCCTGCGCGCTGCCGACCGGGACGGCGACGTCCCGGCGGGTGGCGGGAGAGCCGGCCTACGAGTTCTCCGAGGCGATCCACAATCGGCGGTACGCGTACCCGGCGGGGGACGTGGCGACCATGGGCGACGGCGCAGTCCTGGTCGTCAACTCGTACCCGATGGACGACCTCGACCAGGTGGAGGCGCTCGTCGACGTCGTCCGCCGAACCGGGCGGACCTTCGTGGTCGACCCCAACGTGCGGCCCACGCTGGTGCGGGACGTCTCGGCCTACCGGTCGGGACTCCGGCGGCTCGCCGCCGTCGCCGACGTGGTGAAGCTGAGCCTGCAGGACATCGCCGACCTGCGCGTCGAGGACCCCGGGCAGTTCGTGGCCGAGCTGCTGCGTTCGGGGGTACGGGTGGTCGTGCTGACCCGGGCCGCCGACGGCATGTCGGTGCACACGGCTGACGGGGTCGTGGCGACCGCACCCGTACCGGCCCGACCCGGACCGGTCGTCGACACCATGGGCGCGGGAGACGCGACCCTCGCCCGTCTGGTGTGCGGGTTCGCCGAGGACGGCGTCGACCTGGACGCGACACGGTGGCGCGACCTGGCTCGCGAGGCGATGGACCTCGCGGCCGACATCTGCCGGATCTCCGGCGGCAACCTGGCCGCGCTGCGGCCCACAGAACGGAAAGAGCGATGAAGGAACTGAGCAACGCGAGCCTGACTTCGCTGCCCAGCGAGGTCGAGGCACCCAGGTACGACCGGACGGCACTACGCGGCGCAATCGTGCACTTCGGTGTCGGGCACTTCCACCGCTCGCACCAGGCGATGTACCTCGACGAACTCATGCGCCGGGGGCAGGGCATGGACTGGGCGGTGCACGGCGTGGGTGTACGGCCCGCCGACGAGGGCACCCGCAACCGGCTCGCCGCGCAGGACCACCTCTACACGCTGACGGTGAAGGAGCCGGACGGCAGCCGGCGCAACCGGGTGATCGGCTCGCTGCTCAGCACCGGGTACGCCCCGCAGGACCCGACCGGCGTCGTGGAGCGCATCGCCGACGCGGCCACCCGCGTGGTGTCACTGACCATCACCGAGGGCGGGTACGGGATCGACCAGGTGACCGGCGAGTTCACCGGCGACTCCGCCCCGATCCGGGCGGACCTGGACGCCGCCGTGCCGAACGCGACGCCGTTCGGGTTGGTGCTCCAGGCGATGCGCCTGCGACGTGACCGTGGCCTGGGTGGGCTGACCGTCATGTCCTGCGACAACATCCAGGAGAACGGCAAGGTGTCGCGCGCGGCGTTCCTGGGCTTCGCCGCGATGAAGGACCCCGAGCTGGCGCGGTGGATGGAGCAGCAGGTGTCCTTCCCGAACTCCATGGTCGACCGGGTGACACCGGCGACGGTGGACGCCGACCGGGCCTACCTGGAGCGGACCTTCGGCTACCGGGACCGGTGGCCGGTCACCGCCGAGCCGTTCCACCAGTGGGTGCTGGAGGACACGTTCGTCGCCGGCCGCCCGCCGCTGGAGGACGTCGGTGTGGACATCGTCGGGGACGTCGAGCCGTACGAGCTGATGAAGCTGCGGCTGGCGAACGGTACCCACCAGGCGCTCTGCTACTTCGGTTTCCTGCTGGGGCACCGGTACGTGCACGAGGCCATCACCGACCCGGACGTCCAGGCGCTGCTGCTGCGCTACATCGACGAGGAGGCCGTACCGACGCTCAAGCCCATCGCCGGGGTCGACTTCCGGGCGTACGGCCGCACCGTCGTCGAGCGCTTCTCCAACCCGGAGATCCAGGACCCGCTGACCCGGATCTGCGCCGACACCTCGGACCGAATCCCGAAGTTCCTGCTACCCGTGGTGACCGCGCAACTCGCCGACGGCGGGCCGGTGGGCATCTGCGCCGCCGTCGTGGCGGCCTGGGCCCGGTACGCCGAGGGCACCGACGAGCAGGGCCGGCCCATCGACGTGGTGGATCCGCGTCGGGAGAGCCTGATGGCGGCCGCGCGGCGCAACGGGGACACTCCGACCGCGTTCATCGCGGACCGCTCGCTCTTCGGCGCCCTCGCGGACTCCCCCCGGTTCGTCGAGGCCTACGTCGAGGCGCTGCGGCTGATCCGGGCCGACGGCGTCCGGGCAGCCCTCCGGCAGATCGTGGCGGCACCGTCCCGCTGAGCCGGTCGACGCCGTCCCACTGAACCGGGACCTGCCAGCCTTCCGGCCCGCCAGCGCGACAGCGCGGCGAGCCGGAAGGCGTATGGGGGTGGGGCGTGCTCAGCCAACCTCGACGGGCAGCGAGGGGTCGCTGGTCCACTCGCGCAGCGAGCCGTCGTACACCGCCACGTCGGTCTCCCCGATCAGGCGCAGTGCCAGGGCGTCGCCGGTGGCGGCGATGCCTCCGCCGCAGTAGGTGACCTTCCGGCCCGGCTGGGCCTGCACCTCCTGGAAGATCTCCCGCAGTTCCGGCACCGACCGGAAGGTGCCGTCGGTCGGGTCGAGCAGCGCGGCGACGAAGACGTTGCGGCTGCCGGGGATCCGGCCGGGGCGAGCGTAGTTGATCGTCTCGGTGGCGTGGTGGTCCTCCGGCGACAGCGAGTTGATCAGGCAGGCCCCGCTGCCTTTCTCCACCACCTGCTTGACCTCGTCCAGATCGGCGAACAGCTCCGGACGGGGCGTACCGACGAACTGGGCGGGCGGGTTGCTCTCCTCGCCGGACCGGGTCGCGCGGCCCTCGGCGGTCCACTTGCCGAATCCGCCGTCCAGGACGGCCACGTTGTCGAAGCCGTTGGCGAGCAGCAGCCACCACACCCGGGTGGCCCAGAAGACGTTGGCCGCGTAGACCACGACCGCCGTGTCCGGACCGATGCCGAGGCGGCCCGCCGCCTCGGCGAAGCGCTCCGGGGAGGGCCTGGTGAACCAGCCGCCGTCCGGCTCGGAGAGGTCGTCGATGATGTCGGCGAACGCCGCCGACGGGATGTGCGCGGTCAGGTATTCGGGACGACCGGAGGTCTGGGACCAGTCCTGGCCGGCCTCGCTCGGCGGGGCCAGGTGCACGGTCGCGTCGAGGATCCGCAGGTTCGGGTGGTCGAGGTGCTGGGCGAGCCACTCGGTGGACACGAGCGGGGTGGGCAGGTCGAGGGTGGGTGCCATGAGTCCTCCTGTCGCCGGATTTCCTATCTAGGCAATCGGGATTACCCTCGCGACAATACGGTCCCTACCTGCGGATATTCCGACGAGTGGTGGAGCTCACCCGCCGTCTGGGGTGGTAACCATCGACGGACGGCAGGCCGGAGAGGACATGCCTCCCCGGCCTGCCCGCCGATCAGTGCACGGTGAGGTTGCCGCCGGTCAGCGCCACCTCGCCGGTCCCGGCTCCCGTCCAGTCGGACGAGAAGACCAGGGTGCCGCCCTGCCAGAGGGTGATCCCGACGGTGTCGTGACGTCCGGGAGCGCCCCGGTCCGTCACCGTCACCGCCAGCGTCAGCCCGGCGGTCACCAGCTTGCCCCGGCCGTCGTAGAGACCGGCCTGGTATCGCACCGACGCGGACCTACCGGCCGAGGTGATGCCGAGACCGTCGATCGCGGTGGTCCGGACCTTGTAGTCGGTGCCGCCGGAGCGGTACGTGATCTCCGCGTGGCCCGACGCCGCCTTCTTCGCGGTGGCCGGCTTCGCGTTCAGGTTCACCGAGACCTTCGACGCCCGGTCCGCCGGGTGGGTGCCGGCCGACCGGGTGACGGTGAGGTGACCGCCACCGGTGAGGAATCCGCCGTCGGAACGGGCGACCGTCACCGTGGCGGTGGTGTTCCCGGTGTAGTTGCCGCCGACCGTGGCGGTCACCGTGTGCGCGCCCGCCGGCAGGGTCGCCGTGCAGGCCGCCGTGCCGGTGGTGGTGGCGGTGGCGACCAGGTCCACGCGAGCGGTACAGAGCGTGGCCCCACCCGCGGTGAAGGTCACCGTGGCGGTACGCAGGTCGCCGCCGGTGGTGTCGGCCGACGACGGCAGCACGGAACTGTCCCGCAGTACGGCCCGCAGCAGGACGCGACCGGCGGCACCGGCGGTCGCGGTGCTGACCAGGGTGTCCCCGGCCCAGGTCACGGCCGCGTTCTCCGGGGTGACGGTGACGGTGAACGTGGTGCTGCCGACCAGCCCGGTGCCGTCGGTCACCGTGACGGTGACCGGGTACGTGCCCGGGGCCGCCGAGGTGGTGCCGGTGACGGTCCAGCTCCGGGTGCCGGGGCGGGTGTCCGGCCCGGAGGTGCCGGCCACGGTGAGCGCCAGACCGGTCGGCAGGCCGGTGGCGTTCGCGGTCAGCGCCGACCCGGCACCGTCGGCGTCGGTCGCCCGGACCGTCACCGTCGGCGAGAGCGCGTCGCTGTACTGCACGCCGACCCCGCCCGCCGGAGCGTCGGTGGACACCTCGGGGGCGGAGCGGATGCCGAACTCGGCGTCGTTGACGGCGAAGAAGACGTTCCCGACCGCCTCGATCTTGATCCGCGCCTCGGCGGTCGCCACGTTCGGCAGGGTCACCGTCGCGCCACCCGTGTTCGGCGTGCTCTCGGCCAGCACGTACGGGAAGGTCTCGCCGCCGTTGACGGAGAGCGTGATCTTCACCTGGCCGACGTTCACCGGCGCCACGTCGGTGCCGGCGACGTCCCAGGTGACGGTCTGGGCCGTACCACCGTCGAGCACGGCGGTGCCGGCCTGCGAGGTGACCAGGAACGGTCCCGCATCCGGGGCCAGCGTCAGGGCGACGTCGGCGCTGCCGATGCCGCCGCCGCCCGGCCGACCGTCCCGGGCGGTGAGCTTGAAGTTCAGCGTCCGGTCGTTGTTCACACCGACCCAGTCCCGGGTGGGCAGGAACTCCGAGTAGCAGTCCAGGAGCTCCGGCGGGACGTTGGAGGCGCTGCCGCTGGCCGGCGGTGCCGGCGGGGTCGGGCAGGCGCCCGTACGGGCGTTGGTGTTGCCGACCAGCACCTGCGCGAGGTCCGGGAAGACCCTGGTCGAGTTGGTGGTGACCGCGTTCTGGCCCGGCGAGTGGTACTTCAGGGCGTCCTCGGGCGACACCCACGCCGGCTCGCCGAAGACCCGGAACAGCGGCCCGTTGGTCTTGGTGTTGTTCATCAGCGCGGTGCCGGCGCTGCCGCCCCGGTCGTTCTGCTCCCACAGGTAGGTGAGCGTGTCGCCGTCGACGTCGGTGGCGCTGCCGGTGAGCGCGAACGGCGTACGCACCGGGATGGTGAGACCGTCCGGCACGGTGACCACCGGGGCGTGGTTGGTGGTCTGTTCGACCAGGTGGCCACCGTTGTCCACGGCTCCGCCCTTGGCGGTCTCGCCGACGAAACCGGTGGCCCCGGTGAGGTCGCCCAGGGTCAGCGGGGCCACGTCGGTGGCGGCCAGGGTGCCGCCGAAGGTGACCTGGAAGCCGGTGTCGTTGAGCGTGCCGCTGCCCCCGAAGGCGGCCACGGTGACCGTCGCACCCGCCGGCCAGCCCGCGATCGACTCGACGGCGGCCTTGATCCCGGCGGTGGTGTAGTTGACCCCACGCACGATCGGCGCCGAGGTCGCGTCCCCGTAGCCGAGGGTGAACGAGTCACCGGCGGTGTCGAAGTCACGCAACGAGACGGTCTGCACCTCGTTGATCGCCGGCCGGCTCGACGTGACGAAGTTCGTGATCTCGGTGTAGGTCCGGTGCGACCAGTACGGGTCGGTGTGCGGCTGGAGGTTGTCCTGCTGGCAGATGCCCGCGTACGCCATGATGGACGAGCCGCTGCCCGGCTCGTACGAGTTGGCGGCGCTGCGGTTGCCGCCCGAGCAGTTCCACTGGTTGCCGTTGAAGGTGTGGTTGCCGGCGAACTGGTGCCCGATCTCGTGTGCCACGTAGTCGACCGCGAAGTAGTCGCCGATCGGGTTGGGCAGGCCGGTGCAGCCGCGCGCCTTGCCGTCGCCGCCGACCACGCCGAGGCCGGCGATACCGCCGCCGCTCAGTCCGAGACCGATGTGGCCGACGTCGTAGTTGCCCGCGCCGACGAGTTGGCCGAGCACGATCCGGTTGCGGTTGAGCAGGCCGCTGCTGCACCCGGTGAGCTGTGCCGGGGTGTAGCAGCCGGCACTGCCGCAGGGGCCGTTCGGCTCGGTGGCCAGCGCCGGGGTGTTCAGGTTCGTCTTCTCGGTGTCGTTGACCAGGACGAGCCGGATCGCGGTCTCGTCCTCGTAGATCTGGTTCACCCGGTTGATCAGCGTGACCTTCGCGGCGGTCACGTTCTCCACCCCGAAGAAGGTGGCGTACGACGGATCGGTCACGAATGCGAGACGGTAGGTGCGCAGCGTCACCAGCGGGCCGGCGACCGGCTCGT
This sequence comes from Micromonospora sp. NPDC023869, assembly GCF_055559695.1. NCBI lineage: Bacteria > Bacillati > Actinomycetota > Actinomycetes > Micromonosporales > Micromonosporaceae > Micromonospora > Micromonospora sp. NPDC023869. The sequence goes on from NZ_JBVHKD010000004.1 coordinate 278,819, forward strand.
CGTGCGCCTCCTCGATCTCGTCGTGCAGGTGGTGCGCCGCCGACTCGACGTCCTCGCGCTCGACGAACTCACCGTTCTGGTTCGTCAGGTCGCGGGCGAAGTAGCTGGCGTACAGGCTCTGGTCGCGGTGGTAGTAGGGGTCGATGTACCACGCCCCGTCGGCGGATCGGACCGAGGCGTGGAAGCCCAGCGGGGTGAGGTCGGCCCGGATCGTCGCGGTCGGGTCGTCCAGGCCCGTGCCGGCGTACGTGCTGATCTCCGGGTGGGCGGCGGCCAACTCCGGCTCCATCACCGGCGACTCCACCAGTGCGAACCGCTGGAAGGTGCCGTCGGGGGCGGGCAGGGACACCACCTGCTGCGGCTGGCTCGCGGCGCGGCGCTGCTCCGCCGGTGCCCTCTCCAGCAGGCGCTGCATGCCCGCACGGTCCAGTGTGTAGGCGGACAGGTGCGCCGCCTCGATGGCCGCCGGACGGCCCGACTTGGTGGCGGCGGGCGTGCCGTCCACCTTGCGCCACGGGCCGTCGGCCGAGGGGGCGGCAGCGGCCGGGGCGGAGGTGAGCAGGACCGGTGACATCGTCGCCACCAATGCCACGGCCAGCGTGGCGGCCAGGCGGGGTCGGTGTGACCGGGTGTGTCCGGACCGTCCGCCCGGTCGAGGGGTGAGGAAGCTCCTCAACTCGTCTCCCTGGTGATGAGGGGGTGCGACCCACCGCGCCGTCCGGGTCGACGGGCAGCACGGATGATCGATGGATGGGCCAGACCCTAAACGGACGGCGGAGGACGAACATCAGCCGAACAGAGGAAGATCCTCTGGGAGAGGGTCGTCCACGCTCAGCGCAACGCGACTTTCACAAGATCGTCACACAGTCGACGGTCCGTTCCGGAGCCTCAGTCGAGCAGCAGTGCGATGGCGAGTGCCGCGATGATGGCGCTCGACAGCAGGGCCGTGACCAACCGACCCCGCGCGCCGGTGAGCGTCCGGCCGAGCAGCGTGCCGCCGGCGGCGATCACCAGTTGCCAACTGGCCGAGGCGAGGAACACCCCGAGGGTGAACAGCGTCGCCGCGCCGGCTCCGGACCCGCCCTGGCCACCACGACCGAGCACCAACGCGGTGAAGTAGACGACGGTGGCGGGGTTGAGCAGAGTCAGCGCGAGGATCCCGGCGTACGCCCGCAGTGGTGTGTCCAGCCCTCGCCGCACGACGCCGGGGGCCGGACGGCCGTCGGCGTCCAGCGCGGGCCGGGTCGGGCCGGCGGCGCGCAGCGCCCGCCACGCGCCGTGCGCGGCGAGGGCGAGCAGCACCGCGACGGCGACCAGCCGCAGTGGCGTGGCGAGCGGAGTGAGCCAGCCGACCACGACCGCGCCGCCGAATGCCGCGACTGCGGCCGAGCCACCGAACGCCGCGACTGCGGCGTAGAGACCATCAGCGGTGGCCACCCCCAGCGCGGCGCAGGCACCGACCCGGAACGAGGTGCGCGCGGTGAGCCCCACGATGAGGACCGCGATGGCACCGACCGGCACGGCGACGCCGTAGCCGGCGACCACGCCGGCCAGGAACGCGCCGGTCACGACGGCGGGTCAGGTGGCGGGGACCCGGGCGCGACCGGCTGTCGGCCCGTGGCGACGGGCACGGCAACCGGGCAGGGCATCATCGGGTACGTCCGCACGCCGCCATCCTGCGCCCCACGCACGGCCGGTGCCACGCATTTACCGCGGCTCCCACCGCAGCCCCGGCTGACGAGCCGCAGGCCGCCTGTCCACGCGTCTCGTCAATGGGACCGAATTGCGAACATCCCCCGCAACGAATTGCCGGTCGACAATCGTTCTCGGTCGAATCATGTGGGTCAGTAGCGGACACACCCGGCTCGCCAGCCGAAGTTCGTCCTGACCACAGGACGTTAACGAGCATCCACAACGGACACCGTCCGCCACCTACCGATGGCCCACGTTTCCGGCTTGTTTCGACTAAATGATTCATGATCGTGGATGCCGAAATCCACCATGCTACGCGATTCGCGGGGCGAATTATATCTCTCAACATCGATGCGTTGAGGTCCTACGATCTGTGTCAGTCCGCTCCACGGTCACCGGTCGGCCCGTCACAAACGGGCCGACTGCGCATCGAAAGGAGGCGGGAGATGCTCCTCTCCCAGCCGTCCCGGCGTCCCTGGCGCCTCGCCCTCACCGCCGCGGCGACACTCACCCTGGTGGCGGTCGCCGCACCCGTCCAGGCGGCCCCCGCGCAGGGTCCGATCGTGCACGCCGGCGACGCCGCCGCCGTCGCCGACTCGTACATCGTCGTGCTCAAGGACTCGGCGGTGAGCCGGGCGCAGGTCGGGGCCACCGCCAAGACCCTCGCCGGGCGGCACGGCGGCAGCATCGCCCGCACCTACCAGGACGCGCTGCGCGGCTTCGAGGCCCGACTGACCGAGCGGGCGGCCAAGCGGCTGGCGGCCCACCCCTCCGTCGAGTACGTCCAGCAGAACCGCACCGTCAGCATCGCCGACACCCAGTCCCCCACCCCGTCCTGGGGCCTGGACCGCATCGACCAGCGGGCGCTGCCGCTGAACAACAGCTACGCCTACCCCAACGACGGCACCGGCGTCACCGCGTACATCATCGACACCGGCATCCGCTTCTCCCACACCGACTTCGGCGGGCGGGCCGTCTCCGGCTTCGACGCCATCGACGGCGGCAGCGCCGACGACGGCAACGGTCACGGCACGCACGTCGCCGGCACGGTCGGCGGCACCGCGTACGGCGTGGCCAAGGGCGTGACCCTGGTCGGCGTACGGGTGCTGGACAACAGCGGCGGCGGCACCTACGCGCAGGTCATCGCGGGCATCGACTGGGTCACCGCGGATCACCAGCCGGGCGAGCCGGCGGTGGCGAACATGAGCCTCGGCGGTGGCCGCGACCAGGCCACCAACGACGCGGTCGCCCGGTCCATCGCCGACGGCGTCGTGTACGCGGTCGCCGCCGGCAACAGCAGCGCCAACGCCTGCAACTACACGCCGGCCAGCACCCCGGAGGCGATCACCGTCGGCGCGACCACCAGCACCGACGCCCGCGCCAGCTACTCCAACTTCGGCACCTGCCTGGACGTCTTCGCCCCGGGTAGCGCGATCACCTCGGCCTGGATCGGCAGCGACACCGCCACCAACACCATCAACGGCACCTCGATGGCCGCCCCGCACGTGGCCGGCGCCGCCGCCCTGGCCGTGGCCGCCAACCCCGGCTACAGCCCGCAGCAGATCCGCGACCTGCTGGTCGCCGACGCCACCAACAACGTGGTCACCAACCCGGGCGTCGGATCGCCGAACAAGCTGCTCTACACCGGCAACATCGTGCCGCCCACCCAGGACTTCGCCCTCACCCTCGCCCCGGGCAGCGGCACCGTCGACCCGGGCAGCTCGACCACGACCACGGTCGGCACCACCACCACGGTCGGTACGCCGCACAGCGTCGCGCTCAGCGTCAGCGGCCTCCCGACCGGGGTGACCGCGAGCTTCAGCCCGACCACCGTCACCTCCGGCGGCACCGCCACGCTGACCCTGAGCGCCGACGCCGGCACCGTGCCCGGTCTCTATGCGGTGACCGTGCTCGGCACCGGGCCGGAGACCACCCAGGGCGCCACCTTCACGCTCACCGTCAACGGCCCGCCCGGCTGCACCCAGGGCAACGCCACCGACTACCCGATCAACGACAACAGCACCGTCGAGAGCACCATCGTCATCCACGGGTGCGGGCGCGCCGCCAGTGCCACCAGCACCGTCGAGGTACGCATCTTCCACACCTGGATCGGTGACCTGACCGTCTCGCTGATCGCCCCGGACGGCACCGCCCACGTGCTGCACAACCGCACCGGCAGCAGCGCCGACAACATCTTCCAGACCTACACCCGCGACCTGTCCGGCAAGGCCGCCGACGGCACCTGGAAGCTGCGGGTCCAGGACTCCGCCAGCGCCGACACCGGCTACCTGGACAGTTGGACGCTGACCCTGTGACCTGACGCGACGGCGGACGGGTCACACCGCCCGCCGTCGCAGCGGCCGGGGCGCACCGTCGCCCCGGACACCCACGGCGCACACGACAGCGCCCGGAGTTCCGGCCATCGGCCGGGCTCCGGGCGCCGTTGCGTCAGCTCAGACGTTGAAGCCGAGCGAGCGGAGCTGGTCGCGCCCCTCGTCGGTGATCTTGTCCGGCCCCCACGGGGGCAGCCAGACCCAGTTGATCCGGATGTCGCCGACCAGGCCGCCACCCGGACCGGTGGTCAGCGCCTGGCGGGTCTGATCCTCGATCACGTCGGTCAGCGGGCAGGCCGCCGAGGTCAACGTCATGTCCAGGGTCGCGACGTTGTCGTCGTCGACGTGCACGCCGTACACCAGACCCAGGTCGACCACGTTGATGCCCAACTCCGGGTCGACGACGTCCTTCATCGCCTCCTCGATGTCGGCGACGGCGGCCTTGCCGCCGGTCGCCGCGACCGGCGCGGCAGCCTCGGTGGCCACGGCCCCGTTCTTCGGCGTGCTGGTTTCCTCGGTCATGCCTTCACCTCCGTCGGGCTCGCGCCCACACCGGCGCGTGCCGCGGCGTCCTTGAACGCCATCCACGGCAACAGCGCGCACTTGACCCGGGCGGGATAGCGGGCGACACCCTCGAACGCCACCCCGTCGCCGAGCACCTCCTCGTCCGCCGTGACCTGGCCACGGCTGGACAACAGCGCCACGAACGCCTCGTGTACCTCGAACGCCGCCGCCGTGTCCCGACCGGTCAGCAGCTCGTGCAGCACGCTCGCCGACGCCTGGCTGATCGAGCAGCCCATGCCGTCGTACGACACGTCGTGCAGCACGGTGCCGTCGGTGGCCACCCGGACGGTCACCTCGTCGCCGCAGGTCGGGTTGACGTGGTGCGCCTCGCCGACCTGCGCCGCCGGGTCGGCGGCGTCCCGCAGGCCACGGCCGTGCGGGTGCTTGTAGTGATCCAGGATGATCTCCTGGTAGAGCGACTCAAGCTGCATCGGGCCGACCTCCCGTCGAGTCGCCGGACGTCGCCCGGCTCATCGGAACACCTTCCGCACCTGTTCCAGACCCGCCACCAGGGCGTCGATCTCCTCGGTGGTGGTGTAGAGGTAGAACGAGGCCCGCGTCGTCGCCGGGACCCCGAAGCGCCGGCAGACCGGGCGGGCGCAGTGGTGGCCCACCCGCACCTGCACGCCGAGCGAGTCGAGCACCTGGCCCACGTCGTGCGGGTGCACGTCGGCCAGGGCGAACGAGATCGTGCCACCCCGACCCACCGGCACCTCCGGACCGAAGATCCGCAGGCCCGGCACGGTGGCCAGAGCGTCCAACGCGTACGCGGTGAGCTGCTTCTCGTGCCACTGGATCGCCCGCATGCCGAGGCCGGTCAGGTAGTCCACGGCGGCACCCAGCGCCACCGCCTCGGCGATCGGCGGCGTACCCGCCTCGAAGCGGGCCGGCGGCGGCGCGTACGTCGAGCCGTCCATCGACACCGTCTCGATCATCGAGCCACCGCCGAAGACCGGCGGCATCGCCGCCAGCAGCTCGGCCCGCCCCCACAGCACCCCGATGCCGGTCGGGCCGCACATCTTGTGCCCGGTGAAGACGATGAAGTCGGCGTCCAGGTCGACCACGTCGATCGGCATGTGCGGCACTGACTGCGAGCAGTCCAGCATCAGCAGCGCACCCACCTCGCGCACCCGCGCGGTGATCCGCGAGGTGGCGTTGACCGTGCCGAGGATGTTGGACATGTGCACCAGCGAGACGATCTTCGTCCGCTCGTTGACCAGATCCGCCAGCCCCGACTCGTCCAGCCGGCCGTTGTCGGTGACCGGGAACCAGCGCAGCGTCGCGCCGGTCCGTTCGCAGAGCAACTGCCACGGCACGATGTTCGAGTGGTGCTCCATCTCGGAGATCACCACCTCGTCACCGGGCCCGAGCCGGAACCGCGGGTCGGCGTCGGCGCGCAGGGAGGCGTTGGAGAAGGCGTACGCGACGATGTTGATCGCCTCGGTGGAGTTCTTGGTGAACACCACCTCGTCCGCGCTCGGCGCGTTGACGAACGCGGCGATCCTCGCCCGGGCCCCCTCGTACGCCTCGGTGGCCTCGGTGCCCAGGGTGTGCACCGATCGGGACACGTTGGCGTTGTGCCGGCGGTAGTGCTCGTCCAGCACGGCGAGCACCTGGCGCGGCTTGTGCGAGGTGTTGGCGCTGTCCAGGTAGACCAGCGGATGCCCGTTGACCTCCCGATCGAGGATCGGGAAATCGGCGCGGACCGCCGCCACGTCGTAGCCGGGCACGTCGTCGTACTGCGGCATCCCGGACGGGATCGCGATGGTGGTCATCGTCGTGACCGGCCCTTCCCTCGGCTCAGGCCCGCGCCGAACCGGCCCCGGCGACGTACCGCTCGTAGCCCTCTTCCTCGAGCTTGTCGGCCAGCTCCGGGCCGCCTTCCTCGACGATCCGGCCGGCCACGAAGACGTGCACGTAGTCGGGCTTGATGTAGCGCAGGATGCGGGTGTAGTGGGTGATCAGCAGCAGGCCGGTGTCACCGGTGTCGCGGACCCGGTTGACGCCCTCGCTCACCACGCGCAGCGCGTCCACGTCGAGGCCGGAGTCGGTCTCGTCGAGGATGGCGATCTTCGGCTTGAGCAGTTCGAGCTGCACGATCTCGTGCCGCTTCTTCTCACCACCGGAGAAGCCCTCGTTGACGTTGCGCTGGGCGAAGGCCGGGTCCATGTGCAGACGCTCCATGGCGCCCCGCAGCTCGCCGCCCCAGGTCCGCAGCTTCGGTGCCTCGCCGTCCAGCGCGGTCTTGGCGGTCCGCAGGAAGTTCGCCACCGACACGCCGGGCACCTCGACCGGGTACTGCATGGCGAGGAACAGACCGGCGCGGGCCCGCTCGTCGACCGAGAGCTCCAGCACGTCGACGCCGTCGAGGGTGACCGACCCGCCGGTGATCTCGTACTTCGGGTGACCGGCGATCGAGTACGCGAGGGTCGACTTGCCGGAGCCGTTCGGGCCCATGATCGCGTGCGTCTCACCGGAGCGCACGGTCAGGTCGACACCGGCCAGGATCGGCTTGAGCTCACCCTCGGGCAGCTTGACCGACACCTGCAGGTCACGGATCTCCAGGGTGCTCATTATCGGGTCACTCCATTACTCGGCGTCAGGCTGACGTAGATGTCGCCGTCGCGGACTTCGACGGGATAGACGGGTACGGGTTCGGTCGCCGGCAGCCCGCTCGGCTCGCCGGTACGCAGGTCGAAGCGGGAACCGTGCAGCCAGCACTCCAGGGTGCAGCCGGACACCTCCCCCTCGGAGAGGGCCACGGCGGCGTGCGAGCACTCGTCGTGCACGGCGTAGAACACCTCGTCCTCGGCGTGCACGAGCGCGATCGTGGTGCCGTCGACGTCGGCGCTGATCGCGGTGCCCTTCGGCACGTCCTCGACGGCGCAGACACGGATCATCAGGCGCCGGCCTTGGTCAGGCGGGCCTCGATCGTCTCCCCGAGCCGCTCGCGCAGCTCCTCGACCGGGATCTTGTTGAGCAGCTCGGCGAAGAAGCCGCGCACCACCAGGCGGCGGGCCTCGGCCTCCGGGATGCCCCGGGCCATCAGGTAGAACAACTGCTCGTCGTCGAAGCGGCCGGTGGCGCTGGCGTGCCCGGCACCGGCGATCTCGCCGGTCTCGATCTCCAGGTTCGGCACGGAGTCGGCCCGGGCGCCGTCGGTGAGCAGCAGGTTCCGGTTGATCTCGTACGTGTCGGTGCCGGTCGCCTCGGCGCGGATCAGCACGTCGCCGACCCAGACCGTCCGGGCGCTGTCACCCTGCAACGCTCCCCGGTAGCCGACGTAGCTGCGGCAGTCCGGCACGGTGTGGTCGACGAGCTGGCGGTGCTCCAGGTGCTGGCCCGAGTCGGCGAAGTAGACGCCGTACAGCTCGGCCTCGCCGCCCCGGTCGGTGTACTCGACGGTGGTGAACTGGCGCACCAGGTCGCCGCCGAGCGTGGCCTGGACGTGCACCACGCGCGCGTCCCGGCCCAGCTTCACCTTGAGGTGCTGCGCCTGCACCGCGTCGTCGGCCCAGTCGGAGACGGTGACGAGGGTCAGCTTCGCACCGTCGGCCACGGTCACCTCGACGTTGTCGGCCAGCGTCGCCGAGCCGACGTGCTCCAGCACCAGGGTCGCCTCGGCGAAGCGCTCCACCTGCACGACGGTGTGCCCGAAGGCCACGCCCTCGGCGCTCTCGCCGACCACCCGCACGGTCACCGGCTCGGCCGGCACCGCCTCCCGGGCGACCCGCACCAGCAGCGCCTGCCCGGCACCGCCGTACGCCAGCGCGCTGACCCGGTCGAACGGGGTGAGCACGCTGCCGACCCGCTCGTCGTCCCGGTCCACGTGCTCCACCGTCACGCCCTCGGGCAGCTCGGCGTACTCGTGCCGGACCGTGCCGGTCGCGGTGCGGTCGTCACCGACCAGCCCGCGCAGCCGCTTGAGCGGGGTGAAGCGCCACTCCTCCTCCAGGCCGGTCAGGGCCGGGAAGTCGGCGACGTCGTACGAGCGCAGCGCCTGCGACTTGGTGCTCGGCGGCGGCGCGGAAGCCTGGGTAGTCATCTCGTCCTTGGTCTGTTCTCACGACGACGGTCTGTGGTGCGGGTGGCGGGCCGACACGAGCCGGCCCGCCGGTGGGCGGGGTCAGCCGACCGCGCCCTCCATCTGCAGCTCGATCAGGCGGTTGAGCTCCAGGGCGTACTCCATCGGCAGTTCCTTGGCGATCGGCTCGATGAAGCCGCGCACGATCATCGCCATCGCCTCGTCCTCGCTCAGACCCCGGCTCATCAGGTAGAAGAGCTGGTCCTCGCTGACCTTGGAGACGGTCGCCTCGTGCCCCATCGACACGTCGTCCTCGCGGATGTCGACGTACGGGTAGGTGTCCGAGCGGGAGATGGTGTCCACCAGCAGGGCGTCGCACTTGACCGTGCTGGCGCTGCTGTGCGAGCCCTCCAGGACCTGCACCAGACCCCGGTACGAGGTCCGGCCGCCGCCCCGGGCGATCGACTTCGACACGATCGTGCTGCTGGTGTGCGGTGCGGCGTGCACCATCTTGGCACCGGCGTCCTGGTGCTGGCCCTCGCCGGCCATCGCCACCGAGAGCACCTCGCCCTTGGCGTGCTCGCCGGTCATGTAGACCGCCGGGTACTTCATGGTCACCTTGGAGCCGATGTTGCCGTCGATCCACTCCATGGTCGCGCCCTCGTGGCACACCGCGCGCTTGGTGACCAGGTTGTAGACGTTGTTCGACCAGTTCTGGATGGTCGTGTAGCGGCACCGGGCGTTCTTCTTGACGATGATCTCCACCACGGCGCTGTGCAGCGAGTCCGAGGAGTAGATCGGCGCGGTGCAGCCCTCGACGTAGTGCACGTACGCGCCCTCGTCGACGATGATCAGCGTCCGCTCGAACTGGCCCATGTTCTCGGTGTTGATCCGGAAGTACGCCTGCAGCGGGATCTCCACGTGCACGCCCTTCGGCACGTAGATGAACGAGCCGCCGGACCAGACGGAGGTGTTCAGGGCGGCGAACTTGTTGTCGCCGACCGGGATCACCGTACCGAAGTACTCCTTGAAGACGTCCTCGTGCTCCTTGAGGGCGGTGTCGGTGTCCAGGAAGAGGACACCCTGCTCCTCCAGGTCCTCACGGATCTTGTGGTAGACCACCTCGGACTCGTACTGGGCGGCCACACCGGCGACGAGGCGCTGCTTCTCCGCCTCCGGGATGCCCAGCTTGTCGTAGGTGTTCTTGATGTCCTCCGGCAGGTCCTCCCAGCTGGCGGCCTGCTTCTCGGTGGAGCGCACGAAGTACTTGATGTTGTCGAAGTCGATCCCGGTGAGGTCGGCGCCCCAGGCCGGCATCGGCTTACGGCCGAACAGCCGCAGGCCCTTGAGCCGCAGGTCGAGCATCCACGCGGGCTCGTTCTTCTTGGCCGAGATGTCCCGCACCACCGCCTCGCTGAGGCCACGCTGGGCGACCGCCCCGGCGACGTCCGGGTCGGCCCAGCCGTACTCGTAGTTGCCCAGAGCGGCGAGCTGCTCCTCCTGGGTCAGGGGCTGGACGATCTGCTCGGTCATCTATCTGTCCTCACAGTGGTGACGGTCTTACCGGACTGGGCAGGCGACGAACCCGGAATGTGCGTGGTGCACACCCCGTCGCCGTGCGCGATGGTGGCCAGGCGCTGCACGTGGGTGCCGACCAGGCGAGAGATCACCGTGGTCTCGGCCTCGCACAACGCAGGGAACTCGGCGGCCACGTGTGCCACCGGGCAGTGGTGCTGGCAGAGCTGGCCGCCGGAAGCGATCGTGGACGCACTGGCAGCGTATCCCTCGGCGGTCAACGCCGCGGCGAGTGCCTCGGCACGGGCCATCGGATCGTCCCCGGCGTCGCTCAGGGCGGCCCGACAGCGGGCCTCCAGCGCGGCCACCTGCTCGGCGGCGAAGTCCTCCACCGCGCGGGAGCCGCCGGTACGGGCGATCCACCGCAGCGCCGCGGTGGCCATGTTGTCGTAGTGGTGGGTGCCGCAGCGGCTACGGGCGGCGTCGGTCAGCAGGAACACCTTGGCCGGGCGGCCCCGCCCGCGGTGACCGCGTACGGTCTGCTCGCGGGCCACCACGTCGCCATCGGCGAGCATCGCGTCCAGGTGTCGGCGGATCGCCGCCGGGCTGAGCCCCAGCGCGTCGCCGAGCTGGGCGGCGGTGGCGGCGCGACGCTCCAGCAGCAGCTGGGTCACCCGGTCCCGGGTCGACAGGTCGGCGGCGGGCGCCACTTCCGAGGTGGGCGGCAGTGCCGTGGCGGGCGACACCGGGCCACCGGCGGCCGAACCGGCTGCCGGCGGGTGCCCGGGAGACCCTGCCGCCTTTTTCACAACGCCCACGTTACGTAATTCGCCGGGCGCCTGCAAACGCGGGGTCCGGTGATCCGAACCACCGAGCGGGCGGAGTCACCCGATCGGCGTCAACTACGGTGCGTAGGATTCGCTTCGTGAAGCGACCCGCCCGGTTCTCGGTCTCCACCACCCTGCTGCGCCGACTCGCGTACGCCAACATCGTCGCGAACACGGTGATCGTCGTCACCGGCGGGGCGGTCCGGCTCACCGCCTCGGGCCTCGGCTGCCCCACCTGGCCCCGGTGCACCGACGACTCGTACACCACCACGGCCGAGATGGGCGTGCACGGGGTGATCGAGTTCGGCAACCGGCTGCTCACCTTCGCGCTGGTGCTGATCGCGGGCGCCACGCTGCTGGCCGCGCTGGCGCACCGACCGCGTCGCCGGGGCACGGTGCCGCTGGCCCTGGGAGTGGTGCTCGGCATCGTGGCGCAGGCGGTGATCGGCGGGATCACCGTCCGCACCCAGTTGCACCCCTCGGTCGTCGGCATCCACTTCGTGGTCTCGATGGTGCTGCTGCTCGTCGCGTACGCCCTCTGGCGTCGGGTGCGCGAGCCGGACGGGCCGAAGGTGCCGGTGGTGCCCTCCGCGCTGCGGACGTTGACCTGGATGACCGTGGTGGTCAGCGCCGCAGTGATCGTGGTCGGCGTGGCGGTCACCGGCAGCGGCCCACACGCGGGCGATGCGAACGCCGTCCGCAACGGCCTCGATCCGCAGACCATCTCCCAGGTGCACGCCGACCTGGTCTTCCTGCTGATCGGCCTGACCGTCGGCCTCTGGCTGGCGCTGCGCGCGGTCGGTGCGCCGGCCCGCGCCGTGCGCGCCGCCGGGGTGCTGCTCGCGGTCGAACTGTCCCAGGGTGTGATCGGCTTCGTGCAGTACCTGACCAACCTGCCGGTGCTGCTGGTCGGCGCGCACATGCTCGGTTCCTGCCTGGTCTGGCTGTCGACACTGGCGGTGCTCTGGTCGATCCGGGAACGTCGCCCGGTGCAGCCGACGCCGGACGAGAGCGCCGTCGCGGCCGAGCAGCCGGTGCCCGCACACGCCTGAGCGGTGCCCGAGCGGTTCCGCCGGCACGTCAACGGCCGCAACTCGGACGATCAGCCCATCCGGGCGAGAATCGCGTCCGCGAGGCGATCGGCGGCACCGTCGGCGTATCCCAGGAACAGCGACGGCTCGGTCAGCTCCAGCTCCACCAGCACCGGCGCCCCGTCCGGGCCGGGGATCAGGTCCACCCGGGCGTAGAGCAGGCGCTCCGGCCCGCCGGGCACGGCCGCGAGGGTCCGCTGCGCCACCGCGAGCTCGTCGGCACCGGCGGCGCGCGAGCTGATCTCCTCGGCCTTGTACAGGCCGCCCACCCCGGAATCGGGCCCGGCGAGCATCGGGCCCTTGCGGATGGCGTGGCTGAACGTCGGCCCGTCCGGACCGGCGAAGTAGAGCAGCGCGGTCTCGCCGGCCGAGTCCACCGCGCTCAGGTACGGCTGGATCATCGCGACCCGGCCGGCGCCACCCAGTCGGCGCACGTGGGCCACGGCGAGGTCCCGGTGCTCCGGGTCGGCCAGGTCGTAGCGCCCGGTGTCCTGGCTGCCCGCGCTGACCGAGGGCTTGACGACGTACTCGCCGGTGTCGGCCGGTGGTCGCCACTGCTCGCCGGGCACCACCCAGGCGGTGGGCACCGTCGGCACACCGGCGGCGGACAGCTCGTCGAGGTAGCGCTTGTCGGTGTTCCAGCGCACCACGTCGGCCGGGTTGGCCAGCCGGGGCACCCGCGCCGCCCAGGCGACGAACTCGTCGCGGCGGGACGAGTAGTCCCAGGGCGAACGGAGCATTGACAGGCCGTAGGCGGACCAGTCGACGGCCGGGTCGTCCCAGACGACCGGCTCGGCGGTGATCCCGCGGTCGGCGAGCGGGCCGATCACGAGGCGGTCGTCCGGCTCCAGGTCGGACAGTTCGGTGCAGGTGACGAGAGCGACCCGGGGTTTCCCCCGGGTCGACTGGTGGTGGTTAGTCAATCTATCTCTATCTATCTGTGGTGCGAGTTTATCTAGCGGGCCATGGTGCGGCGGGCCATCGAACGCCAGAGGTCGTTGCTGGGCCGCATCTGGTCCATCAACTCCCGCTCCCAGGCATTCTCCACGGCGACACCGGCCGCCGCGCAGGCATCCCGGGCAACCCCGGTGTCCTCCGCGAACTGGTCGCCCCACGCACCGTCCGAACCCACCAGGACGATCCGCGCCCCACGCTTGCCGACGTACTCGATGACCGCCTTCGCCCCGCCGTGTCCGGCGGCGAACGACTTGATACCCGCGACCAGCCCGCTCGGGGCCGCGCCGGAGGCGGTCTGATCAGCCGTCAGCGTCGTATCGGAACCATCTGCCATAACGCGAAGCCTAAGCAGAGATGCAAGCGAAAGGGCGAGAACCGGGAAGCTTTTGTGATACCGATTACCTGCTGGTTTAAGACAGTGACCAGGAGCTTTGCCCGTTTTTATCCGGGCGAATCACCCTAATCGGCTCCGCATAACGCCATCAATCCCATCAGGCGCGCTCGGATGAGACCGATCCCGCAGCGGGTGTCGATAGTGCGACAAAGCAGACAAATCGCATTCGTTCGCCTAGCCCGATTGTTAGGAAGGGACCCTTCCTATGCACCAGGCGTTAAGAAGGGGCCCTTCCTTGCGTCAGATCAGGGCGTCGAGCGCGGCGGCGGCGAAGACGATGGTCAGGTACGTGGTGGACCAGTGGAACAGCCGCATCGGCTTGACCGGCTCGCCCCGGCTGGCCCGGCCGGCCAGCTTGTGTGCCTCGACCAGGAAGATCGCGCCCACCACCAGCGTCGGCACGCCATAGATCGCGCTCAGGCCCAGCGCCCAGACGGCCAGCGAGGTGAGCACCGTGAGCCAGGCGAACAGGATGATCTCGGTGTTGACCCGCCGCACCGACGCCACCACCGGCAGCATCGGGATGCCCGCCCGGGCGTAGTCGTCCTTGTACTTCATGGCCAGCGGGTAGAAGTGCGGCATCTGCCAGAAGAAGACCACCGCGAACAGCGCCCAGGCGATCGGCGACAGCGTCCCGGTCACCGCCGCCCAACCGATCAGCACCGGAGCCGCCCCGCACGCGCCGCCCCAGAAGGTGTTCGCCGCCGTGGTCCGCTTCAGCCAGAGCGTGTAGATCACGTCGTAGTAGACGATGGCGGCCAGCGTCAGCCCCGCGGCGAGCAGGTTGGTGAACACCGCCATCAGCGCGACCGAGACCACCGCCAGCACCAGACCGAAGACCAGTGCGTTACGCGGCGTCACCGTGTGCGCCGGCAGCGGCCGACGCTTGGTGCGCCGCATCAGCTGGTCGATGTCCCGGTCGATGTAGCAGTTCAGGACGCTGGCCGCACCGGCGGCGAGTGACCCGCCGACCAGCACCACCGCGACCAGCCACAGCGACGGCATCCCGCCGTGCGCGAGCATCATCGCCGGCACCGTGGTGACCAGCAGCAACTCCACGATCCGCGGCTTGGTCAGCGTCACGTACGCCGCCACCACCGCCCGCAGGTCACGCGAGCGGACCGGCACCTCCTCCGTCGCGCGCACCGGCGTCTGCCCGGCAGGGTTGCTGACGGGGCGCTCGGTGATCATGCTCACGGATTGCCACCTTCCGGCTTCGGCAGGGGAGGTCACGACGGCGGGGACCCGTCTCGGGTCCGCACACCGACCCACACACTACGCGTTGTCGTTTTGGCTGCCCGGGCGACCCGGTAACGGTGCGGGCCGTCACACCCACGACTGAACCGTCGGGCGGAACGGAAACGTACAGACCAGCATGCTGAGATCCTCGGGCGCACGTTTAGCCGCGCTCGATAGGGTCACCTGTGAGGGTTCCGCCCATCTCGCCGAGGAGCACAAAACCACCGTGGCTGCCAACCGACCTGCGCACCCCGCACTTGACTGGTCCGACCTCGACCGCCGTGCCGTGGACACCGTCCGCGTCCTGGCCATGGATGCCGTGGAGAAATCCGGCAATGGCCACCCGGGCACCGCGATGAGCCTCGCCCCCGCGGCGTACCTGCTGTTCAACCGGGTGATGCGACACAACCCCGCCGACCCGAACTGGCCCGGCCGGGACCGCTTCGTGCTCTCCGCCGGCCACTCCAGCCTGACGCTCTACATCCAGCTCTTCCTCGCCGGCTACCCGCTGAGCCTGGAGGACCTCAAGTCGCTGCGGCAGTGGGGCTCGCTCACTCCGGGTCACCCCGAGCACGGGCACACCCCGGGCGTCGAGACCACCACCGGCCCGCTCGGGCAGGGCCTGGGCAACGCCGTCGGCATGGCGATGGCGGCGCGCCGGGAGCGTGGCCTGTTCGACCCGGAGGCCGAGGCGGGCGAGTCCGTCTTCGACCACCACATCTGGTGCATCGCCTCGGACGGTGACATCGAGGAGGGCATCACCCACGAGGCCAGCGCGCTCGCCGGGCACCAGCAGCTGGGCAACCTCTGCGTGATCTACGACGACAACGAGATCTCGATCGAGGACGACACCCGGATCGCGTTGAGCGAGGACGTCGCGGCCCGCTACGAGGCGTACGGCTGGCACGTGCTGACGGTCGACTGGCGGACCGGCGACGCCGACCAGGGCGACTACCACGAGAACGTCGACGAGCTGTACCAGGCGCTGCTGGCCGCCAAGGCCGAGACCGGTCGCCCGTCGTTCGTGCGGCTGCGCACCATCATCGGCTGGCCCGCACCGAACAAGCAGAACACCGGCAAGATCCACGGCTCGGCGCTGGGCGCCGACGAGGTGGCCGCCACCAAGGACATCCTCGGCTTCGACCCGACCGCGTCGTTCGAGGTCACCGAGGAGGTGCTCGCCCACACCCGCCAGACGCTCGGCCGCGGCGACGCCGCCGAGCAGGAGTGGAACACCGCCTTCGGCACCTGGTCCGAGGCCAACCCGGAGCGCCGCGCGCTGTACGACCGGATGGCCGGGCGGATCCTGCCCGACGGCTGGGCCGACGCGCTGCCGGAGTTCCCCGCCGACGCCAAGGGCGTCGCCACCCGGGCCGCCTCCGGCAAGGTGCTCGCCGCGCTCGCGCCGGTGCTGCCCGAGCTCTGGGGCGGCTCCGCCGACCTGGCGGAGAGCAACAACACCACGATGAAGGGTGAGCCCTCCTTCGTGCCCAGCCAGTTCGCGACCAAGGAGTTCCCCGGTCACGAGTACGGTCGGACGCTGCACTTCGGCATCCGCGAGCACGCCATGGGCGCCATCCTCAACGGCATCGCCCTGCACGGCGGCACCCGCCCGTACGGCGGCACGTTCCTGGTGTTCAGCGACTACATGCGCCCCGCCGTCCGACTGGCCGCGCTGATGAAGCTGCCGGTGGTCTACGTCTGGACGCACGACTCGATCGGTCTCGGCGAGGACGGTCCGACCCACCAGCCGGTGGAGCACCTGACCGCGCTGCGGGCCATCCCCGGCCTGGACGTGGTCCGGCCGGCCGACGCCAACGAGACGGCGTGGGCGTGGCGGCAGGCGCTGGAGCACACCGACCGGCCGACCGCGCTGGCGCTGAGCCGGCAGGCGCTGCCCACGCTGGACCGCTCGCAGCTCGGCGGGGCCGAGGGCGTAGCCAAGGGCGGCTACGTGCTGGCCGAGGCGTCCAACGGCAAGCCTCAGGTGATCATCGTCGGCACCGGTTCCGAGGTGCAGCTCTGCCTGACCGCGCGGGAGCGGCTGGAGGCTGACGGCACCCCCACCCGGGTCGTCTCGATGCCCTGCCAGGAGTGGTTCTTCGCGCAGGACGAGGCGTACCGCGAGTCGGTGCTGCCGCGCGGGGTAAAGGCCCGGGTGAGCGTGGAGGCGGGCATCGGGATGTCCTGGCGCGCCATCGTCGGCGACTGCGGCGAGAGCGTCAGCCTGGAGCACTACGGCGCGAGCGCACCGCACTCCGTGCTCTTCGAACAGTTCGGCTTCACCCCCGACCGGATCGTCGCCGCGGCGCACGCGGCGCTGACCCGGGTCGGTGACATCACCGGTTTCACGACCGGCAACTGAGGGAGGCGCGTGAATGACGACCGACAGGCTGGGTGAGCTCTCCGCCGCGCAGGTGGCGGTGTGGCTCGACGACCTTTCCCGGGTACGACTGAGCTCCGGCGGGCTCGACCAGCTCCGCCGGGAGAAGCACGTCGTCGGGGTGACCACCAACCCGACGATCTTCGCGAAGGCGTTGAGCGACGCCGACGAGTACGACTGGCAGCTTCGTGACCTGGCCACCCGGGGCGTCGAGGTGGAAGAGGCCGTCCGCATGCTCACCACGTACGACGTGCGGTGGGCCTGCGACGTGATGCGGCCGTCGTACGACGCCAGCGGTGGCGTCGACGGCCGGGTCTCCATCGAGGTGGACCCGCGTCTGGCCCACGAGAGCACCAAGACGGTCGCCGAGGCCAAGGCGCTGTGGTGGCTGGTCGACCGGCCCAACCTGTTCATCAAGATCCCGGCGACCGAGGCCGGCCTGCCGGCGATCACCGCCGCGCTCGCCGAGGGGATCAGCGTCAACGTCACGCTGATCTTCGGGTTGGACCGCTACTCGCAGGTGATGGAGGCGTTCCTCGCCGGCCTGGAGCAGGCCGAGGCGAACGGGCACGACCTGTCCACGATCACGTCGGTGGCCTCGTTCTTCGTCTCCCGGGTCGACAGCGAGGTGGACAAGCGACTGGAGAAGATCGGCTCGGAGCAGGCCAAGGCCCTGCGCGGCAAGGCGGCCGTGGCCAACGCCCGACTGGCCTACGAGCGGTACGCCGAGGTCTTCTCCGGCGACCGGTGGCAGGCGCTGGCCGCCGCCGGGGCGCACCCGCAGCGCCCGCTGTGGGCCTCCACCTCGACGAAGAACCCGGACTACCGGGACGTCATCTACGTCGAGGAGCTGATCGCGCCGGGCACGGTCAACACCATGCCGGAGTCGGTCATCCACGCGTACGCCGAGCACGGCCAGACCCGTCCGGACACCGTCACCGGCGCGTACGACGACGCTCGGCAGGTCTTCGCCGACCTCGGTGCGGTCGGGGTGGACCTGGCCGACGTGATCGACACGCTGGAGCGCGAGGGCGTCGAGAAGTTCGAGGCGAGCTGGGGCGAACTGCTCGACGGCGTCCGCAAGTCGCTCGCCGCCGCCGGACAGGGCAGCGGCCACCCGAGCGACGCCGCCAGCGAGAACGCCGACGCCGCCGTGCGCGCCGGAGGCAATGCGTGACCCTGCGACCAGGCGTCTCCCACGCCGCCGCCCCACCGGGGTGGCGGCGTGGGTGACCTGTTGGCCGCACCCGCCGAGTCGGCGGGAGGTCTGACCGTGCACGGCGCGCGGGCCGTGGACGACGGCACGCCGGCCTCCACCCGACAGGCCCTGCTCGACGCCGACGTGCCGGCCCGGCTGGCCGCCCAGGACCCACCCCTGTGGGACCTTCCGGCGGCGGCCGGTCGGCCCGGCGGCGGGGACGACCTGCTCCCCCGCCTCGCCGAACTGGCGGCGGAACTGGCCGACCTCGACCACGTGGTGCTGCTCGGCACGGGCGGCACCCCGCTGGCGGCGCAGGCCGTCGCCCGCACCACCGGTCATCCGCTGACCGTGCTCGACACCACCGACCCCGGCCGGGTCCGGACCGCCCTGGACGACCGGCTGGCACGCACCGTCGTGGTGCTGACCGGCGCCGCCGAGGCCACGCCGGAGATGGACGACCACCGACGCGCCTACCGGCAGGCGTTCCTCGACGCGGGGCTGAGCGAGGCCGAAGCGGGTCGGCACTTCGTGGTGGTAACCGAGCCGGGTTCGCCGCTGGCGACCGCCGCCGCCGAGTGGGAGGCGATCACCGTGCCGGCCGACCCGCCGGTGACCGGACGCTCCTCGGCGCTGAGCGCGTACGGGCTGGTGCCCTGCGCGCTGGCCGGTGTACCGGTGGCCGACCTGCTCGACCAGGCCGACGCGTTCGCGGGCTCGCTGCCACGCCCGCAGGACAATCCCGCCCTGGCGCTCGGCGCCGCGCTGGCCGCCGCCGCGACGACCGGGCGCGACACGGTCGCGCTGGTCGGCGACGGTACCGGCGTCGAGGGACTGGGCGACTGGGTGGAGCACCTGCTCGCCGGTGCCACCGGCAAGGAGGGTCAGGGCATCCTGCCGGTGGTGCTCGGGTCACCGGACGACCCCGGCCTGACCGGGCCGGACGTCCTCACCGTCAGCTACGGCGGCGCGCTCGCCGCTCCGGCGGTGCCCGCCGGTGGCACCACGCCCGACGTGGCGGTCAACGGCCCGCTCGGCGCCCACTTCCTGGCCTGGGAGTACGCCGCCGCCGTCGCCGCCACCGTGCTCGGCGTCGACCCGTTCGACCGGCCCGACGCCGCCGAGTCCGCCCGGCACACCGAGGCGATCCTGGCCGACCCGCCGCCGGTGCCGACACCGTCGTCCACCACCGGCGCGATCGAGGTGTACGCACCGCCCGGCACCCCGGGCGACCTGCCCGACGCCCTGCGCCATCTGCTGGCCGGCCTCGACGATGACGGATACCTGGCGGTCACCGCCTATCTCGACCCGCACGCCGAGGCCGCCGCCGCACGGCTGCGCCCGCTGCTGGCCGCGCTGACCCGACGACCGGTCACCTTCGGTTGGGGACCCCGCTACCTGCACTCCACCGGTCAGTACCACAAGGGCGGTCCGCAGGCGGGTAGCTTTCTTCAGATAACCGGTACGGTCACAGTTGATCTGCCGGTGCCCGGCAAGCCGTACACCTTCGGGGAACGACAGGCGGCCCAGGCCGCCGGCGACCGGCGCGCCCTGGCCGGTCGTGGACGCCCGCTGCTGCACCTGCACCTGACCGAGCGGTCGGCGGGCCTGACCCGGTTGATCGACGCGGTCGGGTCGCTGCGGGCATGACGATGGACGACGTGGACGAGCGGAGCGAGGAGGCGGCGTGAACCCGCTGCGCGACCCGCAGGACCGGCGGCTGCCGCGGATCCCGGAGCCCTGCGCTCTGGTGATCTTCGGAGTCACCGGTGACCTGGCCCAGAAGAAGTTGCTGCCCGCGGTCTACGACCTCGCCAACCGGGGGTTGCTGCCACCCGGTTTCGTGGTCGTCGGCTTCGCGCGGCGGGACTGGCGCGACGGCGACTTCGCGTCGCTGGCCCGCGAGGCGGCCAAGACACACGCCCGCACCCCGTGGCGGGAGGAGGTCTGGTCGCGGCTGGAGCACAACATCAAGTTCGTCGGCGGCTCGTTCGACGACGACACCGCGTTCGACAACCTCGCCTCCTGCCTGGAGGGGCTGCGCGACAGCCACGGCATCCACGGCAACGCGGCGTTCTACTTCTCCATCCCCCCGGCCGCCTTCCCGGTGGTGCTCAAGCAACTCGCCCGCACCGGCATGGCCGACAACGAGAAGTGCGGCGGTTGGCGGCGGGTCGTGGTGGAGAAGCCGTTCGGGCACGACCTGCCCTCGGCCAAGGCCCTCAACGACCTGGTCGACGACGTGTTCACCCGGCAGGACGTCTTCCGCATCGACCACTACCTGGGCAAGGAGACGGTCCAGAACATCCTCGCCCTGCGGTTCGCGAACAGCCTCTTCGAGCCACTGTGGAACTCGCAGTACGTCGACTCGGTGCAGATCACCATGGCCGAGGACGTCGGCATCGGCTCGCGGGCCGGGTTCTACGACTCCGTCGGCACCGCCCGCGACGTGCTCCAGAACCACCTGCTGCAACTGCTCGCCCTGGTCGCGATGGAGGAGCCGACCAGCTTCGACGCCGACGAGATCCGGGCCGAGAAGCTGAAGGTACTCAAGGCGATCACCCTGCCGCACGACGTCGCCGACGGCACCGTACGCGGGCAGTACCTGCCCGGCTGGGTCGGCGGCCAGCGGGCCAAGGGATACCTGGAGGAGGACGGGGTCCCGCAGACCTCGACCACCGAGACGTACGTCGCGGTACGGCTAGGCATCCAGAACCGCCGCTGGGCCGAGGTGCCGTTCTACATCCGCGCCGGCAAGCGGCTGCCCCGACGGGTCACCGAGGTCGCGGTGATGTTCAAGCGGGCCCCGCACCTGCCGTTCAACCCGGCCGACATGGAGATGCTCGGCAACAACCAGCTCGTCATCCGGGTCCAGCCGGACGAGGGCGTGGTGCTCAAGTTCGGTTCCAAGGTGCCGGGGACCACGATGGAGGTCCGCGACATCGCGATGGACTTCCAGTACGGCGAGGCGTTCACCGAGTCCAGCCCCGAGGCGTACGAACGTCTGGTCCTGGACGTGCTGATCGGCGACCGCACGCTGTTCCCCGACGCCGCCGAGGTGGAACAGAGCTGGGCGGTGGTGGACCCGCTGGTGGAGGCATGGGAGGGCACCAAGCCCGAGCCCTACCGGTCCGGTGAGTGGGGTCCCCGAGCCGCCGACGAGATGCTGGCCCGCGAAGGCCGCGCCTGGCGGCGGGCGTGACCGGGCACCGCGAGCGAACCAGGAGGCTCCGTTGATCGGATTGTGGGACACCACCGGCAACGAGGTGGTGAAGGCGCTCGCCGCCGAACGACGCAGTGCCGGTGGCGTGGCCAGCGGCATGGCCCTGACCCTGATCGTGGTGGTGGACGAGAAGCGGGTCCGCGACGCGGAGGCGGCGGCCACCATCGCCGCCGCCGCGCACCCGTGCCGGCTGCTGGTGGTGGTCCGCTCCGACGTCGACCGTGACCGCAACCGCCTCGACGCCGAGATCGTCGTCGGCGGTCGACTGGGCCCGTGCGAGGCCGTGGTGATGCGGATGTACGGCCGGCTGGCGTTGCACGCCGAGTCGGTCGTGATGCCGCTGCTGGTGCCGGACGTACCGGTGGTCACCTGGTGGCACGGGGAGCCGCCGGACGAGATCGCCACCGACTTCCTCGGCGTGGTCGCCGACCGGCGGATCACCGACTCCGCCCAGGCCCCCGACCCGATCGAGGCGCTGCGGCTGCGGGCCCGCGACTACGCCCCCGGCGACACCGACCTCGCCTGGACCCGGATCACCCCGTGGCGCACCCTGGTCGCCGGGGCCTTCGACACCACCGAGGCGCAGCTCACCGAGGCGGCGGTGGTCGCACCGCCGACCGACCCGACGGCCGCGCTGATGCGTGGCTGGCTACGCAGTCGGCTGGGCATCAAGCCCCGCTGGGAGCGGACCAAGGAGTTCCCCCGGATGCGCGAGGTGCAACTGCGCTGCGCCAACGGCGACGAGTTGACGCTGACCCGGGACGACAGCATGGCCGTCTTCCGGCGGACCGGCCAGGAGGACCGGGTGCTGCCGCTGGTGCGTCGGCCGCTCGGCGACGAGTTGGCCGAGGAGTTGCGCCGGCTCGGCCCCGACCAGGTGTACGCCGAGACGCTCGGCGCCTTCGCCGGGTTGACCAACCTGGACCGGCGCTCCGGCCAGCGGGTGCACGTCTGGAAGGATCCGAGCACCGCGCAGCGCGCCGAGGCGGGCGTCACGGCGCACAGCTCCACCAGCACCGGTTCCTGACCGTCCGGCCCGGGAATCCCACGACACCGACCGCCGCGCGGTCGCGGAAGGACAGCATGACTGAGGCGAGTGTCGCCGTACACGCGGACGCGGATCTGCTGGCGCAGGCGGTCGCGGCGCGGTTGGTGGTGAAGCTGCTCGACGCCCAGGCCGAACGGGGCCAGGCGGCGGTGGTGCTCACCGGCGGACGGATCGCGGCGGCGGTCTACCGCGCGGTCGGCGCCCTGCCGGCCAAGGACGCGGTGGACTGGTCCCGGGTGGACTTCTGGTGGGGCGACGAACGGTTCCTGCCGGCCGGCGATCCGGACCGCAACGAGACGCAGGCCCGCGCCGCGCTGCTCGACGCGCTGCCGGTCGACCCGGACCGGATCCACCCGATGCCGCCGTCGGACGCGGGCGCCGACCCGGAGGAGGCCGCCGCCCGCTACGCGGCCGAGTTGGCCCGGGCCGCCCGGCCCGGCACCGCCGTCCTGCCCCACTTCGACGTGCTGATGCTCGGTGTGGGCGAGGACGGGCACGTCGCCTCGGTCTTCCCCGAGCACCCGGTGCACTACGAGAGTCGTCCGGTCAGTGCGGTGCGGGGCAGCCCCAAGCCGCCGCCGGTGCGGATCACCCTGACCCTGCCGACCATCAACACCGCCGAGGAGGTCTGGTTGGTGGCCGGTGGCTCCGACAAGGCCCAGGCGGTCGGTATGGCGCTGGCCGGCGCCGGGCCGGTGCAGGTGCCGGCGGCCGGCGTCCAGGGCACCAGCCGCACTCTCTGGCTGCTGGACCGCGCCGCTGCCGCCGACCTCCCCGCCCGCTTCCGCAGCCTGCGCTGACCCGATGTAAGGAAGGGTCCCCTGCTAACGCCTGGTGCATAGCAGGGGACCCTTCCTAACACTTCCAGCGCGAGCCCTGTGCCTGCGGCAGGCAGCGGGATTCAGCGGGAGCCGCGTCGGCGACGCAGGGCCGCGAGGGCCTCGGCGAGGATCGCCTCCCCCTCGGCCTCGGTACGCCGCTCCTTCACGTACGCCAGGTGGCTCTTGTAGGGCTCGGCCCGCACCCGGCCGGGCGGATCGTGGGCGTCCGGACCGGCCGGCAAACCGCAACGCGGGCAGTCCCAGGTGGGCGGGGCCTGCACCTCGGCCGCCAGCCGGATGTCGGTGCGGTGCCCGTTACGGCACCAGTAGCTCACCGACCGGCACGGGACCGGCTGATGGCGTTCGGGATGGCGTGGGGGCGCGGACCCGACCCGGGCGCCCCGGATGAATTGGCCGTTCGACACGGCGCTCGCTCCTGTCGTCGGAGGGGACCGCCGTCGAGGGGTGGACGGCGGGCGACGCGGTGCAGCGGGTGAAACGGACTGCGCGCGGCCCGTCGAGTGACGGACCGCGCGCAGATTGTACGACTGGAGAGGCGGCTCAGACCCCCGTGCCGACTTCGAGCCGGAGCCAGAGCCCGAGCCCGACGATGCAGGCGAACCACACGATGCCCACCAGGACGGTGTAGCGGTCGAGGTTCTTCTCGGCGACCGACGACCCGGCCAGGCTGGAACTGACCCCACCGCCGAACATGCTGGACATCCCACCGCCCTTGCCCCGGTGCAGCAGAATCAGCAGGACGAGCAGAACGCTCGTGATGACCAGCAACACGATCAACGTGTAGGCGAACCAGATCGGCATGGCGGGGGTCAGTCCTCTCGTTACGATCCTCGCCCGGACAGGTCGGGCACGGCGGCACCGACCGGCGGACGGGCGGAGTCAAGGATAGCGAGCGATCAGCCGGTGATGTGCTCCGGGAACCGGCAGATCTTCGCGAACTCCTCGGCGTCCAGGCTGGCGCCGCCCACCAGGGCACCGTCCACGTCCGGCTGCGCCATGATCGCGGCCACGTTCGACGACTTCACCGAACCGCCGTAGAGCACCCTGACCTGGTCCGCGGTGGCCTGGTCGAAGGTCTTGGCGAGCCGGGACCGCACCGCGCCGCACACCTCCTGGGCATCGTCCGGGGTCGCCGTCTTGCCGGTGCCGATCGCCCAGACCGGCTCGTACGCGACCACGACCTTGGTGACCTGCTCGGCGGTGAGCCCCTTGAGGGCCGCGTCGAGCTGGTCGGCGCAGTGCGCCACGTGCCCGCCCTGCTCGCGGACGTCCAGCCCCTCCCCCACGCAGAGGATCGGGGTGAGCCCGTTGGCCAGCGCGGCCTGCACCTTGGCGTTGACCAGCGCGTCGTCCTCGTCGTGGTAGGCACGCCGCTCGGAGTGCCCGATCACCACGTAGGTGCAGCCCAGCTTCGCCAGCATCGACCCGGCGATCTCACCGGTGTACGCGCCGGAGGCGTGCGCCGAGAGGTCCTGACCGCCGTAGCCGATGAGCAGCTTGTCGCCCTCCACCACGGTCTGCACCGTGCGCAGGTCGGTGAAGGGCGGCAGGACCACCGTCTCCACGTCGGTCAGCTGCTTCTCGGTGAGGCTGGCCGCCAGCTTCTGCACCAGCAGGTTCGCCTCGAGGTGGTTGAGGTTCATCTTCCAGTTGCCGGCCATCAGCGGCCGGCGGGGAGCACTTGCCATCAGTCAGTTCTCCAGGGCCGCGATGCCGGGGAGGGTCTTGCCCTCCAGGTACTCCAGGGAGGCGCCGCCGCCGGTGGAGATGTGGCCGAAGGACTTCTCGTCCAGGCCGAGCGACCGCACCGCCGCCGCCGAGTCGCCGCCACCGACCACGCTGAACGCCTCGGACTCGGCGATCGCCTCGGCGACCCCCCGGGTGCCGCCCGCGAACGCGGCCATCTCGAACACGCCCATCGGGCCGTTCCAGAAGATCGTCCGGGTGCCGGTCCGCAGCGCGGCGGCGAAGCCGGCCACGGTCTCCGGACCGATGTCGAGCCCGACCCGGTGGCTGGGGATGCCGTCGGCCGGCACCACGTCGTGCGCGGCGTCCGGGGCGAAGGCGTCCGCGGCCACCACGTCGACCGGGAGCATGATCTTGCCCGCGCCGCGCTCCAGCAGGTTGCGGCAGGTCTCGACCATGTCCTTCTCGAGCAGCGAGGTACCCACCTCGTGGCCCTGCGCCTTGAGGAACGTGAAGCACATGCCGCCACCGATGAGCAGCCGGTCCACGGTCGGCAGCAGCGCCTCGATCACGGCGAGCTTGTCGGAGACCTTGGAACCGCCCAGCACCACCACGTACGGCCGCTCCGGCGACTCGGTGAGCGTGGAGAGCACCTCCACCTCGCGCAGCACCAGGCGACCCGCGACGTGCGGCAGCCGCGCCGGTACGTCGTACACGCTGGCGTGCTTGCGGTGCACCGCACCGAACGCGTCGTCGACGTACGCGTCGCCGAGGGCGGCGAGCTGGTCGGCGAAGGCACCGCGCTCGGCGTCGTCCTTGCTGGTCTCGCCCTTGTTGAAGCGCAGGTTCTCCAGCAGCGCGACCTCGCCGTCGGCGAGCGCCGCCACGGTGGCCTGGGCCGACTCGCCGACCGTGTCGGTGGCGAAGTGCACCGGCGCGCCGAGCAGCTCACCGAGTCGGCCGGCGACCGGGGTGAGGCTGAACTGCGGGTCCGGCGCGCCCTTCGGGCGACCGAGGTGGGAGCAGACGACCACCTTCGCGCCGGCCGAGACCAGCGCGCCCAGCGTCGGCAGCACCGCGCGGATGCGACCGTCGTCCGTGATGGCCCCGGTCTGCTTGTCGAGCGGGACGTTCAGGTCGGCGCGCACCAGCACGCGCCGACCCGACACCCCCTCGGCGAGCAGGTCGTCGAGGTTGCGGATGGTCGCACTCACAGGGACTTACCCACCAGCTTGACCAGGTCGACCAGACGGTTCGAGTAGCCCCACTCGTTGTCGTACCAGCCGACGACCTTGACCTGGTTGCCGATCACCTTGGTCAGCGGCGCGTCGAAGATGCAGGACGCCGGGTCGGTGACGATGTCGGCCGACACGATCGGGTCCTCGTTGTAGACCAGGATGCCCTTGAGCGGACCGTCGGCGGCGGCCTTCAGCGCGGCGTTGACCTCGTCCACCGTGGTCTCCCGACCGACGGTCACGGTGAGGTCGGTGGCCGAGCCGGTGGGGATCGGCACCCGCAGCGCGTACCCGTCCAGCTTGCCCTTGAGCTCCGGCAGCACCAGGCCGATCGCCTTCGCGGCACCGGTCGAGGTCGGCACGATGTTCAGCGCGGCGGCCCGGGCCCGACGCAGGTCCGAGTGCGGCGCGTCCTGCAGGTTCTGGTCCTGGGTGTACGCGTGGATCGTGGTCATCAGACCCTGCTCGATGCCGAACGTGTCGTGCAGCACCTTCGCCATCGGCGCGAGGCAGTTGGTGGTGCAGGAGGCGTTCGAGATGATGGTGTGCTTGGCCGGGTCGTACTGGTCCTGGTTGACACCCATCACCACGGTGACGTCTTCGTTCTTGGCCGGTGCCGAGATGATGACCTTCTTGGCCCCACCGTCGACGTGCGCCTTCGCCTTGGTGGCGTCGGTGAAGAACCCGGTCGACTCGATGACGACGTCGACGTTCAGGTCGCCCCACGGCAGCGCGGCCGGGTCACGCTCGGCGTACGCCTTGATGGTCTTGCCACCGACGGTGATCTCGTCGGCGGTGGCCTTGACCTCGTGCGGGAGGCGACCCAGAATGCTGTCGTACTTGAGCAGGTGAGCGAGCGTCGCGTTGTCGGTCAGGTCGTTGACGGCCACGACCTCGACGTCAGCGCCGGACGCCAGCACTGCCCGGAAGAAGTTACGGCCGATACGGCCGAAGCCGTTGATGCCAACCCGGATGGTCACAGGTCCCATCTCCTCGCGTTCTGGTTCGCCGGCGTGGAGACCCTCGGCCGGCGAAGTGGTGTGCGCCGACCGTTGGAGCCGGCCGTTGACGGTTCATCTCGGCCACCCCGCCGCGGTCCGAGGGACCTGACCGCCCCGAGGCGGTGGGTACGGCGGGGAGCGCCGGTGCCGGCCCCCTTGCCGTACGCAGCGACCATATCCGAGCGCGGCGAGCCGCGCCGCGCCGGGTGGTTTCCCTCACCCGCGCCGCCGGACGCCGCACCGCCTCGACGACGCGCGGCGACGAGGGCGTGCCTCGCCGGCCCGCCCGCGCCGGGACGACCCACCGTCCTATCAGACCACGAGCATGTCGGGCGTGACGGCCGCTTCGGTATCCGGGATGCCCAGGTCGCGGGCCCGCTTGTCGGCCAGCGCCAGCAGCCGGCGGATCCGCCCGGCGATGGCGTCCTTGGTCAACGGCGGATCGGCCAGCGCGCCCAACTCCTCCAGCGACGCCTGCCGGTGCTCCAGCCGCAGCCGGCCGGCCGAGGTCAGGTGCTCGGGCGCGTCGTCGGCGAGGATCTCCAGGGCCCGGGTCACCCGGGCGGCGGCGGCCACCGCCGCCCGCGCCGAACGCCGCAGGTTGGCGTCGTCGAAGTTGGCCAGCCGGTTCGCCGTGGCCCGCACCTCGCGGCGGACCCGACGCTCCTCCCAGGCCAGCACGCTGGAATGGGCACCGACCCGGGTCAGCAGCGCGGCGATCGCGTCACCGTCCTTGACCACCACCCGGTCGACGCCGCGCACCTCCCGCTGCTTGGCGGTGATGCCGATCCGGCGGGCGGCACCGACCAGCGCCAGCGCCGACTCCGGGCCCGGGCAGGTGATCTCCAACGCACTGGAACGGCCCGGCTCGGTCAGCGAGCCGTGCGCCATGAACGCCCCCCGCCACGCGGACACCGCGCAGCAGACGTTGGCGGCCACCACGTGCGGCGGCAGCCCCCGTACCGGCCGGCCCCGCACGTCCAGCAGGCCGGTCTGCCGGGCCAGGGCCTCGCCATCCTTGACCACCCGGACGATGAAGTGGCTGCCCTTGCGCAGCCCACCGGAGGCCAGTACGTGGATCTCGCTCGAGTAGCCGTAGACCTCGGCGATCTCCCGCCGCAACCGACGGGCCACCGCGCCGGTGTCGAGTTCGGCCTCCACCACCACCCGCCCGGAGACGATGTGCAGCCCACCGGCGAACCGCAGCAGCGCGGCCATCTCCGCCCGCCGGCAGCAGGGCTTGGGCACGTCGACCCGACTCAGCTCGTCCTTGACCGCAGCCGTCATCGCCATTGTGCGTCCCCTCACGGACCCGTTCCGGCGTGTCGCCGGAGATTACGTACGTGTCTAACGATCGGCGCCCAGTACGGGCACCAGTGCGGCGCCCAGGGCGGCCGGATCATGTCGGGGAGTGCCGTCATCGACCGCGACGGGAGCGAGGACCAGTCGGGCTCCCAGGGATTCTGCCGCACGGTCGACCGGTTCGGGGGCACCGACCGCCTTGGCGTCGGCGAGCACCACGTCGACCGTCAACTCCGGCAGATACCAACGCAGCGCCGCCAGGTGATCGGCGACGGAGAGGCCGAGGGTCTCCTTCTCGGCGGCCAGGTTGAGGGTGACCAGGCGGCGGGCCGGGCTGGCCAGGATCGCCGCGGCCAACTGCGGCACCAGCAGGTGCGGCAGGACGCTCGTGTACCAGCTTCCCGGACCGAAGATCAGCCAGTCGGCGGCACCGATCGCGGCGACCGCCTGCGGGCACGCCGCCGGCGCCTGCGGGGTCAGTCGCACCGACTCGACCCGGCCGGTGGTGATCGCCACCTGGTGCTGACCGCGTACCGTGCACACCTCGTCCGGGCGGCCGGGGTCCGCGGCGCGTACCCGGGCCTCGATGTCGACCGGCTCGCAGGACATCGGCAGCACCCGCCCGACCGTGCCGAGCATCGCCCCGGCGTGCTCCAGGGCCGCCACCGGGTCGCCGAGCTGCTCCATCAACCCGGCGATCACCAGGTTGCCCACCGCGTGCCCACCCAGCCCGTCGCCCTTACCGGGCAGGCCGCGCGTCGCCGGGCCGAACCGGTGCTGGAACAGGCCGGCGCTGCGCCGGGTCGCCGGATGGTCGCCGGCCAGCGCGACCAGCGCCTGCCGGAGGTCACCGGGGGGCAGCCCGCCCCGCTCGGCGCGCAGCCGCCCACTGGAGCCGCCGTCGTCGCCGACGGTCACCACCGCCGTGATGTCGAGATCGAGTCCGGGGGCGCAGCGACGTAACGCCCGTAACGACACGGACAGGCCGTGCCCGCCCCCGAAGGCCACCACCCGGACCGTCATTCCCGCCCCAGATCCCGGTGCTGTGCGTTGGCGGCAAGCCCGGCACGACGCAGCCGGGCCGCCAGTTCCTCGGCGATCGCCACACTGCGGTGCTTGCCGCCGGTGCAGCCGACCGCCACGGTCAGGTACCGCTTGCCCTCCCGCTCGAACCCCGAGGTGGTGGCGCCGACCAGGTCCGCGTACCCGTCGACGAACGCGTCGGCGCCGGCCTGGCTCAGCACGTACGCGCTGACCGCTTCCTCCCGACCGGTGTGCTCACGCAGTTCGGGCACCCAGAACGGGTTGGGCAGGAACCGGGCGTCCATCACGAAGTCGGCGTCCGGCGGCAGGCCGTACTTGAAGCCGAAGGAGATCACGGTCAGTCGCAGCCGCCGCGCGTCCTCCGCGCCGAACAGCTCCTCGACGCGTCGGCGGAGCTGGTTGACGTTGAGGTGGCTGGTGTCGATGATCACGTCGGCCTGGTCGCGGGCCTCCTCCAGCAGTCCCCGCTCGACGGCGATGCCGTCGGCGAGCCGTCCGTCGCCCTGCAACGGATGCGAGCGCCGCACGCTCTCGAAGCGCCGGATCAGCACCTCGTCGTCGGCGTCGACGAAGACCACCCGGGGGGCGTAGCCACGCTCCTTCAGCTCCCGGATCGCCTCGGCCAGGTCGGTGGAGAAGGCACGCGAGCGCACGTCCAGCACCATCGCGGTACGCCGGGCGGCCCCACCGGCCTTCACCGCCAGCTCGGCCATGTCCAGCAACAGCGCCTGCGGCAGGTTGTCCACCACGTAGAAGCCGACGTTCTCCAGAGCCCGGGCCACGGTGCTGCGCCCGCCACCGGAGAGGCCGGTGACCACGACCAGGGTGGTGTCCGTCTCGCCGGCCACCATCCCGGACTCACCGGATACGCCGCCGTGGTGACCGGTCGTGTGCGCCTCGCCCACCCATCAACCCCCAAGCCGTGGCGCCGCGGTCGGAGCCGACCGGGCATGGTCAAGCGCCGACTCTAGCTCGCCGCTCCCGACCCGACGGAGCGCACCGCCGCACCGTCCACCAGCCGGCCTGGGAGTGTAAGGAGGGGTCCCCTGCTATACACCAGGCGTTAGAAAGGGCCCCTTCCTAACACGGCTCGTGTCGGCTGACTGACGGCACGTGACGCCCGAGGCCGCTATCCTCCGGAAATGGGGAGGCACGGGGCGCGGCTGCGCTGGGTGGTGGCCCTTGTCTCGGTCACGATCGCGGTGCTGGCCACGGTGGATCGTTTCGTCGAACGCGAACGTGAGTGGGCACACGGCGGCGACCAGGTCGCGGTGACCGTCGAGGCCCGTCTGCCGGAGCCGGACCGGGTGGGGCGCACCGCTGCCGCGCTCGGCTGGCCACACGCGACCGACCGCGTCCGCGGCGACCCCGACCGGCAGTCGGTGGTGCTGCGACTGCGCTGGTCCGGGCCGCCACGCAAGGGCTCCTACCAGGTCATGCTGCTCGACGACCGGCAATCACCGCCTCG
This sequence comes from Micromonospora sp. NPDC023869, assembly GCF_055559695.1. Taxonomy (NCBI): domain Bacteria; kingdom Bacillati; phylum Actinomycetota; class Actinomycetes; order Micromonosporales; family Micromonosporaceae; genus Micromonospora; species Micromonospora sp. NPDC023869. The sequence goes on from NZ_JBVHKD010000004.1 coordinate 309,885, forward strand.
GGTGCTGCGCCCCGAGGGCGGCTCCGACGCCGCCGGCGACGCCGGATTCAACTGGTCCGACGCGTACGAGGTGCTGGCCGCCCGGTACGACTGGCTGGCCGACACCGCCGCCCGCGAGGAGCCGGACGGTACGCAGGGAAGCGCACCGCACGTCGGCGCGATCGGCACCCGCGCGACCGGCGACGGCAGCCTGATCGCGGTGTTCCGTCTCGATCCCGATGCCTCGCCGCTGGAGGACCCGACCCACCTGGTGGTGGCCTTCTGCTACGTCGACGCCGACGGCGAGGTGCGCTGGGCCAAGCGCATCCCGGTCCCACCGACCTACTGAACCCCGAGCCCCGTCCGCCCCGCCCTGCGGTGGTCAGACCAGCGAACCAGCTTCAACGTGGCACCGCAGCTAGCCGACACGCCGGGGCGAGAGCAGCTGCGCTGCCACGATCCGAGTGCCGCCCGATCAGTCGCGCCGCGTGGTCACGAACGCCGACCGGTGTGGCTCGTAGAATCCTCGGATGGTCTCTCCCGCCGACGTGAGCGTCACCGACCTGGCCACCTCCGATGCGCCTGTCGCCGAGAAGGTGACAGCGGCGCTCGACGTGCTGCGGCGGGTCTTCGGGTACGACGCGTTCCGTGGCTTCCAGCAGGAGGTCATCGAGCACGTGGCGGCCGGTGGTGACGCGTTGGTGCTGATGCCGACCGGTGGCGGCAAGTCGCTGTGCTACCAGATCCCGGCGCTGGTCCGTGACGGTGTCGCGGTGGTGATCTCGCCGTTGATCGCGTTGATGCAGGACCAGGTCGACGCGTTGACCGCCGTCGGGGTACGCGCCGGTTTCCTGAACTCCACGCTGGATCTGGACACCCGTCGGCTGGTCGAGGCGGAATTCGTCGCCGGGGAGATCGACCTGCTCTATCTCGCCCCGGAGGCGCTGGCCAGTCGTGCCACGCTGAGCCTGCTGGACCGGGGGCGGATCAGTCTCTTCGCCATCGACGAGGCGCACTGCGTGTCGCAGTGGGGCCATGACTTCCGGCCGGACTACCTCAACCTGTCGATGCTGCACGAGCGCTGGCCGGGCGTACCCCGGATCGCGCTGACCGCCACCGCGACCAGCGCCACCCGTACGGAGATCGCCACCCGACTCAACCTGACCGAGGCGCGGCACTTCGTGGCCAGCTTCGACCGGCCGAACATCCAGTACCGGATCGTGCCGAAGCGGGAGGCGCGCAAGCAACTGCTCGCCCTGCTGCGCGACGAGCACCCGGGCGAGGCCGGCATCGTCTACTGCCTGTCGCGCGCCTCGGTGGAGAAGACGGCCGAGTTCCTCACCGCCAACGGTATCGACGCGCTGCCGTACCACGCTGGTCTGGACGCGGCGACCCGCGCCGCCAACCAGCAGCGGTTCCTGCGCGCCGACGGCGTGGTGATGGTGGCGACGATCGCCTTCGGCATGGGCATCGACAAGCCGGACGTCCGCTTCGTCGCCCACCTCGACCTGCCCAAGTCGGTCGAGGGTTACTACCAGGAGACCGGTCGTGCCGGCCGGGACGGGCTACCGTCGACCGCCTGGTTGGCGTACGGGCTCCAGGACGTCGTCCAGCAACGCAAGATGATCGACACCTCCGAGGGCGACCTGGCCCACCGACGCAACCTCGCCGCGCACCTCGACGCGATGCTGGCGCTCTGCGAAACGGTCCGCTGCCGACGGGTGCAGTTGCTCGACTACTTCGGGCAGCGCCTGGACGGTGACTGCGGCAACTGCGACACCTGCCTGGCCCCGCCGGAGTCCTGGGACGGCACGGTCGCCGCGCAGAAGCTGCTCTCCACGGTGTTCCGGCTGGACCGGGAACGCAACCAGCGGTTCGGCGCCGGGCACTGCATCGACATCCTGCTGGGTAAGAGCACCGACAAGATCGTCCAGCACCGGCACGACTCGCTCACCGTCTTCGGCATCGGCGACGACCTCAGCGAGGCGGAGTGGCGGGGCGTGGTGCGCCAGTTGCTCGCCGAGGGCCTGCTCGCCGTCGAGGGCGACTACGGCACCCTGGCGCTCACCGACGCCAGCGCCGAGGTGCTCGGCCGGCGGCGCACCGTGATGATGCGCCGGGAGCCGGCCCGCCCGGCGAAGGTGGCCAAGCCCCGGGGCGCGGCCACCGTGGTCGCGGAACTGCCGGCCGAAGCAGCCGGTACGTTCGAGCGCCTGCGCGCCTGGCGCGCGGCCAGTGCCAAGGAGCAGGGCGTACCCGCCTACGTCATCTTCCACGACGCCACGTTGCGGCAGATCGCCGCCGATGCTCCGTCGTCGCTGGCCGAGTTGTCGCGGATCAGCGGTGTCGGCGAGAACAAGCTGGCCAAGTACGGCGAGCAGATCCTCGGGGTGCTCGCCGACCCGGCCTGACCCGCTGCTCGGCCGGGCGCTGCTCGGCGGCTGTGCCACTCGGCGCTCGGCCGAAGCGGCGATGTCGGCGTGTCCGGCGGGCGGTGTCCCTCCCCCAACCAGGTCAACGCCTTCGAGCGGAACCGGCCGTGCTCTCGGAAGGGTTGTCAGTCGATGCAGTCACCTTCCAGGTCAGCGCCTTTCGAGCTGAACCGTTTGCGCTCTCGGGAAAGGCGATCCGTCGGTGCAGTCAGCTCGATAGTCGCGTCACCTGACCTGGCAGCCCCCCGCGCGACGCGCATCGACCCCGCCGACAAGGTCGCGCTCACGCCGACCAGCCTGGTGCTCGACCAGGTCGGGCGGAACCTGACCACGACCGAGACCGCACGGAAGCCGACGAGGTGGCGACGAAGCCCATTGAGGCTGCCGCGTGGGTCGATGAGGCGGTCGAGTCGGAGCTGACCGTGCGGATCAGTCGGTGGCTGCCGGACTGTCGGTGGCGCCGAGGGCGGTGAGGATCGCCTCGGCGGTGCGCCGGCCGATGCCGGGGACCTCGGTGATCTCGTCCACCGTGGCGGCCGAGAGGCGCTTGAGGGAGCCGAAGTGGCGCAGCAGCGCCTTGCGGCGTATCTCGCCGAGGCCGGGGACGCTGTCCAGCGCGGAGGTGGTCATCCGCTTCGAGCGGCGCTGCCGGTGGAAGGTGATGGCGAAGCGGTGGGCCTCGTCGCGTACCCGTTGGAGCAGGTAGAGCCCCTCCGAGGTGCGCGGCAGGATGACCGGGAAGTCGTCGTCGGGCAGCCAGACCTCCTCCAGTCGCTTGGCCAGGCCGCACAGCGCCACGTCGTCGATGCCCAACTCGGCGAGTGTCTGGGCGGCGGCGGCCACCTGCGGTGCGCCGCCGTCGACCACGACCAACTGCGGCGGGTACGCGAACTTGCGCGGCCGTCCGGTGGTCGGGTCGACCAGCACACCCACCTTCGGCTCGTCCTCGCCCATGTTCGCACCGTCGCGCGTCGCCTCAGCGGAGGCGGGAAGGTCGGCAGCGGCCGGGGCAGCGGGGGCAGCCAGGTCGGCAGCAGCAGCCAGGTCGCTGGCGGACTCCACGCCCGCCTCGCCGGTCTCGGCGCGGGCGTCGAGGTAGCGGGCGAAGCGGCGGCGCAGCACCTCGGACATCGCGGAGAGGTCGTCGGTGGCACCCCGGATGATGAACCGGCGGTACTCGCTCTTGCGGGGCAGGCCGTCCTCGAAGACGACCATGCTGGCCACCACGTCGGTGCCCTGGATCTGCGAGATGTCGAAGCACTCGATGCGCAACGGCGCGGTACGCATGTCGAGCGCGTCGCTGATCTCGTCGAGCGCCTTGCCGCGCGTGGTGAGGTCGCCGGCCCGCTTGAGCTTGTGTCGGGCCAGCGCGTCCTTCGCGTTGCGCCCGACCGTCTCCATCAGGGTGCGCTTGTCGCCGCGCTGCGGCACCCGCAGCGTCACCCGGCTGCCCCGGTGCTGGGAGAGCCAGTCGGCGAGGGCCTCGGCGTCGGCGGGCAGCTCCGGCACCAACAGCTCGCGCGGGACGTCGGTCTCGCCCTGCTCGCCGCCGTAGACCTGGGTGCAGAAGTGGTGCACCAGGTCGCCGGTGCTGAGGTCCTCGGTCTTCTCCACCACCCAGCCACGCTGACCGCGTACCCGGCCGCCGCGTACATGGAAGACCTGTACCGCGGCTTCCAGCGGGTCGTCGGCGAACGCGACCACGTCGGCGTCGGTGCCGTCGCCGAGCACCACGGTCTGCTTCTCCATCGCCCGGCGCAACGCGGCGACGTCGTCGCGCAGCCGGGCCGCCCGCTCGAACTCCAGCGCCTCGCTGGCCTCGGTCATCTCGCGTTCCAGCTTGCGCACCATGGAGTCGGTGCGTCCGGCCATGAAGTCGCAGAAGTCGTCGACGATCTCGCGGTGCCGCTCGGCGGTGACGCTGCCGACGCAGGGTGCCGAGCACTTGCCGATGTAGCCGAGCAGGCAGGGCCGGCCGACCTGCCCGGCCCGTTTGAACACCCCGGCGGAGCAGGTCCGCGCCGGGAAGACCCGTAGCAGCAGGTCGAGCGTCTCGCGGATCGCCCAGGCGTGCGAGTACGGCCCGAAGTAGCGCACGCCCTTGCGCTTGCTGCCCCGCATCACCTGCAGCCGTGGGTACTCCTCGTCGAGGGTGACCGCCAGGTACGGGTACGACTTGTCGTCGCGGTAGCGGACGTTGAACCTCGGGTCGTACTGCTTGATCCAGAGGTATTCGAGCTGGAGCGCCTCGACCTCGGTGCCGACGGTGACCCAGTCCACCGACTCGGCGGTGGTGACCATCTGCTGGGTGCGCTGGTGCAGGCCCCACAGGTCGCCGAAGTAGGAGTTGAGTCGGCTGCGCAGGTTCCGCGCCTTGCCGACGTAGATCACCCGGCCGGTGCCGTCGTAGAAGCGGTAGACCCCCGGCGCCTCGGGGATGGTGCCCGGCGCGGGACGGTAGGTCGACGGATCAGCCACACTCCGAGACTAGTCGCCACCCCCGACAGCCCTGATCATCCCCACTTGGCCTCTTCTGCGTCCGCGTGGGTCCGGCGTACCGGGGAGTCGCGATTGACGCCTTCCAATCTCGGGTGCCGACGCCTACCATCCAGTAACCGAATGTTCTTCACGTAATGATCCCGCCCGATGGTCCCCCGTCCACAGAGGATCGCCATGCCTGGTCACACCGCCACCCGCCGGCTGCTCGCCGGTGCGACCGCCGCCCTCGCTGTCGCCACCGCGCTCGTCGGCGTGTCGTCCCCCGCCACCGCCACCCCCGTCCCCGACGCCGGCACCCTCGCCGTGAACGTCGCCAGCGCCTTCGCCGGCAACGACTACTGCCTCGGCGAGTGCTCCGAGATCCTGCCGCCCGGCCAGAACGGCAACGCCACCCTCGTCGAGGTCCTGGGCAACCAGGCGTTCGGCACTCTGCCCCGGCACTCCGCCGACCAGCTCGACACGTACGCCAACCTGGTTTACGGCTACGCCGGGCTGCGCGAGGACCAGGTCAGCACGTTCTTCCGGGACGCCTCCTTCGGCGTCGCCCCCAGCCAGGTCGAACGCGACTACTCCCCGCGCTCCGACGTCCGCATCGTGCGCGACCGCACCAACGGCGTCCCGCACATCACCGGCACCACCCGGGGCGGCACCATGTACGGCGCCGGCTACGCCGGAGCCGAGGACCGACTCTTCACGATGGACCTGCTGCGGCACGTCGGACGGGGCACGCTGACCCCGTTCGCCGGTGGCGCACCCGGCAACCGGGCGCTGGAGCAGAGCGTGTGGCGTACCTCCCCGTACACGGAGGCGGACCTGCAGGCCCAGGTGAACGCGCTGCGCGGCAAGGGCGGGGCGCGCGGCGAGCAGCTCTACGCCGACGTGCAGGAGTACGTCGCCGGGGTCAACGCCTACATCCAGACCTGCATGGCCAACCGCAACTGCCCCGGCGAGTACGTGCTGACCGGTCACCTCGACGCGATCACCAACGCCGGTGGGCCGAAGCCGTTCGTGATGACCGACCTGATCGCCATCGCCGGGGTGGTCGGCGGCCTGTTCGGCGGTGGTGGCGGCACCGAGATGCAGTCGGCGCTGGTCCGCATCGCTTCCCGGGCCAAGTTCGGCCCGACCGAGGGCGACCGGGTGTGGAACGCCTTCCGGGGGCAGAACGACCCGGAGACGGTGTTGACCCTGCACGACGGGCAGAGCTTCCCGTACGGTGACGCCTCACCGAACGCGTCCAGCGTGGTCCTGCCGGACGCCGGGTCGGCCCGGGTCGAGCCGATCTTCACCGACCCGACCGGCTCCGCCACCGCCGCCACCACCTCGAACCGCAGCTCCGAGCTGGCCGCCGCGCTCTCCGGGCTGACCATCGACCCGGCGCACCGGGGCATGTCCAACGCGGCCGTGGTCTCCGCCGCCCACTCGGCCACCGGGCATCCGATCGCCGTCTTCGGGCCGCAGACCGGCTACTTCTCCCCGCAACTGCTGATGGTGCAGGAGTTGCAGGGACCGGGCATCAGCGCCCGAGGCGCCGCCTTCGCCGGACTCAACCTCTATGTCCTGCTCGGCCGGGGTCAGGACTACGCGTGGAGCGCCACCTCCTCGATCCACGACATCACCGACACGTACGCGGTGCCGCTCTGCGTCCCCGGCGGCGGTACGCCGACGCTGTCCAGCAACCACTACCTGTTCCGGGGCCAGTGCCTGGCGATGGAGGAGCTGTCCCGGGTCAACCGGTGGACCCCGACCGTCGCCGACGGCACCGCCGCCGGGTCGTACAAGCTGGTCGCCTGGCGTACCAAGCTGGGCCTGGTGGGGTGGCGTGGCACGGTGGGCGGCGTGCCGCACGCGTTCACCCAGCTTCGCTCCACCTACGGTCGCGAGGCCGACTCGGCCATCGGTTTCCAGATGTTCAACGACCCGACCCAGATGGGCTCCGCCGAGGCGTTCCTCACCTCCGCGCACAACGTCGAGTACGCCTTCAACTGGTTCTACGTCAACTCCACCCAGTCGGCGTACTTCAACTCCGGGCTCAACCCGGTGCGGGCGGCCGGCAGCAACCCGAACCTGCCGATGAAGGCCGAGCGCGCCTACGAGTGGCAGGACTTCGACCCGGCGACCGGCACCGCCCGGTACGCGCCGCGTGCGGCCCACCCGCAGTCGATCAACCAGGACTACTACATCAGTTGGAACAACAAGCAGGCCAAGGACTTCGGCGCCGCCGACGGCAACTTCAGCTTCGGCGCCGTACACCGGGGCGACCTGCTGGACAAGCCGATGAAGGCGGCCATCTCGGCGGGCCGCAAGTTCGACCGCGCCTCTCTGACCGAGCTGGTGCAGAAGGCCGGGCTGACCGACCTGCGCGGCGCCGAGGTGCTCGGCGAGCTGATCCGGGTGCTGGAGAGCCAGCCGGTCACCGACAGCGCCCTGACCACCGAGATCACCCGACTCAAGGCCTGGCGGCAGGCGGGCGCGCTGCGAGTGGAGACCGCCAAGGGCTCCAAGGTGTACCAGCACGCCGAGGCGATCCGTACCTTCGACGCCTGGTGGCCGCTGCTGGTGCGGGGCATGTTCCGCGACCAGCTCGGCACCGACCTCTACCAGTCCGTGATCAACGCGATGCAGATCAACGAGTCGCCGTCCGGCCTACAACAGGGCGACGTGTCGAACCTGCCGTCCTCGGCGAACAGCGCGCAGACCCACAAGGGATCGGCGTTCCAGTACGGCTGGTGGGGCTACGTCGACAAGGACCTGCGGGCGGTGCTGGGTGACCCGGTCGCCGCAGGCCCCGGGCGGACCTTCTGCGGCGCCGGCAACCTGGGTACGTGCCGTCAGGTGCTGCTGGACACGCTGCGCACCGCGTCGACGACCCCGGCCGCCCAGACCTACCCGGGCGACGCCACCTGCGCCGCCGGGGACCAGTGGTGCGCGGACGCGATCGTCCAGTCGCCACTGGGCGGGATCAAGCACGCCACCATCGCCTGGCAGAACCGCCCCACCTACCAGCAGGTGGTGTCGTTCCCGGCCCGACGTGGCGACGCGGTGACCAACCTGGCCACCGGTCGGCCGGTGACCGCCTCCAGCAGCCAGCTCGGCAACGGCGCCGCCCGCGCCGTCGACGGTGACCTGAACACCCGCTGGGCGAGCTCCTGGTCGGACAACCAGTGGCTGCGGGTGGACCTGGGCTCGGTGCGGCAGGTCGGCCGGGTGGTCCTGGCGTGGGAGTCTGCGTACGCCCGGTCGTACCGCGTCGAGGTCTCCGACGACGGCGGCACCTGGCGGACGGTCTGGTCGACCACGGCCGGCGACGGTGGCACCGACGTGCTGACATTCGCTCCACAACAGGCCCGTTACGTGCGGGTGTACGGGCTCAGCCGAGCCACTACGTACGGCTTCTCGCTGTGGGAGATGTCCGCGTACGCGCAGTGACACAGACGGGCGCGGCCGGGGCGAGATCGCCCCGGCCGCGCCCGTACTCACGTGCCCCGGTCAGGCCAGCGAGATCTGGTCTCCGTCGACCTTGACCTCCTTGGCCGGCAGGCCGGTGGTCGCCGGCCCGGCCTTGACCGAGCCGTCCTCGATGGAGAACTTGCTGCCGTGACAGGTGCAGTTGATCGTCCCGCCGTCGACGTTCGACACCGGGCAGCCCTGGTGCGTGCAGATCGGGTCGAATCCCTTGAACTCGCCGGCACTGGGCTGGGTGATCACCACGCCCTGCGCGGCGAAGACCGCTCCCCCGCCGACCGGGATGTCGGCGGTCCTGGCCAGTGACTGGGCCCCTTCACGGTCTCCGCCGCCGGGGTCACCGGTGTTGGTGACCTCCGGGCCGCCGCTGGTCGGGGCCGCGCCGTCACCGGAGTCGTCACCGCCACCGCACCCGGCCAGCACCACCGCCGCACCGACCGCGCCCACGCCGGTCAGCAGGCTCCGCCGGGTACGCGTGTCCGGTCCGGCCAGCACCTGTTCGTCACTCATGCTGCCTCGCTTCTCTGTTCGGCTACCACCGTGCATGATCCGTGGCTACATCTCACGACACGCACCACTCTGCCCGGTGGTTCACCCGATCGGCCACTCGGGCGTACCCCAACGGGTGGCCCGGCCGTCGTCACGGGCGACGGCCGCGCCTGCCGATCAGCGGGTGGCGGCCGCCTTGCGAGCGCGCGTCGTGGCCCCGGTCGCCTTCGCACCGTTGGCCTTGGCACCGCCGGCTTTGGCGCCGTTGGCCTTGGCGGCCCGGGCGGTGGCCGCCTTCGCTCCCTTGGCCGTGCCGTCGAGCTTGAGCACGCTCCGCAGGAACTGCCCGGTGTGGCTCTCGGTGACCTCGGCGACCTCCTCCGGGGTGCCGGTGGCGAGCACCGTGCCGCCCCGGTGGCCGCCCTCCGGGCCCATGTCGATCAGCCAGTCGGCACTCTTGATCACGTCGAGGTTGTGCTCGATGGTGATCACCGTGTTGCCCTTGTCGACCAGCCCCTCCAGCACCAGCAGCAGCTTGCGGATGTCCTCGAAGTGCAGGCCGGTGGTCGGCTCGTCGAGCACGTACACCGTCCGTCCGGTGGACCGCTTCTGCAGCTCGGAGGCGAGCTTGACGCGCTGCGCCTCACCGCCGGAGAGCGTCGGCGCCGGCTGGCCCAGCCGGACGTAGCCCAGGCCCACGTCGACGAGCGTCTTGAGGTGCCGGTGGATGGCCGGGATGGCGGAGAAGAACTCCGCCGCCTCCTCGATCGGCATCTCCAGCACGTCGGAGACGGTCTTGCCCTTGTAGTGCACCTCCAGGGTCTCCCGGTTGTATCGGGCGCCCTTGCAGACCTCGCACGGCACGTACACGTCGGGCAGGAAGTTCATCTCGATCTTGATGGTGCCGTCGCCGGAACACGCCTCGCAGCGCCCGCCCTTGACGTTGAACGAGAACCGGCCCGGCCCGTACCCGCGGACCTTGGCCTCGGTGGTCTCGGCGAACAGCTTGCGCACGTGGTCCCAGACGCCGGTGTACGTCGCCGGGTTCGAGCGTGGCGTCCGACCGATCGGTGACTGGTCGACCCCGACGACCTTGTCCACGTGCTCCAGCCCGCCGACCCGGGTGTGCCGACCGGGCACCAGCCGGGCACCGTTGATCTGGTTGGCCAGCACCGCGTAGAGGATGTCGTTGACCAGGGTCGACTTGCCCGACCCGCTGACCCCGGTGACGGCGATCAACTGGCCCAGCGGGAAACTCACCGTCAGGTTGCGCAGGTTGTGCTCGCGGGCGCCCTGCACCACCAGCTCCCGGCCCGGCGTCTGCGGGCGACGCCCTGCCGGGATCGGGATCTCCCGGCGACCGGAGAGGTACGCCCCGGTCATCGACTCCGGGTTCGTCAGCAGCTCCGGCACCGAGCCGCTGTGCACGATCTTCCCGCCGTGCTCCCCGGCGCCGGGACCGATGTCCACGATCCAGTCGGCGGTGCGGATGGTGTCCTCGTCGTGCTCGACCACGATCAGCGTGTTGCCCAGGCCGCGCAGCCGGACCAGGGTCTCGATCAGCCGGTGGTTGTCGCGCTGGTGCAGCCCGATCGACGGCTCGTCCAGCACGTAGAGCACGCCGACCAGGCCGGAACCGATCTGGGTGGCGAGCCGGATGCGCTGCGCCTCACCACCGGAGAGCGTGCCGGCGGCCCGGTCCAGGGAGAGGTAGTCCAGACCGACGTCGAGCAGGAACCGCAGCCGGGCGTTGATCTCCTTGAGCACCCGCTCGGCGATCAGCTTCTGCCGGTCGGTCAGCTCGATGCCGGCCAGCAGGTCGGCGCACTCGCCGACGGACAGGTTGCACACCTCGGCGATGCTGCGCCCGGCCAGCGTGACGGCGAGCACCTCCGGCTTGAGCCGGGCACCGCCGCAGGCCGCACAGGGCACGTCACGCATGTACCCCTCGTACTTGTCCCGGGACCACTCCGACTCGGTGTCGGAGTGCCGGCGCTCGATCCACTGCACCACGCCCTCGAAGCCGGTGTAGTACGAGCGCTCCCGGCCGTACTTGTTGCGGTAGCGCACGTGCACCTGGTCGTCGGAGCCGTGCAGGATGGTCTTCTGCGCCCGCGACGGCAGCGCCCGCCACGGGGTGTCGACGGTGAAGTGCTCGGCCTCGCCGAGCGCCTCCAGCAGCCGCAGAAAGTACTCCAGGTTGTGTCCGGTCGCCCAGGGCTGGATCGCGCCCTCGCGCAGGCTGCGCTCCGGGTCCGGGACGACCAGCTCCGGGTCGACCTCCTTCTTGGTGCCCAGGCCGGTGCACTCCGGGCAGGCACCGTACGGCGCGTTGAAGGAGAAGACCCGGGGCTCCAGGTCCTCGATCGCCAGCGGGTGGTCGTTCGGGCAGGCCAGGTGCTCGGAGTAGCGACGCTCCCGGTCCGGGTCGTCCTCGGCCAGGTCGACGAAGTCCAGCAGCACCAGCCCGGCGGAGAGCCCGAGCGCGGCCTCGACCGAGTCGGTCAGCCGCTGCTTGGCACTCGGCTTGACGCTGAGCCGGTCGATCACCACCTCGATGGTGTGCTTCTCCTGCTTCTTGAGCTTCGGCGGGTCGGTGAGCTGGTGCACCACCCCGTCGACCCGGGCCCGGGCGTACCCCTTGGACTGCAGCTCGGCGAAGAGGTCGACGTACTCGCCCTTGCGGCCGCGCACCACCGGGGCGAGCACCATGAAGCGGGTGCCCTCGGCCATCGCCAGGACCCGGTCGACGATCTGCTGCGGGCTCTGCTTGGAGATCCGCTCGCCGCAGACCGGGCAGTGCGGCACGCCGACCCGGGCGAAGAGCAGCCGCAGGTAGTCGTAGACCTCGGTGATGGTGCCGACGGTCGAGCGCGGATTGCGCGAGGTCGACTTCTGGTCGATCGAGACCGCCGGGCTCAGCCCCTCGATGAAGTCGACGTCCGGCTTGTCCATCTGGCCGAGGAACTGCCGCGCGTACGACGACAGCGACTCGACGTAACGGCGCTGCCCCTCGGCGAAGATCGTGTCGAAGGCCAGGCTCGACTTGCCCGACCCGGACAGCCCGGTGAACACGATCAGGGCGTCCCGGGGCAGGTCGAGGCTGACGTCACGCAGGTTGTGCTCACGTGCGCCACGAATGATCAAACGGTCGGCCACGGTCCGTGTACTCCCGGGTGAGAATGACGAAGGAAGATCTGTCCGCTTTCGGGTCGAACCCGAGGTTATGGGGGGGTGCCCCAGCGGTTGTGCCGGCGCCGAAAAAGCGCCCCGGCAACTGTAGACCCGCCCTACGACAATCTGCCCCGACGGCGGGGCCGCCGGGCGGCGCGCCGCCGGGTTTCGTGAGCGATCTCGCGGTGCAACCGCCGCCAGCTCTCCCAGCGCCGGGCGGTCAGCTCGCCCGCCCGCAGCGCGTCCTGCACGGCGCAGCCCGGCTCGGCCTCGTGCCCGCAGTCGCCGTACCGGCACTCGGTGGCCAGGGCGGCGATGTCGCCGAAGGCCCGGTCGAGCCCGGCCGCGCCGTCGAGCAGACCGACCGCCCGGACGCCGGGGGTGTCCACCACCGCCCCACCGCCCGGCAGCGGCACGAGCGCCCGCCAGGTGGTGGTGTGCCGGCCCTTGCCGTCCACCCGCCGGATCGCCTGGGTCGGCATCACCGTCGCCCCGGCCAACGCGTTGACCAGGCTCGACTTGCCCGCACCGGAGGGCCCCAGCAGGCCGAGGGTGCGACCGGCGCCGACCTCGGCGCGCAACGGGTCCAGACCGGTCCCGCGCTCGGCGCTGACCGGCAGCACCGGCACCCCGGGGGCGAGTGCCGCGAGCTGCCGCGCCACCGCGGCCGGGTCGGCCGCCAGGTCGGTCTTGGTCAGCACCACCAGGGGACGGGCGCCGGACTCGTGGGCCAGCGCCAGCAGCCGCTCGACTCTAGCGGCGTCCGGCTCCGGGTGCACCGCCTCCACCACGGCGGCCACGTCCAGGTTGGCGGCCAGCAGGTGACCGGCGGCGTCCTTGCCGGCGGTGCGTCGCACCAACGCGGTACGCCGGGGCAGCACCGCCTCCACCGTGATCCGGGCGTCGGGCCAGCGCCCGAGCAGCACCCAGTCACCCACACCGGGCAGCCGGGTGGGGTCACCCGCGGCGGCGACCAGCACCGCCCCACCCGAGGTGGCGCGCACCGGCCCCGCCTCGGTCAGGACGGTGCAGACCCCACGGTCGACCCGGGCCACCCGGCCCGGACGATGATCGGTACGGATCCGTCGCAGGTGCGCCGCCCGCTCGGCGTCCCAGCCCAGGGCGGTCAACGTGATATTCATGCTCGACCGCCACCTCTTCCACTCCGGCGTCGTCAGTCACCGCAGACGGTAGGCCCGGCGACGCCCCGCCGGAAGTGAATTCCCCGGCGACGCGGCACGCCCGGACGGCTAGGGTCGGAACGTGACGACGGATCCCCTTTTACTGACCGGTGACGTGACCGACGCCACCGCCCGGCTGCTGCGGACGGCGGCCGCTTTCGACACCGACGACCTGGCCGCACCGTCGCTGCTGCCCGGCTGGACCCGCGGCCACGTCCTGGCCCACCTCTGTCGCAACGCCGACGGATTCGTCAACCTGCTCACCTCGGCGCGCACCGGCGAGCCGATCCCGATGTACGCCAGCCTCGACACCCGCGACGCCGACATCGAGACCGGCGCAACCCGCCCGCCCGAGGAGCACCTGGACGACCTGCGCCGCAGCGCGGACCGCTTCACCGAGGCGGTCGCCGCGATGCCGGTGCCGGCCTGGGCGGCCACCGTCGAGACCCGACGGGGTCCCTGGCCGGCCGCCCTGCTGGTCTGGGGACGACTCCGGGAGTTGGAGATCCACCACGTCGACCTGGCCGCCGGTTACCGACCGGCGGACTGGTCGCCGACTTTCGGCCACCGGCTGCTGCACGAGGTGGCCAACGGCTTCGCCGGCCGCGACGACGCGCCGCCGATGGTGCTGCGCTTCGACGGCGCCGGCCACGAACTGGTGGTGGGCGAGCGCGCGGGGGCGCCCGTCGTCACCGGTCCGGCGTCGGAACTCGCCGCCTGGTTGACCGGCCGCAGCACCGGCACCGCCCTGACCGTCACCCCCGACGGTGACCTGCCCCGCCCACCGGAATGGATCTAGGAAGACGATGACCTACAGCGGAGATGTCACCCCCGGCGGCCCGCCGGCCGTACGCGAACTCGACGCCCTGACCATCACCAAGGTGTCGGTCGGTCCGATGGACAACAACGCGTACCTGCTGCGCTGTCGGCACACCGGTGATCAGGTGCTGATCGACGCCGCCAACGAGGCGCCCCGGCTGCTGGAGCTGATCGGTGACGGCGGGCTGCGCACCGTGGTCACCACCCACCAGCACATGGACCACTGGGTGGGGCTGGAGGAGGTCGTCGCCAAGACCGGGGCCCGCGCGCTGGTGCACGCCGACGACGCCCAGGGGCTGCCGATCGAGGCGCAGACCCTGGCCGACGGGGACACGGTGCCGGTGGGTGACTGCACGCTGGAGGTCATTCACATCAAGGGGCACACGCCGGGTTCGGTGGCGCTGCTCTACCGCGACCCGGCCGGCACCGGGCACCTCTTCACCGGCGACAGCCTCTTTCCTGGGGGTCCTGGGAGGACAACAGATCCGGAGTCGTTTCGGCAGGTGATGGACGACCTGGAAGGGAAGGTTTTCGGGCGGCTTCCGGATGAGACGTGGTTCTATCCGGGGCATGGTGCCGACTCGACCCTGGGTGCGGAGCGTCCGCACCTGGGCGAGTGGAGGGCACGCGGCTGGTAGGCCCGGCGTGATCTAGGAGGCGGCCCGATCCCGTGTTGCGGGGTCGGGCCTTGTGCTGTGCAGATACCGCAGGTAGTGCAGGGCTGCCTGCTTGGTGGCGTCGGGCATGTCGGGGTCTTCGAGGATGGCGATGGCTTCCTCGATGGTGGGGTCTTGGGGTCGTGGTGGTGGGGGTAGGTACTCGACGTCGGCGGGCGCGAGGTAGCCGAGGGCAACGCCGGCTATGACGGTGGAGAGGCCGAGTACGCGGCACACGGCTTGCACTTCGGCGGGTTTGGGGTTGCGGGCGGAGCCGGCTTCCCAGCGTTGAATGGTGGATAGGCTGACGCCTGATTTTTCTGCGACGTCTTCTTGTCGTAGTCGGGCTCGTTCTCGGTGTTCGCGGAGTAGACGCGCGAAGCGTTTCCCGCTGTCGTTTTCTTCTGCCGCCACGGGGTCACGATATGCCTTGTCGGTGCTGGCGGAACCACTCGCATATGATGCGTCTCGCATGTAATGCATTGGGTGTGCTCCCCGTTTTGCCTGGCTGACCAGCGGATGCTTTCTGTCATCATGCCGTTACCCATCGATGAAGACAACTAGACGACACTGATGCAACCCGTTGCCCCTTGCACGTCACGTATGACACTCTGTACCTCATGCATGAGGTACAGACACCGCACGCGCACGGCACACACAGGGTGTCGCAAGATCCCCGATGGAAGCTGTTGAAGACCGCGCTCGGCGTCACCACCGAGGACGAAGTTGCCTCCATCACGGGTGTGCCGCTGCGGACGCTGCAACGCCTTTTCGACAGCCCGGATGCCAGCTACATGCGTCACGCCCTGCGTCTACGCAGGCGTACAGGTATTGGCTTGGACAGGCTGTTCCCCGAGAAGCCACCCTCGGCTCAACGTCACGCCCTTCTCGAACAGGCCCGTGCCGCGAAGCGCGAAAAGCTGATTCGCCGGATCGACCCCGATGGACACCTGGCCGCCACCGATCCGGACGAGCTTGCCCGCCGTGTGGACGTCGCCACCAGCGAGCAGTACGCCGACATGGCCCGCCGCAAGCACGCCGCGACCCGCGCCCGACGGGATGCCCTCGAAGCGGCCACCGTCGCCGCTGAGGCCGTGCTACGTGCCACTTCCCGGACGGGTGATAACTGATGGCCCACTACGCGCTCACCGATCCTCGCCTACAGGACGAGATGGACCGGCTCGCCGCCGAAGAGGCCGCAGTGTGGCCGGTCACCGACGAGACGCTGGCGGCACTGGCCCGGATCCTGCCGACCGCCAACGCGATGGCCGACCGGCGCAACGCCACCACCGCGCCCGCCGTCCCCGCCCAGCGGAAGCAAGCCGCGTGAACACCACCCCGCGCGTGATCACTCGCCCCGCCGGCACCGCCATCGAACTGCTCACCATGCCCGGCTTCACCGTCGACCGGATCGGCGACTGGATGCCGACGATCGCTACCGATGAGGCGGAAGCGCTCCGGCTGCTCGATGGGCGGGAGCAGGCGCTGCGCCTCAAGCGGGCCACGAACACCACCTGAGACGGCTGGACGCCCACCGGATGCGACCCGGCAGGCGTCCCGAAGACCGTCACCCCGATCCAGTGAAGGGACAGGATCGAATGACTTTCTCATCGTTGCACATCACCCGTTCGGGTGACACTTCACCCTCCGTCACGCTGCCGTCGCCGTCGGATGACGCCGCGTGGGCTGCACCTGACCTGTTCTGCCGCGTCTTCCGCGCCCGGCCGTGCAAGTCGCCGGCCGAACTGGTCGACGTGTATCTGACGGCCGACCCGGACTGGCTGGCCGCGAACTTCGCGCTCGACTTCGACGTGGACGCGGCCCGCCGGTATGCGGCCGAGGATCGCGGGGTGGCGGCGTGATCATCGATCTGTATGCCGGTGCCGGAGGCTGGGACGAGGGGGCGCGCCGCCTCGGGCTCACCACCGTTGGCCTAGAGATTTGGCACGACGCCTGCGTCACCGCCGTCCGCGCCGGTCACCCCCGCATCCGCTGCGACATCGCCACCTACCCCACCGCCCCGTTCGCCGGCAGATTCACCGGCCTGATCGCCTCCCCGCCCTGCCAGGCGTGGTCGATGGCCGGGAAACGGGCTGGCGAGCAGGACAAGGCGCGCGTGCACCAGCTCGTCGACGAGTACGCGGCCGGCGCCGACCACCCCGGCGGCGGGTGGGCCGACCCGCGCTCCCACCACGCCGCCCAGCCGGTCCGCTGGATCCGCGACCTACGCCCCGAGTGGGTGTGCCTGGAGCAGGTGCCCCCGGTGCTCGACCTGTGGCGGCACATCGGCGACGTGCTGCGCGGCTGGGGCTACAGCGTGTGGGTGGGTGTCCTCAACGCCGCCGACTACGGGGTGCCGCAGACCCGCAAGCGGGCGATCCTCATCGCCTCCCGGGTGCGGCCCGTCTACCAGCCGGAGACCACCCACGAGCAGGACCCGCCCGCCGGTGTCCTGTTCGGTGCCCGCCTGCCGTGGGTGTCGATGGCCGACGCGCTCGGCTGGGACGGCACCTTCCGCAACCGCCGCGACAGCCCCGCCTGGATCGCCGAACACGGCGAGCGCCGCAACCGGGAGAGCGACGAGCCTGCCCCGACGGTCACCGGCGAGGCGCACCGCTGGGCCCTCGTCTCGGGCCAGTCGGTGGCCGGGGATGGTCGGGCCGAACGCCTCGACTCCGAGCCCGCCGTCACGATCACCGGCCGAGCCGACCTGTGCCAGTGGGCACTGCGGAACAACACCAACGAGAACGCCTGCACCCGCCGACTCGACGAGCCCACCGGAACCCACATGGACCGCGCCGGTGGCGAGGGCCAGTTCGAGCAGGACGCCCTCCGCGTCACCGTCGAGCAGGCCGCCATCCTCCAGTCGTTCCCCGCCGACTACCCGTGGCACGGCAACAAGACATCGCAGTTCCTCCAGGTCGGCAACGCCGTCCCGCCGGGTGTCGCTGTCGGTCGAGTTCCCGCCGCCGCTGGGGTCCCGACTGGCGCCGAATTGGGGGTGGCGGCGTGAGCGCCTTCAACCCGGACGCGATCCCCAACCTCGGCGAGTCGGAGCGGCGAGCGTCTGACGCCGAGTGGCGCCGCATCGAAGCCCGCCACACCACCCGCTGGCTGATCGGTGTCGGCGTCATCGCTGCCGCCGTGACGGCGCTGGGTGTGTGGGCTATCGGCAACGGCTGGCTGGCGTTGCTGTTCGGGGGTGCCCGATGACCACTGCTCCCTACTACGCCGACGACCTTGTGACCCTCTACCACGGCAAGGCCGAGGAAGTTATGGGCGAATGGGTCAACGGCCTCGCCAACCCCGACTTCGGCCAGATCATCGTCACCTCACCGCCATACAACATGGGTCTCACCCCAGGCGGCAACGGGCGTGGCATGTACCGGCCCGGCGGCAACAACAAGGGTGGCCGGTTCCGCGACGGCTACGCCAACCACGACGACGCCATGCCGCAGGACGAGTACGACGCATGGCAGCGCGACTGCCTGGGACTCATGTGGGAGTTGATCCCGTCCGACGGGGCGATCTACTACAACCACAAGCAGCGGGTCGAACACGGCATCGTCCGGATTCCACTCGGCCTCCAGTTCGGTCTCCCGCTTCGGCAGATCATCACTTGGGACCGGGGCACTGGCATTGGCGTCAACCGCCGCCACTACGCCGGTGTGGCGGAGTGGGTGTTTCTGTTCGCCAAGCCCGACTTCAAGCTGCGCGACCACTCGGCGTCCGGTGCGGGCGACGTGTGGCGTCTCGGTATGGCCCGCGAGGACTACGGGCATCCGGCGCCGTTTCCCGTCGGCCTGCCGGCCAAGGCTATCGACACCTCTGGTGCCCGGTCCGTGCTTGACCCGTTCGCCGGCACCGGTACGACGCTGGTCGCAGCGAAGGAGGCTGGCGTCCGTGGCATCGGCATTGAGAAGTCCGAGCACTACTGCGAGATGGCCGCCCGTCGGCTAGCTCAGGATGTTCTGCCGTTGGGAGTGGCGGCGTGATCCCCCGGGTGTTGCTTCTCACGTCGGCTACGGCCGGGCGTCCGCCGCTGGTGGTGCCGATCGGGCCGGGTGAGATGCCGGATGCGCTGCGGCTTCTGGCCCGGCTCGCCCGCCTTGAGACAGTGCGGCTGGGGCGCCGGACAGCCGAGATTGTGCCCGCCGGAGGTGGCCGGTGACTCGCCGTCGCGCCGCCATTCTGCTTGCCGTCTCGTTCGCGGCGGGTGTCCTGTTCGGTGTGGCCGGCTGGTGGCTGGGTGCTGCCGGCATGGGCATGGCGGCGTCGTGGGTGATCGGCCGCGCGACCGGCCACGGCCTGCTGGTCGACGCGGAGGGTCGGGCCGACGTGTGGCGCGCCGAGGCGGAGCAGGCCGCCGCCGATGTGGAGCATCTGCTGGTCGAGCAGCGCCGCTGGTGGGAAGACGCCCACGCGGGCCGGTTCGCCGATGACGCCCGTCTGCGCCCGGACTGGTCCTCGCTGGACCGCAACTCGAACGGCACGGATGCCGCCTCACCTGTGCATCCGTTCACCATCACCGCTTAACCCGTTCCGAGGGGAGTTTCGCATGGCTTCGTACTACTCGCAGATGCGACGCATCTTGCATAACGCAACCGGACACTTCACGCAGCGTGACCACACTCCGGTGGAGGTGGCCGCCGTCCCGACCGTCACCGGACGCGCCACGCCTGCCCCCGGCAGTCTCGTCCGCGCCTCTGACGTGTACGCGGACCTGACCCAGGTGCTGCCGACGCCCGGCGCCCCGGCCACCAACTCGCGCCCGTACACGGGGCAACGCAACGTGTCGGACAAGAACCGCGCGAACCGCATCCCGCGAACACTGACACGGCAGCGGGTGACGTCGTGAAGTTCGAGCAGGCTTTCCTCTGCACCTACATCGCCGTGATCGCGGTCGTCGTCGCCACCATGACCACCCTGCTCGTCAAGTGGTCGTGGGAGGAACAGCGGGCGGCCCGACTCGACAACGAGCGCGTTGATGCCGAGTTCGGCCAGTTGTTGGCCCGGGTGCGGGAAGCCGCTGAGGGTTGGGTTTCCGTCATGCCTGGCGCGGGCCGCTATCTGGCTCACGGTCGTCACCGCGCCACCCGGCCTAAGCCTGAGCCCGCGTCCGAGCCGGATCGTCTGGTGGCGTCGGCCCCGGTCGTGTTGTCCGACCATAAGCCTGCCGTCGATGAGGCGTTTGCGCAGGTCGGCTACCCGGCCGCCGGGCGGGCGTCCCTGTCGGTGCCGTTTGACCGCAAGCTCCGGGACGACGATGCGGCCCTGCGGGCGCTGCATGAGGGTTTGCGGTTTGAGAAGACGACTGTGTTGCCGGCGATGCTGCGTGAGGGTGCGTCGTGAACCGGCTAACCCGTCTGCTTGTCGCCTACTTCCCCACCCTCACCGGGCGGGTCGATGCGGCGCTGCGTATTCGTGCCCTTGAGGCGCAGATGCGGCTGCTTGTGCGGGAGAACGCCCGGATGCGCCGTGAACTTGCCGCCTTCTACGCCCACCGCGTGGCTGTCCGCGCCCGCGCTTTCCCTGCTGTTCTGCCTGTGAAGGAGTCCGCCCATGCCGACGCCGAATGACCTGTACCTCGTTCTGTCCCCCGCCGTGGCGCTGGTCGGTTTTCTCAGCGCGGTCGTGTGGTCGGCGGGGGTGTTCCTGGCCGGGGTGTGGGCTGGCCGCCCGCAGCCGGCCGGACCGGAGTCTGCGCCGCCGCCGGTGGTGGAGTCGTGCCGTCAGGTGGAGTGCGCGGAGACGGTCGAGCTGCCGTCGGGCGACCGGCAGATCAGGGTGGAGATTCCTGCCCCGCGCCGTCCGGTGGATGAGCCGACGAAGGTGCTGCACCGGTGAACGAGTTTCAGTTCGCCGATCCGGGCTGGGTCGGCTACGGGGTCGGGCTGCTGCTGTTCGCTGCCGGCGCGGTGTGGTTGTGGCTGCGGTTTGCCCGCCGTCGCGCCTACCGGGAGCTGGTGGCCGAGGTGGGTGCGGTGCGTGCCGCGTACGGGGTGCCGCAGGGTGTGTGGCATCCGTGCACGGGTGAGCCGATGCCGGAGCCGCAGTATGCGGTGGGGCGGGCGTCGGTAGTGCCGAGTCAGCGGGGCGGTCACCGTGGCTAGCTACAGGTCGGTGGGCTCGCCGAGGGCTTCCCGGGCGCGGCGGTACCACTCGATCGGGACGATCACGACGCCCACGCGGCTGTGCTTCGACACGGGGCTGTGTTCGTCCAGCTCACCTGCCGCGCCTGCGTCGATGAGTCGCCCGAGGTCTCTGCGGGCGTCTTCGACGGTGCGTCGCTTGATGGTCGCCACGGCCGGATCGTACAGGTCTTCGTGCGGACTTCCTGAGGTCCGCTGCATGTCGCCCATTACTCCTCCGAAATTCCTAAGGAACTACCTAGAAAGTCCTGAGGAATGAGAGTAGAGTGGTGGCTGTTGGAGGTCAACCAGACCTCACAGGCGCAGCAGCTCAGCACTAGCGCCCACCTACATCGCGCAATCCCAACCTCCTACCTCCGGAGTCGATGAGTCATGCCCGAAACCGATCTGACGGTCGCCGACATGCTGTGCAACCTCTACATCAGCGGGCGCAAGAACAAGCCCTGCATCCTCGGCAAAGGCCACGACGACGAGCACCAGGACGCCGACGGCCTTACGTGGTTCAACCGTGGCCCGATCCAGCAGTACGAGATCACCTGGATGTCCGGGCATGTCGAGACGGTCCCCGCCCATCAGGTGTCGTACCCGCACCGTGGTTTCGCCTTCTCCCAGCACGTTCTGGGCGTGCCTGCTGAGGGTGGTGCGCCGCGCGTCCAGTTGCACGCCGAGATCGACGGCCAGTGGCAGTTGATGCTGTCTGCGCGTGAGGAAGACATCCGCACGATGCGGAATGTGACGGGCGGCGAGCGACTGTGACCGCCCCGGCTCCTGTCTTCAACGTGGCTGCCGCCGCCGACGCTCTCACCCGCATGGATGACGGCCACCCCACCCTGCCCGGTGACCTTGCCCTCATCGCCGCCTACGAGCAGCGCTGCCACGCCGACGCGGACCGGCTGCTGCGTGACGGGTTGGAGCGGGAGCGGGCGGTGTGGCTGGCCGGGCAGTGCCGCTACTGCGGTCCGGAGGGTGCGACCGGCCCGGACTGCGGCGACTGCCCCGAAGGCGGCGACGCGTGACCGACATCGAGATCCTGCGCGCCGCCGCCGCACGACTGCGCGCCACCGCTGTCCCCGGCAACCCGAACCCGTACGCCCGCCCCGACGTGGATGCGACGGTCGCCGACTGGGTGGAGTCCCACGCTATCGACCTCGAATCGGCCGACGGCGACCTGGGGTGTGTGGACAGCCCAGGTGACACGCGGATGGCGTTGCGGGTGGCCCACGCGGTGCTGGCAGGCCACCAGTGACCGCCCCGACTGTCACCGACCGTCCGCAGCCGCAGCCGGGTGTGCCGATCCCACCGCCCGGACCTGTCCTGCCTGTCCCCTGCTACCTGCCGCCGTGCCCCACCCGCCTCCCCACCAGCATCTGAACGACAGGAGCCACCCATGGGCGTGACCATGAACGCGGAAGTTGCCAAGGCGCTCCGCGAACCGTTCCCCGCCGACCTGATCGGCAAGCTCCCCCGCGTCTACTGCAAGGCGTGCCGCGACAACCAGCGCAGCGGACGCACCTGCGACCAGCACACCAAGGTCAGGTGCCGGGAGTGCAACAACAACATCACCTCTGCGCACCTGCACCTCGATTACGTCGGGCACGCCGAAACCACCGACCGGTTCCTGGCCGTCGACCCCGAATGGAACTGGGAGCCGATGGCGTTCGGCACCGACGGCCTCCCGCTCATCGACCGGGCGGGCGGGCTGTGGATTCGCCTCACCATCGCCGGTGTCACCCGACCTGGCTACGGACACGCCAACGGCAAAGAAGGCCCCGACGCCATCAAGGAAGCCATCGGCGACGCGCTGCGCAACGCCGGCATGAGGTTCGGTGTCGCCCTCGACCTGTGGGGTGCCAAGTTCAAGGACGACCCCACCGACGGCGGAGACCAGCACCAGTCGCAGCCCACGGCAGGTGAGTGGGAGAACGCCCGACCGGTGGGACGCGGAAGCGAGATGACCGCCGAGCAGCGCATGGAGCAGGGGCGGCGGGCCATCGCCACCGCCACCACCAAGGAGGCCCTCGACAACCTCGCCGGCCTGGTTGACAAGTACGAGGATGAGGGTTCCATGTCGCCGGAGCAGGCGAAGACCCTCAAGGCCGCGATCGTGGCCCGCGACACGGAGTTGCGCACCCAGCAGCCCCGCCGTTCGGCGCCGGTTGAGGCGTCCGCCTGATGTCCGCCCCGGCGAACGCCACCGACGTGGCGAAGCAGCTCGCCAAGCTGTCCCGCGACTTGGACGCCACCGTCGACCAGCTTGAGATGGCCGACCGTGACGCCACCGAGAAGCGCGTGGCCGCCGACTTGGCCTTTTCGCGGGCGTTCATGGCCGCCGAAGGTTCGATCGAGGCACGCAAGCACCTCGCAGTGATCTCCACGGAGACGGTTCGTCTGGACGCGGAGGTGGCGGACGCGCTGGTCCGCCACCTCCGGCGGCGCCTCGACGCCATCAAAACCCGCATCGATGTGGGGCGCAGCTACGGGGCGGCGATCCGCGCCGAGATCGCGCTCGGAGGGCCGGGGATGGCGCCGTGACCGACCTTCTGGACAACGAGACGTTGCGCTGCCCGCGCGACTCGAAGCTGCTCGCCGCCGACTTGGTTGAGCGCAGCTACCGGTGTGACAACTGCGGCTACGTGGAGCGGTTCGGTGTGCGCCGGTCTCCGCTGGTCACCGCCGGATCGGCTCGCGCACTCGTGGCCGAGTACCGCCGGCTGCGTGCGTCCGGTGCCCGGCTGTCTGTCCGCCGGTTCACCGGCATCACCGACCTTGAGGAGGCGAAGTGAAGCGTTCTGGTCCGCTCGCACGCCGCACCCCCCTGCCGGGCGCCCGGCAGCCGCTCGCCAAGGTGGGCCGCAAACGGGCCGCTACCGCCGAGTCTGCGGGCAAGGCTGTGCGGTCGACGTTCAAGCCAACCCGGTGGACTCCCGCCGTTCCTGTGCAGAGGTTCCACGTGTCGACAGTCGAGCCGCTTCCCGATTTCGACTCCACGGATGCCCGACGGGCCTCTTCTTCCCTCTCCCCCACGACCGAGGAGGTCACCCCATGACCAACCAGACCAGCAACAACAGCCCGTGGGTCGCCTACCTGGCGTCCGTTGACGGCTGGGTTTACCAGAGCGCCGAGGACGCCGCCGAAGACGTCGGCGCCGACGGCGAGGTGCGTATTGGCGTCGTCCGTGGCTCGGCGGCCCTAATCGAAGACGACGGCGGGCTGCGGCTGCCGGACGGCGTCTACTGGGCCGGGGATCAGGTGTTCGAGTTGGAGCTGTACATCGACGGCGAGGGCAACGAGGCCGAGTCGGCGGCGGTGCGGTTCGCGCAGGCTCGGGCGATGGCTGCCGGGCTGAACGCTGCGGCGGGTGCGCCTTCGGTGTCGGTGGAGCGGCCGGATGACGAGCACATCGAGATCCACGTCAACGGCACGGTGGTGGCGTCCGTCAACCATGACGAGCACGGCTGGTCGGGTATGGATGCGGCGGAGAAGACGGCGGTGGCCGTGGCCCGCGCGTTCGGGGCGGGGGTGCGGTCGTGACCGCCCACCTCGTGAACGGTGACCAGTTCACCGCCCTCACCGTTGCCGACGGTCGCGGCGCCACCCTGAACATCGAGCGCACCGACGACGGCCGACTGTCGGCGTGGATCGCCCCGCCCGGCGGCAACGACGGACCTTCCGTGCAGATCGACGAGGCGGATGTGATCGCCGTGGTGGCGTACCTGTCGGCTGGCACGTCGGGTGCGCTGGTTCCGGCATCCGATCTGGCTGCCGAGAAGGCGAACGCGAAGCACTGGCATGACCGGTATGCGGGAGCCAGGGCGAGCGTGTTGACGCTTACGCAGGCGTACACGGATCTGGCCGAGTCGCAGCGCGCCGGGAATGTGCCGGCCAGGACGGTGAGCGGACGATGACCGCGCCGATGCCTGAGCCGCCGGACCGCGCCCTAGTCGGCGTATTCGACCCCGCCAACGCCCTCATTCCCTACGTGTTCGAGCGCGACAACACCCACTTCGACGAGCGCGGCCAGCAGTGGTACGGGGTCAGCGACGAAGAGTGCTACCGGTGGGAGGACGTGCTGTCGCTGGCTGCTGCGAAGGGCTGGCAGGTGGTGCGCCTGTACCGGGCCGACGACCCGGCCATCACCGTCAACGCGGCGGTGGCCGGATGAAGCAGCGACTCTTCCTCTTCGGCTCCGGCCGCCCCGCCCGCGTCACCTGCCAGCACTGCGGCTGGACGTCCACGGGGCGCGGTGACGCGCAGAAGGTGTTCGACCGCTCCGCCGGTCACGAATGCGCCGGGGTGGAGAGCTACACCGACATGCTGGCGCGGCACGCCGCCGAGCGCAGCCACACCGACGCAGAGGTGGTGAAGCCGTGACCGACGTCCGAGCCATCACCGTCCGCCGGCCGTGGAGTACCTGCATCGCCTCCACCCAGCCGGGCGCCAAGCGCATCGAAAACCGGGGTGCCGGAACCAGCCACCGAGGCATCCTGCTCATTCACGAAGGGCAGGCTGTCACCGCCGACGCCTACACCGACCCGCGCGTGGTCGCCCTACTCGACCCGGAACCCGGCAGCCACATCGCGGCTGGTGTCGGCGCGGTCATCGCCGTCGCCAACCTCGTTGACGTGCACGACCGGGCCGAGCATGGCTGCTGCTCGCCGTGGGGCGAGAACTGGCATTCGGGGCCGCGCAGTGTCCGGTGGGCGGTGCACCTGGTGCTGGCCGATGTCCGCCCGTTGCCGCGTCCGGTGCCGTGCCGGGGTGCGCTCGGGGTGTGGACCCCGCCCGAGACCGTCGTCGCGCAGGCGCTATGGCAGATCCCCCAGGCGGTGACCCGGTGACCACCGCGACCGACACCCGCGTCTGGAAGCTTCACCTCCCCGCACCCACCATCTACGTCCCCCACCGCAAGACGGGACAGCCCAAACCGCCCGGCGGATGGCCCAACAAGCCCGCCGCCGGCTGGCTCACCATGAACGGCGACAAAGGTTCATGGCGGAAGAAGCACCAGCTCACCACCCAATGGCGGAACCTCGCCACCACTGCCGCAATGGCCGCCCGCCTGCCGCGCGGTGAGGTGCAGCGTGCCCGGTTCGACGTGTCGCTGCGGTTCGGGCGTGGCGGGCGACGTGACCCCATCAACTGGCATCCCACGTGCAAAGCCGTCATCGACGCGCTCACCTCGGGCACGAAGAAGCACCCCGGTTGGGGGTTG
The DNA here is from genome assembly GCF_055559695.1 of Micromonospora sp. NPDC023869. Lineage (NCBI taxonomy): Bacteria > Bacillati > Actinomycetota > Actinomycetes > Micromonosporales > Micromonosporaceae > Micromonospora > Micromonospora sp. NPDC023869. Next base: position 335,943 of record NZ_JBVHKD010000004.1, read on the forward strand.
CTGCCCGACGATGCGCCCCGGTTCCTGCACTGCGAGGACTGCCCGCACATCCGGATCGGCGCCCCGCTGGGTGTTGCTCCGTTCGGTCCGCTGGGTGTGCTGGAACTGACGATCACCGACTTGTCGGGGGGCGACGATGCCTGATCTCGCCCAGATGGAGGCCGTCCGCGCGCCGCTGCCGTTCACCGTCGGCCCTGACGCCTTCACCGTCGCCATCCACGACGGCGGCATCTACCTCAACGCCCGACCGCTCACCCCCGGTGACGCCCTCGACTTGTCGGCCGCGTTGGCGCGTGCCGTCAACGACACGATCGGAGCCACCCGATGACTCCCGACAGCATCTGGTTCGCGGTCCGCGACCGTCAGGCCGCCGTGTCTGAGGCCGCTGTTGTGCGCGGCTTCCCCCACTTCGCCTCAGTCGAGCTGCCCGCCGCCGCCCAACGGTCCGCCGACCAGCTCGCCGCCTGGCAGCACTACACCCGCACCCCGAAGGAGCCCGCCATGAACTCCCACACCCTCCGCACCGCCGCCCAGCACATTCGCGAACTCGCCGCACAAGCCACCCCCTCCGGCAGCCAGCCGAACGGATGGGCCGGCGACGTCGGCCACGACAACTCCCCGATGCTGTTCGGCGGCCCCACCCGCGACGGCTACCGCATGGGCATCATCTTCCACTTCCAGGAAGAGACGTACTGCGGCGACTGCACCCGCCCGACGGCCGGCGACGTGGCCCACATGGCGGCGTGGCACCCGGATGCGGCGGGTGAGGTCGCGGACTTCCTGGACTTGGCGGCCGGTCCGGGTATCCCGGAGTCGGTGGTGGCGGCTGCGTTGCGGATCGCGGCACGGTTCCAGCCGGTGTCGGAGCCGAGGACCGTTGTGGAGGTGGCCGCGTGACCGCCACCGACTGGCGTGACCGCGCCCACGCCATGCTCCGCAACACCGCCGGCCCCGACGGCGAACCCTGCAACACCCCCACCGACCGGCGTTGGCTGTGGCGGCTGGAAAACATGCTCGCCGTGTCCGCCCCCATGGGCAGTGCCCTCGACGTGCTGCGTAAGGACTTGCGCCAGTACCTGAACGAGACGTGCGTCCACCACTGGCAGGAGTACAACGGCGAGCCGGGCACCCCGATCGGCGACCACCGGCAGTGCCGCTGGTGCAACGACACGGAGTGGAAGACCCCGGACGGCAGCTACTCGGCGCAGGTGGCGGCGTGAGCCCACAGCGGATCCAGCGCAAGCGAACCGCCGGATGGAAGCGGCCCGACAACGCCGTCATCGTCGACCGCACCAGCCGATGGGGCAACCCGTTCAAGCTCACCGAATGCATCTCGGAAGGCTTCGCCGACAACGACGCCGACGCCCGCAAAGTCTGCGTCGCATTCTTCGACGCCTGGCTCGACGGCGAACCCGAGTTTGTCAACGTCGAACCGGCCCGCCGACTTCGGATCCTCGCCGAACTCGACACGCTCGCCGGCAAGGATCTCGCCTGCGCCTGCAAGCCGGGCGACCTGTGCCACGGCGACAGCCTCATCCGCCGCGCCAACCGTCGCACCCGCAAGACGGTGTCCGCGTGAGCCGCCGGTCTGCGTACGGCATGTCCAGCCAGCCCGCCGGGGATTGGCGACACCGCGCCGTCTGCCGCGACGAAGATCCAGAGTTGTTCTTCCCGATCGGCACCTCCGGCCCGGCGCTGTTGCAGGTCGAGCAGGCCAAGGCCGTCTGCCGCCGCTGCGAGGTCACCGACCAGTGCCTGCAATGGGCGCTCGAATCCGGCCAAGACGCCGGTGTGTGGGGCGGTATGTCCGAGGAGGAACGCCGCGCGGTGAAGCGTCGCGGTGGCCTTCGCGTTCTGTGTGCCCATCAAGCATGACCACCACCAGCATGGCCCGCCCCACCACCGGGGCGGGCCCCACCCCCAGGAACAGGACCATGACCAACACCCGACCCGTCAGCACACAAACGCTGGCCCACGCCCTCCGCCGCATCCAGGAAGGCGACATCACCCTCACCGCCCACCAGTGGCGCACCCTCGACGGAGCCGACCTCACCGACGCCGTCTGCTACGCCGAAGACATCTACTACCTGCGCTTGGACGGCCAGGTGCCCCGGCTGACTGAGGCTGCCGAAGCGTGGCTGCGGATGCAGCCGCCCGCCCCCACCGCACCCCTGTTCCTGGCCCCGCCGGAGGTGCAGTGATGGCCATCGCCGCGCGCACCCACGAGCGACTGCTGGCCGGCATCCAAACCGGCGCGATCCGGCTCAACACCCGCAACCACCGGTACCGCAACATTCGGAACGGGTTCGACATGGACGACGCCGTCTACGAGGCCGTCGACATGAAGTGGGTGATCCTGACCGCCGACGGGCCGCAGATCACCGACGCCGGCCGGGAATGGCTTGCCGACCGGTACCGACGGTTCGGCACCTCGCCCTCCCGGCCAGTCCGTTTCATTCTCAGCGAGACGACGCGCGGTGACGGCGTGATCCTTCACCCGAATGCGCTCCTGCCTTGCGGCACCGAGTCTGCCCGACGCCGGCACGCAGCTCTCTCCCAGATCTGCCCCACCTGCGAAGGCACGTCAGACGGCTGCGAAGACGGCACCTCCGCGCCGGCCGTGGAGTATCGCCGGTTTTCTCTTGCCGGCAGCGAAGGAGTCGCCGCATGACCGGTTTTGTTAAGCCCGCCGTTCACCTGATCGGCTGGACCTCGTTCAACGCCCCCCTGATGGAGAAGCTGACCGGCTGGTCGACTGACGCGGAAGGCGGGCAGGCGCTCGCCGAAGCCGCTGGGCGTCTCTGCTACCGGGCGTGGTCGAAGCCTCGCCCCGAGACCGCTACCAACGCCGGCTACCTCGCCAACATTCTTCGCCAGCAGCACGAATCCGTGGTCGAGCACGCCTCCGCCACCTTCTACGTGACCGGGGTGTCGCGTTCGCTGCTGACCGAGTTGAGCCGTCACCGGCACATCAGCCTGTCCGTCGTGTCGCAGCGGTACGTGGACGAAGCCAACGCCGCCATGGTGCTACCCCCCGCTGTTGCCGACCACTTCGCCGCCAACGCCGGCCTCGGCAGCGTCGCCGCATCCGCTCGCAGCGTCTACGAGGGCATGGTGAACGTCCTCACCGAAGGGGGCATGAAGCGTAAGCAGGCCCGTGAGGCTGCCCGTGCGGTGCTGCCGAACATGACCGAAACCCAGTTCGTCATCACCGCCAACCTGCGGGCGTGGCGTGACGTACTGCGCCGCCGCTGGCATGTGGCTGCCGACGCCGAGATCCGCCGCTTCGCCGGGCTGGTCCTCGCCGAACTGCGCGACCTGGCACCCAACGTGTTCCAGGACTTTCCGGCCGAGCCGTTCGGGACCGGTGAGTGATGCTGCTCTGCGACGAAGACCTTGCCCGCGCCATCGGCTCCCGCCGGCTCATCATCGAACCGCACGAACCGCGCCTACTCCAACCATCATCCATCGACGTGCGCCTCGACCGGCATCTGCTCGCGTGGCCGCACGGCGGTGTCATCGACCCGGCCGCCGACAACCCGATGCTGCCCGTCGACATGAACGACATGGGCGGCACCTACCCACTCGGCCCCGGTCAGATGGTGCTCGCCTCAACGGTGGAGCACGTCACCCTAGACGCCACCCTCGCGGGACGCGTGGAGGGAAAGAGCAGCCTCGGGCGGCTCGGCCTAGCCACCCACATCACCGCCGGCTTCATCGACCCCGGCTTCTCCGGACACATCACCTTAGAGCTGGTCAACCACGCCCCGCGCCCGCTGCTGCTGCACGCCGGAATGCGCATCGGCCAACTGTGCGTCTTCCAGCTCACTGGGCCCGCCCGCTGGCCGTACGGGGCCGACGGGTTGGGCTCCCACTACCAGCAGCAGCCGCGAGGGCCTGTCGCCTCCCGCTCCCACATCGGCTGGCGCACCTGGCCCACCACGACCGCTCCCACGGAAGGAGCCACCGCATGAAGACTCGCATCCCACGCGACGACCTCGCTGACATTGCCGGCTGGGTGGCCCGCAGCATCCCCCAACGACCCTCCGTGCCGGTGCTCGCCGGCATCAAACTGACCTGCGACGCCACCACGTTGACGGCGGAAGGCTTCGACTATGAGGTGTCGACGCAAGCCAGCGTTGCGGTCGGCGAAGGCGGCGAGCCCGGGACGGTGCTGGTGTCGGCGCGGCTGCTGGCCGAGATCAGCAAAGCCCTCCCCAACAAGCCCGTCGACCTGACGGCCATCGGCGTCCACCTCGAACTCGTGTGCGGCAGCGCCCGCTTCACCCTGCCCACCATGCCGGTCGAAGACTTCCCGACCCTGCCCGACATGCCGCAGCCCGTCGGCACCATCGACACCGCCCTGTTCGCGCAGGCCGTCACGCAGACCGCCATCGCCGCCAGCCGGGACGAAACGCTGCCGATGATGACCGGGGTTCGCATCGAACTGGACGGCGACACCATGTCGCTGCTCGCCACCGACCGGTATCGGCTGGTGGTGCGTGAACTCGCGTGGAAGCCGGAGGCGGAAGGCGCGACCGGGCAGGCACTCATCCCGGCGAAGACCCTGGCCGAGGTGGCGAAGACTCTCGCCGTCGGATCCGACCCGATCACCCTCGCCTTGTCCACGGGCACTGCCGGTGAAGGAATGATCGGGTTCGAGGCGGGCGGCCGGCGCATGACCTCCCGGCTGCTGGACGGCGCCAACTATCCGCCGGTTCGCAGCCTGTTCCCGGACAAAGACAAGGTCACCGCCACCGCCATCATTCCGGCCGGCAGCCTCGCCGAAGTCGTGAAGCGGGTCGCCATCGTCGCGGAACGCACCACCCCCGTGCTGCTCACCTTCACACCGGGCGAGAACGCGCTCATCGTCGAAGCGGGCGGCACCGAAGAGGCCCGCGCATCTGAGGCCATGCCCATCAACAGCTACAGCGGAGAGCAGCCCATCACCGTCGGCTTCAACCCGCAATACCTGCTCGACGGGCTCACCAACCTCGACAGCCACGACGCCGTCCTGTCCATGGTCGACCCGTACAAGCCGGCCGTCATCACCCCCGCCGGAGGAGACGGCAGCCACCGCTACCTGATCATGCCCATCCGAGTGAGCCGCTGATGCCCGGCTTCAACTGCGCCACCCACCGCCGCTACACCGCAGGCTGCCCCGGATGCCGCCGCGTCGACTCCCACTACGACCGGCGCCGCCGACGGCTCATCGCCGAAGGGAAATGGCTGCCGCCAGTGCCCGCCGCGACAGTGCTCGACCACATCCAGCAGCTCCGCGACGCCGGCATGTCCCTCGCATCCATCGCCCGCGCATCCGGTGTCGCCACCAAAACCCTGTACACCGCCGTCAGCGAACCCCGCAGGACCCTACGCGGACCCACCGCCGCCGCCCTACTCGCTGTCCAACCCGCCGCCAGCCTCCCCGCAGGCATGATGCCCGCCGTCGGTGTAGGCCGCCGCGTCCGTGCCCTCGTCGCGGGCGGGTACAGCCTCACCGCCATCAGCAGGCATCTCGACAAGCATCTGCAAGCCGTGTGGGAGATGGCGTGGGACCGGCAGACGATGGTCGCTGAAACCACCCACCGGCAGGTGGTCGACCTGTATGAGCGGCTGTCCGCGACGCCGGGCCCGAATGTGCGCGCCCGCAACACGGGTGTGCGGAACGGGTGGCCGCCGCCGATGGCGTGGGACGACGGGGCACTCGACGACCCGGCCGGGCAGCCCAGCGACGGCGGCAGCAACCCGGATGACCGGATGGTCGACGAGGTGGCGATCCGTCGCGCGTTGGCTGGCGAGTCTGTGCCGTTGACGGCGCACGAGCGTCATCACGCCGTGCACGTTGGTCGGGCTGCCGGTCTCACCCGTAGTGCGATTGCCGAACGTCTGCGGCTGTCTGGCACTGCGGTGAAGGCGCTCGATCGCCTGCCGCCACCTGGCTACGGGCTAGCTGCTTGATCGGGGGCGCGGTCTTGCTGGGAGGGCGGGCCGCGCCCCACCCCGTCCCCACACACGCATTGATGGAGGTGAACGCGAATGTTGGTCTGGGTGGGCAGCACGAAAGCCCGACGCTGCGGGGGCGTCGGGCTCAGAAAGGCGAGATGTGTCGGGCTAGCCGCGCTTGCGGCGTCGACCGCGCATCGACGGGGTCACGGTCGGGCCGCCCTCAACGTCGTGCAGTGCCGGCCGGTGGTCGCGGATCCACGCTTCTACGTCTTCGATGCGCCACACCTTGCCCATGGCCAGTTCGTCGTAGGGCGCGGGCCAGTCGGGGCGCGATACGAGCTGGTAGACGCGCTGACGGGACACGCCGAGTCGGTCTTCGATCTCGCGTGCGCCCATCAGGTGACGGCCCATGGTCAGGAGCATAGGCGCAACTCTACTAGGCACTTGTCTAATGCCGCAATCCTTGATAGGACTGTACATGTGCCTACCTAGGCACTTCCCTAGCCAACCCTCAACGCCCCGACATCAGGGAGGCACCATGACCGCCGAAATCGACATCGACGCCATCGAAGCCCGCGTCAACGCCGCCACCCCCGGCCCGTGGGGCGTCGGCAACGGCACGAACATCGTGCGCGGACTGGAGGTCACCGGCCGTGGCTCGTACACCTGCATCCAGGCTGTCGCCGAGATCGCAGACGAAGACGAGCGCGAGGACTGGCGGCACGACTCCGGCGGCGACTATGCGGATGTCGACCCGGAGGACGACGCCACCTTCATCGCCGCCGCCCGTCAGGACGTGCCCGCACTGATCGCCGAGGTCCGCCGGCTGCGTGAGCAGTTGTTCGCCCAGAAGCCCGTCATCGACGCCGCCGAGACGTGGGCCGAACTGCTGGAAACCGACGGCAGCGCCCCCAACCTCGCCTCGAAGCTCATCGACCTACACCAGGCCGTCGAGCAGTACCGGCTCATGGACCTCGCCTTCACCGCCGCCCGCAACGAGCAGCCGGATGCCGCCGAATGACCGACATCGACCTGGACGCCGTCGAGAAGCGTGCCAACGCCGCCGAAGACGGGCCGTGGGAGGTCGCCGAGTTTCCCCACCGGAAGGACAACCCGGACGGCTGGCCGCTCATCGTCATCCGCTCCAAGGCTGGCAAGCGCCGTGAGGTTGCCGCCGTCATCGAAGACGACGTGGCGTCCGCCTCGGAGTGCCCACGGGAGAACGCCGAGTTCATCGCCCGCTCCCGCACGGAGATGCCGAAGATGGCCGCCGAGATCCGCCGACTGCGCGCGGAGAACGCCGCCATGCTCGCCGTCGCCCGCGCCGCCGACGACCTGGTTGTCTCCGCGTCACCCACCCTGCGCGCCTTCCTCGGCGGTGCCGGTGAGGCCCTGATCGCCGCCGTGGACGCCCTACCGAACGAGGCGACCCGATGACCATTGACGCCACCTCCGCCCCCGCCGTGCACCACCTCATCTGGTCCAACCACCACAAGGCGTGGTGGGGGCCCGACGGGCGCGGCTACTACAAGGACCCCACCCGCGCTGGCCGGTACGCCATCCCCGACACCACACGGTGGCTCGGCAGAGGTTGTGGCTGCTGCCAGGTGCCCGAAGTGGTGATCCCTGCCGACAAGGTGAACGGCAAGAGCCCCCGATCGGTTCGGAGCGCCATCGCTGCCGCCACCCGCGCAGAGGTCAAGGCGGGCCGGGCAAACCGCTACTACGGCCAGTGACCTATGCGCTCGATGCCGGGGTGGCGGTCCTGTTCGACATCCCGGCACACCACCCGCCCACAACCGGGCACGAACCTCTCGACACGAAAGATCAGGCGCTGATGGTTTGGTTCAAGGTCGACGACTCGTTCTACGACCACCCAAAGGCCGAAGACCTGTCGGACTCGGCGGTCGCCCTGTGGACCCGTGCAGGCTCCTACAGCGCCAAACACCTCACCGACGGGTTCATCAGCCATCGCAAGGCCGCCCGCATGTGCGACAACCCGGAAGCGGCCACCGCCGAACTGGTGGCGGCCGGGCTGTGGGACAAGGAGGGAGACGGCTACCGCTTCCACGACTGGCACGACTACCAGCCCACCCGCGAGGAAGCGTTGGCGGCGTCGAAGGCCAAGTCGGTTGGTGGTGCGGTGGGCAACCATCGGCGGTGGCATGTGGAGCGGGGGCAGCCTGACCCGGAATGCCCGTACTGCAAGGCGGGCTCGGATGGCTCAACTGATCGGTCATCCGATCGCATAACCGATCGGGGTTCCGAGTCGGTACCGAATCGCCCGTCCCGACCCGACCCGTCCCAACCCAAAGAAGAAGCGTCATCGAACGTGCTGTTCGACAACCCACCTAAGCCTGTCACCCCCAAGCCTGGGTCAGACGACGACCCGAACTGGCTCAAGTTCTGGTCGGCCTACCCGAAGAAGACTTCCAAGAAGACCGCACGACTTCGGTGGGCGTCGGCGATGAAGCAGAAGCACGACCCGGAGGAGATCATCCGAGCTGCGCAGCAGTACGCGGCCCGCATGAAGCGAGACCGGATCACGTACCAGTACATCAAGAACCCTGACGGCTGGCTGAACGGCGAGATGTGGAAAGACGAAGCACCGCCACCGCAGCAGTACCCGCCGATGAACGGGCCGTACCGCAGCCAGTCGAACCTGCCCGAGTCGAACGCCCCCAAGCGGTACAGCCGGGAGGAACGCTGCACCACCCACCCCAACTATCCGGCCCACAACTGCGGCCCGTGCCGAGCTGACCGGCTCGGGGCCGACCGCAAGGAGGTGAACGCGTGACCGTGACTGCTGTGCCGTCGCCGCGCGTGGAGATCGCCGACGTGCCCCACGACTGGACGCCGAGCAAGCCGATGTCCAGCGAGTCGGCCGAGCAGACGGTGCTGGGCATGATGATGGCGTCGCCCCGCCAAGTCGACCTGGCGATGGAGGTGCTGGAAGGCGCCGACTTCTACTACCCGCGTCACCCGCTCATCTGGTCTGCGCTGCTGGCGTTGTGGGCGTCCGGGCAGCCCACGAACCCCATCGCGGTCGGCCGCATGTTGGACGAGACGACCGGGCTGGCTCAGGCCGGCGGGTTGGAGTATCTGCACAGTCTGCTGGCGCGGGTTCCGGTGTCGGCGGGAACGATCGGCTACTACGCCAACATCGTTCGCGACTGGTCTCGTCGGCGCCGCGTGTACGAGTCCGGGGTGCGGATCATGCAGTCGTCGCGGATGCTGTCCACGCCGGTGGATGTGGTGGTGGAGCGCGCGCAGCAGGACATTCACGCGGCCACGTCGTCGCGCAGTAACGCGGATCCGTTGGCGGTGGACGACTTCATCGACGACGAGTTTCAGCATCTTGAGGACGTGCGGGACGGGAAGGTGCCGCCCGGCATCAGCACCGGGTTCACGGATCTGGATTCGATCCTGGGCGGATGGTATCCGGGCCGGCTGGTTATTCCGGCCGGTCGACCCGGAATGGGCAAATCGGTGCTGGCCTTGTCGTGGGCGTTGCACGCCGCCCGGCTCGGCTATCCGGCGCTGGTCTTCCCGATGGAGATGTCGAAGCGGGAAGTGATGTGGCGGATCTGGTCGCAGTGGGCGCGGATTCCGCTGCACCTGTTCCAGCGGTCGCGGTTCGACGAGCGGGATTGGGTGAAGCTGCGGGCCGCCCGCGATGAGGTGCGGAAGCTGCCGTTGGAGGTGGACGACCAGGCAAACTCGGTTGCGCAGATCACCTCGAATTCGCGGCGGTTCACGCAGCGGCGCGGCAGTGTGGGGTTGATCGTCGCCGACTATGTGCAGCGTCTCAACTTCCCGGGCCGTGAGCGCCTCGACATTGAGGTGGGCAACGCGGCGAAGGCGTTCAAGGGGTTGGCGCGGGAGTTGGAGACCACGTTCGTGGCGGTGTGCCAACTGAACCGGGGCAACGAGGCCCGGCAGGCGAAGCTGCCGCAGCTTTCGGATCTTCGCGACTCGGGGCAGCTTGAGCAGGAAGCCGACCAGGTGATCTTGATTCACCGGGACGACTACTACGACAAGGAATGCGTGCGGGCCGGCGAGGCGGATCTCATTGTTGCCAAGAACCGCCATGGCCCGACGGACACGGTGACCGTTGCCGCCCAACTGCATGTGGCCCGTTTCGTCGACATGGCTGTGCCGGAGTAGAGGGGGTGTCCGATGACGTGTGACTACTGCGGTTTGGCTACGGGTGCTGTGGCCTGCTGGGAGGTGTCGGCTGGCCTGCCGGGTGACGGCATGACCCGGTATGTGTGCGCCGTCCACAAGCAGGCTGCGGTCGCCCTGGTGGGGATGCGGGGCCCGGTGCGGGAGCTTCCGACGAACGTCGAGTACTGGCGGCGTCTGCGGCTTGCCGTGGTTGTGGTATTGCCGGCGCGTCCCGAACCGGTCGGGGAGGCGGCGTGACCAGATCCCGCATCACCATCTGGCACTGCGACGCCCAACTGTGCGGGCTGAACGCACCAGAGGACACCGCCGGCTGGACCGATGCCATCTACACCCACGGCTGCCCGCAGCACGGCGACGTCATCACCGCGCACAAGGCCACACTGACCGACCAGACGCGCGGTCGGGGCAGCCGGGAGGTCACCACGTGGCGGTTGCGGTGCGCGTGCGGTTGGACGCCGCGCCCGGGTTCAGCGAAGCACAGCGCCCGGCGGCTGCATGACGCCCACCTGGCGCACGTCACGACCAGGCCAGTGAAGGAGACGACCGATGACTGAGAAGCCGCACACCCCCGACCCCGTCCACCCTCGCAAGCCGGATCTTCGTGCGTTCGGTGAGGCCGTCCGCTTCCGGGACCGTGCGACCCGTCTGGCTGTCGCCCACCACGAACGGTGCGGGTTGCAGCCGTCCAGCCAGTACGCCCGAGCCACCTTCGACGCGATCGTGGATCTGATCCGCGAAGACGAGCGGGCGCGGCTGGCCGCAGGCCCGGATCACCCGGAGGCGGGCCGATGACCAGGCAGATTGTGGCAACCATCCTGCCCGGACGAACCCTTGACGCCGCCCTAGCCGCAATGCGCGGCATGGCCCGCTGCTACCCGGAACACACCCTGTCGCTGGCCAACGACCCTGACGGCGGCATGGCCATCATCTACGACCCCGGCGCCCCGCAGCCCGCCAGAAAGGAAAGGAGGCGACGCGACCAGGCCACCGGTGTGACTGCCGAGGTTGCGTTGGGTCGGGATGAGGTGGGTGACCTGTTCGCCTACGCGTTCGACTCCACCACCAGCACCGTGGATGGGGTGAAAGCGATCGCGCAGTGGATGGTTGGCCTGCTGGCGCAGACGGATGGGGCGGCGAACTTCGTCACGTTCACGCTTACGCATCCAGGCGGCGAGCGGTATGCGTTGACGGTGCAGCGGTGCGCTGGTCTGACTCCGGCGGAGAAGATCGCCGGACTTGAGGCGCAGATCGCCGAGTTTGCCGGACAGGCGGCGGGAACCCATGACTGACGAAACGCCGCTGCCGAGCTTGCACCACAACGGCGCACAAGACCCCAACCAGTGGGCGCCAAGCTACTTCAACCTGCGTGAATCCTCCGGCTGCGCGCGTCCCGAGGCCGGCGACCTGGTGGCGTGGCGGTACGCGGCGTGGCTCGTCCACGAAATTCGCCCCTACCTCGACGTTGACCTGACCGACGAGCAGAAGGCCAAGCTGGAAGCCTCCGCTGCCCGCCTGTCGGCCGAGAAGCAGTCGATCGCGCTCATCCGCAGCCGGCCGTTCCACATCGTGCTGCGGCACCTGAACGGGCCGCTCATCATCAAGCCGGGTGAGGAACGCGGCTTCAAGCGGCTCCACGACGGCACCCGCGAAGTCAGCTTCACATCATGGCCCGACCGGTACCGGTGGAACCGTCTACCCGACCCGTATCAGGCGTGCTCGTGCCACGGACATCCGTGGCCCTGCCAGGAACGGGACCGGCAGGTGCTCGCCCAGCATCAGATGCGGAAGATGGATCGACTGATGGCGACCGCCCAGCCGGGGGTGTGCGCCCACTGCTTGGAGCCGATCACCACCCGGCAGAAGACGGTCACGTTCCCCGAGGAGTCACGGTTTGTGCCGGGCGCCCCCGGCCCCACCTTCCATGCGGGCCGCGCCGAATGTTGGGGTGCCGCCGAAGACTACGAACGCGGCGGACGCCTCGCCGACAACCCTGATGTTGCTCGCATCGCCTCATGCCCCGGCATCAGGTTCATTCACGAGCAGCACGGCATGCCCACGGACCAGCGCATCGAATGCACCGCAGGGCCGTTCTGCACGGGCCTGCACGGTCCGTCGGGGTTCCGTCAGGATGCGCCGTGCTGGCATCGGGTGCAGTTGGCTGGCAATGAGGGCGCTTATGCCCGGCCGTCGGTTGACTGCGGCTATCGGGGCCGTGAGGGCGGCTGCCTTGGTGGTGATCTGTCGGGCGGTGGTGCGTCGCTGTCGCCGACGGCTGCCGACTTGTTGTGGGAGAACCGCAGTCGGCGCGGGGGTGGTCTGCTGTGACCGCCCCTGTGTGGCCGCAGGTGATGGTGACCGGCCACCGCCCGAAGGACATTCCCGCCGACGCCCACCAATGGGTCCGTGGCCAGCTCGCCAGGGTTGAGGTGCAGCTGCGTGACGGGTACGGCATGGTCACCGGCATCACCGGCATGGCGATCGGCTCCGACATGTGGTGGGCCGATGCTCTCGCGCGGGCGTACACGCCGTTCGTCGCGCACATCCCATTTCCACAGCAACCCGACCCGTGGCACCGCAACCCGGAGGCGGTGGCCGAATGGCATCGGCTGCGGAGCCTCGCTGCTGACGAGGTGGTGTACGGGGATCTCGCCGGCCTCGCCGAGCACGCCCGCAAGCGGGTGGTGGTGCGGCTGCTGCATGAACGCAACGACGGCATGTTGGCCGTCTCGCACGCGGTGGTGGCGGTGTGGCGTCCGGATAAGCGGGACGGCGGCACCTACTCGGCGCTCGTGAAAGCCCACCGTCTCGGCTTGCCTGTCGTGCACGTCAACCCGCTGGCCCGCACGGTCACGATTCCTACCCCGGCCCGTCTGGGTGCGCTGCTGCATCCTGACCGGCCCGCGACTCTTCCCCTACCAGCCTGAGGAGGCTTCCATGACCGACACGACCACCGACCAGCAGTCCGCCGACCACACCGAAAACGACATGTACCGCCGTGCCTACCACGACATTCAGGAGGTGCTAGACGAGGCGATCGGCGACGGCGTCGACGACTCCACGGATCCGCTGCGCGACCACCTGCACCAGATGATCGCCGCCGTAGCGCAACGCGAGTACGAAGACTCCATTACGACAGCCGGCGCGGTCGCCCACGCCGAACACCTCGGCTCCCGCATCGCCGCCGAAGTTCTCGCCCTGTTCGATACCGACATCGATGAGCAGTGGGAGGTTCGCGGTACCGACCCGGACTTCGCCAGCGACAGGTGGACGTCCTGCCCAGCCAGCCGGGGTGACGCGGCACGGATTGTCCGGCAGGCACGTACGAAGCCGGGATGCTCCGCCGACGTCTTCCGCGTGTTGGAGCTACGGACGGTCGGCGAGAAGATCGAGGCGGCACCGTGACCGACTACAACGAGCGCGTCCTGTCCGCCCGGTGGACGGCTGTCGTCAACGACGAGATCGGCGGATGGGCTGTCAGCATTGATGGCCGCACCCCCGCCGATGGTGGTGTGATGGCCGTCGACATGGTGACCCGCGAGGTGGCCGAACACGTCGCCGGGCTGCACAACCAGTGGCTCGCCATCCACACCGTGCGGGTACGCGAGGCAGTCGCCGTGGTGAAGGGCGAACGGTTCGAGGTGACGCCGCTCATCCTGTCGCCGGTCGATGTTCAGCAGTACATGGAGCGTTACCGGCAGGCGTTCGGCTGGTCTATGCCGCCGTCCGCAGGGCAGCACGATCAGCCATGCTACGACTGCGGCCAGCCGGAGAACAGCCACCCCAACGACCAGTGCGCCACCTACCGGGCATCCGACAACGAGCAGCACCGCACCGACCCGCGTTGCCCACCTCATGACCCTGCCGGCGTGAAGCCTGCCGCGACCCCCGCCGGCCTGGTGGCGTCGGTGCGAGTCCTGCTGGATGCTCTGCGTTTGCAGGCCGACCAGACGCCGGATGTGGTGGATGCGCGGCAGGCGGTAGAGCAGGCCATCGACCACCACGATCAGCGCCAGCCGCCCGTGAAGGACCGCCCGTGATCCCCGAATCCCGCGAAGTGTTCGACCACGGCAGCCGCGAGTTCGACCGACGCGACCGGTGGCTGAACGTCGCCGAACTGCTGGTGCTCGGTGTGGCTGCCGTCCTGCTCGCGGCGCTGATCGCCTGATGACGATGCCGCTGCTGCCGGGACGCCCACCCGCCCGCTGCTCGTGCTGCAACCATCCCGTGCCCACGGGCAGGTTGTACGGGCCGGGGCTTGGGGAGACGTGTGCCCGGCGGCGCGGCCTCATCTCACCTGCCCCACCAAAGCCGACGTCTGCGCCGCAAGAGGGTCCGTCGCTGTTCGACTGGCAGACCGAAAACGCGGCCGAGAATGGCGCCGAATCGGCCAGCCAGGAACACGAAACCGATCATGCGCAACATGCTTCGAACAGCTAAAATGGAGCCAGGAGGTGACATGTGCCCACCGGACGGAAACGCGGTAGGCGTGCCGTCAACTTCCTCGCCTCATGGTCGGCGGTCGACGTCATCGAACAGCTCGCCCGGGACGAAAGCATCGTGGATGAGGACGGCGAACCGAACCGGTCCGAGATGATTCGCATCCTGCTCGCGTTCGCACTACGGAACTGGAAGAAGGGTTGGCGTCCGTGACGCACGATCTGGTGGTGTGGCTGGGTGGGGTACTCGACCGCATCGAGCAGACCGCCCAAGCCGCCGACCCGCCACCCGGCCTCGACGACATCGAATACAACGACACCCCCAACGTCTGGACTGATCCGCACGGCGAGTTTTGGGGGCGAGGCGGCCCCGTCTTCGTGCACGTCCTGGCGCACTCCCCTGCCCGCGTGCTGCCGCTGGTGGCCGCCATGCGCGCCATCCTCGCCGAACACGCACCCGAGCGGCCAGGCATCCTGCCCACCTGCACTGTCTGCGCAGACCCGCCCGCCTACGACGCGACGTGGCGCGACTACCCGTGCCGCACCATCCGCCTACTCGCTGCCGCGTTCGCTGGCGAGCCCGGATACCGCCCGGAGTGGGGTCCGCAGTGACCGGCCCGACGGCAGTGTGGCTGTTCAACCAGCCCACCTACGGACTACGCCCCGCCCTACAAGAGTGGCTGCGCGCCAACAACCTCGACCCCGCCCGCATCCCCGCCGACACTGACATCACCGTCGACTATCGGGCCAACACCATCATCACCGACGTGTTGAACGTTCGGGGCGGCGTCCTAGTCCTGCACGGCAACGAGGTTGCCCGGCGTCCGGTTACGGTGCCGCTGCTGGTGCAGCCGCCCGCCGAAATCCTCCACCGCCTGACCATCAAGGAGGCCCGGTGAGCTACATCGCCTTCCACACCCGCGAGCAGACCGGCTACATCTCCGGCGCCGAACGCGCCCACGTCGACAGGCTCGTACGCAACACCGCCGCCCAACACCGCCGGACCGTGTTCGGCCACGACAGACCCGACCGGCCCTCACCGCTCCGCAAAGCCGTCAACTGGCCCGGCGATCTCACGCGCAGCGACCGATTCGACCAGTGGTCAGACACCCACATCGCTGTCTCCCACGACAGGGGGCTTCACGCCATCCTGCCAGACGGGCCGACCGCTGAGACTTTGCTCAACATCGACTTGAACACGGCCATCGCCCACAGCGCCCCCGCCGCACGGATAGTGGCCCGAATTTCCGGCCAGTGCGAGGTGCACGCCTTCGTGGAAGGCACAGACCGGGCCTGGTTCGCCGACCAGATCGACGCCGCCGCCGACGCTGGTTTCCTCCGCCGCGATATGGCCCGCTACCCGCTGCGCGCCGACCACCCCAACGGCTGGGCCGAAGTTGCCGAACTGGCCCGGTCCGCCGACTCCGGACCCATCGTCATGTCGTACTCGGTGTGCGACGGATTCCCCAACGCTGAGATCGCCGCATGGCCCGACAGCCCGCCCAGCCAGGATGAAGACCCCGACGGCTTCGACACCGCCGAACAGGCATGGATGGCACTCACCCCCGCCGAGCAGTGGGACCAGGCGATGGCCGGGCTTCGCCGTAAAGCCGAAACGGCGTGGCTGCTGCGTATCAGCCCAGACAACCTTGGGACTGCGGCGTTCGGCACCGAAACCCCGCTCACCTGGCACGACATCGCGGCAGCATGGCGCGGCGCGACGGCGGAGGTGGCGTAGTGACCGAAGACCAGCGCAGCTCGTTCGGTGTGGAAGCCGACCGAGACGGCTGCCTCTACCTCCACCACTACATGCCCGACGGCGCGAAAGCCAAAGACCCTTGGTGCCACTGGGAAATCCGCGTCCCGGACTGCGTCACGCTGCCCGAACTGGACCAGCTCGCCGCCGCCCACCTGACGGAAGCCCACCCGAGCATTGTCCAGGTCAGCGGACAGGCCCGCCAATGAGTCTTCCAAGCCGCATCACCGACACCCACACCCATCACTCCGCTACTACGCTGCCGACATGACCGCGCCCGCAACCTGCCAAATACCCCTCCCCAGCGGCGGCCCATGCGGCATCCCCGCCATCGGACGATGCATCAACGACGAACGCGCCTTCTGCATCTCCCACCGCGCCAACAACTACGGACGCCCCTACGACAACCTGTGCACCGAATGCGAACGCCAGCAGCTACACGACCGGCACGCACAACGCCAAACAGAAGCACAGTCCCTCGAAGACGCCCGAAAGCGAATCAAAGCCGCCGCCACGCGCCTGGACAACAACCCCCGCGCGCCCGAACCACACCCCCGCTACAAACTCGTCGGCTGGCACTCACGCGGGATCATCGGCGCACTCACCCGCGCCGAACCGCGACCGAAACTGGAAGCCCTCGACCCCGCCTGGATCGTCGGCCGCTACAAGTGGAATCAGCAGGAGTTCCGTGCCCGACCCGACCTCGACACCTACGACACTGGGGTCACCTCAGCCGGTGAAGTCGTACCCATCGGCAACCCGCCCACATACACGGTGCACGCTGTGAAAGGTCTCCACAGGCCGCACGACATCTTCGAGGTCGCCGAAGCGATCGAGAAGCTTGCCGGCATGTAGGGCACAAGACGGTGGCGGCCCGACCCCTCCCCGGACCGGACCGCCACCCACCGCTACCCCCGCGCCCACGCGAGGTCCCCACCAGCGTAACCAGCAACGACCGGGGGGACCACCATGAACAACAGCACCGACACAGCCTGCATTCTCTGCCCCACATTTCGGCGCGACCTCGAACCCCGCCACCCCGACCGACACCCGGTCTGTGAGGGATGCCGCATGCGCCTCGCCACACTCATCCACGACCTGTGGACACTCCACGAACGCCTCGCCAACCCCGAACTGACCCAAGCCGACCAACGCCGCTACCGGCGACTCGACACCCAAGGCCGCCCCCACACCACCTGGGCCGACCCCCTCGCCCCGCTGGGCGGTGTCGCCAACATCCCGAGCAAACCCGACCAACCCCACGTGTCAGGCACCCCCGAAAAGTCGGCCCCCACCAACCTCGACCACGTAGACCTCACCAACATCGCCCGCACACCCAACCCCACCCCCCAAGCCCGACAACACCCCTGGGACCAGATCGGGCACCTATCCGTCGCCACCCGCCTCTACGAAGTCGTCCGCGACTGGCGCGACACCCACTGGCCCCACCACCACCTGCCCCCACCCACCGTCGGCGAACTCACCATGTGGCTACTCGCCGGCTCAACCGACAACTACGCGGGCGAACGCATCGACCACGCCTGCACCCACCACCCCGGCATCGCCGACACCACCACCGAACTCCACACCCTGCGCGGCACCCTCCGCAGCGCCCTCGGCGAAACCGAACCCCGCCCCCGACGCTGGATCGGCGTCGACTGCCCCAACTGCCGGGAAACATCCCACATTCAGCAGGCACCCGGCGAAGAGTTCGCCGAATGCGGCAACTGCGGACGCATGTACACCGGCGACCAGATGACCGAACTCGTCCACCAGCAGGCCGCCGCAGTCAACGCCTGACCCCCCCTACTTGCCAAGATCAGACCGGTGTGAGACTCTTCATTCCGGGACCCGTGTCCCCACAATCAGCCGAAAGCCCCGAACCTGTCACGGTTCGGGGCTTTCGTCATATCCAGCGGGAGGTGACGTGAACCGCGACGCCTACGTGCCCCGATCCGTAGCCGCCGCAGCCGCCGGAGTCCACCCCAGCACCTTCGCCAACTGGCAAGACCGAGGCTGGGTAACCCCCGACGGGCAGAAGAGACACCTCACCACCCGGCCCAGCAGACGGCGGCGCGGCCACCTCGAATACCTCCTCGGTGACGTGCTCGATGCGGCTCGCGACACGAAACTGAACCCGCGCAACCCCGGACGGGCAGCGCAAATCCTCGTGCTCGCGTAGCCGTGAACGCAGACGACCTGCACGTCACCCCCGTCAGTGACCTCATCGCCCACGACACCACCGGCGACTGCCCCTGCGGGCCCCGCACCGAACGCGTCGTGCGTACCGACGGCTCCGACGGATGGCTGCACGTCCACCACAGCCTCGACAGACCAGACGCGAGCAGAAGGAGCGGCAGTGAGCAGCGACCCGCACCGCGTTCCCATGTCTAAGGTGCTCGACTTCCTCCGCGACCTCGGCCTAGACCCCGTCGACCCGGCGGCCCTCTACAGCGTCACCATCGGCCCAAGCAAAGTCGAAATCGTCCGACACAGGCTCGACGACAACGGCCACAGCTACACGGTCGGCCCCGGCGAAGTCGCCACCGAAACCGTCACCCTCGCACTCGACGCCGACGCCTAGACAAGGGCGGCCCTCTTCATCGAAAAGATCCCCTATGGCGAACCCAAACCCCAACACCACCGGCCGCGACAACGCCCCCCGCTGCACCAAACTGCGGCAACGCGACCGGCAGCCATGCCGCGCCGTCGCAGTCCGAGGCACCGAACCGCCGGCCTGCCGCAAACACATGGGCCGGGCGGTTGTTGCTGTTCGCGCCCAGGAAGCTGTTCGTGAAGCCGTCATCGAATGGGGTCTGGGTGACACGCACGTAGACCCCGGCGAGCTGCTGCTGAGGCTGGTTTCGCAGTCGGCGACACGGGCTGCCGCGTACGCCGCCGAGCTGGAACTGATCGTCGCCGAGAAGGACGGCAGCCTGCGGAAGGCGCTGACGGGCGACACGTACACGGTGACCGCTGAGGGTGATCCGGTGAAGACCGGCGAATACGTGCGGGCTATCGCCAAGTTGGAAGCCGACGAACGTGATCGGGCTGCCGGGTTCGCGGCGAAGGCTGTTGCGGCGGGTATCGCCGAACGTCAGGTGCGGTTGGCGGAGCAGCAGGGTGCGCTGTTGGCTGAGGTGATCCGCCGGATTTTGGGTGACCTGAATTTGACGCCGGAGCAGTCGGCGCGTGTGGGTGAGGTTGTGCCTCGGCATTTGCGGGCGGTCGCTGGCTGACCGTTCGGCTGACGGATGCCTGCCTTTGCGGTCCGGCCGGATAGTCAACTGATCGGCTAGGTGATGGCTGTGACGGTGGCTGCGGTTTCTCCGTGGGAGGCTGCCGCCCGCATGTTCGAGCCGTTGAAGCCTGCGAAGGTGTGGGCGTCGCCGGGTGATTTGGCGCGGGATGTTGATCCGACGACGGTGCAGACTCCGGCGTTGGATTTGATTGATGCGGCGTTGGTGGATGTGGAGGCTGGCAGGTGTGACCGGCTGGTCATTTCAATGCCCCCGCAGGAGGGCAAATCGACCCGTGTCACCAAAATCGGACCTTTGTGGGCGCTGACGCGTAACCCCGACCGCCGGATCGTCGTCGTCTCCTACAGCGCCGACCTCGCCAACGAGTTCGGCCGCGACATCCGAGGCTTCATCACCGCCAACCAAGGCGACGACGGAACCCTCGACCTCGGCCTACGCATCGCCCCCGACAACGGCTCCGTGTCGTCGTGGAAAATCGCCGGCCACCGTGGCGGAGTCAGATCGATCGGCCTCAGCGGCGGCATCACCGGCCGTCCCGCCGACTGGCTATTCATCGACGACCCGGTGGCGAACCGGGAACGCGCCGAGTCGGAGGCGTACCGGCGGCAGGCGAAAAGCTTCTGGACCTCCACCGGCTCAACTCGGCTTGCGCCCGGCGCACCCGTGGTGCTGATCCTCACCCGCTGGCATGAAGACGACCTCGCCGGCTGGCTACTCGGCCGGGAAGACGGCCACCGTTGGCGCGTCATCAACATTCCGGCGCAAGCAGACCACAACCCGGACCGGGGCGAGACGGACCCGCTGGGCCGGCAGCCCGGCGAGTACATGCGGTCGGCGCGCATCAACGAACACACCGGCCTGCCCCGCTCGGTTGTCGAGTGGGAGCAGGTGAAGGTTCAGGCCGGCTCCCGCGACTGGCAGGCCCTCTACCAGGGTCGTCCGTCGCCGCCCGAGGGCGGCATGTTGCGTCGCGACTGGTGGCAGTTCTACGACAACCCGCAGTGGACCGAGCGCGGCGACGGTTCCCGGTGGGCGCACGGCTTCGACGAGCTGGTGGCGTCGTGGGATATGGCGTTCAAGGGAACTGACGGCGCCGACTACGTGTGTGGTCAGGTGTGGGGCCGCCGGGGAGCCTCCGTGTTCCTGCTGGATCAGGTGTCGCGGCGGATGACGTTCGTGGAGACGCTGCAAGCGGTACGGCTGCTGGCGGCGCGCTGGCCTCAGGCGACAGCGAAGTTGGTGGAGGACAAAGCCAACGGCACGGCGGTCATCAACTTCCTGAAACGGTCGGTGCCGGGATTGATCCCGGTGGAGCCGGATGGGTCGAAGTCGGCGCGTGCGGCGGCGGTGTCGCCGTTGATCGAGGCCGGCAACGTGTTCCTGCCGGCGCCGGAGATCGCGCCGTGGGTTGACGGTTTGATCGAGGAGGCGGCCGGGTTCCCGAATGCCGCCCACGATGACCAGGTGGATGCGATGTCGCAGGCGTTGAACCGGTTGCTGATCAACCCGATCCTGTCCGGCGATGACCTGTATGTGGATGAAGAGGACGACGGGTTCAGCATCTCGCTGGTCTGACCTTGGGGGTGGCCGGTGTCTGAGGTTGCCGTGACTGAGGTCGCCCCGTCCGCTGAGGTCGTGTCGCAAGAGCAGCTTGTGAAGGTGCTTGAACGCCTTGAGCAGGAAGTTAACAACAACGAGCTGCTGCAAGAGACGGTCGCCGACTTGCAGCGGGCCTTGTACGAGCCGGGCTGGATTCGCCTGACCGCTCAGGGTGAGCACGAGTTTGCGCCTGAGGCGATGACGCAGATGCGGGCGATCTGTCGTCTGTTTGCGATCAAGTCGCCGCTGATCCGTCACGCCCTGAATCTGCGGTCGTCGTATGTGTGGGGTCAGGGTGTGGAGATCACGGCCCGCGCGAATGGCCGTGAGGATGGGCAGCAGGATGTGCAGGGCGTTGTCCGCGCGTTCCTCGACGATCCCAGCAATCAGCGGACCCTGACCGGCGCGAACGCCCGTGACCAGTTGGAGACGTTCGGTCTGGGCTGCGACGGCGAAGTGTTCCTGGCGTTGTTCACGCGTCCGGCGACGGGCAGGGTGCAGACGCGGGTGTTGCCGGCCGACGAAATCCACGACATCATCTCCGACCCGGAGGACGCCGACACCCCCTGGTTCTACCTGCGGAAGTGGACGCATGTCGGCCGGGACGCGCACGGCAATCCGGTGCGGGAAAACCGCGAGCTGCTGTACCCGGCCATCGACTACCGACCCCCGTCGAAGCCCGCCACCTACGCCAACAAGCGGGTCGAGTGGTGGTCTCCGGTCCTGCATGTGGCGGTGAATCAGCCGCTCGGCTGGCGCCGGGGCATCCCGGACGCGTACCCGGCGATCGACTGGGCGAAGGCGTACAAAGAGTTCCTGGAAGACTGGGCCCGGCTGATGCGGTCCCTGTCCCGGTATGCGTGGAAGGCGTCCGCGCCGGGCGGCCGGAACGCCGCCGTACGTACCCGACTGGCGGCGCCGCCGTCGCGGGATCCGGCATCCGGTGAACCCAACCACGCCGGGGCCACGGCCGTTCTGCCGCCTGACGTGCAGCTCGAAGCTGTCTCCAAGTCCGGTGCAACGTTGGACTCCGACTCGGGTCGCCCCCTCGCCGCGATGGTGGCCGCCGCGCTCGGCATTCCGGTGACGATGCTGCTCGGCGATCCGGGCATCACCGGCAACCGGGCGACCGCCGAAACCCTGGATGACCCCACCGAGCGGGTCATGATCCAACGCCGGGATGTGTGGGCCGCCGAACTGCACCGCATCCTGCGGTATGTGATCGCCGCATCGGTGCAGGCCCCGAAAGGCCGCCTCACCGGCACTGTGATGGTGGACGACTGGGGTCAGCAGGTCATCCGCCTGGACGGCAACACGGACACGACCATCGACATTGAGTGGCCACGTCTCGACGACGTGGACATGCGTGACGTTGTGTCGGCGGTCGTGGAGGCGTCGGGTACTGGCACGGTGCCGCCTGAGGTGATCGTCCGGCTGCTGCTCACCGCTTTGGGTGTGCGACGTGTCGACCAGATTGTGGAGCGGCTGACCGGCGGCGATGGCGAGTTTCTGTGGCCGCAACCCCCGCCCCTGAACGCGCCGTCGGCTGCGGCACGTGCCGGGGGTGATCCTGCCGCGTCCGGTCCGGGGTCGATGCGCCCCGACGATGACGAACCCGACGAGCCGCCGACGGAAGAGGCAGTCGAGCAGCTCACCCTGCCGATCCCCGCACCACCGGCCGGCAAGGGCAGACGGGCACGTAGGCGGGGGTGAATGAGTCGTGTGGCGGCATGTACAGCGGCACCTTGGGATCGCCCAGGTGTTGACGGCACTGCACAGGCAGGAGATCAGGATGGGCAAGTTCAGCGACGAGATGAGTGACCTGCGGCTGCGCCTCGACGGGCTCGCGGAGGCTCAGGCCGCGTCGTCCACGAACCTGCGGGACGCCATCGGGCGCCTGGAGGATCGGGTGCGCGAGTTGCAGGACGGTGACCTGAACGAGGAGCAGCAGGCGCTCGTGGACGCCATCAAGGCGGACGTGGATGCGCTGCGTGAGGCCGCTCAGGCTGCCGATGACGGCTACGAGCCGCCGGTGGTGGAGCCCGCCCCCGTGGAGGGTGTGGAGGGCGAGCCGGAGCCGGGTTCGGTGGCGGACCGGGAGCGCGGCGGCATCTGACCGCCTACGGGTCGCGTCGGGGCGGTCGTGCGGATCGGCCACCCCGACATCCCGAAGTAGAGGTGGTCGGGGGAGCCAAACCCCCGACCGTACAGCGGCCTCACTGCGGTTCGTCGATCCCGATCAGGCGTAGCCATCTCCCATGGTAGATCCACCTGGGGGTGACGGTGGCTGTTACCTCCCGCACCCTGCAACTCATCCGGGCCATGCGAACCGCTGTCGGCGGGCACGCAGACGACGCCGTCCGTGAGCTGGCCGAACAGTGGACGCAAGCGTGGCAACGCATCGCCCCCACCTGGCGTGAAGCCGTCGACCTGCTCGTGGCGTGGGCGGCACAGCACGGACGCTGGCCTAACCCGGTTGAGATCGGCCGCATCGAACAGGTGCCGGCTGCCCTCGACGCCACCAACGCTGAACTCGACGGGCTCACCGCAGCCACCATCACCGCTGTCACCGCCGCCGCTGGCCTAGCCATCGCCGTCACCGTCGACAGTGAACCGAACATCATCGCGTCGCAGGTTCCGGCCGCGTACCGGGACGACATGCAGCGGCGTGCAGCGCAGCGCATCCTGCCGTCCGCCCTCGACGTGATCCGACGCCGGGTGGGGCAGGCCATCACCGCCCAGTCCCGGCCACTCGGCGCAGGTGCTGCGGCAGCCATCCGGCGTGAGTTGGTACGCGGCGTCAAGGTGGGTGAAAACCCGATCGAAACGGCGCGGCGTGCGGTCGCAGCCGTGCAGGGCGCTTTCGAAGGCGGATCCGCTCGGGCAGCGAACATCGCCCGCACGGAGACCCTGGACGCATACCGCACCGCCTCCCGGTACGCGCACGACGCCAACGCCGACGTGCTGGACGGCTGGGTGTGGCTCGCCACCGTCACCGGCAAAGGCGCGGCCCGGACGTGTTCGTCCTGCTGGGCCCTCCATAACACCGTGTGGCCGCTCGACACCCCCGGTCCTCTTGATCACCAGCAAGGCCGGTGCGGGAGAGCCCCACACGTCCGACCGTGGCGCGAACTCGGCATCAACCTCGACGAACCCGCCGACGCCACCCCCGCCCGGCAGGCCGCGTGGGATGCCCTCACCGACGCCCAGCAGCGGCAGGTGATGGGCGGCCGACGGCTCGCACTGCTCAAGTCGGGCCGCGTCGGTTGGGACGACTTGGCCGTGCTGCGCACCAACACCGCATGGCGTGACAGCTACACGCCCCGCCCCGTGTCCGACCTCAACCGGATCGCCGACCAGAGGCGCACTGACCCAGGGAGGTGACCCGGCCATGCCGAACAAGCCCGCCCCTGTGCGGATCACCACAAGCCTGGCCGGCTACTCGCAGGCCGCATTCGATGCCGCCGCCGCTACCCGCCGCACCGTCGCCGAGTCTGCGCCGGCCGTCCTTGACGCCCCCGAGGTGGAGACGCCGGAGCCGGCCGAGCCGGAGACGCCAGCGGAGTCCGTACCGGAAGCTACCGAAGCTGAGCCGACCGGCGACCTGAGCGAAGCCGGCAACGCTGCCCGGCTTCGGAAATATTGGACATCTGGTCCCGGGGCGATCCGCATAGCTTGGGGTACGGCCGGCGATTGGACTCGCTGCGTCAAAGCCCTCGACGGCAAGATACGCGACCCCAAGGGCTATTGCAGCGAGCTGCATAAGCAGGTCGTGGGCTACTGGCCCGGGGACAAGCGCAACAACAGCGCAGGTGAAGCCGACGCCAACAGCCCGACCGAGCGGATCACGGTCCGCGAAGCCGACCTGTCCGGCGCTACCGTCACCAAGCAGGGCCGCCTGTCGATCCGGCTGATTCGCGCCGGGTGGAGCCTCAACGGAAACATGTACCCCGCAGAGGTGCTGCGCCGCGACGGCCCGAAAGCGTGGCCCGCCGGCACCCTCTGCTACGTCGACCACGCCACCGACGAGGAAGACGCCGCCCGCCCTTCCGGCAGCGTCCGCAACCTCGCAGCCGTGACCACCTCCGACGCCCGGTGGGACGAAGCCGAGCAGGCGCTGACCGCTGAGGCCCGACTGTTCGCGCCGTGGCGTGAGGCGATCACCGACATGGCCGACACGATCGGCATGTCCATCCGGGCGTGGGTGACCGGTGAACACGGTGAACGTGACGGCCGATCCGGGTTCATCGTCCAGTCGATTCCCGAAGGCCGCTCCGTCGACTTCGTCACCAAGCCAGCGGCAGGGGGTGGAATCGTGTCGGTTCTCGAATCCGTCGGCAACAGGGTGCCCGCCGAAGAGGCCCGCAACGTCGGGGCGTGGCTGGAATCGCGCCTGCATCTGACGCTCACCCAACTCGGCGACGACATGTACGGCGACGGACGCCTCACCCGCGACGAACGCGTCACCCTGTCGGCGGCGATCGGTGACGCCTTGCAGGCGTGGACTGCACGCGTCGAGCAGGACGCCCCGGCCCTGTTTCAGCGGGATCTGTGGGATGAGCCGCCCGCGCCGGAGACCGCCCAGGCGCAGGAGACGGCACCCGCAGCCAGTCCAGCCGACCCCCCGCCGCCCGCCGAGACGCCACCGGCGGACGACACGGCCGCTTCGGCGGCAACCCCTGATGACGTGACGGACGGCGCCCCGCCGACCGCACCCAACCCACCCAACGAAGGAGGACCCGACATGTCGGGTACCACGACCGGTGACCAGCCGGTTGAGGCGGGGACGGCACCGGTCGTCGACACCGCCACCACCCCGTCCGCCCCGGCGGCCGAGGCCACGCAGCCGCGTGTGGACGTGCAGGCGCTCGTGACCGCCGCGCTCACCGAGGCTCTCGGTCCGGTGACGCAGCAGCTCGCCACCGTGCAGCAGGCGCTCACCGCCCAGCAGAACGAGAACGCGACGCTGCGGAACCGTGCCGCCGCCACCGAGGCTGTCACCGCCGCCCTGCGTGCCCCCGAGCACGCCGACGTGGCCGGGCAGATCGGGCCGCGTGTGTCGGCTCGAATCCTCGATGCGGTGCCGACCACCGCTGAGGGTGTCGTCGACAGCGCGGCCCTGACCGAGCGGATCAACGCCGCGATCGCCGACGAGGCCACCTACGTGCGGCAGGCCCGCGCCGAGGCACTCGAAGCGGCCGGCGTCGGCCAGCCGTACGGCATCGGCCAGCGCGCCGACGAGTCGGCCAGCGTGGACGACGGTGTCACCGCCGAACTGGACGACTTCTTCTCCAACACGCTGGGTCTCGCCGCCGAGGCCGCGAAGATCGCCGCGAAGGGACGTGCCTGATCATGGCGAAGAACACCGTGTACATGTGGACCGAGTCCCTGCCGCTCGTCTGCTCCCACCCGACCACCCCGCAGTCCGGTGACCCGGTCATCTGCGGGCAGATCCCCGGCGTCGCACTGACCGCCGAGGACTCCAACGGCGTCACCACCGTCGCCCTCGACGGCGTGTTCGACCTGTCGGTGAAGGGCGAGACCACCACCGATGCGGCGGTCGCCATCGGCGACATCCTCTACTACGACTCCGCCGCCACCCCCCACAAGCTGAACAAGGACAACACCAACGGTGTCCGGTTCGGCTACGCCATGGCCGCCGTGTCCTCGGGTGCGACCGCCACCATTCCCGTTCGCGTCGGCTACTGAGGAGTCCAGCGCACATGACTACCGCACTGCTCGACGCTGGCTCCACGACGCTGGGCCAGCTCGACACCTACCACGCCGGCACCGAAGGTGCCTCCACCGCCGCCATCTTCGGCGGCGACGGCATGCTGCTGTCCGGCAACCGGCGGCAGCGCCGCCAGGAGTCCCGCGACTACCAGAAGCGGCTGCTCGGCCTCACCCGCCTGTACCGGGGCACCATCGAGGGTGACCGTCGGGCGACCGTCGCCTTCCAGGAGGCGATGAGCCGCGCTGACTTCACCGTCCTGTTCGGTGACATCATCGACCGGCAGCTTCTGGCCGCCTACCAGACCCGGCCGGTGCAGTGGCCGACGTACGCGAAGCGTGGCCGGGTGCGGGACTTCCGCACCGTCAAGCGGTTCACCCTCGACGGTGGCGAAGCCACCCTCAACCAGGTCAAGGAGTTGGCCCCGTACAAGGTGCGGTCGGTCACCGACAACGCGTACACGTACGCGGTCGCGAAGTACGGTGACCAGATCGCCGTGTCGTGGGAGACCATGGTCAACGACGACCTGGACGCCCTCACCGACCTGCCGACCCGGCTCGGCAACGCGGCCCGCCGCACCGAGGAGAAGTTCGCCGCGCAACTGTTCTCCGGCGCGGGCGGCCCCGACGGCACGTTCTTCTCCAACACCAACCGGAACCTCATCAACGCGACGGTCACCGGCTCGGGCACCCCCACCAACCCGCCGCTGTCCATCACCGGGTTGCAGTACGCCATGCAGACCCTCGGCCAGCAGAAGGACACCGACGGCGGCCCCATCTACGTGGAGGGTGTCACCCTCGTGGTGCCTCCGGCGTTGGAGGTGGCCGCGAACAACATCATCAACGCGACGGAGATCCTGGCCGCGACGGGTGGCGGCGACGGCACCGGCCGCGACCAGCTTCGGGTCACCAACTGGATGCGTAACCGCGTGTCCGTCGTGGTGAACCCGTGGCTGCCGATCGTGAACACCACCAACGGCAACACCGCCTGGTATGTGTTCGCGAACCCGAACGTGGGCCGTCCGGCGATGGAGCTGGGGTTCCTGATCGGCCACGAAACTCCGGAGCTGTGGGTTAAGTCGCCGAACGCGATGCGGGTCGGCGGCGGGCCGGTGGCGCCGGAGGAGGGCGATTTCGAGCACGACGCCATCCAGTACCGGGTGAGGATGGTTCTCGGGGGCACGCTGATGGACCCGAAGTCGGCGGTTGCCAGCCTCGGCACTGGGGCCTGATCGTGGGCCGGGCGCGCCCGAATCTGGGCACTCCGTTTGGGCCGTCCGGCCCGTGGCTGGCTGCTCTGGTTGATGTGGTGGGCGACTTGTATGACCTGCTGGATGCCCGGCTCCCCCACCCCTCTTCGGAGGAAGGTGGAAGGCCGGCGTCGGCGCAGGTTCGGCAGGTGCAGGAGCCGGATCCTGAGGTGCGTCCGGGGCGGGCGGTGCCGGTGAGCGAGCCGGAGCCTGCCAGCAAACCGGACGACGACGACGGCGAGTCGAAGCCGGTGCAGGAACCCGCGCCCGCTTCCGAACCGGAACCGGAGCCGAAACCGAGGCAGGAACTGCCGCCGCCGCCACCCCGATCCGGTCGGGGATCCGGCATCGACTCGTGGCAAGCCTGGGCAAACATCGCCAAGGTGCCGTACGGGCCCGACGACGGACGCAACGACATCATCGACGCCTGCGTTCGTGCGGGTGTGATCGACGCCGAATAGGGGGCAGCGTGTCCCACCGACCATCCACCCCGCCAGCCGAAACGCCGTCCACGATGAAAGGGCAGCGCGAAGGGTTGGCGACGCTCGGGCCGGACGGAAAGTTGCGTGCCGAGCAGGTGCCGGACGATTTGGCGGCAGCGGCAGCGCAGGTCACCGCAGAGGTGGTTCGTGCTGTCGTCGGCGAGTGGATGCGCGTCAACCCTCCGGCCGTCGGCCCTCAGGGTGAGCCCGGTCCGGCGGGTGTGGCGGGAACGTCGGGGACGGTGGAGCAGATTCGGGACGCCGTGGAGGCGCATCTGACTGCCCATCCGCCACCTGCCGGTCCTGCTGGTCCGCCTGGTGCTGTCGGGGATCGCGGCGAGTCTGGGCCGGTCGGTGAGCGTGGTCCGGCTGGACCTGCCGGGGATCGTGGACCGGATGGCCCGATCGGGTCGGCTGGTCCGGTCGGCGAGCGTGGTGAGGTGGGGCCTGCTGGTCCGCCCGGCCCGGATGGTGTCGCCGGCCCGCAGGGTCAACGTGGTGAGCGTGGCGAAACGGGCCCGGCGGGACCGACCGGACCGAAAGGCGATGCCGGGGCTGCCGGCCTGCGCGGGGAGCCCGGCCTGACCGGGCCCAAGGGCGACACCGGTGCGACCGGGCCGAAGGGTGATCCGGGTGCGCAAGGCGCGGCCGGTACTCCCGCCGACATGTCACGGGTGGTCGCACTCGAAGCGGTCGCCGGCAAAGTGTCTGCTGGGCAGGCCACCGTGCCCGCCCTGCTGCTGGGTGCTACCGCCACCGTGCAGGTGACGTTGCGGCCCCCCATGCCCGACACCAACTTTGCGGCGTCGGCGCTGGTGGTGGGCGGCACCAACATCCTGTCCACCCTCAGTGTGCAGTCGTGGTCGATCGCGTCCGGCAGCCGCGTCGATGTGACAGTGCGGGCGTCTGGTGTGCTGTCGGCAGGCGCGGCGCAAGTCCTCGTGATCGCCACCCGCCAGTGAGAGAGGGGGCGCGGTTGTGTATCCGGTGAGGACGTGCCCCATCTGTGGGCAGACCGACGATCATCCCCGGCATGTGATCACCCTGCCGGGCGGGCTGGATGTGGCCCGCCACATGGACTGCTGCGCCAACGCCGCCGGCTGCACGATTTGCGCCACGGTGCTGGCCGGGGCCGGTGGGGCGACTGGTGAAGCGTTGCGGGCGCATCTGACAGGAGGGGTGCAGGGTGGCTAACAACCTGGTGCAGGCCGAAGCGAACCGGATGCTGGATGCGTCGTTCGGCACTGCCGCGTACACGGCGCCGACGGGGCCGATGCGGTTGGCGTTGGTGACGGCGAACGGGTCGGCGACGGCTGCTGGCACGGAGGTGGTGGGCGGCTCGTATGCCCGGCAGTCGCTGACCATGGATGCGGCGTCGGCTGGCGCGGCCGTCAACTCTGCGACGATCTCGTTCACCGGCATGCCTGCCGGGACCGTGGTCGGGGTGGAGGTGTACGACTCTGCCGGATCGCCGCGCCGCTGCTGGTGGGGTGCCCTCACCGCGAGCAAGACGCTGGGGGCTGGCGACACGTTGACGTTCGCCGCTGGCGGGCTTTCGGTGTCGCTCCAATAGTTGCCGGCCGTTGAGGGGGTGCCCCGGTGGCCGATCTGACCAACTCGTTTGAGGGCGGATCGAACGCCACCACAATCACCACCGGCAACTCGGGCGGGGTGTCAGGGGACGCGTGGACGCTCACCGCATCCATCGCGGGCGGCACCTGCACCTACACGACTACAGGCCCGGCGCACGGCAGCCTGTGCATGCAGGTCACGACCGCCGGTACGGGTGGTGCGGAGCGGCGCGGCTGGTCCGTCAACGCCGGCGATTCGACGAACGTCCAATTCTTCCGCTTCTACATCAACCCGACATCCGTTTCGGGCACGGTGTCTCCGCTGCGGGGTATGAACGTCGGCTCCGGCGGTCAGCGGTTCAGGATCCAGGTCACCGCTGCCGGTGTGGTTTCGCTACACAACGCCGCCAACACGGCCATCT
Organism: Micromonospora sp. NPDC023869; assembly: GCF_055559695.1. NCBI lineage: Bacteria > Bacillati > Actinomycetota > Actinomycetes > Micromonosporales > Micromonosporaceae > Micromonospora > Micromonospora sp. NPDC023869. Next base: position 366,583 of record NZ_JBVHKD010000004.1, read on the forward strand.
GGACGTCGACCGCGTTGTCTGCGGGCACACACTGGCGGGTTGAGGTTGCGGCCGGCGGATCCACCTCCACCACAGCCCGCGTCTACATCTTCAACGGCGACTCGACGTCAGCCGCGCAGGACTCCGGTGACCTGAATGGCGTCAACCTGGGCGGGCCCGTACGCGAAGTGTGGTTCGGTCAAACCAACGCGGCCACGAACATCAGTCTGCGGTTGGATGACTGCGGCTGGTCCGACAGCGCCCTGCTCGGTCCGGCCGTCACAGTGGTGGACCACGCCGCGTCTGCCGCACTATCAGCCGAATCAACGCTGACAGCCGCACCAGCACGCGCCACACCCGGCGTGGTCGATCTGGCGGCCGTGAGCAGCCTGACTGCCGCCGCGACGCGCACCGCCGTCGGCGTTGTTAACCTGTCCGCCGCCACGAACCTGTCCGCCTCCGGTGTGCGGGGTGCTGGCGGGGCGGCCTCGTGGTCGGCGGCGTCGGCTCTCGCCGCGTCGGCGGTGCCGGTGCGGGCGGCAACAGCAGACATGTCGGCTGTGGCAGCACTGACTGTCGGCGGCACAGGCGTGTCAGCTGGCGTGGCAGCCCTGACCTCCGCATCCGACCTGACGGCGGCTGCGGGCCGCACGGTCGACGGCTTGGTGACGCTCGCCGCCTCGTCGGCGCTCGAATCTGTGGTAGAGGGCGAAGCATCAGGGGCATCAGTCCTGACCGCCATGTCGGCGCTCGCTGCTGTCGCCGGACGCACAACGCCGGCACTGGCAGCGTGGTCGGCGACCGCTGCCCTGAACGTGTCCGCGACCGCTGGCCGTCCCGCTACAGCGGCGATGTCTGCCGCATCAGACCTGACAGCGTCGACTGTGGCCGCAACCGTCGGCCTGGTCGACTTGTCGGCGGCGTCAGCGATGACCGCCACCGTGGCGGCAGACCGCCCGCCTCCCGCATACGGCACAGTCACCGTTCCTCCCGGATCCCGGCTGACCGTTGGCGCCCGCTCGACGGTGTCGACCCCGGCGCGCAGTGAGGTGGTGGTCCGGTGACCCGCACCTACTGGCAAGGGCAGCAGTTCGTCGCCGTGTGGTCGCTGGTTGACGCGGCCGGACAGCCTGCCACGGGTGCGACCGTCACCGGCTCGGTGACGCTGCCGTCCGGTGGCAGTGCCCCCATGTCGGTGGACAGCGACGGGGCCGTGCACACCGCCTCGTACACGGCTGTGGTGGCGGGCCGTCACGCATGGCGGCTCACCGCATCCGGCAGCCACGAGGACGCCGTCGAAGGGTTCTTCGTCGTAGCGCGCAGCCTGGTGGGGTTGCCGCCGATCACCCTGGACCCGTCCACGGATGTGGGCATGGTGCGGCTGCTGATCACCGACGTAGACGAGCATGGGCCGCTGTTCGAGGACGCCCAACTGTCGGCGCTGCTGACCGCTGAACGTGGTTCGGTGAAGCGGGCTGCCGCTGCGGCGTTGGACACGATCGCCCGCTCCGAGGTGCTGATAGCCAAACACATCAGCACCAACGACCTGACCACCAACGGACCCTCAGTAGGCCGTGAACTGCGCGAGTCGGCTGCCGCACTACGCAAACAGGCTGACGACGAAATCAACGGCGCGGACGTGTGGGCGATCTCCGTCATCGACTACGACCCGCAGGCCCCCTACCGCAGGTGGTGACGTCATGCCACTGCCGAACTCGCCACTCATCCACCGCCGCTTCGAAGCACATCACCGGCCGGTGGTGGAGGGCTCAATGACGGTACGGGTACGGCTATCCCGACCCGTCGAGGGCGGCACCCGCGACAAGACGACCGGGGTCACCTCGTTCGATGCCGACAAGACGCTGTGGGAGGGCGACGCATCGCTGCGCGCCAACCCCGGCGGGACACCGCAAGCGCAAGCAGACCGGGTGGTTGCCTTGGGCGCCTACCTGCTGCGGATGCCCGCCGACGCGCCAGCCCTGCATGTGCGGGATGTGGTGGACGTTCTCGGTGACGTATCCGATCCGAGCCTTGCCGGCGTGCGGCTGCGACTCGTGGATGTGCCGCGCTCGGGCCTGTCGTGGCAGCGGGTCGCCGGTGCCGACATCGAGCAGCCGATCAACCGTCGGGAGTTGTGATGGTGGACATCAGGGTTGACGGCGGCGGCGAACTGACGGTCATCGCCGCGCAGCTACGCACGAAACGCGCCGCCGTCGGCGGTCAAGGGTCGCAGGTGGTGCGCCGGTCGACGCTGGCGGGCGAGGCCGCCGCTAAGGCGTTTTCGCCGGTCCTCACCGGCCACCTCAAGTCGAGTATCGGCCACGAGTTCAGTGGGTCCGCTGCGACTGGCGCGATGGAAGGCGAATGGGGACCAACGGCCCGATACGGGCATTTCGTGAACGGCGGGACACGCCATATGGCACCGCAGCCGTTCATGGATCAGTCCCGCGACGTCGTGACGCCCGGCTTCCTCGCCGCCGTTGAGGCGATCTCCGATCCGCTCGACTAGCTGACGGTCGGGGGTGGTCTGGTGACTGCCCCCTCCGTCGAACCGTCCGTCGATCATGCGGAAGCCATTGAGGCGATGCTGCGCGCTGGCACCGCGTTCGACGTGCACATGGGTGCGCCCGAAGTGCCCGACGACGAACTCACCTATCCGCACTACATCGTGTGGGGTGTTCCGGCGACGCCGGGATTGCAGCGGCTTGTCGGTGACGGCGGCGACGTGTGGACCCGCACCCAAATCACCTGCGTCGCCCTCACGCCTCTGGACGTAATCGGCGCTGCTGATCGTGCCCGGCGCGCCCTACACCGCAAGCGGCCGGCGATTCCTGGCCGGCGTTGCGGCGACATCGAGCAAGACCCCGAAGCGTCCGTCGCCCCACCGGCGGCGGATCCGACACCGCGCAGCCACGACGGCCGGCAGGTGTACACGACGGCCCTGCTTTTCCTGCTGCACAGCAGCCCGCTCACCAACTCCTGAGAGGAATCACCGTGCCTGAGAACGATCGTCTCGGCGGGGGGCGGCGGGCAGCCCGCACCACCCCCAACCGGACCCCGTACGTGTGGGTGGAGGACACCTCCACAGGCCACCGGTATGACGTGCTGGAAACCGCGCTGCGGCCCGGCATGAAGCCCGTCGAGGGCTACGACAAGAACTACACGGGTCGCCCCCGCCGCCCGAAGCACAGCACCGACCTGGCCGGCAACAGCAGCACGCCGGACCGCGCCAGCGACGTGACCACGGCCGGCGACACCGACACCACCACCGACGTTGAGGCCCCGGCTTCGGCTGGCAAGACCCAGAGGGGGGCCCAGAAGTGACGCAGCCCATGCCCACGGCGGTGACCACCAACGGCACCGTCGCAGTCCGGTTCGTGACCGCCATCGCGAACACGGCCGCGCCGACGCTCACGGAGATCAACGCCGTGTCGTCGATCGACCTGTCGTGCTACCTGACGGGTGACGGCTACGCGGCCGAAACCAGCGAGAACACGGTGGAAGACCCGCGCCTGTGCTCGAAGCAGATTTTCGAGGCGCGCGGCGACTTCACCGACACCCTCGAACTGACGTACGTGTTCAACCCGACCTCCCCCACCGACGACGCCGCCCGCATCGGCCTGCCCGCCGGCACCGCCGGATACCTGGTGACCCGCTGGGCCGTCGACTCGGAGGACGCTTTCGCCGCCGACGACATCGTGGACGTCATCCCGGTGGAGATGGGCATCCAGCGCAAGCAGGCCCCCACCCGCAACGGCGTGCACCGAATCGTGCAGAAGGCGTTCATCACCGGGCCGGTGCGCCGTGACGTCGAAGTGGTGACCGGCGGCGCCTGATCCCGCCTTCTCTTCCCTCTTCCTCCTGATCGGGGGCGGGCCGGGCCGTGCATGGGTGTCGCGGTTCGGCTCGCCCCCACCTTCGTAAGTGACCTGCTGGGGAGCAATCATGGATTTTGACCTTCTACTGGATGAGGCGTCGCCACGCGAAACGGTGGTGCCGCTCTGTCTGAACGGAAAACTGCGCGCCGAGTATGAGTCGGTGAAGGCCCGCATCGACGAGCGTGCCACGTACGCCGACAACGACGGGCGCCTGGACGGCGACGACCGGATGGCGAACCGAACGCCGAAGTCGGACCCCGACCCGGAACAGTCGGTGCTGGACGAGTTGGCCGAGAAGATGCGCGCCCAGACCGTCCCGTTCAAGCTGGTGGCGCTGGACCGCCAGGCGTGGGCTGAGTTGTTCTCGAAGCATCCGCCGCGCCGAGACAAGGACGGGCGCCGCGACCCGCGCGACTCGATCGGCGTCAACTCGACGGACTTCTTCCCCGCACTGGTGCAGCAGTCGATTGCCGAGCCGCCGATGACCGGAGACCGCTGGGAGAAGCTCGACAAGAAGCTGTCGGATGCCCAGTTCAACAAGCTCGCGAACGCCGCCTGGATGCTGAACCAGGTGGAGGAGGATGTCCCTTTCTTGCTGAGCGGATCAGCAGCCACCCCGATCTGAGGCGGAAGCTGACCGCTGCCCGCACCCTGGGTGTGTCGCTGCGCCGGTTCGACGGGTGGGAGCCTGCCGAGTCGACTGAGGTCGTCGACTGGGACGAATCGGGACGCCCGAAGCGGTGGGTGACGCGCCGCGAGCCGGAGTGGGATGCGCGTGAACGCGCGTGGATGCTCGCCTTGGACTGGTACGAGTCCAGCCTGTGCCGCAAGTGTGGGCAACCACTTGCCGAGTGCGCGAATCCCGACAACGACCCCGAGAACAAGCTGTCGAAGCGCATGTATGTGGCCGAGCTGCCGACTGAGTGTTTCAGCTGCAAGGTGCTTGTCAAGGCGGAAGAGGCGTGGAACAAGAAGTCCCCTGACACGGCCGGATATGTGATTCACACTGCCGCGCTGGTTGATCGGCCGCCGAGGCAGGCTCTGACACCGAGGGGGTGACCCCTCGTGGCGGACCGGACTGTGTCTGTGCGTCTGCGGCTGCTGGTCCGCGACTACACCAGTGGCGCGACTGAGGCCGAGCGGATGACGCGCCGCCTGCGGGAGTCTCAGGAAGCCCTCGGCGGCACGTCGAAACGGACCGCCGCCGACTTGACGAAGGCGGCGAACGCCGCATCCGACTACGGCCGGAAGGCGTCCACCGGTCTGCTGCTGGTGGCCGGTGGCGCTGCTGCGGCTGGCGGATCACTCAAACTGCTGCCTCCGCTGCTTGCGGCGACGGCAACGGGCGCGAGTGTTCTGCCGGGCATGCTGACCGGGGTTGCCGCTTCGCTGGGAACCCTCAAGGTCGCCACCCTGGGTGTCGGCGACGCCCTGGACGAGATCTTCGACAACGATGACCCGTTCGGCCGTCTGTCCCCGTCGGCTCGTGCCCTCGTCAACGAGATGGGCCGGTTGAAGCCGGAGTTGTTGGCGTTTCAGCAGTCGATCCAGGACGCTGCACTTGGGTCGGCGTCGGGCAACTTCAACCGGTTGGCGACCACCACGTTGCCACGTCTCACCACCGAGGCCGTGATTCTCGGCAGGGCATGGGACCGCACGTGGACTGCCCTCACGGACGCCGCCGCCGACACGACCTTCCTTGCCGGTGTTGGGGTTGCATCGCAGTCGACGGCCCGGTTCGTGGACCAGTTGGCGGTGCGGACGCAGGCACTCGCCCGGTCGTGGTCGATCCTGATGATGTCAGCGGACCCGCTGGTGCGGCTGATCGGTGACCGGCTTGCGGGCGGCATCGACAAGATGAACGCCGCCGCCCAGAAAGCCCGCCGGACGGGTTCGCTGGACGAGTTCTTCCGCACCGGCGTTGAGTCCGGTGGGGCGCTGCTGTCCATCGTCGGCGACATCCTCGCCATCACCGGCCAGGTTGTTGGCGCCGTCAACCGGCAGAACGGCTCCATCGTGGAAGCCGCTTCGACGCTCGACGCGTACATCAAGAGCGGCCGGTCGGCTGCCGATGTGGCCGGGATCGTCGACACGCTGACGGCAGCCTACGAGGGCATGGCCGATGTGCTCGGGCCGCTCGGCACGATCGCCCGCGACGCTCTCGCAGACCCGGCCACCCGCGACGGCCTCGCCACCATGTTCGACATTCTCGCCGCCGGTTCGCAGGCTTTGCGGGTCGTGTTCGACCTGTTCCAGGCGCTGCCGGATGGTGTGCAGTCGACGGTGATTGCCGCTGTCGCACTCGGTGCGGTGGTGCAGAAGACGACGACCGCCGTTGCGGCGCTGGGCGTGGCCGCGACTGGCACTGCCGCGAAGCTGACGGCACTCGGCGGGGCGGGGGCGACCGCCGGTCGCGGTCTGACAACCTTGGCCGCTGGTGCCGGCAGGGCCATGACGGCACTGTTGGCGCTGCAACTGCTCGGTGTGGTGATGGAGCAGTTCGAGCCGGCCGCAGCGAACGTGGACCGGTTGACGGAGGCGGTAAAGCGGTACGCCGAAACCGGCGAGGTCGGCGGCGAACTCACGAGGGCGTTCGGCGACAACCTGGACGGCTTGAACAAGGCCGCCGGGGCTGCCGGTGACGGGTTCTTCGCGAAGACTGCCCGCGCCTTCGAGTCGATCTTCCCGCACGTCAAGAGCCTGAACGAGATTTTCCAGGGCGGCAGTTTCACCGGCTCGGTGGAGCGGTTCCAAAAACTGGATGCGGCGATGAGCCAGTACGCGCGCACCACCAACAACACGGCTGGTGTCACTCAGGCATGGCAGAAGGTGCTGGCCGAGTCGGGGCTGTCGACGGCCGAACTGGCGAAGTTGCTGCCGTCCACGTGGTCTGAGCTTGAGCGGCTACAGAACGCGGCCCACAACGGTGCCGGGTCGGTGGCTGAGCTTGAGGCTCGTACGAAGCTGCTGTCGGGTGGCATGCGTGACGCGGTTCGTAACGGCCGTGACCTGATCGGCATCTTCGAGGAGTTGAACCAGGCCGCGATTGACGCCGCTGAGGCAGAAATTCGGGCCGAAGACGCGGTTGACCGGCTGAGTGCCGCGTTGAAGGAGAACGGACTGGCCCTCAACAAGCGGACCGGAGAGTTCAACACCAACAACGAGAAGGGCCGCGAGAACCTTCAACTGACGCTCGATCTGGTGCAGGCGGCGGCGAAGTCCGCGCAGGCAACCTACGACGAGACTGGGTCGATCGAGCAGGCCAGCGGCGTCTACGACTCGTACATTGGTCGGCTGCGCAAGATGCTGGGCGAGAAGAAGCTGACGGCCGAGCAGATCGATGTGCTGATCGGCAAGTACTCGGCGATGCCCGATTTGAAGGCTGTGCCGGTGACGACGCCGGGTTTGCCGGAGGCCACGGGCAAGGTCAACAGTTTCCATGAGGCGTTCAAGCGGATCCCGCCCAGCAAAACGGTGCCGTTCTATGCCACCACGTCGGAGGCTGAGGCTGCGGTTCGGGTCCTCAAGTCCCGCATCGACGCCCTCAAGTCCAAGCACATCTACGTGACGGGCACCGTCCGGTGGACGTCGACCGGGGACCTGCGGATGCCCGGAGGACGTGTACTCAAGGGCAACAACCGGTGGGGTGGCGTGTGGACGCCGACTGCGATGGCGGACGGCGGCATCATGCAGGCCGGCATCTACCCGGCGTCGAATCCGCCGTTGATGCAGTTCGCGGAGCCCGAGACGGGCGGTGAGGCGTACATCCCGAGGCGCGGTAACCGGCAACGCAACCTGTCGATCCTCAGCGAAGCAGCGGCATGGAACAAGGCTGCCGTGGTGCCGATGGCAGCCGGTGGGGTCATGTCGACGACCGCAGCCCGGTCGGGTCTGGTGTCGATTGCTCCACCCCCGCCGGGTCCGGCTCCGCGTGAGCGTGGGAGCCGGCTGGACACGGTGGACACGTACATTCGTGCCCGCGACGCCGTCATCGACCTCAACAAGAGCCTCAAGGAGAACGGGCGATCGTTCAGCCTGTCCACGGCGAAGGGCCGGGAGAACCGGGGCGCACTGACGTCGGCGATCCGGGCCGCGCAGGCGGCGGCGGAGGCGAAGTATGAGGAGACCGGCAGTATCACGAAAGCCAATGCTGCCTACGACTCGCACATCAAGCGGCTACGGGCAACCCTCAAGCAGCAGGGCGTGAACGCGGCGACCATCAAGAAGCTGATGGCGTCCATGTCGCAGCGGCCCACCTACGACGTGCCGGACAAGCCAACCAAGGCACTCCCCTCGTCGGAGAAGAACGTCGCGGCGATGGAAGGCCGGATTGCGGCCGAGGAGTCTCTAGCAAAGTTGGTCGACCATTTCAGTCTGGTGAAGCCGACCTTGGACATCAAGGATGTGACCGGCCGCGAGAACCTGACCGAGTTGTTTGGGTTCTTGAAGTCGGCGGAGCGCGCAGCGCAGGCGGTGCTGGAACAGACCGGCAACAAGAAGACCGCCACGGCCGTGTACGAGCAGTACGTTGCTCAACTGCGGCAGGTGCTCACGCAATCCGGGATGCCGAAAGCTCAGATCGACGGCCTGCTCAAGGAGTACGGCAAGATCGTCCTCACGCCTAACCTGATCGGTGGGGTGTACGGGCCGGGCGGGCAGCCGCGAAAGATGACGCAGGGCGGCCTGTTCTCCGGGATCCGCACCATGTACGGGTTCGCCGAACCGTCCACTGGCGGGGAGATATTCGTTCCCCGCATCGGGGACCGTCGGCGCGGCGAGGATCTGCTGCGCGTCGGCGCAGGCTGGTACGGCGGCCGGTATGTGCCGTCCGGCAAGGGGGACGTGTCGACCACTAACACGAACACCCTCAACGTGTACGGCGGCCAGCAGAGGATGACGCTCGCCGACTTCCAGTCGATGCTGCGGCAGCTCGACAGTAGGTCCCGCACCGGCCGCAAGGGCTGACCGCAGCCCGTCCATCCATCCACTCGGGTCGGTGAGGGTGGTGGTGGCGGATGCCGTTGTACACCGGCGCAACCACCACCACCCCGCCCGTCACCCCACCTCCACCGCCTCCACCGCCGCCGGTAGTTCGACCCGAGGTTGTCGACCCAGGCGAGTACGTGCCGATCTGGATCGACCCCACCGGCCGCGAGTGGGTGTTGAACGCCCCGGGCCGCGAGTTCTTCACCATGAACGCGGTGTCGGGATACGGCATCACACCAGTCAATCTGATCACCCGCCCGGACCCTCGCGGCGGCGTCACCGTCATCGGGGTCCGCTCCCAGCAGCGAACCCTGGTGTGGCCGGTGCGGGTTCGGGGCCGCACCCACATGGAGTTCCAAACCAGGTGGCGGCAGGTCGCAGCAGCGTTCGCCCTCACCCGCAGGCAGGGTCCGGGCCTGTTCAGGCTGCGCCGCCCCGACGGCACAGCACGGGAGATCCTGGCCTACTACCAAAGCGGCTGGGACGGCGAACCGGGCCAGGGCCACACCTACGACACGCCGACGCTGACCCTGCTGTGCCCGGACGGGTTTTGGCGGGATTCGCAGCCGATACCGCTAGAGCGGTCGACTGGCGAGTCCGGCGACTTCCTGGACCCATTCCCGAACATCTCGTCCGGTGACGTGATCGGCGCAACGCAGATGTTCAACCCGGGCGAGGTGGAGGCGTGGCCGACGTGGCGCCTGGACGGTCCCGCCACGCAACTGGTCGCAACGAACAACACGCTCGGTAGAACGTTCACGGTCAACCAGACGCTGTCTGCCGGCGAGTGGATCACGATCACGACTCGACCTGGCCGGGTAGCTGACAGTTCCGGGGCGGCAATCAACGGTGCGCTCGCCCGACCTGGGTCGACGTTGTGGCGGTTGGAGCCGGGGGTGAACGACATCGACTTCACCGTGGCCGGGGCTGGGCCAGAAACACGCATCAGCATGTCGTTCTATCCGCGCTACGAAACCGCCTGACATGGGCGTACACGGGCCGGCGCCGGTCGCCGCCGAATACACGATCTGGATCACCGACCACAACTTGGCACCGATCTCCCAGCAGGTAGATGACTGGTCTGCCATCTCCGTGACTTTGCGCCACAACGAAGTCAGCAGCGGCGAGTTCACCTGCCCCGCACATCCCGAACTGGTGGCTGCGGCACGCACCCCCATGTCGCGGGCAGTGATCGAACGCAACGGGACGATCCTGCTCGCCGGGCCAATCGAGTACACGCCGACCGACTACGAGGCGGAACGCGACGGCTACGACGGCAACGGCGACATCACCATCCGATTCGCCGACGACCTGGCCCTCATCGCTGGCCGCATCTCCTACCCGAACCCTGCGCAGGCAGCCACCGCGCAGACAGTCGCCAAATGGACGGCCACTGGCACACCTGAGGTGCTGATGCGTTCGCTGGTCGGCGACAACGGCGGCCCAGGGGCACTCGTCGCACGCCGCATTCCCCGGCTGGTTCTCGGCACCACCGCTGGTGTCGGCGGCTCCGTCACGTGGTCTACCCGCTTCCAGCCGGTCACCGACGACCTTCGCGGCATCGCCGCCATCTCGTCGACACGGGTCGGGTTCCGCACCCAGCAAGTCGGTGACGACATCGAATTTCAGGTGTATGAGCCGACCGACCTGACCGGCAAGATCTGGTTTTCGCGCAGCATGGGCAACGTTCTGTCGATCAAACACGATCCGGAAGCACCCCGGGCCACGGTCGGTATTGGCGGCGGCAAGGACGCCGGAGTCAACCGGCTGATTGTGGAGCGTGGCACGCCGGGCGACTGGTGGCGGATTGAGACGTTCGTGGACGCGTCCGGGGCGGACAACATCACCGAACTGAACGCGCTGGTTGATGAGGAGATCGCCAACGCCGCCGAGGTGCAGCGCCTCGCTGTGGTCGCTGCGGACGTGGAAGGCCAGCGGTTCGGCGACGACTATCCGCTTGGCGCTCTGGTCGCGGTTGAGGTGGTGCCCGGCCTGCCGGACGTTCCGGACATTGTTGCCGCTGTCGAGATCGAGGTTGACCCGGAGCAGGGGGAGACGATCCGCCCGGTCATCGGTGCCAACTCCGCTCAAATGCTCAACCCTGCCGCTGCCGTGCAGCGCGACATTCTGCGTGCCCTCTCGCGGCGCGGCGCCCTGGTCGAGATCCCCCTCTAGCAGGATCGGAGGTGTGGTGTGGCCGGCTACGCATTCCCCACCACCGCCTACAACTCGCGGGCGCTCACGCCACGCGAGTATGAAGACCTCGCCCACACGTACACCACTGATGGCGTCTACGGTTTCCCGACGGATCCGGCGCTGGTGTACGCCGACAGCACCCTACGCGGCGTCAAAATCCGCGCGAATCGGACTGTGCTGCTGCGTGGGCTGCGATGGCATTCGGGCGACGACGAAGTGTCAGTGCCACTCGACGCCAACTCCACGGCCGGAACGAGCCGCATCGACCTGATCGTGCTACGCATGTCCCGGAACCCGTGGACTGTCGCACCTGCGGTCATCAAGGGCACGGCTGTTGCGTCACCGGTGGCGCCGACTCCCACCTACGGCGTCAACACCGCCACCGGTGTGTGGGAGTTGCCGTTGGCTGAGGTGACGGTTCCCTACAGTGCGACGACCGCCAACACCACACCTGCCCAATGTGTGCCCCGCGCCTGGTATGTCGGCTCCGACGGCCAGTACCGGTGCACGGCGACGACCCGCCCGCCGCACGAGCCGGGCCGTGTGGTGTGGGAACACCCCGCCGGCCGATATCTGGTGTCGACCGGAGATGCCTGGCAGGTGGTGCGTGAGGACACCGGCTGGCTGTCGTGCTCGCTGCGCACCAACTGGTCGCTGCGCACCACCGGTGTTGCTCGGGCTCGCAGATTCAACGGCGCCATCTACCTGGAACTCGACGTTTTCAGGGAGACCTCCAACGTGGCGGCCGGATCCGAACAGATCATGTGCAGCCTGCCGTCCGGCCTAGCCCCGACCCGCCAGCGGTTTCCGTCTGCATCCATCAACTTAAACGGCCAGTCGGGTCGGGTCACGGTCCGCGCCAACGGCGACATTTCGATCGCCTACCACAACGGCATCGCCGTGGGTCGAGCCGTGTCGTGCGTCGACACGTGGGTTCAGGACTAGGAGGGCTGCTGTGCGGTACGTCTTTGGTGGTGGCCTGGCCGACTGGGCTTTCGGCACTGCGACAGTCGACGGCACCGACAAGCTTGCCCGCCTGGCGGACGGTGTCGAGATCACGTTTTGGAACGCGCAGACTGGCGGATCCCAGTACACGGATCTGTTGGACATGGGCGGGGATCCGATCGCGGCGGTGACGTCGTCGTCGGCCAGCGAAACGAGCGCCCCGGGTCAGATCCCGCAGTTTCGGGGCCCTGACGGTGTGACGGTGATGTGGGCTCAGGCGGGTACTGGGCCTCGCGCGGTGATGGTGACTGTCAACGCGGCCGACATCACGGTGGATCCGGGGGTGCTGCTGCCGCCTCTGTCTGTGTCGGGCGCGGTTACTGCTGGCGTCGGCGTGCACAGGCTGTACAACGACACCAGTGCGCCTATGCGGATCGCGGGGGTGCGGGTGTCTGCGGGCACTGGCCCATCGGCTGGAAGCGTGATCATCGACGTGAACCGCAACGGCACCACCATCTATCCGACGCAAGTCAACCGTCCGGCGATCGGCACGGGTCAGACCACCAGCGGCAAAAACACGCTCGCTGAGGTGACGGAACTGGGCATCAACGACTACCTGACGGTCGATGTCGACTCCGCCGGAACGGGCGCCGCGAATCTGGTCGTGCAGATCGTCGTGACCAGCAGCTAGTCCTATGCGACCCGCAATCACCACGACGGGGAGGGGCTGGCTGTGCCGACGATCCTGAACACGTTCGCGACGGGCCAGACGTCAGGCGCGGCAGTGTCGGCGGCGTCCTCCGGAAACGGGGATGCCGGCACCCCGTTTGATGCGGTCTCCGTCGGCGCTGGCAACACTCTGACGATCGCGTCGGGTGGCGGCGCCAACGTCACCGTGGGCGCGTCTGCGGGCCAGCCCGCGTATGTGGAGTGGGCTACCGCGCTCGTGCCGTCTGGTACCTCCGCCGTCCTCTACGCGTCGATCGGCTTGGACTTCGCGACAGCGCCGGCCACCGGGCTGGCGATTGTGCGCGGCATGTCTGGGTCGGCGCAGAGGTGGCGGGTCGAGTTGACGTCGTCGGCGACGGTGCAGGTGCGTAACGCGGCCAACAGCACGGTCGGGTCGGCGTCGTCGGCTCTCGCCACGGGCACGCACCATCGCATTGAGGTGGCGGCGGCCGGACACAACTCGGCCGGCGAGATCGAGGTCCGCATTTTCGCGGGCAACGGCACCAGCCCGGTCGAGGTGTTGGGGCCGTTCACCGCGCAGGTGTTGGGCGGCCCGGTGTCGTCGATCCGCTACATAGTGGGCGCATCGGCGTCACCCGCGTCGTCTACGAGCATGCACATCCGCTACGTGGGCGCTTCGACGACGGCGTGGTTAGGGCCTGCGGTGCCAACACCGACGGTGGGGCACGTCTGGGTGGGTGCTGTCACCCACAACAGCACGGTCGTGTCGTACGGCACGTCGCACATCGGGTCGGCGCGGCTGGTGGTGTCGACGTCGGAGTCCCTGTCGTCGCCTGTCTACTCGTCGGCGGCAAGCCCCGACGCGGATGGGTTCGTGAAGCTGTCGCGCGGGTCGCTGGCGGTGGACACCCTGCACTACTTCGGCATCGAAGCTGATGGGGTGCTACTGGATTCGGGCCGGGGTTCGTTCCGTACGGATCCGACACCGGGCAGCCCGGCCAGCTTCTCGGTTGCCTTCGGCAGTTGCCAGCAGACGAACAGCAACGCGATCACCTTCTCCAAGATCGCGGAGCGTGAAGGGCCGTACGGCAAAGCCCGCCGCATGCTCCACGAAGGCGACTGGCACTACAGAGACTTCGGCGCAGGCACTACGGCGGCCGATGTGGTGGCGCAGTGGAAGTCGAGTCTCGGCACCCCCAACATGATGACTTTGCTGTCGACGGTGCCGACCGCGTACGTGTGGGACAACCATGACTGGGGCGGCACCGACAGCAACGCCTCCGCACCAGCAGGTCCGGTGCTGGCTGCCGCATACCGGCAGGTGGTGCCGCACTATCCGCTGGCAACGGCTGGCACGGTGGCTATCCACCAGTCGTGGGTGATCGGCCGGGTGCGGTTTATCGCACTGGACACGAGGTCGCAGCGGTCAGATCGCACCCTCCCCGAGTCGTCGTCGAAGACGCTGCTGGGCAGCGAGCAGAAGGCGTGGTTTCGGGCGCAGCTTCAACAGCCCGAACCCCTCAAGATCGTCATGTCGGGTATCTACTGGCGGCGTGACGCCGTCGGCGGCGACCGGTGGGGCTCCTACCAAACCGAGTGGGCCGAAATCCGCGACTGGGTGGCCGCACAAGGTGCCGCGATCGGCAAAGTCCTGGTCGTGTCCGGCGACCGGCACGCCCTCTACGCAGACGACGGCACCGGCGGCCCGTCCGGTGGCACCTACTGGCCTAACGTCGGCGGCGCCGCTTTCGACCAGGGCAGCAGCCAGCCGTACGAGACGTGGACGCACGGCTACTACTACGGCGTCCACAACACCAACTTGCGCGCCTACGGCTGGCTGGACATTGAGGACTCGGGGGCGTCCATCACGGTCGCCTACTCCGGCATCACGTCCGCCGACGATGTGGTCCGCGTGTCTATGACCGTTGAGGTGCCTGCCGCTGCCGCCCTGCCTGCCCGCTGGGGCATCCATCTGCGCTGACCTGGGGGTGCGCGTGCCGCTGTATGCAGGATCCACCACCCCGCCGGTCACGGTGCGGGTCGTGTTCGATCAGGCCGTCTACCGGCGCGGTGACGTCATCCGGTTTCAGGTGCTGGTGGAGGGGGTGCCGACCGTGGTCGATCAGGTCGAGTTCGCCGGGTCGGTGACGCTGCCGGGCGGTGAGCTGCGGCCGGTCTCCGCGTCCGTCGGAGTGGTGGACGGGCCGATCTTCGGCGCGTTCGCCGCCGCCGGCTACGAGGTGGCGCAGGACCCGTACGACCCATCCCGCTACGTGGCCACTCCGAGGGAGCATTCATGACGCGTGCACCAGAGAACCTGATGGCCGTGCGGCGGCTGCTGCTCGACCATCTCAACGTCGATGAGACGCGGGTTCGCCACGAGGATCTGGAACCGAACGAAGTCGGCATTGTCGGCGACGCCGCACACCGTGGCGGCTACCACTGCGGATCGAACCGGGTGCTGGCGAACGACTATTCGGTGGTCGAGTCGCCCCGGGACCGCAACGGGCTGACGTTGGATGCTGCCGCACTGGATGTGGGCTGGTTCGAGTGGCGTGACCGCAACGGCAAGGTCCACAACCTGTTCACGTTCAGCGTGTGGTGTGTGGGCGAGTGTGAGCGGGGAGCGGCGGACACCCTCGACATTCGGGAGATCATCTACAGCCCGGATGGGAAGACCGTCAAGCGTTGGGATCGGCTCAAGCGCCGGTCGACTGGCGACGTGTCGCACCGCTGGCACACCCACTTTTCGTTCTTCCGCGACGCGATCAAGGCGGGCCGCGATCTGACGTCGCTGTTCCGCCGCTACCTGACCACTATCGGCCTGATCGGGTCCGAGCAATCCACTGGGGGAGATGACGTGTCCAGGCATGTGCGTTACGGCGACCGGGGCGAGAACGTGCGGGATGCACAGTTCCGCTTCAACCGGCTGGGTGTCCGTACCCGCAATCCGGGCAAGAAGGCCGGTCAGGCGGGGTTCGGCACGGAGGAGGCGCTGTCGACGGACGGCGTGTACGGCGATCACATGGTGGCTGCGGTGGTGGCGTTCGAGAAGGCCACGAATCCGGGCTGGTCGGGTGACGGCAAGGCTGTTCTGGCGGCGACGTGGACGCGCATGGATGACGCGTACTGGCGGCAACTCATTGCCCAGCACGCCCCGAAGCCGCCGGCCGTCCCGGCTCCGACGGTGGACTACCGGCAGCTCGCGGGCACGGTGGACCTCGCCCAGTTGGCGGCCAACATCGACGTCGCCCGCCTGGTTGCGGATCTCGACTACCGGCGGGTCGTGTTCGAGCTGCTGTCTGCCCTACCCGACGCCAAGGGGTGACATGCGGCCCGTTCAGATCACCTCCGGCCGGCACCCGTTCGAGGTCACCTTCCTGATCGCCGCCCTCGCCTGCGGACTCATCCTGGTCGCCAGCAGCACCCGCCCCCGGTCGGTGACCGCTGCGATGCCGTCGTTTGTACAAGGCGCATGGGAAGTCGGCCTGGTGGTGGCCGGGGTGGTGGGCCTGGTGGGGGTGACGTGGGCGGGCCGCCTGTCTACCGCACTCGGTGTGGAACTGCTGGGCGTGAGTGTCCTCGGCACCGTCACCACCATGTACACGATCGCCCTGTTCGTGATCTCCGGCATGCAGGCGGTGGCGGCAGGCGCTTTCGTGGCCGGGGTGGCGGTCGCCTCATGGTGGCGTGTCGGTCAGATTGGCCGTGATCTGTTGCGGGTTGCTCGGGCTGCGGAGCGGGGTGTGACCGCCGATGTGCCGCTTCTAGTGGAGAAGGACATGTGATGCAGGATGCGTCGGGGGGCCCGCAGTGGGTGCAGATCCTCATCGCGGTGGTGGCGGTGCTCGGCGGCGGTGGGGGCCTTGCCGCGCTGGTGACGGTGCTGTTGCAGCGCCGCAAGTTCAAGGCCGATGCGGCGGACGTGCTGACTGACACGGCGTTGACGTTGGTGGAGCCGTTGAAGGCCCGGGTGTCTGAGCTTGAGACGGAGGTGTCGTCGGCGCGCAAGAAGGCGTCGGCGGCGAATAGCGAGCTGGAGCGGATCCGGGATCAGTTGCGGGATGTGGTGCGGCTGATGGTGCGAATGCGTGAGGTGATTTTGGCGGATCCGACGGCGTCTCCTGAGTTGCGGGAGATGGTGCAGTCGGTGCCGGTGCAGAACGGTCGGGGGCTTGGCTAGTAGGGCTCGCGTTCGTGGATGGCCCACCGGCCGGTGATGTTGTGTTGGTCGCGGTAGAGCCCGTCGATCCAGTCTCGTAGCCGCTGCGCTTCGGCGTAGGCGCTGTCCTGGCCGTCGCGCTCGGTGCGCTGGGTGGGGGCGTCGGCGGGCACACTGTGCAGCACGATCCACCGACCTGATCCGTCCATGCGCTGTTCGACGCGGACGGTGGCGGCGGGGATGTCGTCGCCGGGCAGGTACAGCCACGAGTGCTGTCTGACCTGCGGCTGACCTGGCATGACGTGAGCCTAGCCGCGTCTTCTTCACCAATCCTGGCCCCGAGTTCAACTCGTGGGCCTTCTTCTTCAACTGACACCCCCAGGAGGGGCCATGGGTGATCCCGCAGAGGGAACCCGCGAATGGATCGAATCGGTGCACGAGGGCCGGCATCCCGAAACCCTCGGCCTTGCCCGCTACTTCGCGTGGTCGCACCTGCCGCCGCATCTGGCTGAGGTGTCCCAGCCCGCCTGCGACCTGATGACGGAGATGGTCGCCGTACTGCCGGACGGTCCCGAGCTGACCGCCGGACTTCGCAAGCTGCTCGAAGCGAAGGACTGCTTCGTTCGGGCGGCACTCGACTCGACCTCGAAGAGGTAGCCATGACTGACATCGACATCTCCCGGCCCATTTTCGGCCGGGAGCCCGCAGTTCTGATCAACGCCGTGGCGGCGGTTCTGGCCACCCTGATCGGCTTCCTGCCGACCTTCCTGTCCACCGAGCAGGCTGGCGGGATCATCGCGGTGCTCACCGCCGCCGCTGCGCTGTGGACTGCGGTGAAGGTGCGACCGGTCGCCCCGACGCTGTTCGTCGGTCTGATCACCACGGGTGCGACGCTGGCGGGCACGTTCGGGTTCAGCCTGTCGCAGCAGCAGGTGGGTTTGCTGGCTGCCGCGTCGGTGGCGCTGATGACGGTGCTGGTGATCCGCCCGCAGTCGACGCCGGTCAACGCCCCGCGCACGATCGACGGCACGGTGGTGGCCGGGGACATTCGGGCCGAAGACCTGCCGGCGGCCTGACATGGCTGCACTGGTTGTGGTGCTGCTGATCGCGGCGGTGGTGTTTGCGCTGCTCAAAGCGTTCGGCGTGGCCGCCCGGGTCGACTTCGGTTGGCTCGCGATCGCGTGTGTGATTGCGGCGGTGTGGCTGGTGCCTGCCGCCTCCTGATCGGGCGTCCCTGTCTGCTCCCCAGCGGCGACGCCACTGGGCCGCTCCGTCTCCTGCTCTGCCGCCACAGCGGGCAGGTGGGCGGGGCGGCCCACCCTTTCGTTTCCGGCCGTCGATGATCGGCGGTCGCAAGTGTCCGGATGCTTCGACCATGGCCTACACGGGCCCTGTCACCTTGCGGTTTGCGGATGGACGCTGGTCGTGACGTGCAGGTGAGGGGGACTCTGATGAGAGGCGCAATGTGGCGGGACTTCGTCTTCGCGGCGGTGGAGGCTGTCCGCCGTCCGTCGCCGGAGCGCACTGCGGCGGTGGCGGCGGATCGGGCTCGGGGTGTGCGACGTCTGGCAACCGAGGTGGTTGCCCGTAGCCGTCGCATGGCGGGCGGGGAGCGTCGGGCCGCCTAGCCTGCCGCTGTGGTGGCGGGGTGCGGCCAAACGCGGTCGCCCAGCTCGACATCGGCGCGCAGCCGGTAATGACACGGCCAGTAGGCGTTGCAGTCGCGGCAGCGGCGGGGCTCGTCGTCGTCTCGGCCGTGCCGTGCCGCGAGCACCCGCCAATGCTCACGATCCACACCCATGCATATACCCGCCACCTGCGGAAACGACACCGCCCCACCTTGGCTTCACGGCCGGGGTGGGGCGATTTTGCCGTATCGGCAGGAGCCTAGAACGCTCATCGCAGATCGGCGCGGTGCCCCTGACCGGGCCGGGTGCGGGCGATCTGCGACGCCCGGTGCAACTCCCAGCCCGGACGACCGCCCATCTCAATGTCCGGCGGTGGCACCTGCCCCCGGCTGCTGTAGGAGCGCAGCGTCGACTCAGACACACCCAGCAGGTGCGCCATGTCCGCCCCACCGATGTAGAAGACCACACCGCCGATGTCGGCCGCCGCATCCACGTGGACCTTGATCGCGTGCGGCTGCTGCGTCAGGTCGATGCCAGCGGCGTCGGCGATCTCGTCGTGGTTGAGCAGCCCTTCGGCCAGGGCGCGGCGGATCTGCGTGGCCCGCTGGTCGAGCAGCAGGTGATGCTGCCAGTCGGGCGCGGTGGCGTAGCGGCGGGCCACGTCGGCGAGCAGTTCACGGCGACGCTCGGCATAGCGGTCACGGGAGACGCGGTACAGCACCAGCAGGCGGGCGGTGCTGGTGACGAGCGCGACGGCGGTGCTGATCTCGTCGTCAGCGACGCCGAGGATGGCCAGGGGCGCGTCGCCGTAGGGGCCGCCGGTGAGCTGTGCCTGCCCGACGGTGAGCGGGGCGGCGGTGGCGGGGTCGTCGCCGTTGGCGATGGGGTCGCTGGTGACGCGGATGATGAGGCCGCGTTCGAGGTGGGTGCCGTAACGGTCGGTGCGGCTGTAGGTGGCGTCCCAGTCGAGGTGGATGGTGATGTCGTCGTCGGTGGTGACGGTGGTGGGGCGGTCGGTGAGGATCTGCGTCACGTCCATGCCACAACTACAACGCATAGCTGTGATGTTGTCAAGACATTGCAACGCTGCGCTGCATGGTCTATTCTGAGTGCACACCACGGCACACGGAGGCGGACATGCTGTACCTGACCATCAACGGCGAGGACCACCCCTACGTCACCCTCGGCGGCACGCAGGCCCCCACCGCTGCCCTCGACATCGCCGACTGGTACCGCGCCGCCGCCGACGAAGCCGCCATGCTCGACGACGACGACCACAGCCGGGCCGCCACCGCCACCCGCCGTGAACTCAACGCCGCCCGCGACGCCTGGATCGCCGCCGGATGCCCCCGCCGCCCCAAGGCGCGCCGGTTCGGTCGCCGCACCCCGGCACCCGTCCCCGTTGAGCCCGCCACCGAGCAGGTGGAAGCCGACCCCCGCCGGCAGGAACTCACCACCGTCGCGAGCATGGTCGCCCATCTCCGCAGCGCCGGCCGCAGCGTCCGCCAGATCGCCGAGATGGTGGGCGTCACCGCCTCCACCGTCTACCGCTGGGCGCACAGCGCGTGCCTTCCCCGCCCGGCCAGCCGCGCCACCCTGGCCGCGCTCACCGCCGCCTGACACACCGGCCTGCTAGCCTGGCCGCTTTCCCCGCGCATGCGGGGGTGATCCACTGTCACTACCGATCCGGTAATGCTCCCCGCGTAGGCGGGGGTTGACATGGACGGCATGGGAGCAAACGAGCCCTGCCATCACGGCTGGTGGGGGCGGCATTGCTGTGCCCGGATCAGGAACACACCTGCGTCTTCCACGTCCGGTAAGCGATGTCCACCTGCTGCTGGGCGCTTGCCACCTTCGTATGCGACTCCCCCTCGAACACGTCGAGACCCAACTCCACGTTCAGCAAGGCAAGGTCGGCGTTGAACTTTGCGACGGCGGTCGCCAGAGCTTTCGTCGGCTGACTGTCGTAGCCGGACACAGCCTCCAAAAGCGCCTTGCCGTCTTCGAGCGCCGCAGTCCGTTGCCCGTCGGTGGCGTCGGCCCATTCGTCGGCTGTTGTCGGCATGCCGGCGTTCTGCCATGCCGTGTAGGCGCGTCCGATGTTGACGCACTCGACTTCGACGGCTGCTGGACGTGCCGAGCTGGTGGCGGGCGCGGGCGCGGCTTGCTCGTCTGCGTCGCTGCTGCTACATGCGGTGGTGGCGAGTAGGGCGGCAAGGATCAGCGCTGCTGCGCAGTGGGGGCGAGTCATGCCCGCCGACCGTACTGACCGCCTGCCGCCCCGCTAGATGGCCGTCGGGTTCCCGACGCAGCTCCCACCACTCGTGGGGAACGCCTGCCGCTGTGGACACACCGTGCTGCCCGGTCTGGTACCAGCCGTCGGCCTTATGTAGGGCGATGGGCTGTGCGAACAGGTAGGTGATGGCCGGGAGGTTGGACGGCTGGACGATGGTGGCGTGCCGGTGCGCGTACGCGGCGGCGTACAGGCCGTGGCCCCGCCAGTTGGGGTGCTCGTAGTTGTCGCAGCAGCGCAGCACGCCGCCGTCCTCAATCGCGCACGCCCACGCTGCCGGCACCCACCGGCCGCCGTGATGCACGGTGGCGATCGTCCACGTCTTACCCGCCTGTTCGTCCAGGCGGTGTTCGGCATCAACCCACATGCGGGCAAGCAGGTCAGGATCGGACCGAATCTGATCGATCAGTTCCTCATAGCGAGGATGACCCACCTCCACATTCACCAACTGAACGGCAGCCATCGCTACACACCTTTCCGCCGACGCTAGTCGCGGTTCATCGTTCGCCGAGAGCCTTGAGTAGGCTCATCCGGTCGATGCCGGCCCGCTCGGCAGCCGTCTTCTTGTACCCCCGTCGCCCTTGAGGCGGGTTGTCGCGGACCAGCATCACCCCGATCCAGGTGGCGGCAGCGAACGCTTCACGCTCTCGCCGTCGAGCCTCAATCAGCGCCCGCTGTGCATCCTCGGGAGTCGTGTCGCCCAGCAGGTACTGCACCACGGCAGACAGGGCCGCACCCCGCTGGTCCTGCTGGGCCGTCTACACGTCTCACGTAGAACTGTCTACACGAAGACGAGACCGGCACCGCCGCAATGGCAGGCCGGTCTCGTCTCCTGGTCGACTACGGCCGTCCGCCCTGACGAAGCCACTGATTGTCGAGGAAGTCTTCGATGCCGCCCCAGTTGTCGCAGATTTCGTACGCCAACTCGCGGTAGGTGATCGTGTCACCGGTCGACTGTTCCGCGTCCGCGTCCGGTTCGGCCACCTCATCCCAGCCGTGCGGCTCACCCTCAGGGTCGATGTAGACGGGCGGCCAGTCCAAGCCGTTTCGGGGCATCGGTCACGCCCCCGGGTAGCGGCTGGGCAGCGACTCGTACTGCTCGCGGATGTGCATTCCCAACGCCCGCGCTTGCCCCTCGGGGGCCTCCGGCCATGCCTGGCGGATCTGGTGCTGAATCTCGTACGCCTGCTCGCCGACGGTGTTCTCGTCCGCGTAGTTGGCGAGGTCATCGGCGACCCACTGCATCGTGTAGCGGGGGGTGCCGGAGGGACGTACGCGGCTGATGATGCGCTGACCGTCGAGGTAGATGGTGCAGCGGCTTGCGGGGGGCAGCGGCTCGGGGACGTGCGTTTTGCGGCAGCGGTCGGCGAGTTCGCAGTTGATGTCGGTGCAGCGGGCGGGTTCGCCGTAGCGGGCCCATTCGTCCATGGTGAGTGCGGTGGTTTTGAGGGTCCAGCGGGGGTGGGTGTCGGGTGTGTAGGTGACGGCCATGGGGGGCTCCCGGTGTGCGGCGATGCGGGCGGCGGGTTTGCCGTTGCGGGTGATGATGATGTCGTCGCCTTGTTGGGCTGCGGTGATGAGGTCGCCGAGCTTCTTGCGGGCGTCTTCGATTCCGAATTCCTTGCTGCTCACACTGAAAACCTTAAGGTCTCCACGTGCACCAGTCAAGCAAAACCTTAAGGTTTCCGATGGGCGCACACAGACAGAACCGGCCCCA
Source organism: Micromonospora sp. NPDC023869 (assembly GCF_055559695.1). Taxonomy (NCBI): domain Bacteria; kingdom Bacillati; phylum Actinomycetota; class Actinomycetes; order Micromonosporales; family Micromonosporaceae; genus Micromonospora; species Micromonospora sp. NPDC023869. Next base: position 389,057 of record NZ_JBVHKD010000004.1, read on the forward strand.
CCGTGATGGTGGGGCCGGTTCCTTCGGGTGGCGGCAGAAAGATCAGACCGAGGCCAGCTCACCCCTCCGGGCAGCATCCACGAACGCGGCGAAGTCGAGCGGCGCGAACGCAAGCATCGGACCCGCCTTGTCCTTCGAGTCCCGCACCCCCACCACGTCGGGCGCATCCGCATTGATCTCCACGCAGTTGTCGCAGTTCGGCCCCGACTTCGAGGACTTGAACCACCCACGCTGCACCGTCATCTGTGCTCCTCATTGCTCAGCCCGACAAGGCGGGCAACCCAACTGGGGTGGTCTATCCAGCCGACGGCGGTCCCGAAACCGGCCGTCCCTGCTGTAGCTGGTCGCGCGCCCACGCATACTGGCCGCAGCCGTCGCCGGGGCATTCGATGTGGCAGCGGCGGCCCTGGTCGTGGGCACTCACGGTCATCTGCGCCGAGAACTGGACACTGCCCGGTTCAATCGGCTCGTCGAGGCGGCTCACGAAGCACCTTCCAGGTTCGCCCGGAGCGCGGGCACCAGTACCTGCGCCTCCCAGCAGTGGTCGCGTCCACAGTCGGGCTGGTGGGGGTTGCAGTCGTGGCCGTCGGCGGCAACAAGGCCGCCGTGCATGTCTCGGCCGACGGCCCGCAAGCGCACGAGCACGTCTTCCTTGGCGGGTTCTCCGGCGGGGCTGTACCACTCGCCTGCCCGCAGGTACACGATGGCCCCGTCGGGCACGGTGAGGCTGATTCTCATGCCCGCCCCCACCTGCTGGCTGGGGGCCGGTTGTGGGGTGCGGTGTGGCGCGGCGGCAACCACCGCTGATTTCGGCTCATCGCATCCCCCTCGGTTTGGGGTGGTGGCCGGAGGCTGGTGCCACCTCCGGCCACCACACTCGGTGGGTCCGTGCTGGCGGCAGCCCGCGACCCCCCGTCTACGAGCCACCGCGACATTCCCGATGTCGGCATCTTGCACTTGTCCCGACAAGTTGAGGATGGCCGATAAGCTGCCATGACGGCAGGTGTGGAGCGTGGCGCCACACCGCAGGCCACGACGCTGGGGGGCGAAATGGGCGGTTTTGGTTCCACACTGAGACGGCATCGTGAAGCCGCCGGGCTCGGACTGCGCGGACTCGCCGCCGTCGCGCACGTCGACCACTCCTACCTGGGGCGGGTCGAGAGGGGCGAATGCCGACCGTCAGAGACGGTTGTGCGTCGCTGCGACCGGGCACTCAACGCCGACGGTGCGCTGGTGGACGCGTGGCGCAGCGAGCAGGCAGGCCCCGACATGAACCGACGTACCCTCCTCGGTGCGATGGGTGCGCTGGCGGTCGCCCCCGTCGCCCCACTGGTCGGCTTGGAGGCGCTACGCCACAGTCTCGACGCGGCGGGCCGAGTACAGGCAGACGAGTGGGCGCGCATTGTCGCCGACTACGGACGCGACTTCTACACCCTGCCCGCCGCCGACCTGGCCGAGCAGCTGCGGGCCGACCTGATGGTGCTGTCTCACCAGATTGCCGCATCCCCTGCCGACCGGGATTTGATGCGGGCCGCAGCCCACCTGTCAGCCATCATGGCAATGGGCTTGTCGGCCGCCGGCCAGCATGGGATGGCTCGCCGCTGGTGGCGTACCGCGCGTGCGCATGCGGATCAGTCGCGGGATGTGGACTGCCGGGTGTGGGTGCGGGACTGGGAGACCGTCAACGGCACGTACGAGGGCAGGCCGGTCGCGGAGATCCTGTCGCGGGCTGATGAGGCGGTGACGATCGCAGGCGCCCGCGTGTCGGTCGGCCATGTGGGTGTGCTGTCGGGCCGGGCGCAAGCTTTGGCGGTGGCGGGCAGGCCGGTGGAGGCGCGTGCGGCGCTGGCGGCTACAGCGGCGATGACGGACCGGATGCCTGCCGAGGTGGTGGCCGACGCCGATTCGATGTTCGGCTGGCCGGAGGTGCGGCTGCGGCACACCGAGTCGTTCGTCTACACGCACATCGGCGACGTCGACCAGGCGATGACGGCGCAGGACCGCGCTTTGGCCTTGTACCCGGCCGAGCTGGGTAGGGAGCGGGCGCAGATGGACATGCACCGCGCGTCCTGCCTTATTCAGGGCGGGCATGTGGGTGACGGGTTGCGTTACGCCGCCGACGTGCTGGACGCGCTGCCGGCGCACGATCACACGGCTCTGCTGTATCAGGTGGCCCGATCGGTGGTGTCCGTGGTGCCGGAGCGGGAGCGGCGCCGCACCGAGGTCACTGATCTGCGCGATCGGCTCGCAGCCCTGCCAGGCGGTTAGGCTCCCGCGCATGGCCGAACTCTTGTGGACGCTCGACGACGCGGAAGCCGCTGTCTCGCACACCGACGACATGCGTGACCTGTACGCGGCTGTGTACGCCGAGCCGCCGTACAACGAGGGGCCGGAGCACGTGCGCCAGTTCGGGCGTTGGTGGCGGGACCATCTGCGGCAGCCGGGCTTCGCGCTCGCCACGGCACGGGATGCGGGCGTGCTGGTGGGTGCCGTGTACGGGCACACCATGAGGTCGGGGCAGTGGATGGAGCCGGACGCGGACGAGCCGCCGGCCGAGCTGCGGGACGCTGTGAAGTTCTTCGTCGTGGAGTGGATGGTGCTGCCCGACTATCGCAGCAAGGGTGTGGGGCGGCATCTGCTGCTGCGGATGCTGCTGCAAACCCGGCGCGAGCCGTGGGCGGTGTTGGCGGCGAACCCGGCCGCGCCTGCCCGCAGGCTGTATGAGCGGTTGGGGTTCGAGCAGCATGGGCGGGTCAGGCCGCGCACGATGCCGGCCATGGATGTGCTGGTGCTGCGACTGAACGAGGGGGAGGAAAGCGCTTCCCTGTAGGCGTTCCGGAGACAGCGAAGCACCCCACCCCGAAGAGAGAGGGTGGGGTGCTTCGTGGTGGTCAGTTCCAGGCGATGAGGTGCACCCACTGGCCACCGAACCGGACTGCGGCGGCGATGTCTTCCTTGGTGAGGGCCTTCTGGTTGGACTCGGGGACGAGGGAGACTCGCGGGTCGGTCTTGTAGAGGTGGATGACGCCTTCGGCGATCTGCTGGGGGGTGAGGTCGGTGCGGTGGGTGAGGTTCAGCATGCTCATCCAGGTGCCTCGGCCGTACTGGCTGGTGTGGGTGCCGTAGGCACGACGGATCTCGGTGGCGATTCGCTCGATGGTCATCATCTCGTTTTCCCTTCCTCTCCCCTGCCTTGTATCAATAGCCTAGTGCACCCCCACTAGAAAACGCAAGGGGTCCCCACTAGAAACTTTGCCACCCACCCACTAACCTGAACCCATGACCGACCACATCCCCCCAGCCATCGCCAACCTCACCCAGCAACTCACCCAAGCCGGCAACGACCCCGCAGCCCAGTTCAAAGCCCTCACCGCAGCCCTCGAAGCCGTCCCCGACCTACAGCGCAACCTCGCCGCACTCCGCGCCAACGTTGTCCGCGACGCCAAAACCGGCCGCACCTGGGAGGCTGTCGGCGACCTGTTTGGCATTCACTACGCCCGCGCCTCCCAGATCGCCCAAGGAACCAAGCGGCACCCGTCCCGAAGCTGACAGGAACGCGCTTTCCTGCACCGTCCACAACGAAGCCCCCGTCCGGTGTGGCGGGGGCTTCAACACACTCGACTACCGGCGGCGGCGACGTCTCCGCTTCTTCGGCCGCGACACCCACCACGACACCACCCAGGCCAGCGAGCCCAGCACCACCGCATTGCGCGGCTCATCCCACCCCTGCCACGAGCCGGAACCCGCCCACCACACACCCGCCACCAGCAGCACCCACAGCGCCGCCCAGCCGACCACCGGCCACCGGTTGCGGCGCCACCAGCGGGACAGCCACACCGGGGCGCGACGTGCTGGCCTCCGTGCCGCCCGGCTCCGCTGTTGGGGGATCCTCGGGTTGGCCGGCTCCCAACCGGGCTCGCGCGTCTGCCGATGCTCCCGTGCCCGCCACACCTCAATCCGGTCCGGGTTACCAGTGTTGTGCTCGTGGTTGTAAACGGGCCGCTGCGGGCGCTGCCCGTTCACCAGGGCAACCCCGTTGCGGATCCACCACTCCTCTTTCGCGGCCAGCTCGGCGTCAGTCCAGTAGCCCTCTTCGATCACCCACGAACCGCCGCAGATGATGTCGGAGAACGGCTGGTCGGCGCGGTGCTGCTGCTGGCGCTGCCACACCGTCTGCACACTTTTGCCGATGTAGCCGACGATCGGCGGCCTGCCGGGAATGACGCGGCCGGTGGCCTTGTCGACGGGCAGGGTGGGGATGCCGTACACGACACTGCGGCGCCGCACCTCCCCCACCGCCGGACGGCGGGCCCTCAGGTCACTCACCGTCCTCACCCGCCTGCTCGTCGGCCTCCTCAATCAGCCGCTGCCGCACCTCCGGCACGATCTGGTAGAACTTGTGGCCCGTCGGCTTGAACGCGAAACCCTCATCAACAAGCCCACTCAACGTCTGCCGGGCCATCGACACCCCACACCGCACCCCCCGCGCCCGGAACGGCTGCAACGCCTTGTCGACCGCGTCAATGTCCATCGGGGTGTCGCCGTTGACGAACAGAATCGACATGATCGCCTCCTTCGCCGACGCCGCCGACGCATCGGCTCCACCCGCCGGCCCGGACGCTGCCGGCTTGCCGCCCGCAGCCTCCGCCACCTTGTCCGCCGTCCACACCCCGGCAGGACGTCCACCCAACTGCGCGCCCGCCTGCGCCCACTCCACCCACGCCGGGCCAAACGCGGCCAGCGTCTCCGGCGGTAGTTCGGCCGGGAAACCGATCGGGTTGTTGTCGTCGTCGAACAGCAGGTCGTACACGTTGATCGGCGCTTCCTCGTCAGCCGGAATGTACGACTGGCGGGCGTGCATCGTCTGCTGCTCCCCGTCAGCGACCAGACACATGCCGGGCAGCTTCGGCAACTGGCGCGGGTCAGCCGACAACTGTCCGCCCGTCACCACAGACGTGAGACTGTCGGTGGTGCGGCCGAGCAGGGCGTACCCGCCAGCGAGCATGTCCCGGAAGCCCCGCGAACCGGTGTCTCCGAGGGTGCCCATGTGGGTGCCGATGGTGATGCGGATGCCGCAGGCCCGCATCTTCCTGGCCAGCAGTTCCAGGGGGGCGATGAACGCGGTGTCTTTGGCGATCTCGTGGAACTCGTCGATCACCCACGACAGGATCGGCCCGTGGATGCGCGGATCCCACTTGATGCCGCCCTCGCGTAGCCGGCCTTTACGGTCACGCCACTGGTGGGAGGCGAGCATGGCGTAGCGGCGTTCCATCTCCCGGATGAGAGCATCCCGCATGATGTAGGCGTCTTCGACGGTGCAGCCGACAGCGGGCAGTGCACGCCGGAACTCGCCGTACGACTCGAACTGTTTGAAGTCGTGCAGGAACGACGCGAACAGGCCCCGCTTCTTCCCCGTCTGCGGGTCGACGTAAGCGAAGTAGCGTTCGATGATGAGCTGCTTACGCAGGTTCTCCGACTTGCCGGAACCGGTGGTGCCGGTGACGATCTTCGACGGGGCGCCCCACCCGTACTTGTAGTACGGCTCGAACATGTCGCTGCCGTCGATGAACGTTCCGGTGAGGGCAACGCCCTTGTCGACGTCGATCGAGTCGGGGCCCGCCCACACTTTGCCTTCGGCGAGCGGCGGATTGGGCTGCACCAACATCAGCAGCTCGTTCGGCGACTCCTGCTCCACGAAGTTGAACACCCTCGCAGGCAGGTCGAACGTGCCGGCGATGGCCCGCAGCAGATCCTTACGGGTGTTGATGCCGGTGAGCATGTCGATGGAGATGGCGCCGGGTTTGGTGGCGCGGATGGTGATGGCCCAGCCGCCGACGACAGGCCGGTACGACTCGGGCATCAGGATCGTGTTGGGGATGACCCCGTGGGGGGTGTGTTCGTTCCACTTGTGGGCGGCGATCATGCCGGGCGGCAGCGCCGGGTTGATGATCTGCGGCTCTGCGGTGGTCTCGACGGCCGGCGGCACGCTTGCCGTGGCCTGCCGGTCGATGTGGCGGCGGTAGGGGCGTGAGCAGATGACACCCAGACCGGCGAGGGCGGCAGCACCCACCACGAACCGGGTGGGGCTGGAAGTCCAGTCGACGACGTCACCGGCCCGCATCCAGGCGACTGCGGCAGCCGTCGTGTAGGCGGCAACGCGGGCACGCCGTTCGGCACGCTTGCGGCGGCGACGGCCGGCAACCTGATCGTCGGGGTCGTAGCTGCCGTTCTTGGCGTCACAGTGCAGCAGCCAACGCCGCACACCTTCGTAGGCGGCCCACACCGCTCCGCCCGGCAGGATTGTCCACTCGGCGAGGTCACCCCACCACGGCAGGTCGATACGGTCGTCAACTACACCGACGGCGCCGACCGTCAGGGTTCCGGCGGCGACCCGGATCCGCTCGTCGGCTACATCCCACACCTTCCGCCACGGCAGCCCGGCCTTCCGCTCGCTGCCGGTTTCGGTTTCCAGCGGGCAGCCGTGGTCGCGGCAGAACACCTTCGGCGCGTCCGGCAGCAGCCACTCCACCCGGTCGCAGGGCTGAACCTCGGTGCCGACCTGAATCTTGCCCCGGCACGCGTGGCGCACATGGGCGGTGCGCTTTCCTTTGGCATCGACCGGCACCGGATACGGCGTCTGCCGGGGTGTGCCGTCTTCGTCGAGCCACAACTGCGCCCACCCCGCCACACCATCCAGTGAAGGCGCCCGCCCACCCGTCTGCGGCCGGGGCGGCAACGGAACCGGCCTCACCTCAGTAGTCGTCATCAGCAGTCACATCCCCTCGGTCCAGCCGGATTCCGGCGGTCACGGCACGGGCCGGGAGTCGGAACCCCCGGCCCGCACCGATGGCGCCGGAACCTCAGCGCTCCTCCAACGCCTGCGCGTTGATGCCGGTCTCCTGCACCGTCGCGGCAGCCTCCCCGAACTGGGACTTGATGTGCTGCATCGACGCCTGCACACCCTCGACGGACGCCGCCAACTCGGCCTGCCATCGCTGGTTGCGGTCACGGGCGGCCTCGATGTGCTCCTGCACCTCGGCGATGGTGCCGGCGGTGAGGGTGGTGGTGGCCTCTGCTGCACCCTGGGTGGCGTCGGCCCCGTAGCGGGAGGCTTCGAGTCCTTCGGCGAGCGGGGCGAGAGCATCGGCGACCGCCGTGCGGTTGCCGTCCATGGCTTCGATGGCTGCGGCGACGGCGATGATGTGCTGCTCGAATGCGGTGGCCTGCGCCTGCTGCTCGCGCAGCTTGGTGACGGCGGCTTCGTGTTCGGCGACGGCCTGGTTGTAGGCCAGCAGGTCGATGGTGTCGGTGCTCATGGCGGTTCCTCCGTTGTCGCGGTTGCTGCTGGTGCGGCTGGTTTCGCGCTGCCGTGCGGCCTGCACTTCGGCGGTGATCTCTTCGTCGGTCCAGCCGCTGCTGTTGTGTGCGGCTACGAGGGCGGTGACGCCGGCGTCACTGCCGGGCTGGTAGTGGCCGTCGGGGGCGGTCTGGAACCAGGCGGCGCCGACGGCGTTGGTCAGGGACTGCATGGTTTCGACGCATCCTTGGCAGTGCCGCGAGTCGGGTTGCGGCCGGCTGGATCGGCAGCGCACACACAGGCCGGGGCGCCCGGCCTGGCGGCGCAGGTCGTTGCCGTCGGCGGCGACAGTCACCAGTTCGCCGACAGCCTCCGGGTGCACGTTCGGGTACTTCTGGCGGATGGTGGCTTCCACGGCGGCGATGTCGTTGGGTCGTCGGTGTCCTGCCGGGTCGATGTCTTCGAGGGCGGCGCGGGCCGTATTGACGATGTCGGCGTGCTGCGGCATCCACCCTTCGGGCGGCGCCGGGTTGTGGGTGGCGTCGGCGGCGGCCTGCTCGTACACGTGCGGCGGGTACTGGTCGCCGAACTTGGCGGCAAGGTCCCGACCGGTCTGCGTCTCACCGAGGGCACCGCTGTAGCCGTTGGCCCGGTTGTGGCGGTACAGGTCACTGGCGGCGGCCTTCACCTGCTGCGGCACGTGGTGGCCGCCGTCCGCCCGCCGCGTCGTGTGGCAGGTCGACTCGGGCGGGTGCACCCACGTTCCGTCCCGCTCGGTGAGGGTGTCGCCGCACACGGGGCAGGCGATTCGGGGTGCATCGGCTGCCGGCTTTTCGTCGGCCACGACCGGGGCCGGCGGCTGCGGCTGCCGGTTCTCGCCTACCGGGTCGATGAGGGCGTGCCACGCCCTGCCGGCCATGCCCCGCTTCTCACGGCTGGCCTGCACCACCCGCTCCACCGCCTCGTCGACACGAGACATCGGGGCACGCCGACCGTCCGGGCCGACCGGCGGGCGGGCAGCCCGCTTCGCCTGCCGCTTCTCCAACTGGTCTTCACACAGCCCGTGGTACACGTCCGACAGGTAGGCGCCCACGCCGGGCCGGTAGTCGCCGGTGCCGCCCGCCTGACGGTGGCGGCGGGCGCGGGTGGCCTGCCACGCCTTCGCCAACGCCTCACGGCGGGCTTTAGCCTGGGCGGCCTTACGGTCGCGCTGCTTGTCGATCAGACCCCACTCGCCTGCCTTCGCGGCCTTGAGGGTGGTGACGGCGTCGGCGACGACACCGGGAATGGTCATGGCCCACAGGGACACGACCATCGCCCCCAGAATCAGCTCGATCATCGGCTACCGGCCCAGCCGCGACGACGCGTCGGTGCGCGTCGAAACGATGAACGAGATCGCCACGGCGGTGAGTGCCAGCCCGATGGTGGTGGTGCCCACCCAGTCGCCCATGTGCCTTGACGCCCAGCCCCACAGGTCCTCGAACTTGTCGCCGAGCCAGTTCGGGAAAGCGCCGCCGATGGAAACGAGCAGGGACGGCACCACGAACGCACCGATGTAGGCGTGCTGGTCGGGCTTGCGGTCCTTGGCGATGTCGATGCCGATGATGGTCATCGCGCCGAGCACGGCGATGACCATGACTGCGCCGGAGAGTCCGACGCCGACCAGTCCGACGCCACCGATGATGGCGATGATGAAACCGGCCCACGCGAGAAACTTCATCATGATGGTCCCTCCTTCAAGGGGTTAGCGGATGGCGACGGCGACGCCGACGCTGGTGGCGGTGATGAACAGGGGTCCGCGCACGGGGTGGATCAGGTGCCACTTCACGCCGTCGAGAAGGGCGGCGAAGACCACGGCCGGGTAGCGGTAGGCGCGGCACCACCGCCGGTACGGCACAAACTCGGCAGGCATGGCGGCGCTGTAGTCGGTGGACCACACCACCCGAATCGACGGCGTGGACTCGCGGACAATCCACGAATCGGCGGCGTCCAGGTACATGACCCGGCCGACACGACGCGCGTAAACCACCGGCCGGGCAGCCCCGAGTCGCCGCACACGGTCACGACGGGTTACACTCGGCTTGACTCTCCCGCGCGCAGACGCGCGCGGGCTGTCGACTCCGCCGACGGCACTGACATCTTGCAGTGTCATAACACTCTCAGTCACGGTCGGCTCCTTTCGTTCAGGTCGCGGGCAACTCGCGTGATCTCGTCCACGACGCCCTCGACGTCGGCTTTCGGGAGGGTCCGTGCCTCCGACATCACCCATTCCAGGGAGTGCCGTAGACGCTCGTACGGGGATGTGGTGGAGGCGATTCGGCTGCTGTTCCAGGCGGCCCGGTTGGTGGCTGCCGCCCGCCGAGACTTGACCGACATGTCACGCCTCCACGGGGATGCTGAACTGGAAAAACGGCTCCCGGTCGACGCGTTCGCCTCGGATCTGGTGCACGTCCAGGTGGTACAGGTGGGCGTCACGGCGGTGGGTGCCGTCACGTTCGGCGACGGCGAGCAGATGCCGCGTGAGCAGGTCTTTCGTGCCCTCCGGGTTGTCGAGGTCGAGGGCGTCGAGGATGCGGCCGGCAGTGCGGATGGGCCGGTCACCTCGGAACGCTCGCAACTCGAACCACTTCGGCATCTGGTCTTCCCTTTCTCGGTGTTTGTGCTGGTCAGGCGGTGTCGTCGGTGATCGCGTACGTCCACAGGCGGCCTTCGCGGCGCATGAGGATCAGGAACACGAGGCAGGCGATGGCTGCGACGCCGGTGAGTGCGGCGAGCGTCCACGCGGCGGCCATCAGGTCAGCCCAGGCGCTGTAGAGGGCGCCGGCCGAGGTGATGGCGAGGAAGCTTCCGGCGGTTTCGGCGCCGACGTGCCGCCAGTCGCGGCGTACTTGTCCGCCGTCGAGGGTGACGGGTGTGGCGGCGGCCTGGACGGTGTTGGCGGGCAGGGTGTCAGTGGTCATCGGTCAGTCCTCCCAGTGACGGTCGTGGGCAATGTGGTGACGGATGCCGCGCATGGCGGCGTGGGCGTCACGGGTGACGGTGCGGGCGGTGTGACGGCGAACCCTGCGGAGCGTCAGTCCTCCGTCGAGGACGGCGTCAGCGTCGACTCCGTCAGCCGTCAGGTGGTGCAGGGTGACGGCGGGGTGACGGTCCCAGCGGGCCGGGATGACGGGGTAGCTGTTGGCGTCAGTCACGGCCGTCACCTGCCGTCAGTTCGGCGACGATGCGTCGGTGTTCGGCGAGGAGGATCTGCTCGGCGTCAGCGACGGCCAGTTCAGCAAGCCACTTCGGCTTGTTCGTGCGGGCCGCCGACTGGGCTCCATCGACGGCTTCGGCCATCCACGTGCCGGGCGGGTCGATGCTGAGGGCGAGGCAGAGCAGCAGGAACACCTGCATGCCCTCCTTTTTGGTGCCACCCCCGGCGACCACTTGGCGCGCCTTGTTAGCGGCGTAGTCGCGGGCCTGCTCGACGGTCCAGTCGCGGACGCGTTCGTCGAGCAGGTCGCGGCCGAGGGGGCGAACGACGGCTACGTCGGCGCCAGGGCGCTTGGTGGCGTCAGTGCGGCGGGTGTCGGTGACGGGCTTGGTGGCAGGACGAGGGTCGATGAGGTGACCGTCGGGGTGGACGAGGAAGACATCGTCAGTGTCGCTGACGGGCGTCTGCGTCTGCCGGGTGACGGGTGGATCGTTCGGTGTCGGCGCGTCACCGTCGGCGCTGCGGGTGACGGCCGGTGGGGTGGCGTCAGTGGCGGGCGTCTGCGTCGGTTCGACGTCGATGATGTGACGGTGTCGGTCGGCGTCACCCGTCTGGATCTGCGTCACCTCCGCCCAGGCGTCACCGGTGACGGCGTCAGGGCGGGTGGCGTCAACGATGCCGCGCACGATCGACAGGCGGCGCAGCAGCCGCGCCCGAATCTCCGGATTCTCAGCGAGGTCGATCCACTTGCAGGCGGCCTGCGTCTGCCGCATCACCCGCCACCCCAGCCACGCGATGTAGAGGCGCTTGATGCGGCCCGGCTTCGGGTTGGCGTCGCGGGTGTTGTGGAAGTGGTTGAGGAGTCGGGACAACTTGTCCATACGGCGCAGGGTGGCGACTTCGGACACGCTGATGCTGGTCGGTTCGGCGAAGCCGAGGGTGACGGCGATGCGCTTCCAGGGGATGCCACGGCTGGTGGGTGGCGGGTACACGCCGGGGTTGCGGTGGTGCAGGATGTCCCGCTGCTCGATGAGGCTCTCGTACCACATGTAGGAGGCGACGACGGCGGCGGCGATGCGGAACAGCCGCAGGTCGACGCTGTCTGCGTGGACGGCGGACAGGCTGGCGGAGATGCCGGCGAGGAAGAACACGGCCCGGTGGGCGCGGCCGAGGTCGCCGTGTCGGTAGAGGTGGCGGGTGGCGCGGCGTGCGGCGTCGACGATGCCGATTTCGATGAAGGCGAATAGGACGAGCCGCAGCGACCAGTGGATGTTGATGACGTCGGTGAAGAACTGCCACATGCCGAGGGCGACGACGATGGTGGCGATGCCGGCGCTGATGCGGGTGAGTGCCCGGTCGGTGGCGGTGATGTCGTCGGCGTTGTGGGTGGTGGGCTTGCGGCGGCGCCGTAGGAGTTTGACGGCGAGGAGTGCGCCGAGGGCGATGGCGACGGCGGTCATGGTGTTGTCGGGGTTGTTGAGCCAGGTGGCGGTGGCGTCGGTGGCGGTGTCGAGCCAGTCGCGTGTGGCCGGGGTGTAGGGCGTGTTGGACACCTGCACTCCGGGGTCGATGTACGTGACGGGCTGCATGTTCACCGGCCGACACCTCCTCAGTTCATGGACGGGCACCTTTGTGCGCCCACCCATCATGGCACAAGTTCCGGAGTTTTCGAAACTAGCGGAGTTAGTGGAAGATGAGGGGATGATGGTTACCCCTCCGCCCCGGCTTCCTCGCCACCCCCCACACCCGTCTGCAAAACTGGGCTCACTCTGGAAGATCCGGAGGCAGCGGAACTGCGGAGAAGGTGGGTCGGTGGAAGACGACGACTTCGTGTCGCCCACCGGGGCGGTCAGGTTGATTCGCCCCCGGCACGGCGCTACAGCGATCCGGGATTTTGCCGACCGAGGGCTGCTGCGTGTCACCTACACGGCTGGCGGGCATCGGCGCATTGAGAAGTCGTCGATCGACGAGCTGAACAAGGTGCTGGCGATGCGTCGGGGTGCGGAGAGGGATGCCGCCTTTGAGGCTTTGCGGCGGCGGAACTTGGGCGAGGGTGAGCCGCCCGCTTCGTCGTAGATCGTTCACCTTGCCAGCGTCACCCGCCGCGACCCTGCGGTGACACGATCTGCTGCTGCCTGCATGCTGGATGAGGCGACAGGCAGCAGGATCCGGCCACCGGGAGGCCCTGTGAACGCGTTCGGTAGAGGCATGAGAGATCGACGTGAACAGCTTGGGTGGTCGCAGCGGGATCTGGCCGGGCGGGCGTTTCTGAATCCGGGCTATGTGGCCCGACTTGAGCGGGGTGAGCGGAATCCGTCGCCGGAGGTGGCGGAAGTCTTGGACCGCGTGTTGGGTGCTGGCGGCGGGCTGGCCGCGTTGGTGAATGTGCCTCGCCGTGAGCCCACTCCCCCAGTGCTGTCGGCCGCCGATGTGGAGGCGCTGCGGGGCCAGATCGGCGCACTGGTGTCGGAGGACATCGCGTGCGGTGCGGACGGGCTGTGGCGCCGGGCTGGCAGCACCTTCCGGCGAGCCCACGAAGCCCTTGCTGCCGGCCGGTTCCCTGACGCGCACCGCGCGGATCTGCACGCGGCGGTGGGCGAGTTGGGTGAGGTCGCCGGTTGGCTTGCCTACGACGCCGGCAGGCCGGAGGTGGGCCGCCGTCTGATGACGGACGCGCTGCTGCTGTCGCAGTTGGCGGGCGATTCGGCGACGGAAGGGTTGCAGCTCAACTTGCTGGCCCTGTTGGCGCAGGAGTCGGGCCGGTATGCGGAAGCGCTGGCTCTTGCCGATCGCGGCCTGGCGTTGGCGCCGTCTGGTGGCCGGGTGGAGGCCATGCACCGGCTGCGCAGGGGCCGGGCGTTGGCGTCGTTGGGTTCGTCGGAGGGGCTGCACGAGCTGTCGCGGGCACGGGCCTTGCTGGATAGTGGGGGTCGGGTGGGTGAGCCGGCGTGGGCGTGGTGGGTGTCGCCGGCCGAACTGATGCTGCACCAGGGCGGCGGCCTCGCCGCGTTGGGTGAGCATCGGGAGGCGGTGGTGTGGTCGGGGCGGGCGGTGGAGGTGCTGCCGCTGGTGCAGCGCCGCGATCGGGCGGTGTATCTGTCGCGGCACGCCTCGTATCTGGTGGGGGCTGGGGATTGGTCGGGTGTGGTGGCTGCGGCTGGTGAGCTACGTCCGTTGGTGGGGGTGGCGGGGTCTGCGCGGGTGCGGGCCGAGGTTGCGGGGGTTGTTGGGGTGGCGCGTCGGGTGGGTGCGCCGGGCCGGGTGGTGGACGCACTCACTGCCGCCGCATAGGTTGGTGTTGCCAGCTCGCCGGGAGGCGGGTCCCCGGTCGCGATTGCGGCGCAAGGCATTGCCGGTCAGGACGAAGCCCCGGACCGGATTGCCGGCCGGGCTTTCGTGTGTCGGCTAGGGCGTTCGGCGGCGACGCAGCTCGCGTTGGGCCTGAGCCCGCGCGCACTCTCGCGAACAGTAGACAACGCCGCTCGCACGATGTTGCCCATACTTGGCTCTGCCCCGCTGCCGGATGAACTGCCGCCCGCAGTTCTGGTTGGCGCACCGTTTCAGCGAGAACTGTTCGGTCATGTAGTTGTAGATCTGCACGAACACATTGGTGTTAATGGTGCCGAAGGTCGGCAGTTCAGATTCGAGACCACCAGTGATGCGAACGCTTAGCGGCCGGAGTGCGGCGTTCATCGTGTCAACTAGCCGATCGATGTCGATGGGGGCTTGGTAGTGGATCAGGTCAGGCTCTCCCGTCCGGGCCAGGGCGCACGCTTCAAGCCCACCGGGGGACTGGGATGCAAGCCAGGTGCGCACAACTTCTTGTGCGTTGGCAAGCCAAGCCTTGATTGTTTCCCGATGAAATCCTCCGGAGCCGTTGAACTTGACAAGAGCCGGCAACGGCCAGGGTGCTGACAGCCTGTCCCCACAAGTAAGTGGTGGATCTGCCGGAACGGTTGCAACGTCGTAGGCGATCATCGCGGGAAGATCATCGCGTTGCAACGACATCAGGCGGCCGTACCTGCTCATCCACCCGGCTACGACATCTATGTCATCCGGGCGCGCGGACAGAAACTCCCTTATGCAGAAGTCGACCGGCAGGTGTACCGGATTCTCCCTGTCGGGCATGCCCCACTGATCCGGCCAGCGAATCCATTCGCCATCGACCGCCACGCCCTGAACTGGCCAGAGCGGAAACGGCTCGATCAGGCCGCCGGGCCAGAGCGTGGGACGAAATTGGTACGGGTCTGGCACTACACCCATGACGGCCGTTCTCCTACCGTGTAGCACGACGGGTTGGATCGAACGTACTACACGGCAGGCGTGGGGAGCGGCGTTGAGCGACAGTAGAAGTACGTGGGTGGCACGCAAGGCGGTGGGCGACGACCATGAAAGTCGCATAATCCGTGAACTCGAACTGCGGCTCTGGACGGTCGCCCCCTACGGGCAGGGCGTACTGCCCGAGCCGATCCGCCGGGCGCTCGGCACCACCGAATCGCAGATGCGATGGGATCCCGATCTAGTGGCGTGCCAAGGTTCGACCGTTGTGCTGGTCGACGGGAAGTGCTCCATGCGCGGCGAGGGTGCCCACACCTACACCGTGTCAAGGAAGGCACTGAGGGCGCACGTGCGGATGTGGGCTGAGCGGGACCTTCCGATCTACTACGTGTTCGCGAACATGGGGGTGGCAACGCCGGCAGAGGTGTTGCAGTTCTGTCGGCTGTCCTCACTAGGCGAGGCTGGCGGATACGTCTCGTTCCCGGCGGGCATGCCGCGACCGTTCGATGACGTGTTCGGCTCGCCTCCGGACGAGCGGTGGGGGCAGTGGCCGCAGGTGGCATAGTCCCAGACCCTCGAAGAATCCAGCCCCGGACCGGACAACCGTCCGGGGCTTTCTCCTGCCCACCGCCGGTCCGCGCGGGTAGCGTCCCTGCGATGAGGGTGCTGCTGCGGGACGGCCCCGGCGACGGCCAGGTCGTGGACGGTGCCGGCGGAACAGTGGTGTGGCGTGCCTGCCTGTACGAGCGGACCGCCGAGTTGGATTCGCGGCGGGGCGGGCAGGTGCGGGTGTATCGGCATCGACCGGACTGCTGTGAGCAGTTTGGTCGGGGTGCCGAGGACCGCTGCGAGTAGGCGGGCTCCTCCTGCCGTGGCGGGAGGCTGAGGATCGGCTGCTGCGTGACGGCCCGTTGCCGTACCTCAACCAGAGGGCCGCCGCTTAGACACGTTTGATTCGGTCGCTCGTCAGCAAACATGTGGGCCGCCTGCTGCTGGTGGGCGGCCCACATGGTAGGGCTGGGGCGTTGCAGGGGTGTGACGGCGGCACGGTATCCGACACACCGCACCCATCGACGCCGGCAGTGCTTCACCGTGGACGAACATCCAGGGTGAAGGGAGCCCAATGCGCAGACTGATCAGGCATGTCGCGGCCACTGTTGCGGTGGTGTTGGTGTCGGTGGGGTTGGTGGCTGCACCGGCGCAGGCCGGTCCGCAGCATTACGGCACCGACCCGTACCACAGCGGATGCTCGGCCGACTCGTTCCCGTACCGGACTTACCCCATCCTGAACGGCAGTGCCGTGTCCGTCGCGCAGGTCCAGTTGTGGTATTCGCGAATCTGCCAAACCAACTGGGTGCGGGTCACGGGCAATCCTGCCGGCGGGAACACCAGCAAGATTATCTACGCGGCGACGGGTCAGCATTGGACGGAGAACGACCACGGCACCGGGTTCAGCTACGGCATGCAGGTGTATGCGCCGCCGGGCGTGTGTGTGGAGCTCAATGCGACCCTGTACTACCCGAGCGGGGCGTGGTACGCGTCGTCGAACTGGCAGGTGGCGTGCTGACGGGCGGAGCTGCGTCTGACTGAAACGGCAGGGGGCCGCCCAACCGCAATGGTGGGCGGCCCTCCTGCGTCGGCTACCCGCCGGAGATGACTCGGATCAGCAGTGCCACGACTTCGGCGCCGACCCGAACGGCTGGGGGCGTCCACTGCTCCCAGCGGGACGGGCGAGGCTTGCGGCGGGGGCGGTGGAGCGGTCGTTTGGCCAAGGCGGTCTCCTCTCGACGCGAAGTGACCCCGGCTCATGCCGAGGTCACGCATACCTGTGCCAGCCCCACACGACGGCAGGGTTGTTTACGTAGAAGCAGCCATCACGGCATCACCTCCTACGGCAGGCACGGGACATCAGTGGGGTGCGTTGCGCACGCGCGTACAGGCGCACTGCGGTAGCCGCATGCGCTACTTGGTGGGTCGCCTAGGGAGCCAGGGAACTTAGCTCGACCTGGGTCTCTACGGCGCACGCGCCTACAGGTCAGACGGCCCTCAGGTGAGGGTTCGGCTGCTCGCACGTAAGGCGACGTCGCGGTTGAGGCGGGCAGGCTGCGACTGGCGTCGACTGCCGCATCTTTCGGCATCGGCGCGAGATTGCCTGCATAGAGGGGCTTGTCTTGCTGCTGGTCTCAGGTTACGGAACTGCGGCGTTGTTAGGCATCCGTCGTTGGGGGGATGCATTTGCTCGCGCCGGTCCGGGTCTCGGTTTCAGGTACGACGAAGCCCGCCACCGTGATAGTGACGGGCTTCCCTCCTGCTCACCTACCCCCGACGTTCCGCCTGCCTCCGCACCGCCTGACGACGCAACTCCGCCAACGTCGCCACCACCACCTCAGCCGCCACCAACCAGCCCTCCCCCTGGTCATACTCAGGGCCAGCATTGATCGGCACACCATCCACCTGCACCATCCCGTTGTCGTAGGCGGTCACCTTCACCGTGAGGGTGAGTCCTTTGTCGCGGCTGGTCGGCTCCACGTTCATCTTGTTGCGGATGCGGTCGATGTTCACGGGCATCAGGGGTGCTCCTTCCGGTCGGGAAACAGGCGCACAGCAGCACGCCACAGCAGGGCGTCCAAGCCGTACAGGTAGCAGAGCGCGTCAACGCCCCTCGTTGGCGATCTCAGCCATCAGTTCGGCGGCACGCGCAGTCCACAACGTCACGTCCTCGTCCGACGCTTTGCCCCGGTCCCACGCCTCCAACCTCGCCGCAGCGTGTGCCGGCCCCAGCGCGTTGCCGTACAGCCAGCGGCCCGCCCGGTATTCGCCGTCACGCGGCCCACCGTCGAACACGATCACCCGCTCATCACACACGCCGGAGTCATTCCAATCCCGGATCACGAGCTGGTCGTCTCGGGCCGGACCGTCACCCGGCAGCCCACCAGTAACCTCGACGAGCGTCATGCGGCGGCGCCGCATGAACGGGTCGTCGCTGGTCGATTCGGCGGCGTGATACCGCTTCCACACCTCGACTTCGGTGGCGTTCTGGTCGGAGGTGTAGGCAGAAAACCCGAACCCGGACTTGATGCCGGGACGCAGCAGCACCCCGAAGTGGTGGCCGTCGTCGCTGCGGCCTTCGACGATGCCGCCGTTGCGTGCCTGCGTGTCGATGGTGAGGCCGGCGGTCACCTCGGGCGGCCGGTCGACGTACGTGTACCGCTGGGTGACGGTCATGCGCCGGCCGTGGGAGAGCAGGTTGCGTACCCGCGTGACCAGGTGGGGCATGGTGTCGAGGGCGGCCATGGCGGTGCAGTCCCGCATGGTGAGGATCCGGTCAGGTGTCGGCATGTCAGTGTTCCTTCCGGTCGGTGGCGGGCAGCAGAAAACCGGCCTCCGCCAGCTCGGCACGGCTGACTGGCGGCCACCAGTCCCCGTCCCCCCACCTGGCCCGCCCGTACGCGGCCTTGCAGGTGCGGCAGGTGATCTGGTTCGGGTCGCGGCCGGGCAGGGTGCGGGTGTGGACGCGGTCGCACATGGTGTGCTGGCTGTCGGTGCGGGCCACATGAACGGTGGTGGTTCCGGTGGTGGCGAGTGTGGCCGCGTACGGCAGGGTGACGGTGGGGTCGCTCACGGCCGTGCCCCGGTGATGGCGGCGGAACGGTCAGCCACGGTTGACTTCCTCGGGGTTGAACGTGAATCCGAGGCCCTTCCACGACAGGACACCCAACCGCCGCACCGTGCCACCCTTCTCCACCACCGCAACCGGCTTCGGCGACCCGGTGAGGGGCATCACCAGTGCAGTCGTGTCATCCAGCAGCCCGGCCGCCCGCAGAACCTCAACCACTTCACCCTTCTCCTGCATCACCCCCGTCTGTGCCGTGGACATGTCGGGGAAGGCGCGCTCGCGCAGGGCGTAGATGGCGGCGTTGCGGGTGGGGGCGGCAATGATCCACCAACCGTGGTTGTGGTCGACGGGCAGATTGAGGGCGTCGCGGATGGCCTGGTTGATGCGGCCGTAGGGCAGTTGCAGGGTGTACGTGTTCACGGGCGGCACCTGCACGGCGAGCTGTTCGGCGGCTTCCCGCTTCGCCTGCGGGCCGACCGGTACACGGGTGAGCATCCCGCCGTTGCCGAGCAGGCCGTCAATCTCGGCGTCGGTCATCGTGTCGTCCAGGCCGTTGGTCCACACGTCGACACCCTGTTTGGTCCAGGTGGTCCAGAACGTCTGCACTTCGGCTCCGGCGGGCAGATCCTTCGCGGTCTTCGGCTGAAAGGCCATCAGTCGTTCTCCCCGCAGGCGCATTCGTGGATGTTGTCCCCGCAGTTGTGGCAGTCGCAGGTGCAGTAGCCGAGTTCTTCGCTGCACTGGTCGCAGATCTCGTTGCCGGCGTCGTCGAAGTAGGTGTCAGGCATTGCCGGGCTCCTTCGGGTGGCTGGTCGGGTTGGTGTGGTGCCTCCGGCCGCAGTCGATGCGGCACCCTCACGGCACGATGCGGAGGCTGGATCGGGTCAAGGCTTCGCAGCCCACTCGGACAGGTCTTCCTCGTCGTGGAGTTGCCACCGGCCGTCGCCCTGATCCACCCACACCTGCACGCGCTGGCTTCCACTGTCGGGAGCGTTGGCGAGGGATCGCAGCCACTCGTGGGTGGCCTTCTCGGAGGTGAACTGGTCAACGGCGTCGCTGCCGATGTAGGTGACCTTCCACTTCTTGCGCTTGGCGGGCATGCCGGAACTCCTGTCTGCTGGTCAGATGCTGATGTTGGCGAGGTGTAAGGCGTCGGCGGCGACCGCGTACGTGATCGCATCCCGAGCAAACCCGTGCTCGTCACGCAACGCCCACGCCAGGTAAAGCCTGTTCGGGTGGTCGTAGCGCAGGATGTAGGCCGTTTCGAGGCGGTCACGGTCGAGCATCCAGGTGTGCAAACCGACCCGCACTTCGATGCTGTTGCCGTGTTCGGTGACTGAGGTGGCGGTCATCGGATGCTCCTGTCTGCTGGTCAGCGGTTGTGGTTGGCGATGCGCTCGGCGAGGGTCTGCGCATCGCCCTGCCCGAGGAAGTAGCCGCCCGCCAAACGACCTCCGGCGTATCCGTGCTGCCGATCGCCGTCGATCACGATCCGGCCGATGATCTGCCCGTCGCGGATGACGTAGGTGGTGGGGATGCCGAGGTGTACGGCGGTGGCGAGGGTGCAGCCGTTGGGGGTGGTGGAGTCGACTCCGGACCACTGAATCTCAACCTCGTTGAGCAGTGCGGGCATCTCGTTCACGTTGGCATCCTCTGCTGCTGGTGGGGTTTGGGGTTGGTCGCCGGTCCGGGCATGACACCCGGGCTCGCGGCCTACACATGGCCGACCGCCGGCACCGAACTAGTCGGCGAGGTAGAGCGTGGTGTCGGCGGGCATCGGCACCGGATTCCCCACCCCGACGAAACGAACAGCGGCGTAGTTGCCGCGAATCTTGGCGGACTCGAAGGTGAACATGGCACCGGATGGCAGCTGAACCTTGTCGCCGGGGTTGAGTTGGTCGATGGTGCGCTGCCGGTTGAGGCGGTCACGGAGTGCGGTGAGGGCGTTCTCGGAATCGGCCGGGCTGGTCATGGCGGGTGCTCCTGTCTGCTGGTGTCGATGTCAGCGGGCAAGGCCGAAAGTGTCGGCGGCCGGCCCGTCAACCGGCTCGCCGGGAATCAGAAACTCGAAGCGGATCCACACGTGGAAGGTGCGCTTCCGGCCCGCGTAGGCGGGGTCGATGATGTCGGCCCGCCACACCCAAATGCGGTGGGGTGCGCCGTCGTGGGCGACGGTGAGGGTGATGCGGGCGAGGTAGGTGCCGGAGGGCAGGTCCGGGCGGTAGGGGTGGGGGTTGATGGTGAAGTTGCGGATGTAGTGGTCGCCGACTTCGGGGGTGGTGGGGGCCGGGATGAGGGGGCTGGTGGTGGTCATCTCGACTCCTTCATAAAGTGGCTATCCATATATTAGCCCGCCCGTGGATTAGTGGCAAGCCACATGGCAGACTTGACCCATGACCGACACCCGCAGCGACCGCCACCGCAACAAGCCCATGGGCATCCGCCCCGACGACGACCTGCAAGAACGCACCAAGAAGACCCTCGACGAGCAAGGCTGGACCATGACCGAGTTCGTGTCCGCCTGCATGGAACTCGTCAACAAGAACCCCGAAGCCATGCTCAAGCGGCTGGCCGCGTTCAAGCCGTCAACGCCTCGCGGGCGGCCCCGCAAGAAGCAGCCCTAGACGGCGCCGACTGGCACGTCAGCCCACACCGCCGTCATCGCCACCCCATCCCGCACCACCTCGTACGTGCCGTCCCCCACACCGATCACCCACCAGCCGCGCCCGCAACCGTTGATCTCGACGGTGACGGGCGTGTTGGCGTCCAACAGCCGGCGAATGTGGGCGGCCTGGTCGGCACGGTCACGGCCCGACGGAACGACAGGGCTGGCGCGGGCCGAAGCTGGCGCGGTCACCGCGTCCGCCCGAACAGGCCGAGCATCTCCGCCATCGGCCCATACCCCCAGTCGCGCAAAACCTGGGCGGCCTGCCCGTCCAGGCAGCAGATCCGCGACCTGTTACGGAACTCGATGATCCGCCGCCCGCCCCGCGCATCTTGCAGTAGCGGCGGACCGCAGGCCGCCACACCGACGTCGAGCATGTACTGGTTGATGTCGCGCACGTACGGCCTGCTGGTGACGGTCGCGGCGAGTTCGTCGAGCTGGTTGAGGGCGGGTTCGAAGATGGCGGCAATCTGCTCGTTCACTGGCTGACCTCCTGTCGGGTGGGGCAGTTTCGGGGGCAGGGACTGCGGTCGCGGTCGGTGCCGCACACGCACACGTGCGGGACCGGTTCGGGTTGGACGAGACGGCGGGGACGACCGCAGGTGGCCGCCCCCGCCTCGCCTTCGTCTGCGGTCACTTCGTGTCGGGCTTCGACTGCCCGCCGCTGGTACGCCCGTGGTGGGTGGTCCAGGTGCGGTCCTGCCGGTTGTAGCTGGACGGCTTACCGGACGCGCCGGCAGCCATCGCCCCGAACACGACAGCAGCTCGATCGGTGGCGTCGGGGGTGCTCACCGGACCGGCCTCGCGTCGGTCTGCTTGCGGGCGGCCTGGACTGCCGGGTGTCGGGTGAGCTGCTGCCGTAGCCGCTCGGCTTCGGCGGCGGTGGTGCGGGAACCGCTGCTGGCGGCGTCGTTCTGCGCCTGCTGCCATTTGCTGTGCTCGTCTGCGAAACTGGCCATGGCCGTTCTCCTTCGGGTGGCGGCCACCCCCGGCGTTCTGATCGCCGTGTGGGGATGGTCCTCGTGACTGGGGATCGGGTGGGGTGCGGGCGGCTTGTTCAGGGCGTGGCCCGCACCCCACCTCCGCTACTTGCGGCGGGTGCTGCTGTTGAGTGCCTGGTCGACGGCAGTGGTGCGCCTCGACGGGGACAGGTCACCGGTGGCGCGGATCGTCTGCCCGACCGTCGCGGCCTGGTCGCTGCTGCTGGGCTTCGCCATGCGGGGCTCCTTCGGGGTGGGGTTGGTCGTCGCGGCTGCGGTGACCCGTTGCGGGCCGGTGATGCAAGGTCCGGCCCGCCCGGCTCACGTACAGGTCAGCGGACGGTGGAAGGGTCGGGCTTCGGGGCTGCCAGCTCGGCACGCCACTGCCGGAAGTTGCGGGTGTACACCCACGAGTAGGCGGCGCAGGAGACGAGAAACCCCCACTGGCGGGTGTGGACCGCATAGGCGAGCCACAGCACTTGGGCGCCGATGCCGACAGCCCACCCCCACGGGGATTTACGGCCGGCGAGGTAGAGGCCGAACACGCCGACGGCGGTGAGCAGCCACGACCACAGTTGCGGGTTCACCGGTCGGTGCCGAGCAGGTAGGCGACCACCTGCATGTCGTGATCGTCGGCGCCGATCTGCGGCCCCAGCTTGTCGAGAAGGTCACGACGGCGGGCGCTGGTGAGGCTTCCGTGGACGGCGATGGCGGACCACAGTGCGTGCTGGTCGGGGGTCATGGTGACGACGACCGGGATTACCGCGCGGAGCAGCCACAGGATCTGCTGGTACACGGTCATGTGGGCGGGGCCGCCGTGGACGACGGTCCAGCCGTGCTGCTGCCGGAGACGGATCCGCCCGGCGAGGTCGAGGCGGACCATCACCGGCCCTCCCGCCGCGCCATCCGGTCCCACCCGAACTTGGCGTCCTCCATGGCGTTCCTGGTGTCCTGGGCGACGCTGCTGATGACGTTGTCGGCGAGCCGGAACGGGTTGCTGGCACTGCTGCCGGCGGTGGCCGACTTGGTGTAGGTGACGCCGTTGACGACGGCGGTGACGGTGACCTCGACGGTGTTGTCCATGGTTTCCTCCGGCTGGTTGCTGGGTTGGCCTGTGATTGACCCCGCCGGGCTGGGATGCCGAAACACCTCAGCCCGACAGGCTCACTCAGGTCAGACCGTCAGGCCCATCTGGGAGGCGTGGATCGCGGCCCGGTTGATGTGGCCCCGGTTCGGACGCTTCGCCGGACGGAACACGGTGCCCTGCTCGCCATCCATGTCGGCGACGACAGCGACGGTGGTGCGCTGGGCGCGGGCGATACGGCGGGCGGTCGCGTTCTTGAACATGAGACTTCTCCCTGGTCAGGGTGTTGCACGACGTGGATTGGGTGGCGCTTCGTGGGCGGCCCCGACACGACTCGGGGCGCGGGGCCGCCCAGTGCTGCTACTTGCTGGGCTTGCTGGCCGAGGGGCGGCTGTTGAACCCGGTGCGGTGGAATTCGTCCGCGACCGCGATGTTCTGCTCGTCTTTGGCCCGCTGCGTCTTGTCGCGTTGGGCGTTCAGGCTGCGCACCTCGGCGGCCATGTCAGGCCACCAGCGGAAGCAGCATCGTGTCGGTCATGGGGCAGCGGGCCTCCCCTGCCGCCCACGGATCCTGCGGGGCAGGCCATGCGGGCAGTGGGCGGGTGACGCCGGGCCGGTGGACGCCGTGCAGGCCGAGCAGCCGGCGGATGGCGGTCACCGGACAGTCCAGACGCGGCGCGGCCGGTACGGGCTGTTCATCGGCGCGTCGGAGCGGACAGCGGCACCGAGAATCCGGGCCGGACCTGCGGTGGCATTCGGGGAGCTGTGGACGGGGCGGGGCTGCGACTGGTTCACTGCGCCACCACCTCAACCGCATGCCGGGACGTGTACCGGTTCGGGTTGGCGTGCCGCAGCATGTGCTCCCCCACCGACGTCAGGCGCAGCACCCAGCCGCCGGCACGACGCCGGTGCGACTCCATCACCCACGACTGGTCGAGCATCTGCCGCAGGGTGGCGATGTAGTCGGGGTACTCGTGGGGCTCAACGCTGGTGTCGCTGGTGTCGCTGGTGACGGTGAACGCGCCGCCGGGCAGCAGGATCACCCGACCCTGGTCGACGTCGCCGAGAATGCGGGCAGTCAGATCCGTCATCACGCACCCCGCCGGGAAGCGTTGATGCGGTCGGCGACCTGCTGGGCCAGCAGCAACGCCCGCACCAGATCAGCAGTGGACGCGTACGTGCCCTCCACACCGGTCACGTCGATGACGGCCAGGCCCTCGATCACAGTGCCGTCCGGTCCCTGCTGCACCCGCTGGGTGACCTGCACAGTCCAGGTGGCGTCGTCGTAGTGGTCGGAGCCCTTCCATACTCGGGAGTAGTGGTCGACGACTCCCGGGTCGGGGGTGCGGCATTCGGTGCACCAGTCGGGGTCCTGCGGCATGAAGAACGTGGTGGTCGCCGTCGGGGCGGTCATCAGCGCACCCCCTCGAACTGGTCGGCGAACAGTTCGGCAGCCGTCAGCAGGGCACGCAGCGTGTCCAGGTGGCGGGTGAGGGACTGCTTGCCGTCGGAGGTGACGTGCACCGCCGTGTAGCCGTACTGGTGGCTTCCGTCGTCGCGGGTGGTGTCGGACCGCTGCACCCACACCTTCACGTCGGCGATGGAGCCGATGGGGTGCCGGTGGGTGATGTCGAGTCCGTCGATGACGCAGGTGTTGGGCTGGCACCAGGCGGGGTGCGCGGTGGTCTGCGGCGTCATCGGGCCACCTGCCGGCGTGCGTCCCGGTCGGCGGCCAGCCCGGCGGCGTGCGCGTCGCGCAGCTCCCGGAAGTTGCGGGGCCGGTTGGGGTGGCGCAGCGAGTCCACCAGCTCGGCGACCTTCGCGGTGTCGGCGGGCGACTCCAAGCGGTCGAGCAGGGCGTTGATGTGTTCGACGCGGCTGCGGGACTCGGAGTCGTGGCGGACCTGGACGATGAACAGTTCCTGGCGGAGCGCCTCGTCCAACGCTTCGCGGATGCCTTCGGGGCTGACGCCGTTCACGGCCCCGTCGCGGATGACGCGGTGCACGAGGTTGGCGGTGTCCACGTCGGCGATGACGAAGGACAGTTCGTCGTAGCGGTGGGGGCTTCCGGCGGCGCGGACGCCGATGGAGAAGCCGCCGTCGACGGGCAGGTTGAGGATGACCTCGTAGTTGCCGTAGGTGCGGCGTTGGGCCTCACCGGGCGCGCTGATGACAGCGTTCGACATGGTTCGGGCTACCTCCCGATTGGGGCGTCAGTGTTGCGAGCACTTCGCGACGCCGTATTGCCTTGTGCCTCGACTTTAAAGGGTGGCCCGACAACTTGTCAAGGGTACGGCTTAACCGGTACTCTTTGATCTCATGAAGGAACCCGACTACGACGCCCTTCCTGTGAAGGAGGCGGATCGTCTGATCCAAGAGAAGATCGCCCACCACCGCGACCAGATGCAGTACTGGGGGCTGCGACGCGGACAGCGACTCCAACGCGAGTTGGACGCCGGAAGGAAGCCGGCGCAGATCGCCGTAGACATCGACACGTCGGCGCAGGTCGTCTACGACCTAACCCGCAAGGCACGCAAGGCGGCAGCCGAGCAAGCCGAACAGGTGACCGACAACCCCTAGAGACAGGTGCGCCCCTGGGTCCGCGCTCGCAACGACAGCCCCAGGGACGACTTGACGGAGAGGTAGCTCCGCCCATGCAACAGGGTACGGCGTACCCCGTAACTCCCGTGCGACGGGCCCGGGAGGTCAGCCAGTGACCTCCGACATCAACACGCGCCCCGTCGGCACCTACGAGTGGGTTCGATACCTGAGCAGCATCGACATCGGCGACAGCGACTGCATTAGTGGCGTCGCTGGTCGCACGATCAAGGGCGTCGCGTTCCGCTTGTCCTACTGGGCCAACCAGGACGGGACCTCCATCAAGGCAGGCCCCGCGCGAATCGCGGTCATCTGCGAGGTCGACTACAAGACCGCCAAGAACGTGCTCGCAGCTCTACGTAAGGTCGGGCTGCTGCAACTGGTACGGCGCGGCCGTGGCCCTGTCGCCGAGCGGACCCACGTCGGCGACGAGTACCGCCTGACGGTGCCAGTCACCCCGCCGACCGGACTGCGAGTGCGGTCCGAGGACGAGATCCTCGCTGCCATCGCCGCAGTGAAGGAGGCCAACAGCCGCAACCGTACGGGGGAATCACGCCCCCGTAAGGCGACCAAGTTGCGGGGGCCTGCCGCACCCGTAACAACCGGGGAGGCGGACGAAGTTACGGGGGAACTGGTTCCCCGTGATGCAGAGTTGCGGGGTAATCCAGAGCAGAGTTACGGGGTAACTGGTTCCGCTATACCTACCCAGCACCAACCCGTAAAAGAAAACCAACCCTCCTCCTCCTCCCCCACCGTCGAACCTGACTCCTCGCCGCGCTTCAACAAGCAGGAGGAGGGAGGGATGGATGATTCGAAAACCAGAGCAGACCTCGCCCTCATGGCCACCGCTGCCCGCCTCGTTGACCCCTACCGCCACGACATGACCATCGTTGAAGCGCACCGCCTCGTCAGCCACGTCGTCACGGTGCTCGCTAAGGGATGGCCGGAGCGGTCCGTAGCGGACGCCCTAGCCAGCGACCTTGCCGGCCTTGACTCAGTTGCCGCCGGGCTGATCGGGCGGATGAAGGAACTTGCATCCGCCCCTGTGGAATTCGACGACGACAGTGGTGTTGCTGCCGGTCCGCTCTGCTCAACCTGCGGTGACACGGGCCGGGTGGAGACGCGCAGCATGTACGAAGGCGACGCACTCAAGGTCAACCCTTGCTACCACTGCACTAACGACGGGCGGGGCAGATGCCGCATCCACCCCGGCCACCCGTCGCGCCGCTGCGCAGGATGCCGAGGTGACCGGATCGCTGTCGACAACGAACAGCCCCGCACCAGTCAGCGCAGCCCGGACGGAACCCGCGTCAACATGCCCGACGGTGCCCGCACCGCGCAGTGGGAACGCCGCCGCCAACAGCACAGCCAGGAAACACCCATCGGCTACACCCGCCGCCCCGACGGTCGACTACTCCTCACCGACTCCCACAACCCGAACATCGACTGGGACACGAAGGTATGACCAGCCATATGAACACCCCGAAGGCCATCGAAACCCACTACGCCGGCTGCCGCTTCCGGTCCCGGCTCGAAGCACGCTGGGGAGTCTTCCTCGACCACCTCGGCATCCGCTGGCAGTACGAACATGAGGGCTACGAGCTGTCCACCGGCGACCGATACCTGCCCGACTTCTACCTGCCCGACTTCGACCAGTGGGCAGAAGTTAAAGGAACCCTCAGCCACCGAGACTTCCAACGAACCCTTGTAGCGGCCACCGAACTGCCCGCCAAGAACACGAACCAGATTCGGCCCGGCATTCTCTTCCTTGGCCCCATCCCCGAGCCGGGCCGCGCGTACGGCCACGCCAAGGTGGGTGCCATCGGCGCGACGCTGGCAGTGCAGAGCGTGTTCTTCACGAAGCGGAGCACCCTATGGGGCGTCGGACCAGTCGCCTTGTGGCCGCTCGAATCGACCCTGCGGCTGTCCGAGGATGAGACAGCGTGGGTCAGGAACTCGTTCACTGAGGCAGCCGACTCCGACGATCTTGCCCTGACTCCTGTCGTTGACGCCGCTTACCGGGCCGCACGATCCGCCCGCTTCGAGCACGGCGAATCGGGTTGAGCACGGCGCGAGGCGGTCAACTTGGGCGCATCTTCGCTGGCCGCGAAGCCGACTACGACGAGAAACTGTGAACCGGAGGAACCCATGACCGACCAGCCACACCAGATAGTCGCTCTCACTGACGCCGACACCACCTACTACCTGCTGCCCCGCTACCCGTTCGACGCCGCAACCCGCAGTGTCACCTGGACTGCCGCCGCCGGTGACACGCTCACCCCCGTCAACCCGTCCAGCAGTCGGCTTGGCGGATGGCACAAGGCCCCCGGCCCGGTGCAGGATCTGACTGCCACCCAGCCGGGCCCGTCCACGAACGTCGGCTACCGGCTGCGTGACCCCGAGATGGCGTCGCCGAAACTGCCCGTCGAGCTGCCGCCGGACGGGCTGGACACGCTCGACCTGGACGAAGGCACCGCCGACGCCCTGTACCGGGCTGTGTGGGAGAACGGGCCGCCGATCGTCCGCTTGTTCCCTGCCGCCGACATGATCGTTGCCGATGACGCGGGCGCACCGCCGCCTGAGGATGGTCTGCGGTGGGTGCCGAACCTGCGTGACGAGCTGCGGCAGCACCACGCCCTGCATCACCTGTTTCCCGGCCACCTGGAAGGGTTCCGGCAGGCTGTCGCCGACGCGGCCGGTGCGTTGCCGGTGGTGGGCTCCGGTTTCCTGGATGGTGCCCGCATCGATCGGGAACGGCCGACAGTGGTTCGGGTGTCGACGGAGGTTGCGTACGAGCCGCACACCACCCGGTTTGTGCGGGACACGGGCCGTAACGGGCAGAAGTTGAAGCGTGGTCGGACTGTGACGGAGACGAAGCGGCTTGAGGTGTCGGTGCAGGTGCCGGATGTGATCTCGGGCCGTAACCGGGCCGATGCGAAGGCGCGTTGGGATGCCGAGTTGGCGTCGATCCTGGACACGATCACGGAGGCGTTGACGCCGGCCCCGTGCTGGCATTGCCAGGGCACAGGTGTTGTTGCCCGCAAGGATGCGGTTGTTGCCGCCGTCTCGCACGGTTCCCCGTGGACGGAGGGCCAGCAGTGACCGCCATCGACGTTCCCGCCGACGACATTGAAACGGCTGCCCTGGTGGTTGCCGAGTACGGGCCATCAGATGCGGTGACAGTGCTGGTCACGTCCGGCCTGTACGGGTGGGACCGTGAACGCGCCTCGGCTGCCGTGTTGCTGGCGCTTCCACTGGCCCGAACCCTGACCGCACCGGCCGTCTCACGCGGCTGACCCAACCAGCGAACCGGAGGTAGCTATGACCAATCTGCTGATCGACTACACCACTCCCCACGGCCGGGCACACACCCAAGCCGCCGACATCGCCTTCCTGCTCTCTACCCCCAGCCGGCGCGCCACCATCCACAGCATCGCCGCCGAACCCAACCAGCATGTTCGCGCCGACCGACTACGCGCCGAACTGGACATGCCCGGCGTCGACTACGACCTGACCCGCGATGATGACGGCACCCTCACTGTGGTGGTACAGCCGGAGCCCGGCCAAACGCACCCGCCGGCACGAGCGATGCTCACGGGCCGTTCGCCGCGATCGGTGTGCACCTGCCCCGAGACGGAGGGCCAGCAGTGACCGCCGTTGACCCGGACGACATCACCGGCGCGCAGGAAGCACTCCACTACGTCGGCCTGCCCGACATCGACCGCCGCATCCTTGCGGCCATCCTCGAAGCCGACCCGTCTGTTGCTGGCACCGCCAAGTCGTGGGGTTGGACTGACACGGAGGTGCGTGACGATGTGGCAGCCGCCGTCACCTGCCGCGTGCTGAACCTGACGCGCGAGGAGTACCTGCGGCGGGTGTGCGCCGATGAGCGCGGTCTCGCCGACGAGTTGGAGGCGGCGCACACCCGCTGGGTGGCCGCTAACCCGACCTCCCCGACTCCCGAGCCGGAGAACGCCACACCCCGAACTAACCCAACCACCCGGAGGACACCATGACCGACCCGACCACCGCGAAGCGCGGCCACGGCTACGCGTTCCGCTGCGAAATCTGCGACAACGAACCCACCTGGACCATCACCCGAATCGGCGACGTAGCCACCTCGTGGGCGTGCAACACCGACCTGGCCGCCGTCTGCGACCGGCTGCAACGCGACTTCGAGGTCACCGAACTACGCGTCACCCACCACGCGAAGGCGTTGGAGTGGGCCGAGCTGGGGCGGATCCTGAACCCGCACGACAAGCCCGAGCGGAGGCACCTGTGAGCGACACCGCCGCACCGTTGGCCCGTTACACCTACTGGGCTGTCAGTCACGCCGTAGAAGACCTCGTCCTCATCCACGAAGACACCGACAGCGTCCGCGAAGGCTGGTACGAAGCCATCTGCACCGACGGCAACAGCGACCAGGAATGCGCCTGGCGCACCACCGGCAGCGAACCCGTTGTGGAAGACGCCGCCCACGAACACGTCGCCGAACAGCACCCCAAGGTGGTGGAACGGGAGAAGCTGATCCTGGCGGCAGCCCGCGCCTACTGCGTCACCAAGTTCCCCTACCCCCTGGACGAGTATGTGACTGCCGACGCACGTGAGCGGCATATCGACGGGGACACGGCGTCTCATGCCCGCGTCGAGTCGTTCCGGGCGGCAGTCAACGCCGCCCTCGACGCCGCCGAGATGCGTGCACCCGATTCGATGGAGGAAACCCGATGACCACCTGGATGTTGGCTGCTCTTGCCTACACACTCATCGCTGGGCTGGCGATCGGCTCGGTCGTCACCGCGAGTGTGCTGCACCGCCGCCGACGCGCGGCAGCAGCAGCCGCGCACCGGTACTTCCAGTCGATTGCCGCCGACCATCAGCGCGAGGTCGACCGGCTGCGTGCAGAGGCCGCCCGATGACAGGGCGTCAGCGCGCCGCGATCCTCTCCTGGGACTACCGGCAGCAACCCGACCTCAACCAGCTCGCCCGCTTCGTACACGAACTATCCGGCGGCACACTGCACATCGAGCAGGCCAACACCGGATCAGACGAGGACGCGATCGTCATCACCACCACCGCCCTGCCCACCCCGGTCGTTGACCGCCTGTACCAGCGGTGGTCGCACGGCATGTTGGGCGACGAAGACGTGTTCACCATCTAGGAGGCGAAGTGTCCGACTCCCCTATCCGCCGTCTCATCGAGCAGTCGGTCGACAGTCCGATGTCCGTCCGCGTCAAGCCTGCCCGCGCCATCGTCGGCGGCGTGGTCTACGAGGCGCCGCCACCCGAGACTCCCGGCATGACCGTAGATCCGGGCGGCATCGTGCGGAACACCAACGGAGCACCGCTGATTCAGATCGTCACCTCTACCGCGCTGCCCTCCGGCGTCGATGCCGTCCTGATTGCCGCGCCCGATCCGGACGACCCCGCGCCCATCGAGCGTCGGGCAGTTGTCCTTCGCAACGACCCCCACCGGAAGGCAGACGAGGAATGACCGAGACACCCACCCGCCACACCAACGAAGACGCCGAGATCCTTCGGGCGCTCGTCCGCGCCGAACAGCTACGCACCGAGAACGGCTGCCGCCCCTACTACTGCCCCACCTCCGGTGACGTCGAATGCTGCCCAGATCATTCCGGCTGGGACGTGTGCTGCGCCAAGCCCCACCTGCACCGGCCGTTGTCCCGCGAAGGTGAACCCGTCCGACCACCTGGCCTGGTGGCGAGGATGCGCCGGTTCGCCTGCCGTGTCGGACTGCACTTCACGTCTTGGGATCGCGAGTGGGACGGCTACCGGTGCGCCTGCGGACGAAACTTCCTAGGGGCCGAAACAATCCGACCGTGAACACCCGGCAGCCTGCTGGCGCATAAGGCCCGCAACCCCTCCCCCCTGGCCTGTGAGGAGCCCACCCATGCCCGGTCGTACCCCCACCATCTACCGGCCGCTGAAACCCGCCCGAATGCGCCTGTGGATGCCGTACGAAGGCGGCTCCAACCGGGCCTGGCTGCACGCCACCTTGGGCGCCCGCATCCAACCCATCTACGACAAGCCGTCTCGGCAGTGGTTGATCGCCCGCAACCACTTCAACACCCTCGTTGAGCATCTGCTGGACCGGTTCGGGCAGGTCGACGCCGAGGTCGAGTTTTCGACCACGCAACGCTGCGACACCCGCTGCCGGGAAGCTGCCGGCGACGACTGCGACTGCTCGTGCATGGGCGAGTATCACGGTGGCGGCATGTGGGGCGGCTGGTTTCAGGTCGGCGACACGACCTTGGTTCGGCCGGGCGTGCAGGTGCGGACGATGCGGATCCAGCGCTGATCTGTCGTTAGGTGTGCTGGCGTCGGGCTGCCACCATGAGTCGGTGAACCCGGACATATCAACCGCCCTGGCGATTGCCGGCACCCTCGGCGGCACCACCCTCGGCGCCTACCTCAGCGCCAGACTGCAACGCCGCAACCAGCAGGACGCGCTCCTCCACAACGCCCGCCTCGCCGTGCACACCGACATGTTCCTGCACCTCGCCAGGTCGCGGCGCCGAATCGACCGCATCGACAATGGGGCCGACGAGCACGATCCGGTCGGCTACGGTCCGCCGCAGGATTTGGCGACAGTCGACGCCAGGGTGCGCCTGCTCTGTGATGCGAAGACGCGGCGGGCGTGGCAGGAGTACCTGGACGCGGTGAGGCACCTCGACTGGTACATCAGCGAGCACGTGGATCCGACCAATCCGGTGATGCCGGACTGTGGGGCGCTGGTGCGGCTACAGGAGGCTGCGGATGGCGTCGACCGGGCGGTGCGGGCCGAAAGCGGGTTGAGGCCGGACGACTGAGGTCGTTTGCACGGCGCGGCCTGTCGCAGCGGCGCACCACAACCACATAGACGTGTGACGTTCAGTGACGGCACAATGGGCGTATGGCTACCGCGAGCGACGCCGACGAATTCTCGTACCTCGTGCCCGGCTGGCTGTGGCAGCAGCAGCGAGGCACCGTTCTGCGTCGCGCCCGCCAAGCTGCCCGCCGCAAGCGCAAGAACGCCGCCGGGGAGCCGGTGGTGCACGTGGTGCTGGTGTGGCCGCAAACGCCTCCGAAAAATCGCAGGTCACAGCCCGTCACCGACCCTAACTGTGGCCGTTTCGACGGCTGCCTGATGTCGCACCCGGCCGTAGACTGACACCATGCCCGCATCCGCCCACACCATCGCCGCCGAACTTCGCCGCCGGCTACCCGGCCTGGGCACCAAAAAGCTGCACAAACTGCTCTACTACTGCCAAGGCCACCACCTAGCCGCATTCGACCGGCCCCTGTTCGACGAGACGATCTCCGCCTGGGACATGGGCCCAGTTGTCGGCACTCTGTGGCGGCAGGAACGCGACGGCAATATCCCCGCCATCGACGTGGGTCTTGGGGAAGCCGAACTGAACACGATCGGCTACGTGGTGTCCCGGTACGGCAAACTCACCGGCAACGACCTTGAACGGCTCACCCACAGCGAAACCCCGTGGCAGTGGGCCGACGCCACCCGCGCACCCGGCGGCAGCGCCCCCATCCGCCGCGACTGGATCAAGGGCTACTTCCAAACCGACGGCGCAGCCGCAGACGGCCCGCCACTCGACACTGCGCAGGTCCGCAACTGGCTGATCGAGGCCGCCGCCACCCACCAGCCCGTCGAGGTGGACAGCATCGAGTCCCTGCGGGCGAGAATCAGCAGCGGTGTCTGACGCCCTCTGGCAGCTCCGCAACTTCGAACAGCACCTTGACCTGTGGATCACCACCGAAAACCCCGACCAGGATTTGATCAACCTGGTTACGGCGTGGGTGCTGTCCCGCTTCGAAGACCCCTACCAAGGTGTGAAGCGCGAGGACGGCTTCCCGAACCTGTGGTGGGGGCATGTGCCGCTGTCGTTGCGGGATGAGACTGTGATGGTGTGCTCGTACATGGTCGAAGAGTCGACGCGCACCGTGTCCTGCAAATCGATCATGCCGTTGTCGTTGCCGACCTGACGGGGGTGTAGTTGGTGAAGGTTCGCTACGCGGAGGGCTGGATAGCCGCCGTCCTCGCATCGCAGCCGTGGGCCGGTCAGGTGGTCCGCTGGTCGCCTGGCGGGGGACCGAAACCTGTCGGCCTGAGCATCGGCCAGGTGCGGTTGCAGCTTGTGCAGGGCGGCACGATCCTCGGCGACCCGAAGTCGATCCCGCGCGACTGGGATGACAGTCCCGTGTCTGCGCCCGTGGTGGAAGCATCGCCGCGCACGCCGGCTGAGTGGGCTGACGCGCTCGCCCAAGCCATTACCGGCGCCGGCCACGACGGCGTCAAGAGCGTCGAAACGTACGCCCAGTGGGGTGGCAGCTCGAAGCCGGGCGGAGTCAGGATCGTGTGCACCGACGGGGCCGAGATTTTCGGGTCACTGCTTTGACGGCGGCCGGTGACACACTAGCGGTGTGAGCAGCACCCGTCCCGTCATCCTGGTCGACCCGGCTGTGGCGTGGGGTCGCCCGCACATTCGTGGTGTCGGCACCGTTCACGTTGCCGGGGCAGTATGGGCCGGCGAGCCTGTTCAGGTTGTTGCCGACGACTACGGCATGACCCGGCATGAGGTGCTGCTGTGCTGCTGGTTTGAGGGCTCGCAGGGCGAATACCGCAGGCGGTGGAAGGCGTGGGCTGAGCTGGCGCATCCGACGTTGGGTGGGTGGGTGAAGCTCGCCGGCCGCGACCAGGCGGCCCCCATTGACACGATCCCTGACCCGCCGGCCCGAGACCGCGTGGCGTAGCTGCTCTTGCTGTTTTGACGGCACGCTTATAGTCGATGTGCGGCCCGCGCTGAGCGTTTGACTCGCCCAGCCTGCGGGCCGTCCAGCGTGAACGAAGCCCGACACCATCACGGTGTCGGGCTTCGTCGCGTCCAGAGCTAGTCGGGAGCCGAGTCGTCTCGCCGCTTGCGGGGGCGGCCGGTCTTCTTGGGTGGTGGCCGATGCGGCGAGAGCTGCGCTAACGCGCCATGTGGATCGCTGATGATCCAGGCAAGTGCGGCGATGACCGCGTCCGACACTGTCCACCCCTGGGCCGCAAGTGTGCTGATAGCAGCGTCTTTTACCTCTTGCGGTGGGCGTGCGGTGACGCCGGGATCGCGGTGTCGGTCTGACATCGGATCAGTCTGCCATGTTGTGGCTTCCACTTCTCACCTCCCTGCGATACCATAAGTGGCATCCACTTTAATCGTCTAGGGAGGCGGTGTGAAAAACAAGCTCTGGCGGACATCCGCCCGCCCCGGCCAGTGGCGACTTCCCGTCCGCATCAAGCGGCATAGCCGCTTCGTGACCGGCCTGACGGTCACGGTCGTCGGCGCCCGATGGAGCCGAACCTGGGGACTGCTACCAGCCGGTACGCAGCTCGACGTAGTGGGGCACCCCGACTGGCTGGGAGGCCAGAGCTGGCAGACGCCGGACAGCCGTGGGCCGGTCCGGATTCGCCCACGACGAACTCTTACCCGGCCGACTTTGGCCCTGTGTAAGTGGAGGTACCGATGAGTCGGCAGCCTTTCGCTCATCAGGACGCCTGCGGCGCGGCTGGCACCCGCTACGCCGTGTTCGTCGACAGCGCGTTCGCCGAATACGTGGACACCTCCACCGACCCGCACGGCTACACGGCCATGGACCGGCATCCTTGCCGCCCACGCACCAGCCCGGCCGTCGATCGAAACGCTGATGGTGTGCATCGCCCATCCAACGACGGCGGCTGTCGACTGCACGATCTGCGACCCGGAGGACTGACAGTTGGTTCGCATCGTCACGGCTGTTGACGAGATCGATCACAAGCTCGTCTGCGGCACCTGCGGAGACATCACATCTCCCGCCGTGAGTGACCTGAGTGCGCGAGGACGCCGTCACGCCCGACGGAACCCAGACCACGAGGTCTGGTTGCAGTGGCGAGCCACGAAGAACTTCTTCGTTCGCGACCCGATCAGCACAACCAGCGAACCCACCAACTGACCGAACGGAGCCGCCCATGTTCCTGTCCGACCTGCTCGGCGAGTGCAATGAGTCCATCGTCGTGCACCACGCATCCGGCCACTTCACCCACGAGCGCGCTCTTGCCGGTCTGACCGCGAACGGCCTGACCGTCGACAAGGCCAACGAGCTGCTGGAAGCGCCGGTCGACCAGGCCCTGTTCGACCGCTACCGGACGTGGCCCCCGCACCTGCGTGCCACCGCCTGATCCGAAGGGGAACCACATGACCGACGCCGCAGACCATCCCGACAACCGCATCGAGCGCGCCGCAAGCAACCTCGCCTACTTCGAGGGATCCGACGTATTCGACTGGCCTGACAGTGCCGGATCGGAGTTGGCGCGGGACTCGTATCGGACGCGCGCCGCCGCCCTGTTGGCCCGGATAACGCCTCTCGCCGAACGTCCCGCCGTGCAGCGCCGCGAGCGCAAGCCTGCCGATCACCCAGACCCGGTGGTCGGGTTGAGCTTCAACCGGCGGGTCACTGTCGAGCAGTTGGCGGCCATGACGCCCGACGACATCGCCAGCCTGTTCAGGGCGCTCAACACAATCGCGTCTCTCACTCGACCCAAGCCGATCGAAGGCAACGCATGACCGACACCCAGACCGCACCCGCCATCTCCGCCGATGAGCAGAACGCACGCCTCGACGGC
The DNA here is from genome assembly GCF_055559695.1 of Micromonospora sp. NPDC023869. NCBI lineage: Bacteria > Bacillati > Actinomycetota > Actinomycetes > Micromonosporales > Micromonosporaceae > Micromonospora > Micromonospora sp. NPDC023869. The sequence continues at coordinate 425,424 of NZ_JBVHKD010000004.1, forward strand.
CCCGTCCACGCCTGGTTCGAGCTGACCTACTCCAACTACCTCGTGCTCCCCCGCGCGCTCATGCAGTCCATGCCCGTCGACTGGCAGCAGCGCATGGTCGCCTGCCTCGACGAGATCCGCGCCGCCTACAGCCACCTCGACCACCCCGACGCCTACGAGGTGACCGCGTCGGTGGAGTGCACCTACAGCGACCTCAGCGACGCCGACATGAAGGAGCTGGGCATCACTGGCCCCAACTCGACGGACGACGACGAGGATTCGGACGACGACGGCTACTACTACGACAAGCGCGGGGACCAGCATCAGGCGTGGGAGCGGGTTCTGGTGCCGCGTCGGGGCGGCGACTCGATCCCGCACTACGACCGGGGCCGCACCTTCGTGGAGCCGCTGCCACCGGAGCCGTTCGTGGACGACGACGCGGCGTGGGAGCACGCCCGCACGGCCTGACCTGCGTACCGCCGTTCCGGAACCGGTGTCCGGGGCGAGCGGTAGCCGACCAGACCGACCCCCGAAGGAGAACACCATGCCCACGATCACCGCACCCGCACCCTGGGACCTGCCCATCGGCACCACGCCTCCGCTCGACATGCTCGGCACCTACTACGGCGTCCCGATGGCCGACATCGGCGAGGACGGCGACGTGATCGCCCTCGGCCACGTCGGCACGCACCGGATGGTCGCCGCGCTACGCAGGCACGCCCGGGAGTTCTACGGCGAGCGCTACCCGTTCGCGTTCTCCACCCTCGCCGACGTCACTGACGCTATGTCGCACATCTGGGTGGTCAACACCGGGCCGAGCGACGCCGACTGGCACCTGAGCAGCGCCGACCCGTCTACGCCGGGCGCGTTCCCGGTCACCCGCTGGACCAGCTGACCGACCCGACCGAAGGAGAGCACCATGCCCGACACCCTCACCGCCGAGCAGCGCCACCACCTCCTCGGCGACGACGACACCCCCGGCCTGCTCGACGAGTACAAGGTCATCACCTACATGGCGCACCGCGACAAGCCGGTCATCGCGTGGCTCTGCCCCCGCCAGCACGGCGACGTCGCGGGCCACCTCGGAGTGATCGCCCGAGACCTGGAAGGCGACCAGACCGGGCTGACGCTCGCCGAGCTGGTGGCCGCTGCACTCGACCACGAGGCCGAATCGCACTGACCCGCTGTCGGCCCGGGGCGTCCGTCCCGGGCCGCCCAACCCGAGAGGACCGACCGATGCGATTTCACCTCGGCGACATCCTGACCATCACCACCGGCCGCCTCGTCTCCCCCGACCACATCGACGGCGTGTACCGCATCCTCAACCACATGACCGGCGACAACCTGTTCACCCACCAACTTCCCCGAGCCGCCGAAGAGTGCAAGCCGGAACTGGCACGCCAACATCCCGACCTAGCCGCGATCGTGCCGCCCGCCGAGTTCAACGACGAGGCGCACATCTGGCGTTGGCTCGCCGAGCAGACAGACCAGTACGGCACGCACCGCGAGGTGACCCCGCTGGCGGCCAACGACCACACCCGCATCGACCCGATCACCGAGATGCAGATGATGAAGCCGGGCGGCATCGTCGTTCCCGTGGTGGTCCCCAGCGAGGACGGCCCGTGAGCGACTGCGTGTTCTGCCGGATCGTGGACGGGACGAGCCCGGCCGCCGTCGTACGCCGCTGGCCTGACGCCGTGGCGATCGTGCCGCTCGGCCCGGTCGTGGACGGGCATGTGCTCGTCATTCCGGCTGCGCATGTGCGGGACGCCCTGGAACGGCCCGAGGTCACGGCCGCGACGGTGGCGCGGGCAGCCGAGATTGCCCCACACCCGTGCAACCTGATCGCCAACGTTGGGGCTGCCGCGACGCAGAGCGTGATGCACCTGCACTGGCACATCGCGCCTCGAACGCAGGGCGACGGGCTGGCGCTGCCGTGGCATTCGGATGCCAGCGATCGACACGGGCAGCCTGCCGTGAAGTGACGCCAGGATCACGGACAGCAATCGACAGGCGTAGAATCAACCCCGCGCCCCGCCAATCCCCCCAGACGAGGCGCACCCACAGCGGCCCGCACCCACCCCGTCGGTGCGGGCCGCAACACATCCACAGCACATCGACTGTCATCAACTTGTCGTGACATGGTGGCCGACAACACCACCCAAGCCCTGCCGTTGACTACCGGATGTGGTCCGCCCGCAGCCGCCGATCAGCTCACACGAGCTGGCCGACCTGCTGCGCGCCCAAATCCTCGAAGGCCAGCTCAAACCCGGCAGCGCCTTCCCCGCAGACCGCTACCTGCAAGAAACCCACCCCGTGTCCCGCACCCTCGTGCGTGCGGCGGTAGCAACCTTGCGCAGCGAAGGGCTCGTTGTCACACGGCAGGGGCAGGCTACGCGGGTGCGGCGCGTTTTCGAGAAGCAGCCCATCGACCTCACCGACGCGGTCAGGATCGAATGCCGCACCCCCACCGCCCCCGACCGGCTACGCATGAACGTGCACGTTGATGAGGGCATCCCGGTGTGGGTGGTGTGGCGGACTGATGCCGTCGAGCCGGAGCTACTGCCGGGGGATCGGTGGTTTCTGCCCGGCCCTGCCGTCGGCGCAGGTTAACGAGCGATCCTCGCCAGAGGCTACGGGTTGCCGGGAACTTTGCAGATCCCGCATGTCGTGACAAGTAGAAGTTGCTCGCTGCGTCGATGGCGTGCACGGTCGGATACTCAACCCGGCCCATTGATCAAGCCGGTCGATGGTCTGCGCCCAAAGCGGGGCATGACCCCCAAACAGGGGTCAACCGAACAGGCGATCGAACGCCGACAGCAGGCCAGCCCACTACACACCTACACGGGATTCGCCCACTGGCAACAATCAGCCAATGTAAAGCATCCCAGAACGTGAACAGCAGGTAACGCATCCGCGTCGATCCATGGGGGGACCGATCAATGCGCCTCACCCGCCTACTCCTCTACGCCGCCGCCGGTATCGCCGGCACCGCCATAGCCATCGGCGCAGACCAGCCCGCCCGAGCCGACGACACCGAACCAGCCGGCGGCACCATCAGCACCATCGTCGACACCGTCACCGGCAGTCCAGCCGCCGACCGGCCCACACCCGTCCGCGACACCGTCAAAGCAGTGACAGACACCGTGGACAAGACAGTGGGCGGCACCGTCGACACCGTCACCGACACGGTGGACAAGGTCGTGGAGCCGCTGCCCATCGTCGGAGATGCCGTCGACCAGGTCACCGACATCACCGACGGGGCGCTAGACACGGTCACCGACCTGCCGGCCCCCGACACCACGCCGGACGTCCCCGCCGAACCGGCAGACCCGGTCGACGTCGACACACCCGCCGACCCGGTCGACACCACCCCGCCGCCCGCCTACGGCAGCGGCCCCAAAACGGCGCCCGAGCTGGCCGAGCAACCCCCACGTGCAACCAGCTCGGGCGCCCCACACCTCACCATCACCGCCACCCCGCCGGCCGCGAAACCGCGCGCACAGGTTGAGCGGCCCGACACCATCCGTGCCGCCCGCACCGCAACCGCCGTCGGCGGGCAGCCGGAACCGGTCGACGGTCCCGACCTCGGCGACTGCAACCGCGCACCAGCCGCCGCCAGCAACATCCAAACCCTGGACGGAATCGGCGCCGACAGCAGCAGCACCCGCCGAGACCGCAGCACCGCCACCCCCAGCACCGACCAGAGACCCGGAGGCAGAACGCCACCACCACAACCCCCGTCAGGCTGACCGGCCCGCGCACCCACGCCGACCGACCACCAGCCTCACGGGAGAACCCCAATGACCAGCCTCGAAGACAAGCAAACCCAGCACATCGAGAAACTGCTCAACGCACGCGCCATTGCCACACCCCCACGAGGGATGGCCGCCGCCGCCACAACCGCCGCAGTCCTCACCACATTCGACGTCGCGGCCTTCACCATCCACGCCGTCACCAGCCGCCACCGCGCCGGCATGGGAGTCGCCCTCGGCGTACACGCCATGACCTTCGGCGTGCTCGTGCTCGTCAGCGTCGCCCTCGTCGTCGGCTACATGCGGGTACGCGGCGACCTGGCCCGCACCGCCGCACAAGACCAGATCGACGCCTACCGCAACGATCTGATCATCAAGGCAATCCGGGACGCCGTCACCGCCCAGCCAGAAATCATCACCCAGACGGTCGAGCGGATCTTCGCCGCCCGGGACCGCGCCGACCGGCAACGCTACTGGGCGGGGAAGGCCGACGACGCCCGCGACGAGTGGGGCATCCGCTCTGCTGGCGACCGAGGCGACGGCAGCGACGGATCAGTGATCCAGTTACCGCAACGGCCAGGGACAGGAAAACGCAGCGGCTAGACAGCAGCATCCGAGGTCCGGGGAATGATCCGCACAGACTGTGGATCAAACCCCGGACCTTTCTTTGCCCGGTCGATGATGACCCGCACCCCGAACGCCTCCATGATCGCCCGCTTCTGCGTCACCGTGTACCCGGCCCACCGCTGCGCTGCCTGCTCCCCCACCGACGCCACCACCAGCGACAGATGCGGCGACGGCTGATGCTGCCGGGCTTCCGCTTCCGCCGCCTCAATCTGCGGGCGCAGGCGGCCGTTGATGATCCGCACTTGCTCGGCGGTCATCTCGCCCTCCGCGAACGCCGCCGCAGCCGATGCCATGCGTGCCCGCAACGCCTCCGCCCGCGACAGCAACTCCACCTGCCTCGACTGTGACCCCTCCAACAAGCCGAGCACGTCCGGGCGGGACAGCAGGGCCACCATCACCGCATCCACTCGCGCATCCACGGACGCCTCGTTACGGCCCACGCAGCCGCGTCGCTCACACAGGTACAGAAGCTGCTTCTGCCCAAACTTCTGGTTGCCTTTCCACGACGTCCGCAGGTGCGCCCCGCACACACCGCACTCGCCAATCCCCCACGTCAGCAGATGCGACCGGGCTGCCGGTTTGAGCTGCCCGCGTGCCGGGTCCGACAGCAGCGCCACCACCCGCTCATGATCGTCCGGGTCGACGATGCTGGGCCACCTAGCGGGCAGCATCTGCTCATCCGGGCGACCCCGGTGAAAGATCCGCAACCCGATGTTTGCGGGCCGCACCGCCACCTTCTTCACGCTCGTCTTGCCCCACCGCTGCCCGTCCGGGGTTTGACCGTTCGCACGCCCCTTCCGGACCCACCCTGCACGCGGGGCAGGCACACCCCGCCGGTTCAGATCGTCGGTGATACCCAGGAGTGTGTCGCCAGCCAGGAGCCGTTTCACAATGTCGCGCACCACGTCGGCTTGCTCTGGGTCTTCCTCATCGCGGGATCCGATGACCCGCCCCCGGTTGTCGTGCTCGTACACGCGCCGCCAGCCGTACAGCACGTACGCGTTGGCGCGGCCTTCCTCGGCGCGTTCACGGGCCGCCGACTGGATGCGTTCCGCTTTCGTCTCAGACTCGCCCGTGTCCTGGGCGCCCAGCATCTCCGCCAGCATCCGCCCCTGCGCGGTCCGCAGGTCCAGTTCGACACCGTTGACTGGCCGAACGATGAGGGCGTGTCGGCCGCCCAGTTCGATGCCGTGGGCCCGTTCGACCCGGTTACGCCACAGCCGGGAGGTGTGCACGAGCACGATGCGGCGCTGCACCCCGTCCAGGTTGGGGGCGGTGACGGCGGCCATGAGCCCGTCGAAGCCGGGCCGGGGCGGGGCTTTGGTGGCGGAAATGTCGTTGTCGGAGTATTCGCCGGCCACTGTTCCGCCGGTCTTCTCCGAATAGTCGCGGGCTTCCCGTAGCTGCCGGGTGACCCCTTTTTCCAAGCCCAGTTCGTCTTGGCTGATGCGCGCGTACAGGTAGTCCTCGAATGCCGCCACGGGTGGGAGAGTAATGCACTCTGAGTGCCCCCGCTATTCCCGGGTGGTGTCGGGAACACCGACCAGGACCCGGAGCGGTTCGCGGCGCTCATCGACGATGTGGAGCACAAGCTGTTCGACCGGCTGCCGGACGAGACCTGGTTCTATCCGGGCCACGGCCGGGACTCGACGCTCGGCGCGGAACGCCCGCACCTGGCGGAGTGGCGCGCCCGGGGCTGGTGAACCCGCCGACGCCGGTCCGGGTGCGATGCGCAGTCGTCGAATCCGGACCGGTGTCCGCAGCTCAGGGTGTGACCTCGCGCAGCCGGCGCCGCACGCCGACCAGCACCAGGGCGGCCAGCAGGAGGCCGCCGACCATGGTGACCAGCATCGGGCTGGCGCCACCGGGCAGCAGCCCGACCAGCGAGCGCGACGCGGTGCCCACCGCCAGATAGAGCCCGGCCCACGCGCCCGCGCCGAGCGAGGCGAAGCCGAGGAAGCGCGGATACGACATGTTCAGGCCGCCGGCCGCCAGCGGCAGCAGCGCATTGAACACCGGCAGGAACGGGGCGACCAGCACCAGCCGGCCGCCGTTGCGACGCAGGATGACCTCCGCGGTGGCCCAGCGGCTCTCCCCGACCCAGCCACCGAAGCGGCTGCGACGCAGGTCCGCGCCCCACCGCCGGCCGACGAGGAAAGTCAGCGACCATCCGGCGAGGCATCCGGTGACCACGGCGACGAAGGTCGCCAGCCCCGTGGTCGGGCTGCCGACCGCCACGGCGGCGAGGATCGCCACGTCGCCGGGGACGAGGACACCGAACAGCGGGACCGCGTCGAAGAGCATGACCACCCCGAGCACCGCCATCAACAGGGCGACGGGAAGTTCTCCGACCTGGGCCAGCTGGTTCGCCATGCCCCGTACGCTATTGCCTGACCCTGGGTGTGGACATCAGGATTCCTCCCCACACTGCGGCTGGTGTGCTCCGGGTCATCCCTGATCCGGTTCTCCACCGCCTGGATCGCCCCGCCGACGACTCCCTGAGGCGCTTCGCCCCGCAAATCCGCTATTCACCGGTTACTGTCGGGAAGGTATCGGGCGGCCACCGGCGTGGAGCCGGCGGTCGCCCGCCTGGAACAGGGAGAGAGACGCATGGCAACCGGCACCGTAAAGTGGTTCAACTCGGAAAAGGGCTTCGGCTTCATCGAACAGGATGGTGGAGGCCCAGACGTCTTCGTCCACTACTCGGCCATCGCGAGCAGTGGCTACCGGGAGCTGACCGAGGGCCAGAAGGTCGAGTTCGACGTGACCCAGGGGCAGAAGGGGCCGCAGGCGGACAACGTCCGACCGATGTGACCCGTGCCGGGGTGGCGGCGGCCGGCACGACCGGCCGCCGCCTCACGTGCACCGGTGCCTCGCCTCAGGCGGCCAGCCGCCGGCCCAGTTCCTGCACGACCTGCTCGGCCACGGTCGGCGGGATCGCCGCCGCGATCTCCTCGGGGGTGAGCCCGGCCAACACGCCGGTGATGATCGCCTGCTCGTCGGTGAAGTCGCGGTTGGCCAACGACTCCACCGCCGTCTGCAACGCGGTCAACTGCGCGCCCAGGCTCCGCAGCGTCGGGTGCCCGACCTTGAACTTCGGGTCGGTGTGGTCCTCACCCATGGTCGTGCGGGTGTACGTCTGCCCGATCGGGTTGCGCCCGTCCAGGACGGTGAGGTTGCGGTGAACGGTCTTGAGCCAGTTGTGCTCCTCGGGGGTCATGTCCATCTCCTCCTGCTCGGGCGTGATGAGTCCGATGGTGGTCAGGTAGCGGCGGAACAGCGGCGTCTGGTCACGTCCCGCCTTGATCGAGTCTCGGAAGAAGCTGAAGTGGGTGTGCCACAGGTGGGAACGGTCGCCGGTGCTGCGCCGCCCCAGTCGGTCCCACCGCCGCACCACCTTGCCGTCCGGTGAGTAGATGATCTCGCGGATGTCCCGGGTGTCCGCCGTGTTGGCGGCGCACTGGGCCACACACCAGGTCGAGAACGTGGCCAGGTCGTGGTGGCGACCGCCGCTGCTGACCCGGAACATGCCCACGTCCAGCGCGGCCGCGTCCAGGGTCAGACCGTTGCGGTCCCGGGGTGACTCGACCACCGAGTAGTCGTTCGCGACGACTCGGTCCGATCCGGTGTGGTACCCCCCGCGGTGGTTGGCGTCGCCGACGATGCCGACCTCGTTGGGTTCCAGGTCCTCGTCGCGTACCCGGTTCGGATCGCGGTTGAGGTGCTTGAGCAGCAAGCTGCGGACGGCCATCAGGTTCGCCGGTGCCCGCGTCATGGTTCCCCCCTCTGCTGATTCGTCGGGGGCCGGGCACGGCAGTGACACCGCGTGCGCGGTAGGAAGGCTGCACAAGCGCTCCCGGCCAGTGGTTGCACAGCGCCGGGCGTACTCCCACCATAGCCCCACTTCTGGACGAATGCCCAGCTCAGAGCCGCTTTGTTTCAGCTTGGAGAAGGCTGTGAGGCAGAGTGGACGACCGATAGGACCACTGCGGACGGATGCTCCGGGTCGTGGATGATCTCCCGGCGTCCACCACGGAGAGTGATGGCAGCGCCGAGTGGTTCACCGGTGCCCGGGTTGCGCGCGTACCGGGGATGGGCCCCGCCGGAGACCTGCAACCGCAACCGGTGCCCGGGGGCGAAGCGGTGGGCGGCCGGCCACATCTCCACCGGCACCGCGACCGCGCCGGTGGCGTCCGGCCGGAACCGTTGCGGGTCGACGCGTACCAGCCCGTCGCACACGTTCCAGGAACGGCCCCGCCGGTCCACGTCGCACAGTCGCACGAAGACGTCCAGGTGGGCCAGCTCGCTCCGCAGGTGGATCTCCGCCCGCACCGGACCGATCACCTCGACCGCGTACGTCAGCGGGTCGGTGGTGAAGGTCAGCACGTCGGGACGGGCCTCGACCGGACGGTTGTCGAACGGCCCGGCGCGCTGGGCCACCAGCAGCGGGCCGCCCAGCGAGGGCGTCGGGTCGGCCGGGTCGTACCAGAAGCCGTCCGGCGCTGACGGCACCGGCGCCGAGGTGCGCAGCGCGAAGCCCGGGTGCAGGTGCCACCGGACGGCCCGGGCCGGTGGTGGCCAGTCGGGCAGGTCACGCCAGCCGCCACCAGCACCGCCCAGGTGCACCCGCACCGGCGCGCCGCCGACCGGCTCGGCGCTGCGGTCGTTGAGGTGCTCGTCGAGCCAGCCCAACCCCTCGCGCAGCGCGGCCACGAACAGGCCGGGACTGCCGTGGGTCCACGGCCCCACCACCAGCCTCGGCCGGGCGCCGGTGGCGCGCAGGGCCGCGTAGTCGCGCAACTGGGCGGGCAGGAAGATGTCGTGGCACCCGCTGACCATCGCCACCGGGGCCCGCACCCGGTCGAGCCGGTCGTCGAAGACCCGGGTACGCCAGTAGTCGGCCTGCGGGGTGTGGTGCTCCAGCCACTGCTGGAAGAACGGCACGGTGACCCCGGTGGCGATCCGGTCCGCCTCGACCAGCGGCAGGTGCGCCAGGGCGGCGGCCAGCCGGGGTTGACCCCGTTTGAGCTCCCACTGCCGGGCCAGCCACGGCACGGTCTGCGCCTGGAGCAGCTCCACCCAGGTCAGCACCGTGTCCAGGGCGAACGACTCACCCGCGTAGGTGGAGTCGCGGGTGGTGGAGGCGGTGGCCACGGCGACCATCGCCCGCAGCTCCGGACCCGCGTCGGCGGCCAGCGCCCACTGCACGAAACCCTGATAGCTCGCGCCGAACATGCCGAACGCACCACGCCACCAGGGCTGGCGGCGCAGCCAGTCGAGGGTGTCCAGCCCGTCGTCGCGCTCGAACACGAACGGGTCGAAGGACCCGCCGGAACCGAAGGTGCCCCGGCAGGACTGGATGACCACGTGGAATCCACGCTCGGCGGCGAGCCGGCAGAGCAGCCGCATCGGCCCGCCCCGCCCGTACGGGGTACGGATCAGCACGGTGGCCGCGTCCGCCAGGTCGGGGCGGTAGTGGTCGGTGCGCAGGATCACCCCGTCGCGGGCCCGCACCGGAATGTCCCGGGTGACGGTGACCCGACGGGTACGCGCCGGCGGCAGTCGCAGCGCGGCCCCGACGAGCGCCGACGTCAGCCGATCCCACATCGGCTCAGTCCGTCCGGCGTCGGGGCGACTCGGGTCGGGCGCCGCGGACCGTGTCCCGGTGTTCCCGCAGCGACGTGCCCATGGCCGAGATGAAGCGGTACACCACCTCCAGCTCGTCGTCGCGGAAGCCGCTCATCACCCGGTCGGTGCGCTCGCCCAGCGGTCGGAAGAAGTCCATCGCCAGCGCGGCGCCACGGTCGGCGTAGCGCAGCAGGATCTTGCGCCGGTCGGTGGGATCGCGGTCGCGCCGGATGTGCCCGCCCCGTTCCAGCCGGTCGATCAGGGCGGTGACCGATCCGGAGGAGATGCCGAGGTGTTCGCCGAGCCGCCCGGGCGTGATCGGCGCATCGGCCAGCTCGGCGTCCATCACCGCGATCAGCGCCTGCAGGTCGGTGACGTTGAGGCCGTGCTGCCCGGCGAAGGCGTGCCCCACGTGCTGGGCGTCCACGCCGTAACGGCGCAACTCCGCGGTGATCTCGGCGATCAGCAGGTCCCGGCGGGTATCCCGCCGCCGGTACATCCCCTGAGCCGCCACGTCGCGCCGCTTCCCCTCCCGAACGCCCGCGTCGGAGCATACCCAGCCGGACGTTCCCCACCGATGTCGAGATTCTCACCCCGCCAGTAGTTGCCACATCTATCTTGATGGGTAAAACTCTCGACTGTCTAGATATCTGGCTGTCGAGAGACCTGTTTCGAGGGGCCCTTACGGATGTCCGTGTTAACCCGCGTCGCGCGTAGCCGCCGCGCAGCCTGGCTCACCGTTCTACTGACGGTCGTCTTCGGCGCGATCGTCTTCGCCCTGCCCACCCCCGACAACCCGGCACCGGTCTCCGCCACCGGGCTGTCCGAGAGCTGGGAGTCGACCCAGGTCGAGCTACTCCAGGACGAACTACCCCAGAGCGACGTCGCCGCCGCCGTGGTCGTGGTCAGCCGCGACGACGACGCCCCGCTGACCGACGCCGACCGGGCCGCGATCACCAACGGCACCACCGGGCTCAGCGAGGTCGCCGTCGGCGGCCAGGTCGTCCCGCTCCAGGTCTCCCCCGACGGCACGGTCGCCCTGGTCGTCGTGCCGATGTCCACCGCCGGCGGCCAGGACGCGGTCACCGCACAGGTGGCCGAGCTGCGCGAGGCACTCACCGCACTGCCCGGGGAGCTGACCGTCGAGGTCACCGGCGGGCCCGCCTTCACCGCCGACCTCACCAAGGTCTTCGAGGGCGCCGACCTCACCCTGCTGGCCTTCACCGCCGCCGTCGTCGCGGTCCTGCTGCTGGTCACCTACCGCAGCCCGCTGCTCTGGCTGGTCCCGCTGACCATCGTGGCGGCCACCGAACAGATCACCCTGCGCGCCCTGGACACCATCATCCCGGCGGTCGGCATCAACTTCGCCGGTGGCGCCGTCACCGGCATCGCCAGCGTCCTCGTCTTCGGTGCCGCCACCAACTACGCCCTGCTGCTCATCGCCCGCTACCGCGAGGAACTGCGCCGCGAGGAGGACCGCTTCGTCGCGATGCGCAAGGCCCTGCGCCGCACCGCCGAACCGATCCTGGCCAGCGGCGGCACCGTCATGCTCGGCGTACTCACGCTGCTGCTCAGCGAACGGGAACTCAACCGTGCCCTCGCCGTGGCCTGCGCCACCGGCATCCTGCTCGCGATGGCCTCGGCGCTGCTGGTGCTGCCCGCCGCCCTGGTGCTCGGCGGCCGCCGCCTGTTCTGGCCGCTGGTGCCCGAGGTCGGCAGCGTCGGCCGCGAGGGCCGGATCTGGGGCCGCCTCGGCGCCGCCGTGATCCGCCGCCCGGTGCCCGTCGCGGCACTGGCCACCCTGCTGCTGGCCGCGCTCGCCCTGGGCGGACTGGGCCTGCGCACCGGCCTGTCCGAGACCGAGCAGTTCCGGGTCGAGCCGGAGGCGGTGGCCGGCGCGCAGACTCTCGGCCGCGCCTTCCCCGCCGGCACCACTCAACCCGTCGCCGTGATGACCAACCCGGGCGCCGTACCGGCCGTCACCGAGGCCGCCTCCACCGTCGACGGGGTCGCCTCCGCCCGACCCGGCCCCGCCGGAGAGGCCGTCGCCCAGATCGACGTCGTCCTCGACGCCGAACCCGGCACCGCCGCTGCGAACCGCACCCTGGCCGCGCTGCGCGACGCCGTCGCCGCCGTACCCGACTCGGCGCCCCCGGCCCCGGCCGGCGTCGACGACGTCTCGGGTGCCCTGGTGGGCGGTAGCCTCGCCGGCGACTACGACTCCGCCGCCGCCGACAACCGGGACCTACGGGTGATCCTGCCGCTGATCCTGCTGCTGGTCGGCGCCGTGCTCGTCCTGCTGCTGCGCGGCATCATCGCGCCGGTGCTGCTGGTGGTCACCGTGGTCGCCTCGTACTTCGCCAGCCTCGGCGGCGCGTGGCTGCTCTTCGACCACGTCCTGGGCTTCCCGGCACTGGACACCACGGTGCCGCTGCTGGCCTTCGTCTTCCTCGTCGCGCTCGGCGTGGACTACAACATCTTCCTGGTCACCCGGGCTCGGGAGGACGCCCGCGCCACCGGCACCCGCGAGGGCATGCTCTCCGCGCTCCGCGCCACCGGCGGCGTCATCACCAGCGCCGGCATCCTGCTCGCCGCCGTCTTCGCGCTGCTCGGCGTGCTGCCACTGATCACGCTGACCCAGATCGGCATCATCGTCTGCCTCGGCGTCCTGCTGGACACCCTGCTCGTCCGCACGGTCGTCGTGCCGGCGCTGGCGTTCCTGCTCGGCGAGAAGTTCTGGTGGCCGGGCCGGATCACCCGCGATCAGAACCCCAGGCAGACGCACTCCGACATGAGCGCCCGCACGTTGCGCACGTAACCCGGATTGGGGATCGCCAACGGCTCTCCCGGCCGGGCCACCGCCCCGTGACCGAAGTTGTACGCGGCGATCACCGCGTTGAGCAGACAGGAGTCCAGTACGCCCGAGGTGCACAGGCTCGCGTCCAGCCGGTAGTCGGCGTCGAAGTACATGTCGCCGATGTACTTGGTGAGCCACGCCAGATAGGTGCCGCCGAGGTAGGCGTTGTCCCGGTAGTCCCACACGTCGTAGCTCTGCCCGAACCGCTGGTTCATCCAGGTCGCGGTGTCCGGCATCACCTGCATCAGGCCGATGCCCTCGTCGCAGGCGACGATGTTGGACTGCCACCCGCTCTCCTGCCAGGCGGTCGCCATCATCAGGTTCAGCGGGACACGGATGTCCGGCGCGGAGGTCGGCCAGTAGGTCCGGCCTGCCGCGTCGGTCAGCGCCGCCTTGGCCTGCGCCCGGCTGGCCTGCTCGCCCTTGTACGTGGGCCGGCAGCCACTGGGCGCGGGCTTCGGCGGCTTCGGCGGCACGTTGGTCTCCGTCGGCGGCTTCGGCACCGCCCGGGGTGCCGGGGCGCTCCGTCGCGGTGTCGGCCGCACGCTCGCCGTCGGCGACGGCGCGGCAGCGGACCGGGGCGCGGCCCCCATCGACTGGACCGCCTTCGGCGTGGGACTGGCCTCGTCCGGCGCCTCCGACTCGGTGGCCGGCGTCGGATCCGCCGCCTCCGCCGGGAACGCGACCGGCGCGGGCACCTCCGTCGCGGGAGCGTCCACTCTGGCGCAACCTCCCCCGGTCGCCAACAACACTCCGGCGAGCAGCGCGGCGCCCAGCCTGGTGACGCTCCGTCCCATGTCGACCCCCTTCGGCAGTGACGAGCCCGCCGCACCCTAACAGCCACAGGTCGTGATTCGGGGCCCGCACATCCACCCCGCCCAGGTCAACCCCCCTCTCGGCTACACCGCCGAGCCGTAGCCCGGATCGCCCCGCGACCCGGCGGTCACCGCCCGGTCCCGAGTGGCCCACGCCACCATGAACACCGCCGGCCACGCCGCGCCCAGCAACACCGCGCCCACCGTCCCGCTGGCCGTGCTCATCCCCAGATAGAGCCGCGCCCCGCCGATGGCGACCACCCCGACCGCCGCGACCGTCCAGGCCGCCACCGCCAACGGCCACCGCGCCCCCCGCGACAGCAACCAGGCCAGCGTGCACAGACTGGCGGTGACCACCACGTTCTGCGTGGAGAACAGCACCGTCCGACCTCCGGCGGCCAGGTCGGCCACCACCGCCAGCACCACCAACGGCACGAACGCGCCGACCGTGCCGACCACACTGAGCAGGTCCGCCTGCCACGGCCGGTGCCGCCACGCCTGCACCAGCGCCACCACCGCGACCACCACGATCAGCGACGAGCCGCGCAGCACCGACACCGCCGCCTGCGTCGCCTCCACCGCGTCCGGCGTACGTCGGGCCGCGAACCATCCCGCGATCGCCCCGTCCACCAGCGCGAGACCGCTGTGCCGGACCACCGTCCGCAACGTCCAGGTGATGACCAGACCGACCACGAACAACAGCACCACCCCGGCCGCCAGGTTCGCCAGCAACGCCCACGCCGGACCGAGCCGCAGGCTGAGCAGGAAGAACAGCAGCCCGTACCGGGCGGACAACCACCGCAGCGGCGGCAGCCGCGCGGCCCGGGTCAACAACGCCCGCGCCGGATCCGGGTTACGCCCCAGCCACCGCCCGACCAGCACCACCGCGAGCAGGGCCGCGATCAACACCAGCACCGCGCCGGTGGCCCGACCGAGCAGCCGCGACACCGTCTCGTACGACTCGCCCGCGAGGTGCCCCACCAGCACCGACCCGCCCACCCAGGTGGCCACCCCGGCCAGGTTCCACGGCGCGAACCGGCGGTACGGCATGCCCGCCGCACCCGCCAGCCGGGGCACCAGCGTCCGGGCGAACGCCACCCACCGGGCGGTCAGCACACCCCGTCCGCCCATCCGGCCGAGCATCGCGTCCGCCCGCGCCCACCGCTGCGGTCCCACCCGCACACCCCACCGGCTCGCCCGCAACCGGGGCCCGTAGCGCCGCCCGGCCCGGAACGCCACCGCGTCCCCCGTCGCCGCCGCGACGATCATCACCGCCAGCGCCGGACCGAGCCGCAACGTCCCGGTGTACGTGAGGAAGCCCACCAACAGCAGAGTGGCCTCACCGGGCGCCACCAACCCGACGAGCAGAGCCGTCTCGGCCGCCACCACCAGGGCCGCCACCACGTAGATAAGACCCGGTGGCAGGCTCTGCACCGAGTTCAGCAGATCGTGCACGGCGCCCCCGGATCACCTCGGCAGGACTGCCCTGCAAGTGTGACAGTGCTCTCCGTCACCGCGCGGCCCCACTCTCCGGTGACCCCGACGCCACGCGGCTACCGACCAGGCGGGAGGATGGAGCTCATGCAGCTGCGCACCGACCTTCGCAACGTCGCCATCATCGCTCACGTCGACCACGGCAAGACCACCCTGGTCGATGCCATGTTGCGGCAGGCCGGCGCCTACGGCGCCCGGGGCGAGGTGACCGAGCGGGTGATGGACTCGATGGACCTCGAACGCGAGAAGGGCATCACCATCCTCGCCAAGAACACCGGCGTGCGCTACCTGCCGGCGGACGGCTCCGACCCGGTCACCATCAACATCATCGACACCCCCGGCCACGCCGACTTCGGTGGTGAGGTCGAGCGCGGCCTGACCATGGTCGACGGCGTGGTGCTGCTGGTCGACGCCAGCGAGGGCCCGCTGCCGCAGACCCGGTTCGTGCTCCGCAAGGCCCTCAAGGCCCGCATGCCGATCATCCTCGTGATCAACAAGGTGGACCGTCCCGACGCCCGGATCAAGGAGGTCGTCGACGACACCTACGAGCTCTTCCTCGACCTCGACGCCGACGAGGAGCAGATCGACTTCCCGATCGTCTACGCCTGCGCCCGCGACGGCATCGCCTCGCTGACCCAGCCCGCCGACGGCTCCGTACCCCAGGACAGCCAGAGCCTGGAGCCGCTGTTCCGCACCCTGCTGGACACCATCCCGCCGCCCGCGTACGACGAGCAGGCCCCGCTCCAGGCCCACGTCACCAACCTCGACGCCTCCCCGTTCCTCGGCCGCCTCGCGCTGTGCCGGGTCCGGCAGGGCACCATCGCCAAGGGCCAGAGCGTGGCCTGGTGCCGCACCGACGGCAGCACCCAGCGGGTCCGCATCTCCGAGCTGCTGATGACCGAGGGCCTGGAGCGCAAGCCCGCCGACTCGGCCGGCCCGGGCGACATCATCGCCGTCGCCGGCATTCCGGAGATCATGATCGGTGAGACGCTCGCCGACGCGGAGAACCCGCAGCCGCTGCCGCTGATCACCGTCGACGAGCCGGCCATCTCGATGACCATCGGCACCAACACCTCGCCGCTGGTCGGCCGGGTCAAGGGCGCCAAGGTCACCGCCCGCATGGTCAAGGACCGGCTGGACAAGGAACTCATCGGCAACGTGTCGCTGCGGGTCCTGCCCACCGAGCGCCCGGACGCCTGGGAGGTGCAGGGCCGGGGCGAGCTGGCGCTGGCGATCCTGGTCGAGCAGATGCGCCGCGAGTCCTTCGAACTGACCGTCGGCAAGCCGCAGGTGGTCACCCGCGAGATCGACGGCCGCACCTGCGAGCCGGTGGAGCGGCTCACCATCGACTCGCCCGACGAGTACCTCGGCGCGATCACCCAGCTCCTGGCCACCCGCAAGGGCCGGATGGAGCAACTGGTCAACCACGGCACCGGCTGGATCCGAATGGAGTGGCTGGTCCCGGCGCGCGGCCTGATCGGCTTCCGCACCGAGTTCCTCACCGAGACCCGCGGCACCGGCATCCTGCACCACGTCTTCGAGTCGTACGAGCCGTGGTTCGGCGAGCTGCGGACCCGCAACAACGGCTCGCTGGTCGCCGACCGGTCCGGCGCGGTCACCGCCTTCGCGATGACCAACCTCCAGGAGCGCGGCCAGCTCTTCGTCGAGCCCACCACCGAGGTGTACGAGGGCATGATCGTCGGGGAGAACTCCCGCTCCGACGACATGGACGTCAACATCACCAAGGAGAAGAAGCTCACCAACATGCGCTCCTCCACGGCCGACGAGACCGAGAAGCTGATCCCGCCGCGCAAGCTGTCGCTGGAGCAGGCCCTCGAATTCTGCCGCGAGGACGAGTGCGTCGAGGTCACCCCCGCCGCCGTACGCATCCGCAAGGTCGTGCTCGACCAGACCCAGCGGGCGCGCACCGCCGCCCGCCGCAAGCACGCCGGCTGACCCCTGCCATGTCCGCCGACGACCTCGACGCGCGGCTGGACCGGGAACCCGGCACGATCTCGGTGTACGCGGGGCGGCTCGACGCCCCGCCCACCTGGACCCGACACGCCGAGGCCACCCACTACGCGGCGAGCACCATGAAACTCGCGGTGCTCGCCGCGCTGCACCGCACCGCCGAGGCCGGACGGCTCGACCTGGACACCCCGGTGCCGATCCGCAACCGGTTCACCTCCGCACTCCCGGACGCACCCCCGTACTCCTGCGTCCGGGAGTACGACAACGACCAGGACGTCTGGCACCGGCTCGGGCGGGAGGAACCACTGCGCTGGCTCGCCGAACGGATGATCGTCCGGTCCAGCAACCTCGCCACCAACCTGGTCCTCGAACACGTCGGCCGACCCGCCGTCGCCGAGGTCTGGGCGGCGGCCGGTGCCCGGCACAGCGTCACCGCCCGGGGCATCGAGGACCTCGCCGCCCGCGACGCGGGCATCACCAACCTGGTCACCGCCGCCGACCTGGCCGCCCTGCTGCGCGAAGTCGCCGTGGGGGCCACCCGCCCCGGGCCGATCGCCCCACCCGCCGCCTGCGCCGCGATGCTCGACGTGCTCTGCGGCCAGCAGGTCCGTCAGGACATCGCCGAGGGCCTGCCCGCCGGCACCCGGCTGGCCCACAAGAACGGCTGGGTACGCGGGATACGCCACGGCGCCGCAGTGGTCTTCCCCACCGACGCCGACCCGTACCTGCTGGCGGTGTGCACCACCACCCCGCTGACCGCGCAGCAGCCCAGCGGCCCGGCCGACGCGCACGCCCGCCGGCTGGTCGCCGACATCTCCGCCCGGCTGTGGCGCGACCGGCATCACCTCACTCCAACAGGTTCGCCCGCAACGCCGCCACCGTCTCGTCGGTGACCCCCAGCCCGTCCCGCAGGTACGCGTCGAACGACCCGTGCACCCGCCGCACCTGCGCGTACCCGGCGTCCAGATACTCCGGGCGGACCTCCAGCACCGGACGCACCGCCGCGTCGTCCACCCCCGGGTGCCGCCGCCGCATCGCCTCGATCAGCACCTCGCGCAGGCTCTCGGTCAACTCGTTGTTGGCCAGGTAGTCGGCCCGGATCGCGACCTCGTCCACACCCAGGGCGTGCAGCAGCACCACGGTCAACCAACCGGTGCGGTCCTTGCCCGCCGAGCAGTGGTACACCAGCGGCAGGTTCGCCGACTCGGCCGCCAGCCGCACGGCAGCGCCGAAGCCCGCCCGGGCCGACTCCCCGGTCACGAACCAGCGATAGATGTCCGCCATCGCCGCCGGTGTCCCCTGCCGCGCCAGGTCCGCGTACCCGTCCAGGTCGTGCCCGAGCAGCACCGCCGAGACATAGGTGAAGACCGGATGGGCCGGGTCGTGCACCGGCAGGTGCACCACGGTCGGCGCGCCGACCAACCGGTCCGGCGGGGCCACCGACACCTCCGAGCGGTCCCGCAGGTCCACCACGCACGCCGGACCGAGCCCGGCCAGCACCGTCAGGTCCTCGTCGGTCAGCCGACCCAGCGCCGGGGTACGGATCAGCCGCCCCGGCCGTACCCGCCGCCCCCGCGCACCGACCAGACCACCCAGGTCCCGCGCGTTGGGCGCGCCCACGAGCCGCCAGTCCCGTTCCAGACCCACGTTCTGATCCTCCCCATCGCTGAACACCACGCCTACCAGCGTGCCCGATCCGACGATCACCACCGCAGGGCCGGTTCCGGTGGCCGGGCAGGCAGAAGTGACCACGCCACCCGGAGTAAAGATGCGGACTGAGGATTGTCGACCGTCGAGAACTTTCCTATCGTCCGGACCCAGGGGTGCAACCGGCCGGGGGTGGGTGTGCGACACGGTGCCGAAGCGGTGGTCCGGGTCGCCGTCGCCACCCTCTGGCGATCTCCCGACGAGGTGCGGGCGGTCGACGCCCCGGCACTCGGCGCACCGGCCGAGGTCGGGGCGTGGATCGCCGGCCTGGACGCCGGTCAGCAGGTCGACTCCTGCGTGCTGAGCCAACTCCTGCTCGGCGAGCGGGTGCTGGTCACCGAGGTCCGACCGGACGGCTGGGCGCACGTGGTGGCGCTCGAACAGCCCTCGGCACGGCTCGATCCGCGCGGCTATCCGGGCTGGTTGTCCGCCGCCCAACTCGCCCCGTCCACCGCCGCGCGTGGCACGCCGGTGGTCGTCGACGCCCGGGTCACCGCCCTGCGCACCGGCCCGGGCGGATGCGTCGTGCTCCCCGGTGTCGTCCTCGGCACCCGACTGGCCGCCGCCGGTGCGGCCGTCGACGGCTGGCGTCCGGTGCACGCCCCCGGGTACGCCGACCCGCTGTGGCTGCCGGCGACGCACCTGGCGACCGCGCCGACCGCTCCACCCGACGTCGCGCAGGTGGCCGCCCTGGCGGCACGACTCGTCGACGTCGGCTACCTGTGGGGCGGCCTGTCCGCGTACGGGATCGACTGCTCGGGCCTGGTGCACCTGGCCTGGCGACGGCTCGGAGTGCGACTCCCCCGCGACGCCGCCGACCAGGCCGTCGCCACCCGCCCGGTGGCGCTTGGCGCCGAACGGCCGGGTGACCTGTACACCTTCGCCCGACCCAACGAGCGGATCCACCACATCGGCATCGTCACCGCCGCTCCCCGGCGACACGACGAGCGGCGGATGCTGCACGCCTGTTTCCGGCACCGCCGGGTGGTGGAGGAACGGCTGCCCGAGGAGCGCACCGCCACTCTCGTCGGCGCGCACCGCATCTGAGCCGCCCATCAGGGTGACCCGGCCCTCTCCCGCTACGGCTTCCTAGGAGGCTAGGTGTCGTGGGGTGGCCGGGAGCAGCGGATCGGCCAGGGACCACCCGGCCGCCAGCAGCGCGTCGCAGGCGGCCACCGCCGTGGCCAGCCGCTCGGCGTGCGAGCCGCGCAACGCCACCGTCGGCACCCCGCACCCGGCCAACTCGGTGCGGAACCGCTCGGTCATCCAGGCCCGCAGGTGCTCGCCGTCGCGCAGGCCGTCGTCGTCGAAGGGCACGTCCTCGTGGTCGGTCAGCAGATACTGCGCCGGACGCCGGGCCGCCGCCCGCACCGCCGGTGAGGTCGAGCCCAGATACCGCTCCTCCCAGACCGCCGTCGCCCGGGCGTCCGTGTCGCAGAACAGCAGCGGGCCGCTGACCCGGGCCGCCGCATCCTCGGCTGCCTGCTGACCACGGACCACCTCGACGAAGTCGTCCCGATCCCAGGTCACGTCGAAGACCGTCGCCGAGGGCTCCCGCCGACGCAGTCGCGCCAGCTTGCGGGCGGTCAACTCGCGGCCGTACTCGGGGACCCACACCGTGCCGTAGTGCGCGGCCAGGGCCTGCGCCATCGTCGTGGTGCCGCTCGACTCGGCGCCCACCACCACGACCCGGCGGACGAACCAGGCCCGCACCGCCGGACTCAACCACCGCCAGTGCGCCACCGGATCGGCCCGGACCGCCGTGCCGGAGACCGGCACCGTACGCCGGTCCGGGTCCACGCAGACCGCCACCGCGTCGAAGCGACGGGCCAGCTCCGCGCCGTACTCCTCGGAGGAGAAGACCGCGTCCACCGGCTCGGGCCCGACCGCCTCCCGGAACACCGCGCAGTGCGCGTCCCACACCGCCGGATCGGCGTAGTCGACCGGATGGTCGTCGTAGCGACCCACCACCCGCACCCGGCCGCTGCCCGCGTGCGCCTCCCGCAACCAGGCGACCCGCTCGGCGAGCGGAATCGACTCCCGCCGCGACGGCGCGACCACCACGGTCACCGTCGCGCAACGGGCCGCCGCCGCCTCGATCAACGCGTGATGCCCGGCATGCGGCGGATAGAACTTCCCGACCACCATGCCGTGCCGGAACCGGGACGCGGCCCCGGACGGGGCGGTCGCCGGGTCGGTCCCGCCGCTCACGCGACCACCGGCGCCGGACCGGGCGGCACCGGCGCGGGTGACTCACGCCGCCGTAGGTCCGACCGCCACGCCCGCAGACCCACCACGCAGAGACCGAGGAAGATCACGTACAGCACGGCGGTCAGCCAGAGTCCCTTGTACCCGTACAGCGGGATGTAGATCAGGTCGGCGGCGATCCACAGCCACCAGCTCTCCACCAGCTTGCGGGTCTGCCCGTACGTGGCCAGCAACGACAGCGCGGTGGTGAGCGCGTCGGGCAGCGGCACGGTCGAGTCGGTGGCCCGGTCCAGCAGCAGCCAGATCGCACCGGTGAGCAGCACCCCGGCCACGCCGAGCCCCAGCCACTCCCGCCGTCCGGTGCGGGTCACGGTGAGCCGGCTGCGCCGCTCGCCGCCGTAGAGCCAGTGCCACCACCCGTAGCAGCCGAGAGCCACGTAGACCAGTTGCAGGCTCGCGTCGGCGTACAGGCCGGCGGTCCAGAACAGCAGCCCGAGCAGCAGCACGTTGGCGATGCCGATCGCCCAGTTGGCGATGTGCTGCCGGGCGATCAGCCAGACGTTCACCACACCGGTGCCGAAGCCCAGCAGCTCCGCCCAGCTGATGCCCGCCCCGGCGACGCTGAACGCCGTGCTGGTGAGCCAGTCGATCACAGGTCCTCCCGGTCCTTCGCGGGCTCACCCTAGAGCGCCGACCGGCGGCGGAACAGACCCCTGCGACCACCTCGACCCCGCCGCCGTGCGAGGCTGCTGACATGGTGCTTGAAGTCGCGCTGATCGACGTGATTCCCGGGCAGGAGGACGAGTTCGCCGCCGCGTACCGCACGGCGCACCCGGTCCTTGCCGACACGCCCGGCTGCCGGTCGGTCCGGATGACCCGGGGTGTCGAGTCCCCCACCCGGTTCGTGCTGCTGGTCGAGTGGGACTCGGTCGAGGCGCACGAGGTCAACTTCCGGCAGACCGACCGCTTCGCGCAGTGGCGCGGGCTGATCGGCCCGTACTTCGCCGGTCCGCCGCTCGTCGAGCACTTCGTCGACGTACCCGCCTGACGACACCTGCGGCTGCCGGCCTGCCGCCCGGGAAGTGTCGTACCCCTCGTCTATCGTGCCCGCGACGCGCGGTCGCCGGGCTCGGGGGCGCGCCGGGCCCGACGGCCGCGCGTCCCCATCCGATCACCCGCGTCCTGCGTACGCGTCCCGTCAGAAGCGGGACGCCTCAGCCGGCGAGGCGCTCCGCGTCGTGCTCCACGGCCGGGGCCTCCTCGACGGGTGGCGGCACGGCGTCCTCGACGGGGTCGGCGGGCCGGGGGATCTCCGGCCGCTCGACCTGCCGGGCCAGCACCGACGCGGTCTCCGTGGCCGGCAGCGCCACCGCGGACAGCCAGTCGATCATCCGTTCGTAGCGCGCGATGTCGGCCTCGGCGACCAACCGCAGGTCGGTGGTGAGCGTCTCCAGCATCACCGTGCGGGGATCCGCCGGATCGGGAAAGACATACCAGGAGAACCCGGCCAGCGGGTGCACACCGTGGTGCGGCGCGGCGTCACCGGGCACCAGCCGGATGGTGACGTGCGGCAGCTCGGTCAACGCCACCAGGTGCCACACCTGCTCCCGCCAGACGTCCACCGGCATGCCGTCGGGGGCACAGACCCGCTCGTCCAGCAGGGCCGTGTAGTGCGGCGGATCGTCCCGACGCAGCACCTGCTGCCGCAGCCCGCGAGCCCGCACCTCGGCCTCCAGTTCCAGCTCGGGAGCGATCAGCGCCGCGGCGGTCAGCCGCAGCCGGGCGTACGCCGGGGTCTGCAACAACCCGGGCAGCACAGCAGGCTGGTATTCGACGATGCCGGCCGCACCCGCCTCCAACTCCGCGTACGCGCGTTGCCGCTCCCCCATCTCACCCAGCGCCCGGGACCAGCCGCGACCGGCCGCCGCGTCCCGAGCGATGACGATCAACGCCTCGCGCTGCGGTGCCGGCACCTGATAGACGTCGAGCAGGTCGAGCACGTCGGCCAGGTCCGGCCGGCTCTGGCCCAGCTCGATGCGGGACAACTTGGACGTGGACGCCCACCCGAGCTGGCCACAGACCTGCTCCAAGGTGAGCGACTCACCGCGGCGTAGCTGGCGCAACTCTGCACCGAGCCGTACCCGGCGGATGACAGGACTTGCTGACAACGGCATCCCGGCCTCCCCACCGTCGGAGAGTACGCAGGACAGTCACGCACGGCAATACCTCGCTTGCGCTATGCAACGAACCGATATCACCGCGCGCCACCACACCCGCTCCGGCGGTCAGGTCACCCCGGCAGCGTCCATTCCCCGCAACTCCTTCTTGAGGTCGGCGACCTCGTCGCGGATCCGGGCGGCCAACTCGAACTGCAACTCCCGCGCGGCAGCCAGCATCTGGTCGTTGAGCTCCTGGATGAGCTGCGCCAACTCGGCCCGCGCCATGCCCTCGCGAGCCGGGGTGGCCGCACCGCCCCGGGACCGGCTGCGGGTCTCCTTGACCGGCGCCTTGCCCCGCGACAACTGACGCACCGCACCACCGACCCGGGTCGCCTCGGTGTCCTCCGCCTCGCGGTAGATGTCGTCGAGAATGTCGTGGATCTTCTTGCGCAGCGGCTCGGGACTGATCCCGTGCGCCTCGTTGTGCGCGATCTGCTTGGCCCGGCGCCGGTCGGTCTCCTCGATCGCGGCCGCCATCGACGGAGTGATCTTGTCGGCGTACATGTGCACCTGGCCGGAGACGTTCCGGGCCGCCCGGCCGATGGTCTGGATCAACGACCGGCCACTGCGCAGGAAGCCCTCCTTGTCCGCGTCCAGGATCGCCACCAACGACACCTCGGGCAGGTCCAGACCCTCCCGCAGCAGGTTGATGCCGACCAGCACGTCGTAGTCGCCCCGTCGCAACTCCCGCAGCAACTCGACCCGACGCAACGTGTCCACCTCGGAGTGCAGGTAACGCACCCGGATGCCGTTCTCCAGCAGATAGTCCGACAGGTCCTCGGCCATCTTCTTGGTCAACGTGGTGACCAGGACCCGCTCGTCGCGCTCGGTGCGCAGCTTGATCTCGTGCATCAGATCGTCGATCTGACCCTTGGTGGGCTTGACCACGACCTCCGGGTCCACCAGGCCGGTCGGGCGGATCACCTGCTCGACGTACTCGCCCTGGGCGTGCTCCAACTCCCACGGCCCCGGGGTGGCCGACAGGAAGACCATCTGGCCGACCCGCTCCAGGAACTCGTCGAAGCGCAACGGACGGTTGTCGGCGGCGCTGGGCAGCCGGAACCCGTGGTCGATCAACATCCGCTTACGCGAGGCGTCGCCCTCGAACATGCCGCCGATCTGCGGGATCGTCACGTGCGACTCGTCGACCACCGTGAGGAAGTCGTCGGGGAAGTAGTCGAGCAGGCAGTGCGGCGGACTGCCGGGCAACCGGCCGTCGATGTGCATCGAGTAGTTCTCGATGCCGGAGCAGAAGCCGACCTGCCGCATCATCTCGATGTCGTACGTGGTGCGCATCCGCAGCCGCTGCGCCTCCAGCAGCTTGCCCTGCCGCTCCAGCTCCTCCAGGCGCTCGCCCAACTCGGCCTCGATGTCGCGGACCGCCCGCTCCATCCGCTCCGGCCCGGCGGCGTAGTGCGTCGCCGGGAAGATCAGCAGATGGTCGACCTCGCGCACCACGTCCCCGGTCAGCGGGTTGAGGTAGTAGAGCTTCTCCACCTCGTCGCCGAAGAGCTCGATGCGGACGGCGAGTTCCTCGTACGCCGGGATGATCTCCAACGTGTCGCCCCGGACCCGGAACGTGCCCCGCTGGAAGGCCATGTCGTTGCGGGTGTACTGGATGTCGACCAGCCGGCGCAGCAACTGGTCCCGGTCGAGTTCCTGGCCGACGGCGACCCGCACCGCGCGATCCAGGTATTCCTCCGGGGTGCCCAGGCCGTAGATCGCCGAGACGGTCGCCACCACCACCACGTCGCGCCGGGTGAGCAGCGACATGGTGGCCGAGTGCCGCAGCCGCTCGACCTCCTCGTTGATCGAGGAGTCCTTCTCGATGTACGTGTCGGTCTGCGGGATGTACGCCTCGGGCTGGTAGTAGTCGTAGTACGAGACGAAGTACTCCACCGCGTTGTCCGGCAGCAGCTCGCTGAACTCCTTGGCGAGCTGGGCGCAGAGCGTCTTGTTGGGCGCCAGCACCAGCGTGGGCCGTTGCAGCCGCTCGACCAGCCAGGCGGTGGTGGCGCTCTTGCCGGTGCCGGTCGCGCCGAGCAACACGGTGTGCCGGTCACCACGGCGGACCCGTCGCTCCAGGTCGTCGATCGCCGCCGGCTGGTCACCGGCCGGCTGGAAATCGCTGACGACCTGGAAACGGCCGTCGAGCCGGGGAATGTCGAGCGCCATGGCGTCAACCGTACGCCCGGGGACCGACACTCCGCCGCGACTACAGGCGGCACCTGATCGGCTTCGATATTCGCATTGTGTGGTTCTTCTCACCCGGCTACGATTTTTCCGTAGGCCGCTCGCGGCGGCCGACCGGGCCGGTGGCGGGCCCCACAGGCCACGCCGCCCCCGGCACCGAAGGCCGCAGCACCCGGCATTGCCCGGCGTGCGCGCCCGACGTGGTCGCGCCGAACGCGCAGACCGGCCGCCGCGAGCGCCGCCACCTCGTCACCCCAGCCCGGTCCGTCCCGTTCAACCTCCCGTGAAGGACACCTCACGACCGGCCTCCGACGACACCGGCCCCGGCGACCCGCCCGACGCGCACACCCCGCCTCCGGCGCACACCCCGGCCGACGCGCGCACCACGGCGGACGCGCGCACCACGGCAGACGCGCGCACCACGGCGGACGCGCACCTCACGGCCGACCGTCCGACGGACGGCCCCGCCGGACGGGACAGCCGCCACCGCGCCGGTGCCCGTCGGCACCGCTCCGGCATCACCCCACCGGCGATCCTCGGCCTGACCGGGCCCGATCCGGCCACCGGAGCACCCCGACCGCGCCCCGGCCTCCGCCGGGCGGCCGTGGTGCACGGCATGCTCGACCCGGCGGCCGCCAACCCCGCCGAGGACGACGACCTCACCGGCGCCGACCAGGAGGTCGAGCAGTTCCGGCAGGCCGCCGCCCGACGTCGCCGCGTCGTCCTGGCCGCACTCGCACTGACCGCCGCGGCCTCCGCCGTCACCCTGGTCGCGACGCTGGTGAACTGGACGCCCGCCGCACCGCCCGCCCGCGAGCTGACGGCGGCCGAGCGGGACCGGTTGGCCGCCATGCGGGTCGTCAACTACCGGGACGTCCGCGCCGGGCTGCACCTCACCGTCAGCGGCACCGCCGGCCGCACCGACCTGCTCGGCTGGGTCGACTGGGCCCGCCGACTGGTCTACCTCGACGTCAGCGGTCCCGGCGCCGGCCCGCTGCGCGGACTGGCCCAGGCCACCCCCACGGTGACCGTGGTCCGCCCTGACCCGGAGGCGATGTCGACCCCCGCCATGCCACCGCTGATGCCCCCGGGCGGCGGCTGGCGACTGCCCGCCGACCCGAGCCTCGACCCCCTGCTCCACCTGCTCTTCGACCTCGCCCGCGACCGGCCCGAACCCGCCGACGAACTGACCGGCCGCTGGCTGCGACACGAGCGGGTCGACGGCGAGACGGTCGACGTGCTGGAGGCGACCCTGCCGCGCCCCGCCCCCTCCCCGACCGGGTCGCCCGCCGCCGCGCCCCGCACCGTCCCCGGCGACACCGCCCGGTACTGGCTGGACGCGGCCGGACGGCTGCACCGGCTCGAGACCGCACTGCCCGGCGTCGGCACGGTGCACCTCCAGGTGCACCGCGCCGACCGGCCCACGCTGCGCCCGGTCGACGCGTTGGGCGGCCGTCCTGGCCTGCCCCGTGTCCTCACCACCACCGAACGGGACCGCTGGCGACGGCTGCCGGCCCGACTGCGCGCCGCCGGTGGTGCCACCGTCACCCTGGTCGGCCCGGTCGGCACCGGCCTCGACCTGCGTGGCTCCGGCTGGGTGAGCTGGACGGCGGGCACCGCGTACCTGGGCGTCACCGAACTCGACGCCACGGACCGCCGCGTCCTGGTCCGGCACGACCGACACGCGGTGACGCGGATCGAGACCCGGCCCGCCACGGATCCAGCGGCACAGCCTCCGCTGCCACCCCCGGCCACCGGCTGGCGGACCGGGCCGCACCGCACCTCGGCGCTGGACCCGCTGGTGTCCGCCGCGCTGCGCGCCGCCCGGGGCACCGGTCCGCAGGGCGGCACCCGCCGGGTCCGCGGCGACAGCCACGACGGCGTACCGGTGGACGTCGTCGAGGTACAGACCGCCCGGGGACCGACGCGTTACTGGGTGGACCGCACCGGGCTGCTGCGCCGACTGGAGGCCCGGACCTCGGCCGGGGCCTGGGCACAGCTCGACCTGACCGTCGGGCGGGTGCCCCGGCTGACCCCGCCGACCTGAGAGCCTCCGGTCAGGGACGCCACCCGGTCTGGGCGGCCCACTCCTCGGCGCGCAGGTGCTCCTCGTCGAACCACGGGTCCTTCGCCGTGGCGTACGCGCCGCTCTCCGGCGCGGAGGCGGCCAACTCCCGCTTGAGTCCCAGGTACGCGGCCCGCCGGTCCGGATCGGCGCGCAGGTGGTCGCGCATCAGCAGGGCGTACCGCCAGCCGGGCGAGCCGGTCTCCCGGATGTGCAGGTGCACCGGGCGACCCGGATCGGCGCTGCCGTGCAGCCGCTTCTCCCACCGGCCGCCGCCGGTGCGCGCGGTGTCCCACCAGTCGCCGGGCAACCGGGGGAACCCGACGTCGGCGAGCCGGTCGGCCATCGGCCCGTCCGCCTCGGCCAACGACGACACGCTGAGCTGGATGTCGATGACGTCCTTGGCGGCCAGTCCGGTGACCGCGGTCGACCCGATGTGGTCCACGCGCAGGTCGGCGGGGGCGACCGCGTGCCGGATCCGGGCGGCCAGCCGGGCGTACTGCTGCGGCCAGGTCGGATCGGGTTCGATCAGGCGTACCCGGTCCAGCCGGACCGGCCGTCGCTGCCGCAGGTTGACCTCGTAGGGCACCAGCCGGTCCCGCCAGAGCGCGTCGACCGCCGCGTGCAACTCGTCGAGGGTGCCGTCGTTGGTGAGCAGCACGTCCGCCGCCGCCGCGCGCCGGGCGTCGTCGGCCTGCGCGGCGATCCGCCGCTCCACCTCGTCGCGGCTCATCCCCCGGTCCCGGGCCAACCGGCGCAGCCGGGTCTCCACCTCCGTGCGCACCACGACCACCAGGTGGTACGTGGCGGCCAGCCCCACCTCCACCAGCAGCGGCACGTCGTTGACCACCACGGCGTCCGGTGGCGCCGCGGCGACCAGTTCCGCCGTGCGGGCCCGCACCCGGCCGTGCACGATGGCCTCCAGCCGGCGGCGGGCCGACTCGTCGGCGAAGACCAGTTCGCCGAGGGCAGCCCGGTCCAGGGCGCCGTCGGCGGCGAGTACCCGTTCGGAGAAGGTCGCGACGACCTCGGCCAACCCGTCGGTGCCGGGGGCGACGACCTCCCGCGCGATCCGGTCGGCGTCGACGAGTACCGCCCCGCGCTCGACCAGCCGGCGCGCCACCGCGCTCTTGCCCGAGCCGATCCCGCCGGTGAGTCCGATCTTCAACACGGCACCAGTCAACCTGACCAGGACGGTTGCGCCAAGCCCGGGTGGCGGGGGTCGCGCGTGCGGGCCGGTCGACGGCGAGGGCCCCGCCTCGACCCGGTTGATCCAGGTCGGGGCGGGGCCCGTCGTCGTCAGCAGCGGGTCACTTACCGCCGGCGAGCTTCTCCCGCAGAGCGGCGAGCGCCTCGTCGGTGGCCAGGGTGCCCGCGGGCTCCTCGGCCTGACGGCTCGGGGCCGCGCTGGTCGAGGTGGTGGTGCCGGTCGGGGCGGGCTGCGGGTTGGCAGCGGCCTCGGCCTCGGCGGCCCGAGAGGTCTGCACCTGCTTCTGGTGCGCCTCCCAGCGCTGCCGCGCCTCGGCGTACTGGTTCTCCCAGGTCTCGCGCTGCTTGTCGTACCCCTCGAGCCACTCGCCCGTCTCCGGGTCGAAGCCCTCCGGGTAGATGTAGTTGCCCTCGTTGTCGTACGTCGCGGCCATGCCGTAGAGGGTCGGGTCGAAGTGCTCCTCGCCCTCGACGAAGCCCTCGTTGGCCTGCTTGAGCGACAGCGAGATCCGGCGGCGCTCCAGGTCGATGTCGATGACCTTGACCATGACCTCGGAGCCGACCTGCACGACCTGCTCGGGGATCTCCACGTGGCGCTCGGCCAGCTCGGAGATGTGCACCAGGCCCTCGATGCCGTCGTCGACGCGGACGAACGCGCCGAACGGCACCAGCTTGGTGACCTTACCCGGCACGATCTGCTGGATCGCGTGGGTGCGGGCGAACTGCCGCCACGGGTCCTCCTGGGTCGCCTTCAGCGACAGCGAGACCCGCTCGCGGTCCAGGTCGACGTCCAGGACCTCGACCTCGACCTCCTGGCCCACCTCGACCACCTCGGAGGGGTGGTCGATGTGCTTCCAGGACAGCTCGGAGACGTGCACCAGACCGTCCACGCCGCCGAGGTCGACGAACGCGCCGAAGTTGACGATCGAGGAGACGACGCCCTTGCGGACCTGCCCCTTCTGGAGCTTGTTGAGGAACTCGGTGCGCACCTCGGACTGCGTCTGCTCCAGCCAGGCACGGCGGGACAGGACCACGTTGTTGCGGTTCTTGTCCAGCTCGATGATCTTGGCTTCGAGCTCGCGGCCGACGTACGGCTGCAGGTCGCGCACACGCCGCATCTCGACCAGGGAGGCGGGCAGGAAGCCGCGCAGCCCGATGTCGAGGATGAGGCCACCCTTGACCACCTCGATGACCGAACCGCGGACGACACCGTCCTCGTCCTTGATCTTCTCGATCGTGCCCCAGGCCCGCTCGTACTGCGCCCGCTTCTTGGAGAGGATCAGCCGACCCTCCTTGTCCTCCTTCTGGAGGACGAGGGCCTCGATGTGGTCACCGACCGAGACGACCTCTGCCGGGTCCACGTCGTGCTTGATCGACAACTCACGAGAGGGGATGACACCCTCGGTCTTGTAGCCGATGTCGAGCAGGACCTCGTCCCGATCGACCTTGACGACGGTGCCTTCGACAATGTCGCCGTCGTTGAAGTACTTGATGGTCTCGTCGATCGCGGCGAGGAAAGCCTCCTCAGAGCCGAGATCGTCGACGGTGACCTTGGTGGCGCTCGAGGGGGCCTCGATGCTGCTCGTCATGTGGGCGGTTGCTCCGGTCGGATGGTGTGTCACAGCAGGCTGGTGTCGCGGTGACCTGTGCGCGCCAACGGATCCGCCGGCGGACCCACCACCCGGAAATCGCTGAACGAGATCTTGATGTGACTCCGTCGACCGCGCACCTGCTCCCTGCCGAGGCACACGATCCGCGAGCGCATCGTCTACCCTACCCGCTGCATTACCACAGCGTGCAAGCCCTCCCGTCTCCTCATCACCTCACCACCCGCGAAAGCGGAGATTTCGGCCAGCCGGTGCCACGACACCCCGGCCCACCCGTCGTACCACCCCCTCCGGACGCCTAGCGTGAGCGGGTGAACGACGACAACCGGGTGACCCGGCGCCGGGTCGACGCCGCCGAGATCCGCCACGCCAACCGCCGCTGGTGGGACACCGACGCCGACGCCTACCAGACCGAACACGGGGCCTTCCTGGGCGACGTGGACTTCGTCTGGTGCCCGGAGGGGCTGCGCGAGGCCGACGCCCGGCTGCTCGGTGAGCTGGCCGGACGCCGGGTGCTGGAGGTCGGCGCGGGCGCGGCGTCCTGCGCCCGCTGGCTGGCCACCGAAGGCGCCCTCCCGGTCGCGGTGGACCTTTCCGCCGGCATGTTGCGCCACGCCGCCCGCGCCGCCGAGCGCAGCGGCGTACGCGTACCGCTGACCCAGGCCGACGCGCTGGCGCTGCCCTTCGCCGACGCCAGCTTCGACATCGCCTGCACGGCGTTCGGCGCGGTGCCGTTCGTCGACGACTCGGCGGCCCTGATGCGCGAGGTGCACCGGATCCTGCGCCCCGGCGGTCGCTGGGTCTTCTCGGTCACCCACCCGATGCGCTGGATCTTCCTCGACGACCCCGGCGAGGGCGGACTGACCGCCGTGCACTCCTACTTCGACCGGCAGCCGTACGTGGAGCAGGACGAGGGCGGCGTGGCCACCTACGTCGAGCAGCACCGCACCCTCGGCGACCGGATCCGCGAACTGGTCGGTGCCGGGTTCCGCCTGGTGGACCTGGTGGAGCCGGAGTGGCCAGCGGGACACGAGGGGATCTGGGGGCAGTGGAGCCCGCTGCGCGGCCGGCTCTTCCCCGGCACCGCGATCTTCGTCACCGAGCGACCCGACCGAGCTGTCGGCGCGCGCCCGTAGCCGCCGTTTCCGTCCCACTCCCCCGGGTAAGCCGCGACATGGCCGAGAAGGAGTTCCGCCGAGGCGACCACGTCTCCTGGGCCAGCCACAGCGGCCGGGCGCACGGCGTGGTGCAGGAGAAACTGACCGAACGCACCCGGGTACGCGGACACACCGTCGACGCGTCCCCGCAGGCCCCGCAGTACCGCATCCGCAACGACGACTCGGGCCGGGACGTCGCCCACCATCCGGAGGTGCTGCGCCGTGAGCGGGAGTGACGACCAGCAGACCTACCGGGAGTTCACCGAGGCGGTGAACATGAAGCCCGGCGAACTCCAGCAGTGGCTGGAGACGCCGGAGTCCAAGCACGTCGGCTGGCAGAAGAAGGGGACCGAGGGCGGCGAGTCGGTCGGCCACGAATCCGGCCGCCGGATCGTCGACCTGCTCCGCCGCAAGCGGGACCAGCTCAGCGCGGCCGACTACAAGCACATGCGCAAGGTCGTCGGCTACGTCCGGCGGCACATGGCCCAGCGACCCAGCGGCGACGTCCGCGAGACACGCTGGCGGTACTCCCTGATGAACTGGGGTCACGACCCGGTCAAGGCCCCGCTGCCCCCGCCCGGCGGCCCGTCCCGCAAGGCACTGGAACGACACGGCAGCCCACCGAAGAACCGGCGCGGCCCGGCACGCTGATCCCGACGCGGCCAGCGCCCCGACCCAGGTGCGGCCGGGCGTGCCGAGTTCCGCGCAGCCCGGCGCGGCGACCTCGGCGGACCTGCCCCGGCCGAGGTGCGGCTTGACCCTGCCACTGACGGCAGGGTCGGACGATCGGCGGCATGAACGATCACATGCCACGCCGGGTCGTCGTCGTGACGGGTGCCGGCACCGGAATCGGCCGGGCCGCCTCCCGGGCGTTCAGCTCCGCCGGGGCCCACGTCATCGCGGTGGGCCGCCGCGCCGCGCCGCTGGCGGAGACCGCCGCCGGCCACCCGCTGATCGCCCCGCTGACCGTCGACGTCACCGCCGCCGACGCGCCCGACCGGGTGCTCCGCGCCGCCGTCGACCGCCACGGACGCCTGGACGTACTGGTCAACAACGCCGGCATCGCCGGCGGCGGCGACCTGGCCGACCTGGACGAGACGGCAGCCCGCCGGCAACTGGAGACCAACCTGCTCGCCCCGATCCGGCTGGCGCACGCCGCCGTTCCGGCGCTGACCGCCACCCGGGGCGTGATCGTCAACGTCACCACGGCGGTCGGACAACGCGCCTGGCCCGGCTCCGCGCTCTACGCCGCCGGCAAGACCGCCCTCGACTCGCTGACCCGAAGCTGGGCGGTGGAACTGGCGCCGCGCGGCATCCGGGTGGTGGCGGTCGCCCCCGGCGCGATCGACACCCCGATCGGTACGCACCAGGGCCTCGACCCGCAGCAGCGTGCGGCGGTACGCGCCTGGCAGCTCGCGCACACCCCGCTGGGCCGGATCGGCCACCCCGAGGAGGTAGCGTGGGCGATCCTGCGGCTCTGCGAACCGGCAGCCGCCTTCGTCACCGGGGTGGTGCTGCCGGTCGACGGCGGAGCGGTCGTCGCCTGAGAGGACGGTGCCCGGATTGCGGATCGGGAAACTGGCCCGGATCACCGGCAGCACGCCCCGGGCGCTGCGCCACTACGAGGAACACGGCCTGATCGACTCGCACCGGACCGCCAACGGCTACCGCGAGTACGACGACCGGGCCGTCGTCCGGGTCCGCAACATCCGGCACCTGCTGGCCGCCGGACTGACGCTGACCGACGTCCGGGCGTTCCTGCCCTGCCTCGACGGGGACGTGGCCGCCGCGGCGCCCTCCCCCGTCGGGCTCCGGATCGCCCGGGACCGTCTGGCCGTGCTGGACGCCCGCATCGCCGCCCAGGTGGCGCTCCGCGACCGGCTCGCCGCCGCACTGCGCGACGCCACCCCGGCCACCGGCCCCGGCACCGCCACGCCGGCCGCGTGCCCGGACACCGCGCTCACCGTCTGACCGCTGACCGCCGCACGGGTCAGTGGTCGGCGCTGTTCCAGTCCCGGCCCTCGCCGACCGACACCTCCAGCGGCACGGAGAGCGGATAGGCCGCACCCATCTCGCGGCGCACCAACTCCTCCAGCGCCGTCCGTTCGCCCGGCGCCACCTCGAAGACCAGTTCGTCGTGCACCTGCAACAGCATCCGAGACCCCAGGCCCGCCTCCCGCAACGCGGTGTCGACGTGCAGCATGGCGACCTTGATGATGTCCGCCGCCGAGCCCTGGATCGGGGCGTTGAGGGCCATCCGCTCGGCCATCTCACGCCGCTGCCGGTTGTCGCTGACCAGGTCGGGCAGGTATCGGCGGCGACCGAGGATGGTGGAGGTGTAGCCGTCCTGGCGGGCCCGCGCCACCACCTCGTGCAGGTAGTCGCGGACCCCACCGAACCCGGCGAAGTAGTCCTCCATCAGCCCCCGCGCCTCCTCGGCGGTGATGCCGAGCTGCTGGGACAGACCGAACGCGCTCAACCCGTACGCCAGGCCGTAGTTCATCGCCTTGATCTTGCGGCGCTGGTCCGGCGTGACCTCGGTGACCGGCACGCCGAAGACCGACGAGGCGGTGGCGGCGTGGAAGTCGGCACCGGAGTTGAACGCCTCGATCAACGCGTCGTCCGTCGACAGGTGTGCCATGATCCGCATCTCGATCTGGCTGTAGTCGGCGGTGAGCAGGCATTCGTATCCCTCGCCCACCACGAACGCGCGACGGATCCGGCGCCCCTCCTCGGTGCGGATCGGGATGTTCTGCAGGTTCGGCTCGGTGGAGGAGAGCCGGCCGGTGGCGGCCACCGTCTGGTTGAACGTGGTGTGGATGCGCCCGTCGTCGGAGACCGACTTGAGCAGACCGTCCACCGTCGACTTGAGCTTGGCCACGTCACGGTGCCGCAGCAGGTGGTGCAGCAACGGGTGCTCGGTCTGCGCGTAGAGCCACTGCAGGGCGTCCGCGTCGGTGGTGTAACCAGTCTTGATCTTCTTGGTCTTGGGCAGGTTCAGCTCACCGAAGAGGATCTCCTGGAGCTGCTTGGGCGACCCCAGGTTGAACTCCCGGTCGACCACCGCGTACGCGCCCTGGGCGGCGGCCTTCACCTCGGCGGCGAAGTGCGCCTCCAACTCCGAGAGGTAGTCGGTGTCGGCGGCGATGCCGATGCGCTCCATGGCGGCCAGCACCCGCATCAGCGGCAGCTCCACCCCGGCCATCAGCCGCGCCGACTGCTCCCCGTCGCGGGACAGCTCGGCGTCGATCGCCTCGGCCAGGTCGAGCGTGGCCCGCGCGTGCAGCATCAGGTTCTGCTCGGCCTCGCCGTCGCCGCCCAACCCGTCCAGCGTGAGCTGGCCGTCGTCCGGCGTGTCGACCCGCAGCTCACGGTGCAGGTAGCGCAGCGCCAGGTCGGTCAGGTCGTACGAGCGCTGGTCCGGGCGGGCCAGGTAGGCCGCGATCTGGGTGTCCCGGGCGATGCCGGCCAGGGACCAGCCGTGCGCGCCGAAGGCCAGCACGGCCGGTTTGCTGTCGTGCAGCACCTTGGGCCGGCTCTCGTCGGCCAGCCATCCCGCCAGGGCGGTCTCGTCGTCCCGGGCCAGTCCGGCGGGGTCGAACCAGGCCGCCGCGCCGTCGGCGGTGGCCAGCGCCATGCCGGTGACGGCGGCGGTGTGCCGGCGGTTCGGGCCGGTGTCCAGCTTCACCGCGACGCCGACCGGGGTGCCGGCCGTCGCGTGCGTCTCCAGCCACCCGGCCAACGCACCGGGCGCGGCGAGCACCTCGCCGGTCAGGTCGAAGCCCGCCTCCGCCTCCGGCTCCACGGCGTCGAGGTACTGGTAGAGCCGGTCCCGCAGGATGCGGAACTGGAGAGTGTCGAAGACCTGGTGCACCGCCTCGCGGTCCCACCCCTGCCAGCGGGCGTCCTCCGGCCGCACCGGCAGGTCGAGGTCGGTGACCAGGCAGTTGATCTCGTAGTTGCGGATCACGTCGGCCAGCCGCTCGCGCAGGCTGTCACCGGCCTTGCCCTTGATCTCGTCGGCGCGGGCGATCACACCCTCCACCCCGCCGTACGTGTTGATCCACTTGGCCGCGGTCTTCGGGCCGACGCCCGGGACACCGGGCAGGTTGTCGCTGGTCTCGCCGACCAGCGCGGCCAGGTCGCGGTAACGCTGCGGGCCGACGCCGTACTTCGTCTCGATCGCGACCGGGTCCATCCGGGCCAGGTCGGAGACGCCCTTACGCGGATAGAGCACGGTGACGTGGTCGCCGACGAGCTGGAAGGCGTCCCGGTCACCGGTGCAGATCAGCACCGGCATGCCCTGGTCACGGGCCTGGCAGGCGAGCGTGGCGATGACGTCGTCGGCCTCGTAGCCCTCCTTCTCCACCACCGGCACCCGCAACGCCTCCAGGACCTCCTTGACCAGGCTGACCTGGCCCTTGAAGTCGGTCGGCGTCTCGCTGCGGCCAGCCTTGTACTCCGCGTACTTCTCGGTGCGGAAGGAGCGGCGGGACACGTCGAAGGCGACCACGATGTGCGTCGGCTGCTCGTCGCGCAGCACGTTGATCAGCATGGAGGTGAAGCCGTAGACGGCGTTGGTCGGCTGCCCGGTCGTGGTGGAGAAGTTCTCCACCGGCAGGGCGAAGAACGCCCGGTATGCCAGGGAGTGTCCGTCGACGAGGAGCAGGCGCGGCGTCGTAGCTGTCACGGCAGCGACTCTAGCCCGTACCCCCGACACCCCCCCGCGCGGCGGCACCGGCGGCCGACCGGAAACGTCGACGGCCGCCCACCCCCGGACACGGGGACGGGCGGCCATCGACGGCACGCGGCGACTAGGCCACGCCCAGGTACGCCTCCTTGATCGAGGGGTCGTGCAGGAGCTCCTGCCCGGTCCCCTCCTTGACGATCCGCCCGGTCTCCAGGACGTACGCCCGGTGCGCGCGGGAGAGCGCCTGCTGCGCGTTCTGCTCCACCAGCAGCACCGTGGTGCCCTGCTGGTTGATCTCCACGATGATGTCGAAGATCTGCTGAATGATCATCGGGGCCAGGCCCATCGACGGCTCGTCCAGCAGCAGCAGCTTCGGCCGGCTCATCAGCGCCCGACCGACGGCGAGCATCTGCTGCTCACCGCCGGAGAGCGTGCCACCGGCCTGCTTGCGACGCTCGCGCAGCCGGGGGAACAGCTCCAGCACCTTCTCCAGGTCGGCGGCGATGCCAGCGTGGTCCCGCCTGGTGTACGCCCCCATGTCGAGGTTCTCCAGCACCGTCATGCCGGGGAAGATCTGCCGGCCCTCGGGTGACTGGCACAGACCCCGGACCACCCGCAGGTCGGCACGGAGCTTGCTGATGTCCTCGCCGTCGAAGGTGATCCGACCGCCGGACAGCGAACGGATACCGGAGATCGCCCGCATGGTGGTGGTCTTGCCGGCGCCGTTGGCACCGATCAGGGCCACCACCTCGCCCTCGTTGACGGTGAGGCTGATGCCGTGCAACGCCTCGATCCGACCGTACGAGACGCTGACGTCGTTCAACTCAAGCAGCATCGGCGGGCTCCCCCAGGTACGCCGCGATCACCCGCGGGTCTCGACTGACCTCGGCCGGCAGACCATCGGCGATCTTGCTGCCGAACTCCAGCACCACGATCCGGTCGGTGACACCCATCACCAGCCGCATGTCGTGCTCGATCAGCAGCACCGTCACGCCCTTGTCCCGGATCCGGCGGATCAGCCCGAGCAGATCCTCCTTCTCGGCCGGGTTGAACCCGGCCGCCGGCTCGTCCAGGCAGAGCAGCTTCGGCTCGGTGCCGAGCGCCCGGGCGATCTCCAGTCGTCGCTGGTAGCCGTACGGGAGGTTGCGCGCCGCGTCGTTCGCCCGGTCGGCGATGCCGACGAAGCGCAGCAGCTCCATCGCCTTGTCCTCGGCCGCCCGCTCCTCCAGGATGTGCCGGGACAGACCGAAGGTCTTGGCGAAGGAACGCCGCACCTGCTGCCAGGTCCGCACGATCCCGCCGGAGGCGGTGACCTGCGGCAGCTCCTCCTCCTTGGGCCGCACCCGGTAGAGCCGGAACAGCGCGCCGGGCACGCTCGTCTTGTGCCGGGAGTCCGTCCCGACCATGACGTTCTCCAGCGCGGACATCTCCGGGAACAACCGGATGTTCTGGAACGTCCGGGAGATGCCCATCCGGCTGATCTGGTGCGGCTTACGGCCGGTGACCCGCTCACCGCGGAACCGGACCGCGCCCGACGTCGGCTTGTAGACCCCGGTCATCACGTTGAAGCAGGTGGTCTTGCCGGCGCCGTTCGGCCCGATCAGGCCGAGGATCTCGCCTTCCTTGATCTCGAAGCTGATCCCGTTGAGCGCGACCACGCCACCGAAGCGCAGCGTGACGTCGTCGATCTCCAGCAGCGTCTTGCGCGGTCCCGGCTGCGCCGGGATCTTCGGCGCTACCGGGGTCTCCGTCTCGTCGGACGGGGTGTTGGTCTCGTCAGACATGAGCGGGCGCCTCCTCTGCCTCCGCCGCGCGGTCCTTCAGCTCACGGGCCCGCCGTCCGCTGGGGATCAGGCCCTGCGGACGCAGGATCATCACCAGCACCATGGCCAGACCGAAGGCCAGCCACCGGTAGTCGGCGACCTCACGGAACCGCTCCGGAAGGTACGCCAGCAGCACCGCGCCCACCGAGACGCCGACCATGTTGCCGGACCCACCGACCACGACCATCGCCACGAACAGGATGGACAGGTTCACGTTGAACTGGGTCGGGTCGATGAAGGCGTACCGGCTGGCGAACAGGAAGCCGGCGAAACCGCCGAGCGCCGCACCGATGGCGAACGCCCAGAGCTTGAACTTGAACGGGTAGACACCCATCACCGCCGCGGCGTCCTCGTCCTCCCGGATGGCCAGCCAGGACCGGCCGACCCGGCTGTTCTCCAGCCGGCGCACCGCGAAGACCATGAGCAGCACGACGCTGATCGCCAGCCAGTACCACGGCTTGACGTCGACCAGCCCGAAGACCTGGTTGTCCGGCGAGGGCGGACCCTCCGGCCCGGGAATCGCCGAGATGCCCTGCGGGCCCCGGGTGACGCCCTCCAGGTTGCGGGCCACGATCCGGATGATCTCGCCGAAGCCGAGCGTCACGATGGCCAGGTAGTCACCGCGCAGTCGCAGCGTCGGCCAGCCCAGGATCACCCCGGAGATCAGCGACATCACCAACGCGATGAACACACAGATCGCCCAGGCCACCGCCCAGGTCGTCGGGAGGTTGAACTCCGCCTGGATCCACTTCACGACCGGCGAGTTCACCGAGCCGAACAGCGCCACCGCGTACGCGCCGATGGCGAAGAAGCCGATGTAGCCCAGGTCCAGCAGACCGGCCAGGCCGATCACGACGTTGAGACCGATCGCCACCAACACGTAGATGGCGCAGGTGAACAGCACACCGGCCCAGTTGCTACCGCCCGAGATCGAGTCGGTGCGCAGCCAGGTCAGGCCGGGGATGCCGAGCAGCGGCAGGTAGTAGAGGAAGATCACGAACGCCACGAAGGACAGCGACCGCTGCCACCTCGGCAGTGCCCGCCACCGGTCGCCGACCGAATGCAGCGCGTTGGTGCGCTTACGGTCCAGGTCACGAATCTTGTCGATCATGCTCGGGCCCTCCCCAGCGACTCGCCCAGAATGCCGGTCGGGCGGAACATCAGCACCACGACCAACACCACGAAGGCGATGACGTCCTCCCAGTTGGACGCGAAGATGGTGGCGCCGTAGACCTCGACGATGCCGAGGAACAGGCCGCCCAGCAACGCGCCGCGCAGGTTACCGATGCCGCCGAGGACGGCTGCGGTGAACGCCTTGAGACCGAGCACGAAACCGATGCTGTTCTGCGTGAAGCCGAAACGCATGCCCCACAGCAGCGCCGCCGCGCCCGCCATGATGCCACCGAGCACGAAGATCAGCATGATCACGCGCTCCTGGTTGACGCCCATCAGGGCCGCCGTCTCCGGGTTCTGCGCCACCGCCCGCACACCCCGGCCGTACCGGGTGCGGTTGATGAACCAGTCCAGCACCGCCATCATCGCCACCGCGGACACGATCACGATCAACTGAACGTTGTTGATCTCCGTGTTGCCGATCGTGAACAGCGTCTTCTGCTCGATGATCGTCGGCATGCCGAGGATGATCCGGCCGCGGCCGAACATGGACGGCACCAGGTCGCCCAGCAGCTTCGGCAACACCAGGCCGAAGACCTCCACCAGCACCAGCGACAGACCGATCGCGGTGATCAGGAAGATGAGAGGCGGCGCGTTCTTGCGCCGCAGCGGTCGGTACGCGACCCGTTCGATCGCCAGGGCCGTGCCGCCGGAGGCTATCGCCGCGACTATCAGGCCGAGTACCAGGAAGAGCACCGCTTGACCGAGCGGCGGGTTGTTCTCCACCCCGAAGGCCGTCCACAGGCCGAGCACCGCG
Organism: Micromonospora sp. NPDC023869; assembly: GCF_055559695.1. Classification (NCBI taxonomy): domain Bacteria; kingdom Bacillati; phylum Actinomycetota; class Actinomycetes; order Micromonosporales; family Micromonosporaceae; genus Micromonospora; species Micromonospora sp. NPDC023869. The sequence continues at coordinate 465,358 of NZ_JBVHKD010000004.1, forward strand.
AAGGTGCCGACCATGAAGACCTCGGAGTGAGCAAAGTTGATCAGGCGCAGGACGCCGTACACCAGGGTGTAGCCGAGAGCGATCAGGGCATAGATCGCCCCCTTGGACAACCCGTCGACGGTGTGCTGACCGATGTGGCTGAAGAGGTCCGCGAAATTCACCAGGTCTCCTTGCATCGAGTGCGGCCGGGGGATCACCCCGGCCGCACCCCGATACTGTTCGTCAGCTGAGCTTGAGCTCCTGCAGCGGAGAGATCTCCGTGCCCTTGATCTGGTACGCCCAGATGACGACCCTCGACGGGTCCACGTCGCCGTTGGCGTCGAACTTGATGTACTTCGACACGCCCTGCTTGTCGTAGTTCTTCACGTACTCCAGGACGTCGGCACGGGTGTTCTTGCCGTCCTTGAAGGCGTCGATGAAGATCTGCGCGGCGTCGAAGCCCTCAGCGCCGTACGAACCCGGCAGCTGGCCGTACTCGGCCTGGTAGTCGGCGGTGAAGGTGCCACCGGCCTTGTCCGGCGGGAGGCACGGGCAGGTGATGATGGAGCCGTCGGCGCCACCGGACGCACCGGCCGGGAACGCCGGGTCGTACAGACCGTCCGGACCGATGAACTTCGCCTGCACACCGGCGGCACGCATCTGGCGGACCAGCGGCGCGGCCTCACGGGTGTAGCCACCGTAGAAGACGAAGTCGGCGTTGGCCGCCTTGATCTTGGAGATCGTGGCCTCGAACTGCGACTGCCGCTCCTGGATCTTGTCGCTGGCGGCGATCGTGGCGCCCAGGTTCTTGGTCAGCTCGGCGGTGATACCGGCGCCGTAGGCGCTGGCGTCGTCGATCAGGAAGACCCGCTGCGCGTTCTCGCCCTTCAGGTAGGTCGCCACGGCGCCCGCCTGGGTGCCGTCGTTGCCGACCACCCGGTAGAAGGACTTGTTGCCCTTCTGGGTCAGGTCGGTCCGGGTCGCCGACGGGGCGACCATCACGAGACCGGCGGCCTCGTAGACCGGCATGGTGGCGTCCGACTCACCGGAGAAGTGGCCACCGATGACACCGAGGAACGAGTTGTCACCCGCGACCTGGTTCGCGACCGGGGTGGCCTGCGCCGGGTCACCCTGGGTGTCGAACTCGACCATCTCGACCTTGCAGTCGGCGTTCGCGTCGTTGTGCTGCTTGACCGCGAGCTTCGCGGCGTTCAGCGACGGCAGCACCAGACCCGCGTTGTCACCGGTGAACGCACCGAAGATGGCGATCTTGCCACCGCAGTCACCGGACGCGGTGTTGTCGCCGCTGCCGCCGGCGTCCTGGCACCCAGCGGCGGCGACCAGCACCGCGGCGAGCGCGGCAGTACCCAGCGCCCTTGAATAGCTTCGCCTCACGGCTTCCTGACCTCCTCCAGAAGCAGGTGGGCACCGGGACCCGGCGGGGCGGCGACAAGGTGTGGCCCGTCCACCGCGCACCGGGCAGGGACGCCCCCTGCATTACGGCTCGTGCTGGCGGAGCGTACCCACACTCATTCGGCCAAGGAAGAGGTCGGAGCGGGGTCTGCGAAACCGTTACGAAGAGAGACGTCAACCCTGCCACTCCCGTAACAGGTCAATCCGCTGACCGGTCGTTAGCCGACACCTGTCCGCCAGTTGGAACACCCCGGAACACCGCCGACACGCGCGGACGGAGCTGCCGTACGGCACCCCCGTGAAGATCAGGTTTCCACCTCGGAAACCACCGGGAGTGACGGCTGGATCACTCCGACGACGGGTCGGGGCGGCCCACCCACACCGAGGTCCGCACCCCGTCGTCGACCGCCAACCACCACCGCCCACCGTCCGCCGACAGAGCCACCGCCCGAGCCGCCCCGACCGGCGCCGCCACCGGCAGGTCCACCGGCCGCCAACCGTCACCCCGGTCGCCGGAGAGCCAACCGCCGTACCGCTCGCCGTCGGAGACCACCGCCAGCACCTGCCCGCCGGAGACGGCCAGCCCACCGACCGACGGCACCCCGCCGGCGACCTGACCGAACCCACCCGCCGCCACCCACCCGGCCGACTCCTGACGCCAGCCGCCGAACACCCGCCCGCGCAACCCCACACCCAGCGGCACCCCGTCGACCAGGACCACCCGCTGCATCTCCTCGTACTCCTGGCCGCCCGGCAGAACCGTCCGCCGCCAGGTACGCCCGTCCGGCGAGGTCCACGCCGCCGGATCCCGGTCGATCCGTCCCGGCGCCAACAGCCCGCCCACCGCCAACCAGCCGAACGGCCCCGCCACCGCGTCGAACGCCCAGGTCACGCCCTGGCCGTCACTGGCCAACTCCGGCGCCCCCTCGACGATCGCGAACTCCGCCGCGTCCGACGACACCCAGGCCGCCGCTCCGCTGGCCCGGTTCCCGACGATCAACCACCCGTCCGGGCCACCGGTCAACCGGGACACGTTGACCGCCTTCGGGCCGCCGTACAACTCGAACGAGGCCGCCACCTCGACAAGCGTGCCGTCCCGACGCTGCCACCAGGTGCTCACCCGGGGATTGCCGTGCGCGCCACCGACCTTGCCGCCGACCGCGGCGACCGCGCCGTCCCGGCAGCCCACGGAGAACAGCACACTCTGCCGTCCATAGAACGAGTCCGCGATCAACGGCACCGGTGTCCACGTCGCACCGTCCAGGCTGGACCAGACCGCCGGACTGGTGGCCCCGGCCGGATCCGCCACCGCGCCGGCCGCATACCAGTGCCCGGCGCACACCACCAGATCGCGCACCAGGACCCGGCCCGGCTCAGGCGGGTTCGGCAACTCGACGCGCTCCCAGTGCAGCTTCGCCGGCTGCGGGCCGGCGTCGTCCCGCTGAGGCGCCGGACACCCCGCCAGCACCACCGCCAGCAGGCCACCCACCACCAGGAACAACCGCCGAACACGGGACACGCCGAGACGACGCGCCCCGGATCGCCGCGTCAGCGTGGAACGCCGGGCACCCATGCCGCCAGATGCTAACGGCCGCCCGGCATCACGACTGCCCCGTGACGGCGAGCGGTCAGGGAGCCGGGCGGGTGACCTCGCCGCCACCGGCGGTCTCGGCGAGAATCCGCTCGGAGACCTCCTTCATGGTCATCCGGTGGTCCATCGCCGTGCGCTGGATCCACTTGAACGCCTGCGGCTCGGTCATGTTGTAGGTGGTCATCAGCGCGCCCTTGGCCCGCTCGACGCTCTTGCGGACCTCCAGTCGGTCGTTGAGCCCGGCGACCTCGGCCTCCAGCGCGGCGATCTCCGAGTAGCGGGAGAGGGCGATCTCCACCGCCGGCACCAGGTCGGACTTCTGGAACGGCTTGACCAGGTACGCCATCGCGCCGGCCGCCCGGGCCCGCTCGACCAGGTCACGCTGGCTGAACGCGGTCAGGATGATCACCGGGGCGATCCGGGCACCGGCGATCCGCTCGGCGGCGGCCAGTCCGTCCATGATCGGCATCTTGATGTCGAGAATGACCAGATCGGGCTTGAGCTCCTCGGCCAAACGTACGGCGGTCTCGCCGTCGCCAGCCTCCCCGACCACCTCGTAGCCTTCCTCGGCCAACATCTCGGCCAGGTCCAGCCGGATCAGCGCCTCGTCCTCGGCGATCAACACCCGCCTGCGCGCGGCATCCGTCTGCGTCTCGGCCACGAGCCACTCCCACCCAGTCTGTGCCCGACACCCGCGGTACCGGGTGTCGCCGCTCCTAGCGTAGTGGGTAACCTATGGGCCGACGCGACAGGCGTTGAGCGCGAACGTCCCCGTATTCCAATTGGCAGAGAAACGGAGCTCAAACCTCCGACAGTGTGGGTTCGAGTCCCACCGGGGACACCAGAAGTGTCGCACGGGCGTTCGAGAATGCCCCGGTGCACCCACCCGATCTGCGTCTACGAGCGCTGCGGTTGCACCGCGACGGCGCGACCGTCGCGGAGGTCGCCCGCGCCGTCGGGCTCCCCTACCCCACCGTCCGCCACTGGTGCCGGGTCCAGCCGGAGCCGAGACAGCGGAGCACGGCATCGCGCTGTTTCCGGTGCCGCGACGTCGAGAATCCGACAGACCCCGGCCAGTACGCCTACCTGCTCGGTCTCTATCTCGGTGACGGGCACCTGGTCACCGCCGCCCGGGTGCCGGTGCTCCGGATCGCCTGTGCGCAGACCTGGCCGGGGCTGGTCGACGCGGCCGAGACCGCCATGAGAAGCGTCCTCGCCTTCTCGGTGCAACGCGTCCCGTCCGCCGGCTGCATCAGCGTGCAGAGCTACGGCAGCCACTGGCCATGCCTATTGCCGCAGCACGGTCCGGGCCCCAAACACCGCCGGCCGATCGTGCTGACGGCCTGGCAACGGCCGATCGTGCAGGCACACGCCGGCAGCTTCCTGCGCGGCCTGTTCCACTCCGACGGCTGCCGGTTCGTCAACCGGGTCACGGTACGGGGCCGGACGTACGTCTATCCGCGCTACATGTTCGTCAACGAGTCGACCGACATCATGGCGTTGTGCCAGTGGGCACTGGACCTGCTCGGGGTGGCGTGGCGGATGAATCGCCGCAACAGCCTCTCCGTCGCGCGCCGGGAGGCGGTCGCCGTGCTGGACCGGCACGTCGGGCCGAAGTGCTGAACCGTGGCCGTCAGCTCAGACGGTGGCGAGCGCCTGGGCCAGGTCGACGCAGAGGTCCTCGGGATCCTCCAGCCCGACCGAGAGCCGCAGCAGGCCGCCGTCGGGTTTCGCGTCGCCGTCGACCGGGCGGTGGGTCAGCGACGCGGGGTGCTGGACGAGGGTGTCGACGCCGCCGAGCGAGACCGCGTGGGTGATCAGCCGGCAGGCACCGGCGACCGCCGCCGCGGCGGGGGCGCCACCGCGTACCCGGAAGGCGAGCAGGCTGCCGGGACCGGCGAGTTGGCGGCCGATCAGCCCGGCGTGGTCGTCGAGTCCGGGGTGGTGCACGCGCTCGACGGCGGGGTGGTCGGCGAGCCAGGCGGCGATCTTCTCCGCGCCGGCCTGCTGGGCGCGGACCCGCAGCGGCAGCGTCTGCAGTCCCCGGTGCAGCAGGTACGCGCCGAGCGGGTGCAGGACCGCACCGGTGAGCGCGCGGACCTGGCGCAGCCGGGCGGCCCAGTGCGGGTCGCAGGCGACGACGCCGGCGAGGACGTCGCCGTGGCCGCCGATGCTCTTGGTGGCGCTGTGCAGCACGAGCGCGGCACCGTGGCGGGCGGGTTGCTGGAGGACCGGGGTGGCGACGGTGTTGTCGATCAGCAGGGGTACGTCGCCGGCGGCGTCGGCGAGGGCACGGATGTCGACGAGGTCGAGGGTGGGGTTGGCGGGGGTCTCGGCGACGACCAGGGCGGTGTCGGGGCGGACGGCGGCGGCGACCTCGTCGGGACGGGCCCAGGTGACGTCGGTGCCGAGCAGGCCGGTGGCGAGCACGTGGTCGGTGCCGCCGTAGAGCGGGCGGGCGGCGACCAGGTGTCGTTTCCCGTCGCGGGTGGCGGCCAGCAGGGCGGCGGTGAGTGCGGCCATGCCGCTGGCGAAGGCGACGGCGTCGGTGGTGCCTTCGAGTTCGGCGAGGGCGGTCTCGAAGCGGGCCACGGTGGGGTTCCACAGCCGCTGGTAGACGGCGCTGGTGCCGGGGGTCGGAGTGCCGCCGGTGGCGAGGAGTTCGTACGCGTCGCCGCCGTCGTGGACCGAGGGCAGCGGGTTGGTGGTGGAGAGGTCGATCGGGGGCACGTGGACGCCCAGCGCGGCGAGGTCGTCGCGGCCGGCGTGCACGGCTCGGGTGTCCACGGTCGTCATGGCGGCAAGGATCGAACATATCGTGCCGAGAGGGCAATACTTCCGAAGATCATTCGCTGTTATCCCTATCCGCAGTGAGGATGTTCGGTGAAGGATGGCGTCATGCCCCTCGTTCCGAACGATGTGCGGCCGTTCGCGGCCCTGGACGACACCGATCGCGCGATCCTGACCGAGCTGGCCGCCGACGGGCGGTTGCCCAACAACGCCCTGGCCGAGCGGGTGGGGGTGGCGCCGTCGACGTGTCTGGCGCGGACGCGGGCGTTGCGGGAGTGCGGGGCGATCCGGGGTTTCCACGCCGAGGTGGATCCGGCGGCGGTGGGGTTGCCGTTGCAGGCGCTGGTGTCGGTGCGGCTGACCGAGCACGCGCGGGCGGCGGTGGACGCGTTCCGGACGCGTTCGGTCCGCCTGCCGGGGGTGGTGTCGGTGTTCCACGTGGCCGGGGCGGAGGACTACGTGCTGCACGTGCGGGCGGCCTCGGCGGAGGCGTTGCGGGACTTCGTCCTCGACTACCTGGCCGTCGATCCGGCGGTGCAGCACAGCCAGACCAGCCTGATCTTCGAGCAGGCGCGGGGAATGGGCTGACTCACGTCGGCCGCCGCTGGGGAACAAAGGTGGCCTCCGGCGGGTTGGCCAGCCGTGTGATCGACGTACCGTTGTCTGTCCTCGACCTGGCCCCCGTCGCGGCCGGCGCCTCCGCGACCGAGGCGTTGCGGCACACCACCGAGTTGGCGCGGCGTACCGACGAGTGGGGCTACCGCCGGTTCTGGGTGGCCGAGCACCACAACATGCCGGCCATCGCGTCGTCGGCACCGGCGGTGCTGCTCGCGCATCTGGCCGCGCACACCGAGACCATCCGCCTCGGGTCGGGTGGGGTGATGTTGCCGAACCACGCGCCTTTGGTGGTCGCGGAGCAGTTCGGCACGTTGGAGGCGTTGCATCCGGGCCGCATCGACCTGGGTATCGGTCGCGCGCCCGGCACCGACCAGGTGACCGCGTTGGCGTTGCGCCGGACGATGGAGGGGTTGTCGGCGGAGGGTTTCCCCCGGGAGCTGGCCGACCTGATGGAGTACTTCAGTGCGGACGGGTCGGGGCCGATCACGGCCACCCCGGGGCGGGGGCAGCAGCCGGCGGTGTGGTTGCTCGGGTCCAGTGGGTTCAGTGCCCGACTGGCGGGTGCGCTGGGGCTGCCGTTCTCGTTCGCGCATCACTTCAGCGCGCAGAACACGCTGCCGGCGTTGGCGTTGTACCGGCAGAGTTTCCGGCCGTCGCAATGGTTGGAGCGGCCGTACGCGATGGTGGCGGTGAACGCAGTGTGTGCGGAGACCGACGAGCGTGCCGAGTGGTTGTCCGGGCCGGCGGGACTGTCGTTCCTGCGGCTGCGGTCGGGGCGGCCGGAGCCGCTCGCCTCACCGGAGGAGGCGGCGGCGTATCCGTACACGGATCTGGAGCGGGAGTTCGTGGTGCAGCGGCGGGAGGGTCAGGCGCTCGGTTCGCCGGAGACGGTCCGTCGGCAGTTGGGTGAGTTGCTGGCGCGGACCGGTGCGGACGAGTTGATGCTGACCGCGATGGTGTACGACGTGGCCGACCGGGTGCGCTCGTTCGAGCTGATCGCGACCGAGGTGGCCGGGGGGTTGCTGAGGCAGTAACGCAGGTCACAGCGGTTCGGCGGGCGTGAAACACGATCTTCACGAGAGCGTCACCCTCGCGACGCGGAGGCCGCTTAACTTTATTACCGGTGGTGGTACGGCACTCCCCGGTCGGGACGGGTCGGGGGTGCCGCGGTGTGGGGCACCGGGCTGCGATTGTGCGGATTCCGCGATCGCGGCCCGGTGCCTGTCCGTTTCTCTGCCTACCGCCTTCGCACCCTCGACGTCACCGCAGGTAGATGCGCGGTGCCGGCGGGGTGCTCATGCCGTCGCCGAGGAAGAAGCTCGGGTGCGGCGGCTGGTTGTAGGCGGTGTTCTGCCAGGCGACGGCCACCCGGTACTGCAGGTCGTGCATGAGGGTGGGCAGGCGGGTACCGGTCTGCGTGGGCGTGCTGTAGATCCGCAGGGCCCGATTGTCGCTGGTCCGCCAGACGACCTCCTCCCGCCAGTCGCCGAGGATGTCGCCGGCGAGCGCGGGCGTCGACTTGGTGCCGTTGTTCGAGGCCACGTCGCTGCCGGTGAGCAGGCGGGTGTCGCCGTTGGGGCCGTACTTGTCGATGCGGGTGGCGTCGAGCAGCTCGCGGACCGGGTCGCCGTCCCACCAGATCAGGAAGTTGGTGGAGGACGGTTTGCGGCCGACGTTCTGGCCTCGGGTGTTGCTCAGGCCGCTGACGGCGGACGACCAGGATTCGGCGCCGGGGCTGCCGGCCCAGATGTCACCGGCGACGCCCCGGCCGTTGTCGCCGGCAGCCGGGGTGGACCAGATGCGCTGTCCGGTGCGGGCGTCGGCAAGGTAGGAGCTGGGCTGGCTGCCGCTCTCGTTGACCTTGAACACTTCCAGGCCAGGGCGGCTCGGGTCGAGGTCGCCGACGTGCATGGCGTCGCCGTGGCCGGTACCGGTGGAGTGCAGCAGGCGGCCGTTGTCGTCGATGGTGGCGGCGCCGTAGACAATCTCCTGTCGACCGTCGCCGTCGACATCGGCCACGGAGAGGTTGTGGTTGCCCTGGCCGGCGGCGGCGCCGTTGCCGGAGGCGTTGGAGTCGAAGGTCCAGCGCTTGGTCAGGCTGCCGTTGCGGAAGTCCCAGGCGGCGATCACCGCGCGGGTGTAGTAGCCCCGGGCCATGATCAGCGAGGGGCGCTGTCCGTCGAGGTAGGCGGTGGCGGCGAGGAACCGGTCCACCCGGTTGCCGTAGTTGTCGCCCCAGGAGGAGACGGTGCCGCGCGGCGGGTCGTAGGCCACGGTGGACAGGGCAGCGCCGGTGCGGCCGTCGAACATGGTCAGGTATTCGGAGCCGGCGAGCACGTATCCGCTGGAGTTGCGGTGGTCGGCACTGGCGTTGCCGATGACCTGGCCGGTGCCCGAGCGGGTGCCGTCGGCGGTCTTCATGGCCACCTCGGCGTCACCGTCGCCGTCGTAGTCGTACACCTGGAACTGGGTGTAGTGGGCGCCGGCCCGGATGTTGCGGCCCAGGTCGATGCGCCACAAACGGGTGCCGGTCAGGGTGTACGCGTCGACGTAGACGTTGCCGGTGTAGCCGGACTGCGCGTTGTCCTTGGCGTTGGAGGGGTCCCACTTGACGACGAACTCGTATCGGCCGTCGCCGTCGAGGTCGCCGACGCTGGCGTCGTTGGCGGCGTAGGTGTACGCCTCGCCGCTGGGCGTGGCGCCGCCCGGCGGGATCTGCAACGGCACGTCGAGGTAGCCGGCGGGGAACTGGAGCGCGGGCGCCGAGGCGGCCTGTTCGACGCCGCCGACGACGGCCCGCACGGTGTACGTGCTGCCGGCGGCGGCGCCGTTGTCCAGGTAGTTGGTGGCGCCGGTGATCGGGGTGGCGGTGACCCGGGTGCCGCCACGATAGAGGTGGAACGCCACGCCGGAGGTCTCGGTGCCCAGCAGCCGCCAGGAGACCAGGTTGCCGGCGCCTGCGCGGACGCTGACGAGTCCCCGATCGAGGTTCTCCGCCTGCATGGTGCCGGCCGGCGGGGTGGTGGGCGGCGGGGTCATCGGCGGTGGCGTGGTGGGCGGCGGTGGTGTGGTCGGGGTGGGCGTGACGGGCGGGAGCGTGGTGGTCGGCGGGGTCGTGCCGCCGGTGCAGGTGGTGCCGTTGACGGCGAAGACGGTCGGCGCGGGGTTGCTGCCGGACCAGGAGCCGTTGAAGCCGAAGGCGGTGCTGGCTCCGGTGCCGAGCGCGGCGTTGTAGTCCACGTTGCGGGCGGTGACCTGGGTGCCGGACTGGCTGACGGTGGCGTTCCAGGCCTGGCTGACCTGCTGACCGGCGGGCCAGGTCCAGGTGACGGTCCAGCCGGTGAGCGGGTCGCCGAGGTTGGTCACCGTGACGTCGGCGCCGAAGCCGCCGGACCACTGGTTGGTGACCCGGTAGTCGACGCGGCAGCCGGCGGCCGCGGCGGAGGCGGTGAGGGTGGTCAACCCTCCGGCCGCGACGATGGTGGCGGTGGCCGTGGCCAGCAGAGCGGCCCGGCGGGTGGTGCGAGGCATGGTCGTCCCTCCGAAGGAGGTCACGCGCGGTCTACGCCCGTGCGCCGGCGTGCCCGGTCCGGCGGTGGCGTGCCGCGCTGATAGGCAGAGATCCCGACGTATCGACGTCGGTACACGCGGCCCCGCGCAGCTGCGATGCTAGGGCAAGCGCTTTCTCGGCACAATCGGTCCGGATGCTTGCCACCACGCCCGCTTCTTGATCGACTCGCGGTATGGCAGGGCACATGACACCCGACGAGTTCCGTCAGGCCGGATACGCGGTCGTCGACTGGATCGCCGACTACTGGGCCACCCTCGACAAACGTCCGGTCACCTCGCCGGACCCGCCCGGCACCGTCGCCGCCCGGCTACCGGCCGGACCGCCCAGCCACGGCGAGCCCGTGGAGGCACTCCTCGCAGACCTGGACTCGCTGGTGACGCCCGGGCTCACCCACTGGCAGCACCCCGGCTTCTTCGGCTACTTCCCGGCCAACACCAGCGGACCCAGCGTGCTGGGCGACATGGTCAGCGCCGGGCTCGGCGTGCAGGGGATGCTCTGGGCCACCGGCCCGGCCTGCACCGAGATGGAGACGGTGCTGCTCGACTGGCTGGCCGACCTGATGGACCTGCCGCAGAGGTTCCGCTCCACCGGCCCCGGCGGCGGGGTCATCCAGGACTCCGCCTCCTCCGCCACGCTGGTGGCCACCCTGGTGGCGGTGCACCGGGCCGCGCGGGGACGGTGGCGGCAGGTCGGCGTGGACCGGCGGTACCGGGTCTACACCTCCACCGAGGGGCACTCCTCTGTGGAGAAGGCGGCCCGCATCGCCGGGCTCGGCGCCGACGGCGTACAGCTGATCGAGGTGGACCCGGACACCTGGGCCATGTCGGCGTCGGCGCTGCGCGCCGCGATCGAGGCGGACATCGCCGCCGGGGTGACTCCCGCCCTGGTGGTGGCGACCGTCGGCACCACCTCCACCACCGCCGTGGACCCGTTGCCGCAGATCGGGCCGATCTGCGCCGAGCACGGCGTCTTCCTGCACGTCGACGCCGCGTACGCGGGCTCCGCCGCGGTCTGCCCCGAACTGCGGTTCGGCCACGACGGGCTGGAGTACGCCGACTCCTACTGCTTCGACCCGCACAAGTGGTTGCTGACCGGCTTCGACTGTGACGCGTTCTGGGTGGCCGATGCCGGTGAGCTGGTCGAGGCGTTGACCGTGCTGCCCGAGTACCTGCGCAACGCGGCCACCGAATCCGGCGCGGTGATCGACTACCGGGACTGGCAGGTGCCGCTGGGCCGGCGCTTCCGCGCGCTCAAGCTGTGGTTCGTGCTGCGCTGGTACGGCATCGAGGGACTACGGGCGCACATCCGCAGCGGTGTCGCCCTGGCCGCCCGCTTCGCCGACCGGGTACGCGCCGACGACCGCTTCGAACTGGTCACCGGGCACCCGTACGCCCTGGTCTGTTTCCGGCTGCGCGGCGACGACGGACCGAACGAGCGGCTGCTGGCGGCGGTGAACGCCACCGGTCGTGCCTATCTGACGCACACCCGGGTCGCCGGCCGGTACACGCTGCGGCTGGCCGTCGGTGCGCCGCAGACCACCGAGGTCCACGTGGACGAGGCGTGGAAGCTGATCTCGCAGGCCGCACGTTTCGCCGCCGACTGACTCACCGGCGTCGGGCCGACCCGGCGCGGGCAGACCCTCGGCGATCCGGTGGTAAGGAAGGGCCCCGTACTAACGCCTCGTGTATAGGAAGGGTCCCTTCCTTACGGTCGGGGCGTGCGGCCGGGGACAACGGGCGGGCGGTCAGCGGTCCGCGCCGGAGAGGGCACGGGTGCTGCCCTCAGCCTCGGTCGGCGTGGCGTCCGCCTCGGCGGGCGACGCGGCACCGTCGACCGGTGCGGTGGCCGCCGCGAGCGCCTCCTCGCGGCGGGTCCGCCGCAGCACCCGCACCGCCAGCACCAGCGCGGCCACCCAGCCGGCGGCCAGCAGCACGTAGACCACCACCGGCACGGCGCTGGGCAGCTCGGCGGCGCCCAGCAGGACGCGGGCGTTGGTCAGCACGATCACGCCGCCGACGGCCGCGCCGAGCATCTGGGCCGGGATGATCCGCACCAGGTAGGCCGCGATCGGCGCGGCGATCAGACCACCGGCGAGCAGGGCGAGCACGATCGGCAGCAGGAAGCCTTCGGTGCCGAGGCCGATCAGGAAGCCGAGGCTGGCCGAGGAGGCGACGACGAACTCGGACGTGTCCACCGAGCCGATCACCTTGCGCGGCTCCATCCGCCCGGACGCCAGCAGGGCCGGCGTGGCGACCGGGCCCCATCCGCCGCCGCCGGTGGCGTCGACGAAACCGGCGACCAACCCGAGCGGGCCGAGGAAGCGCCCGCGCAGCCGGCCCGCGGCCGGGTTGCGGCGCAGCGGCCGGGAGAACCGGACGAGCAGGTACGCGCCGAGGGTGAACAGGATCGCGGCCATCCAGGGGGCGGCCGAGTCGGTGGAGAGCCAACTGAGGAAGGTGGCCCCGGCGAACGCGCCGATCGCGCCCGGCAGGGCGATGCGGCGTACCACCCGCCAGTCGACGTTGCCGAACCGCCAGTGCGCCGCTCCGGAGGCGAGCGTGGTGCCGATCTCGGCCAGGTGCACCGAGGCGGACGCCGCAGCCGGCGCGATGCCGACCACCAGCAGCAGGGTCGTGGACGTCAGTCCGTAGGCCATGCCGAGCGCACCGTCGACCAGCTGCGCGGCCAGCCCGACCAGTGCGATGACGAGCAACTTGCGCACGGACGCCCCCTACTTTTCGGCATCTCCTATCAACTTGGTCGAGAATGCGGTACGCAGTGCCCTCCGGTCAACCCCCTGATCGGTCAGTGAGACGACGCACGGACGTCACACCCCGGACCGCGCGCGTGATCGTGGCAGTGCACCTGCACGACACGCCGGGCCGGGACCACCTATGCCGCCACGGTCAGGGCCGTCGGCTTCCCCGGTGGGCGGGATCAGGGCCGTCGGCTCCCCTGATGGGCGGGATCAGGTCCAGGCGCGCGGGTCGGCGACCAGCTTGGTGACCTGCTCGGGCAGGGTGCCCTGGGCCACGTCGGCCACGGTGACCAGTTCCAGGATCTGGCGTTCGCTGGCGCGCAGGGCGATCCAGACGTCCTGCAGGGCGCGGGCCGCGCCGTGGTAGCCGAGTTGTTCGGGGCGCTGGCCACGGATGTGGGCCAGTGGTCCGTCGATCACCCGGATCACCTCGGCCAGGGAGATCTCCTCGGCCGGACGGGCCAGCCAGTAGCCGCCCTCCGGTCCCCGCTGTGCCTGTACGATGCCGCCCCGGCGCATCTGCAGCAGGATGCTCTCCAGGAATTTCGGAGGGATCTCCTGGGCGCGGGCGATCTGGTCGGCGGTCACCGGGCGACCGCGCCCGGCCCCGGTCACCGAGGCCAGCTCGGTGACCGCGCGGAGGGCGTAGTCCACCCGAGCGGAGAGTCGCATGCCGGACAGGTTAGCGGGCCGCCCGATCCGGCCGGACGATCACCCCTTGACCGATCGGTTTACTCCCCCACCCGGCGCAGCAGACCCTCCTGCACGACGCTGGCGATGTGCCGACCGTCGACGGTGAACAACTGGCCGGTGGCCAGACCGCGCGCACCGGAGGCGGACGGGCTGCCACAGTCGTAGAGGAACCACTCGTCGGCGCGGAACGGGCGGTGGAACCACAGGGCGTGGTCCAGGCTCGCCCCGACCACCCCGCCCGGCCCCCACACCTCACCGTGCACGGAGAGCACCGAGTCGAGCAGGGTCAGGTCGGAGGCGTACGTGAGGGCGCAGGCGTGCAGCAGCGGATCGTCGGGGAGCTTGCCGTCGATCCGCATCCACACCCGCTGGTGCTTCTCCGCCGGGCGGTCGCCGGGGCGTACCCAACCGGGTTCGCCGACGTACCGCACGTCGATCGGGCGCGGGATCTGCCCCCAGATGCCGAGCCGTTCCGGATAGCGGGCCAGCCGGTCGGACATCGTCGGCACGTCCTGTGGGGCGGGCACGTCCGGCGGGACCGGGGTCTGGTGGTCGAGCCCCTCCTCGTGCCGCTGGAACGAGGCGGACATGAAGAAGATCGGCTTGCCGTGTTGCAGGGCGACCGAGCGGCGCACCGAGAAGGACCGGCCGTCGCGGATGTTCTCCACCTCGTACGCGATCGGCTCGGCCGGATCCCCGGCCCGGACGAAGTAGCCGTGCAGCGAGTGGACCACCCGGTCCGGGGCGACGGTGCGCCCGGCCGCGACCAGTGCCTGGCCGGCGACCTGACCGCCATAGACCCGCTGCGGGCCGACCGGAGGACTCATCCCCCGGAACGACATGGTGCCCGTCGACTCCAGGTCGAGCACCTCCAACAACTGGTCGACGGCGGCCTGGCCGACGATGGTCCCCTCGCCGTCGGTCACTGCAACGCCCTCGCGGTGGCGGCGTCGACGAGCGATCCGAGCTGGTGCACCCGCAGCGTGTTGGTCGAGCCGGGGCTGCCGGGCGGGCTGCCCGCCACGACCACCACCAGGTCACCGGGGTTGCCCCGGTTGAGTCCGAGCAGCGCCTGGTCGACCTGCCGGAACATGTCGTCGGTGTGCTGGACGAACGGCATCAGGAAGGTCTCCACGCCCCAGCAGAGGGCGAGCTGCTGGCGCACCTCGGGGACCGGGGTGAAGGCCAGCAGCGGCAGGTCGCAGTGCAGCCGGCTGAGTCGACGCACGGTATCACCGGTCTGCGAGAACGCGACCAGCGCCTTCGCCCCGATGGCCCGGGCGATGGAGGAGGCGGCGACGGTGAGCGCCCCGCCGTGCGTACGCGGGTCGTGCTGGAGCCGGGGCACGGCGATGGACCCGGCCTCGGTGGTGGTGACGATCTTGGCCATGGTGCTGACCGTGAGCACCGGGTACTTGCCGACGCTGGTCTCGCCGGAGAGCATCACCGCGTCGGCGCCGTCGAGCACGGCGTTGGCCACGTCGGAGGCCTCCGCGCGGGTCGGCCGCGAGTTCTCGATCATCGAGTCGAGCATCTGGGTGGCCACGATGACCGGCTTGGCGTTCTCGCGGCAGAGCTGCACGGCGCGCTTCTGCACCAGCGGGACCTCGTCCAGCGGCAGCTCCACGCCGAGGTCGCCACGGGCGACCATGACCCCGTCGAAGGCCAGCACGATCGCTTCCAGGTGGTCGACGGCCTCCGGCTTCTCGACCTTGGCGAGTACGGGCCGGTGCACACCGACCTCACTCATGATCGAGTGGCAGAGCTTGATGTCGTCGGCGGAGCGGACGAACGAGAGCGCCACCAGGTCGACACCGAGACCGAGCGCGAACCGCAGGTCGGCGGCGTCCTTCTCGGAGAGGGCCGGCACGCTGACCGCGACGTTGGGCAGCGAGACGCCCTTGTTGTTGCTGACCGGCCCGCCCTCGGTGACCAGCACCCGGATGTCGTTGCCGGTCACGTCGGTGACCTCGACGGCGACCCGGCCGTCGTCGATCAGCAGCCGGTCTCCGGGCTTGACCTCCTGCGGAAGGCGGCGGTACGTGCAGGAGACGCGCTCCTTGCTGCCCAGGATCTCGTCGCCGGTGATCACGACGGAGTCGCCGGTACGCCACTCGTGCGGCCCGTCGGCGAACCGGCCCAGCCGGATCTTCGGTCCCTGCAGGTCGGCCAGGATCGCTACCGGCTGACCGGTCGCCTCGGCTGCCTCCCGGACGAGCCGATAGACGGCCTCGTGGTCGGCGTGGCTGCCGTGGCTGAAGTTGAGCCTCGCCACATTCATGCCGGCCTCGACGAGCCCACGGATGCGCTCGGGCGACGAGGTGGCGGGGCCAAGAGTGCAGACGATCTTCGCGCGGCGTGTCACGCCCATCAGGCTAGTCTCTCCTCCAGGTCGGACCACGGGCCGACCCCTTGCGCATGGCGGAACGAATGTCCAACGCTGCGCGCCGTACGCGCGCAGCCGGCGGGCGAAGCCGCACCGGACGTCAACGGCGGGCAACAGCGACCGCGCGCCGGAATGGTACGCCCCTGACACCAATGGGCGACGAGGCGCTCCACTTCAGTGACCGAGGGTGCTCGCGACATCACTGCACGAAGATCGTCCGCCGAATCCCGTCCCCGCCTCAGCTTTCTGTCTTGGCCAGCGGAAACTCCAACGAGCCCGCCGGGCAGAGGAAGGTCATCACGTCCACCCGGTAGAGCTCGGCCTGCACGGCCGGGTCGGCCTCCATCACGCTGCGTACGTCGTCCACGGAGCCGGTGCGCGCCAGCCCGAATCCGAGCGGCGGGTCCGGTTCCCGGGCGTCGTTGCCGTCCACCGCGCCGGCCACCAGGATGATCCCCCGGCGCTGCAACGCCGCCATGTGCTCGGCGTGCTCGGCCTGGAGACGCTGGATGGTCTCGGCCGGCAACGCCCGCCCGGCGGCACCCGGATACAGCACGATGCACTCGAACGTGTCGAGCGCGAAGTCCACCCGCGGCTCTCCTGCCATCACGTTCCTTTCCGCAGCTCACCCGCGCGCTGCGGCGGCACGCACGGCGGTACTCCCGAGCGTCTCACGCCACCGGTGACCCGCACCGGCAGCTCATCGGATTCCACCCGGCCGTGCCGGTTGATCAACATGGTCGGGACGGGCCACGATCGGATACCCGCTCGCGGCGGTGTATCCGCCGCACCAGGGGAAAGGTGTATCCCAGGGCGACCAGCGCCGGTCACCGGCGAACGACACGATGGGAACGACGAATGGCGAGCGAGACCGACCCGCGACCCGCGAAGTCCTCCGGCACCTACCGCATCGGCGGTGAGCTGACCGTCGACCGGCTCGGCTACGGGGCCATGCAGATCACCGGCCCGGGCGTCTGGGGTGACCCGAAGGACCCGGCCGAGGCGGTCCGGGTGCTGCGCCGGGCGTACGAGCTGGGCGTCACCTTCATCGACACCGCCGACTCGTACGGACCGTTCGTCTCAGAGCTGTTGATCAAGGAGGCGCTGCACCCGTACGCCGACGATCTGGTCATCGCGACCAAGGCCGGCCTCACCCGCGGCGGCCCGGGCGTGTGGCGCCCGGTGGGTCGACCGGAGTATCTGCGCCAGCAGTGCGAGCTGAGCCTGCGCCACCTGGGCCTGGAGAGCATCGGGCTCTACCAGTTGCACCGCATCGACGCGAAGGTGCCGCTGGAGGACCAGCTCGGCGAGCTGGTCCTGCTGCGCCAGGAGGGCAAGATCCAGCACATCGGGCTCTCCGAGGTAAGCGTCGCGCAGGTCGAGGCGGCCCGCCGGATCGCGCCGATCGTCTCGGTGCAGAACCTCTACAACGTGGCCGACCGCAGCGCCGAGGAGGTGCTGACCTACTGCGAGACGAACGACATCGCGTTCATCCCGTGGTTCCCGATCGCCACCGGCGAGCTGGCCCGCCCCGGCGGACCGCTGGACGCCATCTCCACCGAGCACGGCGCGACGCCCGCCCAGCTCGCGCTCGCCTGGCTGCTGCGCCGCTCGCCGGTGATGCTGCCGATCCCCGGCACGTCGTCGGTGGCCCACCTGGAGGAGAACGTCGCCGCCGCCACCATAGAGCTGACCGACGCCGAGTACGAGTCCCTCTCCACCGCCACCTGACCCGGCTCCGCTCGTCCCGCCCGCGCGGGCGGGACGAGCGGAGAATGTCAGAGGGCCAGGCAGGCGGGGTTGACGGGTTGGTCGCGGAGGGCTTGGCGGATCACGGAGTACGTGGTGCCGTCGGCCACCAGACCGAGGTGCCCGACGACGCGGAGCGGACACCTGGACTGGATCAGCACGTTCGTCGCCCCGTCGGCCAGCGTGGCGTTGTCGACCGGGCGGACCAACTCGTCCTGCCAGGTACGCACGGTGGTCCAGCGGACCTGGCCGGGGGTGTCGTCACCGGCGTTGAGGGCGGCGAGGAACGGCGAGCCGATCGTCATCTGCTGGCAGGCGACCACTCCCGCACAACTGCCCAGGCCGAGGAAGGCCACGATGTTGGCGACGTACGTGCCGTACTGCGGGGTGCCCAGGCTGACGTAGCGTCCGACGGCGTCCCCGCCGCCCAGGTTCTTGATGTAGTAGCGGCTGACCAGGCCGCCTTCGGAGTGGGCGACCAGGTCGACCTTTGCCGCGCCGGTGCCGGCGCGGACCTGGCTGACGAAACTGCGCAGGCTTCCGGCGGACGCGGTGATGTCGCCGAGCCCGAGGTTCGGCAGCGGATAGATCCAGACGCGGTACCCGTCGGCGCGCAGTCGCGCGGCGAGCGGTTCGTAGACGGCGGCGAAACCGCTGAGCCCGCCGACGACGATGACCGGGTTGGCCCCGGCGAGGGCCCGCAGTCCGTCGGCGGCGGCGGGGACGGGGTCCTCGGAGACGGCACCGACCGAGGCAGCGCTTACGGGAGTGACGCCGGTGGGCCTGGCGGCTCCGGAGACGGTGGTGGCGGTCGCGTCCGCCGGTGTCGCCGAACCGTCGGGGACGGTGCGGGCGGCGGCTGCGGCGGGGAACGTCAGCACGGCGGTGAGGGCGAGGGCCAGGACGGGGACAGCCTTTCGGAGCAGCATCGCTGCACCTCCCAAGGGGGATCCCGGGGTTGCCGGGTGGAGGCGGTGGGGGTGTCCGATCGACCGTGCCTCGATGATGCGGGCCACAATCCGGAAACGTCAATGAAAAGTTACGCGCGGGTAGCGATCTCTTCGTCGCCACCGCACGAACACCGCGGAGAGCGGGGCACACCGCCGGACGGCGGACGCCGCACGCACCGACCGGGTGTGTGCGGCGTCCGAGTTGGTACGCGGGTCAGCCGGCCGGGGTCTTCTCCGGCTCGGGCTCGGCCTCGGGCCGCGCCTGACCGTTCTTGACGTACGTCGGGTGCAGTTGCACCGGCTGGTTCTCCTGACGGCGTCGCTGACGCGACCGGACCCGCAGGTTGAGGAACTCCACGAAGATCGAGAAGGCGATCGGGCCGTACACGTAGCCCTTCGGGATGTGCTGGTCGAGGCCCTCCGCGATCAGGCTGGCACCGATGATCAGCAGGAACGACAGGGCGAGCATCTTGACCGTCGGATGCTGGTTGACGAAGGTGCTCACCGCATTGACCGAGACCAACATGATGATCATTGCGATCACCACGGCGGCCACCATGATGGCGAGTTCGTCGACCATGCCGACCGCGGTGATCACCGAGTCGAGCGAGAAGACCACGTCCAGCACCAGGATCTGCGCGATGACCACACCGAACGAGGCGGCCTTCTTGCCCGACTTGGCGTGGTCGGATCCCTCCAGGTGCTCGTGGATCTCGTACGTCGCCTTGCCGACCAGGAACAACCCGCCGAGCAGCAGGATCAGGTCCCGCCCGGAGATCTCCTGTCCGAGCACGGTGAACAGCGGAGCGGTCAGGCCGATGATCCAGGACAACGAGGCCAGCAGGATCAGACGGGTGATCAGGGCGAGCGAGATGCCGATCATCCGGGCGCGGGCCTGCTGATGCTCAGGCAACCGGCCGGACAGGATCGAGATGAACACGACGTTGTCGATGCCCAGCACGATCTCCAGCAGGAGCAGGGTCGCGAACGCGATCCACAGCTCGGGACTGGTCAAGAATTCCATTCCATCCTCGACTTCCAGACCGCCGCCGGGTGGGCCCCCGGAGACATCGGCGGATCTGCGTACGCATGGCGTACCGTGCCGGAGGTTCCGCCGCAACCCCAGACGGGCGGCACCGGCGGGCGGCGCGATTCGATGGCATGCTGTGAGCCGTGCGCGGCACCTCGCCCCCCGACGAGCGTCTCCGGGTCATGCCCTGGTGGCTGATCCTGATCGGGCTGCTTGTGGCCGCCCTGCTCGGCTGGTGGGTGCTGGACTGGCTGCTCGGTGAGGCCGACCGGGCCGCTGCCCCGGACACCCGAGCCGGCCTGCGCATCGACGCGATCCGCACCGGACTGACCGTGGTCGCCGGCACCGGCGGCGGGCTGGCCCTGTTGCTCGCCGCCCGCCGACAGTGGATCAGCGAGCGGGCGCAACGACACCAGGAGACCGTCGCCGCCCGGGACCAGGAACACCGCGACCGGGTGCAGGCGCACGTCGAGGCGGTCGCCGAGGCCGGGCAGCGGCACCAGGAGAGTCAGGCCGACGCCGCCGCGTACGACGCCGCCGAGCGCCGACTCACCGAGCTGTACACCCGGGCCGTGGAGCTGCTCGGCAACGACAACGCGGCGGTACGCCTCGGTGGACTGCACGCCCTGGAACGCCTCGGTCAGGACAACCCGGCACAGCGCCCGACCATCGTGGCGGTGCTCTGCGCGTACCTGCGGATGCCGCCGCCGGACGACGACGCGCGCGAGTCGGAGGTACGCCGTACCGCGCAGCGGGTGGTGACCGCGCACCTGCGCGCGGACGGCGACGCGTTCTGGCCCGGTATGCGGCTGGACCTGACCGGCGCCCGCCTGCACGACCTCGACGCGTCCGGGTGCATCCTCGACGACGCCGACCTGACCGGTGCGACGTGCACCGGCGTCACCCGGTTACGCGGTGCCCGGCTCGGTGGTCGGCTGGTGCTCGCGGCCACCTTCGACGAGCTGGTGCTGGACGCGGTCACCGGCGACGCGGAGATCGTGCTGGACGACGCCCGGGTCACCGGTGGGCTGTACGCCGACGACGCCGAGTTCGGCGGGCGGGTCACCGCCCGGCACGCCACACTCGGCGAGACCTCCTGGCGCGGCGCCACGTTCCGCCGGTCGGTCACCTTCGACCACGCCACGTTCGGCGGCAGCGCGTTCTTCCCCCAGGCGTCGTTCCTCGGCGGACTGTCCATGGAGCACACTGCCTTCGGCGGCCACGTCGATTTCCGGAGCGCCCACTTCGCCGACCTGGCCCTGTTCCGCTGGACCGAGTTCGCCGCCGATGTCTGGTTCACCGGCGCCCACTTCCCCGGCACGGCGAACTTCGGTCGTGCCCGCTTCCACGGCCCGGTCAGCTTCGAGTCCGCCACGCTGGCCCACCGCCCCCGGGTCGACCGGGCCCGCGCGACGACGTCCGCCGCCCACGTCTGGCCCGACGGCACCACGGTCGCGCCCCTGGACGACGACTGGCTGCTGCTCACCGACCCGTGAACCGGGCCGAGCAGTTCGGCCTGGACTCCCCCACCCGCCCCCGCCCCACCCCCGACGCCATCGCCGTCGCCGTCGCCGTCGCCGGTGAGCAGGACCCCGTTCGTCATGCCCCTTCCTCACGGGGAGGTGAGCGGTTCGGCCCGGTAGGCCCGGTGCAGCAGGGACAGGAAGGACGGCGCGTCGGGCAGCGGCACCGCGTCGATCCGGTGCACCGCCACGCCCGGCGTCCACGAGTTCATCACCACGCACCCCGCCATGCCCGGCAGGTCGGCGACGGTGACCTCCTGCACGCGCTGCGGGACGCCGAGGCGGTCCACCTGGCGGCGGACGATGCCCATCGTGGTCCCGCCGAGCATCTCCGCGTCGGGCCACACCACCGACGTACCGTCCCAGAAGGCCAGGTTCCAGATCGTCCCCTCACTCAACCGGCCCCGCCGGTCGACGAAAGCGGCGTCGTCGGCACCTCGGGCCACGGCCTGACGGAGAAGATGCGTCTTGGCCACCTCGCCGACGTGTTTCACCTCCGGGAGGACCCGTTCGTACTCGACCGTCGCCAGCGTCAGCGGGCCCGGCGGCCCGGATGCCGCCGGCCCGGTCCGGACCAGCACCGCCAGCTCGTCGTCCGGAGCGGGCAGGGTGAACTCGCCTGCCGACGAGTACACGGTGGCCAGCAGCGAGACATCGTCCGGGCTCTGCGCCAGCGCCGCCCGCAGGTGGGCACGGACCCGGTCGTCGGGCACCACCCGACCGAACATCTGCGCCGAGGCGGACCGCAGCCGTTCCAGGTGCAGGTCGAGGCCTCGCACCTGTCCCCCGCGTACCTGCATGGCGGTGAAGTGCGCGTGGCCCGCGAAGGCCAGCGGCGCCAGGTCCTCAGCGGTCGCCGTCCGGCCCGCGTGACCACGACGCGTGCCCATCGGCCCGGATCGTGGCAGTGCAGCTGGCGCCGGCCCGGCGTGTCGAGCAGCTACAGTGCCACGCTCCTGCACGGTGGGGCGCAGGCGATTCGACGACCGCGCGAATCGACGGACACTGTTACCATCGCCGCAGCCAACGCTCCGCACTCGTGAAGACCGGCGAACACATGTCTCCTGACGGCCAGGATCCGTACCTCCTCCTCGGCGTCACCCGGCATTCGACGCCGGCACAGATTCGGGAGCGCTATCGCATTCTCGTGCAGGTCTGGCACCCGGACCGGCACCAGTCGAGTCCGGAGAATGTCCGCGCCGAGGCGACCCGGCAGATGCAGCAGATCAACGCCGCGTACAAACTGCTCCTCGACGGTCATGGTCGGGACAGCCGCGGAGAGCAGACCAGCAGTGGTGGCCGGACCAGCAGTGGTGGCGGAAACGGCGGTGGTGGCGGGACCGGTCAGCGCGAGACCTTCGAGCAGGAACAGGAGCGGCGCACACGGGAGCGCGACGCCTACGAACGGGACATGCGGGAACGCGAGGCCCGTAGGCGTGCCACCGAGGAACGGGAGGCGCGCGAGCGCGAGGCCGAGGAACGCGAGGCCCGCGATCGCGAGACGCGCGAGCGGGAACGGAAGGAACGCGAACGGGAGGCCCGCGAACGCCAGCATCCCTCGGCACGGTGGACACATCCGTCGTACGACCCGGCGGCACTACCGAAGTCACCGGCCATCCGGCCGATCACCGTGTCGCTGCCGAACGGCGAGGAAGGGTACACACTCCGGGCGTACGTCGACGACCAGAAAGAGCAGGCCCTCTTCCTCGGTGCCGACGGTGACCTGCTCCTGTTCCGGTCACCGGAATCGTTGCAGCGGTATCTGACCGAGCCCGGAGCCCACGAACTGGCCGCCGTACCCGGTTGGGACGACTTCATGAACTGGGCGCTCCGGACGGGGATGCGCGACGACGACGAGCAGTCGTACGACTTCGACCTGATCGTCTACAACCTGAGGTTCCCGATCACCGAATGGGTGCCGCGTCTGTTCATCGGCCACCGCGACCTCGTCCTGGAACTCGCGGAGGCGTTCGAGTGGGACGACGTACGCCGCCTGTTACGCGTGGGCTCGCCGCTTGACGAACTCGACGATCTGATGCGCGTGGCGGACCGGCCGCTCAGCGGGTGGAAGGCACGTCGCCAGCTCGGCCAACTCCAGTCTGGGCCCGTCAACCGTGCCTGGCGACAGGTGATCCGGCTCGTCGGAGCCCACGTCCGCTGGCTGCGGTGAGCACGTGCGGCCCGGCCGCCCCGGCGGTCACGTCACGTCGTCGGGGGCGACGCGTAGGGCCAGCGCGGTCGCCGCGAGCGCCTCGGCGAACTCCGGGGTCGTCAGCACGGTGACGGCGACACCGGGTTCGACCAGCCAGAACGCCTGCGCATCGTCGGTCAGCCCCGGGCCGTCCTCGTGCGCGAACTCGGTCAGCCGCCACTGCGCCGGATCACGCTCGTGATACTCGGCGAGGAAGTCGCGTACCGCGTCGAGGTCGGCGAGGCGCTCACCTCGCAGCACGTGGACGCGCAGGTCCACCTGGTGGCCGTCGGCCGTCGGCCGCTCCCAGAACCGGCTGGTGAGGCCCACGCCCTCCCACTCGCTGGCGAAGTCCGACACCTCGTCGCCGACACCGGGCGGCACGTGCCCGATGTGGAACCCGTCCACCGTCCCGCCGTCGCGGTCCACCCGCCACCTCCTTGATCGCCCCGGTCAGTTGCCCAGCGCGCGTACCTTGGTGATCGTCTCCTGGACGTGCTGCCGGGCCGGGCCACCGCCCTCGGCGGCCTGCGCGAGCGCCTGCCGGTACGAGTCGATCATCCCGATCAGCGGACCGGCGGCCACGCCCTGCAACGCGCCCGCGACGAGTTGCCGCGCCTCGGCAGCATCCTGGGCGGCGGCGGCCGTCTTCGCCTTCGCCTCATCCAGCTTCTGCGCGGCTGCCGCCAACCGGGCGATCATCTCCGCTGCGCTCACATGCCCTCCCCGGCTCGACCGCCCCCGCGACCACACAGGAGCGTACGAGATCCGTCCCCACACCGCGACCACCCGCACCGCGCACCCGGTTCACTGAGAGGTGGGTAGATCTGTTGTCGCTGGGACGACAACAGATCTACCCACCTCGAAGAAGACGAGTCGCGAGGCGCCCCGTCATGTCCGTCGGGCCTGCGACGCCGACTCGCCCCGCCAGCGATCCGTCGCTGCGCTCAGCTCGATAGCGCCCGCAGCACAGTTCCCACCGCGCCGCCCGCAATCGATCGCGCAGTGGGCCTGGCGGACGCCGGACCACACGCAGGGGCCGGGTCAGCGCAGCGCGCGGAACAGCAGCAGGTAGCCGCAGTAGGCGAGCGGCACGGCGAGGAAGCAGAGCAGGAAGCCCAGCAGCGGGTACCGGGGCGGTGTGGCGGCACCGCTGGCGGGCCGCCCCCACTTGCCGAGCACCAGCCAGGCGCCGATCAGGGCCGCTGCGGGCAGACCGGCGCACATCCAGGCGATCAGGGTGCCGAAGCCGACCGCACCGACGCCGGAGGCGAGCACCATCACCAGCATCAGCACCACGGCGACACCGGAGAAGCCGAGGTACACGGCGACCGCCCGAGCCATCGGCGACCAGCCCGGCAGCAGCACCGGCCGCTGGGCCAGCATCTCGGCCTGCTGGGCGTACCTGTCCGCCTCGTCCGCCCAGCGCCGCGCCAACTCCAGCTCCGTGGCCGGGTCGACCGTTCCGGCCCGCTGGGCCGGCACCCCCGCCTCCGTCGCGCTCACCGCCACCGGCAACGCCCGGTCCGTCTGCCCCGGCGACCCCGACGGTCCCCCGGACACCGGCTGGTGACCGGCGGCAGCCGGCGGCTCGGGCATCCCCGAGACCAACCCGGCACCCGGCGTGCCGAAGGCCGACGTGCCGCCCGACGGCCCGGAATCGGGCGAACCGGAGACCGGCACACCCGACACCTGCGCGGCACCCGGGGGCATCGGCGGGCCGGACCCGGGCGGGAAGCCCGGCGGCGGGACCGCGGTGCCCGGGTCCACGCCGATGGTGCGGCCGAGGTGGTCGAGGCGCTGGCCCTGGGCGAGCAGGCGTCGGTGCAGGTAGTCCACGGTGGCACCGAGGTGACGGTGTCGTTCGGTCTTGGCGGCGGTGTCCTGTTCACCGGCGCGCTGCTGTGCGGAGAGGTGCCGCAGCAGCGCGGCGTACTCGTCGAAGCTGGACACGCCTCACTCCTGCCCGTCGGGGGTGTGCCCGTCCCGGGCGAACGGCACGATCAACCGGACCCGCTGGTCGTGCCGGTCCACCAGCAGCGCCCGGTCGGCCCGGGGCGTGTACGCGAGGTCGTGCACGCCGAGGTGCAGACCGAGGTCGGCGCCGGGCACGTTCAACGCGACCAGGCAGGCCACGTCGTCGCGGTTCTGGGTGCCGCCGAGGTCGTCGGCGAGTCGACGCAGGCCACGCCACCAGCCGAGCAGGTGTACCCCGTGGCCGGGGCCCTGGCGCAGCAGGGTCCGCAGGTCGTCGTGGCCGGAGCGGAAGGTCGCCGGATCGGTCTCGGCGAGCCGTCCGGCGGCGGCGTCCACCCCGAACACCACCAGATAGGTACGCGCCGCAGCGACCGGTCCACCGGACGGCGCAGACGGGTCGGGCCCGCCGGCCCCGGGCACGCCGGGATCGGACGTCCCGGCGTCGGGAGTGGCGGCCCCGAGGGCGCCGATCCTGGCGCGCAGGGCGGCGGTGTCCAGCCGCTGCACCGGGTGCCCGGCGGCGGTGAGTTCGGCGGCGGTGTCGTCGGCGGCCGAGTCGGCGGCGGCGACCAGCGGGGCGAGCAGGAAGGTCGCCTCGCCGGGGGTGTGCTGCCGGGCGAGGCTCAGGGTCGCGGCGCGCAGCACCTCGGCACCGGTGGCCGAGGTGCCCACCACGGCCAGGTGTCGGCCGGGGGCGGTGTCCATGATGAACATGGCGGTGGTGCCGTCCACGTCGACCGTCCGGCCGACCAGCGCCAGGGGACGCCGCCCGCCGGGGCGTAGACCGGTGAAGGTGGCGTCGGCCTCGACGTGGGCGGTGTCGTACCCCCGGAACACCGAAGGCGGGCGCGCGCCGGGCGGACGGGCCTGCCACAGGTCGTGCCGCAGCCGGGTCAACTCGCCACCGGCGGCGTGCGCGTCGGGGAACCGGATCACGGTGTTCGCGCCGGGCGCGCCGGCGGCGGTGTTGACTACGGCCGAGCCGACCGGCAGGGTCGCCGCCGCATCGTTGAGCTGGTCGAGCACTCCCCCGCCGCCGGCCAGCGCCACCCGCAGCGCGAACTGACCGAAGACCGCCTCGGCCCGCCCGTAGAGGGCCTCGATCCCCGTCGTGCTCTGGCTGGCGAGCACCAGGTGTACGCCGTACGAGCGGCCCTTGCGGGCCAATTCCTCCAGCAGGTCCACCGATTCGCGGGCGAGCGGGTCGTTGGCGGCGAGCAGCACCTGGAACTCGTCGATCACGGCGACGATCCGGGGCACCGGCGTGTCGGCGGGCAGATCGGCGAGCTTGGTGACGCCGTGGCGTTTGAGTGCGGTGGCCCGCCGGTGCAGTTCGCGGCGCAGCTCGCGGAGTACGGCCACGCCGTACTCGCGGTCGCTCTCGATGCCGACGGCACGGGCGTGCGGCAACCACGACGGGTCGTGTCCGGTGGGGACGAACTCGGTGAAGCTCACCCCCTCCTTGAAGTCGAGGAGGTAGAGCTGCAACTCGGCCGGCGAGTAGCGGGCGGCCAGGCCGTAGAGCACGTCGAGCAGGAAGACCGTCTTGCCGGCGCCGGTGCGTCCGCCGACCAGCCAGTGCGGGGTGGCGTCGTCGAAGGCCATGCTGAACGGGTCGCGGCCGGCGCGGCCCACCACGGTACGCAGGCCGGCGCGGGCGGAGGCGGTCCAGCGCTGCCCGGGCAGCAGGTCGGCGAAGCTGACCGCCGCACCGCGCCGGGCGGCGTCGCCGAGGTGGGTGGCGAGGGCGGCGACCGAGGCCGGCGGCGCGTCGCCGTCCAGACGCACCGGGACGCTCAGCCCGCTGCCGTCGGCGCTGAACGGCGTTCCGGGCGGGTCACCGACCCGGGTCTGGTCGCCGGCCAGCCGCACCACGGTGGTGTGGCCCAGGGGTGGCGCGGACTCCCCCGGGCCGGTCGCCGGCCAGCCGGCCAGCAGGACGCAGACCGCTGCGGCGGGCCCGGCGTGGGTGAGCGCGGCGAGCCGGGCCGCCTCGCGGGGCGACGGGACGGACGCGGCGACCACCAGCAGGAGTTCCTGGTCGGGCCGGTCGGCGCGACGCGCGTCCCGGGCGTGCTGTTCGGCGGCGTCGAGCAGGGCGGTGACATCGGCGTCGGTGGTGGCCGGTGGGTCGATCACTCCGGCGTCGGCCAGGGGCCGCAGTGGTCCGAAGGTGGCACCGAGAGCGGCCGTGTCCAGCCCGGCGACCCGGACGCCGCCGGGCGCGGCGGTGGCCAGCAACCGCAGCACGAGTGCCCGCAGCAGGGCGGCCACGGCCGGGTCACGGGCGTCGGTGTCGACCGCCAGATGGTGCCCGGCACCGAGCGGCAGCAGCACCGGGAATCCGCCACCGGCGACGACCGCTTCGCCGACGCGTACCGGCACGGGCTGGTGCACCAGGGGCGTACCCGGGGTCGGGGTGGCCAACGCCGTGCCGACCCGGGCCAGCCGGGCCACCAGGTCGGTGTCGGCCGCCGGGGTGACCGGCACCGCGCCGCGCAGCGCGTCACGGGCGGAGTCGAGGTGGGCCTGGGCGGCCCGGTGGGCGGCCATCGCCTGCCCGTACGCCGACGCGAGCCTGCCCAACGTGTGCCCCTCCGCCGACGGCCGCCTGGTCCGCTGAAACCCTAACGGACAGCGGCGATCCGGGCACGGTCCCGTCGCGCTCGGGCGTGTGGTGAAAGGAAGGGTCCCCTGCTAACGCCTCGTGTATAGCAGGGGACCCTTCCTAACATCGCGAGCGGTCAGCCGGTGACCGCGTTGAGCGCCGGCAGGTACCCGTACCGGTAGCCGTCGGCGTTGGGGTGGTACGCCTCGATGACGCCCGTGACGTCGCGGATCCACGGCTGGGCGCCGCAGACCCCGTGGCCGGCGAAGGTGGGCCGGGTATCGGCGAAGGTGGCGCCGGCCGCGGCCGCCCGGTCGGCGGTCACCTCGGCGAGGACGTCGGCCGCCTCGTTGAGGATGGTGCGCTTGTAGGTGCTCATCGCCAGCAGCCCGCAGGACCGGGTCTCGAACAGACGCGGGTAGCCGAGCACGATCAGCCGTGCGTTCGGAGCGCGCTCGCGGATCGCGGCGTAGGTGCGGTCCAGCCGGGCCGGCAGGGTGCCGGTGGCGAACGCCTTGGCCTCGTTGACCGCGCTGGTGCAGGTGGAGGTGCTGCCGAACCGGCAACTGGTCATCACGTCGGCGAATCCGGCGTCGTTGCCGCCGACGGTGATGGTGACCATCGTGGTGGTGGCGCTGAGCGCGCCGAGTTGGTTGGCGAGCACGTCGGCGGTGACCGCGCCGCCGCAGGCCGGGAAGCGGAAGCTGGCCACCGCGTTGGCGGCGGCCCACAGTGGCGCGTACGACTTCTGGCTGCGTAGGCAGGTGGACAGGTCGTACGGGCCGGCGCCGACGCCGGAAGAGTACGAGTCGCCGAGCGCGACGTAGTGCACGGGTGCGGCGGCCTGGGCGGCGGTGGGGACGGCCAACGCGCCGAGGGTGGCGGTGGCGAGGGCGACCAGCGTGGCGAGGGCACGGGCCAGCGGACGGTGGGACATGACGGACCTCCACAGAGGGTGGTGGTGGAGCCCGTGGACCGCGCGCGTGGCCAGGGGTTGTTACTAGCCGGTAATGCTATCGAAACATGCAGATGAAGTGAATAGCCCGCACTCCGCAGACGCGACACGCCCGGCCGATCGCGGCCGGGCGTGTGTGCGGTTGTTAGGAGGGGTCCCCTGCTATGCACGAGGCGTTAACAGGGGGCCCTTCCTTACACAGCGAGGGGTTGGGACGTGGCGTGCACGGGTGCCGGGAGGGTGCCGACGCCACCGAGGTACTCGTGGATCGCGGCGGCGGCGGCCCGGCCCTCGGCGATGGCCCAGACGATCAGCGACGCGCCCCGGTGCATGTCACCGGCGACGAAGACCCCGTCGGCCTCGGTCTGCCAGTCACCCCGCGAGTCGATCGCGCCCCGCGCGTTGCGGGTCACCCCGAACTGGGTCAGCAGCGGCTGCACCTCGGTGCCCTCGAAGCCGATGGCCAGCAGCACCAGGTCGGCGGGCAACTCCCGTTCGGTCCCCGGGACAGTGGTGACGATGCGCCGGCCGTCCCGCTTCTCGACGGTCACCTCGGCGATCCGCACGGCACGGACCGCGCCGGTGCCGTCGTCGACGAACTCCTGCACCGCGACCGCGAAGACGCGCTCGCCGCCCTCCTCGTGCGCCGCGTACTCGCGCAGCACCCACGGCCAGGTCGGCCACGGGTCGCGCTCCTCGTCGCGGGCCTGCGGCGGTCGCGGGTACAGGTCGAGCTGGTGTACGCCGGCCGCGCCCTGCCGGTGGGCCACCCCGAGGCAGTCGGCCGCAGTGTCGCCACCACCGATGATGACCACGTGCTTGCCGGCCGCGTCGATCGGCGTACCGTCCGGCAGGGTGGCCAGCGCGGGACGGCCCGCGCCGGCCGCGGCGACCACCCGGTTGGCGGCGACCAGGTGCGCCATCGCCTGGTGCACCCCGCGCAGCTGCCGGCCCACGGTGTCGGTGTCCCGGCCCTGCAACGCCCCGCAGGCCAGCAGCACCGCGTCGTGCTGGGCGCGGAGCTGCGCGGCGGTGACGTCGACGCCGACGTTCACGCCGGTCCGGAACACCACGCCCTCGGCGGTCAACTGCGCCAGCCGGGCGTCGATGTGCCGCTTCTCCAGCTTGAAGTCGGGGATGCCGTACCGCAACAGGCCGCCCGGGGTGTCGTCGCGCTCGTACACGGTGACGGCGTGCCCGGCACGGGCGAGTTGCTGCGCGGCGGCCAGCCCGGCCGGGCCGGAGCCGACCACCGCCACCGACCGCCCGGACGGGGTCGGACTCGGCTGCGGGGTCAGCCCTCGGGCCACCGCGGCGTCGGCGATCTCCACCTCGACCTGCTTGATGGTCACCGGGGCGCCCCCGCCGATGCCGAGCACGCAGGCCGACTCGCAGGGTGCCGGGCAGAGCCGGCCGGTGAACTCGGGGAAGTTGTTGGTGGCGTGCAACGACTCCACCGCCGCGTCCCAGTTGCCGGTGCGGACCAGGTCGTTCCAGTCCGGGATGCGGTTACCCAGCGGACAGCCGGCGGTGTCGCTGTGGCAGAACGGAATGCCGCAGTCCATGCACCGGGTGGCCTGCTCGCGGATCAGCTCCTCACCGGCGGGCGGATAGACCTCGCGCCAGTCGCTGATCCGCACCGGTACCGGCCGACGCGCCGGCATCCGCCGGGGGTAGCGCAGGAAACCGTTCGGGTCAGGCACGAGCCACCTCCTGGGCGATCGCCCGCGACGCGGACGGAACCGGCATCGACGTGGGTGCCGCCTGGGGCGGCTGCGCGGTCGGTGCGAGCGCACTCATCACCGCGTCGTCGACGTTCTGGCCGGCGGCTTCGGCGGCCCGCATGATCTCCATCACCCGGCGGTAGTCCCGGGGTACCACGGCGGTGAACTCCTCCACCGCCTCCGGCCAGCGCTTGAGCAGCGCCTCGGCGACCGCCGAGTCGGTCTCCGCGAAGTGCCGCTGCACCAGCTCGTGCAGCCGGACCCGCTCCTGCTCGCCGGGGGCGGCGAGGTCGACCAGCTCGGTGTTGACCCGCCGCCGGTCGAGGTTCCAGACGAACGCGGTGCCGCCGGACATGCCGGCCGCGAAGTTGCGCCCGGTCGGGCCGAGCACCACCACCGTGCCGCCGGTCATGTACTCGCAGCCGTGGTCGCCGACGCCCTCGACGACGGCCACTGCGCCGGAGTTGCGCACCGCGAACCGCTCCCCCACCCGGCCACGCAGGAACACCTCGCCCTCGGTGGCGCCGTACAGGATGGTGTTGCCGGCGATGATCTGGTCCTCGGCACGCCGGCCGGCCTCGGCACCGGTGCCGACGAACGGCGCCGACGCGGCCGGCCGGACGACCAGCCGCCCGCCGGAGAGGCCCTTGCCGACGTAGTCGTTGGCGTCGCCGTGCAGCCGCATGGTGACCCCGCGCGGCAGGAACGCGCCGAACGACTGCCCGGCCGTGCCGCGCAGCGTGAACTCGACGGTGTCGGCGGGCAGCCCGGCACCGCCGTACCGGCGGGTCACCTCGCCGCCCAGCATGGCGCCGACGCTGCGGTGCTCGTTGCGGATCGTCACCTCGGCCCGGACCGGACCGACCGGCGTCCCGTCGGCCGGTGACGCGTCCAGCACCGGGGCGGCCAGCGCGATCAGCTCGTTGTCCAGCGCCAGCTCCAGGCCGTGGTCCTGGGCCCGGACGCCCCGGCGCGCGGCGCCCTCCGGCAGCTCCGGCAGGTGCAGTACGCGACCGAGGTCGACCCCACCGGCCTTCCAGTGCGCGACGGCGGGCGCGACGTCGAGCAGCTCGGTCCGGCCGATCGCCTCGTCGATGCTGCGCAGGCCCAGCTCGGCCAGGTAACCGCGGATCTCCTCGGCGAGGAAGAGGAAGAAGTTCTCCACGAACTCCGGCTTGCCGTTGAAGCGCTCGCGCAGCACCGGGTTCTGCGTGGCGATGCCGACCGGGCAGGTGTCCAGGTGACACACGCGCATCATCACGCAGCCGGAGACGATCAGCGGCGCGGTGGCGAAGCCGAACTCCTCGGCACCGAGCAGCGCCGCCACCACCACGTCCCGGCCGGTCTTGAGCTGGCCGTCGACCTGCACGGTGACCCGGTCCCGCAGCTTGTTGAGCAGCAGCGTCTGCTGTGCCTCGGCCAGTCCCAGCTCCCAGGGGGTGCCGGCGTGCTTGAGCGAGTTCAGCGGGGAGGCGCCGGTGCCGCCGTCGTGACCGGAGATCAGGATGACGTCGGCCTTGAGCTTGGCCACCCCGGCGGCCACCGTGCCGACACCCACCTCGCTGACCAGCTTGACGTGCACCCGGGCGGCCGGGTTGACGCACTTGAGGTCGTGCACGAGCTGGGCGAGGTCCTCGATCGAATAGATGTCGTGGTGCGGCGGCGGCGAGATCAACCCGACGCCGGGGGTGGCGTGCCGGGTCCGGGCGATCCACGGCCACACCTTGTTGCCGGGCAGCTGACCGCCCTCGCCGGGCTTGGCGCCCTGGGCCATCTTGATCTGGAGGTCGTCGGCGTTGACCAGGTATTCGCTGGTGACGCCGAAGCGGCCACTGGCGATCTGCTTGACCGACGAGCGGCGGGCCGGGTCGTAGAGGCGCTCGACGTCCTCGCCGCCCTCGCCGGTGTTGGACTTGCCGCCGAGCCGGTTCATCGCGATCGCCAGGGTCTCGTGCGACTCCGCCGAGATCGACCCGTACGACATGGCACCGGTGGCGAACCGCTTGACGATCTCGCTGACCGGCTCGACCTCCTCGATCGGCACCGGCGTCCGGTCGCCGGTCCGCAGCCGGAACAGCCCGCGCAGCGACCCGGCCTTCGCGGCCAACTCGTCGACCTTGGTGGTGTACGCGCGGAACACGTCGTACTGCCGGGTCCGGGTGGCGTGCTGGAGCAGGAAGACCGTCTCCGGGTTGAACAGGTGCAGCTCGCCCTCGCGACGCCACTGGTACTCACCGCCGACCGGCAGCCCGGCGGCGGCCTCGGCGCCCGGCGGCGGCCAGGCCAGCGCGTGCCGGGCGGCCACCTCGGCGTGGATGCCGTCCAGCCCGACGCCGCTGATCGTGCTCGGCGTGCCCCGGAAGTACCGCTGCACCAGGCGGGTCTCCAGGCCGACCGCCTCGAAGACCTGCGCCCCGCAGTACGACGACACGGTGGAGATGCCCATCTTGGACATGATCTTCAGGACGCCCTTGCCGAGCGCCTTGACGTAGTTGCGGATCGCGGCACGCGCCTCGACCCCGGTCAGCGAACCGGTGGAGATCATGTCCTCCACCGACTCGAAGGCCAGGTACGGGTTGACCGCCGCCGCGCCGTAGCCGATGAGCACCGCCGCGTGGTGCACCTCGCGGCAGTCCCCGGACTCCACGATGAGCGCCACCTGGGTCCGCGTCTGCTCCCGGACCAGGTGCTGGTGCACCGCGGCGGTGAGCAGCAGGGACGGGATCGGCGCGAGGTCGGCGTTGGAATCCCGGTCGGAGAGCACCAGGATGCGGACGCCGTCCTCGATCGCCTCGGAGACGTGCCGGCAGATCTCGGTCAGCCGGGCCTTGATGCCGGCGCCGCCGTCCCGGATCCGGTAGAGCCCGGAGACCCGGACCGCCTTGAAGCCGGGCAGGTCACCGTCCTCGTCGACGGAGAGGAGCTTGGCCAGCTCGTCGTTGTCGATCACCGGGTAGGGCAGCACGATCTGCCGACAGCTCGCCGGGCCCGGGTCGAGCAGGTTGCCCTCCGGCCCGATGGTCGTCGCCAGGCTGGTCACCAGTTCCTCGCGGATGGCGTCCAGCGGCGGGTTGGTGACCTGGGCGAAAAGCTGGTGGAAGTAGTCGTAGAGCAGCCGTGGCCGGGTGGACAGCGGGGCGATCGGGGTGTCCGTGCCCATCGAACCGATCGGCTCCGCACCGGTGCGGGCCATCGGGGCGAGCAGGATCTTCAGCTCCTCCTCGGTGTAGCCGAAGGTCTGCTGGCGACGGCGTACCGAGTCGTGGGTGTAGACCTCGTGCTCGCGGTGCGGCAGGTCGTCCATCTCGATCAGCCCGGCGTGCAGCCAGTCCGCATACGGCTGGGCGGCGGCCAGCTCGGTCTTGATCTCGTCGTCGTGCACGATCCGACCGGCGGTGGTGTCGACCAGGAACATCTTGCCGGGCTGGAGCCGGCCCTTGGCGACCACGGTGGCCGGGTCGAGGTCGAGCACGCCCGCCTCGCTGCCCAGCACCACGAGTCCGTCGGCGGTCTGCCACCAGCGGCCCGGACGCAGCCCGTTGCGGTCGAGCACCGCGCCGACGATCTCGCCGTCGGTGAAGGCGACCGAGGCCGGGCCGTCCCACGGCTCCATCAGGCTGGCGTGGAACCGGTAGAAGGCGCGCTTGTCGGCGGCCATGTCCGGGTCGTTCTCCCACGCCTCGGGAATCATCATCAGCACCGCGTGCGGCAGGCTGCGCCCGGCCAGGTGCAGCAGCTCCAGGACCTCGTCAAAGTTGGCCGAGTCCGAGGCTGCCGGGGTGCAGATCGGGAAGACCCGGCGGATGTTGCCGGACAGCTCCGGCGTCCGCAACAGTGCCTCGCGGGCCTGCATCCAGTTCCGGTTGCCGCGGATCGTGTTGATCTCACCGTTGTGCGCGATGAACCGGTACGGGTGCGCCAGCGGCCAGGACGGGAACGTGTTCGTGGAGAAGCG
The DNA here is from genome assembly GCF_055559695.1 of Micromonospora sp. NPDC023869. Lineage (NCBI taxonomy): Bacteria > Bacillati > Actinomycetota > Actinomycetes > Micromonosporales > Micromonosporaceae > Micromonospora > Micromonospora sp. NPDC023869. The sequence goes on from NZ_JBVHKD010000004.1 coordinate 499,819, forward strand.
CGAGTGCACCAGCGCGATGGCGCTGTCCACCCGCTCGTCGGTCAGGTCCGGATAGAACGCGGGCAACTGGTCCGGGGTGAGCATCCCCTTGTAGACCATGGTCCGCCCGGACAGCGACGGGAAGTACGCCGGCACGCCGCGCTCGGCCGACTCACGCTCGGCCTGCTTGCGGACGCAGAACGCGACCCGCTCCAGCTCGATGCCGCGCAGCGGGGAGCCGGCCGGACCGGCGGGGGTGTCGGTCAGCCGGTCCGCGGCGAGGAACAGCTGCCGCACCCGGGGCATCGCCGCCAGGGCCGTCTCGCCGAGGTCGGAGGCGTCCACCGGGACGTCCCGCCAGCCGAGCAGCTCGGCACCCTCCACCAGGGCGTACTTCTCGATCACCTGACGGGCGCGGGCCTCGGCGGCGTCGTCGTCCGGGAAGAAGACCAGGCCGGTGGCGTACTCGCCGGCCGGAGGCAGCGGGAAGTCGACCACCGCGCGCAGGAAGGCGTCCGGAACCTGGATCATGATGCCCGCGCCGTCACCGGTGTTCGGTTCGGCGCCCCGGGCACCTCGGTGGTCCAGCCGACACAGGGCGCCGAGACCGCTGGCGACCACCGTGTGCGAGCGCCGGCCGTGCAGGTCCGCCACGAATGCCACACCGCACGCGTCGTGCTCGTGGGCGGCGTCGTACAGGCCGGCAGGGGACGCTACCTGGCCGTCGCGCGGTGCCGGCTGGGGGTGGTGTGGGTACGCAAAGGCCACCCGGGCCTCCTGTCGTCACTCAGGCGTGGATCATGGTCGGGACGACGTCGGCCCTGTATCGGACTATTGAGTCTACGTTAGGGCGCGGTACGCAAGGCCAGTGCAGATTGATCACACCGTCCAGACTCTGGGACGTGTAGTCTCGCGCGGTGGATAGACCGTACGCCGACCTGCTGGATCGGCTGGAGCGCTTCTACGACGCGGTGCCCCGCGACGTCGCCCGCGCGGAGGAACACGGCGGGTGTGTGCTGTTCGTCCGCGAAGGCCCCGGATGGCCGTTCTATGCCCGTCCACGCCTCGGTGCCGACCGAGCGCCCTCGCTGGCCGACCTGACGACGGTTCGCAACCGACAGCGGGAACTCGGCCTGCCCGAGGCCCTGGAATGGGTGCACGAGATCAACCCGGACCTGCTCGCGGTCGCCCGCTCGGCCGGACTCGGCGTACTGGAAGCCCCGCTGATGGTGCTCGACCCGGAGGCCGTCGGCGACCCGGCGACGTACACCGACGTACCGGTGCGGATGCTGGCCGCCGCCGCGCCGGACCTCGCCGCCGACGTGGCCGCTCGCCGGGCCGTCGCGGCCGTCGGCTTCGCCGCGCCCGGCACCAGCCGAGGCGCCGGCGGCCCGGCCGAACGCGACGCCGCGATGATCGGCCTCGACGTCGCCGCCCTGGACGAGGAACGGGCCCGGATCGCCGACGGCAGCCGACTCTCCGCCCTGGCCGAGACCCCCTCCGAGGGCGCGCTGGCCAGCGGGATGGCCATGCGGGTCGGCGATGTGGCCGAGATCGCCGGAGTGGCCACCCTGCCCAGCGCGCGCCGTCGGGGCCTGGCCGCCGCGGTCACCGCCACCCTGGCCCGCGCCCTACTCGCCGACGGCACCGGCCTGGTCTTCCTCTCCGCCGGCAGCGAAGAGATCGCCCGGGTCTACCTGCGCGTCGGTTTCCGCCGCATCGGCACCGCCTGCATAGCCGAACCCGCCACAGTCACCCCCTGACCGTCCCGCCGCGTTGATCACCCACCGCCGCGTTGATCACCCACCGCTGCGTTGATCAAGAGGTTTGGTCGCTCCCGGAGATCAACTAGCGCCAAAACCTCTTGATCAACGCAGCGGACGGGCGGGGGGCGGGGGTGGGTGGGTGGGTGGGTGGGTGGGTGGGTGGGTGGGTGGGTGGGTGGGTGGGTGGGTGGGTGGGTGGGTGGGTGGGTGGGTGGGTGGGAGGGTGGGTGGGTGGGTGGGTGGGTGGGTGGGTGGGCGGGTGGGT